>NZ_CP058648.1:15000-1215000 GCF_018141405.1 Serpentinicella alkaliphila
CCTTCGCTATTGTCACGATTTATTGAGAGTGTTCTCTCAAAACTACAAGTGAGATTTTAAAGCTTTCATCTTTTTTGGTCAAGCCCTCGACCTATTAGTATCGGTCGCTTACTTAATGCATTACTGCACTTACACCTCCGACCTATCTACCAGATAGTCTCTCTGGGGTCTTACCCCTTTCGGGTGGGAAATCTTATCTTGAGGGGGGCTTCGTGCTTAGATGCCTTCAGCACTTATCCCTTCCGTACTTAGCTACCCAGCTGTGCTCCTGGCGGAACAACTGGTGCACCAGCGGTACGTCCATCCCGGTCCTCTCGTACTAAGGACAGCTCCTCTCAAATTTCCTGCGCCCGCGACGGATAGGGACCGAACTGTCTCACGACGTTCTGAACCCAGCTCGCGTACCACTTTAATGGGCGAACGGCCCAACCCTTGGGGACCTACTTGACCCCAGGATGTGATGAGCCGACATCGAGGTCGCCAAACCTCCCCGTCGATGTGGACTCTTGGGGAGATAAGCCTGTTATCCCCGGGGTAGCTTTTATCCGTTGAGCGATGGCCCTTCCTTCCACTCACCACCGGATCACTAAGTCCGACTTTCGTCCTTGCTCGACCTGTTTGTCTCGCAATCAAGCTCCCTTCTGCCTTTACACTCTTCGCACGATTTCCGACCGTCTTTGAGGGACCTTGAGCGCCTCCGTTACTCTTTAGGAGGCGACCGCCCCAGTCAAACTGCCCACCTGACAGTGTCCCAAAACCAGATCATGGCTCATGGTTAGAACTTCAATAATACAAGAGTGGTATCCCAACGTCGACTCCTCCAAGACTGGCGTCCTAGTATCTTAGTCTCCCACCTATTCTGTACATGTAGTATCAAAATCCAATGTCAAGTTGCAGTAAAGCTCCACGGGGTCTTTCCGTCCTGTCGCGGGTAACCAAAGCATCTTCACTGGTATTACAATTTCACCGGGTGCATTGTTGAGACGGCGTCCAAATCGTTACGCCTTTCGTGCGGGTCGGAACTTACCCGACAAGGAATTTCGCTACCTTAGGACCGTTATAGTTACGGCCGCCGTTTACTGGGGCTTAAGTTCTGTGCTTCGAGCTTAACCCTAACACTTCCCCTTAACCTTCCAGCACCGGGCAGGCGTCAGCCCCTATACGTCGTCTTTCGACTTAGCAGAGACCTATGTTTTGCTAAACAGTCGCTTGGACCTATTCTCTGCGGCCGGGTTATGCTTACGGCGCGAAGCCTTCACACATCCCGACCATACCTTCTCCCGAAGTTACGGGGTCATTTTGCCGAGTTCCTTAACAATGCTTCTCCCGTTCGTCTTAGGATTCTCTCCTCGCCTACCTGTGTCGGTTTGCGGTACGGGCGCACCTTAAATCTCGATAGAGGCTTTTCTCGACAGTTTGGATTCAGTCACTTCGCTACTTATTTTTCGCTCCCCATCACATC
Organism: Serpentinicella alkaliphila; assembly: GCF_018141405.1. Taxonomy (NCBI): domain Bacteria; kingdom Bacillati; phylum Bacillota; class Clostridia; order Peptostreptococcales; family Natronincolaceae; genus Serpentinicella; species Serpentinicella alkaliphila. The sequence goes on from NZ_CP058648.1 coordinate 16,463, forward strand.
TCGGGATCTATGAAAAAGCGAATTTGCCTGCCTTTTCTCCCTACCTGCTTAGACGCACTCAACCAACGGTGCGCTTGACCTATCCTCCTGTGTCCCCCCTTCTCTCAAACGATTCTTGGTGGTACAGGAATTTCAACCTGTTGTCCATCACCTACGCCACTTGGCCTCGGCTTAGGTCCCGACTTACCCTGAGCGGACGAACCTTCCTCAGGAAACCTTAGGCTTTCGACGGGCAGGATTCTCACCTGCCTCTCGCTACTCATGCCAACATTCTCACTTCTATGCAGTCCACTACTCCTTCCGGTATAGCTTCTACCCACATAGAACGCTCGCCTACCATGTATTTCTACATCCATAGCTTCGGTGATACGTTTGAGCCCCGGACATTTTCGGCGCAGGATCACTCGACCAGTGAGCTATTACGCACTCTTTAAATGTATGGCTGCTTCTAAGCCAACATCCTGGTTGTCTATGCAATCCCACATCCTTTTCCACTTAACGTATACTTTGGGACCTTAGCTGATGGTCTGGGCTCTTTCCCTCTTGACCACGGATCTTATCACTCGTAGTCTGACTCCCGATCTTAAGTTTACGGCATTCGGAGTTTGATAGACTTTGGTAACCGGTGAAGGCCCCTAGGTCATTCAGTGCTCTACCTCCGTAACTCATTTAATCGAGGCTAGCCCTAAAGCTATTTCGGCGAGAACCAGCTATCTCCGAGCTCGATTGGAATTTCACCTCTACCCACAGGTCATCCAGTGACTTTTCAACGTCAATTGGTTCGGACCTCCACGAAATTTTACTTCCGCTTCATCCTGCCCATGGGTAGGTCGCTCGGTTTCGGGTCTATGACATGCAACTTTCGCCCTATTAAGACTCGCTTTCGCTTCGGCTCCGGACCTTTAGTCCTTAACCTTGCTACATATCATAACTCGTTGGCCCGTTCTACAAAAAGTACGCGGTCACACTTTAACGTGCTCCCACGACTTGTAAGCAAAGGGTTTCAGGTTCTATTTCACTCCCCTCCCGGGGTTCTTTTCACCTTTCCCTCGTGCGTCTGCCAGTTCCGCCACCTCGGCATATAAATGGCTCCAAAGAGAGGGCTCGAACCTCCAACCTACCGGTTAACGACCGGTTGCTCCACCATTGAGCTACTTTGGAACATCTAAACCGCAACGACCTACTCTCCCAGGCGGCCGCCCGCCAAGTACCATCGGCGCCGAAGGGCTTAACTTCTGTGTTCGGTATGGGAACAGGTGTGACCCCTTCGCTATTGTCACGATTTATTGAGAGTGTTCTCTCAAAACTACAAGTGAGATTTTAAAGCTTTCATCTTTTTGGTCAAGCCCTCGACCTATTAGTATCGGTCGCCTTAATGCATTACTGCACTTACACCTCCGACCTATCTACCAGATAGTCTCTCTGGGGTCTTACCCCTTTCGGGTGGGAAATCTTATCTTGAGGGGGCTTCGTGCTTAGATGCCTTCAAAGACTTATCCCTTCCGTACTTAGCTACCCACTGTGCTCCTGGCGGAACAACTGGTGCACCGGCCGGTACGTCCATCCCGGTCCTCTCGTACTAAGGAGCTCCTCTCAAATTTCCTGCGCCCGCGACGGATAGGGACCGAACTGTCTCACGACGTTCTGAACCCAGCTCGCGTACCACTTTAATGGGCGAAGCCCAACCCTTGGGACCTACTTGACCCCAGGATGTGATGAGCCGACATCGAGGTCGCCAAACCTCCCCGTCGATGTGGACTCTTGGGGGAGATAAGCCTGTTATCCCCGGGGTAGCTTTTATCCGTTGAGCGATGGCCCTTCCACTCGGTGCCGGATCACTAAGTCCGACTTTCGTCCTTGCTCGACCTGTTTGTCTCGCAATCAAGCTCCCTTCTGCCTTTACACTCTTCGCACGATTTCCGACCGTCTTGAGGAACCTTTGAGCGCCTCCGTTACTCTTTAGGAGGCGACCGCCCCAGTCAAACTGCCCACCTGACAGTGTCCCAAAACCAGATCATGGCTCATGGTTAGAACTTCAATAATACAAGAGTGGTATCCCAACGTCGACTCCTCCAAGACTGGCGTCCTAGTATCTTAGTCTCCCACCTATTCTGTACATGTAGTATCAAAATCCAATGTCAAGTTGCAGTAAAGCTCCACGGGGTCTTTCCGTCCTGTCGCGGGTAACCAAGCATCTTCACTGGTATTACAATTTCACCGGGTGCATTGTTGAGACGGCGTCCAAATCGTTACGCCTTTCGTGCGGGTCGGAACTTACCCGACAAGGAATTTCGCTACCTTAGGACCGTTATAGTTACGGCCGCCGTTTACTGGGGCTTAAGTTCTGTGCTTCGAGCTTAACCCTAACACTTCCCTTAACCTTCCAAAGACCGGGCAGGCGTCGCCCCTATACGTCGTCTTTCGACTTAGCAGAGACCTATGTTTTTGCTAAACAGTCGCTTGGACCTATTCTCTGCGGCCGGGTTATGCTTACGGCGCGAAGCCTTCACACATCCCCACCCCTTCTCCCGAAGTTACGGGGTCATTTTGCCGAGTTCCTTAACAATGCTTCTCCCGTTCGTCTTAGGATTCTCTCCTCGCCTACCTGTGTCGGTTTGCGGTACGGGCACCTTAAATCTCGATAGAGGCTTTTCTCGACAGTTTGGATTCAGTCACTTCGCTACTTATTTTTCGCTCCCCATCACATCTCGGGATCTATGAAAAAGCGAATTTGCCTGCCTTTTCTCCCTACCTGCTTAGACGCACTCAACCAACGGTGCGCTTGACCTATCCTCCTGTGTCCCCCTTCTCTCAAACGATTCTTGGTGGTACAGGAATTTCAACCTGTTGTCCATCACCTACGCCACTTGGCCTCGGCTTAGGTCGACTTACCCTGAGCGGACGAACCTTCCTCAGGAAACCTTAGGCTTTCGACGGGCAGGATTCTCACCTGCCTCTCGCTACTCATGCCAACATTCTCACTTCTATGCAGTCCACTACTCCTTCCGGTATAGCTTCTACCCACATAGAACGCTCGCCTACCATGTATTTCTACATCCATAGCTTCGGTGATACGTTTGAGCCCCGGACATTTTCGGCGCAGGATCACTCGACCAGTGAGCTATTACGCACTCTTTAAATGTATGGTCGCTTCTAAGCCAACATCCTGGTTGTCTATGCAATCCCACATCCTTTTCCACTTAACGTATACTTTGGGACCTTAGCCGATGGTCTGGGCTCTTTCCCTCTTGACCACGGATCTTATCACTCGTAGTCTGACTCCCGATCTTAAGTTTACGGCATTCGGAGTTTGATAGACTTTGGTAACCGGTGAAGGCCTAGGTCATTCAGTGCTCTACCTCCGTAACTCATTTAATCGAGGCTAGCCCTAAAGCTATTTCGGCGAGAACCGGCTATCTCCGAGCTCGATTGGAATTTCACCTCTACCCACAGGTCATCCAGTGACTTTTCAACGTCAATTGGTTCGGACCTCCACGAAATTTTACTTCCGCTTCATCCTGCCCATGGGTAGGTCGCTCGGTTTCGGGTCTATGACATGCAACTTTCGCCCTATTAAGACTCGCTTTCGCTTCGGCTCCGGACCTTTAGTCCTTAACCTTGCTACATATCATAACTCGTTGGCCCGTTCTACAAAAAGTACGCGGTCACACTTTAACGTGCTCCCACAGCTTGTAAGCAAAGGGTTTCAGGTTCTATTTCACTCCCCTCCCGGGGTTCTTTTCACCTTTCCCTCACGGTACTATGCGCTATCGGTCACCAGGTAGTATTTAGCCTTGGGGGGTGGTCCCCCCTGCTTCCCACAGGGTTTCACGTGTCCCGTGGTACTCTGGATCATAGCTTAGAGTCTTCTCGTTTCGTATACGGGGCTTTTACCCTCTTTGGCCTGACTTTCCAGTCATCTTCTACTACGATACCTCTCCTTTTTTGCTATGTCCTCAACCCCGAAAGTAAACTTTCGGTTTGGGCTTATCCCTTTTCGCTCGCCACTACTTAGGGAATCGATTTTTCTTTCTACTCCTCAGGGTACTTAGATGTTTCAGTTCCCCTGGTATCCCCTCTACTAGCTATTTATTCACTAGCAGATACTTGAATATTACTTCAAGTGGGTTTCCCCATTCGGACATCTACGGATCTTTGCCTGCTTGCGGCTCCCCGTAGCTTTTCGCAGCTTACCACGTCCTTCTTCGGCTCCTGGTGCCAAGTCATCCTCCCTTTGCCCTTACTAGCTTGACCTTTAAAAGATGCTTGTAAATTTCTTTACTTAACTTTATTTCTCACTTTGCAGTTTTCAAAGAACACTTGTTCTTCCTGCCTTTTGGCCGGAATACTATATTACCATCTTTTTATCTTCATGTCAATTGGTACTTGATGGCATTTGTTTGTGGTGGAGACGAGGAGAGTCGAACTCCTGACCCCCTGCTTGCAAGGCAGGTGCTCTCCCAACTGAGCTACGCCCCCATGTTACAACTTCCCAAATTTTAATTTGGTGTAGTTTGTAATACTCAGCATTAGCTGAGCTTCATATTAAATTACTTCTTTTTTGAAAAAACCTTCATCGAAGGTCTCTCAAAACTAAACAGTATAGAAGCTTTTCTCCTTAGAAAGGAGGTGATCGACCGCACCTTCCGATACGGCTACCTTGTTACGACTTCACCCCAGTCATCGACTTCACCTTCGACGACTCTCTCCATTTCTGGTTAAGTAGCGGCTTCGGGTGCTTCCGACTCCCATGGTGTGACGGGCGGTGTGTACAAGACCCGGGAACGCATTCACCGCGACATTCTGATTCGCGATTACTAGCAACTCCGACTTCATGTGGGCGAGTTTGACCCACAATCCGAACTGGACCGACTTTATGGGATTTGCTTAAGATCACTCTCTTGCCGCCCTTTGTATCGGCCATTGTAGCACGTGTGTAGCCCTGAACATAAGGGGCATGATGATTTGACGTCATCCCCACCTTCCTCCGAGTTATCCCCGGCAGTCTCTCTAGAGTGCCCACCCTAAGTCTTGGCAACTAAAGATAAGGGTTGCGCTCGTTGCGGGACTTAACCCAACATCTCACGACACGAGCTGACGACAACCATGCACCACCTGTCACTTCAGTCTCCGAAGAGAAGGAACCAGTTAAGGTTCTGTCTAAAGGATGTCAAGTCCAGGTAAGGTTCTTCGCGTTGCTTCGAATTAAACCACATGCTCCGCGCTTGTGCGGGTCCCCGTCAATTCCTTTGAGTTTCACTCTTGCGAGCGTACTCCCCAGGCGGAGTGCTTAATGCGTTAGCTCCGGCACTGAAGGTCTCCCTCCAACACCTAGCACTCATCGTTTACGGCGTGGACTACCAGGGTATCTAATCCTGTTTGCTCCCCACGCTTTCGTGCCTCAGCGTCAGTTACAGTCCAGAGAGTCGCCTTCGCCACTGGTGTTCCTCCTAATATCTACGCATTTCACCGCTACACTAGGAATTCCACTCTCCTCTCCTGCACTCAAGCCAAACAGTTTCAAAGGCTTACTACGGTTGAGCCGTAGCCTTTCACCCTGACTTGTTTGGCCGCCTACGCACCCTTTACGCCCAGTGATTCCGGATAACGCTTGCCCCCTACGTATTACCGCGGCTGGCGGCACGTAGTTAGCCGGGGCTTCCTCCTAATGCATCGTCATTATCTTCCCTTAGGACAGAGCTTTACGACCCGAAGGCCTTCTTCGCTCACGCGGCGTTGCTGCATCAGGGTTTCCCCCATTGTGCAATATTCCCCACTGCTGCCTCCCGTAGGAGTCTGGACCGTGTCTCAGTTCCAGTGTGGCCGGTCACCCTCTCAGGTCGGCTACTGATCATCGTCTTGGTAAGCCATTACCTTACCAACTAACTAATCAGACGCGGGCCCATCCTATGCCGAAGTTCTTTGACCATTTAGGGATGCCCCTAATCGGCTTTATGCGGTATTAGCACTGGTTTCCCAATGTTATCCCCCTGCATAGGGTAGGTTGCCCACGCGTTACTCACCCGTCCGCCGCTAGGATTTGGAAGCAAGCTTCCTCCTCCTCGCTCGACTTGCATGTGTTAGGCACGCCGCCAGCGTTCATCCTGAGCCAGGATCAAACTCTTAATTAAAAATTTCTGGGTTGCATCTTTTTGATGCTTTTTTTCTTGCTGGCTTTCTATACTGTTTAGTTTTCAAAGACCTTTTTTATCTGCCGCTTTTGGCGACTTATCTAATGTATCATTTTTAACCTATTATGTCAACTGCTTATTATTTCCTGTTAGTGTCATTAAATGTCGTTTTTTCGACTAGTATATCATAACATTTATTTTTAATTTTGTCAACTGGTCCAATATACCTTTTTATTTCTTTATGTTTAAACTTATGCCTTACCCCTCGCCTAATTTGGCCGGAAAATAATATTAGCATTTTTGTTTATATAGGTCAATACCTTTTTTTATATTTTATATATATTCATTACTAATTATGGCTACAAAGTCTAGTTTAATCAATTGCACAAAGATTTATTCATACTTTTAAAATTAATATTCAACAAATATTTTATGAAATAAAATGAGCACCTACTTTAGCAAGTGCCCATCTTGTTTCAATTCATTTCTACTTCACAGCCCTAATACCCGCTTCGATAGCCTTTAGATTTGGCTCTACCAATTCTTCTTTTACAGACTCTCTTATAGTATTTGCCCAATTTAGATGCTCTAACCCTACAGCTTTAATTAGTGAGCCCAACAAAACTATATTTTGAGTTTTTATATCCCCGAGCTCTTTAGCAATATCTCCAGCTTTAATAACAATAGTTCTTTCTCTTACAATATCCTGCACAACATCTATAGCGTTTTGTGTATAAGTAGCGCTACCTATTAAAGTCGGGAGAGATGGTATAACAAAATCATTTATGACAACTTTACCAGTAGGTTTTAAATAGTCTAACCAACGTAGAGATTCCATCTTCTCAAAAGCAACAATAATATCAGCCTGCCCCCTACCTATTATCGGTGAGTAAACTTTATTGCCATACCTTACTTGCGTCGTTACACTTCCGCCCCTCTGGGCCATACCATGAACTTCTGACATCTTAGTGTCATATCCCGCAGAAATTAGACCTAAGGATAAAATTTTACTCGCTAAAATAATACCTTGTCCCCCTACACCAACTAACAGTATATTTTTTGTGTCAACACTTAACATAATTTAAACACCTGCCTTTTCTATAGCTTCAAATGGACATACTTGCATGCAAACATGACATCCAACACACATGTTCTCGTCTATATACGCCTTATCATTAAAAGAAATAGCAGGACAGCCTACCTTACCGCAAATTCTACAAGTCTTACAAGTTTCTTCATTTACTTTACAGAGCACTCTCTCATTACCGAATTCCTCAATGTCTTCTTCTGTAAATTTCTTAAGTACACATGGCCACTTTGTAATTATAACGCTTGCTTCATCACTACTTAGTGCCTCGTCAACTATTTTTTCTGTATCTTTAATATTCAGTGGATTAATAACTTTGATATTTTTTATCCCACAGGCCTCTACTAATTTAGGAATATTTATTATTGGTGCTTTGTCTCCCATTAAAGTATACCCTGATCCTGGATTTTCCTGATGACCAGTCATTCCTGTAATTCGGTTATCTAGTATAATCGTCAAGGCATTTCCCCTATTATATACAATATCAAGCAACCCAGTTATGCCCGAATGAAAGAATGTTGAATCTCCAATAACACCTACAACCTTCTTTTTAATGTTATTAAAATCAAATGCAACCTGAGCTCCATGGCCAGCACTTACACTAGAACCCATACATATACATGTATCCATTGCATATAGCGGTTCGACTGAACCCAATGTATAGCATCCAATGTCACCACTTACCATAACATTTTTCTTTCTAGAAAGTACGTAGAATATTCCCCTATGAGGGCATCCAGCACACATAATAGGTGGTCTTGGGGCAGCTAAAGAAATATCAACATCTAAAAGCTCCCTTTCTTCACCCTTCATGGCTTTGGCGATAATATCTGGATTGAGTTCTCCTATTAAAGGAATCTTTTCTTTTCCAATACAATTAATCCCCGCTGCCTTCATTTGCTCTTCCATATATGGTTCCAGCTCTTCTATAACATACAGAGTTTCAACTTGCGAAGCAAATTCTTTAATCTTTTTCATAGGTAATGGGTGACTAAATCCTACTTTAAAATAGGAAACATCTTCACCAAATACTTCTTTTGCGTATTGGTATGAAACCCCTGAGGTTACAATACCAATTTTTTTATTGCCCCACTCAATTTTATTCAGTGGAGTATTATTGCTAAACTCCTCTAATTTTTTAAGCTTATCTTCAAGCTTTACATGTAAACCTCGAGCATTCACAGGAGTAGCAACAAATTTAGGAATATTCTTCTTATACTCCTTCATCTTAAATTCTTCACGTTCACCAAACTCTACTAAAGTTTTACTATGACATATTCTAGTTGTTAATCTCAACATTACTACTACATCAAATTCTTCACTTATGCGAAAGCCTTCAATCATAAAATCCTTAGCTTCTTGACTATCACTTGGTTCAAGCATAGCGATCTTAGACATTTTAGCAAAATAACGATTATCTTGTTCGTTTTGAGAACTGTGCATACCAGGATCATCAGCTGAAATAAATACAAATCCTCCATTGACTCCTGTATAAGCATAGGTGAATAAAGGATCAGCAGCAACGTTAACACCAACATGTTTCATGGCAGCCATAGATCTAGCTCCTGCAATCGATGCCCCAATTGCAACTTCCATAGCTACTTTCTCATTTGGAGACCACTCACTATATATCTCTTTATACTTAGCTGTATTTTCCAAAATTTCAGTGCTTGGTGTTCCTGGATAGGCCGCAGCCACCGTTACACCTGCTTCGTATGCACCACGGGCAATAGCTTCATTTCCTGTAAGTAAATGTTTCATCTATTTTCCCCCCAACTAGTTTATATTTAGTTTTTATGCCTTAGCAGAAATCAAACTTCCTAGTGCTATGGAATACAACTTAGTTTCTGCACTATCAGCTCTTGAAACTAATACTACAGGAACCCTAGCTCCCATAATTATACCCGCAGATTTTGCATTAGCCATATATGTTAGGGACTTTCCTATACCATTCCCTACTTCTATAGTAGGTACTAAAAGTACATCTGCATCACCTGATACATCACTTTCATAATTTTTGATCTTAGCTGCCTCTGTACTTACGGCTAAATCAAAGGCAATAGGTCCTTCCACTATTACTCCTGGACCAAAACGGCCTTCTAAACTATATTTTTTAAGCTCAGCCCCATCTAAGGTTGCTTGCATTTTATCACTTACTTTTTCTTTTGCAGCAATGCATGCTACTTTAATTTCTTCACGTCCCATTGCTTTTAAACAATCAACTGCATTTTGTAAAATCGACGCTTTTTCATCTAAAGACGGAGTAATATTCATTCCACCATCAGTAACAGTTAGAAGCTTATGATAAGTAGGTGGTTCATAAATTAATACATGACTTATTAAGTTGTCTGTCCTTAAACCAAAATCTTTCTTTAAAACTGCCTTTAGTAAAATGGAAGTGTCTAGTATACCCTTCATTAAAAAATCCGCTTCCCCAGTTGATACTAATCTAGCAGCCTCTATTGCGGCAGCTTCGAAATCTGCAATATCCACTACCTTGAACTTAGTTAAATCGACTTCCAATTCCTTTGCAATTGATTGCATCTTTTCTAGATCCCCAATTAAAATAGGTTCTACTATTCCTGCATCAAATGCATCCTGAATTGACTGAAGCACATCCTCATCGTGGGCAGCAGCAACTGCTAGCCTCATGGTTTTTTGCTCCTGTGCTTTTTTTAGCAAATCATCAAGTTTTCTAATCATATACACACCCCTTGTAAAAACTTTTTTGTCCAACCATTTTATATTATTCTATTATTAACTTTAATATCCTTCTTAATAGATACAACCGTAAAAAAAAGGATATAGCATTAATACCTATACCCTTTACACATTTAAAACTCTCTCATAAATAATCTTTTTCTTCTAGTACTAGTACTTAATAATTCAAATAAAAACCCTCTATATATCATCATATACGAAAACCATAACTGACCAATTAAATAAAAAACTATTCCACTCGGTGAAGTAAATATAGTGAATATGGAAATATAGTAGTTAAAAATGTTAGTTAATAAGTTTCCGGTAGTTATATACATAACACCTATTAAAATTATATTTGGTACCACCCACTCAATTACATTTTCCTTAATAAATTCAACTGCGTAAGTTATAGTTTCCCATGGGTCATAATACTTTTGATATATAGACTCCGGTAGGGCATTTAATACAATTACAGTTAATAGACTTATTATAGGGTATATACCTATCGGTAATATTGGTAAAATAAAATATCTTAAACCTAAGGAAGCTACATAACCAAAGAAAAAAATAGTCCAAATTTTTCTCAAGTATATTGAAAAACCATCTTTAAAATCATGAAAGCTAAACCTGTTGTTTTTAACTATTCTATTTAGCAAGTATAGATAGTTTGATATTAATGCACTTGTGACTATTACAGAAAGTAAACCTCCTAATATACCAAATGCAGGTGCCACCATATATAGAAGCAACGTAGCAAAGGAATAAAACAAACCAGTAAAAATAATCGGCCAGTTATCAATAAGCCCTTTAAAAGAATTTTTAATAATTTTTTTGTTAGTATAAAGAATATCCGTTAAAATATCCATACTAATCCCCCTTTTTATTATCTACATTTTCAAAGACTTCATAATCTATTCCATAGCATTTGGAATAGTCTAAAGCCATTTTATCCATGTCGTAGTCGAAAAGTATTACGATATCCTTTTCTTTAATACTATGTAGTTGTTGCGGGTCCTTATCAATTTCTCCAACATCATAGCTAAATATTTCAAAATGCACCTTTTTGATTATTTGCTTCGCAGGTAAATTTATATAATTAGGTAAATAACATTTAATATGTTCCTCTCTTTGAAGAAACTTATGACACTTGTTTTTAAAATCTAATTCAATGCTTCTGTTAAAAATATCAGGCAAACTGGAAGTCTTATTATTTTTTAAATAATCGAATTTCATTACTTCCTTAAATAAATCTTCCCTATGGAAACCCATGTAATTATAGAAATCATATAGAATAACATACAGTTGGTTCTTCCCATGAAATGCATGCTGCAGCTCTTCTCTTTCCCAAAACTTATATAAATCTTCAAAAAATTTAAAAGCACTTTTATAGAAGTTTGCTAATATTAAATTTAATGTACTTTTAAACATTCCAGTATTATAGTAGGTCTCTACCATTTCCTCAATACCCTTAAGTCTAATAACCTCCCCATATGATAATACCTCTGTTTCTAGTACTTCATAAGGAGGTGAGTCTAAATATATGTACCCTAAATCCTGAGCTCTATTTCTAAGTCCAGACCCTTTTAACAACTTCAAAAATCCCAACTGAAGTTTATCCGGTCTAAGGGAAAATACATCATCAAATGACTTTCGAAAGCTAAAATAGTCTTCCTTCGGTAATCCAACTATTAAATCTAAATGTTGATGAATATTTTTAAAACTACTTATTGTATTTACATTTTTCTTTACTAGCTCAAAATCCATCTTTCTTTGAATAATAGAAAGTGTTTCTTCATTTGTAGATTGTACTCCTATTTCAAATTGAAACAATCCTACTGGTGAAGTTCTTACTAAGTCTAGTATTTCTTTATCTAATATATCTGCAGCAATTTCAAAATGAAAATTTGTTTTTTTATTGTTATGCTCCAAAATAAACTTAATTATTTCAATCGAAATCTTTTTGTTAGCATTAAATGTCCTATCAACAAACTTAACTTGTTTTACATTCATGTCTAGAAAATGCTTTAAATCCTTCTTCACCCTATTAATACTCATAAACCTTAATCCCTCAGTTGAAGAAGACAGGCAATACTGACAGTTAAATGGACAACCCCTAGAGCTTTCATAATATACAATTTTGTCAGGATTAAATCCTTCAAGTTCATAGGGAAAGGGTAATAAATCCATATCCAATTCATAACAACCAGTACTTGTCAAAAACACTTCTCCCTTAGCCCTATACACCAAGTTTGGAACTTCAGTGAAATCCCCATCATTGATTAAACATTCAACTAAATGTTTAAAGGTTTGTTCCCCTTCTCCAACTATAACAATATCTATACTATCGTTATTATTCATTAGCTCTATTGTATCATATGACACTTCAGGACCACCTAAAATTATTAAGGTATCCGGCAAAATCATTTTTATATGTTTACATAAATTTAAAACAAGCTCTATATTCCATATATAGCAAGAAAAACAAAGGACATCGGGCCTTTCTTTATACAGTTCACTTAAAATATATTGCATACTATTATTTATAGTGTATTCTTTTATTTTAACATCCTTTACGATATCCTTAACCATACCCTTAAGATACCTAATTGCAATGTTTGTGTGAATATACTTTGCATTTATTGCAGTTAAAATTATATTCATTATTCATCCTCTTTCTGAATAAAATAGTAAAATATTCATTTCTATATTGCTATAATTCATGTTATACTAATAGTCAGTGTATTTCAATAACAGTTTTTTATTGTTAAAAACTTGTAATTTGGGTTAATTTTATGTAAACTGTATTGTAATGTTATCTCTATTAGAATATAATTTGCATATACTATATATAGTTTTTCGAATCTTAGAAAGGTGGTATTAAATGTTTCCACAAACCCATAGAATTATTTCACAACATGTACATCATCATGTAAGTGAGCTTCTTGGAGTTAATCTTAACAAAAGCAGTTTAACATACGGCAGTATAAAACCAGATATTGCTCCTCATTTAGCAAAACTAGCTCACTTTAAACCGAATACTTTTGACTATATTTGTGATGAAATTAATGAATTATCTAAATTCAGTCTTGTTCCAAACGTTCAATTTATGAAATTAGTTTCAACAAATATTGGAGTTGTTACTCATTTTATAGCTGATTATTTTTGTGTACCTCACAACGACAGGGCAACTTATAAAAATAATTTCTTGCAGCATATGAAATACGAGAACAACCTTCATAAACTTTTTAAATCCTTCGACAAAAAAATTGATCTTACTGACACAGCCCATATATTTTATACAAATAACAATATCTCTATAAAAGACTATTTAGAAACTTTACACCTAGAGTATACTAATAGAGGCGAAAGCTTAGAAAATGACTTAGAGAGTTCAGTTCTCGCATCTTCATCAGTAGCACTCTTTATAATTACTCAAGCTATTGCAAAATTAAACTTAAAAAATGCTGCTTAGTTTTACACACATGGTTAGATGTTGAACCATGTGTTTTTATTTTTTAAAAAATTTGTAGAAACATGCAGGTTTTTTGGCATTGTTGTAGAATAAGTATGTAGATAAAACGAAAGGAGATATACTTAATGGAACAATTCTCAAAAATATCTATAGAAGAAATTTCGAAACACGATATGCTTATGATAATTAAAGCACTTGAATATACTGGAGAAAAAACAAATATCTCTTCCTTTGGCGAGCTTAAAGATGCAATAGTTAGACAATTAAGTATTCTATGTAACTCTTCTGAGGAAGAATTTATCTCATACTTACAAAAATAGAAAGCTTTTTTCATTCATAAATTTTAAGGCAAATCACCAAAGTATTTTCTTTGATGACTTGCCTTTTTCTATTCCTACATTTCCTCTGGTGCTACTATTCCTAAAAGATTAAGACCGATTTCTATTACTTGTCTTGCTGTAGCCACAACAAGAACTCTAGCCTTTTTCAACTCTTGATCCTCTACTAAAATTTGGTGCTCATTATAGAATCTATTGAATGCTTGGGCTAAATCAATTATATGTCTTGTTATTATAGATGGCTCATTTTTTCTTTGGGCATCTACAATGACTTCTGGGAACTGTTGAATGTTTTTAATAACTTCTAAAGTAATATCATCTTTCAATAAAGACATATTAACATCTATGTCAATTTCTAAGTTAGCTTTTCTTAATACACTACATGCCCTAGCGTGGGTATATTGTACATATGGACCAGTTTCACCCTCAAAGCTAAATGCTGTATCCCAAGAGAAAGATATGTCTTTAATTCTGTTATTACTCAGGTCATTAAATATGACAGCCCCTACACCTACGGACTTAGCAATCTCTTCTTTATTATTTAGGTTTGGATTTTTCTCTTCAACTATTTCTCTTACCCTATCAATCGCTCCAGTTAAAACTTCTTCTAAAAGAACAACTGTACCTTTTCTAGTTTGAATTCTTCTTCCCTCATGGGTTACTCTACCGAATGGAACATGAATAAGATCCTTTGCCCAACTATGTCCCATTAATTCAATAACCTTGAACCATTGTGAAAAGTGTAGATTTTGAGAGTAATCTGTAACGTAAATACACTTATCAAAATCAAAGTTGGCCTTTCTATAGAGGGCTGCTGCAATATCCCTAGTTGCATACAGGGTACTTCCGTCTTTCTTTTGTACTAAACATGGCGGCATACTATATTGTTCTAAATCAATAATAGTTGCTCCTTCACTTTCTTTTAGCAGCTCTTTTTCTCTTAGTTCACTTAAAACACCTTCGATTTTATCATTATAAAAGCTTTCACCTGTATAGTAATCGAATGTAACCCCTAATAATCTATATATTTTCTTTAACTCCTTAATTGTCTCAGAGCTAAACCATCTCCATAACTCTAGAGCCTCTTCAGCACCTTGCTCCATTTTTACAAACCAACCTCTAGCTTCATCCTCTAATTCAGGTCTGATTTCAGCTTCATCATGGAATTTTACATATAAGTTTAATAATGTACTAATAGGCTCTCTTTCAATCTCTTCCTTAACTCCCCAATTTTTATAAGCTACAATAACTTTACCAAATTGAGTACCCCAATCACCTAGGTGATTAATACCTACACATTTATAGCCTAAAAACTCATTTATTCTATAAAGGGCATTACCTATAACAGTTGATCTTAGATGACCTACATGAAAAGGCTTTGCAATATTAGGTGCAGAATAATCTATGCAAATTGTTTTCCCATTTCCAGTAGACTTAGAACCAAATTTAGGCCCTAGCTCTATAACTTCTTTAATAACCTCGTTTATGTAAAATTGTCTATCAACAAAGAAATTTAAATAAGCACCTTCATTTTTTACGTTTTCAAAGCCTTCAGGTAGTTTAATGCTTTCAACTAACTCTGTTGCAATCATTTGAGGAGCTTTTCTTAAAGTTTTAGCTAGTTTAAAGCAAGGAAATGCAAAATCACCCATAGCACTATTTGGTGGAATTTCAATCATTGAATATATTTCACTACTATCCATATCTGCTATATATTCCTTTAGCAGTACACTTAACTGTTCTTTAAAATCTATCATTAGATTGCCTCCGTTCTAACCTCATATTTCCAATAATATATCATAAGAAATGCTTTAAATCAATCAATATAGGTCTATTCTATTAGAAAGTCATTTTCAGTAAAGACTTTTATTCCATTTTTTTTCAGTAGATATGTAGTAACACCATCTCCACTGCGTAAGACTCCAGAGAAGGTTCCATCATATATTTTGCCAGAGCCACAGGAAGGGCTTTTAGCCTTTAAAAATGCCTGAGTTATACACATACTCATTGCTATGTAGAGGGTTTCCTTGGCACCCTTTATAAATGCCTCAGAAACATCAACTCCTTCTTTTGTTAAAACCTTAAATGAATTTTCAACTACATCTGATCCGTCTCCATTTTGTATTTCAGCTGCAATTCTAGGGGTAGTTAATCCACCTAATTGTTCAGGACACACAGGGACTATGGCCTTTCCATTAAGAAGATCAACAAGTTCTCTATTATAATTATTTTTGCCATCATACTTACAGTTTACACCTAGTAAACAAGCACTTACTAATATCATTTCCATATGATATTATCTCCTTTATTTTAGCTGTACAATAGTTACCCCTTGTCCACCCTCACCATAAGCACCCTCTCTATAATCCTTTACGTGCTTATGTTTTTTTAGCATCTGCTTAATTCCAGCCTTTAATACACCTGTACCTACTCCGTGTATAAGTGTTACTTCCTGTAATCCAGCAATGTATGCATCATCTAAATATTTATCTATTTCAAGCATAGATTCTTCCAAATTTTTCCCTCTAACATCTACTTCTGATTTAACTTTATCTGCCTTATTTTTAACAATTCTTCCTACTCCGGTTTTTTGTGCAGTTTTCTCTTCATCTGCCCTTAGTAAATTATCTAGAGGTATATTCATCTTCATAATTCCGATTTGAACTAATACTTCATTATTCTTATTAGGTGGTTCAACCACATACCCAATTTGATTTAAGGATAGTACTTTTACTGCCTCGCCAGTTTTTAAATTTTGAGGTGGTTTACTAGTCTTTTTACTAAATAGACTATCTTCTATTATTTCCTCTAAACTTTCGGCCTTCGCTTTTAATCTTAACTTAGATGCCTCTATTTTTTTATTAATTTCCTTTTCTTCCTGTTCAAGCTTGAGCTGTCTTAATTCCGTAATTATTTCCTCTGCTTCTTTTTTAGCTTCTTTCAATATTTGAGATGCCTCTCTTCTAGCTTCTCTAACTATTTTATCTCGCTGTTCGTCCATCTTTTGCTTCTTATCTAAATAGTTATCATAAAGTTTTTCAGCCTCTTGTCTTAAACGCTCACTTTGGCTCTTTTCTTTTTCACTCTCTACTTTATTTCTTTCGATTTTCTGCAATAGCTCTTCAAATTCAACGGTTTCCTTAGTAAGCAGTTGCCTAGCGCTATCTATTATAAAGTTAGGTAGACCTAACTTGCTTGAAATTTCAAAGGCATTAGATTTTCCTGGTACTCCGATTAGAAGTCTATATGTAGGCCTTAGGGTCTCTACATCGAATTCCACAGAAGCATTTTCTACCCTTTCATTAACTAAAGCATAATGCTTTAACTCACTATAATGTGTTGTTCCAATAACAGTAGTTCCAAGTTTCTTCAAATGGTCCAATATAGACATAGCTAAGGCTGCCCCTTCAGTTGGGTCAGTCCCAGCCCCCAGTTCATCGAATAAAACTAGAGAATTACTGGTTACGTTGCTTAGTATATTTACTATATTAGTCATATGGGACGAAAAGGTACTTAAGCTTTGCTCAATACTTTGCTCATCTCCAATGTCTGCAAAGACTTCATCAAAAATAGAAAGTTTTGTTCCATAATCCGCAGGAACATGCAAACCACTTTGGGCCATCAGAGTTAGTAACCCTACAGTTTTAAGGGTTACAGTCTTACCCCCAGTATTTGGACCTGTAATAACTAAAATATTAAAATCCTCGCCTAACCAAATATTTGTTGGAACAACATCCTTAGAATTAATAAGGGGATGACGACCATTTTTTATTCTAATTCTTTTATCTCTATTAATTTCAGGTTCTATGCCCTTCATATCTAAGGCTAGTTTCCCTTTGGCAATAATAAAATCTAATTCCTTTAAAATACTTTGATTAGCCTTTATTTCCGTACCGTATTGAGCTATTTCAGCGGAAATTTCCATTAGAATACGTTCTATTTCTGCCTTTTCCTTTAGCCTTAGCTCCTTTAATTGATTGTTAAGTTCCACTATAGCCATAGGCTCAATAAATAAAGTTGCTCCACTGGAAGATTGGTCATGTACAAGACCAGGAACATTAGCTCTATACTCCTGTTTTACTGGCACTACATATCTATCCTGCCTAATTGTTATTATAGTGTCTTGTAAATATTTTTGATAAGAAGGAGATGTAACTATACTGTTCAGCTTACCTTTTATAGAATCATTTTTATTTATTATAGTTCTTCTAATATCCCTAAGTATAGGACTAGCATTATCTGAAATTTCACTTTCACTAATTATACATCTCTCAATTGTATCTTCTATGTTTTTAAACTGATTTAAATTCGAAATTAAGCCTGAAAGGATCGGAAAATTTGTATTTTCCCCCTCTTTTAAAAAGGACTTTAATCTCCTAGCAACTGCCAAAGTTTGCTTTAATGTTAGTAGCTGAGACGGGTTCAAATAAGAACCTATCTCAGTTAATCTAACAAGCTGTAATACATCATAAATACCAGATAGAGGCACATTTCCGCGCTGTATTAAAATACCCTGAGCCTCACTGGTTTCCTGCTGCATTTTTTTGATTTCACTTACATTAAATACTGGCTTTAGTTCATCCACTAAGCCTTGACCTAAATGAGATACGCATTTCTCCCTAAGTCTATCTATTATTTTATAATATTCTAAAACTCTTAAGCTTTTATCATTCAAAACTCTCACCTCTTAACGAGCAATTTATCATGACTAAACATTAGTTCTTTGGCTTCTACTCCTCGCAGTTTTATCTAAAATTTTCTTTCTAAGTCGTATACTTTGAGGTGTCACTTCAACTAGTTCATCATCTCCAATAAATTCTAGAGACTGCTCTAATGAAAGCTTAACCGGTGGAACTAGCTTCAATGCATCATCAGAACCAGATGCACGAACGTTAGTCATTTGTTTTCTCTTACAAACATTTACTACTATATCTTCGGCTCTAGAGCTCTCTCCAACTACCATACCCTCATAAACCTCTACTCCAGGACCAATAAATATTCTTCCTCTTTCTTGAGCATTGAATAATCCATAGGCTACAGCAGTGCCAGTTTCATGGGCTACTAGAGATCCTCTATTTCTAGCTTTAATTTCTCCCTTGTGCTTTTCGAAACCTTCAAATAAGTGGTGTAGTACTCCATATCCTTTTGTATCTGTTAAAAACTCAGAACGGTAACCAATAAGCCCCCTGGCTGGAATTAAAAACTCAAGCTTCATCATGTCACCAACCGGCTCCATATTCTGCATTTCGCCTTTTCTTTGGCTTATCTTATCTATAACTGTACTTGCATTTTCTTCAGGAACCTCAACATATAGTCTTTCAATTGGCTCTAGTAGCCCTTCTTCAGTTCTTTTCATAATTACTTCAGGTCTAGAAACTGCAAACTCATATCCTTCTCTTCTCATAGTTTCAATAAGGATAGAAATATGAAGTTCTCCTCTACCTAATACTCTGAAGCTATCAGTAGATATTTCCTCTAATCTCATGGCTACATTTGAAAGTAGCTCTCTTTCTAATCTGTCTTTTAAATGTCTACTTGTTACAAACTTTCCTTCTTTACCTGCAAATGGACTATCGTTAACCATAAAGGTCATAGAAATAGTAGGTTCATCAATTTCGATTGAATCAAGTGCCTCTGGCTTATCAACAGAACATATTGTGTCTCCAATATTTAAATTTTCAATTCCGGATATTGCAACAATATCCCCTACAGTTGCATCTTGACCTTCTACACGGTTTAATCCGTCAAAAGTATATAGATTTGCAACTTTAACCTGAGTGATTTTCCCATCTCTCTCTATTCTAACTGCTTGTTGGCCTTTAGTTATACTTCCTCTTTCAATTCTTCCTATACCTATTCTTCCAGTATATTTGTCATAATCTATCGATGAGATTAAAAGTTGAAGACCATCCTCCTCATCCCCAGTTGGATATGGAATATTTTCCATTATGCTTTCAAATAACGGAATCATATTATCACTTTCTTCATCTAACTCATATTTAGCGAATCCATTTTTTGCAGAAGCATATACTATAGGGAATTCCATTTGATCCTCTGAAGCATCTAAAGATATATATAAATCTAGCACTTGATCTATTACTTCATGTGGACTTGCCTCTGGACGATCTATCTTATTTACAACTACAATGGATTTTAAACCTTGTTGAAGGGCTTTCTTTAAAACGAATCTTGTTTGTGGCATTGGACCTTCCTTAGCATCAACTAAAAGAAGTACTCCGTCTACCATTTTCATAATACGCTCAACCTCACCACCAAAGTCCGCGTGTCCTGGCGTGTCGATAATATTAATTTTTGCATCCTTATACATAATTGATGTATTTTTAGCAAGAATTGTAATTCCTCTTTCTTTCTCTATGGAATTAGAGTCCATTACTCTCTCTTGCAGTACTTCATTTTCTCTAAATACTCCGCTCTGTCTTAATAACTGATCTACAAGTGTAGTTTTTCCATGATCTACGTGGGCAATAATTGCTATGTTTCGTATGTCTTTTCTTTCTATCATCTTTTTTCTCATCTTCTTTCTATTTTTCTTTTATTTTCGTTTTTTGTACTCTAGAGATTTTAACACAAATAATTTATTACTGCAATCAAACCTACTTTAAATAATTAATATAATATATATTCTTTTATATAAATTAAAAATAACTCCCCTAAAGGGAGCTATTTTCAATTGCCTATTGACTAAATTTGCTTTCCTCTAGCAAAAATTCTAAAATAACCCAGTTATTTTCCCATCTTCATTAATATCTATATTATTTGCTGCTGGCTTAGCTGGTAAACCCGGCATAGTCATTATATCTCCTGTAATTGCAACTATAAATCCAGCACCCGCTGAAACTTTTATTTGTCTAACATTAATACTAAACCCTTCTGGTCTACCTAGTAGAGCTGGATTATCACTTAATGAGGATTGGGTTTTTGCCATACAAATAGGTAAATCACTATAACCTAATTCATTTAGCTTCTTTATTTCGCTTAGTGCACTAGCTGAAAAAGCTACGTCATTTGCTCCATATATTTTTTGTGCAATAGCTCTTATTTTTTCAGGTATAGTCATACCTAAATCGTAGGCATATTCAAACTCATTAGTATTACCTTCTATAAGCTTAAGAACTTCTTTTGCTAGGATCTCTCCACCAGCTCCGCCCTTTTCCCACACTTCTGAAATTGCCACATTTACTCCTAACTCTGAACACATCTGCTCAACTAATTGTAATTCAGCTTCAGTATCTAACGGGAATTTATTTATGGCTACTACGGCTGGTAACTTAAATACTGTAGTAATATTTTCTACATGTTTAAGTAAATTTGGTAATCCCTTTCTTAATGCTTCTAAATTCTCTTTATTTAATTCATCTTTGCTCACACCACCATTATATTTTAATGCTCTAACTGTTGCAACAATAATAACTGCATCTGGCTTGAGTCCCGTCATTCTACATTTGATATCTAGAAACTTCTCAGCTCCTAAGTCTGCTCCAAAGCCCGCCTCAGTAACTACATAATCAGCAAAATTCATAGCCATTTTTGTAGCTATAACTGAGTTGCATCCATGTGCTATATTTGCAAAAGGTCCTCCATGTACAAATGCTGGTGTACCCTCCAAAGTTTGAACTAAATTAGGTTTAACCCCGTCCTTAAGAAGGGCTGCCATAGCACCGTGAGCACTTAATTCCTTAGCTGTAACAGGTTTATCTTCATAGGTATAACCTATTATTATATTACCTAACTTTTCTTTTAAATCTACTAGATCATTAGCCAGACAAAGTATGGCCATTACCTCAGAGGCTACTGCGATATCAAATCCATCTTCCCGAGGCACTCCATTAGTTTTTCCTCCTAAGCCAACAATAATATCTCTAAGTTGTCTATCATTCATATCCATAGCCCTTTTCCAAGTAATTCTACGGGGATCAATGTTTAGAGAATTTCCTTGGTGAATATGATTGTCTATCAGAGCAGCTAACAGATTATTTGCTGCTGCTATAGCGTGAAAATCTCCGGTAAAATGTAGATTTATATCCTCCATAGGTACAACCTGAGCATATCCACCGCCGGTTGCACCACCCTTTACCCCGAATACAGGTCCTAAAGATGGCTCCCTTAATGCCACTATTGTTTTCTTTCCTAATCTCGTTAGGGCATCGGATACTCCTATAGTAGTTGTAGTTTTACCCTCTCCTGCTGGAGTTGGATTTATAGCGGTAGTTAGAATAAGCTTTGCTTTATGGCTAGTTGGTCTAGTCCTTAGCAAATTATTATCTACCTTTGCTTTAAACTTCCCATATAATTCTATATCATCTTCATTTAACTCCAATTTACTTGCTATTTCTCTAATATCTTTTAACTTTGCCTCCTGTGCTATTTCAATATCTGATTTAAACATTTTTTATTCCCCCTGTCTTTTCATTGGTATCTATTATTTACTAATTGAATATATCCACTAGGTTATTAAATATTTCTTCATTTTGTTTAATCTTATTTTCATTACCTAGAACACAATAGTTATTCTCTTTCATAAGTTTATCTACTATTTCTGCTAGGGCTTTAATGTCGGCTTCTTTTGTACTTAAAATCTCCGTCCTTTCATTCTTCAAATCCTCATATGTTAATCCACTAATATAGTATGCTGCTGCCCTATCGCCTTTTGCAGATGGTGATAAAGGTGCATCTATTTTACTAATTGTACCGATAATATACTTTGTCATCTCTCTTTCGTCAGCTTCGAATTGACTAATATAGTTATTCATTTCATCATAAACCTCTAAGGTCTCTTTTAAATTCGGGTCCCTATAGCTGGCAAAATACATATTACCATTTCTTGAGAATCCAGCCATGGCACCATAGGCACCACCAGAAACTCTAACTTTTTTCCACAGGTAGTCTAGGCTAACTATTGTTTTTAAAACCTGCA
The DNA here is from genome assembly GCF_018141405.1 of Serpentinicella alkaliphila. Lineage (NCBI taxonomy): Bacteria > Bacillati > Bacillota > Clostridia > Peptostreptococcales > Natronincolaceae > Serpentinicella > Serpentinicella alkaliphila. Next base: position 39,129 of record NZ_CP058648.1, read on the forward strand.
TTTGACCCTTGTATTCAAATCCTAATTTTCTAAAATTATACGCTTTAGCTACATACTGAATTTTACTAGAGGTCAATAATCCCTCATTAAGCGCAGTAGGTTCAAATCCTAAATTAACTTTTTCTATATTTCCATCTTTTAAATTTGATAGAATTGATTTAAAAGCATCTTTGAAAGCATTATAATCCTTTTCATCAACAGTTACACTAGCTATAAGATTATTTTTATTAAATATTTGGCTTTTTACCCTCTCTAGATTACCTTTAATTTCTTCTATCATGCTATTAAAGTTATCCTCAAGATCAGCTATAAACTTATAGAAAGATATTCCTGTTGATAGCTCTTGATAATAGCCTAATGGTGAAAAATATGACGTTGCCCTTTTTGCGGCTACAACATGACCTTCATTTAATATAACTGATTCAAGTCTAGATTTAGCCTCTTGTATAATTTCTTTAAGTCTTTTTTCTTCTGTAAATAGTGTATTTTCAATTATCTCTTTAGATAATTCAATAAGCTTAGGTAATTGTTTAACTAATGCTGCAGATTTCAAAGTAAATTTTGGATAAAATTGTTCATCATTATCCATTTGTGAGTAAGCTTCTGTATTAAAATAAATTCCACCTGTATATATATTTACTTCATTAGAAAGCTGTTCATAGTTGTACTTTTCAGTACTTACCTTTCCTAAAACATATGAAAGCAGACCCATATATGGAATTAAGTCCTTTGAAATATGTTTAGTATCGAATAATAGATTTATATATACTATTTCATTTGTAAAAATAGGGCTATGCAGTATTTTAATTCCTTGTTCTTCCTTTTCTACCAGTGGAAGTTTTTCTGGCTCTTTGTCTATATCATTTAAGGCTAGTAAAGGTATCGCCTCTAGCTCCTCTTGTGTATTTGGCTGTTCTTGGAATCTTTGTAGCTCTTTTGTTTGTGCGATCAATTCTTCTAACTGACCCTCAGATAGGCTATCTTTATATGCCTTAAGCTTATTATATACTTCGTCTTCAATTTCTTTAGCCAATCCTTTTTTCGGTTTGACAATAAGTAAAGAACGATGTAAATTATTAACTAAATAATCATCAATTAGTTGTTCAAAATAATTGGTTGTTAAAGCTGTTTTAATAGTTTCTAGACTATCCTCATAGCTTAAATGCATTGTTGGATCCGCATCATGTAACCAACTTTCCATACTCTTCATTGCATAGATTAGTCCTTTCGGGTATCTACCAAAATCTGCTTCTCTCAATCTAAATTCATAGGCATTTATAGATGCTTCTATGAGCTTCTTATCTATACCATTTTTTACTAGATATTTAAGTGTACTAAATACAACATCATTGAATCTAGATTTTTCACTTTCATTTGTATTCTTTGATACTACTGTAAATACAGGTTGAAGAACTGTATAATCGAAAGAACCAAAAACATCCTTACCTAATCCAGCCTCTAATAAAGCTTTTTTCAATGGGGCTGCTGGGGAGCCAAGTAATATATTATTTAAAATATCAAAGGCTAGATGTAACTCTGGATTAGTAGATTGACTAACGGCGAAATTTAAGCTTAAAAAGGCCTTTTCATCTTCCTTTTCATTTGTTGAAATTGGATATTCTACAGTTACCTCCTGTTGTTCATCAAAAGCCCCTTGAATAGGGATTTGTGTATTGACTTCAATCTTTTCAAATGCACTTAAGTATTGTTCATCTATAAATTTAAGATGCTCAGATAAATCACCATCTCCATATAAATGTATATAGCTATTCGCAGGATGGTAATATTGTCTATGATAATCTTTAAATTGATCGTATGTTAAATCAGGTATAACTTCCGGGTCACCACCTGAATCATGTCTATACGGAGTATTGGGGAATAAAGTTTCTTGAATCTTTCTAAATAGAATTTGTTCAGGGGATGAAAAGGCACCTTTCATCTCGTTATATACAACGCCCTTATATTTTAATTCATCTTCCTTATTATTTAACTCATAATGCCAACCTTCTTGCATTAATATTTCTTTCTTTTTATATATATTTGGATAAAAAACTGCATCTAAATACACATCCATAAGATTAACAAAGTCTTTATCATTTCTACTGGCGATAGGATACATAGTTTTATCCGAAAAGGTCATAGCATTTAAAAAAGTGTTTAGAGACCCCTTTGCTAATTCAACAAATGGATCCTTAGAAGGAAATTTTCTTGAACCACATAATACTGAATGCTCTAAGATATGAGGTAGCCCTGTACTATCAGTAGGTGGGGTTCTAAATGTAATTGAAAAAACCTTATTATCATCATCCGTTTGTATATGCATAAGTCTTGCACCACTTTTTTCATGGGAAAACAATCTACATACACCCTTAATCTCTTTTATCTCCTTTTCCATTAAAAGTTTAAAATTGTAATAACTTCTCCCAACTTCAAAAACCATTTTTTTAGCCCCTTTCTATAAATCAAGTTAATTTGTAACTAGTTTTTCCGAAAATAGCAAATAAATTCAATGTGATAAATTTATTACCGAACTTTTACTAGAAAGAACAAGTGAATATTCCCACTTGTTCTTTTAAAACAAATAACTATTTAGCGTTTTCCAATATTTCGACAAATTTTAGAAATTCCCTGCTTTTTGCTAAAACTTTCTTCTAAATAAAATAAAGCCAAACTAATTTGAGTTTAGCTATATTTTATTTAAAACTTATTTAAATTTAACAGCAGTCCCATAAGCAAGTATCTCCGCAGCTCCTGCCATTACAGCACTTGATGTATATCTAATATTAATAATTGCATCTGCCTTTAAACCTTCTGCTTCCTGAACCATTCTCTTAGTAGCTTTTGCCCTTGCTTCATTCATCATTTCAGAGTAGGAAGTAAGCTCTCCACCAACTAAATTTTTAAGTCCACTGGCAATATCCTTACCAATATGCTTTGCTTGAATCGTTGATCCTTTAACTAAGCCTATAGTTTCTAGCTCTTTTCCAGTTATAAAATCAGTATTTACCAAGATCATCTTCATCTTCCTCCTTAATTTCTTTTAATCTTTGAATTAATATATATATAACTAAAACAATTAGAGCTATTATAACTCCAACTACAACAAGTCTTATAATTATCGGCATATGATAAAAATCTAATGCTCTTGTTATACCATAAAGATAAGAGGACAAGTATAATAACAATAATATAACAATTATTATTGGGGCAATCATTTTTCTCACTATTTTCACCTCGAATCTTTAATCATATTAATATATTTATCCATAAAGCAAAAAAATAATCACATAATTACCTATTAGTTATTATCTAGCTATTATCGATTTGTTGATCTAAATATATTTTATGCGTTTGTATCATAGTTTAGTTATTTTTTCTGTTGAAGATTTTTATTAAAATAGGTTAAAAAAGAAGATGCTAAATTCATTTTGTCGTGTTATGAAATAAGCATCTCCGTTAATTTATAAATTTTATCCTACAATATTTATTGGATTTCCATTTGCAAAGGCTTCAATATTTTTAGATAAAAGCTCAACTAATCTTTGTCTAGATTCTATACATCTCCAACCTATATGTGGAGTAAGTACTGCATTATCCATTTTAAATAAAGGATTGTCTAAAGATGGAGGCTCTGGATCCTGAACATCTAAGCCCGCTCCAGCAATTACACCATTTTGTAGAGCTTCTATTAAATCTGTTTCATTTATCAATGGACCTCTAGAAGTATTAATAATAAATGCTGTAGGCTTCATTAATTTTAATGTATCTTTATTAATAATATGTCTTGTACCTGCTGTAAGTGGGCAATGAAGTGAAATAAAATCACTTTTTTGTAGTAATTCCTCTAAAGTCACAGCTTGTATTTTTGAGTCTTCAAATTGTCTTGGGGTAGGATCATATGTAAGCACATTCATCCCTAGAGCACGCGCAGTCTTTATTACTTGCATACCAATAGTTCCAGCTCCGATTATCCCTAGATATTTTTCCTGCACTTCAAAATGTGGAACTTTAAGATACTCAGTAAAGTTACTATAATTATCCTGTTGAATCATCCTTTGTTGCTTTATCATTGATGAGGCAAAGTTTAGTATATAAGTAATAGCCAATTGAGCAACACCCTCTGTACTATATCCAGGAACATTACACACAGCAATCCCTTTATTAGCGGCCGCTTCTAAATCAATGTTGTTAAAACCTGTTCCAGCTTCACATATAAGTTTAACAGAAGGTGGAAATTGTTCGATAAGTTCCTTTCCTAAAGGTATTTCCTTTGTAATAACAATATTTTGATCCTGTACTCTTTCTAATATCTCTTTGTCATTACTTTCAACATAATTTGTTAATATACCAAGGTCTCTCAATGATGAAAAGTCAAGATTACTATCAAAATCAATTTTTGTTGCGTTTAAAAACACTATTCTTTCCATGGCTACCTCCCTTTACTATCTTTAATATGTATTTTTTAAGCTACCAATATTATACACAACTTAAAAGTCAATGTAAATGTATCTTAGATATGTAAGTATATTTTAATCTTACTTAATTTAATATGTGAAAAAATGTTTGAATAAGTAAGATTTTGGTATATATTTGATTATATAATTTTAATTAAATTAGGGGGATTAGTATGTTCACGTGGAAAGATAGTTTTAGTTCTAAAATTAATGAATTTGATAATCAGCATAAACGATTATTTGATTTAGGTAACCATTTATACTCTCTAGTTAGAAATCAATCTAATGATGATAACTATGATGAGATTATGCAAACCCTTCAGGATTTACAGGAGTACACCATATATCACTTTCAATCAGAAGAGAAACTGATGGAACAATTTAAATATCCAAAACTTCTTTCACATAAAATTGAGCACGAGACTTTCATTAGGGATTTACAGGGACTTTTAAAAAAGGATGTTGATGATAATCAAATAAAGATTTCCTTAGAAATAATTCAATTTATAGCAAATTGGATCGAAAATCACATACTTAAATCAGACAGCCAATATGGTGAGTTCTTAAAATCTAAGGGCATAGAGTAATACAAAATAAAGGAAATTAATTATTTTTAAAAAATAATTAATTTCCTTTCAATATTTTTAATATTGTCTATCTTTTTTCTTTGCAATTCTTTCTGAGTAATCTATAATTTTTCTATTATATTGCTGTTCCATTAAAGGCGACGCTAATAAAAAATCCGCTGTTGATTCATTGTTTGCAATTGGGATATTGTAAAGTGCAGCAATTCTGAGTAATGCCTTTACATCTGGATCGTGGGGCTGTGATTCAAGTGGATCCCAAAAGAAAATCATAAAATTTATTGTCCCCTCTGCTATTCTAGCACCGATTTGTTGATCTCCACCTAATGGCCCGCTTTTAAACCCTTTTATCTCTAAACCGGTTGCCTCACTTATTAATTTCGATGTAGTTCCAGTACCACAAAGAATATGATTCTTTAACTTTTCTTGGTTATCTTTAGCCCATATAATTAAATCATTTTTTCTATTATCGTGGGCAATCAAAGCAATGCTTTTCTGTTTACCTAAAGTTTTTACTTGGTTATTTTCACTCATAGTATTTACCTTTCCCTTTGATTATGTTATTATTACTCTCCAAAGAATACGTTCATATTCCCTACTCCCATTTTTAAATCAACATACAGTTTATTTTCTGTCTCTTCATAATTTGGTGATATATATTCTCTACCTAATCTAGTCCAACCTAAATCTTTCAAGTTAGTACTACTCAAAACACTAGTGGAATTAATCTTTACTCCAGTGCTACTTGGTATATATAGCTTTAAATTAGATGCCCCAGCATTGATTTCAGCAGTTGTATTAGATGCTAATGCTCCAAATCTTATATCTAAATCCCCTGCTCCTACTTGAATTTTTAACTCCTCTATCAATATATCTCTAAAATCTAAATTTCCAGCTATTGCACCTACTTTAGCATGAATTTTCCAAGGTATTTCTGTATTTAAAGATAGATTAATTTTTTGATTTATTCTATTTCTATTGAAAAATTCTTCCGATGAATTTTCTATGTTTATATTTGCATGTCTATTGTTATTATTAGTTTCTACACTATGATATATAGTATCATTTGCCTTAATATCTACAAGTGCTTCAGAGGTGCCACCAACTATCCCTAAATCTGTTCCCCCAAGCTTTAATTCTAAATATGCAGATTCAATTGACTCATCCATAAGAACGGCATTTCCTTGAGTGTAACTAGAATCATAGGAATGATGCATATATTTATAATTCCCAGTGAAAACCGAATATCCTATCAAAGCTGCAATAAAAATAATCCATGTAAAAATCCTAATCACATAGTTTTTCTTAAACATGATATTTATTCCAACAATGATTAAAAGCAAAGGCCACAGAGTAACTATGTTGAATATAAATGACCAGCTGATTATTCCTAAGTTTGCCAGTAGAAATACTAAACCTAGTGTTATTAAAAACAAGCCTGACATCCATTTATTCTTATCCACTATATTACTCCCTTCCTTTAAATATAATAAACAAACCGAAAAATACTAATACCAGTGGCCAAAGTTGTGACATTCTTAACCAATAAAGACCGAAAACTCTTTGAAGTAAATAAACTGACCCTATAGCTATTAGAGCACCACCTACAATGATATTCCCTTTGTTTGAGTAGTTTTTATACGTCTCATTAGATTTGTAACTTGTGTCATATTCTTCACAGGTACTATGAGGGTTTTCGGGTATAATTACCATTGCAATTATATAACCAATAATTCCTGCTCCGCCGAAAATAGAAAATAAAATCCAAAAAAGTCTTACTACAGTAGGATCTATATCAAAATACTCGCCTATTCCCCCACAAACCCCAGAAATTACACTATTCTCCTTTGAGAGATATATTCTTTTTTTTTGCATACTAATCACCTTGTATAATGAAAACATAGGGGAAGTCATTATACATTTTCCTTTCTAGATTATTTTCTATATAATCTTTATAGGCGCTGTGGATTAGTTTGTTCACCTACGGCATTTGTCCCTATCTGACCGACTGTTTCTTTTGAGGCTATAACCACAGCTCTATGTTCATTTGTTAATTAGTTAGATAACGCTTTGACGTTTTATATATAGCAAGGATACATTTAACATAGGGTTTGTGGAAACATAGCGTACTATATTTAAGGAGTTGATTACTATGTTATTTGTGGGCATTGATGTTGCCAAAGCTAAACACGATTGCTGTATCTTAGACTCTGATGGTGTTATTCATACTAATTCTTTACGTATTTCTAATTCTAAGGAAGGTTTTGATACCCTATATTCTTCTATCCTTTCTGCTCTTGGCTCCAAGAGTATTAACAACGTAAAAATAGGACTTGAATCAACAGGTCATTACAGCACAAATATCACAAATTATCTGTATTCCAAAGGCTTTCAGGTCACCATCCTAAATCCATTGGCTACTAATCTTTTCCGTAAGGCTCAAACCCTTAGGAAAACTAAAACAGATAAGACCGACGCTAAGGTCATTGCAACTATGCTCTTTACTGATGAATCTAAATCCTATTCACCAGTATCATATCAGATTCAGGAGCTAAAGTCACTAACAAGACACCGTCATAGAATGGTTAGTTACCGTTCTAGACTTAAACTTTCAGTTAGTCGCTTAATAGATATCATTTTTCCTGAATTGCCAAGCTTATTTTGGTCTATACACCAAAGTTCCAGCTATGCATTATTAATTGAATTACCAACCCCGATAGTATTTACAACTGCAATCTGACAAAGTTGACAAACCTAATAAGAACGACCTCTAAAGGTAAATATAGCAAAGAGAAAGCAATTGCTTTAAAAGAGCTTGCTATCAAATCTATTGGGTCAAGCAATCGCTCTACAGCCTTCGAATTACAACAAACTATTCGCCTCATACAATCTGTACAAACAGAAATAGATGCATTAGATAATCAAATTAAATTAGTCGTACAAGAACTCAATACCCCACTCATTACTATTCCTGGCATTGGATATACTCTAGTGCCATTATATTAGTTGAAATTGGTCATATTGATCGTTTCTCCAACTTGCCTAAACTTCTTGCATTTGCAGGTATGGATCCTTCTACTTACCAATCTGGGACTTACAATGCATCTAAAACTCCAATGGTTAAGAGAGGCTCTACATACCTTAGGTGGGCTATTATGCAAGCATCTAGACTTGTTGCTATGCGCGATAAAGTCTTTAGTGATTATATGGTCAAAAAGCGTTCTGAAGGCAAACACTTCAATGTTGCCAGATGCCATGTCGGTAAAAAGTTAATTAGGGTAATTTACTACCTCCTAAAAAACAATACTGCATTTGTTCCACAAGTCTAATTTAATCTATTTTTTTCAGAGCAACTGAGTTGCTCTGTTTGTCATGCATTTTTTTGTAATAGATGTCTTTAAAATTATTTTCTTCATGACTTCTTTAAATACGAAATTTTTCTTGACTTCATATAGTTAGTCTCATTAAAATATATTTACTAATTTATATTTACTTATCTTCATCTTCAATAATTTCAGCTTCAACTATATTGCTTGAACGGAAATTAGGTTGTTGAGGTATTATAAGCATAGCAATTATATAACCTAAAACCCCTGCTCCACCTGCTAAAGAAAATAGTACCCAACCTAGTCTTATTATTGTAGGATCTACGTCCATATACTCTGCAATACCACCGCATACTCCTGCAAGTTTCTTATCTTTCTTTGACAAATACAACCTTTTTCCCATTTTTACATCTCCTCTATCCATATACTTTATCAATATAAATAAAATATCCTCTATATTTATTATATAGAATAAGAGGGGAATATTCTACATATACCTTACAATATTTGTTATAAAGAGCAGAAAATAAAACAATCCCTTACTCCTGGAGATTGTTTTCAATTTCGTTATCAGTATTTAATTGTTTAACTTCTTTTAATAAAAAGATACCTGTTAATATTGATGCTATAGTATCAGATACTGGCACCGCTAACCATACACCATATAAACCTAAAAAATTTGGTAATATTAATAGCATCGGTATTAATACTATAACCTGTCGTGATAAGGATAAAAACATCGACTTTTTAGGTTTGCCCACTGCCATAAAATAGTTTGAACCTACTATTTGGAAGCCTATAACAGGAAGAGTAACTAAAAATATTCTCAAACCCTCGGTCCCTATTCTAACTAATTCTAAGTCATCTCTATTGAATAGATTTATTAAAGAATGGGGATATAGCCTAGTCAGTATAAAGCCTAATGACACTATCATTGTAGCAGCAGTAATACTTGATTTAAGAGTTTCCTTAACTCTATCAAATCGCTTCGCTCCATAGTTATAGCCTATAATTGGTTGTGAGCCTTGATTAATTCCAATAATTGGCATTAGAATAAACATCGAAACACTATGTATTATACCTAAGGCAGATATAGCAATATCTCCCCCATAAACACTAAGCTGCTTATTGAATATTGTAATAACTACACTTGAGCCAAATTGTAAAGCACAGGGTGCTGAACCTATAGCCAAAATATTTTTAATAACTGCTGGGTGCAACTTCATATTTTCAATTCTTATCTTTAATAAGCTTTTTTGCCTAAAGAAAAAGGCTAAAACCCAAATTGATGATACCCCTTGGGCTATAATAGTTGCGTATGCGGCCCCACGAATTCCCCACCCAAAGACAAAAATAAAGAGTGGGTCTAGTACTATATTAGTAATAGCACCTATAAGCATAGTGATCATAGCTATTCTTGGATTCCCTTCAGCCCTTATAAAGTTATTCATACCAAAGCCGATGGCTTGAAATACTGCTCCACCTAATATTATTCTCAAATACTCTCTTGCATAGGGCAATACTTCTTGACTTGCACCAAATAGCATTAAAATAGAATCTAGAAATACTAATCCTACAACAGAAACTAGTAGTGTTATACCTATTAATAATAGTACTGAATTACCTAAAATAAGTTCTGCTTCATTTCTTTTTTGCTCACCAAGTTTTATAGATACTAGTGCCGCTCCACCTACTCCTACTAACATCCCTAAGGCCATTAAAACTAGCATAATCGGAAAACCTATGGTGATACCTGCTAATGCCTCTGCACCTACACCTCTACCTATAAAAATTCTATCAACCACGTTATACAATGCATTTACAATCATCCCTATTGTTGCTGGGAGTGAGTATTTAAATAATAGCTTCCATACTTTTTCTTCTGATAATTGCTTTGATCTTTCGTCCATAAAATACCTTCTTTCATTCGTTCAAAATAAATTTAATTGAATAACAACGTATTAATGTTATCATTAAGACCAATTTTTATCAATTTATTAATAAAAATAAGCAGTAGGTTCTTATATCCCACTACTTATTTATACCACCAAGAAATGCTTTAAATACCTCTTCAAAAGGTAATTTACCTACCTGTTGCATAGCCTTTTCTAACTCAGACTTTTCAGTTTTTTTCAAAGAGCCCGTAAGAACAATATCTATACCCTGATTTCTCCTTATAACGACTGATGCAACTTCTAAACAATCACCTAAAAGCCCCGCTATAACTAATAGCTGATCTGGATTAATACCCAGCCTTCTACAGGTCTCTTCTCTATCTTTACCTAAGGTTTTAATCTGATCATTAATTCCTAATTGCTCAATCGCCTTATTAACTAATTCCTCTAGTTGATCTGATGGAAACATAAGCTCCTCCCTTCTATTGTTTTATACCTTTAGCAGGTATAACAATGGGTACTCTTGGGGATGGAGTAAGATTAATCTGCTCGATTCCAGTGATAAAAAGAAAGGCTAAACCTAGTGTTATAAATAAAAGTAAGTTCCTATTACAATTCCTATTTTTCGTCATATAATCACCACCCACTATACACTTATAATATTATATTTTTTAAAATGTATAGACGTGCCTGACCCTAGACCAAAATAAAAAAAATTATGCGGGTTCCACATCAGACTCTATAAAATTTTCCTCACCTTTTTTTCTATTAGTCCATAGATTTCTAGTCGTTAATATAATAGTAAGTGTACTTATGGTAAATAAAACTATATAACTAATTTGACCTCCAACATTTATAAATCCTAATATAACACTAGTACTATTCCAAAATATATGAATTAAAACAGGTGCCCAAATAGACCTTATCCATATATAAGACAGGGCTAAAATTATTCCGCCAAAGAAAGTATAAACCATTTGAAGTGTATTACCATGGACGAATCCAAAAATTAGTGCTTGGGCGAATATAGCAAAGTATATGTTTAGATCATGTTTCAAATTGTTAAAAATCAAACCTCTAAATAGTATCTCCTCAAAAACTGGAACTATAATTCCAATAGAAAAAATAATTAGTAAAAAGGGTTGTTGTTTCGTTACAGAGTCTATTGTTTTACTATGATTCGGAAAAAACTCATGAATTGATGTAATCATTAACAGACTACTTAGAAAAATACTTATTGCCATTCCTAACAGAGAACAAACTACTTTATCCTTCCTAGATAATTTGCTAAAATTTATATACTCTATAAAATTTATCTTTCTGATTTTAAATATTAACCAGTAAATAAGTAAGGCCATAAGCGCTGATAAAATTATAAAAATATTTATATTATTATAAAAAAATTCATTAACATTTTTTAATATTATATCATAGGTTATTTCTCCAGACATGTACACTGGGTATAAAGTCATCATAATAAGTCCTAAAAATAGTCCAACGAATAAATCAGCTGAGAAATAAATCATTAGATAACCTAGTACTACTAGAACACTTTTAAATCCCTTATTCATAATGTTGTCCCCTCGCTTTATTTAAAAATCTAGTAATATTCTGATATATTATCCACATAAGCTATTCTAACATAATATTGTTTCTTATGTATCATCATATTGTATAAAACCTCATACTACTATAAAATATGTTTAACAAGACTAGAAGAAATGAGGTGCCCATATGTCTGTTATTAATATTGCACTGGCTCAAATGAACATAATAAAGGGGGATTACGAGAAAAATTTAGAAACCGTAAACCGTTTATTAGATTCAATTAATGAAAAAGTTGATGTTATAGCCTTACCTGAAATGTGGTCAGTTGATTTTGATTATCGCAGAATGAAAGAACATGGAGAGAAAAGTTCAATTGTTACAAAGGATTTAAGCGCCATTGCTCAAAAATTTCAATCAGTTGTAATCGGTGGAAGCATTCCTGAAACAATTGGTGACAAAATATTTAATGCTTCATTTGTATACGATAGACAGGGTAAAATTCAAGATAAGTACTTTAAAATGCATTTAGTCTCTGGTACTAATCTAGAAGGTGAGGTATTCGAACCTGGTAATTGGATTCCTTTATTCCATGTAAATAACATCCCTTTTGGTATTGCTAATTGCTATGATATAAGATTTCCTGAATTATTTAGAGGTATTGCACTTCGAAATGCAAAGGTAATCTTCGTTATAGCCCAATATTCTAATCCTTTATATAACATATGGATTACTTTGTTAAAGGCAAGAGCAATAGAAAACCAAGTTTATATTGTTGCTGTTAATCGGGTTGGAAAGATATACTTTGGTCATTCTATAGTTATTTCACCTACAGGTGAAGTAATTTATGAGGCAGATGATAAAGAAGGCCTACATTTAATTAAAATTGATACATCCGAAGTTGATACAATTCAGGGTAGCAGAAGGGACTCTGATATGCTTAATATGTTTGCATATAATAGGCTAGTTTATAGAAATAACTTCATTGGTGTAGGTGGAATTGTGGAAAAAAATAATAAAATACTTTTTGTCAAACAAAATTATGGTAAACAAAAAGGTATGTGGTTTTTGCCTGGAGGTTATTTAGATAGGGGGGAAATGCTTGAACATGGTATTGAGCGAGAAGTATTTGAGGAAACAACCGTTAAGGCTAAATGCGAAAACATTTTAGCCATTCGTGCCCTTAAAAATAATGATGTTATTGATTGCTATATAGTTTTCAAAATGAAATATATTGACGGTACGCCACAGTCAGATAACTTTGAAAATACGGATGTTAGATTTTTTTCTATGGAGGAAATAAGTAATAGTAATGAAATCACCATGTTAGCAAAGGAGATTAGTTTGAGTTATCTTTGTAATAAAAATAATAAACTTATTTCTGATGGAAACTTTTTGTCAGATCAGGGTCTATGTAAGCTTTATATATAAATAATTAGGTAGGCAATGCCTACCTAATCTATTTAAACAAGTCTAACTTGATGATATACCTTTTTACCTTTACGAATCAATAGCTTATTATCCTTAAATCTATCCAAATTAATTACTAGATTTGGATCACTTATACTTTCCTCATCAATAGTCAATCCACCCTGTTGAATTAAACGTCTGCCTTCAGCTCTTGAAGGTATTAAGGCTAATTCTTGTAATAAGGTTAAAATGTCTTTGCCTTCCTCGAAATCCGTAGTATTCATTTCTGTAAATGGTATATTAGCTAAATTCGCACCGCCTGAGAATAGTGCCTTAGCGGCTTCTTGTGCTTTTTGGGCTTCTTCTTCACCATGCACTAATTTAGTTACTTCAAAGGCTAAAACTTCTTTAGCTTTGTTGATTTCTGAGCCTTCTAATGCACCAAGTCTTCTTACCTCATCCATTGGTAAGAATGTTAATAAAGCTAAGGTCTTCTCAACATCTCTATCATCTATATTACGGATATATTGGTAGAACTCATAAGGTGATGTTTTATCCCCATCAAGCCAAATAGTTCCAGACTCAGTTTTGCCCATTTTTTTACCTTCACTTGTTGTAAGAAGTTTAAAAGTGAGGGCATATACTGACTCTCCTTCAACCTTTCTTATTAATTCATAACCACTTAAAATATTTGACCATTGATCATTACCACCTAACTGCAATTTACAGTTATAACGTCTAAATAATTCTAAGAAATCATAGGATTGCATTATCATATAGTTAAACTCTAAAAAGGTTAAGCCCCCATCTAATCTTGATTTATAGCATTCTGCTCCTAACATTCTATTAATAGAGAAGAACCTTCCAATTTCTCTTAAAAAATCAATATAGTTTAGATTTAGTAGCCAGTCAGCATTATTAACCAAAAGTGCTTTGTCATCGTCAAAATTAATAAATCTTGAAAGTTGTTGTTTAAAACGCTCCGCATTATGGCCAATTTGCTCTATTGTTAACATCTTTCGCATATCTGTTTTTCCAGATGGATCACCTACCATAGTGGTTCCACCACCTAAAAGTGCAATAGGCCTGTGGCCTGCCCTTTGCATATGCATCATTGCAACTACTTGTAGAAAGTGTCCTAAGTGTAAGCTATCTGCCGTAGCGTCAAAACCTATATAAAAAGATACACTTTCTTTTTCTAAAAGCTCTCTTAATTCCTCCGGATGTGTAGCTTGTTCAACAAAGCCACGCTCAGATAAAACATCAAAAATATTTGCCATAACAATTCCTCCTACTCTATTTTTCAAAAACAAAAAAGAGCCTTTCCATCCTATAAGGACGAGAAGACTCGTGGTACCACCTTAATTCACATTCTATAAAAGATTGCCTTAAAATTACTATAACGGGTAATAGCCGCAATGGTTTCCCATTGTAACTCCAGAGTGTAATTCGCTACTTAAGCATTACAAACTTTTCACCCACCAGTCTGCTCTCTAAAATATAACCTAAGTGCTACTTATTCTTTCATAGTTTTAAAATTTGTTGTTTTAGTTTCTTGTATATTATTATATTTTTACCACTATTGTCAAGTGTTAAATAAAAACTATTCAATATCTTTAAAATAGTGACCTCTAGTATATTTAAAGCCAAGTTGTTCTACATCAAAATATCTTCTATTATTATATATCTCCATTATACTTAGTATGGAATCCGGTGATTCGTTAGTTATATCAAGCCTTAACACATTAACTTTTGAATTCAAAAAGTTTTCTATTTTATCCCCCATAAAAATAGGATGACTATTATATATAACAGTACGCCCTAAAGCATCTCTAGAAATTGGGAAAGAATAATCCTTTTCATCTCTTAAACTCCAATTTAACTTATGCTTAGGCTCTTTGCAGCTGTTACATTTTTTATCACATACATTTTCATTTATAGCGGGGCAGTATTCAGTCGTCATAACCGAAGTCTTTCCATAAACTATACACTCGATTTCAATATCTGTATCAACATTTAAATTAGAAATAGACTTTAAATCCAGTTCCTGTGATAAAGTAACTCCTGAAACCTTTAACTCACTAAATTCCTTTACTGTAAAACTATTGAATATATTTAAGGTCATATCAGTAACAATGTTTAAGCTTGAATAGTTTTCCTTAAGATATTTTAGCATCCCTAAATCACCAACTAAAACTCCATCTAATTGATTATTTTTAATAACTGAGTCATATAACTTAAACTCATTATCCTTTATAATATTAGGGGTTTTCAAGTAGATTTCACAGTTGCTATTTCTACATAAATCAAGAGCCTTAGAAATATTATCAATGTCACTAAAATATATTCTATCTACCTTTTTTTGAAGGACTACCTTTAGTTGATCTAAATCCTCTACTTTAACAGATAACTTAAATTCTTTATTAGTATTTATTTTTTTATATATTGGTTCTGAATCTACATCCTTTAGTTTTTGTTGTTTTCTGTTATTTCTATTCCTTCTTAGTTCAATTAAACTATTAACCGCGTCTCTCCTAAGCTCATTTATAACTGATAATGGTACTGCACATTCAGGTTTTAAATCTATATCCATAGATACTAACTCAAAAGGGGTATTATTAAGCTTTTTTAAATTAGTTAAAAGCTTTTCTTCAGTTAAAGCTACTTTTTGTGCCTTCTCAACTGTAGATGTACTCTTTAAATTTACTGTGTTTTTTAGGTCGTCATATAAAGTAAGCTCAATTGGTTTACCTATCTCTATCTTTATATTACCCTTTATAGAATTCTTTTTATTTTCAATATCCTTCTCATAGGTCTTTTCAAGCTCTTTTATTAATTGACTGTCCAAGGTTTTATATACTTCGTCTCCAGTACATATAATATCCTTTAATTCAATTTCCACAGTTTCACCTTTTTTTGCTTCATGGGTTAACCTATTATTTTTATATATTTTATTAACGGTTCCACCGGTCTCCGATTTACCCCAAACCTCAATTCCATCTCCATGTACTATGTCATCCTCTAATGATATAGTAAATCGCCCCAAAGCTTTGTTAAATGCCGAAACTTTACCTAGATAAATCCCACTATTATTTGGTTTATCAATATTTATAACCTGTTTATTTCTCTCACTGAACAAATAACCTTTAGTAAATTTCCTATTGAACACCTGGGCTATCTTTTTCTGAATTTCCTTATCCTTTAATTCTTTTCCTGTACTTAAATATAAATCTATAGCTTTTCTATATGCTCCTACTATTGCAGCTACATATTGAGGCTTTTTCATTCTTCCCTCTATTTTAAAAGATGTAACCCCACTATTAATTAAAGCTGATATATTCTCCAAAGTATTTAAATCTCTCATACTCATATAGTAAAATGGACGACCTTTTCCATGCTGATTATTTGAATCAATTAATTCATATTTTTTTCTACAAGGTTGGGCACACTTACCTCTGTTTCCACTTCTTCCTCCAATAAAGCTACTCATTAAACATTGACCTGAGTAACTAACACATAAGGCCCCGTGCACAAACACCTCTAATTCTACTCCAGTATTTCTTTTAATTACGTCTATTTCCTCTAAACCTAACTCCCTGGCTAGTACCACCCTTTTAGCCCCAAGTTCTTTTAAGAGCTTTACACCGTAACTATTATGTAAGGTCATCTGAGTGCTACAATGTATTTCAAAGTCTGGATATAGCTCTTTTATTAACTTCAGTGCCCCTAAATCCTGTACTATCACTGCATCAACATCTGTATTATATAAAAAATTTATATATTCCAATAGTTTGTTAATCTCGCTATCCTTTACTAGGGTGTTTACAGCAAAATATATTTTTACTCCACGTATATGGGCATACTCAACTGCCTCTTTTATTCTTTCCCTGCTAAAATTCGAAGCATAAGCTCTAGCACTAAATTCCGTTCCACCCATATATATGGCATCAGCTCCGTTTTGAACTGCTGCTACTAATGCTTCATAACTTCCAGCGGGAGCTAGTAATTCTATTTCTCTTTTCATTATTTAACAACCTCTCTTTGGTTTTTGACATTAATATTATATCACTTGGAAAACTTTTTAAAATAATTTCTTAAATAAAAATTTAAAAAGCCCAGATTCTAATTAAAAATCTAGGCCTCCGAAATTATAAAATTTAATACTAAAATGCTTTTTTAACTTCTCTAAATGTTATGTCAATCTTCATTCATATTAAATACTTCTACATTTTTAAGCTGGCCCATTTCCTCTATTTTACTAACTAGTCCCTCATAATTTTCAAACTTCTTTATAGTTATAGCTTCACTAAAATTTTCCAAAGAATCTATACTTTCTACATACCTTATTCTAATCCCATACTGTGTAAATCTGGCAGCATAAATATAACCAATTTGTATTGATTTAATATTTTCCCATCGATAAAAACTAGACGGTTCCTTTTGATATATGGAGTAAATCCTGATCCCGTCATTATCTATAGTAATACCCATATTTTTAAAAAATAGTAAGTGTAGTGCTACTAATACTGGTATCATTGACATTCCGAGTAAAAGTATGCTATTTTCCTTTTGTTCATTTGCACCCGAAAGTGCAAAATATCTTATCATCTCTTCTGCGTTCATATCACTTAGTTGGATATTTAGATTTTTTGATTTAGCTATTATTTTATTAGCTTCTATAATGCCACCAATTGCATTTATAACTAGCGGTGTTATTATAAGTATTATTATAATTAAATATATCATTTGTTTCTTTTTGTTTAGTTTATATTCCGTTACTTTATAGGACAATAAAATTCTCCTTTCTAATAACACATTTACATGAATTCGAAAAAAAAAGACTTTAGACAACAATTCCAAAGTCTTTATTTTTAATTATTTTTTAATGTTTTTGTTATTATAGTAATTCTTTTGTTCATTTCTGTTTATAAGATCTTCTAGCTTATTTTGTGCCTCAACAAGCTTCATCTGATTATCTAACACTTTATTTCTAAGCTCATTAATTATATTGTCAGCTTTATTTAGTTCATCGTCCTTTACCTTTAAAGTTTCTTTTAATTCTTCATTTTCGAGCTCTGTTTTTTCTTTATATAATAAAAGATCCTCAACTTGTCTTTGAAGCAAAGCACATACTTCATTTTTTTCTTCCAACTCTTTAACAATATCTTTATAGTGGGTCTTCCATCCTTCCACTTCTTCTTTAGGTGAACTTTGTTCCTTTTGTAATTTCTCTAACTCAGTTGTAGTTTTTAAAAACTGATCAGCTATATTAATACTTGCTAAGACTGCAATCATAGCAGTGCTAAGGTGTTTATTTGTTTTCGCAATAAACTCCATAGTATCATCTACAAATGTACCAACTTTTATTAAATAATCCTTCGGCTCAACGCCAACGATTGGATATTCTTGACCATTTATTTTAACGAACACTTTATTCTTCGTTTGCATCCTTGCTAACCTCCTTACTACTTTATCATATATATATCTTCTTTATAAAGTTAGAAACTCCTGCTTAGTAAAGAGTAAAATCATAAAATCTTTTATATTTCATAACAAAAATTATAATTAAATCAAGATAAATCAACTGCATCAAAAATCATTTTCTTACAGTTTTCGCAATAGAAGGTTTCAATTTGATTTTGAGTCCAAGCAGTTAACTTAATTCCTCTTTGAAATTGACTTATAAATGCTCCTTTATTTCTCGACTCCTCTATCCATTTTAAAGGATCCCTTAAGGCAGATATATATCCTTTTAACATATTTTCGTGGCAATATGGACACTCCATAGGGCTACACCTCCTGAATTCAAATAATGATTCTATTCTTTATTTCTACTATATACATGGGCTGACAAATTAATAAATATTTTTAATATATAGTTATCCATAATATTTATTTATGTTTTGCACACCATAAGTACTACAAGGATTATTAATAATTTAAGGAGTGATTATATGGCTCGAAATAAACTTGTCATCCCAGAAGCCCGTCAGGCTTTGGAACAATTTAAGGTAGAAATAGCAAATGAATTTGGTGTGGATAACCCACAATCTTTAGCCTCAAATCATACTGGTTATATAGTAAGAAGACTGGTTGAAATGGGCGAAAAACAGTTAATAGAGAATTACAAAAATAAATAGTGTTTACAATTTTTTTATCAATTTAGTTATAGCTGTATCAGTATATTTGACAACTTATATAAAAATCGGGAGATAGACTTAAACTATCTCCCGCTTCTTTTTATCTTAAAACTCCACCTAGCTCTTCTTTTATTGCACTTAGTATTTTATCATTTATTTTATTTACATCATCATCTGTTAATGTTCTTTCCTTATGTCTATATGTTAGAGTATAGGCAACACTTTTATGCCCTGCTTCAACTTGGTCTCCTTTATATACGTCAAACAGTTTAAAGCTTTCTAAAATATCTCCACCTAGTCTTCTAATTATGTTCTCTATTTCTTTAACATAGATTTCTTCCTTAAGAACAAAAGCGAAATCTCTAATTATTGAAGGATACTTAGGTAGTGTCTTATATAAAACATCTAACTTAGTTAACTCTATTATCATTTCGAAGTCTAATTCCGCACAGTAACATCTTTTACTAAAGCCGTATTCCTCTGACACCATTGGATGTAATTCTCCTAAAGTTCCTAAGATACTATTTCCCACCACAATATTAGCACATCTTCCTGGATGGTAAGTAGGATTATTTTTTTCAACATCGTAATCATAATCTTTAATTCCTAATGTATCTAATAGTGAATTAATAGCACCCTTTAATGTAAAGAAATCTTCATTGCCATACATCCCTATAACTAAACTCTTTAATTCATCTGGTAATTTTTCAGATTTATCTGCCTTCGGTATAAATATTCTACCAAGTTCGAAGGCTCTAGCTGATTCAACCTTACGATTATTGTTTCTCTCTAGTACATCAAGAAGGTTTGTAAGTATAGTGGTTCTCATTGCACTTGTCTCATCCCCTAGTGGATTTAACAATTTTACGAAATTTCTCTTATTATCATTCTCTGCGATATTAATTCTATTAACACTTCGTGGGCTAACAAAGGAATATGTTAATAGTTCATTCATTCCGATAGAATTTAATGTTTTCTTTGCTAGATCTTCAATTAATTGTCCATCAGTTTTACCACCTACTGCAATATTACCTTTTGCCATAGTTGCCGGTAGATTATCATAACCGAAAATTCTTCCAATTTCCTCTGCAAAATCTGCTTCATGATCTAAATCCATTCGGAAAGTAGGAATAACTACCTCAAGAAGTTCATCCTTACTTACAGCTTTTATCTCTAGGCTTTCTAATATACTAATCATATTTTCCTCAGACAAGTTAGTACCTAATAAATCATTAATTCTTTTTACTCTTATAGTTCTAGTTAACGGCTTTCTTACATCGTGGTATACATCAACAGATCCTTTTAGAACTTTTCCTGCCCCAAGCTCTTCTATTAATTGACAAGCCCTATTCGCTGCAACATCTGCTATATTAGGATCTACACCCTTTTCAAATCTAGCCGATGCCTCTGTTCTAAGTCCTAGTTTCTTAGATGTTGCTCTAATTTTATCTGCATTAAAGTGAGCCGACTCTAATAAAATAGTTTTTGTTTCCTTAGTAACCTCTGATTCTAATCCACCCATAACACCAGCAATGGCTAAGGCTTTTTTAGTATCTGCAATTACTGTCATATTTTCAGTAAGAGTTCTTTGAACACCATCTAAAGTCTTAAACTCTTCATTCTCTAAGGCTTTTCTTACAATGATTGTATTATCCTCTATATGACCTAAGTCAAAGGCATGTAATGGCTGACCATATTCAAGCATTACATAATTTGTTATATCAACTATATTATTAATTGGACGAACCCCTGCCTTAACAAGGCGTTGTTGCATCCATAAAGGAGATGCTTCTATTTTTACATCCGTAATAACTCTTCCAATATATCTTGAGCAACCTTCCTTATCCTCTATGCTTACTTTTGCATTGTCCTCACTTTTTTCATTTTCCTCATTTAGTGTTATTGTAGGATACTCAAAAGGTAGACCTAGTGTTGCAGATGTCTCCCTAGCAATACCAATCATACTTAAACAATCAGGACGATTTGAAGTAATTTCAAATTCAATTACGTCATCAGTAAAAGGTACAACTTCTTTTAAATCAGCACCTAAGGAATATTCCTTATCTAGAATCCAAATACCATCTTTTAATTCCTCTGGAATCATACTTTTAGCTATTCCAACCTCTTCTTGGGAGCAAAGCATACCTTCAGAAACCTCTCCCCTGAGCTTACCTTTTTTTATCTTTAATCCACCAGCAAGCTCCGCACCATGGATTGCAACTGGAACGTAGTCTCCTTCTTTGACGTTTTTTGCTCCAGTTACTATTTGAAGTTTTTCAGTTCCAACATTAGCAATAACAATAACAAGTTTATCTGCATCCGGATGAGGTTTTATAGATTCTAATCTTCCAACAACTACTCCTTTAATATCTTCACCAATATTCTTTACTTCTTCTACCTTCGAGCCTGACATAGTCAATTTATCAGCTAAGGTATTTGCATCTATATTAATATTTATATAGTCTTTAAGCCATTTAACAGGTACTAACATTTAATATTCTCCTCCTATCTAACTAATCTAGAATTGATTTAAGAATCTCATATCGTTCTCATATAATAGCCTTATATCGTCGATACCGTATTTTAACATAACTAAGCGGTCGACTCCCATTCCAAATGCAAAGCCACTATATACTTCTGGATCTATTCCACAGTTTCTAAGTACATTTGGATGCACCATACCCGCGCCTAATAATTCAATCCATCCACTCTTTTTACAGAAACCACAGCCTGAACCTCCACATTTAAAACAAGTTGCATCAACTTCTGCACTTGGTTCTGTAAATGGGAAGAAATGTGGTCTAAACTTAATTTGTGTATGCTCACCTAAGAACTTCTTAACGAATACTTCTAAGGTACCCTTTAAATCTGCTAAAGTAATTCCCTTATCCACTACTAATCCCTCTAATTGATGGAACATTGGGGAATGGGTTGCATCTGGAGTATCATTTCTAAAGCACCTTCCTGGTGAAATAATTCTTATAGGCGGCTTAGTTTTTTCCATATATCTTACTTGTACTGGAGATGTCTGTGGTCTTAAAATAACATCATCATTTATATAGAAAGTATCCGTCATATCTCTTGATGGATGATTTGGAGCTGCATTTAAAGCATCAAAGTTATAATACACTGTTTCTACCTCTGGACCCTCTGCTACTTTAAATCCCATGCTAATAAATATATCCTTTAATTCATCCATACCTTGAGTTAATGGATGTCTTTTTCCTAGTACTATATCCTTTCCAGGCATGGTTACATCAATAGACTCTGTTTCAAGCTTCTTATTCATTTCCTTTGCTTTTATTAGAGTTTTTGCCTTTTCTAAATGGGCTTCAATCTCTTCTCTTACCTCATTTGCAACTTTACCGACTAGAGGTCTTTCCTCTGCAGATAAGCTACCCATACCTCTTAATACCTCTGTTAATTCCCCTTTTTTACCTAGATATTTAACTCTTGCCTTTTCCAAATCGTCAGTGAACTGAGCTGAATTAATATCAAGTATAGCTCTTTCTTGCAATTCCTTTAACTTGGCTTCCATGTTTCTATTTCTCCTCTCTACAACTAAAATTGAATATAAAAATACCTTCGTCCTAAAAAAGGGACGAAGGTATAATCCGCGGTACCACCCTAATAACATATGTAGATATGTCACTCGAAAACTGTTAACGGAGCTTACCCGGTAAAACCTACTTAAGTTTCAGCTTTACAGCTCAGGAGTGAACTTCTACAATACTTGCTTAGTAAGTGCTTTCAGCCTAGGCACTTATTCTCTTTTAAACAGTTCTTTGTATACTTTTCTCCATCATAGCTATTTTTTATATAAACTAATATAGTTTCTTGTACATAATATAGGCTGTTACGGAACCTGTCATCTCAAAGATTTTCCAAAATGTATTTGCGGTCTTCACTTGACCACTCCCTCCTCAAGCCTTTGTATTAACCCCATTATAGCATATGTTTTGGGCATAAACAATGAATTTGAAGAAAATGGTTTTTAGTTTTTTGAAAAATCAGTTTATTTATGTACATGCTCAATTGCCTTATATAATAACACTCCTGCTGCAACTGAGGCATTTAACGACTCTATATTACCAATAATTGGTATGTAAACCTTTTCATCGACCTCTTCAAGTAATTGAGGGTCAATACCATTAGCCTCGTTTCCTATTATAATTCCTAAACCACCAGAGTAGTCTATTTGTAAATAGCTTTTTTGAGTATCAAGTGTACTTCCTATTAATCTAATGTTATTTTCCTTCAAGGCAGTTACCCATGAATTATCCTCTATTTCAATAATCGGAATATTAAAAACTGCACCCATTGTTGACCTAACGGTTTTACTATTATATGGGTCAACACTACCCTTTGTTAAAATAACGGCTTTAGCATTAATAGCCACAGCAGTCCTAATTATAGTCCCCATATTTCCTGGGTCTTGAATTCTATCCAGAATAATGAAAATTGAATTATCCTCTTTATTTAAAAGAGTATCTAACTTAAAATCTATCATATTAACAACAGCCAACATCCCTTGGGGATTTTCTGTCTCTGTAATTTTTTTAAATAATTTATCAGGTACTTCAAAAACTTTATGGTTTAACATTAATGTTTTAAATAATTTTTTTCCTTCAGAGCTTTCTATTGCACTACTAGAAAAAACAACAAAATCAATTATTTGAGAGTTGCTAGACAAACAATCTACAATGACTCTATATCCTTCAACAATAAATTTACCTAGCTTTTTACGTTGCTTTCTCATCTTTAATGAGTTGATTTGTTTTATTATTTTATTATCTTCACTTGATATATATTGAGCTTCCATTTATATCTCCTAACTATCTTTGTAGTTTCTTTAGATCATTATTATGTCCAATTACTACCATAATATCACCTTCATCAATTACATCCCTAGCTATAGGTGATACATTAATTTCATTATTTTTCTTCTTTACGGCCATTACATTTATTCCATACTTAGCTCTTATATTTAAATCTTGTAAAGTCTTACCATACCATTCTTCTAAAGCAGATATCTCCATAATACTAAAGTCTGGAGCTAATTCTATAAAATCTAGAATGTTACTAGAGACTAAGTTATGAGCAACTTTTACTCCCATATCTCTCTCAGGAAAAACAACTCTATCTGCCCCAATTTTATATAACACTTTGGCGTGCATTTCATTTTGTGCCTTAGAAACAACATACTTAATACCTAATTCTTTAACTATAAGAGTAGCCATTACTGAGGATTGAATATCAGCCCCAATAGTTATAACTGCCACATCAAAATTTCTAATTCCTAGTGCCCTTAATGAATTTTCGTCTGTTGCATCCGCTTGAACAGCATGTGTTACATGCTCTGAAATATGTTGTACAATATCTTCGTCAGCATCAATTGCTAGTACATCATGTCCCATTTGATATAAAGTTCTTGCAACACTACTTCCAAAACGCCCGCAACCTACAACTATAAACTGTTTCAACTTTATTACACCCCTTCTTAGCCTACAAGTATTTTACCTTCTGGATATTTTATTATTCCTTTGTACTTTCTTTGTCTTCTAGCTAGGGCAAATACTATAGTTATTGGTCCCACCCTACCTGCAAACATTAAGAAAGTTATTACTAATCTTCCTAAGCTGCTAAGCTCAGAAGTAATTCCTAAGGAAAGGCCAACCGTACCAAAGGCGGATGTTGACTCAAATAGTATTTCTAGAAACGAAAACCCTGTTTCAGTCATTGTAAGTATTCCTGTAACAACAATAACTAATGTTAAAGATATAAAACTTACAGTTATTGCACGATTAACGATGTCCCTAGGAATACGTTTTTTAAATAGCTCTGTTTCTTCTTTACCTTTGATTACTGATATGACAGTAAAGATTATAACCCCTAGTGTAGCAGTTTTAATCCCCCCTGCTGTCGATGCAGGAGAACCACCTATAAACATCAGTATTATAGTTATAAGCTTTGATGCATCATTCATTTGATCTAATGCAATTGTATTAAATCCAGCAGTTCTTGTAGTCATTGACTGAAAGAAGCCTGCCATCAGTTTGCCTGTTAATGGTAGATTTCCTAAGGTTTCTGGGTTATTCCATTCTAGTAAAAGGAAAGCTAGAAATCCACTTGTTAATAATATAAATGTTACCACTAAAACTATTTTAGTATGTAAAGATAATTTCCTAATACTTCTTTTGTTATTAATATCTACTATAACTGAAAAACCAATACCACCGAGAATAACTAAGCTCCAAATTGTAAAGTTGACTATTGGGTCATTTACATATGGAGTTAATCCTCTTCCATGACCAATTATATCAAAGCCTGCATTGCAGAATGCTGAGATTGAATGAAAAATGGAATAGGCAATACCTTTAGCTAAACCGTGTTCTGGAACGAAAGTAAATGATAATAGTAATGCACCCAAGCCCTCAATTAACAGAGTCACTAACAGTATATATTGTGTAAATCTCACTACTCCAGATAATGTATATTGACTTAAAGACTCCTGAATTAAAAGCCTTTCCTTTAAAGAAATTTTCTTTCCTAGTAAAACTGCAAGCATAGTAGCTAAGGT
The DNA here is from genome assembly GCF_018141405.1 of Serpentinicella alkaliphila. Classification (NCBI taxonomy): domain Bacteria; kingdom Bacillati; phylum Bacillota; class Clostridia; order Peptostreptococcales; family Natronincolaceae; genus Serpentinicella; species Serpentinicella alkaliphila. The sequence continues at coordinate 65,063 of NZ_CP058648.1, forward strand.
CATGAATCCTAGTCCACCAACTTGAATCAATATTAATATCACTGTTTTACCAAATACTGTCCAGTGGGTTCCTGTATCAACTACTACTAATCCTGTTACGCATACTGCTGAAGCAGATGTAAATAATGCATTTATAAAGCCGATACTTCTGCCGTCTTGGGATGCTATAGGTAGATTTAATAGCATAGACCCAACTAGTATAACAAGTGCAAAACCTATTGCTAACACTTGGGTTGGTGCTAAATTAAACCCGTCCATTCTATCTTTCATCTTTTACACCGCCTATATTTTTTGTTATGAACCATTATACCACTTCACATATATTGATTAAAGGCTTTTTCTTATATTTATGTATATTTTACCATTAAATAATTATATCCTATTTTAATTTTTTTACTCTAAAACAATTAAAAGAGCCCAATTTGGACTCTTAAAATTATTAAGTAAAATTAATTACGCATTTAATTTTTGTTTTGCAACTTCAACTAATTGAGCAAAACCTTCTTTATCATAAATAGCCATCTCTGAAAGAACTTTTCTGTTCATTTGGATTCCAGCTAATTTTAACCCATTCATAAATCTTGAATATGATAAGCCGCTCATTCTAGCTCCGGCATTGATTCTTGTGATCCATAATTTTCTAAAATCTCTTTTTCTTAATTTTCTTCCAGCATAAGCATGTCTTAATGCTTTCATAACAAATTGGTTTGCTGGTCTAAATAATTTACTTCTTGCACCTCTAAATCCTTTTGCAAGCTTTAATACTTTTTTATGTCTTCTACGTGCCGTAACACCTTTTTTAACTCTAGCCATGTTTCTTTACCTCCTTCTTCCTAAAATTGTAATAAACGTGCAATTTTTTGAGCTTCCCCTTTGAATACAAGAGTAGCTTTTCTAAGATTTCTTTTTCTTTTAGCTGTTTTTTTAGTTAAAATATGGCTTGTAAAAGCTTGCATTCTTTTAACTTTACCTGTACCTGTTTTTTTGAATCTTTTTCTTGCACCTCTATGGCTTTTCATTTTTGGCATGTTATTTCCTCCCTTCAAATTATGAATTTTTCGGAGCTAGTACCATAATCATTTGTTTTCCTTCTAACTTTGCTTCTTTTTCAACAGTAGAATACTCAATTAGAAGCTCCTTAAATTCATCGATTACTGCTTTGTTTAAATTTATATTGCTAAGTTCTCTACCTCTGAATCTTAAGGTTACTTTAACCTTATCTCCATTTTTAAGAAACTTAACTGCTTGATTAGCTTTAACCTCTAAATCATGCTTTTCTATGTTGGCACTAAGGCGTACTTCTTTTACAACAGTAACTTTTTGATTTTTCTTTGCCTCTTTTTCCTTCTTTGCCAATTCATACTTATACTTTCCATAGTCCATGATTTTGCATACTGGCGGGTTTGCCTTTGGAGCTATTTTAACTAGATCTAAGTTCTTTGCATTAGCTAGTTTTTGAGCTTCCTTTGCAGACATAATTCCTAATTGCTCACCTTCTGTGTCTACAAGTCTTACTTCTTTATCACGAATCTCTTCGTTAATTTGTTGTTCATTAACTTCTTTAATAATGAAACACCTCCTAATTTTCTTAAAAACATATGTGTACAAAGGATATATAGTCCTCTGTAAAAGTCCCGAAAAAACAAATAAAGCCAATAGTAATATACTATCCGCCTGATTTCAAGATTGTTAATCATAATAATTAACTTAAATCTATCTATTAACCCTACTAAACATTGTCGTAAGGTGAGAAGCGGATCTTCTTCTTTGTTTTTACTAAAATAGAATATCAATAATATTAAAGTTTGTCAATACATTTTATATTAACAAATTAATTTGTTTTTTATACTACCAAATAATAGAATCATATTTTGCCCTTTATTTTGGTTTGAAAATAATGTTTATTAGATTTTTGGGAAAGATAATCTTATACTTCTAATAAGGTGGTGACAATTTTGAAAAAGAAAGTGGTTTTTGTACTAATGTGCACAACTCTACTTATAACAATTCTTTTAAGCTACTTAAAGTGGTACAATACAGAATTTGTTGAATATTTTTCATCAAGCAATAGGGTATTTCTTGTTTTAGGCTCAACCCTATTAGTATTATACTACATCAGGTTAAATAAATCACCTGAATATGCCCATGCACATGTAAAGTTTGACAAAAAAGAAAAAGACCAATCTCCTAATGAATTTTTCACTAAACCTAAAACTACCTTTGAAGACGTAGCAGGTCTAGGGGAGGTTAAAGAAGAATTAATTGAAGTAATTGATTTTATTAACTCACCGGAAAAATATAAAAAAATGGGTGCTAAAATTCCTAAGGGGATTTTATTTCATGGCCCTCCAGGTACTGGAAAAACCTTGTTAGCATCGGCTGTTGCAGGTGAAACTAAATCTTCATTTTTCTCTGTAAGTGGTTCAGAATTTGTTGAGAAATATGTAGGTGTTGGTGCGAAAAGAATAAGAACACTTTTTGAAAAAGCTAAAAAGGAGTCTCCAAGCGTAATATTTATTGATGAGATTGATGCGATTGGAGCTAAGCGAAGTATTGATAGTAACAACGAAAAGGATCAAACATTGAATCAGCTTTTGGTTGAATTAGACGGTTTTAATACAGATCAATCTGTTGTAGTTATTGGTGCCACCAACAGATTGGATTTATTAGATGAGGCTCTTTTGCGACCTGGAAGATTTGATAGACATATGTTTATTGGAAATCCAAATGTAAAGGCTAGAGAAGAAATTCTAAAAGTCCATACACAAAATAAACCTTTAGAGCCTGATGTAGTAATTAAAGATTTAGCAAAGAAAACCCATGGTATGAGTGGTGCTCATCTATCTAGTATAGCTAACGAAGCAGCAATAATCGCAGTAAGAGAAAATAAGGAAAAAATTTCTGCCCATCACTTCGACTGTGCTATCGAACGTGTTATAGCTGGATTACAGGTTAAGAACCCAAGTATTTTAAGTAAAGAAAAAGAGATAATAGCTTATCACGAAGTTGGTCATGCTTTAATTGGTCGATTACTTAGAACAGATATGGTACAGAAAGTTTCCATAATTCCACGTGGTCAGGCTCTAGGCTATGTAATACAAATGCCACAGGATGATAGATACATTATGACTAAGGATGAGTTATGTAATAAGATTATGGTTATGCTTGGTGGAAAGGCCGCTGAGGAGCTTGTTTTTAATCATTCATCTACAGGTGCTAAAGATGACTTAAAAAAAGTAACTGACATGGTTATGTCAATGATTTGTGATTATGGCATGAGTGATTTAGGATATATGCATAATAACAATGTTATGATAAAAGCCTTAGGGGTACAAATATCTCAGGAACTAAATAACATAATAAACAATTGCTATAAGCAAGCATATTTGTTTTTAGAAGCAAATAAAGATGATCTTAAAAAAGTATCAGATGCCTTATTAGAAAAAGAAACATTAAATGGCGAAGAATTAAATGAACTGCTTGGTGAACCACCTAACCCAGAAGAGTTAAAAGCAGTTTAAATACTAAAGAGATAATATTAATATAATTTTTTTATATTTATATTATCTCTAATTAATGGAATTTTCACAATCTTGCCCAGTAAATACCCTGGGACTTGAAAGAAGTATGACTCTATCCGTTAGGTTAAGGGTACACCCAATATGACAAGTCGCCTATTTCAAGTAGTTATTAAAAAATGTAGATAATATTAACCATCTACCTAATACATGAGGCTAAGCCTCTTTATATATTTTATCGTTACATAAATAATTAAACATAAACTCCTCTGCTGTTAAAGGCGTACTAAATAAATAACCTTGTACCTCATCACAGTTTCGAGTAATTAAGAAATCTAGCTGGTATTCTGTTTCGACCCCTTCTGCTACTACAGTCATTCCCATACTATGGGCCATACTAATTATTGCACTAATAATAGACTCATTACTATAACTGACCCCAATATCTTGAATAAAAGACTTATCTATTTTCAAATTATCGAAATGAAACTCCTTCATATAGCTTAAAGAAGAGAAGCCCGTCCCAAAATCATCAATAGATATTTTAACACCAATTTCTTTTAACTCTTTAATGTTATTAAGGGTCTTTTCGGTCTTTTGCATAATAGTATTTTCTGTAACTTCAAGTTCAAGCATAGTTGGCTTCAATCCCGTATCAGAAAGAACTTTTTTTACTATATCTACTAAATCATCCCGTTGAAATTGTATAGCAGATATATTAACAGAGATTTGGAAATCAGTGTCCACATTGTTATACCAATAATAAGTTTGCTTACAAGCATTATATAGAACCCATTTCCCAATATCATGTATTATTCCTGTCTCTTCAGCAATAGGTATAAATACGGATGGAGAAATGGAACCTAGTACAGGATGGTTCCATCTAACTAAAGCTTCTGCACCAACAATATAACCTGTTCTAATATTGAACCTAGGCTGATATACAATGGATAATTCACATTTTTCTAGTGCTTTTCTAAGGCAATTTTCTATCTCTAATCTTTCAAGGGCCCTTTTGTGCATATCTTCAGTGTAAAACTGGTAACTATTACTTCCGTTTTCCTTAGAACGATACATTGCGGTATCTGCATTCTTTATAAGTAAATCTATATCTGTACCGTCATATGGATACAAACTTATGCCTATACTAGTGGATATGTATATCTCGTGTCCACTTACATTAAATGGACTCTTAAATGCATCAATAATACTTTGAGCAAGTTTAGATATTTCTCCTCTTAATCTTACTTGAGGGAATACAATGATAAACTCATCCCCTCCCATTCTAATTAATATATCATTATCTTTGACTACTTTCTTTAATCTAATAGCCGTGGCCTTTAACAGTTCATCCCCTGCAATATGTCCTAAAGTATCGTTCACTAACTTAAACCTATCTAAATCTAAATACATTATGGCCATTATTGTATTATTACGATTTGCTTGTGATAATAGATACCCTAATTGTTTCTTGAAAAATGCCCTATTTGGTAGTCCAGTTAAGGTGTCGTAATAGGCCATATAATGAATCTGCTCCTGAGCCATTTTTAGTTCTGTAATTTCTATAGTTGAACCAACGATTTCCTTAACCACACCTTTATTTACCAACGGAGATAAGGAAGTATAATATATGCATTCATCTAATTGCATTTCGAAATTGCAAACAGTTCCTTCGAAGGCATTAAAAAAATTATCAATTACCTCACTTTGATTTTTTTGTTCAAGTATATTACAAATATCCTCTCCATAGACTATATCTGTTGATAGTCCAATCTTTTCTGCCAGCTTTCCTTCAAACAAAGTAAAATATATTTTATTTTCGGAATTCTTTTTACATTTAAATACTAAATTTTGTAAGTTTTGGACAGTCTGTTTTAAGTCACTCTTTAAAAGAGACTGAATTTGTTGTTCATCACTAATTCTTTTTATAGCACCCCCGATACTGGCTGCGGCAGCAAAAAGTAATGCTATTTCTGAATTTGTCCAAATACGTTCCTTAGTACAGCAATCGAAGCCTATGAACCCCCAAAAGAAATTATCCACAAATATTGGCACAACAACTAAGGTTTTTATATACTGTGGTTCTAGCATAGCTCTTTCTCCATCAGGAAAATTTTTTACTAGTCCGCTTATTTCCCTACCTGCAGATAGAGTATGGTACCATCGCATTAGACCCATATCTTCATAGGAAACCCTCTGTAAATCTTCATTATTAATCTGTGGTATTATTCCAATATTACACCACTCATATTTCTGACTAACCATACACTTTTGTGTAAGTTCATCAACATGATTTTGAAATATATATGACCTCTCCGCTTCAGTTGCCTTACCTAAAACTTCTAGTACACTGTGTAGTGCTTTATCAATCTCAACATTTTTTAATAGAATCGCCGTGGCATCCGCAACCCCTAACAATATTTTTTCTCTATCATTTATTGCCTGCTCCATCTCTTTTCGTTGAGTAATATCCATAAGAGTACCAGAGGTGCCACTAATATCCCCATCCTCACTAACTATTAACTGAGCAAAAACCTCAACCCAACAATATTCACTATTTTTGGATATATAACGAATCTCATGTCTGCAATAGTCTTTTTTTCTTTCAATCAATTGTTTAAAAAGTTTTAAGTTTCTGTCTCTATCCTCTGGATGGACAAACTCAATAAAATTTTTTCCTAAACTCTCCTCAACATCAAAACCTGTAACTTCAGTCCAGGCAGGATTCAAAAAAGTCCACAGTCCATTTATATCCCTTTGAAAAACTACTTCCTTAATACTCTTTACAACCGATTCAAATTGCTCTTCGGTTTTAACCTTTTTTTCGTGTACTATTAAATATTTACGTGCTAAATATAGGGAGATTGATAGCAATGCAATACCAAATACTATTTCTAAAACTACATCCAATAATTGTGGAGAGACTGGGATAAGCTGCATTATAAACCTTTGAATATGGAAGCCCTTCAAATTACTAATAATTAAAGTAATTATTAATAAATAGACAATAAAAGAAGGATTCTTTAGAATGTTTTTGAAAAACTTCAAGTAAATATTACCGCTATAAATGGTAGCTTTAGACCTAATTTCTTGCTTCATATATTTTATCTCTCCTTAGTGCTAGCAACATAAATAATGCTTATTTATTTAGACATTTCATATCTTCTAAAAAATATAGAAATATATCGAGAATATATAGTAATAAAGAACTAACTTATTAGATATTCTATACTATTTTGTAGTTTCCTTTTTAAATCCTTACAAATTATTACTTTTTTTCAAAAAATATAAAAAAGGCAGGATAATAGCTTTTTACTAAGTATCCTACCTTAAAACTAATTCACTTTTATTACCCTTTTCACCTAGATTTCTTTATTATCAATTTCAACTAATGTATCTTCGATAAACTTCTCTATACTTATAGCCCCTAATTCCCCTTTATCCCTAGAACGAACAGCTACAGTTCCAGTTTCCATTTCTTTATCACCAACTACAAGCATATATGGAATTTTCAGTAATTGAGCCTCTCTTATTTTATATCCTATCTTCTCACTTCTTGTATCAACTTCAACCCTAATACCTTTTTGTGCCATTTGTTTTTGTAGTTGTAGTGAATAATCAAGCTGTCTATCAGTTATTGGTAAAATCTTTGCTTGAACTGGTGCTAACCAAGTAGGGAATTTACCAGCAAAATGCTCAATTAAAATTCCTATAAATCGTTCTATACTTCCAAATATAACCCTATGAATCATAATAGGCTTATGCTTCTCTCCATCTGCACCCACATAATTAATATCAAATCTTTGTGGCATTTGGAAGTCAAGCTGTATAGTTCCACATTGCCATGTTCTTCCTATACAATCCTCTAAATGAAAATCAATTTTAGGTCCGTAGAAAGCTCCGTCCCCTTCATTTAATTTATACTGTAAATCTTTCTCTTTTAGGGCTTCGATTAATGCATCTGTAGCTACATTCCACTCTTCATCAGTTCCCATTGAGTTTTCTGGCCTAGTTGAAAGCTCAATATGGTATTTAAAACCAAATATTTTATAGAAATAGTCTACAAATTCTATTACACCAATTATTTCATCTTTAATTTGCTCAGGTAACATAAATATATGGGCATCGTCTTGAGTGAAGCATCTTACTCTCATTAACCCGTGAAGGGCTCCAGATAATTCATGTCTATGAACTAACCCAAGCTCACCCATTCTAATTGGTAGATCTCTATAGCTATACATCTTTCTCTTATACATTAATATTGAACCAGGACAGTTCATTGGCTTTACTGCATAGTTTTCTTCATCAATATTTGTGAAATACATATTTTCTTTATAGTGATTCCAGTGACCTGATTGATGCCATAGGGACTCATTTAAAATAATTGGAGTTTTTATTTCATCATAGCCTCTCTTAACATGCTCTTCTCTCCAAAAGCTCTCTAGTATATTTCTAATTACCATTCCCTTTGGATGGAAAAATGGAAAACCAGGACCCTCTTCTTGTAAGCTAAACAAATCTAACTCCTTACCAATTTTTCTATGGTCTCTCTTTTTAGCTTCTTCTAAACGATGTAGATATTCTTCTAAATCTTTATTTTTCTCAAAGGAAGTACCATAAATTCTTTGAAGCATTTTATTTTTCTCATCTCCACGCCAATACGCTCCAGCAACACTTAAAAGCTTAAGAGCCTTAACCTTACCAGTTGATGGAACATGTGGTCCAGCACAAAGGTCAACAAAATCTCCTTGCTTGTAGAATGATATTTTTGCATCTTCCGGTAAATCAGTGATTAATTCAACCTTATAATCTTCCCCGTGCTCTTTCATAAGCTTAATAGCTTCGTCTCTTGGAAGCTCAAATTTTTCTAATTCCAATTTTTCTTTTACGATCTTTTTCATTTCTGCTTCGATTTTTTCTAAATCCTCTGGCGTGAACTTGTGATCAGAATCAAAGTCATAATAGTAGCCATTATCGATAGCAGGACCGATTGCAAGTTTTGTATTAGGAAATAATCTCTTTACAGCTTGAGCTAAAATATGAGAACTAGTATGTCTTAAAAACTCCTTACCACCCTCATCCTCAAATCTTAAAATATTCAATTCGCAATCTTCTTCTACTTTGTATGTTAGATCAACTTTTTTTCCATTAACTTCTGCTCCAACAGCTACTCTAGCTAAACCTTCACTTATTTCTGTAGCTATATCTAAAATAGACGTTCCTTTAGCAACCTCTCTCTGTGAGCCATCTTTAAGTTTAATAATAATCTTATCCATTTTTATCCTCCTCATATATTAAAATTAAGTATAAAAAAACTCCCATCCTAAAAAGCTTAGGACGAGAGTATATGCTCGCGGTTCCACCTAAATTGATTATTTTAAAATAATCCAACTTTAAAGCTATAACGTTGCTACCGGTTTTCTTTTCGCTTTAGGCTACTAAAAAACTGCTATAGAGTTAGTTTTCAGTTATTCATATACAAAAACACTTTCAGCCAAGGTGTTTTCTCTCTAGGTACTGTGTATAGCTTACTCTTCTCTAATTATCGCATTTACATATAATATTAGCTAAATTATAGATATATATTTATATTTTGTCAAGTAGATTATAGCTATCTTTCAATACCATTTCTAGCCATAACTCCGTTATTCATATAATGCTTAATTGGCTTCATCTCAGTAATTAAATCCGCCCTATCAGCTAACTCCTTAGGAGTATTTCTACCCGTAAGTATTATTTCCATTCCTTCAGGCTTATTATCAATAATTTCACATATTTGTTCTACTTCTATAAATCCACAACTTATAGCTGCCATAACTTCATCTAAAATTAATATGTCCACAGAAACTTTATCTAATTCACCAATTATTTTAGTGAAATTAGCTTGAATATTATCTTTAAGCTCCTTTGTTTCCTGTTCATCTAATTGCCAAGTAAATTTATCTATTCCACCTATAGGTAGTATAGTAAATCCTTCTAATCTTTTCACACTTTCATGCTCACCACTAAAGGCCCCCTTCAGAAACTGTATCATAAGCACCTTGAATCCACGGCCTGTAGCCCTTAGTCCTACTCCCAAAGCAGCAGTTGTCTTACCCTTTCCATCACCTGTGTAAATCTGAACATATCCTTTATCCATATTAATCACCCAATTCTTTATAGTTTAAACAGGATTCAATAAAATTTTTAGCAATATTAATATTTGAAAGAAAATGTATATGTGGATACATACCAAATGTATTATTTTTTTTAGATCCTGAGTACCAACTAACTTTTTCTTTATTTCTGTATTTTTCAGTTAAAACCAATTTCTCATTATTATGCCCAATATATGACGTATGAAATTCATGACACTTTATTTTATCACCAACTTTAAATATACAACTACATTTTTCAGCAGTTAATTCTGCGTATCCAAAGTTTTGTAACTGCTTAGTCATAATGACATCCCCGTCAAATACTCCAACCATATTATACTCATCATTTTCTAAAGTCTTAATTTTCTTATTTAAATACATATACCCGCCGCATTCAGCATATATGGGCATTCCTATTTCTGATTTATCCTTAATTGCTTTACACATTGAAATGTTTTGTTCTAGTTCTTTAGCATATAGCTCTGGATAACCGCCACCTATATAAATACCATCAATATTTTCTGGTAGCTTAGGGTCTTTTAGAGGACTGAAATATGTAATAGTTGCACCTAATTCTTCTAAAGCTTTTATATTATCATAATAATAGAATTGAAAGGCCTCATCATAGGCTACTGCAACATTTACATACTCCTTTTTTAATTCTTTTTCTTCAGTTAATTCTATTTTAAAAACTTCAGCATTTTGTCCTAAGCTAATAATCTGATCTAAATCAACATATTCCTCAATCAGCGCTATTAGTTTATCAATCATTAACTCCTTATTAAGCAATTCACAATTTTGAACTAGACCTAAATGCCTACTCTTTATTTTTATATCATCTGCTATTGGAAGTCTTCCTAAGACCTTTACGTCCGTGTTGGTTTCTATAGTTTCTTTTAAAAGGTCATAATATTTTTCTGTAGAAACTTTATTTAATATAACCCCAACTATATTAATTTCCCTAAATTCTTTTAACCCTTTTATAACTGCGGCTATAGTCGTAGACATACCCTGGGCTGGTAATACTAGGATTACTGGTGCCTTTAATATATGTGCCATACCAGCAGTACTTCCTAGCATAGGATCGCTACCAATACCGTCATAAAGTCCCATAACCCCTTCGATAATTGATATATCAGAATTTAGAGCATATTTTTGAAATAGTTCTATAACTGTTTCTTCATCAAATAACCAGCTATCTAAGTTTATACTATTCCTTTTAGTAACATCCGTATGAAATGCAGGATCAATATAATCCGGGCCGATTTTAAATGGTTGAACATTAACCCCTCGCTTTGTCAATGCAGCCATAATACCTATACTAATTGTAGTTTTCCCTGCACCACTATATGGGGCTGCTATTACAATTCTAGGTAATTTGTTTTGTTGCATCAATGGCCCCCACCTCCCTTTCGGTTCTAATTGGAATTACATGGGGCTTACCACTAACAGGATGTGGTATTATACATACTTTAGTTTTATATACCTCTTTTATTATATCTTCAGTTATAACTTCCGTTGGACTTCCATAGGATAATACTTTTCCGTCATTTAAAAGAAATATATCGTCACTATATTGAGTTGCTAAGTTCAAATCGTGCAATACTACAATAACTGTTGTTCCACTTTTTTTGTTAATATATGCAATAGTATCTAAAAGTTCTATTTGATGCTGGATATCTAAATGTGAAATAGGCTCGTCCAATAGGAGAATATCTGGTTTTTGTGCAATTGCTCTAGCAACTATTACTCTTTGCCTTTCTCCACCACTTAGATTTTGTATCAATTTATCTTTAAATCTCCAGGTATCTGTCATAATCATAGCTTCTTTGCAAATATTAAGGTCTTTCTCGCTTTCAGTTTCAAAGCGTTTGAGGTGTGGGGTTCTTCCCATCATAACTATGTCTAAAGCAGAAAATTCATAATCTACCATAGTATTTTGGGGTACACACGCCATTTTTTTAGCTATTTCCCTATAGGATAAGGAAGAAATATCTAAATCCTCGATAAATAGTGTATTTTTTTTTGGTTCTAAATGCCGAAGTATATTTTTAAGTAAAGTTGTCTTGCCAGACCCATTTGGCCCAATAATTGAGTAAAACTTACCCCTTTTTATATCTATATTTATATTTTCCAATATGGCTGTATTTCCGTATTTCCAGTTTAAATCTTTAATCCTAATAGTAACCGTATTATTCTTTTTCAACCTAACACCTTCTTTTTGCTTCTGTATAGAAGATAAATAAAATATGGGGATCCGAAAATTGCTGTTACTGCACCCACAGGTATTTCAGTAGGTGGAATTATTGTTCTAGCGATTGTATCGCATAAAATCATAAATATAGCTCCGCCTAAGGCCGAGAATGGAACTAAAGCTCTGTGGTCTGGGCCTATAATTAATCTAATTGCATGAGGTATTATTAATCCAACAAATCCAATTATTCCACTAACAGAAACAGTAAAAGCCATAATTACAGATGAAATTACTAATAAAAGCTTTTTAACTTTATCAGTTTCAACACCTAAACTTTTTGCACTATCATCTCCAACTAAAAATACATTAAGCTCCCTGGAAAAAAGCATTATAACCATTGTCCCTAATAATGTAACCGGGAATAAAATACTAACATGTTTCCAGCTTGCGGCAGAAACACTACCCATTATCCAGAAAATAATCATTTCTATTTTATCTCTGTTAAATATCATAAGCACAGATATAATTGAAGACATCATTGAACTAATTGCTATACCAGCTAGGAGCAAAGTTATACTTTGCACTTTTGAACCAATCTTAGCTATTTGAAATACAAATAATACAGTTAGTATAGCACCACAAAATGCCCATATATTAATAAAGGGTAACCCTAATACTATCGACAGAGTGGCACCTAAAGCTGCTCCTGATGAAACTCCTAGTATGTAAGGATCTGCCATAGGATTTTTAAACATACTTTGAAAAGTTACTCCAACTACAGATAATCCCATTCCCACAATACCTGCTAATAATATACGAGGTAATCTTATTTGCCAAATAATAGTACGATGTGTATTAATAACATCCTTCATATCAATATATTTATTAATTAATGGAATCTTTTCAGCTATTATTTTTAAACTATTAACAAATGTAATGTTTGCGACCCCAAGAGTACTAACAAAAACAATCATAACAACTAGTAAAATAAAACAGCACGAGAAAATAGTTTTAAAAAAGCTTCTCTTTTCAAAATAACTCATAATTTCTTCCCTATTCGAATAAATTTGGATGTACTATTTTAGCTAACTCTTTTAAACCTAATGCAATTCTTGGTCCTTGTCTATCAAGTAAATTATTATCTATTTCATAAACTCTGCCTTCCTTTATTGCAGTAAGTTCACTGTATCCATTAGCCACCATAATCTCATCCTTTGTATTGTAATACTTTGAAACTATTAACATATGTGGATCTTGTTCAATAATCCTCTCAAGACTATACTTCCACCCAGTAACTTCACTTGCAATATTTATAGCCCCTGCCATCTCTAACATGTCATTTATAAATGTATCCCCTCCTGCAGTAAAATCTCCATATTCTCCAAATCCTACTACATAGTATACGGTAGGTTTCGGCTCATCCTTTAACTTATCTAAAACTTCTTCTACTGTAGACTTCATATGACGTATAAGTTCAAGTGCCTTATTATTTACATTAAATACTTTCCCTATTTTTTCAATAGTCATATATACCCCGTCAAAACTACCTTTAGAATCTAGAACTAGTAGCTTTATTTGTAATTCTGATAATTTATCATAAACCTCTTTTTGAAAATGAGTTGATGCTATTATTAAATCTGGTTCAAGTTCAATTATTTTCTCTATATTAGGAGATGTAAGACTACCTATACTCTCTATACTTTCTGCTTCTAATGGGAAATTACAGAAATCTGTTCTTCCAACTAATTTATCCTCTAAACCTAAATTAAAGATAATTTCAGTAATACTTGGTGCAATTGATATAACCCTATTGGGCATTTCTTCAATTATTACTTCATTTTCATAGGAATCTATAATAGTCAATGGGTATATATCCATATTGTTATTTCCTGTATTATCTGCTTGCCCTAAACTATTACAGCCTGTCATAATCATATTAATTATTAATACACTTACGATTATTTTTATAATTTTATTTTTCATTTTTAAACATCTCCTCTAGTCTAAATATCTACACAGTCTTTTAATGCTAAAATTAGTCTCTCATTTGATTTCCTATTCTTTATAGCAACTCTTATATGAAAAGGGCTCAAATGTGTAAACCCTTCGGACGTTCTGATTAATATGTCCTTTTTTATCATCATTTCTTTAAACTTTTCTCCATCAAAATTATCTTTTAAAATTTTAATTAAAAAGAAGTTAGCTGAAGTAGGATAAGTTGATAAACCTCTAATGCCTTTAAGTTCATTATACAACCACCCTCTTTCCTTACTTATCCATTCTCTTGATCTTGATATATAGTCTTGATCTCTAAATATACATTCTGCAATAACCCCAGAAGTATTAATATTCCATGGCTCCAATCTATTTTTCATCGCTGAAATTAAATCCTCATTAAAACTAATGCCATATCCTAAACGAATACCAGGCATCCCAAAGAATTTTGTAGCTGCCCTAACGACAATTACATTTGGATGTTCATAGAGCTTTGAAACAGTACTGTTATTTGGATACTCATCTGTAAACTCAATAAATGCTTCATCAACTAATAGATAGCTATCTAATTCATATAGCTGCTTTGCAAATGAACTTAGTTTTTCAACATTAGTTAATGTTCCTGTTGGATTATTTGGATTACATATAACATATAGAGAGTTTGATTTTAATTTGGTAAAAAATTTATCTAACATAAGGCTGCCCTTTTCATTATAGACTTCAATTTCTTCATAGCATAAGCCTTTTACGTAAGCTGCCCTTCTGTATTCAGAAAAAGTTGGAGCCGCAATTATAACCTCTCTAATTTTTAATGCATCTACTACTTTATATATTATTTCAACAGCCCCATTACCAGGAACAATATAATCAATATTTTCAATCCCTAAATATTTAGCAATGGATTTTCTTAATTCAGTATATTTAATATCAGGATATTTTATAAAATCATCAATATTGTCAATTAAAGCTTTCCTATATGAAAGTGGTACACCTAATGGATTTATATTAGAGCTAAAGTCTAACAGTTCCCTATTTAAATTATAAATATCTCCACCATGAAAGTTCATAGACTTCTCCTTTAGTTAGTATATAAACCAATGAATAAAAGTAAATAATAACAGGGCTAGCATTGAAGTTACATACATTAGTTTAATTGTATCTATAATATTTTCTATTTCCACTTCTCTACTCGCATCTCCTATTGTTGGCTTATGAACAAGCTTGCCAAAATAGTAGTGACTTCCACCTAACTGTACACCTAGCGCCCCAGCTACTGCAGCCTCTGGATAAGCACAATTAGGACTTGAATGATTTTTTCTATCCCTTATTAGTATTTTCAAGCTTTGATCCATATTTAATCTTAGTATTACTGCTGCGATAACTAACATTATTCCTGTGATTCTGGCAGGAATAAAATTAGCTATATCATCTAGCTTTGCAGAAGCATAGCCTAAATATAAATACTTTTCATTTTTATACCCCACCATAGAATCTAAAGTATTAATTGCTTTATATGCTAAGGCTAAGGGTGCCCCGCCTATAAACATATAGAAGATTGGTGCCACTACCCCATCTGATGTGTTTTCTGCAATAGTTTCAATTACAGCCTTTGTAATTTGACTGCTATTCAAATGTGTTGTGTCCCTACCAACGATATAAGATAATAGCTTTCTCCCTAATAAAATATCTTTGTTTTTAAGGGCATTATATACTTTACTACTTTCTTCTTTTAAACATTTAGTAGCAATCGTAGTCCAAAGAAGTACTATATTTATGAGGTAAAACAGGTTAATATGAATATCCTTTACGAAAGCTAGTATAAAGTACGTAGTGAAATACGTGATTAAAACTGTTGTAAATGTAAGTATAACCCCCCCAGTCTTTAGCCCCAGAGGTGAAGAGGTTATCTTTCTAATAATATTTTCCATAAAACTTATAAGCTTACCAATTGCCCTAATTGGGTGAGGAAACCAATAGGGGTCACCAATAATTAGGTCGATGCCATAGGCAATCCAGTAAAAGGAAATCATTATAAAACTTCCTCCATAATAGCGTAAATAGCTTTAAGGTCAATATTTTCCCGTACTATCTTTGCTAAATTATCATATTGCTCTTCCTTATACTTTGAATAATCTAAAATTTCCTCATTAAACCTACTCTTGCCCCTAGACTCCCTTATTTTGTTTAATAAATTTCTAGTGAATTCAGTATTATCAAAAATACCATGAAAATACGTGCCAAATACGGTCCTATCCTTATTAACAGCACCATCATCTACTTCATAATAGTTTAATCCATTTCTCATATCTATTTTTATTAAAGGTAAATAATTCTGCTCAACTAATTCTGTTTTACCCATATGAATCTCATATCCTTTTATGTTACAATTAAAAACATTATCATATCCTTTAGATAAGGTTGTAGTTTTAGTCTGCCTAAAAGTTGTTTCAACAGGTAGTAATGAGAGACCTTCTACTTCTTTAATGGATGACTCTGCATTTAAAGGATCTTTAACTTTGTTTCCGAGCATTTGATATCCACCACAAACCCCAAAGACATAACTTCCATTGCTGTGTGCCTCCAAAATTTGTTTATCCATTCCCCTTTCCTTGAGTAAAATTAAATCATCAATTGTACTCTTACTACCAGGTAAAATAATCAAATCTGGATTACCTATGTCCTCATTTAGGTTTACAAATCTAAATTTAACATCCCTATGAAGTTTAAATGTATTAAAATCTGTAAAGTTAGAAATCCTAGGGAGCTTAATTACTACTACCTCTAAATCACCCTCTGGATTGCCATTATATTTATC
Source organism: Serpentinicella alkaliphila (assembly GCF_018141405.1). Taxonomy (NCBI): domain Bacteria; kingdom Bacillati; phylum Bacillota; class Clostridia; order Peptostreptococcales; family Natronincolaceae; genus Serpentinicella; species Serpentinicella alkaliphila. The sequence continues at coordinate 81,722 of NZ_CP058648.1, forward strand.
CCAGTCCGTAGCACTGTCCTCATCCTCAAGGTTATGAGTAAAGTAGGGGATTACCCCTATTACGGGTATATTTACCAAGTCTTCAAGCATTTTAATACCCGGTTTTAGAAGCTCAAGGCTCCCTCTAAACTTATTAATTATAATACCCTTAATCAATTTTCTCTCTTCTTCTTCAAGTAGCATAATAGTACCGTATATAGAGGCAAATACCCCACCCCTATCAATATCTCCAATTAAAACAACAGGGGATTTAGTCATTTTAGCTACACCCATATTAACTATATCATCTTTTTTTAAGTTAATTTCCGCAGGACTGCCAGCACCCTCTATAACGACAATATCACTTTCCTTCAAAAGTTCATCAAAATTTGATTTTATCATTTCTTTTAACTTACTTTTGTATTTATAATACTCTGTAGCTTCCATATTCTCTTTTACTACACCTTCAACTATAATCTGGGATCTACAATCACTAGTAGGCTTAATCAAAATAGGATTCATTCTAAAGCTAGGAGCCTTTCTAGAGGCCTCAGCCTGCATTGCTTGAGCCCTGCCTATTTCATGGCCCTCATATGTAATATATGAGTTTAAGGACATGTTTTGAGATTTAAAGGGTGATACATTGTATCCGTCCTGAGTAAATATTCTACATAAAGCTGTTGTTATTATACTTTTTCCAACAGATGAAGCTGTACCTTGCAGCATAATGCTCTTTTTCATTCAGTTCACCTTTAGCCTTTACTATTTATTTTGCGAATAGTAACATTGGTGTCACTAATTTCAAACAAACTGTATGTCCCAGGGTCAAATGTAAAACTCCAAAACCCTCTATCTTCCATCTTTAGAAGAATTGAGGCTATAATTCTTAAACAACCCTGGTGTGATACAATAACTACTCTTTTATCCTTAAAACGTTCAATTATATGATTAAGTGAATTACTTACTCGGTTATATTGATTTAAGAAGCTCTCTCCCATAGGGGGAGCTACGTTTTTCCAATCATTTATCCATTCATTCCATTCATTTTCAAACTTAATGCTAATATCTTTATAATGAAGTCCTTCCCATAGACCGAAATTTATCTCCTTTAGTCCTTCATCTATAACCATGTCTCTAGTATTTAACCCACTTAAAAGCTTTGCCGTATCAATTGCTCTACTTAAAGGACTGGAAATGACAACGTCAAAATTGTTCTTAAATGTTTTACCTAATTCTTCTGCCTGAATAATCCCTCTACTATTCAACGGACAATCTGTGGACCCGTAATAAACCTTCGATTCATTTAATATTGTTTCACCGTGGCGGACTAAGTATAGATATGTTGTCATCCTATATACCCCCAAAGTACAACTATAACAAAGGAAAATATCAGTTCTACCACTTCATTAACTGCCCCTAGTAAATCGCCTGTTAATCCACCTAGCTTACTATTAAAATAATGACGTAATAAATATGCTACAATTATAGACACTAATAATGCTATGATTCCAATTAAATTTAGAACAACGAATACTAAAAAAATAGTAATAATTATTGATACACCGGCTCTATTTAAAGAGGTTTTACCTATAAACAAATCACCTAAGCCCTCTTCTCTGGCATAGGTTGAGCCATATAATATAATTGACATTGTAGCCCTTCCTATAACAGGTATTAAAATAATTGTAGGAATAATTATACTCTTTGGGGTAATATCTAATAAGGCAATCTTTAATAAGATTGTCAATATTAATGCAAGTACACCATTAGTCCCAATTCTACTATCACGCATGATTTCTAGCATCCGATCCTTTTTTCTAGCTGAAAACAAGGCATCACAGCTATCGGCTAAACCGTCTAAGTGCAGAGCCCCTGTAACTAATGCGTTGCTTATTACAATAGCTATTAAAGGCACCATTTCCTGAGCAACTTTTGATAAAAGGAAATATACTAGAGCATTAATAATTCCTATTATTAAACCTACAATTGGAAAGTAGGCAACCCCCTTTGGAAAATCTTCTTTACTTACACTTAACTCCAGATTAATTGGAATACGAGTTAAAAACTGAACCATTAAAATAAATATTTTCATAGGATGTTCCTCTCACAGAAAAGTCTTATTTTATTTTCATTGGAATACCAGATACCAATAAATATACCTCTTCTGCTTCTCTTGCTAAAAGCTGATTAATTTTTCCTGATATGTCTCTAAAGACTCTACCCAGCTTCGATTCAGGTACTAAGCCCCAACCTATTTCGTTAGTAACCATTATAATATTAATATCTCTCTTCTTAAGGAAGTTTAAGAGTTTACAAAATTCATCTATTATATACTCATTTATTTCCTTAATAATAGACTGTCCTATATTGTTTTCATCAAATGAAGGATAATCAAACATAAGGTTTGTTATCATAATTGTTACACAATCTAGTAATATCCCATCCTGCTTATTATCAATACTATCTATAACCTCATGCAAATCTTTATATACTTCATAGGTTGTCCAGCTAACAGGTCTAAACATTTTATGAACATCTATTCTTTCTCTCATTTCATCATCGTAGGGTATTGCCGTTGCAATGTATAAAATATTTTCTCCGATCTTTTTTGCTAGTTCTTCAGCAAATAAACTTTTGCCACTTCTTACTCCGCCGGTTACTAATATCACTTTTCCCATAATTACCTACCTTATATCTACTAAAAAATCGCTATCCATACTTAGTTCATCAAAAGTAGCCATTTCCTTAATAATAGCAGCTGCAGACTCTACTATATGAAACATTAATGGACAGCCTGTGCCTTCCCCTAATCTCATATTTAAATTAAGACTTGACTCTAATCCCAATGCATCCATTATATGTTTGTATGCTAACTCCTTCGAAAAGTGTGAAGGTATCATATATTCTTTAGTTAGAGGATTCATCCTATATGCAACTAGAGCTGCTGCAGATGAAATCACCCCATCAATTACAATAGGTAATCTATAATAGGCTGCACCTAAAAAACAACCTACAAGACCAGCAATATCTAGTCCCCCTACTTTCGAAAGAACGTCTATGGGGTCATTTTTATCCGGTTCATTTATTTCAAGTGCCTTCAATATAACCCTCTTCTTATTTTCTAAGCCTTCATCTGTCATACCAGCCCCTTTACCAACAGATTCATCTACATTAGAACCAGTCAAAGCCATTAGTATGGCACTCGAAGTAGTTGTATTACCTATTCCCATTTCACCAGTACCTAATAAGTTATACCCTCGGTTTTTTAATTCCTCAACAGTATCAAAGCCTACTTTAATAGCATTAATAGCTTCTTCCACCGTCATAGCAGGACCTTTGGTAATATTTTCAGTTCCAAGCTTTATTTTTTTGGAAATTAAGTCTTTGTGCTGTATATTACTACTTATTCCCATATCTATAACCTTAAAATCAGCCTTTGCCTGTCTTGATAGCACACTTATGCCTGCTAAACCTTTTAATATGTTAATTGTTTGTATAGCAGTTATTTCCTTGGGTGCTGTACTAACCCCTTCATCAACAACCCCATTATCTGCAGCCATAATAATAGTACATTTTTTTTCTACGCTATTGATAGTCTCACCAGTTATGCCAGCTATCTGTATTGCTATATCCTCTAATTTCCCTAAACTGCCAATAGGCTTGATTAGTGAATCCAATCTGGCAGAGGCTTTTATCTTAGCACTCTCATCCAGTGGCTTTATACCTTCTAAAATTTGATTTAAATTCATTTATACCTTCCTTTATTTTTAGACATAAAAAAACCGTACACTTGGGCACGGAAAATAAACGATTTTTGTTCTATAAAAAATCGATTCTATAATCCTCCTTTCCCACCGAAAGTAGTTATTAATTATGTATGGCAGGTTTCCTGGCTATGGATCATCTTTATACCCGGTCTTCTCAGTTTCCCAATGACTTTGGGTTAATCACCATTTACAGTAGCGGGGGCTGCAGTAGATTTGAACTACTTTCCCTTTTAACCTTTTGCAAGGCACCATATACTTTTATTTAGTTTCTATAATTACTATTAGAATAATTATAGTTTAAAAAATATATAAGTCAACAAAATATAATTAGCTATTGTAATAACATTACTATTAAACCTTGTATAATACCTATTATTCCGCCTAAAATTCCACCTAAAATTTCTATATGCTTTAATTCCTTTTTTGCAATTTGCAAAACAACATCTTCTAGTTTTTCCATTGAAAATTCATTCACCTTATCTTCGACAATTTTAGAAATATTAATCATAGAACCAGCATCCTGAACTATATTTTGCATAATTTCAGAAATAACTTTTTCCCCTTCTTGTTCAATAATTTCATCTATATAGTTTAAAATCAATCCAATAAATCCCGACGGAATTATACTTGGAATCTTTTTCTGTATTGTCTCCTTTATTTTAAATTTTATAATGGCCAATAAAGCAACTTTTTTGTCGCTTTCTAACATATGTATTAAAATGTCATTTACTGATAATAACTCTTGTTCCACTATATTACCAATACTTTTAGCTATTTCACCTTTTCTCTTTGGTATTAAACCGTGAATATCAAAATTTACAATAGGAATTCTAAATGGTTCATAGGGTTTAAACAATAGTTTTATTGCAATTAGGTTAGTAATCCATCCTATTATAGCTCCGATTAAGCACATTGTAATAATTATTAAGAAATCCAATTTTTTCACCCTTCTTTTGTATAAAAAACTCCAGTTATCACTGGAGTTTAATTAGTCTTTTTTAACATTTGATTTAATTATACACCAATCACAGTTATTACACAATTCTACCTTTTGATTAAAAATACGCTTAATCGTATTGATAATATACTTGAAATTATTATTACCAGTTTTGTGAATTATAATATTATTTGGTGCAATTGTTATTAGGGAACTTATTAATAAATCATCATAGCTTATATCATTTTCCTTCATTTCAGCTGCAATTAGTCTTAAATATTCATCATTTATCTCTTTTCCGTAATTATCAAACAAGCTGTAATTATTTTCTTCTTTCATATATATGTGTACAATGTCTACCTTTGGTTCCTGTATATCTACAAAGTACCTTAAAAGTTTAATAAATTCATTGTACTCTTTATCCATCAAAAAATCTTCGACTGCCTCATCAATAACAATCTTTAATTCCTCAACATAGTCCTTTAATCTAAAGGTAATAAACCCCTTTATATTTATTTTACTATTTGACTCGAAATAATTTACTAGTTCTTCTACGATTATAGATTTTTGTCCTAAAGCATCATTTTTGTCAATTTTTAATTTATTTACAGAATCTAATGCCCGTTGCAGTATTTCTTTTCTCTCATCTATGTTAAAATAATTGTATTCTTGATTAATAAGCTCTTTAATAATGTTTGGTTGTTCAATTGTTTTTATATATTCATAAATTCCTTCACTAGCAGTACGTTTAAAAAGACTAATAAAATCATTTATTGTATAATTGTTTATTGTTTTTCCATCCATTATATATATAATTGTGTTAGTGCTTGGTTCAAATTGATTCTCTATTAAAATGCCTTCATCGCTAAAGGTCTTAATATGTCTATTTATAGCTAATGTTAAGTCATTTGCATGTTTATCAGCAACAATAGTTACAATTTGCAACTTTTTCACTCCCTTCATTGTATTAGTAGTATATGTTTAATTATTAATCATATTCTAAATATAGCTATATTAAAAACTATTAAATTTTATAGATTGTACCGTCTTTTACCATAATATAAATATATTTTTAATTTTAAAAATCGAGGTGAAATTATGTCCGGAATTATCAATTTGTCGGAAATGGTAACATTAGGTCTTCATAGTATGGTATTAATTGCAAATAAAGAAAAACCACTGCTAAGCGTTAAAGAAATTGCATTTAGTACAAACTCATCTGAGTTTCATCTATCTAAGGTATTACAAATATTAGTGAAAAAAGGCTTTATAAAGTCAGTTAGAGGTCCAAAAGGTGGTTTTACATTAGCAATGGAACCTGAAAACATTTCCTTCTATGATATATATACTGCCCTAGAAGGACCTGTTAATATAAAAAAGTGCCCTATAAGTTGTAATAACTGTGCCTTTCAATCCTGTATTTTCGCAAATGTTTTAGAAAAATTAAATGATGAGCTTATACAGTTTTTACAAACACAAAAATTAAACGAATTTCTTCGTTAATGAATGCGAGGATCTATATGAACAATACAGAATTAACTTTAATGGAAATATACGATAAACTATTTAATTATTATGGGCCTCAAAACTGGTGGCCAGGAGATACTGACTTTGAAATTATGCTTGGGGCGATCCTAACTCAAAACACATCATGGGAAAACGTTGAGAAAGCTATACTAAATTTAAAGCCTTACTTAGACCCCTATAGCATTAGCAAAATGGATGAAAATATTCTAAGTGTGCTTATAAAACCAAGTGGCTTTTTTAACGTAAAAACGAAGAGAATAAAGAATTTCCTAGGATGGTATGAACAGAAAGGTTTTTCAGTAAATGTTTTAAGAGAAATGAAAACTCAAGATTTAAGAGATGAATTACTTAGTGTTAATGGAATAGGTAGGGAGACTGCTGACTCTATTATTTTATATGCCGTAGATAAGCCTATTTTCGTAGTTGATGCCTATACCAAAAGACTATTTGAACGTATAGGCTTTGAGATTCCTAAGGACTATGATTCAATTCAAGAACTATTTCATAGCTCCCTAGAGACTAATACGTACCTTTTTAATGAATACCATGCCCTTATTGTAATTCACTGTAAAACCTTTTGTAAGAGTATAGGAAGATGTGAAAATTGCTTTTTAAATAACTGTTGTAATTTCTACAAAAATAAATAAAATAACCAAAGTTTAGTTATAACTTAACTTTGGTTATTTTTGACTCTTATTATTCTTCAGCTGCCATAACTAATTTAACTATTTCATTAGAATAAATTGCTTTTTCTATTAGTAAATAATCTATAATATGACCCTTGATATAATTCTCCCTATTAATAGTAATAGGTTCTTCTAATTTTTTATTGTTCAAATACTCATACTTTGAAATAATACCATTACTAGTCATTATAGTTTCAATAGGTGAATTAAAAATACAGTGATCCTCATTTATATATAATGTGTTTGATTCATCATCCACTTGTACATCTCCTTCGGTATCAATAATTTCATCATTACTTTTTAAACTAACGACTATGGCATCTTGAACACTAATATCTTCTTCTACTTCTAATTCAAGTTTTTTATCTTCTTCAAAAGTCTGCTCAATTTCAACAACATCCGAATCTACTTCTTCTTTTTCCTCTACTATATCTACTTCTATAGCTTGCTTATTTAAATTTAAATTGATAACAATAGTTGGGTCTATAGCCACTAAATGCTCAGCAAGGATTTTAGTATCATCCACTATAATTGAAGATATATTATATTCCTCGTCTAATTCAATCTGTTGTAGAGTACCTATCTTTTCCCCACTTATGTCATACACATATTTTAAATTATTAACATTTAAATACTTTAAGCCATAGCTATCTTTTAATATAATGGAATCCTTTCCAATAATAACTTCATTTATTGGTATGTGGTAGTTTATCATATCTATTTTACAATATAAAGCAACAATACTTAGTCCCTCGTAAACAAATCCCTCAAGTTTACCAACCACACCTCTAGATTCTATAATAATAGGTAGTTCATCCACTCTTAACAACATAGCTCCACCAACTTTCTAAATGCTTTTTTTTGCATTATCTTTATAGATTCTGTAATACATACTACCTATAACATTGTGATACTCTTTTGTTTCATTTTTAGTACAAACAAAATCCTCATCTAAATATTTAATTAAGTAAGGCAATAGTATTTCGCTACCGCCCCCACAGAAAATAACTTCATCACAGTTACCAATAAATTTGGATTTAACAAATTCTCTGAAGTCTTTATTTAACTCATAAGCGAATCCATCAAATACATTGTGTACTATATCACTAACATCGATATCAATACCTTTTTTTACCTTAAGTTTTTTGTCTTCAAACCTTATCATATTATCTACATCATAAGTAAAGGGTTTTCTATCTAACTGATTTCTATAATTATTATATAGAATCATTGATATTTTTTCATAACAGTCTAGCATACCTTTCTCAAATGTATTCACTCCGGCTGTCTTTAAACTATCGAAGGCAGCAATATTGATTTGTCCCGATCCAATATCACAAACTATAGTCTTCTTGCTAGATCTATTATTTAATGAACCATCTTCATTAACTGCATATTGAAAATATGTTGCAATAGCCTCTGGACAAAATGTAATAGCTTCAATATTAAATGCCACTTTCTCAATTTCTTCATTTATGTTAAATAAGTTAAAGAAAGACACCTTAACATTACCTTTAAGTTCGTTTGCATATTTATTTATATACTCTCTATTATTAGCCACATATTCTACTAAAGGCTGATTAACTGTTAAATCAACAGCTACATCTGTTTTTCCGTTCTTAACTAGGTTGTACGCAACCCCTACTAAAATAGAATAATAAATAACTTCGTCTTCAGACTTATTTTTATATCTATTTTTATCTTTAATTATAACCCCTTTATTTTCAGCAGCCTTACCAACTAATTTCTTTCCTAGTGATTTTCCATCCTTAATGACTTCCACTAGTATTGAATCTTTTTCAAGCTTACTAACCTCAGGATCTAAATCAAAAAGATTGAAATTTACGTCATAATTTAACTCTACTCCAGGCTCTGAGATTATCGTAGGAAAACTAAATGGTTTCTTGGACTCCTCCATAATTTTTGTTAATCTATTACCACCATCAGCAAACACCCTTAACCTTTGATGCATGAAATGTTCCCCCTTTAATAAAATATCGATTTTTTGAATATTTCGACACTATTCAACTATTCTAATGTAAAATATATCCCATATATATGTCTAGGCATATAGGAAATTGGTCTTATTTTCCATAATATAGTTGAAATTTGTATTATTTAGTGATATTTTCAAAGTAGTAAATTGATAGTTTATGGAGGGGTTTCGGAATGAGTAGCTATATAATTGAAAATGAAAAAAATAAGTTTCAAAAATGTTTTATAACGACAGGTATCTCATCATTAAAATTCTTCAATCGCAATATTCAAAGTGATGATAAAAATGATGCCTTACTATATAGCTGCATGAGCGTTGATAATATACAAAATATATCTAAGGCTAATAAATATTTTATTGTTATTGATTTAAGAGATAAGCATATAAAAGAAATATTATTTAACCTACTAAACTATATTCTACCTCTAAATCCTGAAATTTGTATTAAAATTGTAAAGAACAACGGAACACAAAATGAAGATATTACGGAATGTATGAAGCTTCTAATGAGACTGAGCAAATATAACATTATCAATTTAGATATGGGTACACCTTCTACTGAAAAAATTGAATCACTAAAGGTACCATTTTTAAGTAAACTTAAAGCCCTTATTAACTGAGTATACGCCTAGTCCCCTATGCTTAAATATACTATTAAAAAAAAGACTATTCAATCTCTTTTCAGATGAATAGTCTTTCTCTTTACCTTATTTATTCAACATTAAGCTTATAAGTTCAGTATTATATCCTGTAGCTTTCTTTTTGGTACATGATGAATCCCGTTCTCATCTCTCCAATATTTTATATCGCCCTTATCTGATAATTCGTCTAGTACTACTATTTCTTTTGGCTTTCCAAGGGCAATAACTAATAAGATTTCATATTTATCTGGAATACTAAGTGAATCCTTTAATCCTTGTCTATCAATCGCTCCAAACATACAGCCGCCTAATCCCTTTTCACAGGCCCCTAAAAGAATACTTTGACAAGCAAGTCCATGATCCCAAAAATAGTTGCTACTTATATCCTTATCCCCTAGCATGATTATGTACGCCGCAGGTTTTTCTCCTTCTTGAGGACCGTCCCAATCCGTTAAGTAACCTGCCCATTTTAAATGCATAAAAATCTCATTGTTTTTATTAGGGGCATTTGAAATAATATATTTTAATGATTGTAAATTTGCCCCTGAGGAAGATAGCCTAGCTAAATCAATCAGCTCTTCAAGTACACCTCTTTCGATTTCTACCTCTTGATAAAACCTTCTATAACTCCTATTTTTCAAAACAAGTTCCCTAATCATTTAAACCCCTCCACTCAATTAGTTTTTATTAGCATTCTTCATCTTTAATTATTATTAATTATTCTTCAGAAAATCTAATATATTCCATATATTATCATTAACTATATGATATTTCAACTTCCATATAAGTTATGATACAAAATAAAAAAGAGAATTCCTTATTAAAGAATTCCCTCTTTTGAAATTTTATTTATTTCTTATAAAACCATTTTTTTGATGTCATCTTGTACGTTTGTAATTCCACCAATACCAAAGTTTTCAACTAATACTTTAGCAACATTTGGTGATAAGAAAGCTGGTAGTGTTGGTCCTAGATGAATGTTTTTTACTCCTAGATACAATAGGGCTAATAAAACGATAACAGCTTTTTGCTCATACCATGCGATATTGTATGCGATAGGTAGTTCATTAATATCTTCTAAACCAAATACTTCTTTTAGTTTTAATGCTATTACTGCTAATGAATATGAATCATTACATTGACCTGCATCTAAAACTCTTGGTATTCCACCAATATCTCCTAACTCAAGTTTGTTATATCTATATTTAGCACAACCAGCGGTTAAAATAACTGAGTCTTGTGGTAATTCATTTGCAAAATCTGTATAATATGATCTTCCTTTAACTCTACCATCACAACCTGCCATAACTACAAACTTTTTAATTGCTCCAGATTTAACTGCATCTACTACTTTATCTGCTAGACTTAGTACAGCATTGTGTGCGAATCCACCGACAATTTCTCCTTTTTCTATTTCAGTAGGTGCCTGTGACTTTTTAGCTAATTCTATAATTTCAGAGAAGTCTTTAGCTTTTCCTTCCTCTGCTTCAATATGCTTTAATCCTTTAAATCCAACTACTCCAGTTGTAAATACTCTATCTTTATATGAGTCCTTAGGAGGTACTAAACAGTTAGTTGTCATTAAAATTGGTCCATTAAACAGTTCAAACTCTTTATCTTGTTGCCACCATGCATTTCCATAGTTTCCTACAAAGTGATTATACTTTTTAAATGCAGGATAATAGTTTGCTGGTAACATCTCACTGTGAGTATATACATCTACTCCAGTCCCTTCTGTTTGTTTTAATAACTCTTCAAAATCCTTTAAATCATGACCACTTACTAAAATACCAGGATTATTCCTTACACCAATACTTACTTTGGTTATCTCTGGATTTCCATAAGTTGTTGTGTTTGCACTATCTAATAAGGCCATTACATTAACACCATATTTACCAGTTTCCATCGTTAATGCTACAAGTTCATCTGCTGTTAGACTATCATCTAATGTAGCTATTAAAGCTTTTTGCATAAACTCGAAAATATCTTTGTCTTTGTAATCTAGTACAAATGCATGCTTAGCATATGCAGCCATACCTTTAATACCATATGTGATTAGCTCTCTTAGGGACCTAACATCTTCATTCTCTGTTGATAAGATACCTACTTCTCTAGCTTTATCCTCAAATTCTTTAACTGTATCCCCAAACCATACGGCAGCATCAACATTGCTTTCTACAGCATTACCTGTTTTTTGAAGCTCATCTCTAATTTCATTTCTTAATTGTAAACCAACTCTAATTCTTCCTACGAAAAATTCGTCATTAAAGTTTGCATTAGTTATTGTAGAGAATAATCCCTCCATAATAAACTTATCTGCTTTTTCATTATATAAACTAACCTCTTTAGCCTTAAGGTTGTAAATTGAAATCCCTTTAAGTACATAAATTAATAAATCTTGAAAATTTGATACATCTTCAGTTTTTCCACAGACTCCTCTTACTGTACAACCAGTTCCCTTTGCTGCTTCTTGACATTGATAACAAAACATACTCATAATAATATCCCTCCATTTAATTTTATGTTTTTAAGTATTTTCAATTGCTTATAATAGTATTTTAGTGTTTAAATACCTAAATGTATGTGAGAAATATCACAAGTATAAAAATATTTAAATTTATTTTTTACTTTAATATCTTTTTAACTTCCGCAGCCCTTATGTAAAGCTCAAACCAATTAAAACACTCTTTCCAGTGCATAAATTGTATTACTACAAAATGCTCGGTTTTTTGTACAATCTTTCCCTCTTCCTTGCGCTTACAGTAGTTTTCCAAATTTAGTTTATCTCCTATATTAAAGCTATCCCTTATTTTATTTATATAATCTTCCCCTAACATGCTTTCTCCCCCTCAAAACATTTATCTTATACCGTATACAATATATGCAAAAAAAAAAATAAAATGAGTTAAGTTTATACGTAACTCATTTTTCATGTAGGTTATTTTATTACTCTAATATTAGGTGACTAAGCGGTGCCCCAGGCGGAACCATAGGCAACACCTTTTCATCCTTATCTATCTCACAGTTTATTACTACAGGCTTTTTTACAGCTATAGCCCTTCTTATTGTATCTTCAACTTCTTCTTTTTTAGTTATATTGTATGCTACAGCCCCATAAGCCTCTGCTAACTTAACAAAATCAGTTGTTCTTCCTTCTAGATTTGTAGCTGAAAATCTACCACCATAGAATATGTTCTGCCACTGCCTTACCATTCCTAATACATGGTTGTTTAATATAACTATTATTACAGGTATATTATACTCTACTGCAGTAGCAAGCTCATTACAGTTCATTCTGAAACATCCATCACCAGATATGTTAAAAACCGTTTTATCAGGACAGGCAACTTGAGCACCCATAGATGCACCTAAACCAAAGCCCATAGTTCCAAGTCCCCCAGAGGAAACAAAGGTCCTAGGTTTCTTGAATTGATAATATTGAGCAGTCCACATTTGGTTTTGACCTACTTCAGTAGTTATTATAGCATCACCATTAGTAATTTCAGAGATTTTTTCAATAATATACTGTGGTTTCAATGAATCATCTTCACAATATGATAGAGGGTACTTCTCTTTCCATTCTTTAATCTTTTTAGTCCATTCAGGTCTTTCCTGATTATTAATCTTTGAGTTTAATACTTTTAAAACCTCTTTTATATCCCCAACTAAATGGTGAGTTGTAACTATATTTTTATTGATTTCAGCAGGATCCACATCTATATGCAGAATTTGCGCACTATTAGCAAATTCCGATACCTTACCTATAACTCTATCACTAAATCTTGCGCCTACTGCAATTAATAAATCACACTCTGAAACTGCAGCGTTAGATGTTCTAGTTCCATGCATACCAATCATTCCCGTAAATAATGGGTGATCTGAAGTAAAGCCCCCTAGACCCATTAAACTTGAAGAGACCGGTGCTTGGATTTTCTCTGCAAATGTTTTCAGCTCCTCAGTAGCTTCAGCAGTGATAACTCCGCCACCTATATATAGGTATGGCTTTTTAGCCCCGCTTATTAGACCTATAGCATTTGCTACACTAACTTCATCCAATTCATTCAGAGATTTATCTACTACCCTAGGCTTCTCATATTTATATTCACCTAACTGAGCAGTAATATCCTTAGGTATGTCTATTAAAACTGGGCCAGGTCTTCCCTCTTGAGCAATATAAAAAGCCTTTCTGACTATAGATGCCAGTTCATTTATATTTTTAACAATAAAATTATGTTTAGTAATAGGCATAGTTATCCCTGTTATATCCACCTCTTGGAAGCTATCCTTACCTAGAAGTGGTAAAGCTACATTACCAGTTATTGCAACCATAGGGACAGAATCCATATATGCAGTAGCTATTCCAGTTACTAAGTTTGTAGCCCCAGGGCCTGAAGTTGCTAAGCAAACTCCTACTTTACCCGTTGCTCTAGCATATCCATCAGCCGCATGAGATGCCCCTTGTTCATGGGCAGTTAGGACATGCCTAATCATTTGTTCATACTTATATAAAGCATCATAAATATTTAATACAGCTCCACCCGGATAACCAAAAATTGTATCCACACCTTGCTCTATTAAGCATTCTAATAAAATTTCAGCCCCTGTAAGTTGCATTTGTTTCGCCCCCTTTTTATACCTTAAGCACCGCACCTGTACTTGCAGAGGTTACTAATTTCGCATATCTAGCTAAATAACCAGTTTTGATTTTTGCTTCCGGCGCTTTCCATAATTGTTTCCTCTCAGCTAACTCTTCTTCACTTACGTCTAAATAAATAGTTCCTTTGTTTATATCTATAGAGATTATATCGCCTTCTTTAACTAATGCAATTGTGCCGCCTTCTGCAGCCTCTGGTGACACATGGCCTATAGATGCACCTCTTGTAGCACCGCTAAATCTACCGTCGGTTATTAAAGCAACATCCTTATCTAGTCCCATTCCCGCTAAGGCAGAGGTTGGAGCTAACATCTCTCTCATTCCTGGACCACCTTTTGGCCCCTCGTACCTTATAACTAAAACTTCTCCTTTATTAACTTTACCACCTAGGATAGCTTCAATTACTTCTTCCTCTGACTCAAAAACTTTTGCTGGTCCTTGATGCTTTAACATCTCAGGTGCCACTGCTGAACGTTTTACTACACACCCATTAGGTGCTAGATTACCCTTTAATACTGCGATTCCACCTGTCTCACTATATGGTTTTTCTACTGGTCTAATTACATTTGGATTCAAATTAACAGCATTTTTAATATTACCTTCAACATCGTTTCCTGTTACAGTTGGAATGTCTAAATGAAGTAAATTCTTTTTAGAAAGCTCCTTCATTACGGCTGATACTCCACCAGCAGCATATAGATCTTCAATATGGTCCGGTCCTGCTGGACTTAATTTACAAAGATTTGGAGTTCTTGCACTAATAACGTTAGCTAACTCTAAATCTAGTTCAATTCCTACTTCATGAGCTATAGCAGGTAAATGAAGCATACTATTAGTACTACATCCTAATGCCATATCAACTGTTAAAGCATTATCAAAGGCTTTTTGAGTCATTATATCTCTAGGTCTTATATCCTTTTCTAGTAAATCCATTATAGTCATACCTGCTTTTTTAGCAAGTCTTATTCTTTCAGCATAAACAGCTGGTATAGTTCCATTACCAGGAAGCCCCATACCTAGAACCTCAGTTAAACAGTTCATACTGTTTGCCGTAAACATACCTGAACAAGACCCACAACTAGGACAGGCTTTATTTTCAAACTGTAATAATTCATCTTCAGTCATTTTCCCAGCTTTTACTGACCCCACTGCTTCAAAAACATTGGATAAGCTTACACTAACATTGTTAACTTTTCCAGCTAGCATTGGTCCACCGCTAACTAATATAGTAGGTATATTAACTCTTCCAGCTGCCATAAGCATCGCTGGAACAATTTTATCGCAGTTTGGTATCATTACTAGGGCATCAAATCCATGAGCCATTGCCATAGCTTCTATAGAGTCAGCAATAAGTTCTCTAGATGCTAAGGAATATTTCATTCCTATATGACCCATTGAAATACCGTCACAAACTCCAATAGCAGGGAATTCAATTGGAGTTCCACCCTTTAATCTAATTCCTGTCTTTACTGCTTCTGCAATTTTATCTAAATAAATATGTCCTGGGACGATTTCATTTTTCGCATTTACAACTCCAATTAAAGGCTGATTTAGTTCTTCATCACTAAAGCCCATTGCCTTAAATAAAGAACGATGTGGGGCCCTCTCTACTCCTTTTGTAACACTATGGCTTCTCATTATATCACTCCTTCTAGTAACAACATTATCTATATAGCATCAATTAGTAATTTACCCATCCCTTTAGTTCCTACAAGTTTCATTCCTGCACTCATTATATCCCCTGTTCTATATCCTAGATTAAGAACTTTTGTTACTGCTTCCTCTATAGTATTAGCTTCTTCCTCTAAACCAAAGGAATATCTAAGCATCATTGCGGCAGATAGAACTGTTGCAATTGGGTTTGCCTTATCTTGACCAGCTATGTCTGGAGCTGATCCATGAATTGGCTCATACATTCCTAATCCGCCCTCACCTAAACTAGCTGATGGAAGCATACCTATTGAACCCGTAATCATACTTGCTTCATCTGATAAAATATCTCCAAACATATTTGTTGTAACCATTACATCAAATTGCTTAGGGTCTCTTACAAGTTGCATAGCTGCATTATCAACATACATATGCTCTAAAGTAACCTCAGGATACTGCTTTGCAACTTCGTTTACAACTGAACGCCATAATCTTGAACTCTCTAATATATTAGCCTTATCTACACTTGTAACCTTTTTATTTCTCTTCATTGCTATATCAAAGGCAGTCTTTGCTATTCTTTCAACTTCTCCAACACTGTAGGCTTCTGTATCATAGGCTTCTTCACCTAGCTTACCTTCAGGTCTTCTCCCTCTATCCCCGAAGTAAATACCACCAGTTAATTCTCTAACAACACATATATCCAAACCATCCCCGATTATTTCAGGTTTTAATGGACAGGCATCCTTAAGTGCTTCATGAAGAACTGCTGGTCTTAGGTTAGCATATAGACCTAAAGCACTTCTTAAGCCTAAAAGGGCTTGTTCAGGTCTTCCATTGCCAGGTAGGTTATCCCATTTAGGTCCCCCTACAGCTCCTAGAAGTACAGAGTCGCTTTTTTTACATACTTCTATAGTTTCTTGAGGTAGAGGCTCACCAACTGCATCAATGGCACATCCTCCTGCTAACACTTCTTGAAACTCAAATTGATGTCCATATTTTGCACCAATCTTCTCTAAAACTAATATGGTTTGCTCTATTATATCTGGTCCGATTCCATCACCGGGTATAGTTGCTATCTTAAATTTCATTCCATCCACCTCATTTTTTCCTATTAGTATCTGTTACCTCTTTTAACTCTTATATATACGCTTTAACTTTTTCCTCGATATCCTTAATCAACTTATATTCCATTGAGTCAACTAAGGCAATCCAGCTGGCCTCAATTATATCAGAAGACACTCCGACAGTACTCCAAACATTATGCCCATCGGAAGATTCGATTAATACCCTAACTTTAGCAGCCGTTGCTGTTTTTGTATCTAACACCCTAACCTTATAGTCAGTAAGGTGAACATCTCTAATTGAAGGATAAAACACCTCTAGTGCTTTTCTAAGTGCCTTATCCAATGCGTTAACCGGTCCATTTCCTTCTGCAACAGTTAACTCCTCTTGACCATCTACATTTATCTTAACTAATACCGATGAGCTTGTTTCCGGGTCCGCTGCCGGTTGTTCGCCCATTATCTTATAATGTATAAGTTCAAAGAAAGGTCTATATTTTCCTAATTGCTTCCTTATAATTAACTCAAAAGTACTTTCTGCACCTTCGAACTGATATCCCATATGTTCAAGTTCCTTCAGCCTATCAATAATAGCCTGAGTCTCTGGAGAATCCTTTGTAATACTAGGATTAATTCTTTGTATTTTATTTAATATTGTACTTTTACCAGAAACCTCTGACATTAAGAATCTTCTTTTATTACCTACAGTTTCAGGATTAATATGCTCAAATGAGTGGGTAGCTTTACTAACTCCATCGATATGCATACCACCTTTATGCGCAAAGGCTGTGTTTCCTATATATGGTTCTCTTTCATTTATCGAAATATTAGTAATTTCAGCAATATATCTAGCAACAGGTGTCAAATTAACAATTTGATTTTTAGGTATACATTCTAAACCCTTTTTAACCTGTAAATTTCCTATAAGTGTACTTAAGTTCGCGTTACCACAACGTTCACCAAATCCGAGATAAGTCCCTTGTATTTGTGTAGCTCCAGCTTCGACAGCCATTATAGAATTAGCCACTGCCATACCACAGTCGTTATGGCAGTGTATTCCTACTTTTATATTAAAGGTATCTACAACTTCTTTTGTAATTCTGTAAATTTCATCTGGGAATGCTCCACCATTAGTTTCGCATAATACTAACCAATCCGCTCCACCTTCTTTAGCTGCCCTTAAGGTTTCCATTGCGTATTCAGAGTTAGCCTTATATCCATCAAAGAAGTGTTCTGCATCAAACATAACTTCTTTTCCTTTACTTTTAAGAAACTGTATTGTATCCCTAAGCATATTTAAATTCTCATCTAAAGTAGTCTTAATAATTTCAGTTACATGAAAATCCCAACTCTTACCGAATACTGCAACTACAGGAGTATCTGCCTCTAGTAAAGATTGAATATTTATGTCTTCTTCGGCTGTAATACCTGGTCTTCTAGTACTCCCAAAGGCTGTTAGTTTACTATTCTTTAGATTTTGACTTTTCATCCTTCTAAAAAATTCTAAATCCTTTGGGTTAGAACCTGGGTTACCTGCCTCAATGTAGGTTATATTTAGAGAATCTAATGCCTTAACTATTTTTATTTTATCTTCCACAGAAAAGGAAATCCCTTCTGCTTGTGCGCCGTCTCTTAGTGTAGAGTCAAAAATTTCAATCTTTTTAGGCATGATATTACACCTCCTGTTGTTCCGAATCGTTTAACATTTTATTAATTGCATTAATGTAAGCTTTTATACTTGCCTCAATAACATCTGTACTTATACCACGACCAGTATAAAGTCTACCATACCTTCTAATTTTAACTATTGCCTCACCCTGGGCATCTTCACCTTCAGTAATTGAGTTTAATGAATAGTCTTCTAAATCAAATCTATCATCTACAATTTTTTCAATAGCTTTAAATGCAGCATCAATTGGTCCATGACCTAAGGAAACCTCTTCAAACTCTTGATTGTTTTTAGTAATGTTAACTGTTGCTGTTGAAGTTATGGTATTACCGCAATTAATTGTAAATTGATTTAACTTACATGTTTCTATCACTTCAATTGCCTTCTCTTGAATTAACGCCTCTAAATCTTTATCATAGATTACTTTCTTTTTGTCAGTTAACTCTTTAAAGTTTTCGAAGATTTTATCTAATTGTTCTTGGGATAGAGTATACCCAAGCTCGTTTAGTCTACTTTCAAAAGCATGTCGTCCTGAATGTTTACCAAGTACAAGACTATTTGTTGTTAATCCAATTGATTCTGGAGTCATAATTTCATAAGTGCTAGAGTTAGCTAGAACTCCATGTTGATGAATTCCAGCCTCATGGGCAAAAGCATTTTTCCCAACTATAGCCTTATTATGCTGAACCTTCATACCAGTAATCTTAGTTAAAAGTTGACTTGCTGCATAAATCTGTGTAGTATCAACCTTTGACGCAAGACCATAAAAGTCTTTTCTTGTATTTAAGGCCATTACAATCTCTTCCATCGCAGCATTACCCGCTCTCTCACCAATACCATTGATTGTACACTCAAGCTGTGTAGCTCCAGCTCTAGCTGCTGCTAGGGTATTTGCTACTGCCATACCTAAGTCATTGTGGCAGTGAACTGATATTTCTGCCTTGTCAATATTAGAAACGTTTTCTCTTATACTTCTAATTAAGTTATAATATTCGTCTGGTACTGTATATCCTACAGTATCTGGCACATTTATTACTGTAGCCCCAGCCTTTATAACCCCTTCAAATACTTTGAATAAAAACTCTGGGTTACTTCTAGAAGCATCCTCAGCAGAGAATTCCACATCGCTACAATACTTTTTAGCATACTTTACCATATTAATAGCTGTTTCTAATACTTCATCTTCACTAGCTCTTAATTTATATTTCATATGGATATCAGAAGTCGCTATAAAAGTGTGTATTCTTGGTTGCTGTGCATATTTTAATGCCTCATATGCTCTATCTATATCCTTTGGCATGGCTCTGCATAAACTGGCTACGGCTGCATTTTTTATAGTTTTTGCGACAGCTTTGACAGATGCAAAATCCCCTGGGGATACAATAGCAAATCCTGCTTCTATTACATCTACTCCCATTTTCTCCAGCTGCTTTGCAATCTCAATTTTTTCCTTTATATTCATGCTACATCCTGGAGACTGTTCACCATCTCTTAAAGTAGTATCAAATATTTTAATTGCCCTCGCCATATATATCACCTAACCTTATCTTTTTGCCCAGCTCATCATTTTTCTTAATTCTTTTCCTACTGTCTCTATTTGATGATCAGCTTCTAATCTTCTTCTAGCATTAAATCCTGGTCTATTTGTTTGGTTTTCTAGGATCCAATTTCTTGCAAATGTTCCATCTTGTACTTCAGATAAAACCTTTTTCATTTCTTTTTTAGTTTCATCAGTAACTATTCTCTTTCCAACTGAGTAATCCCCGTATTCAGCAGTATCACTGATTGAGTATCTCATATATTCTAAACCGCCCTCGTTAATCATATCAACGATTAGCTTCATTTCATGTAAACATTCAAAGTATGCACTTTCTGGTTGGTATCCAGCCTCTACAAGAACTTCAAAGCCTGCTTTAATTAATTCAGAAACTCCACCACAAAGTACTGCTTGCTCTCCAAATAAATCTGTTTCTGTTTCTTCTTTAAATGTTGTCTCAAGAATTCCTGCTCTTGCTCCACCTACTCCTGCTGCATAAGCTAAGGCTAAATCCTTTGTATCTCCAGTTACATCTTGGTATACTGCGATTAAGCATGGAACCCCTTTTCCTTCTTGGAATTGACTTCTAACAGTGTGTCCTGGTCCCTTTGGAGCAACCATGAATACGTTAACATCTGCTGGTGGCACTATTTGTCCATAGTGAATATTAAAACCATGAGCAAATACTAAAGATTTTCCTGCTTTTAAATTAGGTTCAATACTTTCTTTATATAGTTTAGCCTGTTTTTCGTCATTAACTAATATAATGATAACGTCTGCTTGTGCTGCTGCCTCAGATGCTACAGCTACTTTTAATCCAGCCTCTTCTGCCTTTGCCCAAGACTTACTTCCTTCATATAATCCTACTACAACGTTTACTCCAGACTCATGTAAGTTTAATGCATGGGCATGACCTTGACTTCCATACCCTATAACTGCTACAGTTTTCCCATTTAATAAATTTAAGTTACAATCCTTCTCATAATATAATTTCGCCATTTTTAATTCCTCCTATTTTTTAATATTTAAATATATGAGCGCCCTATTGCCGTGAGGCCGGTGCGAACAATTTCTTTAATCTCATAAGTCTTCATTATTTCTATAAACGCTGCAATTTTTTGTTTATCACCTGTGATTTCTACGGTTAAGCTCTCTGTAGCAACATCGATTATTTTTGCTCTAAATACTGCAACTACCTCAATTACAGATGTTCTTGCCTTTGAGTCTGCTTTTACCTTTATTAAAGCTAACTCTCTTTGTACTGCATCCTCTTCCTTAAGTTCAACCACCTTAATAACATCTACTAGTTTAGCTAATTGCTTTTTAATCTGTTCTAAGGTCAAATCATCTCCGTGTACGACTATTGTCATTCTTGAGTATGCTGGATTCTCCGTTTCTCCAACGGATAAACTGTCAATATTGTATCCTCTTCTACTGAAGAGTCCCGCCACTCTACTAAGTACCCCCGGTTGATTTTCAACTAAAACTGAAAGTATATGCTTCTGCATAACATTCCCCCTTTACAGATAATTGATACTTCAATAAACATTCTCTTACTCTTAGAGAAAGGTAATAAAAAAGCCCCTGCGAATAAAATAGCAGGGACGAGGAATTTTTCCACGCGTTACCACCCTAATTCTTTTGTTAAAAATAACAAAAGCTTCTCTGTAGGCTTTAAAAGTCTTAGCTATAACGTTGCCACCGATTATCTCTTACTTTAATTCAGAGATATAGCTCGGGAGTGATCTGTATAATACTACAGCTATCAGTTTGCACCAACCACTGACTCTCTTAAACTGTATTGTAGAATACCCTTCTCCGTCTGCGCTTTTTTCAGAATATTTATTATATTTAAAGATTTTATCAGTCAAAGTACATAATGTCAATATACTTTTTGGATTTTTTTGAAAATTCTAAAAAGTTTTAAGTGGTCAAAAAAAATGAGTTAGCTTATTCGCTAAACTCATCTAATTTTTATTTTTGAATAAGACTTAAAAGATGGTCCTCATTGAAAAAATATTTATGGTTACAGAAGTGACAATGTAACTCAGCACCTTTATCTTCTCTAATGATTTCCTCTAAATCTCTTCTTCCTAAACTTATCAATGCCCTTTCGAACCTCTCTATACTACAATCACATACAAAACCAACTTCATTCCTATCTAGTATCCTTACATCGAACTCTCCTAGAATATAATTTAAAATATCTTCTTCTGCAAACCCTCTTTCCATAAGCTTTGTAATTGGCTCAAAGGTTTCTATTTTCTTTTCTAATTTATCTATGGTTTCATCAGAAGCACCTGGTAAAACTTGTATTATAAAGCCCCCTGCAGCCTTTACAGTATAATCTGTATCTACTAATACTCCGAGGGCCACAACGGATGGTTGTTGCTCAGAGTAAAAAAAGTACGAAGCAAAGTCTTCGGCAATCTCACCGGTTGCCAGCTCATATGTACCTGAGTAGGGTTCCTTTAAGCCTAAATCTCTAATTACTGTTATTTTTCCGTCTCTTCCGACAGCTTCTCCTACATTAAGCTTACCAGGTCGAATATTCGAACCTTCAACATGGGGATTAGATACATACCCTTTAACCATTCCTTTATGATCACTTACAACTACGATTGGTCCTAAGGGACCATTGCCATTTATCCTTACAGTTACCATTTGTCCTTCATTCTTTAACATTAATCCCATAATAGACGTTGCAGTCATAGTTCTTCCTAATGCGGCAATGGCAACAGGTGACGCATCATGAATCTTGCGGGCCTCTTCAACCATTTGTGTTGTATTAGCAACAAATACCCTTATATCATCATTGCTTGCTGTAGCTCTTAAAACTATATTTTTCATATGGACACCTCACATTATAGTTTCCTACACAACTTAGTGTAAGAATTTTAGTTGAAACTATGTAAAATATTTATGAATAGTAAATCTATAATTTACATTAAATGAAATATGTTACCATAGTACTTTCCCATTATAGCAAATAACTACGTATTATTTGCATTGTTTATTTAAATTTATTGTCATTATTATATTACGCAAAAAAAACAAGTTAGAAAGCTAACTTGTTTATGTAAATAAAGAGTTTATCTTTATATAAAATCCCTATCGGGAAACAGCTACAATAATATATTTATTAATTATGCTCTTCTTACATTTGTAGCTTGAGGTCCTTTATCTCCTTGAACAATTTCAAATTCAACTTGTTGACCTTCTTCTAAAGTTTTGAACCCGTCCATTACGATAGCTGAGAAATGTACGAATACGTCTTCCCCGTTTGCTCTTGAAATAAATCCAAAACCTTTTTCACCATTAAACCATTTTACTGTACCTTTTTCCATGTTACAAATTCCTCCTAAAACTTTTTAATAATTAGTAAGAGTTAATTCTCTTATCAAATATAAGAGTATCACGAAAACCCTTATATGTCAATACACTAAGACTTCTTGCTCTTTTTTCGCGCGGTCATTATACCGCCTATTCGGCCAGTTTCCTTAGCAGTTAACCCACCCCATCCAAATTTCATTACTTTGTCCATCAAATCTAACTCCGTAGCTATTTCATATTTTAGTCTTAGCTCTGGGGTTATTTTTTCCTTATTTGTTTTTCCCATAAAAAATACCTCCCATAATATAGTATTGTGAAATTATGAGAGGATTATTCATTGTTATACGAAGCCTAATAATTGTTTTATTTGAAATAAAATTACAAAAGCATATAAAGGGACAATAAATATTAATGGTACAAAATCACTAAATTTAGTTATATAGATTTCACTACTTTCTTCTACCAAATTATTTTCTTCGAATTTTACTTCATCCTCATATATTATTACTTCCTCTAACTTTTTTATGTCCTTTCTAATATGTTCAAATAGTACATAGGCTATAAATCCTGTAATAATAGAAACTATAGCCAAAAAAACAAAACTCATCATAAGTGACGTTGTTATGGACATGTCTGGTTCAGCAGGCAATTCATCTATTGGAAATTTCTCTGTTACTATGTTAATTAAGAATGATAGGGTCATGGCAAATCCGTTGTTGACCATATGCCCAATAATTCCTGCAAAGATTGAATCTGTTAAAAAGACTAAATATCCAAATACAAGCCCCAAGACGATTGGTCCAAATAAATTGTATAGGTTAAAGTGAAAGAATCCAAATAGGATTGATGTAATAATTATCGCCTTTGTTTTCCCAATTTTTTCGTATGCACTTAACATAAACCCCCTAAATAACACTTCTTCACATATACCCGCTACAAGGGAAACTATCAATATTAGTATAAAATATTCAACAACATTATTTGGAGTTGGTATTTGTGGTGGTTGTAGCTCACCAAAAAGACTTAAAAGTATTAATATTATAATATTACCGAGCATGGCTAAGGGATATAAAAGTATCGTAATTATGCCCACTAGAAAGCAATGCTTAACTCTTATTTTTTTTAATCTTAAGGTCTCTTTAAGACTTGCGCCTTTTACCTTAATATAAATAATTGTTGGTAATAGTACAACAAAAAACTGAATTGCGATTAAAGATAGTCTCTCATCTTCAAAATGCACAAATAACCCTATAGCAAAGTATATTAAAGCACTTATTAAGTATAAGATATTCCCGTCAATTACCTTAAGTTTACCTCGCAATACATCACATCCATTTCATTTTTTTCTTTTACTTCTTTTACTTCAATGACTCCCTTTTTACAAGTATATTGACATAAGCTTGTAGTCCACAAGTTAAAACCTTTTCATCAAAATTAAAGCAGCCATTATGAAGTGCAAAGGTATAGTTTTTCTGTTCATTCTTAGTTCCTAAAAAGAAAAATACCCCTGGTACTTCTTTTTGATAATAGGAAAAGTCCTCTGCTAACATAATAGGTTCAATTATTTCTATAGTTCCAGAATCTTGGGATTCAATAAAATACTTCGTTAGCTTTACATCATTAATTACTGCGGGATACATATCTCTTATGCTTATATCTATAGAGCAGCCATAGGTAATTTCGAGGCCCTTTGCAATATGATACATCTTTTCCTTAACAATATTATAAACATCATCATTAAATGATCTTATAGTCCCCTCTAGTACTGCACTCTTAGCAATAACATTTCTTATTTCACCTGCAACCAATTTACCAACTGTTATGACAGCCGGTTGAATAGGATTAATTCCTCTACTGATTATTGATTGTAATCTAGACACCATGTCGCTAGCAATTAATACACTATCTATGGCCTCATGTGGCATTGCCCCATGGCCACCTCTTCCAGTTATTTTAATATCAAATTCACCTGTACCAGACATCATTGGTCCAGATTTAACACCTATTTTCCCCTCATTAATATTAGGAAATAAATGTAGTCCATAGACCTCAGTAACATTATATTTTTTAAATATGCCACTTTCTATCATCGGTAGTGCCCCACCAGGACCTTCTTCAGCTGGTTGGAATAATAATAGTACATTATCCATTAAATCACTTTCATTTTCCTTCAAATATTTAGCTAGACCTAATAGAATTGCCATATGTCCATCATGTCCACAGGCATGCATTTTATTTTCATGTTGGGATTTATATTCTACTTCATTTTGTTCCTGCACATTTAACGCATCCATATCTGCTCTAAAACAAATAGTTTTTTTAGACTCACTACCTTTTAAAAAAGCTACAATTCCAGTGCCAGCAATTTCAGATTCGTACATTATATTTAAATCCTCTAAATAGCCCTCTATGTACTTTGCAGTTTTAAATTCTTCGTAAGCTACTTCGGGTATCATATGTAGCTGTTGCCTAGCTCTCATCATTATATCTTCAATACTTTTAACCTTGTCACTTATTTTCAAAATTATCATCCTTTCAGACATTACTATTTCTATTCTATATTTATTTAGATTTTTATTCAACTTTTTAAAAATTTTCCAAAAAATTTATATTTATAAGGATTTTTAATACTTACTCCTCATAAGTTATTATAGGTGCTTTTTATTTAATAATACGAACTTATTATATATTTATAACAATTTTTGAAAGGAATGATAACAAATGACCATAAATTTCAATGATCCTTTGGCCATTGCAAAATTTATACGATCTTCTCCTAAAACTACCCCTGTTAAAGTATATATTAATGGGTCTATAAAAAATATAACAGATAATAATATAAGGGTGTTTGGGTCAGCTAATTTTTGGATTTTATTCGGGGAATATAAACATATTTCCGTTGTCTTAGAAGATAATAAGGAAACAATTATTGATTATCATATGGAATATGACAGACGGAATTCAGCAATCCCTCTTTTAAATATATTAAACTTAGAAGCCCGGATAGAACCTGGAGCTATTATTAGAGAAGGTGTAACTATTGAAAAAAATGCTGTAATAATGATGGGGGCAGTAATCAACATTGGTTCATCAATAGGAGAAAACTCAATGATTGATATGAACTGTGTTATAGGTGCTAGGGGAACTATTGGGAAAAATGTTCATGTTGGTGCCGGGTCCATTATTGCTGGAGTTTTAGAACCACCTAGTAGTGTTCCAGTTGTAATAGAGGATGATGTATTTATTGGAGCTAATGTTGTTGTACTAGAAGGGGTAACTATAGGAAAAGGATCTGTAATAGCAGCCGGTTCCATAGTGACTAAAGATGTTCCACCGAACACAGTCGTAGCAGGGGTTCCGGCTAAAGTAATTAAAAATAAAGACTCGAAAACTTGTGAAAAAGTTAAAATGCTAGAAGATCTTCGTAAGTAATGTATAACTATAAAAGCTGCCAATCAAGGCAGCTTTTAATATTTAAATAATATTTCTTATTCTCTATCTTTGTCAGTAACAACAAATACATATGGTATATTTCTATAATAGTCCCCATAGTTTAAACCGTATCCAACAACAAATTTATCTGGTATTGTAAAACCAATATAAGTTGGTACTAACTCAACTTGTCTTCTATCAGGCTTATCTAAAAGCACACAGCAATTAACACTTCTAGGATTTTTGCGTTCAAGATGCTCTTTTACAAACTTCATTGTTAATCCAGAATCTGTTATGTCATCAACAATTAAAATATCATACTCCGTTAAATCTTCATCTAAATCCGTTACTATTTCAACATTACCACTGGTTTCTTCAGAATGACCGTAGCTTGAAGTAGTCATAAAATTTATTTTAACAGGTATTTTGATTTCCCTAACTAAATCAGCAGTGAAAATAAAACTTCCCTTTAGTAAAGAAACAATATATAGTTTTTTTCCCTCATACTTCTCAGTAATTTCTTTACCTAATTCTGATAATCTTTGCTTTATTGCTTCCTCAGAACAAAGTACTTCCCAAACTTTTTTTTCTATATCCATGATGAGCCTCCAATTATAAAATATATAAGTATAATTCTAAATTATATATGAAAACTTGTCAATTTAATTAGAATTGTTATTTCTTCTATTATTCTGCATTAGTATTCCTTTTATGTCTCTTAATAACACAATAATCTTATTTAAGGAGTACTGTATTGAAATCAATATAATGAAAAGAATGACGATTACTACAATCAGATTATTACTATTTGCCACTATAATCTCTCCTTTAGTTATTATTTGAATATATGTCTGAAAACTCTATATTAATACGTTCAATATTTGTATTATTAGTAATAGCAATTTCTTCAAAAACAGCTTCACTTTGAACTTGGTTTTCCATCGGCAGCCTTATAGAGAAAATACTTCCTACTCCTACTTGACTATCAACAGTAATAGTTCCTTTATGCTCTTCAACTATAGATTTAACTAATGAAAGCCCTATACCACTACCTAAATGCTGTCTGTGTAGAGGTGTATCTAACTGCCTAAACCTATTAAATATAGTGTCTTTTACATCTTTAGGTATACCAATTCCGGTATCTTCTATTGTAATAACTATATCCTCTACTTCTTCATAAATGTTTAAGATAATTTTTCCACCTTTTGGTGTAAACTTAACTGCATTTGAAATTAAGTTAAGCACTACTCTTTCCATTAAATCTGCGTCACATTTAATGACTCTTTCTTCTGTAGATGTGTCAAAAGTTAATTCAATTCCTTTACTTTCAACATAACTGGCTACTGATAGAGTAACATTTTCTACTACATCAATAATATTATAGTTTTTATAATTCATTATTAATGACCTATCTTCTAATTTTGTCATATCAATCAAGTTATTAATTAGTTTTAATAATCTATAGGAATTTTGTTTAATCATATGTATATACTTTCTAAGTTTACTAATATCTAAACTGCCATATTCTTGGCCATTCGTATTCATTAACTGACTTACACCTAGGATAATATTTAAAGGTGTTCTAAGATCATGGGCTATATTTGATATAAATTCTGTCTTCATTTTATCATAAAGTTTACTTTGCTCTAATGCCTGTCTATTTTTTTCAAGTTCTTGAGCCCTCACTCTTTCATTTATATCCCTAATAATTATTAGTATAGCCATCTCACCATCAAATTCTATTAAAGTTGTAACAACCTCTATAGAAAGTTCAACATTGTTTACAAGTATTTTGTTTAATTCAACTGTATCACTGTAATTGTCATCTAAGTTATCGAGCTTTTTAAAAACTTCTAGTAGTTCAGTCGGAACATATTTATATATATCACTAGTACCCACATATGAATCCGTTGGTATCCTAAGAATTTCTCTAAAGCTTTGGTTTTCATAAACAATATTTCTTCCATTATAAATAACTATACCATCTGGTGAAGCCTCTATTAGCTTCCTATATTTAGTCTCACTTTTTTTTAATTTAGTATATGGTATTTTAAGGCCTTTTTGAACAATTGCCTTATATAAATAGTAAAATGATAGGAGTTTAAAAATATTACCTAAAACAAAACATGTATTATACAACCCTAAATAAAATATTATAAGAAATTCAGATATTAAAGTTAGTATAATGCTTAGTTTAATATAGGAATATGTTGTATTATCAATTAAAGGCTTTATTTTTATTAGTTTTATTAATGATATAAACAGTATTAGAATTGCAATTGTTTCAACTCCAATCCTAAAAGAGTACAAATTTTTTGAATCAATAGTATGAGAAAAAATACCCATCACATAAACCGACCAAATTATTAATGAGGTTATAGCTAAATAGGTTATTACAATATATTTTAGTTTGTTATTAAATTTTTTATTAATTAAAAAACAAGCAATTAAAATAGAGATGCTTTCCATCAGTCTATAAGCAACCCAAAATACCATTGTCATTTCAATACTTTCTTTAGGTAAAATATTTACCCCTTCAAAGGTAATCATATGTAAAAAATCTAAAATTCCAATAAAGCCAAAGGCAATGCCCAAAAATATTATATAAAATTTAGAATTTAGTTTGTATGTATTAATCGAAAGTATAAGCATATTAAATGCTATCATAATACAAATAAATTCGATTAAAGTATGAAAAAAAACGTGGTTCATACGGCTTAAAAAATACATAATACTTGAGAATACTAACAGTAAAAATAGATTTTTAACACTTAATTCATCCTTTAATAAGTTTGATGACAAAGTGATGCCCCCCATAGGTTACCATTTTACATATAAAAAAGAATTCTATATTTTTAACTAATTTCCTCTTTTTAACAAATAAAAATATACTAACTCCTAGTATTAATCTTTCTATCTACTATGTTCAATCTTTAACATTTTCACTTTTACACAAGTATACTTCATGGAATTTATTTTAGAATCATATATTTCTACTAGGGGGTGGTTCTGTGGATAATGAACAAAATCATATAAACGATAAATTTATATCCGAAGACTTAAAGGAATGTTTAAATGATAATTTAGATAAACATAATTACTCCAAAGAAGAAATTAACAATATGAATGATAAAGAATTATTTAATCTTTGGAGAAATATGCTTTTTACAAAAAAGTAAAAGGATAGCTTAGCTATCCTTTTAGACCATTCTAAAGTAATTCTGCCTCTATAACAAAAAACCATCCCTTTTGAGTGTAAAGCAATATACACATCAAAAAGCATGATTTTATATTTTTCAATATGCCTAATTATTTATTAATACTATTATTTCCTTCTTCTACTCTTTCCATTTTAGATATGGAAACTTCATAAGCTACCTTATCTATTACTTTACCATCAGCAAATTTCTTTTGGTATTGTCTACTCTGAATACGTCCCCAGGTTCTAATCTGGTCTCCTACCTGAAGCTTTGAAGAAAATCTAGCATTTCTTCCCCATGCTATACATGGTATATAATCTGATTTGTTATATGGTCTATTTACTGCGACCAATAAATCTGTAATTTCTCTTCCAAATGGAGTCTCCCTATAGCCTGGCTGTTTACATACGTAACCTTCTAACATAATTTGATTAGGGTTTTTCACCTGTTGTAAATTATCAATTGCTTCTATTTCTCTTACAAATATAGTTAAAATTAATCTATTATTTCCATCTACAAATTTGTTATAGGAACGCAATTGACCTTCTACCTTTACAGTATCTCCCTCTTTTAAATTAATATCAACTAAAAGCCTTTCAGATATGGTTAAAGGTAATGTATCACTTATATTACTTAATCTAGGGATCATTATATTATAGCTATAAAATCCCTCTCCATAAATTTCGTGACTAAATTCCTTTTCACCTATTATCTTACCTAAAAGTGTTACAACATTGTTTTCAATAACATTATCTGGCATAAAGCCAACGCCCCCTTCTATTCTTATGTTTATATTTATTGATAGTACTTAAGGACCAACTTTTATATTTCCTACTAGTACAATCTATAAAAATATTTATTCATTCAAGGAGCTAAATATGTCATTTATTTTCATGTTAGGTAATTATTTATTTCACCTCCAATTTGTTCTTTACTATGATGGAAATTTAATTGATTATTGGTGTTTATTAAGGATAGGGCAAACTTTGTGCCCATATCCATACCCTGTGCACCTAACAACAATATTAAATCCCCTTCTTCAACATAATCTATTACCTTTTCTATCGCTTCATATAGCTTATCATGATACTCATAAACTATATTATTATCATTAAAAACCTTTATAAATCGATTTAATTCTGAGCTACTCACAGTATCTTTTTTTGTTACACAATCCTTACTTGATGTAATTAATATATTTTTTATATTCAAAATACCTGCCCAATTACATATAACTTCGGCATTTTCGATATTGATATCTTCACCCCTATTTCCCCTTATCGCATTAACAATATGTAAATTTTTGAATTGCATATTTTGTACTGTATTAAATACTGTATCGTAGCTTGAAGGGTTATGACATGTATCATCAATAATGACAAAATCCTTATTATATACTATTTCCATCCTTCTAAATATTTTTATAGCGATTTTTAAGCTTTGTGAAATATTCTCAATAGGGATGTCCAATAATAAACAACATGTAATTGCTGCTAATAAATTGTACATATTATGTTTCCCTAATAAATTAGTAGCTATTGGATACTCAAAGGGCTCAATCTCTAATCCTGAAAGAGTAGTTAGTCCCCTTTGCAAACAGTATGTAAATGCAACATTATAATCTACATCGAAACTTGATGCAGTAATAGTTGATTTTGAATTAAGTCCATATGTAATAACAACAATTTTATCGTTACTATCTAATAGTTTTAATCCATGTTCATCATCTAAATTAATTAAGGCTATTTTTCCACTAGGTAGCTGATCAAATAATTTCTTTTTACTTGAAATGTAGTTCTCCATTGTCTTATGATGATTCAAATGGTCCACATCTATATTAGTATGGACAGCAATATCAAACTGAATACCACATGCTCTATAGCTCTCTAAGGCATGAGAAGACACTTCCATTACTACTACTTGTACATTTTCTTTTACCATTAAATCCATATAGTAGCAAATATCTTCTGCGTCAGGTGTAGTAAGTTTAGTATCAAAAGTTTTGTCATTAATTTTAATGTATAGGGTGCCTATTAAGCCTACAGAAATTCCCTGACTTCTTAAAACATTATATATAAGGTGAGTTGTTGTTGTTTTACCGTTCGTACCGGTAACACCTACTACTTTCATTTTCTCTGATGGAAAACCATAGAATTCATGACAAACCTCAGATAAAAATTTTCTTGTATTATCAACTTTTTTAATAATCACCTTATCATGTTTTACTAATTCTACCTCTCTGTCAGTATAAATAATAGCGGCACCCTTCTCTATTGCCTCGTTAATAAAAAAATGCCCATCGGTTTTTTCACCTTTACAAGCAAAAAAAGCAAAACCTTCCTCTACTTTTCTTGAGTCACAAGTTACACCTTTTATTTGTACTCCGTCAATGAACATTTTAACTCATCTCCTCTTGTTCAATATTTCTGAACAGTTGCTTTATTTATAATTTGCTAAGGATGAGTTATTTATGTAACTTGATTGAATTACTTTATTTTTTTTTGTTTACCAGAGTGATCAATTGTATAATTATCTTTATAGATTAACTCTGAAATAGGAACAATTTCAAAGCCTTGGCCCTGTAATTGCTCAATTACCAATGGAAGAAATTCTGAAATATGCTTCGCATTATTGTGGAATAGTACAATAGACCCGTTTTTAGTATTTTTTGAAACTCGATCTACTACAGGTTTTACACCCATTTCCTTCCAATCTAGAGAATCTACGTCCCATTGAATTGTGTATATACCTAATTCCTTAGCTGTTTCTATTAAAAGGTTATTATAATCTCCAAAGGGAGGTCTAAAAACTATTGGGTGATAACCGGTAATAGCCTCAATTTTATCATTTGTTGTCTTCAATTCAGTTATTATTTGTTCTTTACTTAGTTTAGACATATGTGGATGTGTTGATGAGTGATTACCAATTTCATGTCCTTTCTCATGTATCTTTTGTACCATATCAGGATATTTATCTACCCAGAATCCTACTAGAAAGAAAGTAGATTTAACATTATACTTATCTAAAGTATCTAAAATATCATTAGTAAACTCATCACCCCAAGCAGCATCGAAGCTTATAGATACCTTTTTCTCGTTTGTATCTACACTATATATTGGCAGTTTTTTAGTATTAGTAAATACACTAGCTACCTCATGCTTGTAATTTGTGGCAAATACAGCTAAAGCTATAACTACTAATAATACTATTACTACTGCATATACAGTTTTCTTAGATAATATAAAGATCTTCAAATCAAATCCCCCTTTTTGTCAAAATGTCCTAATAAAAATTTATTCTTTAGAAATAAGATTATGCTTTAATTCTTATTTTTAATATTGTACAAGCCCTAGTATCTTGTTTATAAAAAATTTTGTTTTACTAATCAAACAATATACGTATATTTAGACAAGGGGGTGAAAAATTTTGGCTCTAAAAGATATTACAACATTTATTACAGGGTTTTGTCTTTTTATTTTAGGTATGCATCAACTTTCAACTGGATTACATAATACTACTACTTTTCACTTTAAAAATATTATTAATAATTATAAATTAAACCCTCTTTTAGGTATCATTATAGGCGGTTTATGTACAGCCTTGTTACAATCCAGCAGTGGTACAACGGTTATTGTAGTTGGTTTGGTTGACGCTCAAGTACTTAATCTTTATCAAGCAACCTCAATAATTATGGGAGCGAATATTGGCACTACAATCACTGGACAACTTATTGCATTGGATATTTCTAGATATTTATCATTAGTTATTATATTCGGCTTAGTGTTAATCTTTTGCTTTAGAAAAAAATACTATTCTCTAGGAATTGCCCTAATAGGTTTTAGCCTTATATTTATAGGAATAGATAATATGAGAGTAGGAATTGAACCTTTACAAAATGTAATTAGATTTCAAGAAATATTATCTGAACTTAGAAACTCTCCCTCTTTAGGTTTGCTTATGGGTTTTCTAACTACTGCTATTATACAGAGCAGTAGTACTGGTATAGCAATACTTCAGTCTTTATCTAGCAATAGCCTAATAACATTAAAATCTGCAATTGCCATATTAATCGGTTTAAATATTGGAACATGTGTTACTACTCTATTATCATCAATTGCTTTAAATATTTCTGGTAAAAGAGCTGCACTTATTCACTTGCTTTTTAACCTTTTAGGGGCATTATTGATTTTTCCATTTATAAATTTACTTTGTAATGTTGTAATGATGCTATCACCAATAAATATGTCCCAACAAATTGCTCATGCCCATACTTTATTTAATGTAATATCAACTATTATTTTCTTACCTTTTATTACCTTATTTGTAAAACTTGCCTGTAAAATAATAAAAAAATAGCAACAGGAGTTGCTATCTTAACAATCTATTCCTTATTTGTTTAGTTTTAAAATTAATTCTAATAGTATTATCTAAGATATTTTTAAGACTTTGGTTATAATATAATTGAGGTGATTTTATGTCTATAAGAAAGAGTCAATGGACCAACATTAATGGTCATAGGGTTGAGCTAAGTTCAAGAACCTATAAGTTTGAAGATCGACATTTTCACCGTGAAATAAAATCACAGGAAGCTCAATTACAAAATCATGACGCTGGCTATAGAAAGAACATTAAAACACCTATGGATAACAAATTAACTTAGAGTAGGGTAATTACCCTACTCTTCCACCTTTTGGGCAAACTTTAATACAAATACCACAGACTGAACCTCTGCCAATATGTTTATAATGAGTACTCATATAATTACTACAGGCCCTAGCATCAATTATTTCTTCTCGCTCCATACCTGGATTCCAAGTAGCACCTTTAAGAGCAATTGCTGGACAGGCTTTAACACACTCATTACATTCACCACATTTTGAAATATCTATTGGTTTATTATATTCTAATGACATATTAGTCAGCACAGTTCCTAATCTTATTCTAGGGCCAAATTCTTCAGTTATTAAGCAACAACTTTTACCAATCCAACCTAAGCCTGATCTAGTAGCAGCTGTTCTGTGAGGAAATACGCCTTTAAAGTTCCAACCTTCTTCGTTAATAGTTTGTGAAGCAGGAACTGCTAATGCTAGAAAACCATGTTGCTGTAATATCATCATTATTTTTAGTGAAATTTGATCGATAAAACTATTTACAGTTCTGTAATGATGAAAATAAGTATGAGTTGGTCCATCTAATTTATCTATTTCGTCAATAATTTGTTCTGATAAATGTATAGCAAAGGAAATACCACTCTTTAAGTGCTTATATTTTTCCGGTAAAAATTCTTCTAGATTACAATAGGATACCTTTGATACTCCTAATTCTAATATATAGTCATTTAATTGCTTTTGATTCATTTTGCAAAACCTCCTAAGCTTATTATAACAAAATAGAAAAGTTCAAACACAGAAATCTTTTTACCATATTTAATTAATTAAAACAAAACATACTAATCATATTAAATTAATTATCGGTAAAAATAATATTACAACATCCACAAAGGGTGTTGAAAAAAAACTAACCGAGGAGGAAGACAAAATGCCATCAAATAATAGAATAGTAGTCCCAGAAGCGAGACAAGCGTTAAACCAAATGAAAGCTGAAATAGCAAGTGAACTAGGATTATCAAACTATGAACAAATTGATAAAGGTAATTTAACTTCTCGCCAAAATGGTTATGTTGGTGGATATATGACTAAGAGATTAGTTGAGCAAGCTGAAAGAAACATGAGTGGTAAATAGTCTTAAAGCAAAAACTAAAAAAGGAGATGCGTAAAAGCTTCTCCTTTTTTAGTTTTTTTAAATTAGTTTAATATAAGTAGAATAGCATCTAGATTTCCATTCCCGATATCGATATCTCCAGTTTCACTTATATAATCTAGACTTTCACCTAATGCATCACATATAAATCTAATAGGCACCATTGTTCTTCCATTTAGTTGATAAGCAGGTACATCTAGTTCTACTTTTTTTCCATTTACCCAAGCAACTTTATTATTAATAAATAGCTCAATAACATTATCATTTTTTGTAATTGTTACTTTTTGAAGTTTGTTATCCCACTCAACTATAGCTCCTAAATACTCGGATATTATTCTAACAGGCACCAGAGTTCTACCATTAACTGTTACCGGTGGTACATCGTAGATTAACTTTTCACCTCTAATATACAATCTATCTTCTAAAGGTCTATTTCTAAGCTGTGTTTTTTCACTTGTAGTAAATTTACTTATTCTTTCAACTTCATTTAATCTTTTATTAATATTGTCTTGTATTGTTACTAATTGTTCTTTAGTATACCTATCTGCAAAGAAATCAAGTTTCCCTAAGAAATGCTCAACTGTAACATTTGTTTTTTTTACTGTTTTAATTAATTGCTCCTGAAATTTTTCCATTTGTTTATCATTTTTTGTAATTCGATCATTTATTTTTTCAATCTTCTTAATTGATTTATCAATCCTTTTTTGAACTATACGATCAATATTTGGACCTTTTCCAGGGTGGTGATTATCATCATTTTTCTTTTCTTTATCTTCTATTTTATCCTTAGTTACATCTAGAACTAATTTGACTTCATTAAAACTTCTTAAAGTTACAGGGATTACTTTACTATCTTTAGGATATGTTATTACTTGAGTGACAAAGTCACCTGCTTTAGGACTTTCTGTCTTATAATAAACTAACAAAGTATTTTTATCTAGTTTTAAATCAGTTATCTCAATGAAGTATCCACCTGTTGGCTTTTCACCCCAACTAATAGTTATTACATTATTTTCTATAGAATAAGTAATCTCTTCAGTTCTATGATCATGTACTAATTTAACAACTCTATAACCCCTAAGTGCCGTTGGTATTGTCATACTGTCCCTTGGATAGGTTATAGCAAGAGTTACACTATCTCTATCTTTAGGGCTTTCAGTTTTGTAATAAACTAGTAGATTATTATTAGAATCCAATTTTAATTCAGTTATTTTAATAGAGTATCCACCTGTTGGCTTTTCTCCCCAATGAACAGTTATTACATTGTTTGCTATAGAATAAGTAACTTCTTCAGTTGTTTCTTCACTTACTAATCTAACAGCTCTATAACCCCTAAGTGCCGTTGGTATTGTCATACTATCCTTCGGATAGGTTATAGCAAGGGTAACCATATCCCCTTCTTTTGGACTTTCTGTTTTATAATATACTAGCAAATTATTGTTTTGGTCTAGTTTTAAATCTGTTATTTCAATTGAGTAACCACCTGTAGGTTTTTCTCCCCAACTAATGGTAATAACATTGTTAGTAATAGAATAGGTCACCTCTTCATGATTTGATATAAGTCTGTTATTTGACCCATTTGCAAAAGCCGTAGACGCAATTAAAAATAAGGATAATGTTAGTAATATACAAACCCTCAATATTTTTCGCATTTCGCTTACCCTCCTTAATAATCTAATATTATAGATACCCTAATATCTTTGTAACATTCTTACAATTTAATTACAAAAATTACTATTATATTTTATCCTTTTATACATAGACGATTGAATTGGAGTTATGTTCCATAATTTGTTATAATTATGGAAATTTAGATTTTTAGAACTTTTTGATTATATTTTTCTAGTGATATATTCCTACTAGTTAAACAAGTTATATTTATGTGATATAATATATGATATTAATGACTTTGCTAGAGGAGGTAACTAAATGTTTGCTCATACGTCTGAACAACTGGCGGAAAACAAACTTTCCTTATTATATATACTACATAAAATCAATCTTCCATTAACGAATAGTCAAATAACTGAACTTATCTTAGGAAATGATTTAATGAATTTTTTTATGCTTCAACAGTATATAAGTGAGTTAAAAGAGGTTGAATTTATAAAAGAAATAGATAAAGATAATCAAGAACTTTTCGTAATAACTGACAAAGGAAAAAGTACTTTAGAATTTTTTATTAATAGAATACCTAAGGAAACAAAGGAAAGAATAGATAACCTTATAAAAGAAAAGAAAAATGATATTATAAAGAGTACTCAAGTAAAAGCCTACTATACTAAAAATGCAGAAAATGATTTTATTGTTAATCTATCTGTCGTTGAAAAGGAAACTCAAATTATTGGCTTATACATTAACGTAGCCAATGCTAACCAGGCTAAAGAGATATGTAATAATTGGAATAATCACTCTGAAAATATATATGGAAGTATAATTAAACTTCTTACTAACAAAAATAGCGATAGTTAAACTAATCGCTATTTTTATTTACAAGTATCCTTCGTACATTTTCTATTAAATATAAAGAACCTGCAACTAATATTACATCGCCCTTTTTAGCCAATGAATGGGCAATATTTAATGCCTCTTCAACATTTGAACTTGTATGGGTGTTAAGACTGATTCTTTTTATTTTAGATTCCAGTTCTATTATAGACAAGGCTCTACTATTGCTAGGCTCTGCTATAACAATTTCCTTACTTAAGGGTATAAGGAGGTCTAATACACCGTCAACATCTTTATCTCCTAACATACCAATTACTAATATTATGGATTTACCTGGAATTACCTTTTCAATAGTCTCCTTTAATCTAATTGCTGCATGAACATTATGGGCCCCGTCAATTATTGTATATGGATTTTCACTTATTACTTCAAATCTTCCTGGCCATTTTGTATTTAATAACCCTTTATATATGCTCTCTTTATCAATTCGAATATTTCTTTGGTCTTTAAGCACTTCAATAGCAGTTAAAGCTAAACAAGCATTTTCAATTTGATGCACTCCATTTAATTTAATATTCATATTACAATACTTTTGATCAAATATTTTTATAGAAAACAACTGATCATTTAATTCGCTAATATGTATATCCAAAGAACTTAAATCTACAGTATACACCTTGCTATCTTTTTCTTTAGCCACCTCATTTATTACTTCTAAAGCCTCATTTTCCTGGTTAGCTGTAACAACAAAATTATTTTCCTTTACTATTCCAGCCTTTTCAAAGGCAATTTTACCTAATGTATCACCAAGATAGTCCATATGGTCATAACCAATAGGTGTTATAACTGATAAAAGAGGATTCTTAACTATATTTGTAGCGTCAAGTCTACCACCTAAACCCACCTCTAAAACTACAAAATCTACATTTTCTTCATAATAATATAAAAGTGCCATAGCAGTAATAATTTCAAATTCAGTTGGGTGATCCATTCCTTCTGAAAGCATTATTTTTATTTTATCTTTAACTTTATTAGCAACATCAGCAAATCTATCCCCCCTAATATTACTATCGTTTATTTTGATTCTTCCAGTAAACCCATCAATGCTAGGAGAAGTATATAATCCAACCCTAAATCCACTTTCCTTTAATATACTTTGTATAAAAGCACAAGTAGATCCCTTACCATTTGTTCCAGCAACGTGTATTATATTTAACTTATCTTGAGGACTATCTAATAGATTTAATAACTTATTCATATTGTCTAACCCTAATTTACTACCAAATTTCATAGTATTCTTAATAAACTCTATAGCCTCTATATAATCCATACTTTTTTCTCCTTTGTATGTAATTACAACATTTTAAAAAGAAGTTGATGTTTCCATCAACTTCTTAAAATTATTTTTTTAATGAATTAATTCTTTCTATTACAACATCTAGCATTTCCTGATATTTTACTTGCTTAGCTTTTTCTTCAGCTATTAGATGCTCTGGGGCCTTACTAACAAATCCTTCATTTGAAAGCTTACCCACTACTCTTTTTATTTCTCCTTCAAGCTTAGCCTTTTCTTTTTCTAGTCTCTCTATTTCTTTTTCGAAATCAATTAGTTCATCAAGAGGCAAGAATAACTCTGCTCCTTCAACTACAGTTGAAACCGCATCTGCTGGTACATTTTCTTTGCTATCTACAACTTCAAGCTCAGATACACTAGCTAAGGACATAAAATATTTTCTTCCTGCTTGTAGTGTTTCCTTTGCCTCCTCATTTTTAGAGAGGATCATTAGCTTAGCTTTTCTAGAAGGGACTACATTCATTTCAGCTCTTAAATTTCTTATATTTTTGATTGCTTGCATTATTAAATCCATTTTTTGTTCTGCTACTCTATTTACATTTCCCTCTTCAAATTTTGGCCACTCTGAAATAATAACACTTTCTTTGAAGTTAGGTATGCTTTGCCATATTTCCTCAGTAATGAAAGGCATGAATGGATGTAATAACTTTAATATATTTTCTAGAACATAAATTAAAGTATATTGTGCTGACCTTTTCTCTTCTAAATTATCTCCATATAATCTTGATTTAACTAACTCTATATACCAGTCACAGTACTCACTCCATATAAAGTCATAAACCTTTTGAGCTGCTAAACCTAATTCAAATTTGTCTAAGTTATCTGTAATTTCTTTTGTAACGCTATTAAGTCTAGATACTATCCAATTATCTGCAGTATTTAGATTATTCTTCACATCACTATATTGAATATTTTCGTCATCTAAATTCATAAGTACAAAACGCGTAGCATTCCATAATTTATTTGCGAAATTTCTACTTGATTCTAACCTTTCCATATGGAAACGTATGTCATTTCCCGGGGAATTTCCTGTAACCAATGTAAATCTAAGGGCATCAGCACCATATTGATCAATTACTTCTAATGGATCAACACCATTGCCTAAGGACTTACTCATTTTTCTTCCTTCTGAATCTCTAACTAGACCATGAATATATACATATTTAAATGGAATTTCATTCATACATTCTAAGCCTGAGAATGCCATTCTTACAACCCAGAAGAAAATTATGTCATATCCTGTAACTAAAACATCAGTAGGATAGAAATACTCAAGCTCTTTAGTCTTTTCTGGCCAACCTAAAGTAGAGAATGGCCATAGGG
The DNA here is from genome assembly GCF_018141405.1 of Serpentinicella alkaliphila. Taxonomy (NCBI): domain Bacteria; kingdom Bacillati; phylum Bacillota; class Clostridia; order Peptostreptococcales; family Natronincolaceae; genus Serpentinicella; species Serpentinicella alkaliphila. The sequence continues at coordinate 122,679 of NZ_CP058648.1, forward strand.
CTGAGCTAAACCAAGTATCTAAAACGTCCTCATCTTGTTTCAAGCTTGTACTATTACATTTTGAACAACTTTCGGGTATTTCTCTAGATACAATTATTTCATTACAGTCTTCACAGTAATAAGCTGGTATTCTATGTCCCCACCATAACTGTCTTGAAATACACCAATCTCTTATATTTTCTAACCAATGTAAATATATTTTAGAGAATCTCTCAGGTACGAATTTAATCTTTCCACTCTCTACAGCCTCAATAGCGGGCTTTGCTAATTCATCCATCTTCACAAACCATTGATCTGAAGTTAATGGCTCAACAATTGTACTACATCTATAGCATTGTCCCACACTATGTTGATGATCTTTTACCTTAACAAGTAATCCTAATTCTTTAAGGTCCTCTACAATTTGCTTTCTAGCATCATATCTATACATACCTGCATATTTTCCACCATTGTTGTTAATAGTAGCATCGTCTTTCATAACAACAATTTGAGGAAGATTATGTCTAAGTCCAAGTTCAAAATCGTTAGGGTCATGGGCAGGAGTAATTTTAACAGCTCCAGTACCAAACTCAGGGTCTACATAATCATCAGCTACTATTGGAATTTCTCTATTCATTAAAGGTAATATAGCATATTTACCAATTAAATGCTTATATCTAGGGTCCTCTGGATTAACCGCTATAGCAGTATCTCCTAACATAGTCTCCGGCCTAGTAGTTGCAACCTCTATAAACTCATTAGAATCCTTAACAGGATAATTTATATGCCAAAAATGACCAGCCTTATCTTCATGTTCTACTTCTGCATCGGATAATGAAGTTTTACAGTCAGGACACCAGTTTATTATTCTATTTCCTCTATATATTAGACCTTTTTCATATAAATTTATAAATACTTCTGTTACAGCGTTACTTAAGCCCTCATCCATAGTGAATCGTTCCCTTGACCAATCACATGAATTACCTAATTTTTTCATTTGTTCTACAATTTTTCTACCATATTCGTCACGCCATTTCCACGCTCTGTCTAAGAACCCTTCTCTTCCTAAATCAAGTTTAGATAAACCTTCTTCTTCTTTAACTTTTTCTACTACCTTAACTTCTGTAGCAATACTGGCATGATCTGTCCCTGGTTGCCATAGTGTTTCAAAACCTTGCATTCTTTTCCATCTAATTAATACATCCTGTAATGTATGATCTAAAGCATGTCCAATATGTAGTTGCCCCGTAATATTTGGTGGTGGTAATACTATGCAATAAGGGTCTTTATCAGGATTGACTTCAGCTTTGAAATATTCCTTCTCCATCCACAAATCATATATTTTCTTTTCAAATGACTTAGGATCATAATTTTTTGGTAAATTATTGTCCATTAATGATTCCTCCTTTGTATTGAAGCTCTCTATATGTAAGCTACTGACTTGCTTTATATTTTTTCATTTCACTCATGCCTACTTTAAAATAGCATGTAAATGCATATAAAGTAACTAAAATTGCTAAAAATAACAAATGGATTCCAAATGGAATGCCAAAGGAAATAAATAAAACTGCCATATAAAATAAAATAGTAGAAATCTTCCCATAATTTCGCGCAGGGATAACCACGTGGTTCCTTCTTGTATAAAGAACTACTCCTCCTATTATCATAAGAGCTTCCTTTATACCCACAATAATTATAACCCATATAGGAATTAATCTATTTATTGTTAAACATATTAGAACTGTAAGCTGCATTATTTTATCGGCTAATGGGTCCATTGCTTGTCCCCATTTAGTTATTAGATTAAACCTTCTTGCTATGTATCCATCCAACACGTCAGTTATGCCAGCCAGTACAAATACATATGCTGATAACCTTAAATAATTGTCATTGGATGAAAAGAAAACAAAAACAAATAAAGGTGCTAATAGGAACCTTACAGCAGTTAATATATTCGGTACATGCATAAAATGCACCCCTCTTTAAGTGATTTATTCAATCAACAACTATACTAACTATTCTAACTATATATATTACCATATAATAGCCATTAAAAAAAGATTTTATATCTTTCAAATACTCATTTAACAAGTTTAATTGAATATCTTCTGTCAAGATAGCTTACTAAATCCTTTACCATTTTTTCATAGCTACAATTAAATACATCCCATTGTCTTTTATAGTTAGCGTAAATCAGTCGTTTTGTATAATTTGTCATAGGTATATCTCTATATATGCAAAGACGTGATACTTTCCCAGTACCAGCATTTAAGCTATATGGATTTAGTCCGTGCTCGACCTCAGTTTTGTGTACTAAAGCAAACCAACTCAGTTCGTCAATTTGACCTTTAATATATCCATATCTATTTTTACTGCTACTAATTTTAATATCACATAACATATTATCCCCTCCATTATGTTTATATTCCCATCATATGTTAATTTTATTAATGCTATACTTATTTTTCACTGTAGCACACATTTTTCTTTTCAGAATATAATGAATTGATGCAACATTAAAAATGGAGGGGTATATATGAAAAGATTTAAGGTGTTATCTATTTTACTTACTTTACTTTTAATTACTACAATAACCTTAAGTGCATGTACTACTAAACCTGCAAAGCCTGCTGAATTAACTAAGATTAAAGTTATGGAAGTTACACATTCAGTATTTTACGCACCACAATACATTGCAATTACAGAAGGCTTTTTTGAGGAAGAAGGTCTAGAAATAGAGCTTACAGACGGGGGCGGAGCTGATAAAACTATGGCTGCTCTACTTAGTAATCAAGTTGATATCGGTTTTATGGGTCCTGAAGCTTCAATTTATGTCTATAACCAAGGAGCTGCTGACTATGCAATTAACTTTGCACAGTTAACTCAAAGGGATGGTTCTTTCATCGTTGCTAGAGAACCTAATTCTGATTTCACTTTTGAAGACCTAAGAGGAACTTCTATTCTAGGTGGAAGAAAAGGTGGAATGCCTAATATGACACTAGAATACGTACTTAAAAACAAAGGCTTAGTACCTGGGACAGATATTGATGTTCGTACAGATATTCAATTTGCAGTAATGGCTGGGGCATTTGTTGGTGGAGAAGGTGACTACACGACATTATTTGAGCCTACAGCATCAGTTCTTGAAAAAGAAGGTAAGGGCTTCGTAGTAGCTTCTGTTGGAGCAGAAGGTGGATATATTCCTTATACAGTTTACTCAGCTAGAAAAAGTTATATAGAACAAAATCCTGAAATTATTCAAAGCTTTACTAATGCAATCTATAAAGCTATGCTTTGGGTAGAAGAGCATAGTGCAGAAGAAGTTGCTAAGTCCTTAGCTCCACACTTCCCAGATGCAGACTTAGGAATTTTAACTAACGTAGTAGAAAGATATAGATCCATTGGAGCATGGGCACCAAACCCAGTTTTAACAGAGGAAGGATTAACTAGACTTCAAGATATCATGACAGAAGCTGGTGTATTAGAAAAAAGAGTGCCTCATGAAGCTATTGTAAACACTGAGTTTGCTAAGAGAGCTATGGAATAATGTTAATCAAAAACAGCAATAGGGATATGTTTAGCCATACTTCTATTGCTGTTTATTTTGGTTTTATAATAAATGTTTACTAATGGCACAATGAAGGGTTTAATAATATGTATCTGTAAATACTTACATCTCAATTTTAACACGAATTTACATACACTCTCATTAATTTCTCCTTAAAACGGGCTTATCCTAAATATATTTGGTTATGTCACAACAGACGGATGAAAAGCTTTTTATAGCGGCAAATATCCTAATTTTATTGCAGTTTGAATTAAAAATAAAATCACAACTCCTGCCTGAATAACTATCCCTGCAGTTTGAACATTTTTCTGTTCTTTTTCCTGAAGCTTAAGTCCTACCAAAAACAAAATAAGCAATGCACTAGCACCTAACACGAAAATCATCCTTTTTTTTAATTTGTAGTGCAAAAATATCCAAACACATGTATTTGAAATGGTTATAATATGTTAAAGAATCAACCCTTAATGGAAAAATCCATATATTTATTTCTTATTCATGGTGTTCTACGTATTTCTTTTTTCCCACATATGAAGAATAATCCTATATAGAAAAAATAGAAAAAGAGTACCGAAAAAACTCACTGTAAAACCGCATAATAAACGTCTAATATCCGAACCTATCTTAAAAAAAACAATAAGAGCTGATAGTATTCCTGTAGATAATGGAACTAAAAACACAAAGTACAACTGCTCTTTTTTATTCATTGTAACAGGATAGGTGATGGGGATACCTTTAATAGCTAAAGCAAAAAATTGTGCTAATGACGCAATAAACCAGACCAAGAAAAAATCTAAGGTATCCATAAGAGTTTGATTCAAAATAAACCACCTATACAGTATTACTGCAAATATACCAAACCAAAAAATCGTATAGCCAATACTTTTTGCTATTTTAACATCTGCGTTTACTCTTTCATCATTTTTCATCTACATCCTCCTCTAACCAAAATAGTTGATCCAGAGACTTATTTAGAACTTGGCATAACTTAAGTCCTAAGGCTATGGTGGGATTATATTTCTCTTTCTCTATAAGCCCTATTGTTTGCCTTGTTACCCCTACTTTCTCAGCAAGTTCTTCTTGAGTTAGTTGATTCTCATTACGGCTTTGCTTAACACTGTTCTTAATTATAAATATCACCTCAATCAATAAAAATGCAATATATATATTCCTTTTTTATCGTAATATATATATTGCATTCAGTCAAGAAAAAGAACATAAATAAATGTAATTTTTACTTTCTTCTATGAAATTATAAATAGCTTAATACCTTTAGTATGGTCATATTTCCAATCTATTTAAGCATCTGAACACATTTGCAATTTATCAAATCATACATTCCGCTTAATTTCCTCACCCCTATAAAAACAAATCCCCCAAACTCTTATTCTGAGGGAACATATGTACATTGTTAATTTTACAAATCTCACATTGGTATTTCTATAATTAATATTCTGAACAAACTTTTCAAACCTATAATATTTTCATGCAACATTTTAATTAATTCCCCTAGTGGGGTAGTTTTTTTCCTAATCAATAACAGCCCCTTAATCTTGTATATTGCATCCAATTCTTCTTTACTATCAGTTCTGATATATGTCTCATTTTCATGAGTTATATTCACCAACCAATCAGTTCCATTTTTTATGAAACTTAAATCCTCTGTCAATTCGGGTTGCACCCATAATAATATAATTTAGCAGGCTCACTACCTCCAAAAATTATACCTGCCCATTCATATTGCTCTTTAACATTTTTTAGAGAAAGCGTTAATCTTTCAATGACAGTATTAACTGTGTTATCTAGTATCCAACTACTTCTTACTACTAAAATAACTCATCACCGATTTCAAAGGCTAAATCTATAAGTTTTTTATATGCATCATAATATAAATCACCCTTTATAAACATAATTTACCATGTTTTAATTTTAATACTATCATAATCGCACTCATTTTTGTAGGTTATCTTTGTTTTCTTTCTTTTTTAAATGAAATTCACTCCCTTTGGTTGTATTATTACCCCTCCTTCATTTCCGTCACATTTCATCTGTGACCACTTATAAAGAAAATGTGATGCAAAACAAATACCAAGATATTACTTTTAATCTTTTTCTCCCATTATCATACTAACTTTCATATTCATACAAAGCATTAACTAACTAAGGCTGTTTGTTTTTTATAAATGATAAGTCTTCGGTCAATTGAGTTTGAATACAATCATGTAATAAGTTTAATTCATGTTTTAATATTTCTTTAGCATAATTTATAAACTCTATTCCTTTTTTGAAAAAATAATAAATTAACTCCAAATAAAATCTTAACAATCCCATCGGCTACACCAAAGTAAATAAAGGGAACTTCTTTATTAAACATACCAATGATCGCTAAGACTGAACAGATTGTGGCAAGATAAATCATTGATTTTCCATGTGAAAAATAAAAAGGCAAGAAATGAATACCTGTTGCAAGTAATGCCCCAAGCCACATCATTCTCCAATCGCTTCTTGGGATAAAAGAACCTCCTAAAACAAAAATTAGTGGAAATAAAGATAGCACCCCAATATTAGCCATTTTCTCTTGAAACTTTGAAAGCTCGCCATCCATAAATTTGGAAACTATCGCTTTATTGAAATTTGTTAGATAAAAGCCAACTCCAAAGCCAGTCATAAAAATAATTGGATTTAAAACAAATTTTCCACCTACTATTGTAGCTATTATAATCACTGAGCCAATAATGAGCAGCCAAAGTCCGCTCAAGCGATTCGCATTAAATTCTAGCTTTACATTTTTATCATACCCTAATCTCTCTAGCATCTAATCATCTCTCCTTCTTTTTTCTCTTTTTAAATAATGACATGCCCAACATACACTTACTAATTCCCAACCCTCTTTGCCCTAGGTGTTTAATACCCTGGTCGTTTTCTCTCCAAGTCGTAAAATCAAAACACACTTATACTCGTATTTATTCATTTTGCTACCCTCTTAAGTTATTCTTACTTAACTCGTTACTAGTTAAAAAATTCATCTTAACAACTTCATATACCTTAGTATCATTTATTACCCTAGCTTGAATGCTCAGATAATAGTTGTACTCCCCTCATTGAATGTAGATTTTAATACTTATAACACTACATAACGTCCCTAGATTGAGTCTAGAACAAAAAATAAGTAACTATTGTTAAAGCATCATTAGTTTTCAACTTTAACTATATTATACTATATATTGTAATTTGACTTTTACAGAACTTGGTGCATAATAACTAAATATATATCGTGATTTTGATTATACACATAACTACATCTTCTTCAATATATGTATTTTTAAAAGATTATCATTTGTATTTTTAGGTGGTATAAAGAGGATGACTATACGACATTATTTGAGCCTACAGCATCAGTTCTTGAAAAAGAAGGTAAGGGCTTCGTAGTAGCTTCTGTTGGAGCAGAAGGTGGATATATTCCTTATACAGTTTACTCTACAAGAAAGAGCTATTTAGAACAAAATCCTGAAATTATTCAAAGCTTTACAAATGCTATCTACAAAGCAATGCTTTGGGTAGAAGATCATAGTGCAGAGGAAGTTGCTAAATCCTTAGCTCCACACTTCCCAGATGCAGACCTAGGAATTTTAACTAACGTAGTAGAAAGATATAGATCAATTGGAACATGGGCACCAAACCCAGTTCTGACCGAAGAAGGGTTAACTAGACTTCAAGATATCATGACAGAAGCTGGGGTATTAGAGAAAAGAGTACCTCATAGTGTTATAGTAAATACTGAGTTTGCTAAAAAAGCTATGAAATATAAATAAAAACAACAATAGGGGTATGTAGAACCATACTCCTATTGTTGTTTTTTTACTCAAGAACAAATTGTATAAAAATAGAATCTAGATAGATTTCGAATTTCTTTATCATTTGGTCTAAGACTTCCATAAAGATCTCATCCTTACTTTTAAAATGAGAAAATATAGACCGTTTTTTGATTTCAACTTGTTTAGCAATTTGTGATAAACTTGCTTCTGAATATCCTTGTTAAGTATAAAGATGAGAATGTAGAGCTCCTTTATGAAGAATATAATTATATACTTTGAAGAAAACAATTATACAACAAACTTTTGGCTTCACACAAGTCTATTTCCAAACTTGGTAATTAAAGATCTAGTTAAAATAAAGATGATGACAATACGTAACCTATCTACAGAGCACTTTATGTATATATTGAAAAAAAGAATTTAGTGCCAGGTAATTAAAGAAAAAAATTCTGATAAGTTACTAAAATACTTTTTTCACCTACTTTATGGGAACTTAGCTTTATGTCTATATGATAACTCTATAACACACTCCGAATTAAGTTATATATTCAACATGTTTTGGAAAAATATTACCAAATAAGTATAGGAATATTAACCATATTTAACAAAATAAACTTTACATAAAAGTAATTTTACGCTAGAATAAACCTACTATCATTAGCTACCGATAGTAGGTTTGTTCTTTTTCATTTTTGTATCACTAAGACACTGCTGTATTCTATTTGTTAACTATTATTCAAATTATGGAGTAAGTATTTAGACTTTTTTGATTGTATAAATTAGTAAAGTTATAAAATAATACATGAGTTATGCAGTTGACTCCATATACTGGGAATTTTGCACAGTAAACCAACCTAACAATAAATTCTTCGGCCAAAATTTATCAATAAGTCTTGCAAATTGCCTAACTTCTGTGTCAAAATGTACTTGTATAGTTTGAAAGCATTGCTGTGCTTTTATAACGATACGGTATGTGGCGTTGAAAAAGTTTCGGACCATTTCGCCGTGGGTGAAGCCTTCTTCAGCGCCTTTATTATTGAGTTCCCATCTTGCATAGACAAGTAAAGTTTCTCTTTGTAAAAATGAGCTCAATATGGGCGTAATGATGACTTTCCGACGTTGAGTGGCAAGAATTCAACCCCAGTTCTTGTTTTGCAGTTCTAAAAAAAAAAACCTCAATGCTCCAACGCTTAATATATGCATCTAAAGCTTCTTCAGGATTATCGACCCTATTACTAATCAAAAGGTAAGCCCCACGATATGTAGCCGCAACCTCTTTGTTTTTCTCAAATTCATCCTTCATCATTTCAGTATCTTCTTTGAGTCTTGTAGCTACAACTCGCAATAGGCGTATAACGATACTTAGTTACTACTTTACCCTGCTTTCCAACTAAACGGTAGGGTAACTTGATATAAATATTAGGTATGGATATAGCACTTACTTTATCTTTAGACCACTAATAAGAAGTTTGAAAAAAACTTCTTTAATAAGCATTGAAGGCTTTACAGGGATAAAGCGTTCTCGGCCTGTAATATTCTCAATTTCTTTTCGATAAAGTGTCAGATTACGTTTTGCCTTAGTAACCCAATCATATTGATGATCTGTGAGCCAATTAAAAAAGTCTTTGCATAAAAACCACGGTCCATGGCAACCCATAGTACCCCTGTGTAAATCCGGCGAATATCCATTAGCATTTCTTTTGAAAGATCTATTTTTGTCTGTTTTTCATCGCTATTTTCTACCTTACGCCAAATACGCCAAAACAATGGATATTTAAGTCCGTTCTTTAATACAACAGTTGTAGCAACTATATTCATACACCAGATATTTATTTTAATGGAGCTATCATATAACCAACAAAGGAAAGGGATTTTCTTTCCATGGGCATGAGCCACCTTTGTATCATCAAGTACAATAACATCTCCTTCAGTAAATGCAGTTTCTTCTTCTTGTTGTAGTCTTTGTACTCTTTTAAAACTAAATAAACCCCAATTATAATCAGTTGTAAAAAAGCGGCTAAAGGTATATTGAGCCATTTTAAGATTCCGAAACATCTGTTGTAATAAGCTATCCTTAGTAGCATAATCAGAAATACGTGAGACAGAATTTTTATTAGCAATAAGTCCTACCACATAAGCAAAAGCAATAAGCCAAGTGGGTACACCATTACGTTTTACAATACCCGATTGCGTAAGCAGAAGTGAAAAATCAAATTTATCCCAAATTGCTTTTAAAACTGGCGTTCCGCCCCCATTTCCTTGTTGTAAATTTCTATATTTCGGTTTCCCAAGAGTCATATTTATCACCCATTCATCAAGAGTAATGGCTATTAATACCATTCACTTTGATTATTGGGGCGGGTTTAAAAAGTCAAGTCTTTTTTGCTATTTCAAGACATATAAAACAAAAATATTTTTTAGTATATTATAATATACGATACATCAGTCTTATTTACATTTATTTACACGAACTGCATAACTCATGAATAATACTATAAATATTTTGTAAAATTTCCTTAATTTACAGAAGATAACTCTTCATACATCGAAAGCGTCCCAGCTAAATTTTAAAAAACTACTACTAAAAAATGGAGGGGATTTTATGTCAAGTGTAAATCTTATAAACACACAAGAAGAAAACTGTGTTGGATGCAATAAATGTATCAATGGTTGTCCAATAAAAGGCGCAAATATCGCTGAGTTTAAGGACGGTGTAAACATAGTAAAAATAGATACAAATAAGTGCATTCAATGTGGTCATTGTATAAATGCTTGTGATCATGACGCTAGAGAATATATTGATGATACTAAACAGTTTTTTGAAGACTTAAAGAATGGTAAAAAAATATCTATGTTAGTCGCTCCTGCCGTGAGAGTTAACTTCAAGTATTACAATAAATTATTTGGGTACTTAAAAAGTATAGGTGTTAGGTTAGTTTACGATGTGTCACTGGGTGCTGACATTACCACCTGGGCATACCTGAAGAAAATAAAAGAAGATAAACTGACATCTGTAATAGCCCAGCCCTGTCCGTCAATAGTTAGCTACATAGAAAAATATAGACCCGAACTTATAAGCAAATTATCCCCAATACATTCTCCAATGATTAATACTGCAATCTATCTAAAAAAATATGTTGGCACTGATGATGAACTAGCTTTTTTATCTCCATGTATCGCTAAAGGCAATGAGATTAAAGATATTAATACTAGTTCAATGATTAAATACAATGTTACATTTAAAAAAATCCAAGAACATTTGAGAAATAATAATATACAACTTCATAGCTTTCCTTCAATAGATTTTGACCATATGCAGTCTTCAATTGGTAGCTTATACAGTAGACCCGGTGGCTTAAGAGAGAATGTTGAAGCTAGGATTAAAGGAGCTTGGATTAGACAAATTGAAGGACAAAACCATGTATATCACTATCTAGAAGAATATAAAAATCGAATTGATAATAATAAATCGTTACCCCTTCTTGTAGATATTCTAAACTGTCCTTTTGGGTGTAACATTGGTACTGGAACTTCTAAGAACTTGCAATTAGACGATATTGACGAAGTGTTTAATGACATGAAAAAAAATAGACTTAATAAAAAAGGAAAACTCCCTTTAAGTAAAAATATAGATGATATGTACAAGTTATTTGATTCTAAGCTAAATATTAATCATTTTATAAGAAGTTACAGTGATAAATCTCAAGAAATAGGTAAGTGGTTAGATCCAACAGTTGCTGAGTATAAGCAAATACTAGAAAAATTACACAAAGATAATGAAAAGGACGAAAACATAAATTGTTTTGCTTGTGGTTATGGTGATTGTGCTACTATGATTAAAGCGATACATAATGGTGCAAATCACTTAGAAAATTGTATGCACTATAATAGAAGAGAACTTGAAATAGAACATAATATAATTACCGAGAAACATAAGGAACTAGAAGAAGTGTTAGATCAGGTTAGTTATATGAATGAAGAAAGAATGTCGGAAATAAAGCATTTAAATATTGTTGTTAATACTATACTAAATTCTATAAATGAAGTTAATTCAGGTAGTGAGGAAGTAATAGCAAGTGTTGAAAATATCACTACTGAGGTATATAGTACTTTAAGTACATCAAAAGATCTAAATATTAAAATAGGATCCATTAGAGAAAAGATTGATAAGTTTTCGAAGGCTACAGAGGAAATAGTAAGCATCTCAGAACAAACTAATTTATTGGCGCTAAATGCTGCCATTGAATCTGCAAGAGCAGGAGAATCAGGTAGGGGATTTGCAGTAGTGGCCGAAGAAGTTAAGAAGTTAGCTGAGAATTCAAAAGCTGTAGCAGAATCCACTAAAACAGATGAGCGAGATGTAATTAATTCCATTTTAAACATCATTACACAATCAGAAACTGTTGGTGCTAGAATGGATATTATTAGTGATGCAATTAACAATATATCTGCTAGTTTACAAGAAATCACTGCTACAAGTCAGTCAATTGCTGAAAATGCTAATACTTTAATAAAAGAGAAATAAAAAGATAGTAATATAAATTGCGTAATACTATTTGTTTATTTTAGTTGTACAAAGTGGATGACTCCCTACAAGAAAAAGCTATTTAGAAAAAATTCTGAAATTATTCAAAGCTTTACAAATGCTATTTATAAAGCAATGCTTTTGGTAGAAGAGCTTAGTGCAGAAGAGATTGCTAAATCCTTAGCTACCACACTTCCCAGATGCATACCTAGGAATTTTGACTAACGTAGTAGAAAGATATAGACCAATTAGAGCATGGGCACCAAAACCAGTTCTTACTGAAGAAGAATTAACTAGACTTCAAGATATTATGACAGTGGTGTATTAGAGAAAAGAGTAACCCATAGTGCTATTGTAAATACTGAGTTTGCTAAAAAAGCTATGAAATAATAAAAATTAAAACAGCAATAGGGATATGAGAGACCACTGAAAAACTAAAAAGGGGCTATCGCAAAATTAAAAATTTCAATCGAAATCCTCAAAAAATAATAGAACCTTTCGTATTAAGAGTTTTTAATAACTCTAGAATTCGGTAGGTTTTTTTCTTCTTATTTATTTCTCTGTTTTTTTGCATCTCAGATTCCGCTTAAATCATAATAAAAATTAAATATTTTTTTCAGTCAAAATGAGTTTCCAATTTAATGTCGAATACTAGTAGTATAAACGTATTAGAGGTCCTTAAATGTCTATTAATCTTAAAAATATAAAAACTTATACTGATGATAAAGCCACTTTTTTAGTCGGTTTATTGGAATAAATGGGCTTGCCACAAATTATCGATAATCATATGGCTAGTGACTTTGGGCGTCCTCTTGAGATTCCTTACAGTGTACTGGCCAGATGATACTTGTTAACCTATGTGATGATCATCACCCTCTTTCAAGACTTAATGAATATTATGAGTACAAAGACTTAGAATCTATTTTCAACTATCCAGTAACACTTTCTCAAATTAATGATGACCGATTGGTGGTTTTCTTGATCTTTTACATGATGCTGGACCCAGAGTGGGGCACCTATGAGGTAGATGGCGAAGATGCTGGTGTCATTCAGATTAGATTGACTATGGGTATAGTAAACAAAAACGTCAAGATAAGAAACAATTAAAGGTTTCATTAGGAGCTGCTAATGGAGTTTTAGTTTATGCTAAAGTCTTATCAGAAAACATGGACGATAAAACTTACAATAAAGAACAGTTAGATGATGTAGAAGACCTTCTAAAACTACCTAAAAATAAACCCTGATACCTTCTATTACATTGCCGATAGCGCATTGTTTTCCCTAGAAAATATACTTAAAGCTAATAAAAGAAACATTAATCTCATTACCAGGATATCCGATAATACCAAAGCTACTAAAGCTCTGATTGAAAGAGCTGTTTTAGACTTTAGAAATATGTGATTCCTGTAGAGTCAACAGATAAAAAATCCGAAAAATATCGTCTAACGGAAGCTACAGGAGACTATACGGATGTACCCTTTAAAGTATTGTACTTGCTATTCAGAAGAACTTCGTAAAAAGAAGGAAAAAAGTATTTCAAAGCAAGTATTCTCAGAAAGCGAAGAGCTTGATAAATTGACGAAACAGTATTCAAAACGCACGTTCGCATGCTATGAAAACGCTGAACTTGAGATTGTAAAGACTTCGTCAATAGCACTAAAGAAAATTAAGTATCATATAGTAACTGTTAATATTAATGAAAGTACAAATCGAAAACCCGGAAGACCTTCTAATAAAGCTAGTGCAGAAGTATTTGAGCTTTGCTATTCTGAGCAAATCAACAGTCAAATGGATAACGAAGCCTTAGAAAAAAATCTTTTAAGTCAATCAATGTTTGTGCTTTGTAGCAATGATCTGGAAATCGAGGCTGAAATAATTCTCAAAGAGTATAAAACACAAGGACAAATAGAGAAAAAGTTCCAACTGTTGAAATCACCCCCACTGGTTAACTCTTTTGTATTTAAATTCTCCAAAGAGAATTGAAGCATTGATGTACTACTTTTAATTTGCTGTTATGTCATTGTCAGTTGCAGAATATGTGGTTCGGCGTGAGATGGCTAAAAATGAAGAAGTAATCATTGGTCCAGGGAAAGTTAAAATGACACGTCCTACATTAGTAGCTATTTATCAAATCTTTTATAGTGTCCAAACCATTGTTTATCACGCTGGAGCCCAAACTCAGCGGGATTTTACACGCCCAATAAATAATAGTATTAAGACAGTACTTCGATGTTTAGGAATATCTGAAAATATCTTTATACGGAGTAGAACCTACTTTTAATAAACTAATTAAAATCTTTCAAAATTTATATCTGCTTCAGCGTAATGTGAGATATTTAGATAGTTTATATAATAGCTGTATTACCTATTAATTTGTCATATGATTTTGGAGAAGAAATTTTTTGACAATAAGTTTGTGTTACACTGTTTTAGATTATATGGTATTATATACTCATGTATTTAATTTTTGTATTTTACGATAGGGGTATGCACTCATATGACTTATTTATTTCATAAAAGACAGACGAGTATATTTATTTATATTGTTCTTGTTATACTCTTATTAAACTATTTCACAATAGATAACTTGTATACAACTAACAATAATATAGACGATACAACATTACCTTACTTTTTTGCTATGCAGTACCAATTAGAAATTCTAAATTTACAAGAGCTACATCGAAATAAAATTAGCCTAAATATGCTATATGGAATTGTGAACTTATTTGTTCTAATATTAGCTTGTATCTATAATTTGATTCTAGATTATAGATATGGAACATATTTATGTTTGCACATTTCAAGATTGTTTATCATATTGCAAAGGTTACTTTTGCCAAGACAAAATTCGAGTAGGTATAAAGCTCCTTTATTATTAAGTATACAGTTTAACTAAACTAAAAGCTTAATATAGGGAGGCATTGTCGATGGAACAACAATTAGATGTAATTGCGGTTTTACTAGTTTTTATTGGATTTTGTATAGGTAGCGTTTTATTAATAAAAAAATCAAATGAGGAAATGAATAAACAAAATACAGCAAATGATGAACTTGCTCAAACTGATATAAAAAAGTATAAATAACTAATAAAAGATATTGGGGTAATTTACCCCAATATTTTTTTTAAAAAGAATTATTCATCCTCTAACACTCTATGTATTGATTCAAGCAACATTATTATAGGCAATTCAATTTTAATAGATTCATTTATTATATCATCGTCTATGTTTTGTTTATTTGTTTTGATTTAATGGTATCTGGCTAAAACTAAGCTTAATAAATACTGAGTTTCTTCTTTTTTAAAACCTATAGAATTCAATAATTTCACCTAGCATCATAATTTCTTTAACAATCACAATTATGTAGTATATTTATTTCCCGAGATTATATATACTATCTACTTTTCTGTAAACCCATTAATGATATGTCATCTATAGACTAATTAATTTAATTTATGTTTATGAGTTATAGATTCAATAGAAATATGAGTTTTATTTTATAAATATGCGTGGTACAAAGTGGATAATTATACGACATTATTTGAGCCTACTGCATCAGTTCTTGAAAAAGAAGACAAAGGCTTTGTTGTAGCTTCTGTTGGAGCAGAGGGTGGATATATTCCTTATACAGTTTACTCAGATAGAAAAAGCTATATAGAGCAAAATCCAGAAATATTTCAAAGCTTTACAAATACTATTTATAAAGCAATGCTTTGGGTAGAAGATCATAGTGCAGAGGAAGTTGCTAAATCCTTAGCTCCTCACTTTCCAGATGCTGACCTAGTAATTTTAACTAACGTGGTAGAAAGATATAGATCAATTGAAGCATGGGCACCTAACCCAGTTCTAACTGTAGCAGGTTTAAATAGACTTCAAGATATTATGACAGAAGCTGATGAATTAGATAAGATAGTACCACATAGTGCTATAGTAAATACAGAGTTTGCTAAAAAAGTTATGGAATAAGATAAATCAAAAACAGCAATGGTGATATGCTTACATATCTTTATTGCTGTTTTTTTACTTAGGCACAGATTATTTTACATTACCATAGGATAGGTATCCATACTCCTATTACGTTTTTTTGCTTAAGCACAAATTATTTTTATTACCTAAACGATTACTCATGCCTCAAAGCTTCAACAGGTCTCATTTTAGCTGCCCTTCTAGCAGGGTACAGTCCTCCAATAATTCCTGTTACAACAGCTACTACTATGCCTCCAAACAAGACTTTAGGGGAAATGATAAGCGACATGTTTACTATAATAAATCTAGAAATTACTGAATTGGCAATAAAGCTAATAGCCACACCGCTTAAAACACCGAGTATCCCCCCAATCAAGCTGATAGTGCTTGCTTCTACCAAGAAAAGAGCCAGAATATCTTTGTTTTTTGCTCCTATTGCCTTCATAATTCCTATTTCTCGTGTTCTTTCCATAACAGACATCAGCATAACATTAATAATTCCCAAGCATCCCACAATTAGCGCAATAAGAGCAATACTAATAACAACAGCTTGGATTATAAGTGTTACCATACCTACCTGATCTACTACACTTTGTGCTGCAACAGCCGTAGTTAATCCGCTTACGCCATGTACTTGATCTAATATGTCTTCAATTTCTTCTTTAATTTCATAGACTCGGTTTAAATCATTAACTTTCGCTAACATAAGCATGACATTCTCCGAATCTGTAATTTCTTTTACAATCTCTTTGTTCATCAATAATCGATGGCTAACCTCTACTCCAGCAAGATCATAAGCCATAACTCCAACAATAGTGACCTCAACCCCATTTATATTTAATACATCGTTAACTTTCAGATCAGCATTAAGCCATCTATTTATATGTTCAAGTGTAGAGGTGCTAAGTATTGCTTCTGGATTAGCCCCCTCTTTAATTAATCTTCCCTCCTTAAGCTCAACACTCCCTCCTAAAAATTCTCGGATGTCAGATGGGTTACCTCCCATTACCTCAACAGGAGCAGACTTCCCTTCATATTCTGCTATGGCAATTTCAACCATCCAGGTAGAAGTTGCTTCTACACCTCTAATTTTCTCCACTTCATTTGCAGACTCTTCTGTAAAAGATCCATAGGGAACAAAGTCTCTGCCTGGGACTACGTGTCCTGGAAGTACCCTGATAACATCTACTGTTCCACCAAGTCTTTCGCCTACAGCACGCTCCATACTTTGGCTAATAATAATTAGGGATACTAAAGTGGCAATACCCACCGCAATACTCATAAGGGTTAAAAAAGAACGCAGCTTATACTCCCTCAGATTCTTTAAAGCAATTTTAATCCTGTTTTTCCCTGTCATCTCTACGCCTCCTGCCCTGATTGATTATCAATAAACTGTCCATCTTTTATATGCATCACTCTATCAGCCATATTTGCAACCACAGAATCATGAGTAACAATAAGGATTGTTCGACCCTCTTTGTTGAGTTTTACCAACATTTCCATCACCGCACTGCCAGTCTTACTATCAAGATTACCCGTTGGTTCATCGCCAATAATAAGTAGTGGATCATTAATTAGTGCTCTAGCAACAGCCACTCTTTGTTGCTCGCCACCACTTAGCTCCGCTGGCTTATGATTCATTCTATTTTGCATACCTACCATTTCAAGTAACATGGTTGCTCGAGCAGTCATTATTTTATCGTCTTTCCCAGCAAACATCATAGGAAGCATTACATTCTCAAGGGCACTCATGGTTGGTATTAAGTTATAACTTTGAAATATAAAACCTATTTTATCTCGCCTGATTTCAGCCAGCTTATCATCGTCTTGATCTGCTATATCTATGTTATCTATTATGATTTTCCCATTTGTTGGCTTTTCAAGGCAACTTATTATATTTAAGAGTGTAGATTTTCCACAACCAGAGGGTCCTTGTATAGACACAAATTCTCCTTTTTTTACACTTAAATTAATACCATTTAAAGCATTTACTTCTGTGTTTCCTTCTCCATAGGTCTTTATGAGATTTTTAGCTTCAATCATTTGGATATCCCCTTTTTAACTATATATTAATGGTCATATAAATTGTTTATGATGCATTTATCCACCTAATTTTGATAATATACTTTATCAGGAAATTCCCGCCAAAGTATAACTCAATGGTTTTATTAAATATCAACACTTGAATAGGCTTCAGTATAAGAATTCACTTGAGGATAGTTATGATCACTCGTGAAATTTAAGAGAAATGAAGAGTTAATAATTACAACAACTGAACCCACATTGTGTACCAATGCACCAAGAACTGGTCCTAAAACACCTGACATTGCTAATATAATTGCTACAAAATTCAGAACTAAAGACAATACAATATTTCTTCTTATTGTTGTCATAGTTTTCTGAGATAAACTTATTAAGTGAGGGATATATTTTATGTCGTCACTGACTAGTACAATGTCCGCTGCATCAACTACAATATCACTACCTATACTACCCATTGCGACACCTACATAGGCTTTTTTTAGAGCAGGCGCATCATTAATTCCATCACCTACCATACAAATCAGCTCATTCTTCTGATACTCTTCTATTGCTAACAACTTATCTTCTGGTAAGCATTCCGAGTGAATATTTCTAATTCCGGCAGCTTTAGCAATATATGAAGCTGCTTGCGGGTTATCTCCTGTCAGCAATATGCTTTCTACATTGAGTCCTTGAAGCTTTCTAACCATTTCTTCGGTATCCTTACGTAATGTATCAGATAAAGACACAAAGCCAATAGCAGAGTTATTAACAGATACATAGATAATAGTACAACCGTCATTTCTATATGTATAAGCTTTTTTCAATATATCTTCTGGTATTACAATAGCGTTTTCATGAAGCAGTTCAACAGTTCCTGCAAGAACTACATCCTTTGAAACAGCTGCTTTAACCCCACGACCTATAAGCATAGTGAAATCTTGTGGTTCCTGAAGAGCTGTATTTGATGTATTTCTAAAATGAGAAACTATTGCTTTACCCAATGGATGCTCAGAGCGCAGTTCAGCAGAAGCTATCAGTTCTAATAATTTCTCTGAACTAATATAATCATTAAAGCTTTGAACTCCTACAACTACAGGCTTTCCGTATGTAATGGTACCGGTTTTGTCAAATACAATCTTGCTTATCTTTGATAGTCTTTCAAGAGCATCTCCTTGCCTAACAAGAATACCATATTTTGTTGCATTGCCAATACCAGCTATAATAGCCGTAGGCGTTGCTAACACTAAAGCACAGGGGCAGAATACTATAAGAATTGTAACAGCGCGAATAACTTCCCGTGAAATAATCCATGTGCCAACTGCAGAAATTAATGCAATTACAACAATCCATGTAGCCCATCTATCCGCTAGCCTAACTATTTTAGCCTTACTTGCATCAGCAGATTCTACTAGTTTAATCATTCTTTGTAACGAACTGTTTTCTCCCACTTTGGAGGCTTCCATATCAAAGGTTCCAAATTGATTCACAGTTCCACTGAAAACTTCGCTTCCAATTCCTTTATCTACAGGCAAAGATTCTCCTGTCATCACAGATTGGTCAATAGATGTTTGCCCAGAAATAATGAAACCATCCACACCTACTGTTTCACCGGCAAGTACCCGTAGTATATCTCCAACCTGAACTTGTTCTGCAGGTATAATACTTTCTGCTCCATTTTGAATAACTCGGACAGTACGAGGTGTAAGATTTACAAGTTTCTCAATTCCGGCACGTGCTTTTGCAACTGTACGTTCCTCCAATAATGCACCAAGTGCCATTATAAAAGCAACTTCACCTGCAGCGAATATTTCACCAATAAAAACTGCGGCAACAAGTGCAATAGACACCAAAACATCTGCCTTAATATCGAATTCATGTATAAGCCCCTCAATAGCGCCCTTAATAATAGGAGTACCGCAAAGAATAATTGCTATCCAGGCTCCATCAAAAATAAAATTCCCTACACGAAAAAAGCTAATCAGCAATGATGTAAAAGATATTATTAGAAATAATGGTGTACGTTTTTCTTCATCTTTAAATAAGTCTAATATCCTATTCATTTTGTCACCTACCCCATCCTAGAAAAATGCTCTACGGCTTTGGCAAACTCAGCGATTGTTCTGTCTGCATCTCCATGCTCTATACCATCTCGTACACAGTGTTGCAAATGACCTTCTAAAACTACCTGACCAACTTTATGAAGCGCACTTTTAGCTGCATTTCTTTGTATTAAAATATCTTCACAAGGAATATCTTTGTCTACCATTTCTGAAATAGCTCTTAGCTGCCCTTCAATTTTTTTAATCCTAGATTGAACTTTTTTAGTATCAATACATTGACGCATAATTTTATCCTCCTAAAGAAAATTATACCCAAAGGGGTATGGGTATAATTTATCAGTCTACACAAATTTTGTCAATATTTAGTTATGTCTATAGGAGAATTGATTTACTTACTTTTAGCTTTCTCTATGTGAGTTTTTTCACATCTACGTAACGAGTACGTTTTTAACCTACTCGACTCTACTAATTCCCCTCTCAAGCAAAATCTCTTAAACCTATCATTTAGGATTGACTGTAAATGTAAAGCCCTTAAAACATTAAATAATAAATAGGAACTAGTACACTTTTCACCTATTTATTCTTAGCTTACAGATAGTGATCATCATTTTAGATAATATAATTACTGGTATATTGCGGGTGGTACAAAGTGGATAATTATACGACATTTTTTGAGTCTACAGCATCAGTTCTTGAAAAAGAAGGTAAAGGCTTTGTTGTAGCTTCTGTTGGAGCAGCAGTTGGATATATTCCTTATACAGTTTACTCAGGTAGAAAAAGCTATATAGAGCAAAATCCAGAAATAATTCAAAGCTTTACAAATGCTATTTATAAAGCAATGCTTTGGGTAGAAGATCATAGTGCATAGGAAGTTGGTAAATCCTTAGCTCCTCACTTTCAAGATGCTGATCTAGGAATTTTAACTAACGTGGTAGAAAGATATAGATCATTTGGAGCATGGGAACCTAACCCAGTTCTAACTGTAGAAGGATTAAATAGACTTCAAGATATTATGACAGAAGCTCGTGAATTAGATAAGAGAGTACCACATAGTACTATAGTAAATACTGAGTTTGCTAAAAAAGCTATTGAATAAGATAAATCAAAAACAGGAATAGGGATATGTGTAACCATATCCCTATTCCTGTTTTAAACTTAATCATAAATTATTCTACATTACATATGCTTGGTTCTTATAAGTAGCTAGATTTAATATCTTAACGTGAAAATTCTTAATTAATTGCCTATATACTTTTCCTAGCATATTATACCTCGTTGCTTAAAAATCAGTTCCTGACCTACATACAGCATATTTGGATTATTTGTATTATTTGTCTTAATAATATGATCCACTTAAACATTATATTTTTGTGATATCAACCATAGACTCTCAACTACAGTAACCGTATGCATAATCTTTGTATTCTCTTGAGGTTTTCCATGAATAATCAACTTTTACCCTACATGCAATACATTTGGGTTACTAAAGTTATTCGCATTAATAACTTTCGTCATTTCAACTTTATATTAAGTCGATATCATCCATAGGGTCTAACCAGCTTTAACGATATGTTCAGTGTTTGAAGACACAGGTGGAGCAAAATTCGTTGTTTTTGCAGGTACATTTAATACTTAACCTACATGTATGACGTTTGAATTGCTAGGATTATTAAGCTTTACTAAGTGATCAATAGTAGTAGAAAATTTGTTAGCAATTATCCACAAAGTATCCAAAACCCAGAAATCATTCGAAGCTTCACAAACGCTATATATAAAGTATGTTTAGGGTAGAAGAGCATAGTACTGAAGAGTTTGCTCAGCCCCTAGCTCCTCATTTCCCATATGCTGCTTTAGAAGCATTAGTTAATGTAGCAGAAATATATTGGTCTAATGGCGCTTGGATAAAAGAGATAGATATCCAGAGACGATGTATTTAATATAAAGGCACCCATTAAGACTGATAAGCAGTATTAACAGGTGCCCAAATTTAGCTTGATTAAATTAAAAAAGTAATCATAATGGTAGCAAGCCCTAAGAAAAAGAAAAAGCCTAAAACATCTGTGACCGTTGTAACAAATACAGCTGATGCTAATGCTGGGTCAATGCCTATTTTTTTTAATATAACAGGAACATAGTAACCGGACACAGTAGCAACAATCAGATTTAAAAACATCGCTAAACCAATGACAAATCCAAAAGCAATGCTTCCCACCCAAAAATACCCTAGACAAGCAACCACCAGACCAAGGCAGAATCCATTGATTAAGCCAATAAAAATTTCTTTATATAATATTTCCTTTTGGTTCTCATAGCTTAATTCTCCTAACGCAATACCTCTGATAATCAATGTAAGTGTCTGTGTCCCAGCATTTCCTCCCATCCCAGCCACAATAGGCATAAATGTCGCTAGAGCAACTATTTGCGCAATGGTATTTTCAAATAGCCTTACGGTTGCAGCTGCAAGTATAGCTGTGACAAGGTTGACAAGTAACCATGGTAACCGGGATTTAATAGCGCTTGAAACAGATCCAGAGATTTTTTCCTCTTCATCAAGACCAGCAAGTCTGAACATATCTTCTGTGTATTCTTCTTTCATGATTTCCATCACATCGTCAACGGTTACAATACCTAATATCACGCCTTTATGATCAATTACAGGCACTGCCATAAAGCCGTATTTTTCAAAAATGTTACTGACCTCTTCTTGATCCATGTCAACGGGTGCACTTATTATCTTTTCTATCATAATTTCTTTCACTAGTGTATTGGGATTAGAAATTATAATCTCTCTTAATGGAACAACTCCCTTTAATACATCAAACGCATCAACCACATAGATGTAATATGGTGTTTCTGAACCGGGTGCCATAGTTCGTAAATACTCTATGGTTTGACTAACAGTAAGTGATTCCTTAATGGCAATAAACTCAGTAGCCATTATCCCTCCTGCTGATTCAGGATCGTAGGAGAGGAGCTCTTTCACCTCTTGAACATCATCAACGTTCATATTGTTGATAATATTGATTTTATCGTCTTCATCAAGACTGCCAAGTAAATCTACAAGTTCATCAGATGACATCTCTGAAATGATTTGACCTTTTCTTTTTTCAGAAAAAAGTGAAAGCAGTTTAAATTTTTCATCGTCTTCAGCATAGTCAAGTAAAAGCCCCACATATTCATCAGGTAATTTCGTAAGTATGAGTAGAGGGTCTTCTTCAAATTCTGCAAGAGCTTCTAAAAAGTCAACGGGATGAATTTCATCGATTTGATCCAGAATTGTTTCAAAGGTACTGTTTAGTATGAAATTGAGTATCTTATTTTTATACACCATTATTAAACCTTCTTTTCTTTTTTTAAGCTTTTTTATTTAATTATAACATTTTTGAGTCATGACCATGGGAACGTTTTGTCCATTATTCTAAATTCCTTACACACTTTTTTCTTTTGGATAATTGTAATTTTATACCACACACTGTCATCCTAGTACATCTGCATTTCAACCAACTTCTTGATCGAGCCTTTCGATACCTTTCTTTTCAATATGGTAATCTTCACAAGTTTGTATCTTCACCTCTTTACTGACCTTCGACTTTCTTAACATGAAAAAATACCTTCCTAATAGATCAATAATTTTAATTAAATTACTTTATCTACTTTGAAGGTATAATATCATTGACCTATTTCTATTTTAAAGAAGATATAGGGGTAAACTCTACTCTTCATACTTTTTTATTTCTTTAATATTACTTTATTTTTCTCAACAAATAAAGTAAATAAGGTGCTCCTATTAAAGCCACTACCAAACCTGATGGAATTTCCTTCGGTGCTATTATCACTCTACCAATAAAGTCAGCTAAGCTAAGTAACAATCCTCCTAACATCATACTTACTATCATTAATGGAAAGTGGAAGTAACCGACTAATCTCCTGGCAATGTGAGGTGCCAGTAGTCCAATAAAACCAATAGTACCTACAATAGAGACAGCAGATGCACTCAATACTACTCCAATAATTAATGACCAAGCACGAGTATGTGATACATTCAAACCATGACTAGTAGCAATTTCATCTCCAAAGGCTAATGTATTAAGGTGGCGAGTAAAGTAAATAGCTACTGGTACTAGAAGTATAAATAAAATTGATGCAAGATACAAGTCATTCCACCCTTTGGCATAAGTACTTCCAGATAACCATACAAGAGCGGCAGCTACAACCAACCTGGATTTCACCACTAATATCTGAATGATTGCAGACCCAAAAGCTGAAACTGAAATCCCAATTAATGCCAGTAAAATTGGTTGAAATCCAGTTTTCCATGAAGTAAGAAAAATAATAAGCATAGCTATTATAGCCCCTAACATAGCACCTATAGGCATCCAGGTTACTGGTATCGATGGTAAAATTACTAGAAAAATCATCGCTCCGGCTCCTGACATTGAAGTAATTCCTAAAATACTTGAATCTGCTAAAGGATTTCGTAATACTCCTTGCAATAAAACACCACTTATTGCTAACATTGCTCCAATGATAAAAGTAATGAGAACTCGAGGTATACGGAAATTCCAAATAATCATTGATGTCCATTGAGATACAGGTGTCCAGGTTGTTCCGTTATATGAAAATGATATATACATAGCACCTATAATTAAAGATATGATAACAGGGACAAGCCACCTAAGAGAAATAGGCTTTTTAGTCCCCCCTAAACTTCTATCCCCTCGCTTTTGTGTTTTTGCTGTGCGATATGCTAGATACATCAACCACGGTCCACCAATTAAAGCTGTCATCGCTCCTACGGGAATCTCCTGAGTCGGTTGAATAAAGCGTGCTATTACATCCGCAGAAATCAACAAAACACTCCCCCATAGAAACGAATGGCTTAATAATTTCCTATGGCCTTTAATTCCTATTAGTCTAACAATATGTGGTGCCATTAATCCAATGAATCCTATAGCCCCTACAACACTTACAGTGATGGCCGATAAAATGATTGAAAGGGTCCATGCAATCAACTTAACTTTAACAACAGATTGCCCTAATGAGGTTGCTAACTCTTCTCCTAAAGAGAAGGTATCTAATGCCTTTCCTGACATGATTGATGTTACTAGAGCTATGAAAACCAATGGGAATGCAAACTTAACTCCTGACCAATTAAGTTGTACTAGAGTACCAGAGCCCCATAAAAACAAACCACTGGTTTCATTTTCGTACAATAATTGTAACGCCCCAGTTATAGATGAAAATAGTAGTGAAATAATCATTCCTGTTAAAGCAACTCGTACAGGATTCAGCTCTCTACCTGCAAGACTTAAAACAAGTAAGGTTGCGAAAACTGCCCCTATTACCGCTACAATAAAAGAGTATTGACCAAGTGCAGTTGGAAAAAAAACCATAGACACAACAACTGCAAAAAATGCACCGGCATTTATTCCAAGGGTACTGGCAGAGGCAAGCGGGTTATGGGTTAAGGTTTGAAGAATACCACCTGCTACTGCTAATGCACCACCAGCTATTATACCTATAGCTAGTCGCGGCAAACGCATACCAAGTACTATATCCTGTACTCTTCCTTCAATCCATACTTCAGTAAAAAGCTGCTGCACAGAGTATCCTGCTTGACCTTGAGTTAGGTGGACCAAACTAACTATGATTAGTAATAAGAAGCCCCCTGAAAAAGATATAAGGGACTTCTTACGTAAAGTATCCATGTTTAATTAGTTACCAGGATGTTAACAATTCGATCAACTACTACTTTAGCTGATAGCGGTCCACCAAATAGCCAAGCATCTCCACCCAATGGGAAAGTACGATTTTCCTTAACGAATTCTAATCCATTCCAAACCTTATTATCCTTTAATTGATTTTCATATATGTTGTCGTTGTCCTGAACCACATATAGATAATTTGCCTCTTCATATATTGTTAATGCCTCTACGTTCACTGTACTGAATCCATATATTTCTAATACCTCAGAAGTATGCACATTATTTAATCCAATTTTTTCAAGAATAACAGATGCAAGAGCATTTGGCGTAAATAAACGAATTTGAGGTGCTTGATTTGCGCTAAAGGCCTGAGTTAATATAACATCCTTCGTTGTCAAACTAGCACTATCAATAGCTGCCTTTGCTTCTACATATGTATCCTCTAATTCTGCAAGTACTTGTTCTGCTTCGCTACTCTTTCCTACTGCCTTTGCAATTTCTCTGAAGGTTGATTCCATCTCATCATACTGATTGAAGTTTTCATCAGTTGGATACGGGTCAAAGAAAACTGTTGGTGCAATTGATTCAAGTTGAGATTTAATTGCTTCATGACGGAATTTAATTGCAATTATTAAATCCGGTTGAAGTTCTGCAATTTTTTCTAAACTAGGTTCTTGGCGAGTTCCTACATCAACAACATTATCATCAAACTTTTCTTCAATTTGAACCCAATTATTATAGTTTTGAATATCTGTAACACCTATAGGTTGTACACCTACAGCTAACAAATTCTCAGCATAAGTCCATTCTAAAGCAACAACTCTTTGAGCAGGTCCTTCTAACTCTACATCTCCTAACACACCAGCTATAGTGATTGCTTCAGCAACCTCTGAGCCGCCTTTAGTTCCATTGGCTGTATCTGTCGGTTGTGAGCAAGCTACTAGTCCAAGTGCTAGCATAAAAATACATAAAATAGCGATTAATTTTTTCATAAAACATTGCTCCTCTTTAATATTAATTGTATAATGAAATTAATTATCATTATCTTAAATCATTATAGGTTTACATTAATATAATTGCAAGATATTTTTATAGTTTTAATAAATTTTATTGGAGGAACTTTCGATGAGTAATTCAATTGCCACAAAATCTTTATCACTAGGATACAATGATACTTTGATTATAAAAGATTTAAACTTAAAGATTCCCAAAGGAGAAATTACAGTTTTTATTGGTGGAAATGGATGCGGAAAGTCAACACTTTTACGTTCAATTGCCCGTTTATTGAAGCCAAAGACTGGGGCTGTAATGCTTAACGGAAAGGAAGTTGCCACTTTAGCTTCTAAAGATATAGCAAAAAAGTTAGCCATTTTGCCTCAATCACCTACGGCTCCTGAAGGTTTAACCGTTTATCAATTGGTGAAGCAAGGTCGCTATCCTCATCAATCATGGCTAAAGCAATGGACAAAAGAAGATGAAGAAAAAGTCGAAAATGCACTTTCTGTTACTAAACTATCAAATCTAAGGCACAGATCTATCGATGAACTGTCAGGAGGACAACGCCAACGAGCTTGGATTGCCATGACCCTAGCACAAAATACCGAGATAATTCTATTAGATGAGCCTACTACATATTTAGATATGACCCACCAAATTGAAATATTAGACTTATTATTTGAACTTAATGAAAAAGAGCAACGGACAATTATTATGGTTCTACATGACTTAAATCTGGCCTGTAGGTATTCTCATAATCTTGTCGCCATTAAAGATGGTAGGATATATGCACAAGGCAAACCAGAAGAAATTATTAAAAGTGATGTTGTTCGACAGGTATTTAATATGGAGTGTGAGATAACAACTGATCCTTTATTTGGTACCCCTTTATGTATTCCTTTTGGAAAAGGAAGAATAGTTAGATCTGCATAAGTAATATAGTTTAAGTTAATGCTTAGATAGTACATTAATTATATTTAGACTTTTACAAAGGTCCTAGGATACACTTGCCTTTATACGACCTTACATTGAGTGGTACAAAGCAGACGAATACACTACCCCATTCTCACCACTGCATCAGTTCTTGAAAAATAAGGAAAAGGTTATGTGGTAGCTTCAGTTGGAGCAGAATGTGGATATATTCCTTATAGAGTATATTCTACTGAAATATTTCAAAACTTTACAAATGATCTATAAAGCAATACTTTGGATAGAAGAGCGCAGTGCAAAAAAAGTTGCTAAATCATTAGCTCCTCACTTCCAGATGCTGATTTAGAAATTTTAGCTAATGTAGTTTATAAAGAAATTTAAGCATATGCACCAAATCCAATCCTAACGGCCGAAGGCTGGTGAATTAAATCAAAGAGTACCTCATAGTGATATAGTAAATACTGAGTTTGCTAAAAGAGCTCTGGAATAATATAAAAGGGACTGTATCAAAACGATTTGATTAATCGTTGGAAAAGATTATCCCTTTTTCTTAATCTTACTCTACACTGCAACTTAACCTAGAAAAAAACCTTACTTCTAATGGTATTTGGACATAGCATAAGGATACTGATAGATATTTTAATAAGTATATTATAATTAGTTAAATTCACGCTTATATATAATATAATGAAATGCAATAACTGCAGTAAAATTACTCAACAGCATACTTTGTACACATGGCTGCACAGTATCCTATAATCTGCTGGCAGTTTTTCTTCCGTATCTTCCCTTCAAAATCCCCATAGGGATCGGACAACTCGCTACATATAAGAGTACCATATTCATTCTCTATCTCAATAACCATTTTTCCGAAATCTTCATATACACCCTTTAATTCTTTAACACGTTCAGATGGAGTTTCTAGTGCAAAGGGATTGCTCCTACCTTTTATTGTACCGAGTGCAAGAACAGCACCTGTAATAGCACCACAAGTATTTTTTGTATGACCCAAACCACCACCGAATCCAGTAGAAAGCGCAATTATCTCATCTGGTAAATTAATGTCATGCATATCCATAAAACTACGCATAACACATTCAGCACAATTAAGGCCTTCTCTAAAATAATTCTTACTTTTTTCTTCAGCTTCCTTCATTTTCTGTTCAATGGTTTTTTCAGTTTTCACACCAACACTTCCTTCAACTGATTTTTAGATTATTATATAACAACAAATACTAATATACAATATTTGTAATATTTGAAACAAAATATCTAAAACTTTATCTTCCTTACACATTCTAAAGAAATCCTTAGGTAATGTAACTAAAAATAACCTAAAAATAAACGCTACACACATATACAATAAATCTTAATTTGCTCATTCCAAATGCTTTTTACATTTCTCCTGCATCTTTAAATAATGTGTACATATTCTTTAACACATCAAGTTTCTATCAATTAAAATATTTTGAAACTTATTTCGTTAAACTCAATCAAATAGTAATATATTTACAATGAGTAGTAAAATTTTAATTAGCTATAGAGAAAATGTTCCACACCTATTCTACATCATTCTCTTTAAACTTGATGCCTCTTATCTAAAAATAAAATAATTATTGCCAGGAATAAAACTAGGGTAATAAAACAAAAAATAACTAAGAGCATTAAATAATAAAGTGGAGGAATAAAGCTATGGCAAATAATAATTATAAAGAAAAACATCAAGCGATGCCTATTGAAAATCATGATACTGCGGCATGGGCAAATACAAGTGAAATGAAAGCCGTATCCCAAGTAAATATCCCTGATGAAATTCAAGTTAGAAATGCGAAAGAATATGTTGACACTAATCAAAAATAATCTTTAAGTAAGAAAACAGGATACCTTATCCTGTTTTCTTACTTTATGATCTATATTTTTAACTTTTCTACATATTATTTATGATCTAATATCATAAAAAAATCCCCTGACGGGGACTGTGTTTAAAAAGGAATACACTCATCATCTTCTTCTAGGTATGAGTGTTTTTCTTCTTTTTGTTCACCAAAATAATAAAAATCCTCATTACAATTAGGGCATACCATAATCGGCATACCTTTTCTATTTTTATTTTGTTCTTCGTCGTACTCTTCGTCACAGTAGGTATCCAAATCTGCAAACTCATCCACAATATCTGCGGGAGCCCACTCCAAATACTTACACTTCAAACAATGATATTTGTACAACTTTTCTTTGTAATGGCGCTCTACTAATGGGCTCATATAATATTTCCTCCATATCCCTAGATTCTCTTATATCATATATCACCCCATAGTCTTTATGCCATATTCTCCATAAAATTTTTTCAGTGGTACATTTTACACATAAAAGTGGATTTCTTCCGAAATTCTCTATAATCCTCTCTTTCCAGGTCTTTTTCTTTTCAAAACTTTTTCTCTTATCCCTAAGCAATTTTTCTATAGACTTTTCCTTCATAAAATTATATAGATGCACTATATCCTTGGATATCTTATTTCTTCTCCTTGAATACAGTCCATATCTTCTTACTGTCTTGAATCCTTTAGGTACTATATGTTGTGTTATTTTTCCTATAAATTCTAACACATCCATAGTTATCTTTACTTTTTTTCCATCGTTATGATCTTCATACCAAAACGTAACCTTTTCTCCATCATATTCCTCTATTCTATATTCTGCTATATTTGCTCTAGCAAGATATCTTCCTATGTACTTTACTGCTTGTCTTGTATCATTCAGTTTTCTCTTTGCATTAACATAAAACCCATTTGGATATCTTTTATACATCTCACTTATTAGCTGCCTGGTTTCATAACTATTAAAATATTTCTTAATTATTTCTAGTAGCACCTTCTGCCATGCTTTCTTCAAAAATGGATATGGTATATATTCAACACTCTTCCACCAATTATTATTTCTATCTATTGCTCCCTCTGTTACTAATGCATGTATATGTGGGTTCCATTTCAAATCTCTTCCAAAGGTGTGCACTACAGCTATTATACCTACTTCATAATCACATTTCCTATTATTTTTATACCAATATGAAATTACGTTGTATACTGCATCCTGCAATTCTTTTAATAATTCTCTCCTTGCATAAAAGAAGTTTCTCAGTTCCTTAGGCATTGTAAATACACTATGTCTATGCCCTACCCTTAACATGTTCTGTTCTTTGCTTTTCAGCCCATTTTAGTGTATATACTCTTCCGCATTTATTGCAAAACTTGCTTTTACATGTAAATGGTACTTTCGTTACACTAAAACAATCCTCACATATATATTCGGCATATCCATTTTTAACATCGCTACAATTTATAGCCTTATTTACTAGATCATCTATATGTTCTCTCATAACCTTAGGAACTCTAGACCAGTATGTGTTTTTAAAGTCCTCATATCTATCTACCAATATCTCTTTAACTGTTATCTTTTTTCTATTCATATCTCAATCATACCATATGTTATCCACAGATTTTTAATTTTATAATTTCCTATAGAATAAAAAAATCCCCTGACGGGGACCGTGTTTAAAAAGGAATACACTCATCATCTTCTTCTAGGTATGAGTGTTTTTCTTCTTTTTGTTCACCAAAATAATAAAAATCCTCATTACAATTAGGGCATACCATAATCGACATACCTTTTCTATTTTTATTTTGTTCTTCGTCGTACTCTTCGTCACAGTAGGTATCCAAATCTGCAAACTCATCCACAATATCTGCGGGAGCCCACTCCAAATACTTACACTTCAAACATTGATATTTGTACAACTTTTCTTTGTAATGGCGCTCTACTAATGGGCTCATATAATATTTCCTCCATATCCCTAGATTCTCTTATATCATATATCACCCCATAGTCTTTATGCCATATTCTCCATAAAATTTTTTCAGTGGTACATTTTACACATAAAAGTGGATTTCTTCCAAAATTCTCTATAATCCTCTCTTTCCAGGTCTTTTTCTTTTCAAAACTTTTTCTCTTATCCCTAAGCAATTTTTCTATAGACTTTTCCTTCATAAAATTATATAGATGAACTATACCTTGGATATCTTATTTCTTCTCCTTGAATACAGTCCATATCTTCTTACTGTCTTGAATCCTTTAGGTACTATATGTTGTGTTATTTTTCCTATAAATTCTAACACATCCATAGTTATCTTTACTTTTTTTCCATCGTTATGATCTTCATACCAAAACGTAACCTTTTCTCCATCATATTCCTCTATTCTATATTCTGCTATACCTGCTCTAGCAAGATATCTTCCTATGTACTTTACTGCTTGTCTTGTATCATTCAGTTTTCTCTTTGCATTAACATAAAACCCATTTGGATATCTTTTATACATCTCACTTATTAGCTGCCTGGTTTCATAACTATTAAAATATTTCTTAATTATTTCTAGTAGCACCTTCTGCCATGCTTTCTTCAAAAATGGATATGGTATATATTCAACACTCTTCCACCAATTATTATTTCTATATATTGCTCCCTCTGTTACTAATGCATGTATATGTGGGTTCCATTTCAAATCTCTTCCAAAGGTGTGCACTACAGCTATTATACCTACTTCATAATCACATTTCCTATTATTTTTATACCAATATGAAATTACGTTGTATACTGCATCCTGCAATTCTTTTAATAATTCCTGACTTTGGAACATCATTCATAAGAAAAAGTGCTGTAATCGTCTGTCTATAGAAGTTTCAGCACTTTTTATTGTTGTTTTACGTTCACTACATCTTTTTAATTATATTGGGGATTTCATTACTTAGCAGAACATTCTTTTCAATCTTAAATATGTCTTTGTTTATTTTACTATTAAGTAATTTGTCTGACATTATATATAATTTGTCTACTTTGTAATCAATTTCATCTATTATAAATCCTTCTAGTCCATTGATTATTTCATAGGTAGATAATTCAACTTTATTCACTGCTAACTTATACTCTAATATTCTTTGCATTACTAAGGCTAAATAACAAATTAAAAAATGCGACCTAATTCTTCGTTCTTTAAAGTGATATACTGGTCTTGTTTTTAAATTTGTTTTTAATATTCTAAAGGATTCTTCAATTTTATATAGAGATTTATAAGCTACCATTATATCTGCTGGGTTCATATCCACTTTATTTGTAACAATGTAAAAATATCCGAAATTTTCTTGCTCTTGTTTAATTATTTCCTCATCAATTTCAATATTTATTTTTTCTTTAGGGTTTTCAACTGCTTTATAATACTTGCTTTTAGATTTGGTTGTTGCATTAATTGTAAAATCCTTTATATTTTTTTTAGCTCTTTCAATCATTTTATCTTGTTTATACATCTCACGTTCTTTGTAGATATCTGAATATTTTTTTATGATTAATTCGTCATAGGTTTCATCATTCTGACTCACCTTTCTCTTACTGGTTATATATCCGCTTTTATATTTAGCTTCTGCATTAGAAGTTATGTTCCAAGATGAATTATATTTCTTCTCTTTTAGATCTTTAGGCACTGCACTGCCCTTAGAACCTACAATGTAACTAAGCCCTTTACCTCGAATCATCTCTAAGTTAGCCCTTAAATTTAAGCCCCTATCAGCCACTATTATGATTTCTTTTATGGTGTAATTATTTAATATATCGTCAATGACTTCTTCCATGGTATGTAATTCATGTTTGTTGCCTTTAAAAAGCCTATAAGAAATAGGTATCCCATTGGTGTCTATTAGTAAGCCCATAACAACTTGTGTTTCATTTCTTTTATTATCCTTACTCATACCTCTTTCTCTAAATCCGTCTTCATCAAAAGACTCAAAGTAATAGGTTGTACAGTCATAAAATGCTAATGACATATTTCTATCTGGAATAATCTTTTCTATATGATCATTTAAATGTTTGAAAAGTTTATTTTCATTCATTTCAAAATTTTTATCATAGGTAGCTATATTTTGTTCCAATTCATCAGAAGTGTTTTTAATGTTATATTCTAATATTTTTTAGCCTCTGAATCAACGGTATCTAAAAGGTCTTCCATGTTTTTTGATTTGAACTCCATCTGTTAATTCTTTAGATTTATGTTTATTAAAGCCAGAAAAAACATCCAGGGAAGAATAAATGTTATCGCTATTCACAAAACTAAAATCATATAGGAAATCTTCTTTTCTAGAAGCCACTTCAAGCTTACTCGAAGGATTAAATAATCTACCAAGTACCTGATAGAACATCAAGTCACTAAAGGAATAATCTAGTTTAGTATCTCTCACCATCTTAGAAAAAAAGTTCCGCAATTTCAATTGGTTAAAGATTTTTAGATATGGAAGATAACCTAAGTTTTTATGATTAAGAGAAAGCTTATCTTTTGACAAGGATACAATAAAATCTTCAAAGTTTTCAAACCCTCGAGAAGCTTCATCTAGTCTAATCATTTCTTTTAGCTCTGCTTCAGCTTGAGCAAGGGCTTTCTTACCTGATTTAGAATCTAAATCATGAGTACCAAAACCTTTAATCTGAATTTTTTTTGATTTCTTAGTCTTAGGATCTCTAATCCCCTTAGCAATTGATATAAAATATTTACCATTTGGTCTTTTAGATTTACTAATATACATGCTATTCCTCCATAAAAACCTTCTAACTACATTATACATCATATTTTACACCACGCCAAGTCGTGAGCGTTAATGAATAAAAAAAATAATGAGCAATGTTAAAATTTAGACGTTTACTCATTATTTGTTATTAATTTATGTTCTGAAGTCAGGTTATACCTACTTCATAATCACATTTCCTATTATTTTTATACCAATATGAAATTACGTTGTATACTGCATCCTGCAATTCTTTTAATAATTCTCTCCTTGCATAAAAGAAGTTTCTCAGTTCCTTAGGCATTGTAAATACACTATGTCTATGCCCTACCCTTAACATGTTCTGTTGCTGCTTTTCAGCCCATTTAAGTGTATATACTCTTCCACATTTATTGCAAAACTTGCTTTTACATGTAAATGGTACTTTCGTTACACTAAAGCAATCCTCACATATATATTCGGCATATCCATTTTTAACATCGCTACAATTTATAGCCTTATTTACTAGATCATCTATATGTTCTCTCATAACCTTAGGAACTCTAGACCAGTATGTGCTTTTAAAGTCCTCATATCTATCTACCAATATCTCTTTAACTGTTATCTTTTTTCTATTCATATCTCAATCATACCATATGTTATCCACAGATTTTTAATTTTATAATTTCCTATAGAATAAAAAAATCCCCTGACGGGGACTGTGTTTAAAAAGGAATACACTCATCATCTTCTTCTAGGTATGAGTGTTTTTCTTCTTTTTGTTCACCAAAATAATAAAAATCCTCATTACAATTAGGGCATACCATAATCGGCATACCTTTTCTATTTTTATTTTGTTCTTCGTCGTACTCTTCGTCACAGTAGGTATCCAAATCTGCAAACTCATCCACAATATCTGCGGGAGCCCACTCCAAATACTTACACTTCAAACAATGATATTTGTACAACTTTTCTTTGTAATGGCGCTCTACTAATGGGCTCATATAATATTTCCTCCATATCCCTAGATTCTCTTATATCATATATCACCCCATAGTCTTTATGCCATATTCTCCATAAAATTTTTTCAGTGGTACATTTTACACATAAAAGTGGATTTCTTCCGAAATTCTCTATAATCCTCTCTTTCCAGGTCTTTTTCTTTTCAAAACTTTTTCTCTTATCCCTAAGCAATTTTTCTATAGACTTTTCCTTCATAAAATTATATAGATGCACTATATCCTTGGATATCTTATTTCTTCTCCTTGAATACAGTCCATATCTTCTTACTGTCTTGAATCCTTTAGGTACTATATGTTGTGTTATTTTTCCTATAAATTCTAACACATCCATAGTTATCTTTACTTTTTTTCCATCGTTATGATCTTCATACCAAAACGTAACCTTTTCTCCATCATATTCCTCTATTCTATATTCTGCTATATTTGCTCTAGCAAGATATCTTCCTATGTACTTTACTGCTTGTCTTGTATCATTCAGTTTTCTCTTTGCATTAACATAAAACCCATTTGGATATCTTTTATACATCTCACTTATTATTTTGCCTGGTTTCATAACTATTAAAATATTTCTTAATTATTTCTAGTAGCACCTTCTGCCATGCTTTCTTCAAAAATGGATATGGTATATATTCAACACTCTTCCACCAATTATTATTTCTATCTATTGCTCCCTCTGTTACTAATGCATGTATATGTGGGTTCCATTTCAAATCTCTTCCAAAGGTGTGCACTACAGCTATTATACCTACTTCATAATCACATTTCCTATTATTTTTATACCAATATGAAATTACGTTGTATACTGCATCCTGCAATTCTTTTAATAATTCTCTCCTTGCATAAAAGAAGTTTCTCAGTTCCTTAGGCATTGTAAATACACTATGTCTATGCCCTACCCTTAACATGTTCTGTTGCTGCTTTTCAGCCCATTTTAGTGTATATACTCTTCCGCATTTATTGCAAAACTTGCTTTTACATGTAAATGGTACTTTCGTTACACTAAAACAATCCTCACATATATATTCGGCATATCCATTTTTAACATCGCTACAATTTATAGCCTTATTTACTAGATCATCTATATGTTCTCTCATAACCTTAGGAACTCTAGACCAGTATGTGTTTTTAAAGTCCTCATATCTATCTACCAATATCTCTTTAACTGTTATCTTTTTTCTATTCATATCTCAATCATACCATATGTTATCCACAGATTTTTAATTTTATAATTTCCTATAGAATAAAAAAATAATTAAGGGAGAGCTAATGCCCTCCCTATTATTAACTAAAACAATCCATTTTCTGCTAAGTTCTTATATCTTCTATATCTTTCAATTGCATGTTGTTCAGCAGTATCGTACATTTTATCTGCAATTTCTGGGAATACGTTTTTAAGTTGTGAGTATCTTATCTCTCCGTTAATGAAATCTTTAAAACTGCCACTAGGTTCTTTAGAATCAAGAACAAATGGATTTTTTCCTTCGTCTCTTAGTTCAGGATTGAATCTATATAGATGCCAATATCCAGCCTCTACTGCCCTTTGTGATTCCATAATACTAGTTCCCATACCTGTCTTAATACCATGACTTACACAAGGTGAATATGCAATTATTAAAGATGGGCCTTTGTAACTTTCAGCCTCTCTAATAGCTTTAATTGTCTGATTCATATCAGCTCCCATAGCGATTTGAGCTACATAAACATGACCATATGTCATTGCAATAAGGCCTAAATCTTTCTTTCTAACTCTTCTTCCACCTGCAGCTAGTTTTGCTACAGAGGCTACTGGAGTTGATTTAGAGCTTTGTCCACCGGTATTTGAATAGATTTCAGTATCCATTACAAATATATTTACGTCTTCTCCCATAGCGAGGACGTGATCTACTCCACCAAAGTCAATATCATATGACCATCCATCTCCTCCAATTGCCCAGAAAGATGATTTTATTAGATAGTCTTTCTTACTAACGATTTCCTCTATACTACTATTGCCTTTGTAATCGTAGTTTTCTAATGCCTTAAGTATTTTCTTAGTAGCACGTTTTGATCCTTCTCCATCGTACATATTGTCTATCCACTCTTTAAATGCTTCTTTTACAGTTGATTCTATTGAACCACTTAATGCTTCCTCCATCAATTGACGTAGCTTTTCTCTTATTTGAGTTGCACCAAGGTACATACCATATCCAAATTCTGCCGCATCTTCAAATAATGGGTTAATCCATGCAGGACCCTTACCTTCTTCGTTAGTAGTATAAGCTACGGATGGTGCATATGCTCCCCAAATCGAAGAACAGCCTGTTGCATTAGATATCATCATTCTATCTCCGAATAATTGAGTAAGTAGCTTAATATATGGTGTTTCTCCGCAACCAGGACAAGCTCCATTGAATTCTAATAGGGGTCTTACAAATTGACTACCTTTAACAGTGCTAATATCTACTAAGTGACCCTTATCCGTAACTGTTGTTGCAAATTCCCAGTTTTCGGACTCTTTTTCAATTTCTTGCTCATTAGGTTTCATTATTAAGGCTTTACCTTTTGCTGGACATATATCTGCACAGTTAGCACATCCTGTACAATCTAATGGAGCAACTTGTATACGGTAATGTAAATGTTCTATTTCTTTTCCAACAGCCTTCTTAGTTTTGAATGTATCAGGTTTTTTAGCATATTCCTCTTCATTCAATAGGAAAGGTCTAATGGTTGCATGAGGACAAATATATGAACATCTGCCACATTGTATACATTTATCAATCTGCCATTCTGGTATCATTGGAGCTATACCACGTTTTTCGTAGGAAGTAGTTCCTAGTGGGAAAGTACCATCCTCCATACCTATAAATGTACTAACAGGTAATTCATCACCCTCATGTCTTGCCATTGGCCTTTGAATATTCTTAACATAATCTGGTTCATCTTTTACCGGTAAGTTTTCTTCTTTAGCATCCTTCCAAGAAGAAGGCACTTCAATTTTCACAAGGTTTTCTATTGATTTGTCGATAGCTTTTGCATTCATATCAACAATAGTTTGACCTTTTTTACCATACATCTTCTCAATAGATTCTTTAAGATAATTCAATGCATCCTCTACTGGGATAATATTAGCTAATTTAAAGAAGGTTGCTTGCATTATCATATTAATTCTATTTCCTAAGCCAAGCTCTGAAGCAATTGCCATAGCATTGATTGTATAAAATTGAATATCGTTTTGCGCTATATATTTTTTTATTGTAGTAGGTAGCTTTTCTTCTAGTTCATCTTTGCTCCAAGTACACGTAAGTACAAAGGTACCATTCTTTTTTAATCCTTTTAATATATCATATTGATAAATGAATGAACTATTGTGACAAGCTACATAGTCTGCGTTATATACAAGATAAGGTGATCTAAGAGGTTTAGGACCAAATCTTAAATGGGAAATAGTTGTCCCACCGGATTTCTTACTATCGTAAGAAAAATATGCTTGTACTTCTTTGTCTGTATTGTCTCCTAAAATCTTAATTGCAGTCTTGTTAGCTCCAATAGTTCCGTCAGAACCAAGACCCCAAATTCTACAGCTAATAGTGCCCTCAGGTGTAGTATCTATTATACCTTCTTCAGGTAAAGATGTATGAGTTACATCATCTACGATACCAATAGTGAATCCGTCTTTAGGTTTATCCGCTTTAAGATTATTAAATACAGATAGTATTTGTGAAGGCCTTGTGTCTTTAGATGAAAGACCGTATCTTCCTCCGATAATTAAAGGAGCATTTCCTGTATAGTCTTTAAAAGCTTTAAGTACGTCTAAATATAACGGTTCCGCTAAGGATCCAGATTCTTTAGTTCTATCTAATACAGCTAT
The DNA here is from genome assembly GCF_018141405.1 of Serpentinicella alkaliphila. Taxonomy (NCBI): domain Bacteria; kingdom Bacillati; phylum Bacillota; class Clostridia; order Peptostreptococcales; family Natronincolaceae; genus Serpentinicella; species Serpentinicella alkaliphila. The sequence goes on from NZ_CP058648.1 coordinate 161,692, forward strand.
TCTCTTAACAGTTTTAGGAATAGCGTTAAGGAAATGGGTTTCAGAAAACGGTCTATATAATCTTACTCTTATAGTTCCCACCTTTCCTCCCTTGCTATTTAAATAGTCTACAGTTTCATATATAGTATCACTAGCTGATCCCATTGCAATAATAACATGTTCGGCATCCTCTGCCCCGTAGTATTCAAACAATTTGTAATTTCTTCCAGTAGCTTTACCTACTTTATCCATGTAGTCCTGTACAATACCTGGTATAGCATTGTAGAATGGATTAGTTCCTTCTCTTTGTTGGAAATATATATCTGGATTTTGTGTTGTCCCTCTAGCCACAGGATGTTCAGGACTTAAAGCCCTATTTCTAAATTCTTCTATAGCCTTATAATCAACCAAACTTTTAATCGTATCATAATCTAAAACACCTATCTTTTGATATTCATGAGAAGTCCTAAACCCATCGAAAAAGTGTATAAATGGAACTCTGGAACTAATAGCGGATAGATGGGATATCACTCCTAGATCCATTACTTCTTGAACGTTTGAAGATGCAAGTAACGCAACACCTGTTTGGCGGCATGCCATAACATCTTGATGGTCTCCATAAATAGATAATGCATGAGTTGCTACAGATCTTGCAGCAACATGTAGAACGCCTGGTAAAAGTTCTCCAGCCATTTTATAAAGACTTGGGATCATCATAAGTAGTCCCTGAGCTGATGTGTATGTTGCAGCCAAAGCACCAGATTGAAGAGCTCCTCTCATTGATGACACAGCCCCTGCTTCTGATTGCATCTGTACAACCTTTACCGGTTGATCAAAGATATTTTTCATTCCATGAGCTGACCACTCGTCAACCCCTTCTGCCATTGATGTTGATGGTGTTATCGGATATATTGCCGCGACCTCAGTCAGTGCATAAGATGCGTAAGCAGCAGCCTGATTACCATCCATAGTTTCGGTTCTCTGCATACTAACTCTCTCCTTAATATTATTTATATTTTTTTGAAAATATAATAATATTATTACACTATATATTTACAATCATACAATATAACTTGAATTACCTAACTTAAATATATAGTTATTTTTTAAAAAATCTATATAGTAACTTTTTCTTTTCTATAACTAATTAATTTAGACTACTCATACCGATTTCGAATGAAGTTATAAAATTAATTAAGATAGGAATATGCAAAAATTGCGTATTCCTATTTCAGTGCCATTAATTATTTATTTTTACATATAAGCCATCATCCACTTTTGCATGATTTGATTATTCTTATACATCAGTAAACATATTTTTTAGTTTTCTATGAATGATATTAATAATATCATTAAACTACTTTCGCTCTCGTAATAGTCATTTTACCCTCTACTTTATTTATATTTTTAATCTTTAAAGTTGGGTTAGTAACACCGCACTCATCCATAATACCTTCTAGTATTTTAAACTCTTTTCTTCTTATAACAACCTCTATTTTATATCTTCTATCTCCATTATTTCCTCTTGCTAAATAATTATTTACTGTGTAACCTTCATCTCTAAGTTTTTCTGCTACTTCTATCATTTTTGTTTTATTACTTAAAAATAAATCTACCTCTAATATGCCCAGTCCAAGCTGTTCCTCAATTTTGTTTCCTATAAATACTCCTAAAGTTTTTCCTAAAGCATAGGCTATAGCAAAATTTATCCCATCTGAATTAGCAACTTTGCTAAAAACTGCTGCAAATATCATTGCATCTGCGAACACTAAGAAGTACACTGGGTTCATAATCTTCTTAGCAAGTAGTATACTCTTTAATGTTGCGAAAATATTTGTGATTACTGTTATTAAAAAAAGCCCAATAAGTGTTAATAATATATTTTGTGTCATAAAGACACCTCCTCATAAAATATTTCAGTGTTAAGTTTTTAGAATGATTATGCCTACAAAAAAAGCTAACATAATATTATATGTTAGCAATAACCCGTTATTCATAAATTCACATTTTATATAATTAATAATTTTATTTTTCCTTGCTTAAATAAAAAAATATATTATAATGGAAATCTTTCTATTAATAAGGAAGGCATCGATATCCTTATATCTTCAACAATAAAAGTTCATTTAGGCAGTTTATATCTATTCAAAAAGTAATAAAACTATCCTACTTTCAATAACTTTTGTTTAATTAACTCAACTAACTTTTAAAGTATACCATATCTTGTAAATATTTGCAAACTCAACTAAATTGCCTTTAGAATGTCCTCATACAATCCCAATAATTAGATAGGGGTAGATATTTCTCAGAATATCTACCCCTGTATCTTATAACCCCTCATTTAGTTTAACTATGCAACGGCCTTTGTATATGTATCTCTATTTTTGTAAAATATGCCTAAAGGCTTTCCAACAGGCAAGAAAACTCTTCTAAATTGAGCATTTAGCATTATTGCAGCTGAACCATAGAAACCAAGCATAGATATAACTAATTCTGTATATGCAGCCATCTTATGTCCAAGCTCTGGCATAAAACCAAAAGTACTCATGATCAACCCAATAAATAAAAAGTCTATTAAAAATACAATATTACTCAGATTCCGCTTAAATCATAATAAAAATTGGCAAAAAATGAGTTTACAATTTAATGTCGAATACTAGTAGTATAAACGCATTGGAGGTCCTTAAATGTCTATTAATCTTAAAAATATAAAAACTTATACTGATGATAAAGCCACTTTTTTAGTCGGTTTATTGGAACAAATGGGTTTGCCACAAATTATCGATAATCATATGGCTAGTGACTTTGGGCGTCCTCTTGAGATTCCTTACAGTGTACTGGCACAGATGATACTTGTTAGCTGCTAATGGAGTTTTAGTTTATGCTAAAGTCTTATCAGAAAACATGGACGATAAAACTTACAATAAAGAACAGTTAGATGATGTAGAAGACCTTTTAAAACTACCTAAAAATAAACCCTGATACCTTCTATTACATTGCCGATAGCGCATTGTTTTCCCTAGAAAATATACTTAAAGCTAATGAAAGAAACATTAATCTCATTACCAGGATACCCGATAATACCAAAACTCATCAAGTTTCTATTTATATAATTCACTTTAAGTCATGAAGTATCTTTAGAATGTAATACATATGTGCACGTTCTCCCTTAGCTAGTTTAATAAATTCCTTCATCTCAACTGTATCAGGTTCATAGTGACGAGCTATTTCTTCATAAAGCTCGATACTATTTTTTTCGATTTGTAAAGCATATTGAAATAGTTGTTTTCGGGAGGCTCCTTCTAATTCAAAAGTAGGGTCTTCCCCTTTCCCACTGTTCTTCTTTAGCAGCAACACTACCTCCTCTGGCACTGGATTTTCCAATCCTTCAATTACCTCTGAAAGATATTGAATTACCTTGGTATGTTTTTTTTCTTCCTTTGCAAAAATCAGTGTAGTTTTAGCTATATCACCCTCGTTAACCTCAGCAATCTTTTCATAGGTCTGACTGCCCAGTTCTTCTGCCAACACTAATTCTTCTAATAATTCACGAAGTAACATTATACGACATCCTCTCTTCATTAAGTACTTTAATTTATCATTCTAATATTTTTTGTTTATATATTTTTATTATTAAAGTGTTTTCTATCAATAGTTCCCCAACGCTTGCTACTTTTTTTGTAGTTGAAAAAAGCGCTTACACGCCAGACTACTGTTAGCTGCCTGTAAATAAACTGTTCTATCAGGCTAACCCCAAATAAGACTACTATATCCCCAATTCCATTGTATCTTCGGTAAGCCAGCTCTTCCATAAAAATGCCAGAAAAAGAAAAAAAGATTCCAAATAAATACGCCATCAGAAAAATATAAATCATGTCTAAAGATGTAGACCCATGGAAAAACCCTATGGCCATAATCACATAGCCAATGAGTTCAATTACTGGACCTAATAGTTCTACAAAGAAAAAATACGGCATGGCCAGCATTCCTACAGTTCCATATCTAGGATTAAACAGCATTTTTATGTTCTTTAGCAGAGCATCTGCCAGTCCCCGATGCCAACGAATACGCTGTCCCCTTAAATCTTTTAAGTTATCCGGAGCCTGAGTCCAGCAGACAGCATCCGAAACAAAATCAATTCGATAGGCTTTCTTTAATCTACGAAAATGTTCATGCATCCTCACTGTGAGTTCCATGTCTTCCCCTATGGTTTTTCGATATCCTCCCACTTCAACCACAGCATTTTTACTAAAAAGACCAAAGGCTCCGGAGATAATCAGCAATGCGTTAACTCTTTGCCAGCCAACTCGGCTTGTTAGAAATGCACGGAAATACTCTATGATTTGAAACTTTTCGATTAATTTTTTTGGAATACCTACCGCTCTCACTGATCCCTCATGGATATGACACCCATTGGCAATGCGAACTATCCCACCCACTGCAATGGTATCAGAATATTTCAAAAAAGACTTTACTAAACGGAATAAAGCATCTTTTTCAATGATACTGTCAGCATCTACAGCGCAAAACAGGGGGTAACGCGAAACATTGATTCCAGCATTTAAGGCATCTGCTTTTCCTCCATTAGCTTTATCTATGACCACTAGCTCTGGTCTTTGAAAAGATGAATAGATTCCTCGAATTTCTTCACAGGGTATATTTGAATTTACTTCAAAGTTAATCTTTCGTAGCCCAAAGTGACGAATTACTTCTTTTAATGTATCATCTTTTGATCCGTCATTTATAACCACCACTTCAAACTGGGGATAATCCAAATCCAGCAACGATTGAATATTGTCTACTATGGTTGTCACCTCATTATAGGCTGGTACCAACAATGAGACAGGCTTTGTGTAACCACTAAATGCAGTCTGATCTGCCCTGACAATTTTTATAAACTCATTCAACCTACTCCAGGAAAGTGCAATCAAACTAACATACATGGTGTTTACCACTACAAAGTAGCCAAATAGGAAGTATGTATAGATGTAGATTACTTGTTGTAGAATATTAGTCATTATTTCCCTCCTCGAATATCCCCAAACTTTCATTGACAGCAGAATTGGCATCTAGTATGTAAAAAGCTAAGTCCGAGGCCTCTTTATCTTCAGAGTTTAGTGAAATATCCACTAGGGCATCAATGCCAGCTAGTCCTTTACGGGCCAATACTTCCGCTGCATTAAACCGTACCCACCAGTTACTATCGTACATCATCTCTTTTAAAATATTGATTTTATCTCTTGAAATATGCTCCGTGTATTTATTAAGTACCTTTGCAACAGCGGCTCGTACTTCCCAAGCCTCCTCACGTCGATAATGATTCAGTAGTATTTGCTCATAATTCTCATTTTGCGTAGCTGCCAATGCTACTACTGACGCAATTCGAATCTCTTTTGAACTTTGAGGATCTTTCAAGAAATCTGCCACGGCATCCATTATTTTGGGATCTGCTTTATGAAATCGATCCTCCAATGCCCTGAGCAATACAACTTTTCCCAGCTCAGTCTTTTGTGATAATAATAATCTCCAGTAAACTTCTATACTTAATGAAAGGTTTTTTATCATCTCAATCATTCGATCACGTAAAATATTGGTATGTTGCAACACTGTTATATACTCTTCGGCCTCTTGCTCCCCCATCGGAAGTAAGGAAAGGGCATAGCAGCTTTGGTAGACAACTTCAAAATCATCCTTTACCGTTCCTTTTCTAAGTATTGGAAAAGCTTTCGGTGAACCCATTACTCCCAATTGTTTAATTTTGTTCAGTGTTAGCTTTTTCTCCGCTTTTTCAATTACCCCATCAACATACCCTAAATCCTCAAATGCTTGACGAGCAGTGATCAAAGTGGACTGGGCATTTGTATTAATTAAATTTATTATCACATCGGTTTTTAATTCACTGCCGTCATATAGAAGGTCATTATGCTCCAAATCCTGTAGTTTCAAATAATTTATTACGTCTGGTTCTAATGAGTCATACATTTTTTTATAAGCCTTTTCCCGCTGTACTTCCTTTCTTTTTATAAGAATGGTTACCCAAAAAATGAGCCCATTAATAAGAAGTAGTAAGTAAATACTGATGAGTGCTATCCATATAAGATTCTTATCCACATTCCTACTCCTTTCTAATTCTTTTCATATTTTCAAAATAACGTTGTAAAATATAATAGCTTTCTTTCAAACGTTTTTTATACCTAGGCTCACTCCAACTTTCCCATTTGAACGGCTCCGGTTCAACATCGAATGTACTGGGTAGCATATCAACCAGATCATCTTCCTTATTCAATAGGAGTGTTGTAACACGGAATCCTTCTGTAACTGCTGTTTTAAAAGTATCTCTAGGTGGGTAATCAAAAAATTCACGGGGATCGTCTAGTACCTGGTAAGTAGTAGGATCAGTAACGTTCAATCTCCCCCATGGTATTCGAATGTAAATAACATTCTCCTCTTGATACCAATGATTTGACTGACCAAACCATGGTCCCTGCCTCAATAGACTTGCTTCTTCTCGAATCTGATCAATCTTCCTTCCATCTTTCGTCACTCGTTGGCTATTGATAATTGGGTTCATAGTTTCAAAGGGTCCTTGACTATTCGGAACTGAGGCAAAGTTGTACCGTTCTATGTTATATTCTGGAATAACTTCTAAACTGCCTTTTTTGCCTGCTAAGGTCACCAGAAACTCCAAGCCAGAAGGAGCTCTGAGGTCAATGTTTTCTCTATATTTACGTATTCCTTTTTTTGCGTCATATGTATCCAAACCAATAAGTAACTGTTGCTTCTCTAGGTCTAATGGCCCATCAGTGTACAAACTTAAGTATAGGTAGGACTCGTTCCCTGATAGTTCTAATCGCTGCAGTATTCTATTGCCTCGCAAAACTGCTTGCGGTTTTTCTGGTCTGATGGCTTCCATAGCCAAAATTCCGTAATTTTGCTCAGGATCAATAGTATTGTGCCAAAAAACATTGTGTTCATAAGGTACCATAAAAGCTTCTGTCGTCCAGGTTTTCTTAGCCCATTCATCCATCCATTCAAATATGACGCCGCCAGCATATCCTTCACGATGAATCGCTTCCATCATTCTAACAACACCATAACCCTGTTCCTCTTCTGTCATTCCCCCATGATTATAACCATCTGGGTTTTCATGAGCATTACCCATACCAGTAGCTAACCCAAATTCAGCTACTAACGCAGGATATCCCGCATGATGCTCCATGAAATGCCTTAAATACCCACCATAACGAAACACACCTTTATCATCAGTATAATTAGAGTAGCCCAAGGTATTGTTCATAAAATCCGGATAATTCGGATAAATATGGTAGGCTCCAAAAAAGCCTGCTTTCATTCTTGCTCCCATAAAAAAATGTCTTATGTCGATGGATACTCTATCGTTATACTCCAGTTGTTTATCCCCGGCTTCATTCCACTCCCCATCATGTTCCATAACATCTAGTGTCGGCCAGCTGACAAATGCCACAGGATGCTGCCAACCATAGACCTCATCCTGGTATGCTAAGACATGTTCACAACTTTTAGCCAACCACACCTCCGTCGGGCTTCCTTCAGAAATAACAAGGTATTTACCCTCAAAAGCTGTTACATTATTGTTTTCATCAGTGGCAATCACTTCTTCTGGCTCTAGCTCACGTCCCACCAAAAATCCTAAAATATATGGGGATACATCTGCATCATACCGACCATATGCTCTATCACTACGATGAGGAATTTGTATATTTCCGTGTACTGCGTCAATCGTATGCTCGATTTCTTTAAAAAATTCTTTAGTGTAAGCTTCTCTTAGATAGTCATTCCCTGGTGGATGCTCTTCTGGCCAAATTTCTTGCAAAAGCCAAATAGGCGATTCTGCATGCTGTACGTTATATCTAAGTAGTGCCCTGTAAAAAGAAGGATCCATCAAAGTATATACACGTATGGTATTGACATTCATCTTCCCAATATCTTCGAACCATTCCAAATATAGAGACTCTTGTTTAGGAAAATTTGTGAACCATCTACCAGGAAGTGCGATGCCTAAGTTCACACCTTTGACAAAAAAATCTTGCCATTGCCCATTATTAAAGATTTGTAGATGTTCTCCATGGGTTCTAGATACTAGCTTTGTTCCTTCTTGCTCATCTTTTTCCCTCTCACTAGGCAATATAAAACCTTTTGGTATATCTCTTTCACTAGGGCCTAGACTAGCCTCAGCAATTATTTTTTTAACTAATGGCACATATGCCTTCCAAAAAAAAGCATCTGTCTTACCTAGAATAGTTTTTTCCATAAATGTTGTCAAACCTGCAACTTTGTAAAAAGCGGGTGTATTTTCATTGTCTGCATAATCTCCAGCAAAATAGTAGGTGGAATATAAGCCTGTATTATTTTGAATCACTGCAGGAAATACTTGAGGTATCCCTTCAGCCTCCAGTTTTTTCTTGCCTGATTCTGTGAGACTTAGATCGTATTCTGCTAATACTGTACTAGTACCCGCTGGTTCGATAATATCAAACCAATAGTGATAAGGATAACTTCCAGATTTACCAATAAAATCTTCTCCCTCTGTTGTCCAGCAAAAATCCACCCCTTGTTTTTCGTTATCTTCTTCTTTTATTACGACTACCTTATCATCACTACTTACGAATATAAATCCGCCACTATAATAGGACCAAGGTCTACCTTGCTGAGACTCATAATTTGACACAGCCCAGTCAGGGACTTCCCCGTCAGGGGATAAATCCTGGAAATATCGTCCAATCCAACCCGTCCACCTTAAACCCAACAAGTCATAAAGAGCTTCCTTAGCCTCAGTACCAGTTGGACTTCCAAATGTATTGAATTCTGCAACTACAATGGTTCCCTTGTAGGCTGCTCTTCTCAGAATTTCAACTTCATTCATGTTGATTCCACCGTAAATTAGCTCAGATCGCTTTCCAGCTATATTTTGTCCCTCAATGTCTTCCTCATAGACTCCGTAAGTGTCGGCTACGTATATAAGATCAAACTTTTGATCTTCAATTTGAAGCTTTCTAATTCTGTTCTCCTGTTCCTGATCCGGAAAATAACCATAATAGTCTTCATGTTTTTGATAAAATTCACCAGATTTAGGCTTTGTAATTTTCTGATTACTTAGCAACCAAACTAAGGCTTTGTGTTCTCGATAGGTATTATCCGGCACAGTCTTATCTATAATTACTACATTTAGCTCCTGTGTTTCGCCTAAATGCCACAATATCAGAGGAAATAGTAGTAATAGTAAAGTAAATAAGATCGGTATAATATGTTTATTTTTATTCATATATTTTTCCTCTCAATCTTTATATTTCCTATCAATCTTTGACGTTTTTTCATATTTTTACATTACTCCCTTGATAGTACGACTCCTGGCTCTTTCACTTGACTTATATCTTTACATATTATATTCAGCGATTTAAGGATTTTCATTTATAATCCAAGTTATTGATACTAGTATGGTAATGTTATCTATATTCCAGTTTCCCATATTCTCATCTTTTCTGAGAAGTCTAATAAACTAACAGTACATTCAGTACATTTTTTAGCAGTACATTTTTTAGCACAATGTTCATTCTCTTTGTAAAATCTACAGAATTTATTGAATTTTGTTTTTTCAACGAAGGTTTTTCTATTCTCCGTATTTTTGTTTAATATCATTTAAATATTTTAAATTTTTTAATATACATATATATCAACCTCTTTACATATAATACTTTTATTACTGACTGACTATTAATTTTTTTAAAGTATTAAATAAACCTTCTGTAAAATTTAAAAATATGTAAAATTTCCACACTTATTCTTTCAAGAAGATGGTATAGAGATATTTTTTAAATCTTGCTAAGTAGCGTGCATTTTCGTTATCCTAACTTTAAGAGTTATAAAGAGTATAAAAGCGTTTTATATTCTGCTCTGCCGTTGTTTTGGTTTAACATCCCATAGAAATAGAAACAACAACTTGATTTATTTTCTGTTGTTCAATAGCTTTATAAATCCTATTTACAATACGCTCAGTATCTGTGTATGATGTTTTAGGGAGCAATATAACAAATTCATCTCCACCAACTCTAGCAATGATGTCATCATTTGTGCATCCTAACTTTAATTGTTCTGAAATACTTTTCAGTAGCATATCTCCAACTTCATTACCAAATGCATCATTTGTAAGCTTTAGTTCATTTACATCAACCATTACAATCGATATTGGCAAATTTCTTTCAACGTCAAGGCGTTTTAACTTTTCTTGAAAAAAATATCGATTGTAATGTCCAGTGAGCTGATCATAGTAATAACCGTATAATACAAAGATTCTAAAGCCTGAAATAGTATTCCACTTGTTATCTTTTTAGTTATATCCATTATCATCTCTCATAATTACTCTTGCTGTTTTAAACGACATCTCTTGATATCCCTTTTTAAATTAACTAATATGTTAATAATATCCGATTCTATGTCTAATCTAGTTTTTAACTAAATTAGTATAAGTCATTATATAATACTACATTAACATTTAAATTTCCTTTAAATGAGCTTTATTAAAAATTTCATCCTCAAATAAATACATTTACACAATAAAGGGTTCCTCCTTTGATAAATGTTTTGTAGTAAATACATTATCAAAGTAGAACCCTTTTTAAACTTTCTTTTAAGTTTTTTTGAAAAACTACGATAATAATGGTTTAGTTCAGATACTGATTATTACTTTGGTGTAACTTTATCATCATTCTGTATGAATATATGAAAATAAAATTCTGACACTGCCACAATTGCTGCATAAATAGCCAATGCACTAAAAGTAGTATTAAAGTTACTTATGAACATAGCTACAATATAAGCAAGCACTGCCGCTAGAATCCCATCACCTAGGGATGCCACTAGATTACTTTGATTAGGTAATACAACTAAATCTCCAAATATATAATTTGCTGCGGTTCCCACCAGGGCTATAATTGCAATCCATAATAAGGGGTTACCGTTCATAAGTCCTAAAGTTATCCATGCTGCAATTAAAGTCATACCAAATTTAAAAATTAAAGCTATTGCTGTATTACTCATTTGCCCACCCCTTAGTCTCAAATTTATATAATATCTTTCCTTGTATTTCTAGTAAAGTTTCTTGTCAACCTATATAAATCCTATCGTCTCATTAATAGTATAACTCTGCGAATTCTATTTTATGTAGAACTCTTATTTTCATAGGTATAAATGAAAAAAACAGCTAAAGTCCGTTGACACGGTTAAAAGCTGATATATTTTAACTTAAGGTTTCATTTGTCTTTTATAAATATAGCTCTACTAATTTTTGAATTACCATATTTATTCCTAATAGAGTCTATAGTTTTCTCAAGTTTTTCTTCTTTTTTCAATAATTTTTTTTCCTTGCAAAGGTCAAATAAAGAAATTTGTTCCAGCTTTTCATCCTCTGCAAATCCGCTTAGGCTTATACCTAAAAGTCGAATTGGTAACTTAGATCCCCAATTCTTTTCTAGTAACCTAATTCCATAAGAAGCTATTTGTTTAGTTAAGTTTGTGGGTGATACTGTAATCTGTCGTGTTATTGTTTCAAAATTTGAATACTTAATTGTTATTTGAATCGTAGATCCCTTTTTATCATATTTTCTTGCGGTCATTCCCACCTCTTCAGCTAGTTTCTTCAGAACATGTTTAGCTATATCAATTTCACTAATATCCTGAGCTAACGTAATAGATTTACCTATGGATTTCATATTAGTTTCTGAAATAGGTTTTACAGGTTCAAAATCTACCCCTTTAGCTTTTTGATAGATTTCTAACCCTAATTTTCCAAAATGCTTTATTATAAAAGATTGATCTAGTTTTATTAAATCCCCAATTGTCTCAATTCCCATGTTGTTAAGCTTTACTGCTGTCTGTTTGCCAATTCCGTAAATCTCTCTGACAGGAAGTGGCCACAGTTTTGTTTCAATGTCTTTAACCCAAAGTTCAGTAATTCCTAAGGGCTTTTTCATTTCTGCTGCCATTTTGGATAGAAATTTATTTTCAGAGATCCCAATAGAACATGGCAACCCCACTTCTTTTTTCAAGTGATTCATAATTCTTTCAGCTGATTGCAATGGTTTTCCAAATAATCCTTCGCAGCCCGTCATGTCTAACCAGGCCTCATCAATGCTATTCTTCTCTAAAACTGGAGTATAGTCAGATAGAATCTCAAAAACCTCATTGGATTTTTGTGAATAGAACTTATGATCAGGATGAACTAACTTCATGTGTGGACAACACTTAAGGGCTTCGTGAAGAGTCATAGCAGTTTTCACTCCGAATTTTCTTGCTTCATAATTTGCAGCCAAAATAATCCCTGTGCGTTTCTTTGGATCCCCCGCCACTGCTGCAGGTACACCAACTAGCTCAGGATATCTTGTCATTTCACAAGATATAAAAAATGCATTCATGTCAACAAGAAAAATGACCCTTTTCATTATTTCATTCCTTTCAATAAATTGTGGAGTTTTGATAGTAAATATTTTTAAATTCTAGTTTATTAATATTGTTATACTTATCTTATTTTTTATTAGGTATATTATACCACGTATGCTACACATGCATATATCTAATTACAAGCTATCCATGAATGGGAAGGGGGCCTCAAATCAGAAAAAACTCCGAATGAAACCCCCATAAAAAATTTCAATTATATAAATATTTAATATTTAAGGTATGTTAATTCATTAATATGAAGTAGCGCTTTCCATTGATGCAAAGTAATTTATAAGATCTGCCCTAGTTATTATACCAATAAGAATTCCATCATCATCTGTGATTGGTACACGATTTACGTTTTTTTTCTTCATCAATCTCACTATTTCCTCACCTGAAGTGTTCTCTTTTGCGCTCACTACATTTTTTGTCATAACTTTCTCAACAATTGTTGAAGCAAGTAGCTCAACTCCCTTTTTATATGATGCAATCATTGAAATATCTAAATGAGGTGATATCCAGGCAGAGGAGTTTATCAACCGTATCGAATGCAACTGGCTTGAATAATCAACAATATCTTTTTCTGATATCACACCTACTAATTTGTTCTCAGAGTCGACAACAGGAAGCCCACTTATTCTTTTTTCTGCCAATATTTGTACTACCTCTTGAAGAGTATTATCAGATCTAGCGCTAATAACTGGAGTTGTCATAATATCTATAGCATTGAACATATACAATCCCTCCTGAACAATTTTTTATAAAGCTTTTATATGTATCTAGACTTTTTCAAGAACTCTTACAATACTCATTAATCATTTATTTAAAAATATCTAATATTTTTTTCCTACAGTTAACCCAAATTAGTTTACCTGTTTTAATGAATTCCTTAAATCCTCATCGGCTGTACTAATTGGTGTGATATTAAAAATGTCAACTAAATACTGTAGTACATTAGGAGATAAAAATGCCGGAAGGCTAGGTCCTATATACATATCTTTTATGCCTAGTGATAGTAGGGCTAGTAAGTCTGCAACCGCCTTTTGTTCATACCAGGATAGTACAATTGTAAGAGGTAAAGAATTAACATCTGTTTCAAAAGCATCAGCTAATGTTGTTGCAATCTTAACTGCAGAATACGCATCATTACATTGACCAATATCTAATAACCTAGGTAATCCCGCTACTGTCCCAAAATCTAAATTATTAAATCTATATTTACCACAGGCCAGTGTTAAAATCACACAGTCTTGAGGTATTTTTTCTGCAAATTCAGTATAATAGTTTCTACCTGGCTTCGCTCCATCACATCCACCAATTAGGAAAAAGTGTCTTAATTTCCCTTCTTTCACCGCCTCTACGATAGCTCCTGCCCGCGACAAAGTGGAGTTATGGCCAAAACCTACTAATATTTCCTTTTCCTCTACGTCCTCTTTATATCCTCCTAGCTCTAAAGACTTATTTATTATTTCACTAAAATCCTTAGTTCCATCTTCCTTAAGATTCACATGCCTTACTCCGTCCCAACCTACAACATTTGTAGTAAATATCCTATCTTTATAAGTGTCCCTAGGTTTCATTAAACAATTTGTAGTCATTAATATACATCCTGGTATATTGTCAAACTCCTTTTGTTGATTCTGCCAAGCAGTACCAAAGTTCCCTACAAGATGTTTATACTTATTAAGTGATGGATATCCATGGGCAGGGAGCATTTCTCCATGAGTATAGATATTTATACCTTTGCCCTCTGTTTGCTCAAGTAACATTTCTAAATCCCTTAGATCATGACCTGATATTATAATAAATGGCCCTTTTTTTATATTTACATTTACTTTTTGTGGGGATGGATGACTATAAGTAGTGGTATTTGCATCGTCTAGTGTTTTCATCACTTCTACACTCATCTCTCCAGTTCTCATTGTTATCTTAATCAAATCCTCTACAGTTAAAGCATCATTTGTTGTTGCTTCTAACCCTAAGAAGTAGAAATTATCAACTAAATTGCTATTATAATTTATAAATCTTGCCTGATGACCATAGGCACTTATACCCTTTAGACCAAATAATATGGTGGATCTCAAAGACCTTATATCAGCATCTAAACTTTGATCATACATAATTCCTGCCTTCACGGCATCCCTTAGCATTTCATCCTTTGTTCCACTTAGGTTATATGTGGCGCACTCTGGATAATGTCCTTCAGGTGCTTGGTCTCTAAGCTTTTGCTTTATTTTTTGCGATTCCTCTAGTAAATTTAGATGTGATTCAACATCAAAGTTTACATTTGTAAGAGTCGTAAATAGAGAATTTTCTACGAATTCAACAACTTCTTTATCAATTAATTGTTTATTAAAAATGAGTTCTTTAGCGTAGCAAGAAATACCCTTTAATTGATAGATTAGTAAATCTTGTAAATTTGCTATTTCTGGAGTTTTACCACATACACCACTTCTAGTTCAGCCCTTTCCACCAAGTGTTTGCTCACATTGATAACAAAACATTGCGTTTTCCATATTACCAATACCTCCTATATGTATTTGTACCTTATGAGATGCTATTGATTTTTCTGCAGTTTTATACTTTTTTTCTACTAAGCGCATGTTTTCTTTAATTATTATGTATATCTCATTAGTCTAATATATACCGCAATTTTTTTATTTATAATCACCTTTATATCTTTTACATAGTTTTCTCCCAATAAAAATAAGGATAGGAAAATTTACCTATCCTTATTTTTACTATGATAATTCGAAAAGTTTAAAGTTTTTTATCTACATTATTAAGCAATTTTTTAACATTAATTTTTTACTTTATATTAACTATTAAATCTTCTATATTAATAGTATTGTCTAACATGCCATTAGATTTTAGGAAATTCTGTGTTGTTTTTAATTCTTCAATATCTGATGGTTTTATAGTTGGATCAAAATCATACCATTCATACATCATTTTTACATCATCAATAGTCAATCCTGTTTCTTCTGCAGTTATTCTATACGCTTCATCTAAATTATTGTGAATAAATTCTAGACTTTCTTGATGTATTTTAGAAAATCTCTTGACCAAGTCAGGGTATTTGTTTAAAAACTCGCCTCTAACTGAAACTACAATTGTTCCTTCTACTAATCCTTCGCCAGTTGTAACAGTTTTTGCACCGGCCTTTATCGCATTTAAGGCAGCTGGCCCAGCTAAAAGGGCTGCATCGATACTACCATTCGTTAATGCTGCTAAAGCACTAGGAATATCCATAGCTATGTATTCTACCTCATCCTGACTTAAATTATTTACATCTAAGGCAGTTATTAAGAGTTGATGTAAAACAGTCCCTTTTGGACCGCCTACTTTCTTTCCTTTTAAGTCTGCGGGATTTTTGATTTCATCTGAATTTGTCAAAATCATAAATGCCTTAGGGGCTCTACTGTAAATACTCAATATTTTTAGATCTACTCCATTAGCCGCTGCTAAGATTACAGAAGTTCCACCAACGGCATTTAGAAAATCTAACTCACCTGCTGCTAATGCTTGAGTTTGATCTGGGCCAGATGTAATTTCTAGTAGGTTAACTTTAATATTATCTTTATTGAATTCATTATCAAATAATTGTTGATTCTTTTGTATTATCGAAGGTACATTAAGTGGGGCCTTCACGTAAGTTAAGTTTATTTGATTAACTTGTTCATTATTTTGGGTGGTTGTTTGTTGTTTATTACTACAACCACTTAAAATCAATGATACCATAATACTTGCTAGTATAATGCTAAACACTTTTTTATTTTTTCTTATAATATTCATTTAAATACCTCCCAAAATTATAATGTATAAAGACTTTGTGTTTGTTTTCCAGTAATAGCATTAAGAATTTCCTCCTGTATGTTAATAAATTCTACGCCACTCTGTCTTGGATAAGATAAAGGTACAGAACGCTCCATAACCACCTCCCCTTCATTGAAGACTATAACTTTTTCCCCTAAGTAAACTGCTTCCTCCACGTTATGAGTAACAAAAACTATTGTTTTATGTTGTGCAAGAAATATATTAACCATTTCCTCCTGGAGATTTTTTCGGGTAAAATAATCTAATGCAGCAAAAGGCTCATCCATTAATATAATATCCGGATTATAACACAAAGTACGCCCAACAGCTGTCCTTTGAGCCATCCCACCAGAAATTTGAGATGGATATGCGTCTTTAAATTTCTTCAATCCCATAATGTGCAAATATTTGTCTACGGTTTTTTCAATCTCTAATTTATTCTTAAGCTTAAACAATGGAAAAGCCATGTTTTCCTTAACCGTTAGCCAAGGAAATAATCTAGACTCTTGAAAAACTATTCCGACTGGCCTTTTTTCGGCCCTATTATCGTTATTAGTAAATGTAAATTCTATTTCCCCCGCTGATTGTTTTTCTAGTCCACTCAATAACCTTAGCAGAGTTGTTTTTCCACAACCGCTTTTACCAACAATTGTAGTAAAGCTACCATCAAGAATATGTAAATCTATATTTTTTAATGCGTGTATAGTTTCAGCCCCTATTGAGAATTGTTTACTTAAGTTTGATAGCTTAATTCCAGCCATGACTTTTTCCACCTTCCTTTAATAGGGTAAAAGATTCAGTTATTTTAATTACTATAAGGTCTATTAAAGAACCTAATATTCCGATAGTAAATATTCCAACTAAAACTACATCTGTTCTCGATAATTGCTGAGCATCTAAGATCATATATCCAATACCAGAAGAAGCAGCAACTAGCTCCGCTCCAATTAAAGCTCTCCAACTATACCCAAGACCTAGCCTTATACCAATAAAAATATATGGTAATGTAGCTGGAAAAATAATTTTACAAAACTTTTCAAAGCCTGTTAATCCAAAGGAATCCCCTACTTCTAGTAACTTTTTATCACAATTTAAAACACCATTTAATGTGTTTAAGAAAATAGGGAAAAACGAAGCTAGCACAATAATAACAATTTTTGATTTTTCTCCTATACCAAACCAGAGTATAAGCATAGGAACAGTAGCAAGTGGTGGTACATGTCTTATAAATTCGAGAGTAGGATTAAAATAGTCAATCAGTCTATTTCTCATTCCAAGTGCTATTCCTGAAGGAAATGCTAAACAGAAGGCTATTAGAAAACCTAAAAACACTCTGTTTAAACTTGCTAGTATATGTCTAAGTAACATTCCATTTTGTAAAACCTTCATTGCAACTTGCAGTGTTCTTATAGGCGTTGGGATAATATATGGATTCAATACTTGAAAGTTTGACCCTATAATCCAAAACAAAATCATAATAGCCGGAATGTAAAGCCCCTTAATTTTTTTCAACTCTTCTCACCTCGCATCTATACACCATCACCATTATGGCAACCATCTTTACAAAAAAGCAACTCACAAAGTTCTACTTCTTTACTACATTTTTTTAAAAAAATATTATCAAGTATATCTTCTATCTCCGCTTCTCCACTTACTTTTTCAATCTTCATATTCAGGCTATCGAAAAAACCAAGGGGAATAGGGGATGCGGATAATTTATTATTTTTTTTGTTATAATCTATCTGCTTCTTAAATAAATTCCACGTAATAAATTCGATTCTGGGATTACTAAAAACAATGTTTCCACAGTCCACCAGCTGACTACATGGAGTGACAATCGTTAAAGTACAGTTTTGCTCATTTTCTTTAATATAAATATCATACAGCTCTTTAGCACAGGAGATTAGTATTGGATAAATAGGTGCAATATTATCATTTGCTAGAGGATATTTGTTTTTTATTAATTCAACTACAGCAGGACACCTAGCGTCTAATACTGGCTTATTTTTTGTGTTCAACACATGTTTCAGATAATCTTCCTGCACTTTATCTGCTTGATTACTACAGTAAACAATTCTATAACCTTTATTCTCAATAAACTCTATTACCGAGTTGTATTCCTCTTCAACGATTTTCTCAACGACTGGATTAAGCCATGTGTATTTCTGCAATACTATCTTCCTCTCATACATTAATATACAAAACAAATAAATTACATATCAACAGGGTTAATTCGTAATGATTATCATTTTCAGTAGTACGTTATAATACTAGCATAATTTTAGTATTTATGCTATATATTTAAAAATTTTTTTAATTTATCTAATATACCACAAACATAAATTTGCTAAACAAACATAGTAATTTGTTAAGAAAAGGCTTCTGTTGTATATTAATGGATAATTTATTTTAAAGAAAATATTAGTAAAACTTCGATATACTGCTTTTACTTAATTTCTATCAAAATAAGCTTCTATGATAGAAATTATCATTATATTAAATAAAATAAAAATAGTAATGTGTCAGTTATGTACATTACTATTTTTTGCATCTTTATAGCTATTTATTTTATAAAACGCCCTTGCTCAGGTTTTGCAATTTCATTAAAGTGGTTGACCAGCAAATCTAAATGACGTGTTAGTTCTTCACCTTTCATTGGTTTTACATGGCTTGGTATTACTAAGGAAGGCTTTAATTTCTTTAGAGTTCAATTGAGAATTCTGCTGAATTCCAATCTGTAGTTAAGTACTTTGGAGGCCCACTTATCTGTTCTCTATGCAGTATAACCGATAATAGAGACTCCTGTTTTGTGGTTGTAAAAGCATCTACTACAATAAGAACACCATCTTTCTCACGGAATAAAGAAATATGCCCTACAGTATGCCCAGGTGTGTGCACCCATTTCCAACCTGGCATCCCCGGAATACTGCCATCATCTGGTAGAGGTACCGCTTGGAAACCAATATCTATACTCCTATGTGGGAAGGTTGGAGATAACTTTGCAACCATGCCCTCATCAACAGTAGGGTCTGCTAATGGATAGTCTCTCTTACCTGTAACATATGGCATTTCTAACTTGTGGATATACACTGGAACATCCCATAAAATACAGAGTTTAATAACTGAACCAACATGATCGAAATAGCCATGGGTAAGAATAATTGCTTGAGGTCGACTATTTTTTCCTAATCGTTTTCAGCAGTCTCTATTATAAGATTTGCTGAATTTTCTAGTCCCGTGTCTACTAGCACCCATTCACTCTTTCTATCATCTGGCTTTCAGACGAGGCATGCGGTTACAACTGTAAAATCCATAACTAATATATCTGAAGTAACTTCTTCATATGACGAAGTCATAGCCGACAATCCTTCAATAATTTTGTTACCCATTTGAATATCCTCCCTATCTCGTTAAATAGTTTATCTTTAAACAATAGCATTATTTAGTTTGTCTAAATCTATATTTCCTATGTGCTTCTACTAACTAAAAAACACTATAAAACAGGTACTCGCTGCATCTATTTTACAGTGTTCCACTAAATGTAAGTTTTTCCATTTAGTTTATAATGTCTTCTATTTTCGAAAGCTTTACTTCTCCAGGCATCCATTTTACAATAGCAAAATTACCATTTGATATTTCATTTACTTTATTAATCCATTGAATTTCATTGCTTGCCTTTGCTTTTAAAATAGTATTTGTAGTATCTACTGCATAAAAACTTGAATTAATCACCCACCATTTATTATTAATATGAGCACGACTCAAATCAGCTTGTAGTCTTAATGCTTCATAAACAGGTGTTGTTTCAGCTAATGTTATAATTATAACCTCTGTTTCATTTTCATTTCTCAATCTAGGTAAAAGCTTCTTAACAGACTCAGGTATATCTCCTTGGGAGCGCTCAATTTCTTTATGATAACTTTGAGTTGCATCTAAAAGCAATAAAGTATGCCCTGTTGGTGCCGTATCAATTACTACAACTTCATTCTCTGACCTTTCTACTATTTTAGCAAAAGCTCTAAATACAGCAATCTCCTGAGTACACGGGGATTTTAAATCTTCTTCTATATAAGCTAGGTCATGTTCACCAAGAGTTTTTCTAGCCTTAATTAAAACTTCTTCTTTGTACTTTTCAAACTCTTGTTTTTCATCAATTCGACTAATAGTAATTCCGTAGCTCTCATCTAAGACAAACTGTATATGAGCAGCTGGATCTGTAGTTGTTAAATGTACCTTTTTGCCTTTTTTGGCTAGCCCTAGGGCTATAGCCGCTGCTATAGTAGTTTTACCAACCCCACCTTTACCCATTGTAAAAATTACTTTTTTTCCACTCTCATTTAAATCTTCTATTATATCTTTTACTTTAGGTATTACATCTAAATTTAGAATTTCAGAAGTATTTTTGATAGTTTTATCATTTAAAAATGCTCTTACATTTTCTACTCCTGTCACATTATAAGGTCTTAATGGAATATAGAAAGTTTCCAGGTGCTTAATTGCCTCTGGTATATCCCTTAATGCATTATGTTGTTTTTCAAAAATAGCAGTCGACAGATAATCATCCTGGCCCTCAAGAACACCATTAATAATTAAAACTTGATTATTTACTCCTATGTCCTGAAGTTCTTTTGAAGCTCTCTCAGCTTCTTTTAATGGAGATATCTCTGGTCTAGATACAAGAATTAATGTGGTTTTTTCAGAATCTGATAAGTTTTCAACCGCGTTTTTATATATATTTTTTTTATCTTCAAGCCCAGATAGTTGACCTAAGCAGGATGAACCATGAGTATTTTCATTAATAAAGTTATTCCATGCTGAAGGTAGTTGAAGCATTCTTAGTGTATGTCCTGTTGGGGCTGTATCAAATATAATATGATCATACTCGATAGCAGTGCTTTCATCTGTAATAAAGGTTGAGAATTCATTAAATGCTGCAATTTCAACAGTACATGATCCCGAAAGCTGTTCTTCCATGTTTTTTAACACTACATCTGGCAATTTCCCTCTATATGGTCCAATCACACTTTCTCTATACTCCGCAGCAGCTTCCTCTGGATCGAAATTCGCTACTACCAAGCCAGGAACCTCTTTTATGGCAACTCCTTTATTATTTAGCTTTGTATTAAAAACATCTTGTAGGTTGGAAGCTGGATCGGTACTAATTAGCATTATTTTTTTTCCTTGGTCAGCTAAAGCTACTGCAGTAGCACATGCCGTAGATGTTTTGCCTACTCCACCTTTTCCAGTGAAAAATAAATATTTAGTTAGGTTTAATTTGTTGACATCAAAAATATTATTCATTATTTATAACCTCTCTTCCTAAATACAACAAAGGCTTAATTAATTATTCATTTTACTATCACATAACATTTTCAAAAAATAGTCATTTTTTATTAATATACTCTTATTAATATTTTGTTTCATTTATTATTAAAAAAACACAGGTTTTTAAGCCTTATTTTATTCCAGTCTTTAGCCGCCAAGAAGTAATTACCAGTAAAACAAGTAGTTAAATTTAAATATAGATAACTATCTATGTATTTAATATATACCTTCTTCTACATATAGTCAATACTACATAATTAACATAAAAAAAGAGACAGGCATAAGTCACATGTCCTTAAAAACTAACCTGATTATGCTCCAACAATCTTACTAACATAGCTATTGCCTGCTCTCTAGATGTATTTCCTCTAGGGTTAATTATATTTTTGCCTACTCCACTAATCACTCCGAGTTTATTCATTAGCTGTACTGAGCTTTTAGCATCGTCTGCTATTTCATCCTCATCACTAAAATATCTATACTCCTTCGTAACTACTGGATAAATCTCTAAAGAAGTTAGTACTCTTTCTAACATACAAGCCATCTGTTGCCTTGTAATCTTACCCTTAGGATCAAACTTACCGTCACCTATCCCATTTACTATACCCACTGAATATGCTTGCAAAATTGCAAGGTTTTGAGTATCCTTAAATATGTTTGAATTAGCCTTAATTTCAATTTTTCCACCTAGAATCCTATACAATTGTAAAGATAGCTCTGCAAATTCTTCCCGAGTAATGTCTGCTGTAAAATTACTTAGTATCTTCTGTGTAACTAGTTCATATGTTATAGCTTTCTCTATTTCTATCTTTGCCCAATTTGAATAAGTATCATCTGGTGCATAGGTTATTTTATGGATTGGTGTTAATTTATTACTTTTAAATTCTGTTAAATGTGTATAACTTGAGTTCTTAGCCTTAGGATAATCTGCAGCATTCCAAGTATGGGTATTCCTCATAAAATTATCGTCTTTAAGGAAATACTTATATATAACTCTGCCCTTTACATCTGGAAGTGGGTCATTCCACGTTATATCTAAATGATACCATTCATCTGATATTTTAACTAAATTCCAAAGATGTGATTCATTTAGCCCACTACCTAAAATTAGCATATTATCAATACCTAGCTCTTCAAACATTAAGTGGGCCAACAGAGATACCCTTGACATACTCCCTGACCTTTAAACATTACAGTGTGAGGACTATATGGATTTCCTGCAT
This sequence comes from Serpentinicella alkaliphila, assembly GCF_018141405.1. NCBI lineage: Bacteria > Bacillati > Bacillota > Clostridia > Peptostreptococcales > Natronincolaceae > Serpentinicella > Serpentinicella alkaliphila. The sequence goes on from NZ_CP058648.1 coordinate 184,506, forward strand.
AATCCAAATTATACTCTGTATTCAATACAATAAAATTATTTACCGCTTTAATTTTTTCAATATCACTCATGTTATCAGTTATGATTTCCTTTAACACTCTCTTTACTGCTTCAGCAAGATCTCTTTCCTGTTCAGGTGTTGTCATGTATCCAATGGTATATTTAACTGTTATTCTATCAGTAAATCCATCTAAACCATATTCTAATGTTGAATAACTGTATAAATTGTACGGGCTTTTAGCTATTGCACGATTGACAGTATCTAGTAATAACTCTGCTTTTTCACCTGCTATAATTTGTGAAATTAGATCACTGCTAATAATATCAAATTCACTAATCGGATTTCGTTCACTCAATTGTGACACTATATATCGCTCAATGCTATCAAGACTTTTAAACTTAGGATTTATATTTTCTGCTGCGTATGTAAAGTTTCCTATAGACCCTACTAGTATACAAACTATTACTATGAGAATTCTTTTTAACATTCTTTATGCTCTCCCCCATCTTTAATTTCTGATTTATAGATTTCTAGTGACAAATTTATATCTTACTTATAATTAGTATAAATATAATATTTTTTACGTTACCTTTGTTTTCCTCTTTATAAAAAGATAACGCCAATCGTCATTTAAACAATTAGCGCTAGTATCTACTTATACTTGTTCTTAAAGTCTACATATCCATTTTTTCTTAATTTACAGGCTGGACACTCTCCACAACCGTTACCCTTTATACCATTATAGCAGGTTAAGGTCTCTTCTTTTACGATATCTAATACACCTAAGTCATCAGCTAATTTCCATGTTTCTTCCTTATTTATCCACATTAATGGTGTTAATATTTCAAACTCATATGCCATTGCAAGGTTAAGTGTCACATTCAGAGATTTAATAAACACATCTCTGCAGTCTGGATAACCGCTAAAATCACTTTGGGATACTCCAGTAACGATAGCATTTATATCTCTTTGTTTTGCAAATATTCCAACAAAAGTTAAAAATAGAAGATTTCTCCCATCAACAAAGGAATTAGGTAATCCCTCTGTAGGTGCATTTTTATCCACACTTATATCCTGTCTAGTTAGGGAATTTGGTGCCAGCTGATTTAATAAATTCAAATCTAAAATGTGATGTTCAATATTATGCTTTTTACATATATCTTTTGCACATGCCAATTCTAATTTATGTTTTTGATTATAGTCAAAAGATACTGCAATAACCTCTTTATATCTTTTCTTTGCCCAGAACAAACAAGTTGTACTATCTTGTCCACCACTAAACACAACTATAGCTTTATCCTTATTCATACCCTCACCGCCTTAATTTATTTAGTATATAGAATCATAAGCTTATTATTTAAAACTGGATCACTATTAAATCTTCCCCTAGTTGTAATTGTTATCGTTTTACTTCCCGGCTTTTCTATTCCTCTAGTAGTCATACATCCATGCTCCCCTTGAATAATAACAGCTACATCCTCTGATTCCGTTATTTTTTGTAGGATTTCTGCGATGTCACTACCAATCCTTTCCTGTAATTGTAACCTTCGGCCTACTAAATCCGCTATCCTTGCCATTTTACTTAAACCAATAATCTTTTTGTTAGGAATATATGCTATTGCAACCTTCATGTTATACATAAGTGCTAAGTGATGCTCACAATGGCTAAATATTTCTATATCCTTCATAAACACTATATCGTTAAAATTATCCTGTATATATATGTCTTCCTCAAATGTAGTATCATGCATTTGGGCTATTTCATCGTTTGTATAGCACATACCTTTAAACACTTCTTCAAACATTTTAGCTGCCCTTTTTGGTGTATCTTTTAAACCTTCCCGGTCAGGATTATCTCCTATGGCTATTAAAATACCTCTTATATGTTGTTCAATTGCTTTTAAATCAATTGACATAACTATACACTCCTTTTGTCTGGATCCCAGATAATCTTATGAAGCTGTACTTGTAATGTAACTCCATTCATATTGTTATTTTTCATAAATTCCACTATTTCATCTAATGCAATTTTTCCAAATACAGAGCTTATATAGACATTTGTTTTATTTACTAAATCGTACTCCTCAATTAGCTCCTTTACCCTGTTTAAGTCCTCAATACTTCCAGAAACAAATTTAATTGTATCGTTTTTACTTATATATTTAAAATTCTCCAAAGCCATTTTATTTTCCATCCCACTCGAAGGGAGCTTATAGTCCATAGTAAAACTTGGGCAGTTTTTAATACTAACAAATTTGTCTATTAATACACTACCATTAGTTTCAATTTCTATATAAAGCTCTGTATCACTAGAAAGTGTTTTTAGTAAATTTACTATTCCTTCTTGTAAAAGTGGTTCACCACCAGTTAAAGTTATATTATTAACTCCTGAAGATTTAATATATTTATATATTTCTTCAATAGACATTATTTCATAAGAAACATCCTCTTCATTTGCCCAAGCTGTATCACAATAGCTACAGTTTAAATTACAACCAGCAAATCTTATAAATACTGCAAGTTGGCCACAACGACGACCTTCTCCATTAATACTTACAAATTTCTCTACTACATTGAAACTCATTTTAATTACCTCTACTTTCTTCATAAGTGGCGCTATTAGTAGGAGTTTCATAAACAGTAGACCTTTTTACATTATAGCCTTTGTCCTTCATTGAGTTATAGAAAAACAATGAAAAATTTTCTGCTGTAGGCCTAAAATCAACCTCGATTATCGTAAAACCATCTTCCTTAAGACAAAGTAGAGTCTCTTCCCTCATAGTTCCACTTTGAATTATTAATGCATGGTCAAAATAGTCTACCATTTCCTTTACATCCCTTTTTAAATCCCCAAAATCTACAACCATTCCATCTAATTGACCACCTGCTACCAATGCTTCCGACTGTACTTCTATAACTACGTTCCATCTATGTCCATGAATATTGCTACATTTACCTTCGTAATTATGAAGAAAATGGGCACTATCAAAATGGTGTTCTGTCTTTAATATAAACATTTCTTTCCTCCTAGTCCTCTCTTAAAAATCGACTCCCATAATAACAGCAGCCTATTGCACCATTAAACTGGGGTTCCTCTATCGATATTATTTCTGAATAATCATTCTGTAAATATTCTCTTATAGCTAGGTTATTAGCTACTCCACCAGCTAGAATTAATTGCTTCCCTTTAAACTTACTTAAAAGTGGCCGGAGCCTTTTATATAAAGAGTAATTTACTCCTGCATATAATTTTTCTACAGACACACCCTCTGCAATACTTCCAATCAACTCTGACTCAGAAAATACCGCACAAGTTGAATTTAACTCTACCGGATCTTTATAATGCTTACTCATTTCATCTAAGGATACTTCAAGTACATTGGCCATGTTTTCTAAATACCTGCCACAGGATGCAGCACATTTTTCATTTAGCTCTAAATCTGTAGTGATGCCCTTTTCTACTTTTATAACTTTAACATCCTGTCCACCAACATCTAAGAGTATAAAATCCTTCAAACCAGTTTGATACATTGCTCCATAAACATGAGCCTTTATTTCATTTATTTGAGTAAAGAGCTTAAGATTAGTATTATTTTTTCCATAGCCTGTAGATACTGCTCTATCAATTTCACCAATGTCTAATTTTCCTAGATCAACAATAACCTTGCCATCGAAACTACAGTAGTCCCTATAAAACTTCATTGTACTTATTTTTTTCTTAATAACTATCTTATCCTTTTCCATTACTACAATTTTAACTTCTCTACTACCTAAATCTATGCCTAAGATTCTCATTATTAATTAGCCTCCTTTAAGTCTGATAACATATCAATAAAGGCTTCTAATCTAAGCTTTGTTCTTGCATCTAGTACATTTAGTTTATCCCCTTCAATATTTAAAATAGGAATATCTAACTGTTTCTTTAACACTATATCCTCAACAGCTCTATAACAAAAAGCTTGGGTATAGTGTATAATTGCATCTATTTTTCTTTCCTCTATTTGCTTCTTTAGTTCGTTTATTCTAAATGTAGTATTATATGGATATGTGTAATCATAATATTGCTCAAATATATTTTTTGCAGTAATCGCCCTTGGGAAAGCAAATTCTCGTTGCACCTCATTATATACAAAATGAGCATCTAGACTTTCAACGAACTCATATATATCCCCTGTCATAGGTGGCACTCCTATATATCCAAGTCTTACTTTTCTATTTATTGGCTTCCTTTGTTTGATCTCTGATATAGCATCTTTAAGGGAGTTCTCAAAATTATCTACATTTCCATTAAAATCACTAAGGCTTATCTGATATATATGATTTTCAAAGCCATTAACCTTATTTTCTAAATAAGTAAGTTCATCTATTTCCTTTGCTAGCTCTCTCAATTTATTTAGTCTCTGTCTTGTTTGCTCAACGCTTTCTTCAGTAACATTAAATATATTCATAAATTTTCTTATTTCAATCTCTACATCTTTTAAATTATGACTATGTGGAAATGAGAAAGGATACACTTTTATACCTTTTAGCTGTAACACTTCGATAAGTGCCCTTGTATTTGAACAATCACCTTCAACTACTCCAACTATTTCTTTTATATCATTCTCTAAACATGCACCATAAATTCCTTTAATCCAGGCACATAAACTTTTGGGGAATCCATCTCTTTCAGCTATATCTATATATTTTAAATAATCTTCTGAAGTTATAAATATATTATTTAAATCTACCGGTGAATAGCCAGCCGTAACAAGGACTTCCACAGGTACAGTTGTTGTTAAACCAATTTTTTTCAACATTATTTCTCCTCGATCCTATGTTTTTGGCAACAAAAAAAGGGCATATGCCCATAAACAAAAAAAGACTACACGAACTCGTAGTTCTTATCCTAGTTTTGTTTATAGACAGGATGGTCACGAACTGTCTGGGCTTAATCACGACTATTCATGACTAAGCAAAACTATTGATTTTTCAATAAATCTATTTTTATTTAATCATACTTTTTCACCTTTTGTCAACATTAGATTAGCAAAAGAATAGCAGTTTGATATTTAGACTTTAATCTTCTATAAGTCCCTAGTATTTTCATATATAGTCTATACAAAAATATAAACCTCTATACTCATTTCAAATACAGAGGCTATATCTACAATTATCTTTAGTCATTAAGTAAATATAATATTCTAATACTTATATGGATGATAATGTGATTCCGGCTCTAAGTGAATAGTAGTTCTGACAGCTGGAATATTTTGATGAATATCTAACTCTATGCTATTTGATATATTGTGAGCCTCTAATAAACTATAACTAGTAGGAAAAATCAAGTGGAAATCTACTTGTTTAGCTTGACCTACCCGTCGTGTTCTAAGATGATGATACTCTAACACAGGCGGACTATGTTTCTCAATTATTTCTCCTATTAATTTTGTCTCCTCTGTACTAAGACTTTTATCTAATAACTGAGCGATTGATTCTTTTCCAATGTCATAGCCGGTCTTTATTATTATCAATGCAACAACTATTGCAGCTATTGGGTCAATAATCTTAAGACCAGTAAAGTTTATAATTATTAATCCCACTATAACTCCAATAGAAGTTATTACATCAGAAAGTAGATGTAGTGCATTGGCTCTAAGGGCTATGGAGCCTTCTTTTTTTGCAGACTTTAACATAATAAATACAGTTACTGAGTGTAATGTAATGGAGACTAGCATCACAAAAATACCTGGTAGAGTGTCTGTAATAAGATTTTGGTTAATTATTCTAGAAGCCGCCTGAGTAATTATTGTTACTGAGACTATAAAAATTAGTATACTCTGGGTTGCAGCCGCTAAATCCTCATATTTACCATGCCCATAGTTATGACATTTGTCCTCTGGTGTTTTTGCAAGCTTCATAGCAATTAAAGTCAGCGTAGATGCTATAACATCCATAGATGAATGCATGGCATCGGATATTATACTTATAGAATTAGTTAAAATTCCTATTGAAACCTTAAATATAACTAAAAACATACTAACTCCTATTGCCATATAAGCTGCTTTGAACTTATCCATACTTTTAATCACCTCTTTATAGATCTATTACTTTCATACCTTATTAAATATTTGTAAAAACCATCTACTTTTCTCTATCAACTAATTTAATAAAGTTTACTTACTCATTTTTTGTATTTTTAATTTTATTTAATTATTTTAGTCACGTGAAAAACATCTTCCCATGACCAATATATGAAAATATATATAAAGTGTTCCGCATATAATGGTATGAACGTACTAAAGTTATTAAAATACAATAAAATATAAGGTTGTGATATATATGAAAAATAAAGAGAAATACACAACTGTTAGAGGATATGAGCTTCAAAAAAGGGATAATAAACAATTAACTGATAGTATGGAAGATTATATGGAAATGATTTATAGACAATGCCTAGAGGATAACTATACTAGAATTAACACCTTATCTAAGGAACTTAACGTTAAAGCTTCTTCCGCCTCTAAAATGGTACAAAAACTTACTCATCTCGGTCTACTAAATTATGAGAAATATGGTATTATCCGATTAACTGAAAAAGGTAAATCAGTTGGGGAATTTCTGTTATATAGACATAATACAATTAAAGATTTTTTAATGTTATTAAATACAAATATGAATTTGCTATCTCAAACTGAAGCACTTGAGCATTCCATAGACTTTGATACATTAAAAAAGATTGATCTATTAATACACTTCTTTCAAGATGATCCAGAATTACAAAAAAGACTTCAAGATTATCTTAAATAGTGATTTGAAATGTTAACTATTTTTAAAAAATAGGCATTGAATTCAACACCTATTCTTGTCTTTTCATATTATTTATATAGCCCCATAAACAATGGTGCAACCTTATAAGGTTTAACCTCTATTTTTTGCCATACATTTCCTATTACATATGGTTCAACTTTTAAATACTCATCTAAAGCTGCCCTAGATTCAAAATCAACAATTACACATGATCCTATCATTTTCTCATTTTCATCAAGAATAGCACCACCATATAGGCATTTTTTCTGTTGAAACATCTCTTTTGCTAGTTTTAAATGCTCTTCCCTAACTGCTAGTCTCCTGTCAAGAGCGTTCTCATCTGTACCATCGTAACCAGTTATCATAAATTGCATTTTAAATTCCTCCCTATAATAATATACTTTTTATATTAGTTATTTCTACAATACTCTCCTATATCCTTTTATTATAGATAATTATAAAAAAGAATTAGGACATGTTAAGACATATACCTAATTCTTTAAAGTACTATCAAAATTATTACTCTCAAAATTATATTTATTTAATACGAAACAATTCAAAATAATCCTTCAATATAGCTTCTAACTCTTCTAGCTCTTCTTTATCATATGGTGTTAAACAGTTCTTACCATATAAAACTGTGTCACCATCCCTAAAGTTTTGTAGAAAATAGCTTTTACTACCCTTTAGCATATTTGCAATATCTACTATATCCTTTATAGTAATAAGCTCTCTACATATAGTTGTTCTAAACTCATAATCAATATTAGAACCTTTAATGATATCTATACTTTTTTTAATTAAATTTACATCTATCTTGACCCCTGCTATTTTTTCATATGCATATAAAGGCCCCTTTATATCCATAGCAATGTAATCAAGCATTTCATCTTTAATTAAAGATTCTAGTATATCAGGACTATATCCATTTGTATCTAGCTTTACAAAGAATCCTTCACTCTTTAGCTTAGATATGAATTTATATAGGTCTTTCTGTAAAGTTGGTTCTCCACCGGAAATACAAACAGCGTCTATAAACTTTTTTCTTTTTAGTAAGAATGAAAATATTTCATCTTCAGAAAACTTTGTTCCTATACTATTAACAAGATCCTTATTATGACAGTATGGACATTTAAAATTGCATCCACCTGTAAAATATACAGTTGAAATTTTATTTGGGTAATCAATAAAGGATGATTTTTGTTGTCCAAGTATATTCATATAATCCACCTAACTTTAATTATATAGCTGCTTCTTCATGGTTTTCTAAGTTTTCTAGATGACTTAGGCTCTTTTGAGCAGAAAATTCCTTTCTATCTTTAAATTCTTCTCTTTTACCTCTATTCCAGGATTGAACAGGTCTATGGAATCCTACTACTCTAGTCCATACTTCTGTTTCTTTTCCACATGTAGGACAACTAAATTGCTCACCTTTTATATATCCATGATCTACGCAAATAGAGAATGTAGGAGTAATTGTTACGTATGGTATTTTACTGTTTTTCATTACATTTTTAATTAACATTTTGCAAGTCTCTACACTATCTATTTCTTCACCTATAAATCCGTGAAGTACAGTTCCACCCGTGTATAAGGTTTGAAGGTTCTCTTGAAGAGCTATAGCTTCAAATATATCCTCTGTATGGCCAACTGGAAGCTGAGTTGAATTTGTATAATATGGCTCATCTGTTCCCTGGGCAATAATTTTTGGATACATTTTTTTATCTAACCTAGCAAATCTATATGCAGTACCTTCTGCCGGTGATGCCTCTAAATTCCAAAGACTTCCTGTCTCTTCTTGGAAAATTTGTATTACTCTATTCATAAACTCCATTATTTCAACTGCGAAAGCATTACCTTCCTCAGTTGTAATATCTTGCCCTAATAGGTTAAGACACGCCTCATTCATACCATTAAGTCCAATTGTAGAGAAATGATTTTTAAAGTATTCTCCTGTAGCATCCTTTACATCCTGTAAATAAAAACGAGAGTAAGGGTATAGCCCTACATCCATATATCTTTCTAATACTTCTCTTTTAGCTTCACAAATTTCCTTTGCTAGCTCCATAAGCTCTCTAACTCTCTTTTTAAATTCCTCTACTGAATTAGAGATATATCCTATTCTAGGCATATTTAAAGTAACAACGTTAATAGAACCAGTTAGCGGATTAGCCCCAAATAGTCCTCCACCTCTTTTACGAAGCTCTCTATTATCAAGACGTAGTCTACAACACATACTTCTTATATCCTCTGGAGATAAATCAGAATTCAAGAAGTTTGCAAAGTATGGAGTACCGAATTTTCTTGTCATTTCCATTACTGAATTTACAACATCTGATTGCCATGGGAAATCATCAGTAATATTTACTGTTGGTATTGGGAAGCTAAATGCTCTACCTGCCCCGTCACCCTCCATCATAACTTCACAAAATGCCATATTAAATAAATCCATTTCCTTTTGGAACTCTCCATAAGTCTTATCCATATGTTTACCACCAATTATTGCTGGGACATTTTTAAGCAGTTGATGTGGAGTTATATCTAAAGTTATATTTGTAAACGGCGTTTGGAATCCAACTCTCGTTGGAACATTTAAATTAAATACAAATCTTTGTAATGCCTTTTTAACCTGTTCATAAGTTAATCCATCATAGTAAATAAACGGTGCTAAATATGTATCAATACTTGAAACAGCCTGTGCTCCAGCAGACTCACCCTGAAGTGTATATAATAGGTTTACTAGTTGGCCTAAGGCAGATTCGAAATGTTTAGGTGGCTTTGATTCTATCTTTCCCTTTGCCCCTTTAAATCCACTTCTTAAAAATGCTTCTAAATCCCATCCACAACAGTACGGTGCTAAAAGCCCTAAATCGTGTATATGTAAATCCCCTCTTATATGGGCGTCTCTTAAATTCTTATTATATATTTTATTTAACCAATATTTTGATGTAATGCTTTCAACTATATGATTGTTTAGCCCTTGTAAGGAAAAGCCCATATTTGCATTTTCATTTACACGCCAATCCTCTAAACTAACATATTCCTCTATCATTTTTTCTGCATCCATAAATAAATTCTTTATTTCTCTTATCTCTTCGTGCTTTTGTCTATATAATATGTACGCCTTAGCTGTTTTAGCATGACCTTCTTCTATTAAAACCTTCTCTACTATATCTTGTATATCCTCTACTGATGGGATACTTGCACTGTAGCTTTCACTAATGATATCAACTACTATTTTAGATAGCTTTACAGCTCTCATTTCATCTGTTCCACCAACAGATTTAGCAGCAGCAAAAATAGCATCCTTAATTTTCATGGCATTAAACTCTACTATTTCCCCATTTCTTTTCTGTACCTTAGTAACTCCCATAATCTTCCCCCTATTGTGTGTTCAATTTATTACTCAATACTATATATTGTATATAATACAATAATATACCCCATTTTTACAATAAGACTATAGGCACAAAAACTAAACTTTTTATTAATATTCTTCGCCTAACATCGTAATTCTCTCTTATTCATAGGTTACAAAAAAATGATTTAACATCTAAAAAAGATGCCTATAGTAGACATCTTCTAATTTATAATTATATAATTAATCTGCTGCATTAGTAATAGTAACCACTAAGCTTACTTCCCCACCTGATTGTTTAGGTTGATCAAATAGATTTTTCAGACTATTCCATACATCATCTTCATTACCATGAATATGTGTAGCCATTGGTCCAACGGAATATTCTATTTTTTCTTGCTTTAAAGCATCAATTGATCTATTTATTACTTGACTTGCATTTGATGTCTTTAGTGGATATAAAGTTGCTTCTGCATGAATCATAACAACACCTCGACACTGTGAGATTTGCAATATTCTTATATATATCTATAACCAAGTCTCGCAAGTCTATCTTTATACTCTATTATTAAATAATTAATTTCTGAACTTTTAATATCTTCAAGTAACTTTATTAATTCTTTCCTGTTTTCATTAATTCCACTAGCTACTTCTTTATAAATGTTTGATATGTGGAATTTATTTAATACTGCATACTCCATCAACCTGTTTATTTGCCTGTCTAGATTTCCTGATTCTTGCTGTTTTTTTGTTGAAACTCTAGCATATATTAAGCAATTCTTAAGCGTATGATGTGTGTATTTCTTATTTAACATCCTATCCAAGTCTTCTATTTTATATCTTCTATGTTTTCCAGCTGTTCTTATAGGGCTAAAAACACCCTAATCTTCCCACCTAAGAATTGTGGTTCTTGAAACATTTAAATATTCACAAGCTTCTTTCTGAGTCATTATTTTATCAGACATAAAATCATCTCCTTATATCTAATAATAGCATATTTAAAGATGAATAAAATACTTTTTATTGTGTTTTAATACTATTTAATGCTATTTTTCCAAACTGTTTTTACCTCCTAATATATTTAGTAATAGTCTGTTTATGTTATAGCTACAATATCCACATCAGAAGTCAGTTTTTTTTATACATATTTTATTGACCCGCTCCAACCTAAAAGATTTAGCTGCTTCTCTAATAGTTCCTTACTTAAGTCTAGCATTCTTAAATCTTTGCTTGAGTTCACAATTTTTATCTCTGTATTCACTTTAGCTTTATTCTTACTATGTTGTTCCTCTAATAATTTATATAGGTGGTTTGTTGTACCTCTATTTCCATCTATTAACTCAATACTATCTCCTACTAATTCCCGTATCGAATCCTTTATGAATATATAATGAGTACAGCCCAATACTATTGCACCTACATTAGCTAAATTAAAGGGTGCAAATTGATTTTTTAAATAATTTTTAATCTCCTCGCTTTGCCCACCACTAGCTTCTATCAATTCTACTAATCCTGGACAAGGAAGTTTAATTATGTTTTCTGGTCTATTAAACTGTTGTATTAAATTATTGAACTTTTTTTCTCTTAGGGTAACTGGTGTTGCCATAACAATAATATCCTTAGACTGATATTTTTCAACCGCAGGCTTTAACGCAGGCTCCATACCAATTATTGGAATATCGTACAAATTTCTTAATTCATTTATTGCAGCACTTGTTGCAGTATTACAGGCCACAACTAGGGCCTTAATATTATATTTTATTAAGTTATCAACTACTTTAAAAGTTAAGTCCTTTACCTCATCTGTACTTCTAACACCATAGGGGGCATTAGCTGAATCACCATAATATATGTACTTTTCTTCAGGCATACATGCAACTAACTGGGCTAAAACACTGATTCCACCAAGTCCAGAGTCAAAGACCCCTATTGGTGACTCATTTAAAGTATTTTCCACAATACTCACCTACTTCTACAAATTAGCAATATTATATTAAAATTATATCATCCAAATTTGTTTTTATCTATAAAATAAAACCCTTAATATATATTAAGGGTTTTACTATAATATTATCCTATTCTTTGACCTTTTATCCCTATTTTTACTTTGTTAACCTTTACATCTGATTTGGCATTTGCTACAGCTTGATCAACTGCCATTACAATTCCCATACAACATGGCACTTCCATATATGCTACTGTAATAGATTTTAAATTATTGTTTTTTATTATTTGTGTTAGCTTTTCAATATAGTGATTTACATCATCAAGCTTTGGACAACCAATTGCCAGCGCTTTTCCTTTTAATAAATCTATATGGTAATTTGGATATGCAAAAGGCACACAGTCTGCCGTAACTAATAGATCGGCATTTTCGAAATAAGGTGCGTTTACTGGCACCAAGTTTAACTGCACAGGCCATTGTCTTAATTGAGGTTTAATACTTACTTCAATATCCTCTGAACCTATAGATACTTTTTCTGTATTTTTTGGTTCCTCATTAAAATTCATCATTCTACTACCTGGACAACCATGTCCGTGATGATGTGGTGTATGAGGTACTTGTGGAGTATTTTTTTGAGTCTCATGCTGTGGTTTAAATGTTTTACCCTGACTAGCTAATAATTTCTCAACAGCTACTTCATCAAATTCATCTGCTTCCCTTTCAACAATATTTAATGCTCCTTGTGGGCAGTGACCTAAGCAGGCACCTAACCCGTCACAATAAATATCACTTACTAGTTTAGCTTTTCCTTCAATAATTTGAATAGCACCCTCTTCACATCCTGGTACGCAAAGTCCACATCCGTCACATTTATTTTCATCTATTTCGATTATTTTTCTAATTGCCATAATAAGCACTCTCCTTATCTATTTATCTTAAGTTAATTATACTGTGAAAACATATATAGGTATGTGACAATTCTCACAGGTCCTAAATTTTTTAATAAATTTAATTATTTTTTATATACTTTCCACATATAGGACAATAGGAAACATCTCTCTCAAATACTTCTTTACAATAATCACAGGTTCGAAAATCTTGCATTTTAAATACGAGTTTCTCTAAAGTGTCTACATCATTCTTTAAATAGTCTATTCTATTTAGTAATCCTTGTATATCTTCAATAGATATATTTCCCCTGCCTCTCATCTGATTATAAATGAATTCACCAATTTCCATAAATAGGCTTTCGATTTCTTTTTCTCTTTTACGTATACTTAAATTCATTTTACTTATCTCTACCATATTTGATGACTTGCTTGAAATCATCTTTACAGATTCTGAAACTGCTTCTGAAAATTTCTCAACAAAACTCATGGCTATTCCTCCCAACAAAAATCCCTTTCTATATACTTATTCTAAAAGTGTATTTTGGGAAACAGTTTTTCTACAAAAAAACAACTATTTTAGACATTAACCATTGACACTTTAAATTGTTATTGACATAGAATATGTAGAGGTTTTTTATAAGTGATTGTTGAATATATTTATTAGGAGGAGGGAAGTGGATGTATTGGTATTTTGAGGTTCTAAAAAAATATTCCGATTTCGAAGGAAGAGCAAGAAGAAAAGAGTATTGGATGTTTGTATTAATCGATGCTTTAATACGTTTAGCCCTATCTATAGTAGATTTTAATTTGTTTGGTACCCCTATGGATAAGTTTGGACCAATAATAGCTTTATACAGCATTATATTATTTCTTCCAAGTCTTGCGGTATCTATTAGAAGGCTTCATGATGTAGGTAAAAGTGGATGGATGCTATTAGTTCTATTAATCCCTATAATAGGCATTATTTGGATATTTATATTAGATATTATGGATAGTGAACCAGACGATAACAAATATGGGCCAAATCCAAAGGAATTTTACGATAGTGCTATCTAAAAAGTTAGATACATCCAAAAAAGCCTAATTTCATAGGCTATAATAAATATTACACTAAACATTAAAAAATGCCATCTATACAGTAGCAGCTTCCGATTATGGATTTGCATTTTTCCTTAGTAGTCACAGCTTCTTTAATAATTTCATCAACAGAATAAAACTCTTTAGATTTATTTGTAACCACTGCTATTGATAAAGATAGCAGTGGAAACTTTTGTTTTGTTCCCTTTCGGTTTTTTGAAATTATATATCCACTTTTTAGATGTTCTTCCTTGTAAAATATATTTATTATAGCATGGAACTGTTCGATTATATCCATACATATAGAATCAACTTCATGGCATTTTAAAATTGAAATAAAATCATCTCCACCTATATGGCCTGCAAAGGCATTTCCATTTCCAATCTTTTGTATAGCAGAGGTTATTAAATGTGCTGTATTACGAATAACCTCATCGCCGTCTTTAAATCCATAAACATCGTTAAATGCCTTAAAATTATCCAAATCAAAATAAAGTACAGAAAACTCTTCGCTTTTTAATATTTCCGTAAGCTTTTCCTTTATAACTATATTACCCGGTAGTCCCGTAAGAGGATTTTCAAACCTAGCAATTGATACTTGTATTTCAGTAATTTTTAATAATAAATCTTTAATACTAACAACACCTGAATATATATCATCTCTTGTAACAATTATATAATCATAAAGCTTTTCCTGTTTTCTACTCATTGCCAAATTACTTACCTCTAAAATTGACTTAAAGTTGTCTACAATTAAAGGTTGCTCATCCATTAGTAGATTGATTGGACGCTGCATGTAAAGGTCATATCCATATCTTGTTCCTAATTTTTGATAAAATTGTGTACGTGTAATTAATCCTTGAGGTTTAAAGTCCTTGTCTATTGTAACTATACCTTCTAGATTTTTATTCATTTCAAACAGCTCATTTGCATCCTTACCAATACTACTAATGAATAGAGTACGTATTGGTTTTGATATATCACCAATGAATATTTCCATAGAAATCACCCCATCTAAGGTATTATCTTATATTATAGAGGATTTTTTTACATATTTTGTTAAGCCCATATTAATTTTAAAAAGAATTTATTTAACAATATTAATCAAAGTACCAATTTTATCTATATGACATTCCACTATATCCCCGATTTTTAATAATTTAGGTGGATTAAAACCCTTGCCCACCCCAGCTGGAGTACCAGTAGCTATAATATCTCCAGGTTTTAATGTTAAGCCTTTAGAAATATCACTTATAATATAAGGAATATCAAACATCATATATTTAGTATTTGAATTCTGTCTCATTTCTCCATTTACCTTAGAATATAAATCTAAGCTCAATGGCAATGGTAGTTGACTTTTATGTACAATTGCAGGCCCCATAGCAGTAAAAGTATCTAAGCCCTTTCCTCTAGTCCACTGTGTATGTTTTTTTTGTAAATCTCTAGCTGTTATATCGTTTAAAATTGAGTAACCAAAAATGTACTCCTCTACCTTATCTTTTTCAATATTAATACCTTCTTTTCCTATTATTACTGCAAGCTCCACCTCGTAATCTACTTCATCGGTAATTTCCTTATGGCTATTTATATATTCATTGGACCCAATAATTCGATTAGCCACTTTACTAAAATATACAGGGTAATCTGGTACCTTTCTTTCATTTCCTAGACTATCCTTAAGCTCAATAACATGAGCATGATAATTTAGCCCTAAACAAATAACACTTCTTATTGGTACCGTTATTGGTGCACAAAGCTTTACACTATCTGTACTAATTCCTTCTATATTATCACTATGAATAATATTATGAATTTTATTTATCAACTCATCATTACAAATACTAATAAATTCATTCATTGTTGTAAAAGAACCGAATCCTAATACTTGGTTTAAATTAAGTACAATATTCTCTTCAGAATTTAATACCCCTATCTCTTCAATACCATTATGAATATATGTAACAAATTTCATATTCTCATTTCCCCTCAAAAGTATTTCTTTCTATTGTACAAAATCACTGTTTAACCTTCAAGTACTAAAATCAGAGGTAAAAATAAAAACCTACTCATAGGAAGTAGATTTTTATTTTTATTATTTATTCTAAATTACTAATGTTCCATCTTCCTGTTCTACCATTAAAAGTATTTTTCTCTCATCCCCTGTTTTTGCATCAATGTAAATCAGGAATCTATCTTCACCAAAGGTAACCCTAAATTCATAGCAAAGTAATTCATGATCACCGGCAGTAGGAATTATTACTAGTCTAACATTTTCTACTTCAACAGCACTAGATAATCTTTCCATTGCTTGTTCTTCAGATATTTCTGGGTCTGGTATATCTCTTTCATGGTGACTCATTAAAAAACCATGAGCTTCATATCCGATTATTTCTCCGTTATCTAAAGCAACCTTAACTTTTATTAAATCTGGATATACAATAACATTATCCTGCTTATATGCAAAGTTTATAAGTATTTGTCCCTCATATGCAATAGTATATGTTGGTACCATATGTTCATAGCCTGTATCGTTTAAAAACTGTTGAGCTATTTCAATTGCTTCATCTTTATCTAGACGACTCTGATTTATTATTCTAGGGTTAATATACCATAATAGTTTTCCACCTTGTCTAGTAACAACAGCAGAAATATTATCACCATTTCTATTTCCTGGTTTTTGCGCTCTGATATAATAACCAGTAAATACTGTGTTTTGTACATCACCTGCTATTTCTATATTAGTCAAATCTTCTTTTATTGTATTACGAAGAACATCTATTGCTTGCTTTTCATCAATCTCCTTTCCAGTAAGCCTAGATTTTCTATCTGTCATATGTTCAGAAAATGGTCCGTCATAAATTAACTCAGGATATTCCTGCATTCTCTCTTCCATATTTATTAATCCATTAAAAGTTTCCATTCTTTTATTTAAAGCTTGTAAATTTCTATTCGCATTTCTTCTTAGATCCCCAAAGTTTACACCATCTTTTACAATTTGTTGTTGAAGTACAATAAGCTCTTGAGCTAATAGATTTACATAACTATGTAGATCTGTTAAAGTTCCCATTTCATCATCAGTTAAAACAACGCCATCTAAACTTTTATTCACCATTGCAGTGGAGTAATCACCCAATTGACTTAAAAACTTTTCAACTCTCCTAATGGCTAAATGGTCTAATGGAAGCTGGGTCAATTTATTTTGCGCCATATAGCTTTGGTAAACTGTGTCATTCAAATACTTGGCTGTATCAGTAGTTGATCCCGCAACCATTGCCTTAGCCAAATCAACTTGAGCATTTTTAACATGCCCTATTAACTCATAAAATTGTCTTTGAAATTGTAAATCTAAATATGTATGATAGTCAATTTTTTGATTATACTGATGTGCTCCCCAGCCAATGGATACTAGTAAAGCAAGTCCTAGGGCTATAGGTAGTGTATATCTTCTCCAGTTCATTATTTACTCACTCCTTTACACTCCAAATACGTGACGGCCGATTCTCAATGTAATTCTTCTTGTCCATATCCATGGACTTGTTGCTGTTGCAGGATTCCAGAAGTATAATGCTCCTCCAGTCGGATCCCATCCATTTAAAGCATCTCTTGCAGCCCTATATGCACTTTCTCCTGGTTCTTGATTTATAGCACCGTTTTTAACTGGTTCAAAGGCACATGGTTGATAAACTACCCCTGCTAGTGTATTTGGAAACTGAGGACTTCTAACCCTGTTTAATATAACAGCTCCCACTGCAACTTGTCCTTCATAGGGTTCCCCTCTTGACTCAGAGTGGATAGTTCTAGCTAGTAAATGGACATCATCACTTCGTGATACACCTCTACTGGCAGGTGTAGTTGTGCCACCTGTACGAGTTGGTAATCCAATTGCTACCCTAGTCTGAGGGCCCACAATACCATCTGCAGCTAATCCATTTGCCCTTTGAAATCTAACAACCGCATCATAGGTTTGTTGACCAAAAATACCACTGATCGGTCCATCATAGAAGCCCCAATTTCTAAGTCTAGTTTGCATAAGCGTAACATCCTCTCCCTGGGACCCCCAAGAAAGAGTTTGTCCATGTACTAGCTCTGCTCCCATATAGCCAAAAACAGAGAATAGTATTATAGTTATAAGAAAAATAGAAATATTTTTAGTTCTACTCATTTTTATCCTCCTTAGAAATTAATTTCAATTAACATTATTTTTATCAAAAGGATAAATTTTATCCCAAAAAAGTAGAAAATCTACGTGTAACACGTAGATTATATAATACTAAAAACCTATTAATGCACCAGCAATATTGAAATATACAAGTAAAGCCATTACATCCACTATTGTAGTAATTAGTGGACCTGCCATAATTGCAGGGTCTAATTTTAATTTTTTTGCAATAATTGGAAGGGTACCTCCAACCATCTTGGCCATCATTATGGTTAATAGTAAGGTAATCGAAACAGTAAATGATACATTCAATGGATTACCAAGTACAAGCATACGAGTTATATTTACTATTGCCAAGGAAGCACCAACAATTAAACTAACTCTAAATTCTTTAAAGAATACTTTCAAATAATCTGTAAGTTGAACTTCCCCAAGAGCAATACCCCTTATTATAAGGGTTGAAGACTGAGAACCAGCATTACCTGCAGTATCCATAAGCATCGGTATGGATGCAGCTAAGACAGCTACTGCTGTTAGTATCTCTTCATACCTACCAATAATCATTTCAGTAAAAGTTGCAGTAATCATTAATATTAAAAGCCATACAATCCTTCTTCTAGCCAATGAAAATACACTACTATTTAAATACTCCTCATCCATAGGCGTCATTGCAGCCATTTTTTGGAAGTCTTCAGTGTTTTCTTGATCAATAACATCAACGATATCGTCAATTGTAATAATTCCTACTAATCTTCCCTCTTTATCTACTACTGGTACCGTTAATAAGTCATACTTTTTAAATAATACAACTACTTCCTCTTGATCTGCAAACGTAGTAGTTGTGATAAAATCATCGTTCATAACATCTGAAATTAACAAATTTTCATCTAATAAAACTAGCTTTCTTAATGATATAATTCCTTCTAATTTTCTCTTCTCATCTAAAACATAACTAGTGTATATAGTTTCCTTATCTACCCCGGTTTTCTTTATGTGATCTAGTGCCTGTTTAATAGTCATTTCCTTTTTTAAGTCTACATATTCAATTGTCATCAAGCTACCCGCAGAGTTTTCTGGGTAATTTAGAAACTGATTAATTAATTTTCTTTCTTCATCGGAAGCAGTTAATAAAATTCTTTTAACTACATTAGCAGGCATTTCCTCAAGAAAGTCTATCATATCATCAAAATATAATTCATCAATAATATCATTTAAATGCTTTTCATGTATAGCAGCAACGATATCCTTTCTTTGCTGGGAAGATAGATATGCAAAAACATCTGCTGCAAAATCCTTTGGTAATAATCTAAATATAATAATGCAATACTTTACATCTAATTCTTCAAATATTTCTGCAATATCTACAGCTCTCATTTCCTTAAGCTCTTCTTTTAATGCAGCAAATTTTTTAGCCTCGATTAGTTCTAATATTTTGTGTAGCATCAAATCACCCTCTCATACTCTTAGTAAAGAGAGTTTTTACATATTGGTGATGAAAAAAACTCTCTCCCTATAAAAATGTACCAATTTCTTTTTAAATACCTATCGGGACTTGAGTCCATTTTCACCACCACCTTTATATATTTTTAGAAGTTAATTTTGTCTCTTCTCATATTTACGTTGAGAACTAATCCAATTGCCATCATATTTGAAAGCATGAATGTACCACCATAGCTTACAAATGGCAATGGTTTACCAGTTACCGGCATTAAACCAATAGTCATAGCAATATTAGCAAAGATATGAAATGCTAACATAAAAGTAACACCTGTTGCTAAGAAAGCCCCAAAATCATCTTTGGCATCCCTAGCAATTTTTGCGCATTTATAAAGTAGTATAAAATATAATACAACCAGCGTAGACACCCCTAAAAAACCTAGCTCCTCTGCCATAACAGAAAAGATAAAATCATTATGCCTTTCAGGAAGGAAGCCAAGTCTGTTCTGAGTACCCTGAAATAACCCTCTACCAAATAGCTTACCAGAGCCTACAGCAAGCTTAGACTGTATAATTTGATATCCTTTTCCAGTAGGGTCTAGTTCTGGATTTATAAAGGTTAGTATTCTCTCCTTTTGATAATCCTTTAAAACACCTAACCACATTAACGGAAAACTTAAAATACCAGCTACTCCTGTTATTATAATATATTTATATTTTAAACCTGCTATAAATAGCATACCAAATCCAAAAACTGCAAAAGCCATTGTTGTTCCCAAGTCAGGCTGGACAGCTATTAAAGCCATTGGAACAATAAGAAAGCCTATTATTTGCAACAGGGTCTTAGGTTTGTTAACAGTATTTTTATTCTCACTTAGTATTTTAGCTAGACATATAATAATACCAATTTTCACAAAGTCTGCGGGTTGGAACTGAAATCCACCAATTTTAATCCAACGATTTGCTCCCCATTCATCAGCCCCACGACCAAAAACCAAAACTCCAACTAATAGTGCATTACTAAAAATATATATTGGTAAATAAAATTTGGATAATATATTATAGTCAAATAATAAAATAAATACTATTGCAACAAAGCCAATAATTATAGATGCAATCTGCGTCCTAATAAAACCAGCACTACCTAGTGGGTGAGTATGTGTTGCACTAGCAACGACAAGCACTCCTATTAAGCATATGACTAATATATCTAATATTAAATAAAAGTCCATCTTTTTTAATAGTTTATTGTTTTTAATTCTCAAAATAATTCACCTCATTCTAAGAGCATAATAATTATGCTACATAACTAGTTTACTCTAAGACATTTTCTTTTGCAATAATAAAAGATTTACATATGCTTAACCTTTATAATTATAGACAAATAAAAGCGAAGCAATTCGCTTCGCTTTTATTGTTTGTGTTTTAAATTATTGTTGTCCACCCATGCTTCTTTCAGCTTGCTCAACTAATCTCTTAGTCATATATCCACCAACGTAACCATTTTGTCTTGCTGTTAAATTTCCTTTGTCGATTTGCTCATAATTTGATAAACCTAATTCACTAGCGATTTCAGTTTTCATTTGGTTTAGAGCTTGACGAGCTGCAGGAACTACGATTGAATTTCTTCCACTTCCAGAGTTATTATTGCTTGGCACTTTTCGTCACTCCTTCCTTTGTAATTTTGTAGCCTGTTGACTACACTTATATTATGTGTTGAGTAATTCATTTTAATCATTGTAATATAATACACTGAAGCTAGTTTTTGATAAAATTGTTATAATTTTCATAAATAAAAAGACTGTCAAAATGACAGTCCCTCTTCCTATTAGTTAATTAGAATCTAAAGAATCCGCCAGATCCGAATAAAACTAAGAATACAATTAAAATTAGAATTAGATTTTGGTCTCCAAATATTCCACCAATTCCACAACCTGAACCACCACTTAAGCACAGGATAAGAACTAGGCAGATAAGCCAACTATTATTTCCTTTACCGATTCCACCAAAAAAGTTGCTTAACAAATCATTTCTAGCTGCTTCACTCATAATTTAAACCCCCTATATACAATTTTAATAGAATTCACTCTTACTCCATATTATGAACAACTCAAAAAGATGTTCCAAAAAAATATCGTAAAAATTCTATTATATTGTACTTAGCTTGTCCTTGTTATCTTTTCTATAACATTCAACTTCATATATATAAGTAGCTTTAATTAACTTATTAAAAGCATTGGTGGCTAAGTAGATTTCTTCATCCTTTGGCTCCTGAACTGTTATATATTGAAGTAAGTTTATATATTTATCAAAGGAAGTATCTTTTTTATTTATAACTTTCATTATTTGTATACTAAGTAGCATTATAAACAAAATGGCTATTAAGGAATCATGGCCTATGGCACACATAATTAAATATAACAACAAAAATATTAAAACTAAATTTGATCCACATCGTTTATTAAACCTAGATGCCTTTTTTACTAATTCATAATTAATATAGCCATGCTCACTATAACAGTTAATAACCTTATGTTCAGCTCCATGAAATCTAAAAATACGCATAATTATCTTTAAATTAAGAATAATACCTAAAGCGGTGATACCAAATAGATAATTATAATAGTTAGGGATTATATAAGCAAACTTCATAATCTCATCCAATATCATAAGTAATATTAAAAATGTATATATAAATTTAGTTCTTGTACTAAATATTTTCCATTGATAATACAATACAACCAGTCCACCTAAAAAAGGTACTCGCTCTAGCTTTACAAACCATTTAGTAGGAAAAATCCACTTTATGTCATCTAGCACTACACCATTTTTTAAGCATGAGCTTACCTTAAATACTTTATTATAAAAGGTTATTCCACAACTATTTGCATAACCTCCAACTCTCATCTTTTCACACCCTTTAAACAGTAATGAACTGTTTTTAATATTTACTATTAACTTAATTATATATTATGTTTTGAAAAAACAAAATTTATTTAAATATTTATACTTTTTTTGACGAATATCACTGCTTAAAACCTAACTATGAGTTTATACTAATACTAAATAAATCATACATAAATTTAGGAGGGGTATTAATGAAAGCAACAGATGTTTTAGTAGCAGAACATAAAAATATTAAACGCATGTTAGTAGTTGTAAGAAAATTATGTCGTCAGGTGTTTTTTAATCAGGAAGTATATTATGAGGGCTTCTATGATGCAATTGACTTCATTAGAAACTATGCTGACAAATTTCATCATGGTAAAGAAGAGGACATTTACTTTGCTTCTATGTCGACAGAGCTTGGTCCTACAATTCAACAAGGTCCCATATTCGGAATGCTAGCGGAACATGATTTAGGCAGATTATTTATCAAAACCCTAGAGGAATCTTTAGAAAAATCAAAAAATGGTGATGAAGATGCAAAAATAGATATAATTTCAAATGCTATATGCTACACAGATTTACTTTACCGTCATATCGATAAAGAAGATAATGCTATTTTCACTTTTGCAGAAAGTAATCTTAATGAAGAAGCTAAAAAAACAGTAGATGAAGACTTCGAAAAAAGTAAAGATAGATTAAAAAGTGATGAAACTGAAAATAAATATGTTGAACTCTTAGAACGACTTGAAAAATACGTAGCATCTGTTTAAATATAGAATCTTTGACCACAGTAGTACATACTGGGTAATATTAAGGCACTGGTTATTCCAGGAGCCTTTTTTGTTTTTTAAATAAACCTAAAAACAAAAAACGACTATTTCTAGCCGTTTTCATTATAGACTATTTGTCCATTTACTACACCTATCGCCCCACATAGCCACAACTTCTTTATTTAACTCAACCTTAATTACTTCACAACCATTTGAGCAGTCTTCGCAATTAAATGTAGAAGGTACAAATTCAAAATCGGCTGCTTGGAACCCTCTAAATTTAGTCTGTTCCCCAGTCTCAATCATATGATCCATAGCTAAAAGGGCTGCTCCAATTGCCCCCATTATATTAAAATGTTTCGGTATAATAACTTCATTATTAATTTCTTTTTCAAAAGCACTTCTTATGCCTTTATTAGCAGCTACACCACCTTGAAATACAAATGGTGGCTCAATTTTCTTTCCCCTACCTAAGTTATTAATGTAATTACGAACTAAGGCTTCACTTAAGCCTTTGATTATTTCCGCTTTTGAGAATCCAAATTGTTGCTTTGCAATCATGTCAGATTCTGCAAAAACAGTACATCTTCCAGCTATACGGACATCCCTCTGGGCTGTTAATGCCATATCCCCGAATTCTTCAATAGGTATTCCTAACCGCTCAGACTGATGATCTAAAAATGAACCCGTCCCAGCAGCGCATACTGTATTCATTGCAAAATCAACGACCATTTGATCTTCTATAATAATAATTTTTGAATCTTGGCCGCCTATCTCAAAAATTGTTTTAACATTAGGGACCTCATGAATAGTCGCTGTAGCATGGGCAGTAATTTCATTTTTTACTACGTCAGCCCCAACCATAACCCCTATTAACTGTCTTCCACTCCCAGTTGTTCCAATACCCTTTACTACTATTTCATTACCAATTTCACTGTTTAATTCCTTTAATCCATTTTTCACTGAATCTAAGGGTTGCCCATTTGTTCTTATATATTTACTGTATAAAACCTCTCCACTCCTGTTAATCGCCACAATGTTAGTACTTACAGACCCAACATCGATCCCTAAATACACCTCTTGCATTTATTTCATCCCCTTATGATATTTTTTTTGAATGTTTTCCTCGAATTAAATCTAAAAAAGCTTCAACTCTTGTAAGATTATTTGCAACACCTGTTTGCTCATCAATTGATAAGGTTAATACGGGAATTCCTAAATCCTCAGTTATTCTAGGAATAATACTTTGAGAGACCAACTCTGGTAAACAACCAAAGGGCATCAAATGAACAACTCCATCAAAACCTCGCTTACTAAAATCAACAATTTGTCCTAAGGTTTGTTTAGCGTGTCCTCCTATTTCTATAGGTAAGTACTTTTCTCCTTTTTTGAGTACTTCTTTTTCATGGGTATAATTCATAAAATCAGGTAATACATTATAATCTACCCACTGGGATAAATATTGGGATCGCTCAACCTCAACACCTAATGACCCAAGCAATTCTTCCATCTTCATATTAATGGAAGGCTCCATAACAACGTATATTTCTCCAACAATACCAACTCTTAATCTATTTTGAGGCTTAACATCATGCTTTCTAACTTTAGAAAGAAGTTCCTTACCCTTTTCAAAGGCTTCTCTTATTTGTTTTTTATTATTTGCTTGATCAAATATTCTTTGAATATTCTCCCAAATTCTTGTAGTTTCACCTTTTTTAATCTCATATGCACGTATTACTTGAACTTCTTTTTCTAGTACATCAAGCTTTTTCATCATATCGTATACAAGCATAAGTGATTTAGCAACCTTTATCCAAGAATTATCAGCTTTAATCCTCATTAGATTTTTATAGAAATTTTTAAAATCCCTAAACATCGAGTTAAAAACAATGAATTCAACATTATGTCCCTCTTGCTTTAATATTCTACTATGGACCTGTTCATAAAATCCTGCTCTACATGGGCCATGCCCACCAGAAGTTATAATAACCTCTGCTCCTTTTTCGATAGCCTCCATGTAGCTTCCCATAATAACTTTTAGTGGAAAGCAAGCAAATTCCGGACTATATTTAACACCAAGATTTATTGTTTTTTGACTTGGAATAGGGGGCATTATAACATCATGCCCTAGTTGCTCTAAAAGCTTTTTATAAATAACTGTTGTTCCCATATAAGGAAAAGACACCTTCATAATTCAGGCACCTCTCTTCATATTCATTTTTCTTCTTTTAAGCATATCTATAAAAGCCTCAATTCTAGTTTGTAGATGATTTTCTCCAGTATGTTCATCTACACGGACTGTCATAAATGGTTTATTGTATTCAACAGTATCCATATCTAGTAGCTTTCCAAGCATTGAATCAGGCCCACAACCAAAGGCCGTAACATGGATTAGTCCATCTACCTCAGGATTATTATAGAAAGAATATCCCGCAGCTAATAGTTTATCACTAAAGGTCCAAAACATTGTTTTATTATTCATTCGTTGTAGTTCTTTTTCTAAACTATCTTCCTCAAGCATTTCAAAGGTTTTTACTTTTACTCCCATTTCTCTTAGACGATTAAGTATATCCATACTTATGAAGGAGTCATAAATATTATAGACATATCCGATAAGACCAATTGTAACAGAACTATTAGAGTCTGAATTAGTGCTAAAGCTACTTTCACCGTAACCATCCAATACTATTTTCATAGCCTCAGTTATCGTATATCCCTTTTTAGAATATTCTCTAAATCTTAACCATACTTCATTTGCCTTCTCTAATGCCTTTATATTTTTTTGACTTGAAATACCAAACATTTTTTCCATGAACTTATAATCACTAAATGTATTCCCAATGTTATCACTATTTGTTTTTATCATTGGTGATATCAATTTTTCTTCAATACCTTTAAATGTGTATCGAACCATATCCGGTAAACCCATAAATTTAGGGCAAAAAAACTGCCCTTTTCTAATAGATACGAACCTAGGTACAAATATATAGTCAACTTCTTCTAATAATGTTATTACATGCCCTAGATATATCTTAATTGGTACACAAATTTCAGGCACCGATGCCTTAACCCCTCTATCTATAATCCCTTTAGTAGTCATTGGTGTTACTACAACTTCATGTCCCAATTCTTCAAAATAAGTCTTCCAGAAAGGAAAATAGTATGCATATAATAAACTTTGTGGTATACCTATTTTCACCTTTGTTTCCCCCTATCGTTTAAAAAATCAGCCATATTTAAGTAAATTATTTAATACAAAGACAACTTTTTAAAATACCACTATTTACTATTTCAACACAAATCATTTTTTTCCTTTTTTTCTCAAAACTTTTATCAGTTCGCCTGCCTAATAATCTGCTGTTCTCTTATGTACTCTCCATCCAAGTCCACTAATTCCAATGTATTGTCTTTAGAATTTTTAATTCTCCATAGAGTTTCTTTAGGGAGGTTAAAGGAATTATTCTCCTCACTGTCTATAAATTCTAAAACGGGTAAAACCTCATATCTAAGTCTCCCAGCTTCTCTGTAGCGGTGTACCCAGGTAGGCATATACATTACATTATTTAAAGATATTTCGTTATTATTTAAATCTTTTTTAAACTCAACTGTTAAAATCATACCATCTTCAGTATAACGATTATTTACAGTCTCGAAACGTTGATTAGATATAAAGTTACCTAGTGAATATGCAACCAATGTCTTTGTTTGGCTTTCTTCTGACTCAATAATTTCTATTGGCTGCAAAACGTGGGGGTGGCTCCCAAATATGACATTTACACCATAGTCTGATAATTTTTTGGCCATTTGGGTTTGATAACTATTTGGTGTCCTTTGGTACTCCTGTCCCCAGTGTACACAGAAAACAATAATTTCCGCCCCCTTATCTCTCATTAAATCAATTCTATCTTTAATCTTTAATAAGTCTTCCTCAAAGAATTCATATGAAAAGCTATCTATAAGATCCTCAGCCTCCTTTGGAACCTTTATACCATTTAGAGTCTTAAACGTACCAAATCTAGGAGTTTCATAGGTGTATGCTGTAATCCCCACTTTGATTCCGTTTACGTCCTTAATAGTAAAGCTGTCTTCTTCAACTTTACTTTTTGTACCTACTACAGATAATTCTTTGGAATCCAAAACTTCTAAAGTTCTGTGTAAACCTTTTATCCCTGTATCCATTGTATGATTATTAACTGTAGATATGACATTAAATCCAGCCCAAACTAAGGCGTCTGCAAGTTCATCTGGAGAATTAAACATCGGATAACCCGAATAACCTCGGGCTTTTCCACCAAATGTTGTCTCTAAATTTGCTATAGATATATGTGACTGTCTAATATAGGGTGCTATTTTTCCAAAATTATGTGTAAAGTCATAGTTGTCATTTTGATAATATGCTTTTATCTGTGGATTGTGCATCATCACATCCCCTACGGCAGATATACTAACATATACAGGTTCAAGTTCAACAATTTCTTCTTCCATAATAGGGACTTGAGATTCTTTATACCCATAGGTGCATCCTACAAACAACTGGAATATAATGAGCAGTGAAAATATAGCTAAAAAGGCTTTATATCTTTTACACGAAATCAATAATATCACCTACCATTAAAGTAGTACTACTTTAGAATTCTTAAACTTATCTAACGACTTTTCTAACAAACTCACATTAGTAAGTAATTTTTCTTCACTGTCCTTTGCAGAATCCAAATGGCTTTTTATATACTCTATATCCCTAGTTAAATATGAAATGGCCCTATTATGTAACTTCTGTGCTCGGTCAAAAATCATTTCATTTAACTCATTTTCTGTATCTATTTTTTTATTGATCATTAAATTTGCTACACCATAAGATAAAACACCTAAGGATACTGCTATTACTAAATCCGTTAATTTAACTTTCTTTCGTTTTCTTTTTATTAAACCCATCCTCTGTAGCCTTAGCATAATATCACTACTTTTTTTATAATATAACACTTCCTTTAAGTATCCTTTATAATATAAATAGGTTGCTGGAATTCCTATAGAAGATGTCAGGGCTATTTGCTCCTGTGCACATCTTAAAATATCCGTATCCTCTAAGTTACCATTTAAAAACATTTGATCCTGCTCATATTCCTCTTCAAAATATCCAATATACTCATCTGGTACTAAAAATAATTCTTTGATTTTGTTAAATAGCTTCTTTTCTCCTAAGGAAGCTACCTCTCCTGCTCTAGTAAGAATCACTAAATCCTTCATTAAAGAAAATCTAACTATATTTTTCTCTTGTTCACTTAAGTCCTTTAATATATCCATACAGAGATTTGCCATCTCATCCTTTGGATTATTAATATAGTTTAGTAGTATCATACGTCTTTCTGTATTCAATCTAATTTGACTTAGCAATCTATAAAAGGCGATTACTTTATCCTCAATTAAATTTAAAGATAGCATTAGAGCTAATATTTTTGCGTATGCAATTTTTCTATCTGTTGACATAAATTCTAGCGATTTAATTTTCTGATCCAAATAAATTACCTCCTTAGTTATAATTAAATTTCGTTATTTATTATGTCTATTTTATTCTCCAATGATTTTTAAAAACCCTTTAAAATTGACAAAAATGAGAAAGGTCATTAAATGTCCTTTCTCATTTTTATTATAATAAAAATATATTAGCTTCTTCACATCTTTGTATCATTTCTTCTGGCCAAATAGAGGATTGAACTTCTCCAATATGAGCCTTTCTTAAGAAAAACATACAAATCCTTGATTGTCCTATTCCGCCACCAACTGTATAAGGCAGCTTCTTATCTAAAATTAATTGATGAAATAATAAATTCATTCTATCTTCACAATTAGCTTCTTTTAACTGTTTTTCTAAAGCATCTTCATCGACACGAATACCCATAGATGATAATTCCAATGCCATATCTAATACTGGGAACCAAAGAATAATATCACCGTTTAATGTCCAATCATCATAATCTGGAGCTCTACCATCGTGTTTTTCACCAGAGTTTAATTTACCTCCGATTTTCATTATAAATACTGCACCTTTTTCCTTAGCTATCGCATTTTCACGTTCTTTAGATGTAAGATTTGGATATAAGTCCTCAAGCTCTTGAGTAGTTATAAAGAAAATATCCTTCGGTAGAAATTTTTCATATCCATCGTAAAGAGAGTCCATATAAGCCTCAGTTACTAAAAAAACTTTATAGATTCTATTTACTATATCCTTTAATGTTTCTTCGTTTCTATCTTCTTTTGTAATTATTTTTTCCCAGTCCCATTGATCCACATAAATTGAATGAATATTATCTAGGTCTTCATCTCTTCTTATTGCATCCATGTCTGTATATAATCCTTCACCAGCCTCAAAACCATAGCGAAACAAGGCCATTCTCTTCCACTTAGCTAAAGAGTGTACAATCTCAACCTCTTTATTATTTACTCCTTTAACTTCAAAAGCAACAGGCCTTTCAACACCGTTTAAGTTATCATTCATTCCCGTTTCAGGCATAACAAATAGTGGCGCAGATACCCTAGTTAGGTTTAATGATTCTGCTAATTGTCTTTCAAAAAAATCCTTAATTCTTTTAATAGCAATCTCTGTTTCCTTAATAGATAGCTTCGACTTATAGTCTTTTGGTATTATTAAAGTCTCCATTTAATATTTTCCTCCTATATTATAAAATATGCAATTTTTTCCAAATTAAAAAAACCCTTCGCCCCATATGTAAGGGCGAAAGGTTAACTTCCGCGGTACCACCTTGTTTAGTAAAATACTCACTCATCCAGTACAGAAAAATGTCTCGATACTGTTCAATTAATAACGGTTTGAATCCGCCTAAGCCTACTGTAATATTTCGGTTAGGAACTCCGAGATGTTCTTCAAGATAGACTTCGTATTGACCTCTCACCATCGTCAACTCGCTAAAACTACTTTCCATCCATACTCTTCTCTTCACAGTCTTTATTTTCTTTTAATTATAAAATATATTAAATTAAAAACAATATTCTGTCAATAGCAATTTTTTCATTACAATCTTCTATGGTAGTCAGATTTAAATCCACCTCTTTGAAGAGCACCTTTAATTTGGTTTAACAAACGCTCTTTATCCTGTGGTAAAGTTCCCTCTAACGGAATGTAGTTTGAGGCATGGTTACTTCTAAAAACACAACCCTTAACATTAAGCTTTTCAATTAACAACTGAGTTTCTAGCATTACTTGTTCTGGAGTTAATAACTTTAATTTACCACTTCTAATGTCCTGATACATTTCAACCTCAGGCTCTACCATAAGTGTTAATAAACCTAAGTAATGAGGATTTATTTCATTAACTACCCTTGCAGATTCAATCGCATGCTCTTCCCAAAGCTCTTGGCCACCTAAACCAGAAATTATAGTTACTGAAAGTTTAATACCTGATTCCACCATTTTTTTTCCTGCTTCTATCATTTGCTCTGAAGTAACGCCTTTATTTATGGTTTTTAATATTTGTTCACTTCCAGATTCAATACCTAAATAAGCTATACCTAAGCCAAGCTCATGAAGCTCCTTTAGTTCCTCTTTAGTTTTTCTTAAAATATCCTTAGGTGCACTGTAAATACCTACTCTTTCACACTCAGGAAATAACTCCCTAATTTTTATAAGTATTTGCTTTAGATATTCAGTTTTTAATGCCAATGCATCACCATCAGCTAAAAAAATTCTTTTAATATGTCTGTATGATTTTCTAGCCATTTCTAAATCTTCAATAATTTCTGTTAAACTTCTCATTCTAAACCTTTTTTCTTTATACATATTACAGAATGTACATTTATTATGTGAACATCCTATCGTTGCTTGTATAATTAAGCTATACGCTTCACTTGGTGGTCTATATACTGCACCTTCATATCTCAAAAATACTACCTCCTTAAAACTAAATAAATATTCGACATATTAATTATAATACTAGTATTATGCCATAAGTACAAAACAAATTTCAACATAATTAATGGATATAATTGGTTGACATGAGTATTTCTTCATTATACCATAGTATTAGGTTTTAATTTACATAAATTAAAGGAGGTTTTTTAATGTTATCAGAAAAATTACTTAAAGAGTTTAATGATCAAATGAAGTATGAATTTGCTTCAGCGAATTATTACTTAGCAATGGCTGGATACTGTTTAGATCAAGATTTAGACGGATTTGCTAACTTTTTCAAAGTACAAGCAGATGAGGAAAGATTCCACGCTATGAAATTTTTTAATTTTATTAATGATGCAGGTAGCCGTCTTGAAATCCAAGGATTTGAAGATCCTAAAAATGAATTTAGCTCATTAGAAGAGGTTTTTTCTTTCGCGTTAAATCATGAAAAGTTTGTAACTAGCAGAATTAATCTTCTAATGGATATTGCAGTTCAAGAAAAAAACTATGCCTGTGTTAGCTTCTTAAACTGGTTCATTGATGAGCAAGTAGAAGAAGAATCAATGTTTAATGCATTATTAAACAAGGTAAAAAGAATAGGAAACAATGATGCTGCTTTATTTTTACTAGATGCTGAATTAGCCCAAAGAACATTTACACCACCAGCTGCTGAATAATAAAAAAAATCCTCTAATCTAAAAATTAGAGGATTTTTTACACATTCTATTTCTCATGGCTTCTACTATTATGATATCAAGTTTCTGACTAAGTTCTACAACTTGTTTAGTTATTATTCCATTATTTAATTCAATTAATTGATTCAATTCTTCTCTTAATTGTTCTAATTGCAGATTTAAACACGCCTTCTTCTTTTTCATATGTACGTATCCTTTCTCATTTGTTATAGAATACCATACAACTCTTAGAACTCTTGTTCTGGTTAAAATTAATTAATTATCCCGTATATTTATTGCTTCTAGTACTTATTCAATACCCGGAAATAATATTATATAAACAATAAATCATTAGTCATTTAGTCCCAGTTTTTTTCTTTAATCGTCAATATATCATAATTTTTGTATTTTTTTGCCACAAATTAAAAATATATATATGCTATACTATTTTAATAGAACTCCTGTCATTTTTGTTTTTTAATTTTCGTTTATTACGTCGGAGGTAGTTAACTTGATTATCATTTTCTCCATATTATTAATACTATTAGTTATTTCTTTATATTTTTCATCAATAATTATATATCCTAAAACTATAGACCATCATAAAGGACTTGCAAGAGAAATAAAGCTAGGAAGAATTAATGAAGAGGATTTTAATTCTATTGAAAAAGAAGAAGTTATTATTAAGTCACCTTTTAATTACTCTCTTTTTGGTTTATTCTTTAATAATAATTCAAACAAAACAGTTATAATTTGTCATGGAATATCTTTAAATCTGTACAGTAGCATCAAATATTTGCCTCTTTACTATATTAAGGGATTTAATGTCCTTGTATACGACCATAGAAATCATGGGAAAAGTGGCGGTAAAACAACTACTTATGGCTACTATGAAAAATATGATTTAAAAGCCTGCGTAGACTGGGTGAAAGGTAGGTATGGACCTGATGCATTAATTGGTATTCACGGAGAATCCATGGGGGCTGCCACAGTAATTCAATATGCAGCATTAGAGGATGTAGCAGCTTTTTATGTTGTTGATTGCCCCTATTCTGATTTGAAATCCGAGCTGGTAATTAGATCTTGGGAAGATTACATGCTCCCAAAGTTTCCTATAATTAATATTTGTAATTTAATAAACAAAGTTGTTACGGGAGTATTTTTCGAACAAGTCTCCCCAATTAATGAAATTAGTAAAATAAAAACACCTATGTTATTTATTCATGGCGCTCTCGATAAGTATGTGCCAACAGAAATGACAATAGATTTGTTTAATAAAAAAAATGGATTAAAAGAGCTTTATATTGCTCCGAATTCAGGTCATGTTGAGTCATATAGTAATAATAAGGATGAGTACAATCTAATTTTAGATAAATTTTTAAAACTTATAAAAATAAATTGAAGCACCGTAAGTGTGCTTCAATTTATTTTTCTATTCAGATCTTGGTTTTGTAGGATCACAATCAGGCATTGTAACATTTGAGCTTTCTGCTAACTTTATTAAATAGTAGCATTCTTCTCTATACATATGGTCTAATAGTAAAGGAAATAACGTACCTAACACCTTATTACAAATTTCCAGCCCTTCTAGTTCCTTTAAGAACTTTTTAAACAATGTAATTTCCAGCTCTACTTGATTATTAAATCGGTCTAGAGCAGGATATCTGTCTAAACACGTTCTCATATATCCAGCCATTTCCACTGATTTAATATAGAAATCTTCAAAGTTCTCCATAAATTTCTCGCTTTTTTTAATTAACTGCTTTTCAACCATATCTAAGTCTCCAGATATTGCACTTGCATGCCCAGCAGCATCTAATAACCAGAGGAGATGTAAATAAATTGGGTGGTTTGGTGGTATTTGATTCATAAGTAAGTAACTTAAAACACGAATATATTCTTCTACCTCATTTACCATATGATTTAAAAAAGTTGGTGGTAGTTGAATCTTTATGTCTCCGATAAGATGTATTTTAATAATATCAAGCTTAAAAGCCCTTATTTCTTGGGCATAGTAATAGGCTTGATTTGTTAATACCTTAAGTTGCTCGTCAGTTAAAGGTTTTCTGGACTCGTTTAATAAACTGTCAAATATAGTAATAAAGTATTGAGCTCTTTGAATATACTGAATTTCACTGGGAGCAAGGGAATCAAAAATAAATCTAGCATGGTCACCTAAAACCTGTAACCAAAACTGGTTCTCAAATATAGTTACCGCTTTAATATCTTTTTGGTGCAAAAAAATCCCCCCAAATACTTATTAGTTTACTCATTTTTTCCTTATTAAAATTATATGTACATTTTATTTACTGTAGAAGTGTTCTAAAAGTATTATTTAACTACCAGGATTATTTCTCCTGATAACCCACTGAATAAATATTCATAATATATTGACTTTATTAGTTCAATTACCTTATAATTATAATATTATTTATAAATAGGGGGTTTACTATGTCAATTAAAGTATCTAAGTTCGGCGGAACTTCCTTAGCGAGTGCCGAACAATTTAAAAAAGTAAAAGAAATTATACTCAGTGATGAATCAAGACAATACGTAGTGCCTTCCGCACCTGGTAAAAGATACTCCTCAGATACAAAAGTTACTGATATGCTATACAAATGTCATCAATTATATAGTGAAGGTTTGGATTTCAAACCTACTTTCGATATAATTTGTAATCGATATGAAGAAATTGTTAATGATTTAAAATTAGGTTTAGACCTTACGCCTCATTTTAATGAAATATATACTACTATAGTTAAAGGCACAACTTTAGACTATGTTGCAAGTAGAGGTGAGTATCTTAACGGAATAATTTTAAGTGAGCTTATTAATTTTCAATTTATTGATGCAAAGGATATAATTTTCTTTAATGAAGAAGGAAGACTGGATTTAGATAAAACTAAAGAAGTTATGAGGCAAAGATTATCAAATACTCCTTTTGCTGTTATTCCTGGATTTTACGGGGCTCTTCCTAATGGAGAAGTAAAAATATTTTCTAGGGGAGGTTCAGATATTTCTGGGGCAGTAGTAGCTAGAGCTATTAAAGCTGAAGTCTATGAAAATTGGACTGATGTTTCTGGACTATTAATTGCGGATCCTGGGGTTGTTAACAATCCAAAACCTATAGATAAAATTACATATAGGGAATTACGTGAATTATCCTATATGGGAGCAAAAGTACTTCATGAAGAAACAATCTTCCCTGTTTTAGAAGCAGGTATTCCTATAAATATAAGAAATACAAATATACCAACGGACCCTGGTACTTTAATATTAAAACATGCAGAAGTTAATATTGAAAAAATACCTATAACTGGTATAGCAGGTAAAAAAGATTTTACTGTGATTGCCATTGAAAAAAATCAAATGAATGCGCAAATTGGATATGTAAGAAAGCTATTATCAATTTTTGAAGAGCACAGAGTAAGTTTCGAACATATACCTTCAGGAATTGATTCTGTTTCTGTTGTAGTTGATGATCAACAATTACAAAATGGCAAACTTGAAACTTTAGTAAAGGAAATTAGAAATCAATGCTGTCCTGATTTACTAGAAGTACATCCAAATATGGCTTTAGTCGCAACAGTTGGCCACGGAATGGCTTATCGTCCTGGTATAGCAGCAACAATATTTTCTGCACTTTACGAAGCTAATGTGAATATACGAATGATAGATCAAGGTGCTAGTGAAATTAATATAATAGTTGGAATTGAAAATGAAGATTTTGAAAAGGCTATACAAGTAATTTATAAAGCCTTTGTTCCAGAAGAATAATTATTTAGAGAGGCTGATCTTTGAAAAAAGAATAGCCTCTTTATATTTATCTACCTTACTATCTCTTCTATTAATCTAATTTCTGCCTCAATAGGAGACACAATCATTATATCTGCTTTTTCATATATCCTAGTTTCTTTTTCGTCTAAATACTTTCTATACATCTTTTTTTCCTTCTTAGAAAATTTAGAGAAACCTAAATTGTAACTATCCCTTTCTTCTATTAAGGATACATACTCCTTATTTAACTCTGAATAAGTAAGATTTAAATAATATAAATCTCTACCTTCTTGCTTTAGTTTTTCATAATCAGATTCTACTTTTTCTCTTAGTTCCTTTTCCCAGTCTTTATACATTTTAAAAGTTTTCCAATGAAGATAATAACTTAACCCTATTGATAGTAAATATAATATCGGAATAATTACTCTAAATAATTTATCATATTTATCCATACTTTAAATACCCCTTAATAATTGAATTTATCAGCATTATTATATTATATTAAGAAATATAAATTATACATAGTTGAAATATTTTCATTTAAAAAAGCAACAAAAAGAGCCCCACAAGGAGACTCAATATAAAAATTCAAAGATTAAAGCACATAAAGTAAATAACCCCAACCAATCATAATTGCTACAGGTATAAGTACCATAGCGATAACCTTTTCCAGCCTAGCTTTAAAATAGTCTACTGTTAAAACCAAGCAAAAATGCATTGGGGATATCATTATTCCCCCATATCCGCTAATAAACCCTAGGGCCATCAGTCTTAAATTTATATCACCATTTAATCCTACTAGTATAGGAAAGGTTATGGCGGCATATGCCTGGGACATACCTGTTAAAAATCCAACCAGAAATGGCAACAGTATTACAACCCAAACAGGTGGTATTCCTAGTCTTTCGAAGACAAAAGGAAGCTCCGTTACTATATTAGTAACTTCTAACATATTTTTAAACAACATTACACCTAATACTAACAAAATTATTTTTAATGAGACCGATTCTTTTAAAGAACTTTTGATTTGTTCCCAGCTATATTTATATACTAACCACAGAGCAACAATTACGATAAACAAACCATATACTAAATCAATATCAAATACAAAAAATAAGAGCAAAATAGAAACTATTGGCGAAATACCAATGCATAATTGTATTAAATGATTAGTCATTTTAAAGTTTTTAGATTTACTAGTCTTTACAGGTTTCTTTAATCCTAAGGTAATAAAGGGTATACCAGTAACTACAGCTACAATAGAAAATGAGTACAGTACCTTAATAAAATCAATTAAATGTACCCCTAAAACTTCTGTAGTTATGATTACTGCTGGATATAATGGTAGCACACATTCCCAAATATGCCTATACCAATAATTTATAGCACTTTTTCTTTCAGGTGAAATAGAATCATCTTCACAAGTATCCTCTACTAAAGGAGCAGAGAACAAGGCTCCACCGGCTGAAGGTAGTAACCCCATAAAGGCTGGTAAAATAGGCATAATGACTCTATAATCACCTATTAAACTCTTTAGAGAGATTACTATTTTACTAAGCATATTTCTATTTCTCATTATATTCTCTAAAACCATAATCAAAGTTAAAATCCCAGCAGTTCTAATTGTTGTACTTTCGTAGGATGTTGTCACAAAAATTCTACCTATACTAAAAAAATCTAGCCTAAACATCAATCCTAAGATAACAGAAGATATAATCATAGAATAGCTTAAATGTATCTTAAAGCGTAACAATACAATAATTAAAATAAAGATAGCTAATAGCTTTACTAGTGCCAATTTACAGGTCCCCTTTTCTATAGTCTATCTCTATTCTATTACTTTTTCATATTTACGTAAATAATAAATAAAAAATATGATTATTTCTCAATCTCATATGGCCAGTCAATTATTCCACCTAAATCATAAACCTTTTTATATCCCTTATCTACTAAAAGTTTTCTAGCTGTATCACTTCTAGCACCACTTCTACAATAAATTATTATTTCCTCGTTTTTATCCGCTAGTAATTGGTCTGATTTTTTTTCTAACTCATCTAGCGGAAGTAATACACTTCCTGGAATTCTGCCCTGCTCATACTCTTCTTTAGTTCTTACATCTAATAGGGTAAAGTTTTCATTCTTATTTAATTTTTCTTGCACTTGTTTAGCAGTTATCATGTGGTTACTCTCCTGTTTAACATTACTAAGAAATTTATATGCAATAGCTATAATTATAACAACTATAACAATGCTTAATATTCTCCTATTCATTATATTTTCCTCCCAATTTAAGCTATATGCAATTTTAAACTTATGTAATCGGAATATCTTTTATATAACCATTTTGAAAGTTACTAAATTGATATATTTTTCCCTCTTTCTCATTTAAATATAAATATGTGAAGCTTTCTACTTTTTCTTCCTCGTCCCAGGAAATAAAAAAATGGCCGTATAATAAGTTATTTAAAATCCCTTCTATATCTGCAAAATCATATTCTTGGTGAAACTCATAATCCCATGATTTTTTGAAATCATATCTCCATACTTCTGTATCGTCCATACTACTTAGGACTACCGCAAAATCTTCACCAAGTATTTCTTTAACATCATCTTTTGTCATCTCAATTTTAATGAACTTTTTAATATATTCTTTATCAATCTCTTGTGATGATATATTCTTAGTTTTACAACCAGCTATTAAAAATAGAGTAATTAAACATAATGCAATTAATTTTTTCAAACTTAATCCCACCTTATTTTGCTTTATTCATATATAAGTAACCTTAAACGAATTATTACATAGTGTATACTATAATGAAAATTTGGGGGTATTACTATGATTGAATATAATATACCTATTCTGATTTCAATAATTATTGGTATTTCAAGTACTTTAAAAAGAGTTTTCGATCATAAATACGACAGATTCGAGCCACTCTTCAAGTTAAGTTTAGGCATATTAGCCGGAGTAATATATACTAACCCACACAATATAAAGTTAGGCATTCTAGAGGGTATTATAATTGGATTAGCAGCAAATGGATTCAATATATATGCTCAGGGTATTAAAAATGGGTATGCGAATATTAAAATGTATAGAAACAATAAGCGTTAGTAGATTTAAAAAATTCAAATTAAATTTTATTAGTTTTAAATAACTTTTACTTTCTCTCTTTCTACTTCAGCTAGCCCTAACCTTACAAATAAAAATGGAGCAAATAGCGATGCCCATAATCCGATAATACAGTATCTCAAAACATCACTGCCCAAAATAGTAAGCTCACTTATGCCTAGGGTTATAAACAACTGTTTTAAAGCTATTCTAAATCCAACAAAACCTATCATTCCTATAACAAACTTTATAACCTGCTTTAAAATAGTTGTTGTATTTTTAAATTTTACATACTCATTTTCTAATTGATAACCAATTAGTAATCCTATAAAGAAACCAATTAGCAATCCTTTGTCATGGGCGGGTATAGACAGTAAGATCAAAGGTAAAAAAATAGAAAGTAGCATTTTTGTACTCCGCTGGAGTTTGTTTAATCTTATTACTATAAGATCGTAGCTTAGATTAAATATAATTAATAGTAAAATTGATATTACTAGCCCCCCAATAACGTCCATAGGATAATGCAATCCCAAGTACATTCTTGATACCCCAACTAATATAATAATTGCTAATGCACATATAGTAAATAATCTATTTTTAAAATATAAAGTCATATATCCCCAAAATGAGGCTGACCCTTGGGTGTGACCGCTAGGAAATGATGAAGAACCATAAGTAGACTCATTATAAAGAATTCTAATTTCTTCACCGGATGGTCTAGCTACAAAAGTTATTGCCTTTAGTGCTGAATTAATATACATTGAAAATAAAAAGAACATCGCAAATCTAAATGCATCTCTTTTATTAATACACCAATAAAATAACGGAACTACAATCATGTAATACTCAGGATTACCTATTTTAGTTACCAGAGTAAAAAAACTATCTAAAAAACTATTTGAATATTGCTGTAGCCATACTATAAATGAAATGTCAGTCATAGAATCCTCCCTTTAACTTGCGTTTCTCTTACAAGTAATTTAAAATTATACTCCATTCATGAAGTTTATCATCGAAGCTTTTTATATTACGTCCGGGTATTGGACTAGTCGAAGGTAACTGCTTGTATTCTACCTTATTCAAAAACTGTATACCTATATGCTTTTTAAGTGTACTATATGCTTTAGTGCCATTAAATCCAATAAATCTAATGTTTGGATAGTACTCTAATAAACTTTCTACTTCATTTACTTCTTCCTTCTTTATATTTGAATCTAAGCTACCTTCTCTAAAACAGGTGTTAATTACATCCCAAAGGGCAATCCCTTTTTTCATTAAAAAAGCCTTTTTCTGTTCGTAATGTTCATCCTCTATCTCATTAAACAAACTATAAATTATTTTCCAAAAATGATTTCTTGGATTACCATAGTATTGCTGCTTATCCAAAGACATTACCCCTGGCATTGAACCAAGAATTAAAACCTTACTCTCTTTATTGATTAATGGCTCAAAGGACTTTAATTTATCCATGTGTTATCACTCCATACTATTATTCAGGGCTAGTTGTAAGAAAAGGTTGATACATCATAATCCCATGGTTTTCAGTTATATATTCATCTTTTACAAGATGACCATCTACATTATATATTTTCCTATATATTGTATTATGCCTTACATATCCCCCCCAATATTCTAATGTTATTTTATGTTCTTTCTCGTATACTTCATAGGTATACATTGGTTTTTCTATAGTAGTCCACTCACCTACTAAATATTCATCTGTTAAATATACATTTAATTGGTATGGCTGATCAGTATTATTATATATTTTTAAATCTAAATAGTTGTATGCACATGTTGCCCCACTCCCAAAGGGTTGACTTCTTTTGGAATCAGGAAAAACATCATAACTATGACGGTGTCTTTCCACAACCTCGAGGGGTGTATGTAAAGAAAGCCAATAAATTAAATTTGAAAGTTGGCATAAACCACCACCAATCCCTGGCTTAAATGATCCATAAAATAAAACCATTCCATCAACATAGCCTTTATTTTTAGTTGGTTTACCAATCAATTTCCAATATGAAAA
Source organism: Serpentinicella alkaliphila (assembly GCF_018141405.1). Classification (NCBI taxonomy): domain Bacteria; kingdom Bacillati; phylum Bacillota; class Clostridia; order Peptostreptococcales; family Natronincolaceae; genus Serpentinicella; species Serpentinicella alkaliphila. Next base: position 225,321 of record NZ_CP058648.1, read on the forward strand.
TGTCTCCCCTGGGTATAGTACTATTCCATTTATATTTTTTATTGCTATTTTTAGATTTTTAACTTTATTATATTGATACCACATATCAACATCTTTTAAGCTTCTAAACAATGGAGTTTTATGACTAAAAACCGTATAATCAAGTTTATAATTTAATAGTGTTTTAGCATATTTAATTTTTCCGAAATACCATTCACCATATCTTTTTATGGTATAATATGTCTTGCCTAAAGCTATTCGAATCTTAGAGCGGGTTTTAGGTTTCACATAAATCCTCCCTTATCAATTATTAATACATTCATTATTATAACACCACAAATAGTATATGTGTTATTTTTTTCCATTTTAATTTCAGGACTTTCTCCTAAAAACAAAACTCTAACTTCAATTGAAATTAGAGTTTTTTATTTATCTATATGCCTTTACACCTAGTAAATTATCTACTGTTACAAATTCATAACCTTGTGATCTTAAGGTTATTATAATTTCTTCTATCCCTTCTACAGTAGCACCTCTTGTTTGCTCATCTCCACCAGCGTCATGGAAAAGTATTATGTCATTACCAAGGATAGGTGATAGGGAGTTTATTAATATAGTATCAACCTCTTGGTCTCGCCAATCTACAGAATCAATTGACCAATGAATAACCTTATAATTTAAGTCCCTTAAACCCTCTAAAGCCTGTTGATTTATTCCACCATATGGGGGGCGCATTAAAGCAGTTCTAACCCCAGTAACTTTTTGAATAATATTTTCTGTTTCAGTCATTTCAGTTACTAGTTGGCTTTGTGATACATTCCTTAAGTTTGGATGAATCCAAGTATGATTTGCTATCACATGACCTTCATTCACTATACGTTGCGCAATTGCTGGGTGTCTTTCAACCCTACTACCCATTACAAAAAAAGTTGCTGGAACATTATGTCTTTTTAAAACATCCAATAGCTGTGGAGTGTATGTTGGATTAGGTCCATCGTCAAAGGTTAAGGCAATTTTATTTCCATTACCAGTACCTTTCATAAATAGTGTGTCTGGATACATTCTAGCTAGTTGTGAAACACTATGCTGTGGGCTTGATGGTGGCTGTGAAACTACTTTATTTGGTATATTTAACACTTGGCCAACAAAGAGTAGATTTACATTAGTAATGTTATTCTCTTTTACTAAATCGTTCATTGGCACAGCCAAATCTTGAGAAATCTTAAAAAGCGTATCCCCTGGTTTAACAACATACTCATCGCTTACTGTTTGAGTTTGATTAGTATCATTATTTGGGATTTTTAGATTCTGTCCTACAAAAATATTATTCCAATTTGATAATTGATTTTCTTTAGCTATAGCTTCCATAGATACGCCTAACTGTTGGGATATCTTAAATAATGAATCCCCTGCCTTAACAGTATAAGTGTTATTTGTTACGGTTGTATTTGTTTGACTAGTATTTGTTGGTACCTTTAATGATTGCCCAACAAACAGGTTGTTTATATTAGTTATTTGATTTTCTGAGGCAATTGCTTCTACTGTAACTCCTAGTTTTTCGGAGATTTTAAATAATGTATCCCCTGGCTGAACAATGTAAATTCCATTATTATGAGTCTGTGGAATAATTAAAACTTGTTTTGGAAAAATAGTGTTATGATTTCTCAAATATTTATTTTGAGTCAGTATGGCGTTTACTGTTACTCCATGCCTTTGAGCAATCATAAATAAACTTTCACCTGGTGCAACACGATGTACTTGAGCCGCAGATGCCGTATATGGGAAAATAAATAACCCTACTAGCAATAGTGCTAGTATTGATTTTAATTTTTTATCCTTTATAGCTTACTACCCCCCTTCAATATTACCTTAAAAGGCTCATAACTATGATACACTACTATACTCACTATACATAGAAGTAATAAGTGGGAGTGATGCCATAAATGCCATATTGACATAAATACAATATATGTCAAAAGATATATACTAGTCGTGCTTAGAGTATAACTCAAAAAACTCAAAAGGATGGTGTTTCTTATTAAAGTAGCAATAATGGGTGCTGGTCTATCTGGATTGGCTTGCGCAATAACCTTAGAACAAAATGGAATAATACCTACTATATTTGAAAAGAGAGAAGTAGTTGGAGACAGATTCGTTAATTTAGAAATATTTCTTTCTATTTTAACAAAACCAGTAACTGATGTTATCTCCTTTTTTACAGAAAATTATGGTATCATAATTCATCCTGTAAGTAATATAAAAAACCTACATATCTATTCTGAAAATGAAAAATCTAAAATTCAAGGAAATTTGGGTTTTATTTCTCTCAGAGGACGTGATAGTGATTCCTTAGAGAATCAGTTTTCAAGACAATTGAAGAGTAAAATTATTTTTAACTCTAAGCACACTTATGAGGAATTACTTCAAGAATATACCCATGTAATTATAGCAACTGGAGATGCAGCTTACACTTCAAAAATTCAGGTTTTCAATGAAAGCTTAACAGTCTCCCTAAGAGGGGCAACAATAGAGGGCGACTTTGATAAATACTCCGTTTGTGCATGGTTAAATAACAAACTAGCTCCAAAAGGGTATGGTTATTTGATCCCGTTATCAGAAAAAGAGGCTCAAATTGTTATAGGCTATCCTGATTACAATGGTATTAAAAATATTAATGAAGATCAATTATGGGAAAATTTCTATAAGGAAGTATGTACATCTTTAGAGCAAGATTTAAGAATAACAGATCAATTTAAAGTAAAAAATTATATAATAGGCCTTTGTAATACTCCTAGAATTGGCAACACTTTTTTCGTTGGAAACTGCTTCGGCTCTGTTATGCCTTTTTTAGGTTTTGGACAATTCGCTTCCATATTAACTGGCATATACGCTGCACTGGATATATGCGGAAAAGGTAATTATGAACAACTAACTCATAAATTAAGAGAAAGTTATAAAAACTCCTTAGCTTTAAGGCGTGGTATAGAATTACTAGATAATAAAAAGCTTGATTTATTTGTTTCTGGACTTGAAGGCAAGCTTGGAGAAAGGCTTTTTAACTCGAAGTACGATTTCCTAAGAATAGGGGGAGCTATTTTAAGACCAATAACAAAAACAAAGTAGTCAGCCTAGCTACTACTTTGTTTTGTTATAAATTATATTTGTTTAAAGTTTCTTAATACTTCTCTTCTAAGCCATCCTAATCCAAACAAAGTGGTTAAATTACGAATCTTTTGTCTATCCCCCCAAAGCATAAGCCTTTTAGATTTTACATTCCCTTCAATATATAGTCCTAGATAAACCAAACCAACAGGCTTCTCGTCAGTTCCTCCTTCAGGTCCTGCAATACCTGTTACAGACAACCCGATATTCGTATTAGCCAGTTTAGCTACTTTTACAGCCATTTCCTTAGCAGTTTCTTCACTAACAGCCCCATATTTATTTATTGTATCCTCACTTACATTTAACCTTTTTACTTTAGATTCATTGCTATATGTTACAAGACCCTCCATAAAAACTGAAGAAGCCCCTGGACAGTTTACTAATCTAGCGGAAAATAAACCTCCAGTACAGGATTCAGCTATAGATATAGTCAAATTATTTTCAGATAATAGCTTTATTACAGAGTCTTCGATAGTACTCTCATCTTCTCCATATATGTAAGTACCTAGTCTTTCTCTAACTTTATTTTCCACAGGTTTGATTAAATTTAATGCATCAGCACTTGTTGCACCTTTAGCTGTAATTCTTAGGGTAACCTCTCCTTCTTTTGCGTAGGGAGCAATTGTTGGATTACTTTGCTCCTCAATAATATCTTGAACCATTTCTTCCATCTGACTTTCACCTAAACCATTGACTTTTAATGTCTTAGATTTAATAATACCATCGCTATATTTAGTCAAATAAGGAAATACTGTAGTTTCAAACATGCCCTTTAATTCCTTAGGTGGCCCAGGTAACAATATAACTACCTTATCTCCTTCCTCAATTATACATCCAGGAGCCGTTCCATTATCATTATTAACGATAATAGAACCTATAGGTAACATCGCCTGTTTTATATTTGATTGGGGCATATCTCTATTTATATTTTTAAAGAATGCTTTTACCTTTTCTAAGGCATCATTATTTAGTATTAGTTCCCTATTAAAATATTCAGCTACTATCTCCTTCGATAGATCATCTTTAGTTGGTCCTAGCCCACCGGTTGTAATAACAATATCCGACCTATTTATTGCAATCTCTAAAACCTCTTTTATCCTACCTGCATTATCACCTACAGCAGTTTGATAAAATGTAGATATTCCTAATTCCGCTAATTTTTTAGCTATGTATTGTCCATTAGAATTAATAATATCTCCAAGTATAATTTCTGTACCTATTGCTATTATTTCTGCCTTCATCTCTTCACTTCCCCTTTATCTATTTGCCTATACTACTTATTATACTACCTTTATTGTCTTTTTTCTTTATTATTCTTATATCTATATATTTTAATACAAAAACGACAAAAAGTTCGGTTTTATAAAAACTGAGTAGACCTATGCAATATATATATTTTATTTACTTACATTGTTTTTTTATTATTATTTCAAGGTTTCAGGCACATTTCAGAATAAGTTTTAAATTTTCTGAAAATTTACTGTTGACATTATATAATTATCGTAATATAATGAATACAAATTAAAACACGAACATTATTCAAATTATAAAGTTATAATGTTTGTAATATTCTTAACGATTTAAATTCTGAGGGAGGTGTTCATATGGAAAAAATAGTGAAGATTGAAATTATCACTCGCCAAAACAAATTCGAATTATTAAAGGAAGCTTTAAACAAAATCAACGTTAGTGGTATGACAGTAACACAGGTATTAGGTTATGGAAATCAAAAAGGAAGAACAGAGGTATACAGGGGCACAGAATATAGTGTAGATCTTTTACCTAAGATCAAAGTAGAGGTTGTCGTTCCAGAGTCACTAATTGAACCGATCGTTTCTGAAACGACTAAGGTTTGTAACACTGGGCATATTGGTGATGGTAAAATATTTATCTATCCAATAGATAGGGTTATTCGTATTCGTACTCAAGAAGAAGCTGGTAATGCAATATAGTCTTTATACATTTAACTTATATTGAAAAAGGAGGTTTTATTATGGAAACAAATTTAGAAATGATTACAGCTATAGATACCCTTTGGGTGGTATTATGTGCGGCTTTAGTATTCTTCATGCAAGCAGGATTCTGTATGGTTGAAACAGGTTTTACGCGAGCAAAGAATGCAGGGAATATTATTATGAAAAACTTAATGGACTTCGCCATTGGTTCATTAATATATTGGGTTGTAGGGTTTAGTATTATGTTTGGCGTAAGTGCAGGTGGATTTATAGGTAGTTTAGATTTATTTTCAACAGGTACTTTTGAACATCTAGGATTAACTGTACCAAAAGAAGCATTTTTAATCTTCCAAACAGTTTTCGCAGCTACTGCAGCAACTATCGTTTCCGGTGCGATGGCAGAAAGAACTAAGTTTAGCTCTTATTTAATCTATAGTTTCTTTATAACTTTAATTATTTACCCTGTAGTAGGACATTGGACTTGGGGTGGTGGCTGGCTAAGCGAACTAGGATTTATGGATTTTGCAGGATCAACTGTTGTTCACTCCTTAGGTGGATGGTCTGCTCTAATGGGCGCATGGATTCTTGGGCCTAGAATTGGTAAATATTCGTCCGACGGAAAGTCTCAAGCAATACCTGGTCATAGTTTAACTTTAGGTGCTCTTGGGGTATTCATACTTTGGTTTGGTTGGTTCGGATTTAACCCTGGTTCAACTTTATCAGGAATGGCAAGTGTAGACATATCTCACATCTTTGTTACTACAAACCTTTCAGCAGCAATGGCAGCGACAGTAACAATGATTATAACTTGGATTAGATACAAAAAACCTGATGTTAGTATGACTCTAAACGGTGCCTTAGCTGGTTTAGTAGCAATAACAGCAGGAACTCATGCAGTAAGCCCTGTAGGAGCAGTATGTATTGGAGCAATAGCTGGGGTTGTAATAGTATATGCCATAGAATTTATTGATAAAGTTCTTAAAATAGATGATCCGGTTGGAGCAATAGGAGTTCATGGAGTTTGTGGGGCAACAGGGACATTATTAGTTGGAGTATTTGCAGTAGACGGTGGGTTATTATACGGTGGTGGATTTGATTTATTAATCGTTCAAGCAATAGGTGTATTTGCAGTAGCAGCTTGGACTTTAACAACAACCTTTATCCTATTTAAAACAATTAAGGCTACGGTTGGTTTAAGAGTTCACGCAGAAGAAGAAATTAATGGTTTAGACATTGAAGAGCACGGAATTGAAAGTTATGCAGACTTTCAGCCGAAAAACATATCCTTAACTCAACAGATATAATCATTGACAGGTGCCATTGGGAGTGGCACCTGTTTTTTTACTCTTCAATGTCTATTTAAATATTATACAGAAATATCGTCTGTGTCAAATTGTATTTCCATCATCTCTTTACTCCTTCTAATTTCTTGCAATTTTGACTTGATTAAGGAAACTACTTTTTTTGCATCCTCTTCACTATTTACAATATCAGTCTTGTCCATATCAACAATTATAGTGTCACTTGCCCTATAATGATTTTTAAGCCAATCATCATAACCTTCCCATAATGTTCGATAGTATTCTATCAAAGACTCATCCTGTTCAAAATCCCTACCACGCAAGCTAATTCTATGCATTACTGTATCAAAACCTGCTTTCAAATATACGTTTAAGTCAGGGGCCTTTTTATAGGGTAACCCATCTATTTCTGACATCATTGAAGATAGCAGCTTTTCATATATATCCATTTCTAAATCATTAATTCTGCCTAGATTATGATTAACCTTTGCAAAGTACCAATCTTCATATATACTTCTGTCTAATACATTGTCGTCTTCCTTATATGCTTGCTTAATCGCCTCAAAACGAGTATGTAGAAAATGTAATTGAAGTAAAAACGGGTAACGTTTTGCTTGTATTTCCTCAGGACTTGCAGTATAAAAAAGAGGTAGAATCGGATTATTGTCTACATTCTCAAAAAACGCCTTTGAATTTAACTCTTTAGCTAACAACTCAGAAACTGAAGTTTTTCCTATACCTATCATTCCACTAATTACAATCACCAAAATGGCCCCCTCTTTCTTATTAAAATCCTTTACTTATAGTATTTAAAAGATCACAGCATTATATATGTTTTAAAACAATCTCAATACAGTATTTGCTACTCTTATAAAATAACTGCTCCTTTTAATTATATACCATTAAATGAATTAGTTCTATTTTGTTATATATTTTAACGCATTGTAAAATTATATCATATTGTCTCGATAAAAAAAGAGAGTAATTGCTCTATAACAATTACCCCCTTATAAAATAATCTTTAATTTTTCATATCTGCTCTCATTAAATATCTATCACATTCTTTAGCTACGGATATACCTTCTTTCATTGCAGTCACTACTAAGCTTTGGCCTCTACGCATATCCCCTGCAACAAATACCTTAGGATTATTCGTACTAAATTTTCCACGACTAGGCTTATTGTTATATTTTAATGACTCTTCTATTTTAAACTTTTCAACTAAGTTTTCTTCTGGCCCCACAAATCCCATGGCTAATATAACCAGCTGAGCTGGCCACACCTTTTCCGTACCAGGAATCTCCTTTAATGCAAATCCTTTTTCACTTTGTTCCCAGGTTACTTTAATAGTGTGCACCTCTTTAACATTGCCATTATTATCAGAAATAATCTTTTTAGTCAAAGTAGAGTACTGTCTAGAATCCTCCCCGTAAACCTCTATAACTTCTTCCTGTCCATAGTCAGTTTTAAATACTTTAGGCCATTCTGGCCACGGATTATGAACGCTTCTATAAACATCTGCCTTTGGCATAATTTCTAATTGAGTTACACTTTTACAGCCTTGGCGTATTGATGTAGCTATACAGTCAGTACCTGTATCTCCACCACCAATAACAATAACATCCTTATCTTTTGCACTGAGCTCTAATGTAACATTTTTAGGATCTAAGACTGTTTTAGTACTAGCAGTTAGAAAGTCCATTGCAAAATGAACGCCCTTACTCTCCCTACCTTCACAAACTAAATCCCTAGGCTTTGTTGCTCCACAACATAATACTATTGCATCAAAATCCTTACTAAGTTGTTCTACATCATAGTCTTTACCTACTTCGGTATTTGTTAAAAAGGTTAAGCCCTCTGCTTCTAAAATGTCAATTCTTCTTTCAACAGTCTTTTTGTCTAGCTTCATATTTGGAATACCATACATTAATAATCCACCAGCTCGATCTGCTCTTTCAAAGACAGTAACCCTATGGCCTAGTTTATTTAAATATGATGCACAAGTTAAACCAGAAGGGCCTGAGCCTACTACGGCCACTCGTTTATCAGTCCTCTTTTTTGGGGGTTGGGGCTTAACCCACCCATTTTCGAATGCCTTATCAATGATATGACATTCTATACTCTTTATAGTAACTGGTGGGTCATTCAGCCCCAGTGTACATGACCCTTCACAGAGTGCAGGGCAAACTTTGCTTGTGAATTCTGGAAAATAATTTGTTTCCTCTAATCTTTTATATGCTTCATACCATAGTCCTCGATAAACTAGATCATTCCATTCAGGAATTAAATTATTCAAAGGACAGCCTGACATTACACCATTCATAGATACCCCAGCATGACAGAATGGCACACCACAATCCATACATCTTGCCGCCTGAGTTTGTAACTTTTCCTCCGGAAAAGATTGATGAAATTCCTGCCAATCCTTTATTCGTTCACAAGGAGTACGATCCGCAGGAAGTTCTCTGCTATATTCTAAAAAACCTGTAGATTTTCCCATAAACTAATCTCCTCCTTATTAATTCCCACTTACTCTAGCTAATTTTTTATTGTTTTTATCAAAAGCTATCATTAAAGCTTCTCCCTTGCTAATTCCAGAAATACTAGATTGTTCAAATAACTCAAGCATACGTTTATAGTCTCTCGGAATTACTCTTACAAATTTATGTCTTAAAGTTTCCCAATTTTTAATTATATAAGTTGCCTTTTCGCTACCTGTATATGACATGTGACGCATAATCATTTTTTTAACTTCGTAAAATTCTTTATCATCTACGATTTTTTCTAAATCTACCATATCTTTATTACAACGGGATTCAAAGTTACCTTTTTCATCAAAGATATATGCAATACCACCTGACATCCCAGCCGCAAAGTTTCTACCCGTTGATCCCAGTACAACTACTCGGCCACCTGTCATATATTCACAACCATGATCTCCAACAGACTCAACTACTGCTTTTACACCACTATTTCTTACACAGAAACGTTCACCCGCAGCCCCTCTAATATATGCCTCTCCAGAAGTAGCACCATAAAAAGCTACGTTTCCTATGATTACATTATCCTCTGCTGCAAAAGTTGCAGATTTAGGTGGACAAACTATTATTTTACCCCCTGATAATCCTTTTCCGATATAATCATTTGCATCACCTTCTAGGATCATCGTCATACCACTTGGAACAAAAGCACCAAAGCTTTGACCCGCTGAACCCTTAAAGTTGAATGTTATTGTATTTTCTGGCAAACCTTTTGATCCATATCTTTTTGTAATTTCACTTCCTAATATAGTCCCAGTAGCTCTATCAGTATTTTGTATCTTTACCTCTTCTTCAACAGGCATTCTATATTCTAATGCAGGTTTACTTAATCCTAACAATAGTCTATAGTCTAAAGTCTTCTCGATTTCATGATTTTGTTTAGTTGTACAATGTCTTTCCGTTGTAGCAGGAGGATTGTAAAGGATACTTGAGAAATCAACCCCTTTAGCTTTCCAATGATCAATTGCACTCTTAGTTTCCAATCTATCTACTCTACCAACCATCTCGTCAATAGTTCTAAAACCAAGCCCAGCCATCCACTCTCGTACATCCTGTGCAATGAACTTCATGAAATTCTCAACATATTCAGGCTTGCCACAAAACCTTTTTCTAAGTTCAGGGTTTTGTGTAGCTATTCCAGTAGCACAAGTATCCTTATGGCATACTCTCATCATTACACATCCCAAAACTACGAGTGGGGCTGTTGCAAATCCAAACTCCTCTGCCCCTAGTAAAGCTGCTACAACTACGTCTCTTCCTGTCATTAACTTTCCGTCAGTTTCAAGTCTAACTCTATTTCTTAATCCATTTAACATAAGAGTTTGATGAGCTTCAGCTAAGCCTAATTCCCATGGTAATCCCGCATATTGAATACTTGTTCTTGGGGATGCACCTGTACCCCCATCACAGCCACTTATTAATATTACATCAGCTCTACCCTTTGCTACCCCAGCGGCTACAGTACCAACTCCAACTTCAGAAACTAGTTTAACACTAATATTTGCATCACAGTTAGCATTTTTTAAGTCAAAGATTAGTTGGGCTAAATCCTCTATAGAATAAATATCATGATGTGGTGGCGGAGAAATTAGTCCTACTCCCGGTGTAGAATATCTCGCCTTTGCAATCCATGGATATACTTTTAACCCTGGTAATTGCCCACCTTCTCCCGGTTTAGCACCTTGAGCCATTTTTATCTGTATTTCTTTAGCATTTACTAAATATTCACTAGTAACACCAAATCTTCCTGATGCCACCTGTTTTATAGCACTTGAACGGGAGTCTCCATTTTCATCTAACAAGAATCTATCCGGATCTTCGCCACCTTCTCCAGTGTTACTTTTACCACCAATTCGATTCATAGCAATTGCTAAAGTCTCATGTGCCTCTTGACTGATCGAACCATAAGACATAGCACCTGTTTTGAATCTCTTACAAATTGATTCTACTGACTCTACCTCATCTAAAGGGATAGGTTCCCTATCTTTTTTAATTTCAAGGAGACCTCTCAATGTACAGAGTCTCTGGGTTTGGTCATTTAAAAGTTCACTATACTCTTTATATAGCTCATAATTACCTGTTCTGGTAGCATATTGTAATTTATATATAGTTTCTGGATTATATTGATGGTATTCCCCATCTTTACGCCATTGATAATTTCCGCCGGCTTCTAAAACATCAGATACGGAATTATCTACAAAGGCATTTTCATGCTTTTTACGAGTCTCTAAAGATAGCTCCTCAATACCAATACCTTCTATTCTAGTAGGTGTCCATGTAAAGTATTTATCTACTAACTCTTTCTTTAATCCTAAAGCCTCGAATATTTGGGAACCTTGGTAGCTTTGGAATGTTGAAATACCCATTTTCGATAATACTTTTACTACACCTTTAGTCGCTGCCTTAACATAGTTGTAAACAGCTTTCTCTGTACTCACGCCCGTTACAATGTTTTTATCAACACAATCTCTTATTGTTTCGATTGCCAAGTACGGACAAACCGCACTTACTCCATATCCAATTAGCAATGAGAAATGATGTACTTCTCTAGGCTCTCCAGACTCTAAGACTAAGGCTACACTAGCTCTTGACCCTTCACGAATTAAGTGATGATGCAATCCAGATACCGCTAGTAATGAAGGTATTGCTGCGTATTCCTTATCAATTCCTCTATCAGATAATACAAAAATATTATATCCTTCTTTAATTGCATCACTTACTTTTTCAAACAAGTTATCTAGAGCCTTTTCTAGTCCCAAGGAACCTTCATTTACTTTATATTTAATAGGTAAAGTAAGAGCTTTAAATCCTTCTTTATTAATATTACGAATCTTCTCTAACTCTTCCTCTACAATAATTGGAGTTTTAAGTTTAATTTGAAAACAATTTTCAGGTTTTGTATCAAGTAAATTCGCCTCTGAGCCAAGTACAGTCTCCGTGGATGTAATTATCTCTTCTCTCAATGCATCAATCGGCGGATTTGTTACTTGAGCAAATAACTGTCTAAAATAATTAAATAGAGATTGAGGTCTATCAGATAATACAGCCAATGGAGTATCTGTTCCCATCGAGCCAATTGCCTCTTCTCCATTTTCAGCCATAGGTCCTAAAATAATTCGTAAATCCTCAAAGGTATATCCAAAGGATTTCTGATATTGTAATAGGTTTTCAACCCCATACTTAACACTTTCTTGTTTACCTAAATCATCTAAAGATAATAGGTTTTGATCTAACCATTCTCTATATGGATGTTGACTAGCAACCTTCTCCTTAATTTCTTCATCTAAAATAATACGTCCTTCTTTTGTGTCAACTAAAAACATTCTACCTGGCTTTAATCGACCCTTTTCCTTTATCCTCTCCGGAGCAATTTCTAACACTCCAACCTCAGATGCAAGTACTACCATGTCATCCTTAGTAATATAGTATCTCGCAGGTCTTAGACCATTTCTATCTAGTATAGCACCTACAACAGTACCATCAGTAAAACCAATTGCCGCAGGTCCATCCCATGGTTCCATTAAACAGCTATGATATTCATAAAATGCTCTTTTTGTGTCACTCATACTTTCATGTTTTGACCATGGCTCAGGTACTGTCATCATCATAGAATGAGGTAGAGAACGACCACCAAGGGTCAAGAATTCAACACAGTTATCTAGCATAGCTGAATCACTACCATCTTGATTTACAATAGGAAATACTTTATTTAAATCTTCTCCAAATAAATCAGATTTTAGATTTGCTTCTCTAGCATGCATCCAGTTAACATTTCCTCTAATCGTATTAATTTCTCCGTTATGAATAATGTATCTATTAGGATGTGCTCTTTCCCAACTTGGGAATGTATTAGTACTGAATCTCGAATGCACTAATGCTATAGCCGACTCCATATCAGCATCATTTAAGTCTAAATAAAAGTCCTTAACCTGCTCAGGTGTTAACATCCCTTTGTAGACAATAGTCTTTGGGGATAAACTTGCGATATAAAAACATTTATCAACAGGGGCTTTTCCATTTCTTATTAATTTTTCTGCTCTTTTTCTTATTACATAAAGCTTTCTTTCAAAGCTTTTTTCATCTTGAATTTCTGCGCTTTTTTTAATAAACATTTGTTTAATTAGAGGCATACTCGCCTTAGCCGAATCCCCCAAACTACTTGGATTCGTTGGTAGCGTTCTCCAACCTAAAAAAACTTGACCCTCATCTTCAATAATTTCTTTTAATAATTTCTCGCTTTGCTGTCGAATTTTTTCGTTAGGAGATAAAAAAACCATGCCTACAGCATATTCTCCTTCATTAGGCAAGTCAATTTTCTCCACATGACATACCTTAGTTAAAAATTTATGGGGTACCTGTATAAGGATTCCTGCTCCGTCTCCGGTTTGCTCCTCAGCTCCACAACCACCTCGATGGGTCATATTAATTAATATTTTAATAGCTTGATCAACTACATCGTGTGATTTTATCCCCTTTATATTAGCCATAAATCCAATCCCACAAGCATCGTGTTCAAATTGCGGATCGTATAAACCCTGTTTTACCGGTAACCCTAACTCTTTCATGGTCTCCACCCTTTCTTTACTATTCCTAAGAGAAAATTAATCCATTATATAAATGGATTATGCATCTCGAACTATTTTTATAGTACGTATTTATAAATAATTTTAATGTTTACTAATTTATTTTAATTGTTAGAATATTTAGTTAAATTTATGTTACAAATAATTATATCAGAATTTATTCGTTTGTCAACGAATAATAGTAAAATATTTTAAATAATAGTTTGTATTATTTCTAATATTTCTCTTTTTCTTTTTTATAGTAATTGACAAAACTAATCTGTTAATTTAAAACCATAAATCATTATATCGTTTTTTTACGAACAATAACTCGTATTTCTATTCTAAGATACGGATTAGTTTTAGTCATAAAAAAACACCCTAAGTTATAACTTAAGATGTTAATGATAATTTTAATTAATCTTTCCAAAAGCCCGGAACTAAAAAGATAATCATTGTGAATAATTCTAACCTACCAAACAACATTAGAAGTGAAAAAAACATCTTGCTCGCTCCAGTAAATTGGCTATATGTGTGAGTAGGCCCGACAAAACCAAATCCAGGCCCAATATTTCCTAGGGTTGCAGCTACAGCACTCATCGAACTAATTAAACCAATATCTTCTAAAGATATTACTAAAGTTCCAACAGCAAAGATAACTAAATATAAAAAGAAGAAACTAATTACACTTGCAATTACATCAGACGTTATCATCTTATCATTTAAAGTTACAGGAATATATGCCTTCGGATGGAGTAACTTTAAGGTTTCTCTTTTTACTAATTTTACTAGTATAAGCAAACGTATTACTTTTATAGACCCTGCTGTAGAGCCTGCGCTACCACCAACAAACATTAAAAAGAATAAAATCCCTTTACTAAAATTAGTCCATTCATCATAATTTGCCGTTGTGTACCCTGTAGTTGTCGTAATTGACGCTACTTGAAATAAGGAATGCTCAAAGGTTTCACTAAATGAATTGTAGATGGAACCACTCATGTTAATAGTTATTAACAATATACTAATTAGCACAATAGCTATATATAACTTAAATTCTGAGTTTACAACTACTTTTCTCCATCTACCCTTATATAGTTCATAATATAACCCAAAATTAACACCTGAAGCAATCATAAATATCGCAATAACATAAGTTATATAACTACTGTTAAAAGCCCCCACGCTCGCATTTCTAGTAGAGAATCCACCGGTTCCTACAGTTCCAAAGGTGTGGATTAAAGACTCATATAAGGACATTCCTCCAAAATACAATAATACTACTTGTAATATAGTTATTCCCAAATATGCTGTGTACAAAATAGTTGCTGTATCTTTAACTCTTGGAACCAGTTTATCCGAAATTGGTCCAGGACTCTCAGCCTTAAAAATCTGAAAACCACCCACCCCTATAGTAGGAAAAATAGCTAGTGTTAAAACTAGAATACCCATCCCACCTAACCAATGGGTAAAAGACCTCCAAAACAGGATTCCTCTCGGCAGCACTTCTATATCATCTATTATTGTTGCTCCTGTTGTTGTCAAGCCTGATACAGTTTCAAAAAAAGCATCTATAAAAGAAGGTATGCTCCCTGATAAGATAAATGGAATAGATCCAAAAACAGATACCAAAATCCAACCAAAAGTTACTATGGTCAAAGCATCTTTTGCTCTAATTCTATTATTCTTTTTCGGAAATCTCGACATAGGAATTCCTACAGCCAGTACTATTAATATGGAATATATAAAAGCTAATCTATCATGACTTTTATCCAATATCGCTATATATAAAGGAAGAACAAATGCTATTGCTTTAAATAGAAGTAGATTTCCCAGTACCTTTATAACTACTCCATAATTCATGTAATAGTCCTCCTTTAACCTTATAAAAATACTTCTCTATATGTGAAATTTCAGATTCCAAGCAAAACACAATCATTCTGTCTCCTGGATATATTATAGTCTTGCCGCTTGGTATTGTAACTACTCCCCTATGGACAACAGCCCCAATAATTATTCCTTGAGGTAAACCAACATCACTTAGTGGTTTACCAACAATATTTGAACTTTCATTAGCGATTAATTCTAATACTTCAGCTTGTCCTCCTAGCAATAATGATATCGATATAACTTTTCCACCTTGGATGAATCTTAAAATCTCACTAGCAGTAATTAATACGGGATTAATAGCTACGTCTATACCTAATCTCTCTATTATTGGTATATAGTTAGGTCTGCTTACTTTCGCTATAACCTTGTTTAAACCATACCTCTTACTTAATAAGGCTAGTAGCAAATTTTCTTCATCAAAACCTGTCAATGTAACCAAGGCATCCATATCTGTAATATTTTCCTCAGTCAATAGGTTAACATCAGTACCATCACCATGAATAACCAATGTATTTTTTAGTTGTTCTACTAAATACTTACATCTTTCTTTATCTCGCTCAACAATCTTAACTGTTACACCATGATTAGTTAATTTTTTTGCTAAATAAAACCCTGCTTTACCACCACCAAGAATTAGAACCTTTTTTGCCTTTTTATGCTCTGTTGGTTTATCCATAGTTTTTAATAATGTATTTATACTTTCTTTTTTTCCTATTACATAAACAGTATCCTGATTTGATAACTCTGTCTCCCCATGAGGTATAATAACCTCACCATCCCTTTGTAACGCCACAATTAATAGAGACTCTGGCATTTTAATTTCCTTAAGTTTTTTTCCGGCAAAGCCTTCATAGCAATAAGCTTTAAAATCTGTCATACTCACTTTACCTTTCGCAAACTCTTCCATATGTAATGCCTGGCCCTTTAGTAAGTATTTAAATATTTCCTTAGCTGTTTCTAAATCCGGATTCGCAACGTAATCTATTTTCATTTCTTCTTTAACAAATTCAATTTGAGTCGAATATTCAGGATTTCTAATACGGGCTATAACTCTTTTCGCTCCCATTCTTTTCGCCATAGTACATATTAGCATATTTGTTTCATCACTATCTGTAACTGCAATAACTAAATCGGTATTTTTAATATTAAATTGTTCTAAAACCGATAACTGCACCCCATTTGCCTTTATACTCAAAACGTCCAGATTGTTATTCACCCGTTCTAAAGCCGATTCATCATTATCAATAATAATAACATTGTTATTTACGTTTGATAAGGATTCCGCTAGCTTATATCCTAATTTACCAGCACCAACAATAATAATTTGCATTTTATCATCCCTTCTAAGGTGTTATAAATGAATGCTATAACTCGACTCCCAATCTTGCGTATAAGTTTGCTTTAAAACATCTAAAGCCTCTTTATCATCATAACTAATTATTACTAAATTGTCTGAGAAACACTCCTCCTTATTCTTTATGCCGGATACTATTAAAAAAAGATTATCTATAATAATGAATTGAGTGTTACACTTCGGATTAATTCTTACTTCACAACTCTTATCCATTTTACTTTGATTCATATATATCAATGAGGACTTATAATATTGTATTTTAGGAATAATAAACTTATATGAAACATTTCTATTTTCATCTGTAAAAAATTCATTAAGTTTTTTTAGTAAGGCTTTATCAAGAAATCCATAAATTAAAATTTCTGCAACACTCTCATTATGTTTAATATACTCAGTAATTTTGTCAAACAGTCCATTACTTCGAATTAAAACTTCCATAGTTCGCCCCCCTTAGTAACATCCTTTATACCAGTATATAACTTTTACCAATTCATTACAATTCACCTTTGTTAATAAAACTAATTTTTATTTATTTATTTCCATTTTATGTATAAATATGTTTAATAGTAACTAATCTGGATATATACAAATAATAGAGCTTAAAGTCAATAAAACGTTCATATATGTATTGTTTCAAAATTCTGAATTTGATATAATATTGAATAACACGGGGGTGAATGCTTATGAAAAATGTCGAAAAAAATGAAATTAATGCATCAATTCTAATTAGAGAACTTAAGCAAGCAAACAACGAGATGAAAAGTGTTATAGAAAGCATTGAACAAATAGCATCTCAAACAAAATTACTTGCTTTAAATTCTGCTATTGAAGCAGCTAGAGCTGGAGAGATGGGAAGAGGCTTTTCAGTAGTAGCTGATGAAATAAAAAAACTCGCTGAAAGAAGTACTGTATCAAACAACCAAAATAAATCTTTAGTAGAAAATATTCAAAACAAGGCAAACGAAGTTATCGCGGTACGTACAATAGACTTATGCTTTGATACTATTGATAAGATTGAAAGAAATCTATTTGAAAGAAATTGTGATGTACAGGCTTGGTCAACATTCGAACCCTTTAAAGCAGCGATCGAAAATAAAACTAAGGAATCAATTGATAAAGCTTCATCCTTATTAACAGAAATTTGGCGTATATATGAAGTATATCATGATATTATACTTTCAGATGCGGAAGGTACTATTATTGCTGTAGCCAAAAATAAAAACTTAGTAAACAAAGATGTATCAACAAAATCCTGGTTTAAAAAGGTTTTACAAGAGAACAATGTAAATGTTACTGATATGTATTACTCAGATAATGTAAATGATTACACTATTTCTTATTCTACGTCAATTAAAAACGACGCAGGAAGAACGATCGGGGTTTTATCTACTCGTTTTAACTGGAACTATATTTACGATATAATTGACAAAGCAAAAATTAGCTCAAATGCAGATATATATTTGATAAATAGTAATGGAATCGTAATTGCCTCAAATAACAAATCTTTAATTTTAAAGGAAGATTTGAAGTTTTTAGAAACTGCAAAACGAGCAATGAATGGTGAGCCTTTAGGATATAAAATTGAAAGCAACAAACTTGGTGTTCAAAGTCTATATGGTTTTGCACACACACAAGGTTATAACTCATATAAAGGAAAAGGTTGGTCTATAATTATTAGAGAACCCTTTTAAAATATGAATACATAAGTTCTTTTATATTAAAGCACATCAATTTAGATTCGGTGTGTTTTTTATATTTCTAAAAAATATTCTCGAAAAAATTAAATTATAGTTGATTAAAAGTAATAATATTTTCTATTTTATTATTATTTTACAAATTATAATAACTCTAAAAAAACAGATAATATTAAAGTAAGATTCAATCTTACAAATAAAATTAATGGAGGTAATTCAATGAAATATACTAATGACTTTAGTTCAATAAACCTAAGTAACTCTACTTCTTCGAAACAAGGTGAGATACAAAAAGTGAGAGAAAACATGAGTAACAATAGTTTATCGAACAGTTATAACAATATGAATACCTCTCAGTTTAATTTGTCAAACTCTAGTTCTGTAAATCAAGGAGAACTACAAAATGTTAGACAAAACATGAATACTAGTAACAACTATTCTAACTCTTCATTTTCAAATGGTATGGGATTAAATAGTTCAAGTTCTGTAAATTCTGCTGAAATACAAAATGTAAAAAACAATATGAAAAATAGTCAAAATAGCCCTTACCAAAGATAGTTCTCCTATATCCTGAGCACAATGTGCTCAGGATACTCATTTTTTTGTGTATTAATAGAATAAGTTTTCCAGTATTTGTTTATAATCTCTATGAAATATATTTTGAGGAGGAATATTTATGAGTGTAAACAATGCAATGACTGCAGACTTTTTACGCTCTGCCTACGGTGGAGAAAGTATGGCCCATATGCGTTATTTAATTTGGGCAGACGTAGCTGATAAAGAAAAAATGCCAAATATAGGGAGACTTTTTAGAGCTATTGCCTATGCAGAGTATGCTCATGCAGATAATCATTTCAAAGTACTCAAAGACCAAAAAGGGGATTTCACCGTACCTGCAGGAGCGATTTTCGGCATAGGTAACACTGTAGAAAATTTACAGGGAGGAATAGATGGGGAATTACATGAGATAGAACAAATGTATCCAGTATATTTAGAAACTGCACGTTACCAAAAAGAAAAAGGAGCAGAAAGAACTTTTCACTACGCTTTAGAAGCTGAAAAGGTACATGCTACTCTATTTAAAAAAGCACAAGACACTGCAAGAGAAGGTAAGGATATGGATGTAGCAACAATATATGTTTGTGAAATTTGTGGTCACACTACTACAGATGGATTACCGGATAAATGCCCAATATGTGGTGCTAAAAGTCAGGCATATAAAGCCTTTGATTAATTTTTACATAAAGTAATGAAGCTACTAGAAAATTCTAGTAGCTTTTTTTATGTAAATAATGAAATGAAATAAGAGAACTAACTATCACAATATTACTAATAGTAATATTATGTACTATACAATATTATTCTAAGGGGGGACCTAACAATGTATACCTATTTATACTATAGCCCAGACTATTGGATACTAAATAATATCTATAGAATTTCAGTTGATATAAACAAAAGATTACTAACACTTTATTTAAATAACAAGATTCACAAAACATACCCTGTTGCAGTTGGCAAACCATCAACCCCTACACCCACTGGAACCTATACTATTAAAAATAAAGCCTTAAATCCAGGAGGTCCCTTTGGTTCTCGTTGGATGGGGCTTAGCATTCCACACTACGGTATACACGGTACAAACAATCCAGCTTCCATTGGCCAGGCAGCATCCAAAGGATGTATTCGAATGCATAATCACAATGTAATAGAATTATATAATATTGTCCCTATAGGTACTGTTGTAAGAATTATATAATAGTCTTAACCTTAAATATAAACGAGCGTCTCATAGAAGGGTCTATTCCACATATTCTTTTGACAAATATAATCTTAAAGCAAAAACAAAAATGCTATTGTAGATAAGTCCCTCACCTTTTCTTTATAATCCAAGAAAAAGCGAGGGGTTTTTATCTCACAATGAAACTATATAAATGTTATGCATTTTAATATCACTCTCAAAAACCCCAGTCATTTATGGTATGGTTTACCACATCGCAGTATCGACAAATAATTTAAAACAAAATACTAAGTCTACACTTTTATTGACGGTTATAACAGCTATAATGTGGGTGATATTGACAAGAGCTTTAATTTCGGCTTTTGGTTTTACTCATCCATCTCAAACTAAGCCATAGGAAGGCTTAATTTCATTACTTGCACTATCCGAACTTTGTATTTGGAATTCCATAATGGTAGTTTGGTATACTAATAGATCTATTTACATAGGTAAAAAGCTGTTTTTCAATATTTTCATTCTTTTTTTTGGGTTATTAGCTTTATGACACAAATAGAAACAGTATTTTTTAATGATGCAATAAAAATGCCTATGCTTATGATAGCTATTACTGTTTTTGTTGGAGCTTTAGTGGAAATTGTAAGTGGATAGTTTGCAGTAAATTTAAAAAGAAAGTTAAAAGGTACTTCTACAAAATAATAATGAGGATATATCCTTAAAAGATAATATACGTAAAATTATACTTATATCCATAATATATATGATTCTTATTTCTTTTTTGGATATTTGATTGCTGTTGTTCTTCAAATTAAATGCGGTTAACTTCTTCGTTTTATTTAATGTTTACTTTAAGACCAATCTTTACATTATTCAACGTACTTAATGGAACATAATCACAATAAATAAGGTTAAGTTATATGTTATTTCGCTTAAATCCATGAACATCTTTAAAGACATCCATGGATTTATTATTATCCTAATTCAATTTCATTTACTGCAAGCATTACTATGTCAGAATCTACTATATTGGCATTTTTGCTATTAGCAATAATAAGACTTGAATTGCATATCTTATTAATAAGTCTTGGTATACCATTTGATGCATTTATTATAGCTTCTAGTGCATTGGCGTTAAAGATTTCCAAAGTAGATTTTGCACCCGAAAGTTTTCCTTTTATATAAGAAAGTGATTCTTCTCTCCGAGACTATCGAGATTATAGTTCATAGTAACTCTTTGTCTTAATGGTTCATTAGCAACTAATCTTAAAGTATTATTAAGCTGAGGCAAGCCTACAAGAATAACTACGGCTCTATCTTTTGAATCCATATCAAAATTAAAAAGCATTTTAAGGTCATTAAGTACAGCATTGTTGATGTAGTTAGCTTCATCTATTATTATTACTGGGGTTATACGTTTCTCAATGGAATACCTGTTTATTTCTGCTTGTATATTTTTAAAGTTGTCTGTTTTTTTATGCATTGGCTCAAGGCCTAGTTCTGATGACAGATGTTTGTAGAACTCACTCACTGTAAGTGTTGACAGTGAAGTATATATAACCTTGTATAAAGAGTTATTAAGCCCATTAACCCTTGACTCCTAATTGCCGTAGTCTTACCCCGTCCTGGACCACCTGTAATTACTCCGAAACCTTTATTGTTTAAAAGATAATTAAGCCTGTAGATTATTTCATTGTATTCAGATGTCTCCACTACGATATCTTTTGTGTTCTTTATGAATGGGTTAAAGTCAAGCCCATATCTGCTAATGTAATCGATCATTTTAATATTTGCCTCCCGTAAATTTTACTTTTTCTCTTTTTATCAGTGAATTTTCCTGCTTATTTAACAGTTTTATAGCCGTAAGTTCACCGGTATGCTTGTCAACTACATAGATTTTACTAAGGTCAGGTGAATACCTTAAGGTAACTTTCTGTTTTGAATAACGATAAGGCCTTATCATACTCAATTTCATCTATCATTACTACGTTATCGGCAGATACACGCCTCTCGTACTCAAGAAGAAATGTTGTTTCAATCAACTCTTCAGGTAATCTTTTTATAAGATATGATTCATTAAAGAACCTATCTTGGGGGCACAACCCGTTAAGAGAACTATGTATGCTCTGATTATAATGATTAACATAGTTTAGTAAGGCTTCACGAAGTTCAAGCAATAGATGAGTAATCACTCATGTTTAGTGAGACATCCATTGATCTTTCAATGTTTTAAACCACCTTTCTACTTTCGCTTTACTGGTTGGAGTGTATGGAGCACAGTAATTTATGGTTGAACCTATCCTTGCAACTAGAAGTTCCATCTGTTTATTTTTATAGCATGATCCATTATCAAAATTTAAAATCTTTGGTCTTCCAAATCTTGTGACAGCTGTTTTCATGATAGACATAAGATTTATGAAGGTATCATTAAAAAAGATATCAATTCCAACAATATATCTTGAAGCATCATCAAGTAGTGCAATGATATAGGTGCGTTTTTTTGTTCCATCTATTTTAATATAAGGACCAACACTACTGTCGCCACACCATACTTCATTTATGTGGGCTCTTTCATATCGCCTCATATCTTTGTTACCTGTATATTTATTTTCAATTTTAATTTGATTTACAAATCTATTGATTGTGGAGAGAGATATATCACCTTTATTTATATGCCATTATCAATTAACTTCTGATGTATTAAAGTTGCAGGTATTCGTGGGTATTCCTTTTTAGAAAGCGAACCTGCTCCATTATATCTTCGTCAATTTTTCTGGGCTGTCCGGTGTCACGCCTTCGTTGTGGAATAAGGGCATCAAAGCCACTTTGCCTATAACTGTAGTACCACCGTTCAAGAGTTGAGGCAGAAATTTTTGTATCTTCACCTCTTGGATTGGTATAGGTTTTTTTAGCCGTATCAGAAAAAAACTCTTTTATACTTTTATCTTCATCGTAGGTTCCACTTACTATTGGAGCGATGATCCCGTATCTAAAAAGCGCAATATTTCTTCTTGCTTCATCATTCATCTTTAAAATCCTCCTTCTATTTAAAGTATATTTAGAGTTTAGAATATAAAAAACAAATGGTAAAACAGGCTTATGTGGTTTTATGTAAATATAATATTTGGTATGCATTTAATCTGCATAAACTGCCGTTTGAATGTAGAAAGACAGTGTCTTATGATGGATACGATATCATCGGCAATAGAAAATCCGAAAGCAGCAAGAGCTTCCTTCCAGTACCTTAAATACATACTGATAACATATCTGATGTTACTTTCATCTATATATTCATTGGTAGTCATAATGGATTCAAATGAATCATTGGAAATATATGCTCTTATAATTGATATATGGTCATTAAGAAGTATTTGGGAGTAAGGAACGATAAACTTAGGGAATATGGCATGCGTCTTGCCACAGCGTTTACATTTCATGCGCAAAATGGACAGTGTAATGAAACCTTCGGGTGTCTTAATAGAACGGTTATAGTAACCATGTTTAATAAGGCAGCCAGACAAGGTACAGGAGCAAGATAATTGGTAGAGGTTTATAGTATCAAGAAATTTATTATATGAAATTTGATTAAATGTATTGATTTTATCTGTAATTAGAGTTATCATAATATTGTTTTATGGGGACAGAAGTTGAATTGTGGTAGAGGAGACTTCTGTCTTTCTTTCTAAATAAATATAGACTGTAATAATAACATAAAAAGGATAACCATTAAATAGGTTGACAAGAATTTAGTCAACTACTTGATGTTTATCCTTTATTTATTTCAAATAGATTTTGTCAATTGAGTTGCACATAAAATGCCGTTCTATAGATTGCTTGCCAGTTCCCGGAAATCAGAAATTAGAGAGTTTACTCAGGCAGCAAAAGAAATACTTCCATTTTTTACACATACGAAAAATCAATTTACACAAGAACCTTCATTGATTATATTCCAAGTATTTAGAGGGTTTTTATGAACGATTATAGACTATACCCTTTTAAAAGGTTTATCTGTTAAGAATAATATAGAGAAACATATACTGGTAGGACTTCTTTTAAGTATCTCCTAGCAACTCCACAATTTGCACCAAATGAATTCATACCTTCAAGTGTAAGATTTGAACATTTTTTTGAGCTATTAATAGAGATTTTCTTATTTGGAGTTATATTAACCTACAACCTAGCTAAGTAGAAACAGCTTTCTACATATACTTTTGACCAATATAATCTCAAAGCAAAATACAATAACTAAGCAAACAAACCTAAACCTCAAAGTAGCTTATACAATAAAAAATAACGCCTAAATCCAGGGCCCCCTTTATCTCGTTGAATGTTGCCTTAGCCAATTCCGTATAACTCATTTAATCGTTTGGCAAATCATTTTTTTTCCAATAATATTAAGGCTTCGACTAGAATGCCATCCTAAGGAGATAAATGCAAAGTACTTCATTATACAGCAGGAGTTATAAATCAACCTCATTAGATCAACAATCATCCCTTGATTCTATTTTTCTTCATGAAATGATAGATGATATATATCCCAATACCGACAGTAATCAAAATAGTTAAACTATCTGAATATCTACTAAGTGTGAAGATGTGATCGCCTAAGAATACATACAGCACCGTCCCTGGCAGCATTCCAATTCCCGTAGCTATTAAGAAATCTAAAAACCGTATATTACTTAAGCCCGCAGCATAGCTTAAAAAATCAAAAGAAATAAAAGGTATTAGTCGACCAATCAAGATTACTTTCATGCCATGTTCTGTACTGATTTCTTGGACTTTAACTATTATAGAATTATTTTTCTGGAACCACCTTTGTACAAAACCCATACCAAGACTACGAGCAAGGTAAAATGTACCTGCAGCACCAAGCATAGCACCGCTCCAAGAAATTATGGTTCCCCCAACGAGTCCAAAAACAACACCATTTGCTCCAGTAATTAAAAATGCAGGTATTGGTGCAACAAAAGCTTGTAATATCATCAAGAGTATACTGACAACCGGTGCGGCTACCCCCCATCTACGAATTATTATAACTACATCGTCTAAAGAACCATAGGAAAGTATATTGTAAAAATTCTTCAAATCATTTCCATAAATGAATCACTGCTATACTCAACAGTGTTAATACAATCGTGATTACAAGTTTTTTATTCTTTATCTTCTGTTTCATCTTCTTCACCTCTCACTATTGCGACTTATACCTCATCTATTAGTGTTTTATTATATTAACATACATGAAATACACTGTACCTTCAGCTAATCAGAAATATTACCTATACCTTATGGTTTGCTATTTAATCATAAATGATTCTTTTGTCCTAATCTTACACAATTTTTCATACCATCTAAAAAACCGTGACTCTTTAACTTGTCACGGTTCTTCCTTACAACTTATTTTAAATCATTCATGTCAATTCCTTTTTTCTTCGCAATATATTTAGGTATCAGTGAAATAAGGAATAGAATTATACCTGCAATTGCAAATTTTACAAGTAATCCTGCTGAGAAACCATTTGTTACTATTTCACCAGCCATATAAGCATAGATGAATGCTCCAGGTGTCATACACAATAACGACACGATAAAGTAAGTGGATAGGTCTATTTTGGTTAATCCATAAGCATAGTTTTGAAATGAGAATGGGAAAACAGGAACCAAACGAGTTAATATTAAAAAACTAGTGCCGTTCTTTTCTACACCATCATCTATTTTTTTGAACATTTGATTTTGACCAATCTTGTCTTCGATCATTCCCCTCGCAACATATTTCGCAACTAAGAATGCCGCCGTAGCACCAAAGGTTGCACCGATAAGAGAAACTACTCCACCTATGATCGGTCCAAAGGCAATTCCACCTACAATTGTAAGCATAGACCCTGGTAACATAAATACACAAGCAACAATAAACACAAATATGAATACCAAGTAACCCCATATGCCAAATGATTTTAAGAATGCTTGCATTGCCTCTACATCCTGTAGTTTACTTACAACACCAGTCTTCCACGCTATAAAAAATCCTGTGGCTATCAGCAATACTACAGCAATGAGCTTACCTGTATTAGACTTCTTTTCTTGTTCGACTACTTCCTTTGCCATTAACCGCACCTCCTATTTAATATAAGATTTAATCCAGGTAGTGGGAGGCCTATAGACCCTCCCACTAATAATGACTTGACTTGATCGCTCCACTTTATAATTCAAATTTACTAGGAAACTCCACTCAATACATGAACAATCAATTCTAAACTTTCTAAACCGTACTGGGATTTAGAGCACTATAATCATCTCTCGCCGGACGTTTTAGTACATTGGGTTATGTACTAATATTAATCTGCTGACTTTCTGATTCAGTCATTGCCTTTCCTTTTACTACACTTATAATGAAGACTTTGTTTGAATATGCGTCATACTTCATTTCTTATTTACTAAGCTGTGTATCCGTTTCACCTCTGGCGGCTTTCAACCACCAATTTGCCAACACATACTAAAGCTAGGGATAATACAATTAATAAAAATCTTTTCATGTACTCTTCAATCTTCTAGTTGTTAAATTTTTAACCACTCTATCCATACAGAAATTTTATTATCTATTTAACTTTTACTACAGTACTTTATTGATGTTTTGTTTAGACTTATATCTGTTTATCCAGCTTTTTATTGGACTTGAAGGTACTCCTGGGAATTCAGTTTTTGAAGTATATACAGGCCCGAATATCAAATCTAATATATGAACTGCTTTTTTGTCTCCCTTAACCATAGATTCCCTACATGCAGCGCAATAAGCAACAACATGGTCCGATTTCATTTCATCCGTTCTTCTCTTCATAACCCGTAATGCCAAATCTGGGTTAGCAGGCACTACCATTCCACCAAAACCACAGCATCTTGTATTCTCCCTGGTATGAGGTGGTTCTTCAACCTTATATCCTAGTTCATTCATAATCCATCGAATTCCATCATGGATTTCTTTTTCATCTCTGGTTGGACAGGAGTCGTGAATTGAAAATACGACATCACTGCTTTTCCCTTTACCGATGGCTTCCTTAGGAAGGCCAATTTGAGGTAATAATGTCCATAATGAAATTACTTTCTGATTCGAGCTATATTGTGACATCGTCTTATAGCATGATTGGCATGCCACTATTATTTCCTCAGCCCCTAAGTTATCAACTTCCTTTTGAAATTCTCCATATCTTTCCTGAAATTTTTTGATTTGACCTAATGCCTTAGTAGGTTTCCCACAACATTTTAGTATCGAGCCAGTTCCTGGTAGCTCTACTTGTAAATATTCAATTACGCTTTTAACAGCTTCAGGATTATATGAAGGTAAACTACATCCTGGTATGAACACTCTCTTTGTTTCAGCCATTGTCATATCCCCCCTTACTCGTTTTTAGCAGTTGCTTTTGTTTTGGCACTAATTTTTGCTGGTTTTGCAATATTGAAAAATTTTGAGAAACCTAATGTCTGATGCATTTCTATTGCACCGTGTCCCTTCATCGGTGACTTACCCCCGTTTGCATTAATCATTAGCTTTCTAACATCAAAGAATCGATCTGCCATTACAAAGTCTTTTGGACAGGCTATTGTACATTGATTACACATATTACATGAATAAGGTATAATAGGGTCTACTTCCCCAGACTTTAATATATTTGCAAATAATTCCTTTGGACATTCACAATAGTCGTTAAGCATTAAACATTCTTTCATACACAGCTTACATTCACATTTTAAACATCTTGATGCTTCTTCTATCGCCTGCTTCTCAGTTAAACCCAAATCAACTTCTACAAAACTTTTTATTCTGTCCTTGGGAGCAAGCTGTTGTGTCTTTACTCTTGGCAAATCTTCAACATCTAAGTTAATATCTGTTTCTAACCAAGTTTTATATGCTCCCTCATATTCTCTGTTCTCCATCATATCTACATTATTTAAATATCTATCTACTGATATGGCAGCTTTTCTACCTTCAGCCATGGCTTCAATTACGATAACGGATCTGCCACTGGCATCTCCAGCTATGCAAACATTTTTCAGTTTCGTTTGAAGTGTAGTAGGATCCGCATTAAACCTTCCACCTCTAATCGTTTCAAGCATTCCTTGAGGAATAAAAGAATTGTCTACCTCCTGACCAACTGCAAATATTACATTATCAACATCTAAAGTTTTCATCATGTTCATATCAAACTTAGGATTGAATTTACCTTCTTTGTCAATAATAGATACGCATTTCTTAATTTCAAAGCCAAAAACCTTACCATCTTTTCCAATTATTTGTTCTGGTCCAAAGCTATCATGAATAATAACACCTTCTTCTTCAGCTTCTTCTATTTCCCAATCATGGGCAGGCATCTGTTCCTTTGGCTCTAAGCATACAAGATGTACTTCTTCTGCACCAACTCTTCTAGCACTTCTTGCAACGTCTATTGCAACGTTACCTCCACCTATAACGGCTATTTTCTTGCCTATTTTAAACTTTCTCGTTAAGCTAACTTCTCTTAAAAAATCAACTGCATTTGAAACTCCCGTAAGATCATGTCCTTGTACGGGAATTACCACACCTTTATGAGCGCCTACAGCAATAATTACTGCATCGAACTTATTTCTTAATTCCTCAAAGGAAATGTCCTTACCTATTTCAATACCTAGTTTTATTTCTACGCCTAGTTTAGTAAGAAAACTATATTCAAAGTCAATAATATTTCTAGGTAATCTATATTCTGGAATACCGACTCTCATCATCCCCCCTACTACTTGAAGCTTTTCAAATATTGTTACATTATAACCTTTCTTTCTTAAGTCCAATGCAGCTTGAGCACCTGCAGGACCTGCTCCAATAATAGCGACCTTCTTAGACTTATCAGGATTTTTACTAAGATCCCAATTACTTTCGTTGTCATACTTATCAGCAACAAATCTCTTTAAGGCAGCGATGGACATCGGCTGTCTAAATAACTCCCCTCTCTTACAGTTTTCTTCACACGGATGGGCACAAATTCTTCCTAAAGACCCGGGCAAAAAAAGCTTTTCTCTTATTCGTCTAATTGCTTCTTCATGCTTGCCTTCACAAATAAGATTTACATAACCTTTTACATCTGTATGCATAGGACAAGTAGCTTCACAATAAGCGGGTGCATCTCCCATGCAATCATCCACAATATCTTTCATCTTATCTAAGACTTCTTTTGGATATGTAAACTTCTTCACAACTATACCCCCTTTTCCACAATTTAAAATTTTCGATTGCATCACTACGTTTATTTAACGCTATTCAATTTATTGGATATTATTATAATACAGATATTTGCATTAACATTAACAGATATCATTCATAGAATATAATAATGTGTATGTGGTATAATGGAATTGTTAGAATTAAAACTTGTTAAGGTGAGTTAACCATTACTAAAATTTATTATTGTTAAATATTAAACAGTACTTCTATGTTAATTATAATATAAAGCCTGTTAAATGTTTAATAAGTGTTCATTATAACATGAGTTATGCAGTTGACTCCATATACTGGGAATTTTGCACAGTAAACCAACCTAACAATAAATTCTTCGGCCAAAATTTATCAATAAGTCTTGCAAATTGCCTAACTTCTGTGTCAAAATGTACTTGTATAGTTTGAAAGCATTGCTGTGCTTTTATAACGATACGGTATGTGGCGTTGAAAAAGTTTCGGACCATTTCGCCGTGGGTGAAGCCTTCTTGACGCCTTTATTATTGAGTTCCCATCTTGCATAGACAAGTAAAGTTTTCTTTGTAAAAATGAGCTCAATATGGGCGTAATGATGACTTTCCGACGTTGAGTGGCAAGAATTCAACCCCAGTTCTTGTTTTGCAGTTCTAAAAAAAACCTCAATGCTCCAACGCTTAATATATGCATCTAAAGCTTCTTCAGGATTATCGACCCTATTACTAATCAAAAGGTAAGCCCCACGATATGTAGCCGCAACCTCTTTGTTTTTCTCAAATTCATCCTTCATCATTTCAGTATCTTCTTTGAGTCTTGTAGCTACAACTGCCGCAATAGGCGTATAACGATACTTAGTTACTACTTTACCCTGCTTTCCAACTAAACGGTAGGGTAACTTGATATAAATATTAGGTATGGATATAGCACTTACTTTATCTTTTAGACCACTAATAAGAAGTTTGAAAAAAACTTCTTTAATAAGCATTGAAGGCTTTACAGGGATAAAGCGTTCTCGGCCTGTAATATTCTCAATTTCTTTTCGATAAAAGTCAGTATTACGTTTTGCCTTAGTAACCCAATCATATTGATGATCTGTGAGCCAATTAAAAAAGTCTTTGCATAAAAACCCGGCGGTCCATGGCAACCCATAGTACCCCTGTGTAAATCCGGCGAATATCCATTAGCATTTCTTTTGAAAGATCTATTTTTGTCTGTTTTTCATCGCTATTTTCTACCTTACGCCAAATACGCCAAAACAATGGATATTTAAGTCCGTTCTTTAATACAACAGTTGTAGCAACTATATTCATACACCAGATATTTATTTTAATGGAGCTATCATATAACCAACAAAGGAAAGGGATTTTCTTTCCATGGGCATGAGCCACCTTTGTATCATCAAGTACAATAACATCTCCTTCAGTAAATGCAGTTTCTTCTTCTTGTTGTAGTCTTTGTACTCTTTTAAAACTAAATAAACCCCAATTATAATCAGTTGTAAAAAAGCGGCTAAAGGTATATTGAGCCATTTTAAGATTCCGAAACATCGGTTGTAATAAGCTATCCTTAGTAGCATAATCAGAAATACGTGAGACAGAATTTTTATTAGCAATAAGTCCTACCACATAAGCAAAAGCAATAAGCCAAGTGGGTACACCATTACGTTTTACAATACCCGATTGCGTAAGCAGAAGTGAAAAATCAAATTTATCCCAAATTGCTTTTAAAACTGGCGTTCCGCCCCCATTTCCTTGTTGTAAATTTCTATATTTCGGTTTCCCAAGAGTCATATTTATCACCCATTCATCAAGAGTAATGGCTATTAATACCATTCACTTTGATTATTGGGGCGGGTTTAAAAAGTCAAGTCTTTTTTGCTATTTCAAGACATATAAAACAAAAATATTTTTTAGTATATTATAATATACGATACATCAGTCTTATTTACATTTATTTACACGAACTGCATAACTCATGATTATAATACATAATAGTTATTTATTGTAAAATGTATGGTATAATAAATTACTGCTACTTTATATCCAGCATCGGTCTACAGATAAAACTGACATGGTGGGTGATTATATGAATCTTCAGTATATGAAAGCATTTTATGTAACCGTAAAGGTAAATAGTATTTCAAAAGCTGCAAAAATTCTTCACCTGACTCAACCTGGCTTAAGCATGCAAATCCAAGCTTTAGAAAAAGAGCTTCAGGTAAGCTTGCTCAACAGAAGTAACAAAGGAGTAGAGCTAACTGACGCCGGGAAAGTTGTCTTTGATTATGCTACAACAATACTTTCATTAAAAGATAATATTGAACGGGATTTAGAAAGCTTAAAGACTGACAAGAAAAGCCTACTCATTGGCTCTTGTAAAGCCTTAGGAGAATATGCCCTGCCATGCAGTATCTATGTTTTTAAGCACAACCATAAGGATGTAGATATTAATATTGAAATTAGCAATACTGCAAATGTTGCAGAGAACATCATTAATAAGACCATTAACATAGGTATACTCCATGGCATTGTGAAAAGTAAGGGACTATGTATAGAAAAAATTACCTCAGATAGACTTCTTCTTGTTACATCACTGCCTTTGGTAAAGAACGAAGTTAGCTTAGAAGATTTTAAGCGCCTTCCACTAATTTTTAGAGAAAATGGTTCAGGTACAAGAAAAACAATTTTAGATGCCTTAACTCCATTTAAAATTGGCTATGAAGATCTTAATATTATTTATGAGCTAAACTCTATGGAAGCTATTAAGACATCTGTTCTATCAGGAAAAGGAATCTCTTTTATCCCAGAGCTAACTATAAAAAGAGAGTTAAAGGATGGACTCCTGAAAGAAATAAAAATTGATAAGCTAGATTTAATAAGCGATTTTTATTTAGCATATAATCCTGACCATTACATCATTAACTATGAACAGGAATTTATTCATTTCATCAAATCTTCAAAACGGGGTTTCTGCTAATAGAACTCTTATCCTTTGTATTCATAATTACAAGTATTGATAAAAACAATAATAGCAACACCCACGATATCTTCTATATCATAGGTGTCTGGTGCTAGAATATAAATAGTACAAGTAGAAAGTGGAAAATTCCAAAAATAAAGTTATAATGAAATTAGTGAAAGATGGAGGAATAGACATGAGTAAACAGTATACAAAAGAATTTAAAGAGGATGCAGCTAGGTACTATTTAGAGCATAAAGACTTAGGATTAATGGTTTGTGCAAAGAATTTGGGGGTAAGTAGAACAGCATTATCAGCTTGGGTAAAAGAATCAAAGTCAAATAATGGTGAGGTGCCTACGAGAGGATCTGGTAATTACCAAAGTGATGAAGCTAAAGAAAATGCAAGACTACGTAAAGAGTTAAGAGATGCGCAGGATGCATTAGAAATACTAAAAAAGGCAATCAGCATTCTGGGAAACTAACAGAGGCTCTCTTTATAGAAACATCCCAAAAGGAAGATGAATTAAATGGAGAGGGAAAACGCCGGCTTAATGTTAGCGGAGTGCTTAAAATACTAGGCGTTTCTAGGAGTGGTTATAATTCTTTTAAGAAAAGGATTCCTTCAGATATGAATAAGAGAAAAGAATATATAAAGGTTCAAATTAAGCAAATACATGATGAGTCTTATCAGAACTATGGAGCTCCTAAAATAACACAGCTTTTACAACAAAATGGAGAAACCATATCAGAAAAAACAGTAGGTAACTATATGAGAGAAATGGGAATAAAAGCCCAATATGTAAAGCCATATACGATTACAACAATAGATTCGAATTTTAGTGAGGAACTTACTAATATATTGAATAAGGAATTTAACCCATCCGAACCAAACGCAGTATGGTATTCTGATATTACATATATTTGGACCTATGAAGGGTTTGTATATTTAACTAGTATAATGGACCTGTATTCAAGAAAAATAATATCTTGGGTGCTTAGTACTACCCTAGAAGCAAAATGGGTAATAGAAGCAATTAATAAAGCCAAGGCATCACGGAATATAAGTAAACCATTAGTTATGCATTCAGATCGCGGGGTGCAATATACATGTACAGCATATCAAAAATCTACAGAAAAATTTATAAATAGTTATTCTAGGAAAGCTAATCCATGGGATAATGCATGTATAGAATCATTCCATGCATTAATTAAAAGAGAGTGGATAAATAAATTCAAGATATTAGATTATAATCATGCATATCGATTGGTTTTTAACTATATAGAAGCATTTTATAATACAGTAAGAATACATAGCCATTGTGGATATTTATCTCCAAATCAGTATGAAGCTGAATATAACAAGGAGCTAAGCAAATTATACCAAGAAGCGAGTTGACATAATGTTGAATGATGAGAATATTAAGAAAATCCTAATTTAACTTGTACTTTTTCTTGACATAGTACCAGTCGCTATTAAATATTTACCTTGAAGTAGTCTTTCAAAAGATTCTTCATGAAGTATATATCTAAATACTCTTGTATCTTTCTAAATGTGTCCATATTTTTTATTTCCTTATCAGGCTTTTGATATTCCAGCCACGCATAGGCACACCAGGATAATGCCCTTAGGTAGAGATAAGGGTTATAAAGGCGTACCCTTTCTTTTATATGGCGGTCCTTCCCCTCTAAATTTTCAATATAGGTTCTGAAGAATGTATTTTTTTCCTCTTCACTTAATAAATAGTTTGCTTTCCATAAAGTAGTGGTAGGTGCAAGAAATTGTGACAAGTCTTGACATGGGTCACTAATAACAGGCTTTTCCCAGTCTATCAAGTAGTTATTTTTAGGGCCTATGATAAAATTATGGGAATTAACCTCTGTATTGTTAATAACAAGCCATTTGTTATCAGCAAAATATCTTTCTCTATCTTTATTTTGTTGAGCCCAATCTAAAAACATTTCAAAGAATATCTTTAATTTTTTATCTGGCTTTGGAGATTTTAAATATTCCCTTAGTAGTCTACTTCCTTCATCAATTCTATCCGTAAATACGTTATGTTCTGTTATGAAATTATTTTTTATACTATTTACATCTATCGAATGAATTCTTGAAAATACCTTTGCTGCTTTCTTCAGATCTTTATCATATTCTAAAGGTCTGCCTTCTAGATATTCCATAATCAATATCCCATAATCAAAGTAGGATTTCGTATCATCTACAAAGAATACCTTTGGGGTCACGCTGCTTGATTCCAATGACTTAAGGGCATTATATTCATATTTTATTTGATTTTCCAATTCTAGCTGACTTCCTGTGTTTACCCTAAAAACATACTTATTATTTTTATCTTCTAAGGTGAAATTTATATTATACTCACCTTGAGCCAAAAACTTTACTTTAAAATGATTCTCTATTGTAAGATATTTTCGCAAATCATTTGCCTTCACATAATCTCTTATTTTAACCTCTAATGTATTTATTAGCATTGTATTTATCACTCCATAATTTATTTATAAAAGTTATGGTATTAGTTGGTAATGTCTTGTCTTTGAAGTAACCAACATCTGCCCTTTGCTTCAAGTCAAACAAATCCTCTTTTGTGTCTATGTCTCTATGCTTATATGTTAGAGCTAGCTTTAAATCCAAATTATTTACAATATCGATGGTTCCTTCTAACACAGACTCATTTCCCCATTTAAGTTTATTACTAAAAATACCCCCATTATATTTCTTTATGCCGATAAAGTAGTAGCCTCCATCCAATGTTGGACCTAGAACTACATCACTTTTCTCTAGCTTATTAAACGAGTCCTTAATTTCATAGGGTTGTATATACGGGATATCCGCTCCCATCAAGCAGACTTTTTCATATCCTTTTTCAAAAACATATCTAAAGGCATTAGACATTTTTTTACCCAGGTCATCTCCTACCTGTGGAAAGCACCGAACAGTTTCTGGCACCATATCCTTAATTAATCCAAAAGCTTGTTCTGGCGTATAGGTAAGGAAGATTTGAATATCATCATTTATAAAACTAAAAATTTTAAATAAGTCCATTAAAAAGCATTTGTGTAATTCAGCGCATTCGTCTCCCGTTAGGATCTCCATTAATCGAGTTTTTGTACACCCTGGAATCGGTACCCTTGTCATGAGTATTAATGCTTTCACTACCTCACCTCCCTATACATTTTGCTAAGTTTTGAAGGAGGAACACCTAGAACATACAATAACTTTATTTTATGCATAAATAAAAGGGTTCGTAGTTGACCTCCATTTTGAAACCTTCTTGCAGAGGTTCCAATTGGAATACTCAGAATCTTAATTTTCCCACTTTTAAATAGTCTCTTGGATAGCTCCCAATCTTCCATTAACTCTATGTTTGGATATCCTCCTAGTTCTAAAAATACGTCTTTTCTAACAAAAATTCCTTGGTCTCCAAAATAAATTCCGAGATACTTTGCCCGTATATTTGATGTTGCTGCTACAAACTTCATAAATATAGTATCATAGTCATAAAAATAAAGAGAAAATCCTCCGCCTGTATATCCACTCTTTATAGATTCTTCAATAGCACTTAATGCTTCTACGTTTATTATAGAATCTGAATGAACAAACCATAATATATCTCCATTTGATTCTTTTGCGCCACTATTCATTTGTTTAGACCGACCCTTTTCGCTATGAATGACCCTTCCATATTTAGACGCAATGGCTACAGTATTATCCGTACTCCCTCCATCTACAATGATGATTTCCTTTTCCCCACCTAACAGGGTGACTTGTTCTAGTATTCCTCTAACTTTTCTCTCTTCATTTAATACTGGGATAATAATTGAAACCATAGTGATACCTCGTTTCAGAAAAAAGTGACTACTGTATATATTATTGTAAATTACAAATGCACCATCAACATTTACATAAGATGATACCAGATAAAGAGAATGGGTCCCTTTGTCTTATGACTCATATGATTTTAAAAGACTTTCAATAAAGGATTAAACACCAATCCTTATCTATTAAACAGGGAACAAGACTGATCTATTCGTATCGAATAGTACGGTAACCACATCTCCTATTTGATATGGAGAAGGAAAAGGGATAGTAGTATTCAACTTGATTTTGGTTTCATTATGCTCTAGTCTAGCGCTATAGTTTTCTCCCTGATAGCTAAGGTCGCAGATTCTAAAATTCTTATTACCATTTGACATTATTTGGACTGCCGAAGGACGAAACATTACCTCATATAAACCGTCTGGCTTATCCACACTAAATGAGATAATTTCACTTTGGAAAATATGATCTTTCACAATACCATCTATATAAATTACATCACCGAAGTAATCTGCCACTTGACGACTGACAGGTGATTCAAAAATTTTCTCAGGTGTATCATACTGTAGAATTTTACCGTCCATCATCAGTGCTACTTTATCGGACATGGTTAGCGCTTCATGTCGGTCATGAGTCACCAAAACTGTGGTGATTTTAAACTCCTTCTGTAGCTTTAACACAAGACTGCGCATCTCTTTCCTAAGATTTACATCTAGGCTAGAAAAAGGCTCGTCTAATAACAGTACATTTGGCTTTGCGGCCAGGGCTCTTGCAAGGGCTACCCTTTGGATCTGCCCCCCTGACATCTCATAGGATCTGCGATTTTCAAAACCAGTAAGTTGTACTTTCTCCAACAATTCCGATGCAATCTTCAGATATTCTTCTTTGGATACCCCACGCATTTTTAATGGGAAGCTTATATTTTCCACTACCGTCATATGCGGGAATAGACGGAAATCTTGAAATACAATAACGGTGCCTCTCTTGTGACACGGCAATTTATCTGCAGATTTTCCATCCAGTATAACAGATCCCCTCGTTTGTGGTATGATCCCAGCAATTGTTTTTAAGAGGGTGCTTTTACCACAACCTGATGCTCCTAAAAGAGAAACAAAGATACCTTCTTCCACTGTGAGGCTAATAGATTTTAAAATTTCCTTCCCGGAAAGAGACACAGAAATATTTTGCAAAGAAAGTTCCAATATGTTTCCTCCTTTACTCCTTTTTATGATGCCAGAAGGCAAATTTCTTAATACAGGCTTCTATCACCACGAAAACTGCCAAAGTAGACAGTACAAATAGTAAAGCATATGCAGAAGAGATTGTGCGGTCACCACTCTGGATAAAGGGTACCATCATGACAGCGAAGGTTTTGACACTGCCACCTCCAATCATCAGCGTTAAAAAATACTGACTGAATGAGATAATGTAACCGATACTGATAGAGGCCATAAACCCCGGTAAAAGCAGGGGGAATGTCACATGAGAAAAAGCTTGTCTTGGTGCAACACCCAATACATGGGCCTGAACTTCTAGACTATCTCCTAAAGAACTGGTGATGTCAATCATAATATTAATTGTATATGGCAATGCATAGATTATATGTACCAAGATAACGCCAATTATACTATCTGCAATTCCCATTCGAATGAATACCACGTGTATGCCCATGGCGAATACCGTTCCAGGCACAATAATTGGTAAAACACTACCAAAAGAAAGAAATTTCTTACCCATAAAGTCATAAAATACCAGCGCTCGTGCAGTCATTGTACCAACTACTGCCGCAAGTACTGCAACAACTAATGAAAGTCCAATACTTGAAAACAGTACGGACATCACTCTAGAATGAGGTCCGAACAATTCTTCAACAGCTCGCATAGAGAACCCTTCTGGTATAAGACTAGGCCAATGCCACCGACTAACAAAACTCCATACAACCAGAATCAAAATGGGTGTTAAAATAGAGAAGACCGATATATATAGAAACAGTTTGAACATTCTATACTTTCTAGATATCATCCTTGTCACCACCGGTCTGAAAGATATTTTTTCGCACCATCCAGTAATAAAAGACTGCCATCGCCAGTGTAATTAGTAGCATGATGCTATTCATAGCCATTGCATAGGGTCTATGGCGCAAATCAGGATGCATGTACTCAACATAGGCCTGCACAGGCAGAGCCTTTGGCAAAGTCGGTCCCAGCAGAAAAGGTATCTCATATGCTCCAAAGGAAAAAGCAAAAATAATTAGAAATGCTTTCTTTATAGCAGGCATACATAATGGTAGCGTAATGTAGAAGAAAGTCTTTAATCTAGAAGCACCTAGGTTTTCTGCAGCTTCACCCAAGGTAGTATTGATACTGGCCATCAGTGCAAGTACAAAATACGCTACAAAAGGTATCTCTTTCCATAAATAAGCAATTATAATACCTACATTATTTGTACTAAATAATAAGGTAGGAAAGTCTCCCTGTGTATCTAATAGCCCTAGTGCATACATAATTCGAGCAAGCAAGCCGTTTTGAGACAAGATTGTAATAATGAATAATGCCACAATGGTATGGGGAATAAGAATCGGTAGCTTTATAATCTGCAAAACTTTCCCCCTAACATTACCAGTATAGACTAGGACAGCACAAAGCAATACCCCTAGAACTATCGCAAGCACTGATGAAACCAGGGCTATTACAAAACTGACTCGGATAGAGTCTATAAACACTGGTTTTTGAAGGATCTCTTCGTAATACCGTAATGTAAAATCCATCATATCAAAAGCGGGGATATATCCGAAACTTTGTACCAATGCATTACCAATTCCTAAAAGAAAAAGCAACCCCAACAAAATCATAGGTAAGAGCAAAAAATAAGGTGTCTGATTTTTCACAGATGGTTCACTCCTTCAGAAGCATGAAGCAAATTATCAATCCACCCATACTCCTTTGAAATTTCTTCGTAATGGTACGTCTCCACTGGTCGACCCATGGCATCCCCAATAGCTGCACCAATCAGCGAGCCATAAACCTTATAATATAAACGGTCCATTACTTACCTACAACTTCTTCCGCCCAAATTTCCTCAATTAGTGGGACTAACTTTGCAGGCATTTCTGGTAATCGCTTAGAGAGCAATTCATCTTGAGGAATCGTTCCTTTACCAATATGTACCTTGTCAAATAATGCTTTCTCGTCATCCGTCAGCTTATCATATTCCACCACAGGTAAAGACTTTAGGGCAGAGAATTGACTTGCCTGCAGTTCCACTGAAATGATTTCGTTAATCGCAACCATAGCGGCTGCCTTATTCGGGGAGTTTGCTGCAATGGCAATATAATTTGTATTACCTATCATACCATTGTCAAATATAAATGTACGGGCAGTATCAGGAACAATTCCCTTTTCAATATCAACAGCTACGGAATAAGACTCATAGCTCATACTCATTACTAATTCACCATCGACAAACATGTTTTCTACCTTCGAAGAAGTGGCAGGAAAGGTTTTCCCCTCGTTCCAAAGATAAGGGTTAAGTTCTCTTAAGTAAGCTAGTGCAGGCTCGATGGCAGCTTTAACCTTATCTTTATCCACTTCCATATCAATAAACTGCTTATGCCCAACAATATCGTAGATAACATTTCGAACAAAAGCACTGCCAGTAAAATCTGGAGGTGCAGGATAAGTTACTTTTCCTTTGAGTTTTTTTGCATACGCCAAAAGCTCGGCTGTATTTTTAGGTGTTTCAGATGTTACTGCACTATCATTGATTAGTACCATCTGCGCTTTACTATACGGTGCCTCGTACCCCTCAATAGGGTATCCAAAATCTTTTTGAATTTCTTCAGAGTTTATATCAATATTCTTCTGAAAATTAGGTAGTTTATCAGCAAAGGGCCCAAATAATAACCCATTTTCTTTCGCAGAATAAAAGTTTTCTCCGTTGATCCAAATCATATCAATAGAGCCACTATCTTGTTCAGCTTGTTTTTCACCAGAAAGTTTGGCTAAAATCTGATCTATATCCATAGGTACCCGCTCTAGGGTAATATCATACTTTTCTTTTAAAGCAGAGGCTACTATAGTATCAAGCCATTTGTTTCTCTGTTCATCTCCACCCCAACCATAAAATCTCACCTTTGTTCCTTTTGCTTGTTCTATAATCGTGTCAAAACTAGCATTGTGATCAAATTTTACTTCAACCACATTGTTTCTCCCATTTGAACAACCTAGAAGTCCAGATAAGACCACCACTAGCATGATTAGTAAAGTAATTCCCTTCTTCATCATATATTGCTTCCTCCTTATTACTTTCTTGATTAAATGATTACGATTATAAAAATTGGGCGCGTAAATTCTATCTTCTTAAAGGTTTCCTTTCCTATGTTATTAAGCATATATTCTTTAGCTTTTTTTGATGCTATAATAAATATCTAAATAGTATTCTCGTCCCTATATAGGTTCCTACGAACATAAATGCTCCAAATACCCAGCCATGAAGGGAAAATGAAGGTATTGCACTAAAATAGGAACCAATATTACAACCAAAGCTTAGTCTGCTTCCATACCCCATCATAAGGCCTCCTAGGAGCCCAAAAAATAACTGTTTCTTATTTTTAATTTTTTTCAATTTAAACTCAGATGCGAGGAGTATAGCCATAAGCGCTCCTAGTATAACTGCTATATTAATCACTGAATAATTATTTATTAAAAATGTTTCTCCTGACTGATGACTATTATCATAAACGCGGAAGTAATACCAGTTTGAAACATCAATACCTAGTTTTCCAAGTGCATAGGCACCCCAATAAAAAAAACTATTGGTGACCTTCCAAGCATTGCCTGTAAGTGCTAAGATAATAATGTTGGAAAAG
Organism: Serpentinicella alkaliphila; assembly: GCF_018141405.1. NCBI lineage: Bacteria > Bacillati > Bacillota > Clostridia > Peptostreptococcales > Natronincolaceae > Serpentinicella > Serpentinicella alkaliphila. The sequence goes on from NZ_CP058648.1 coordinate 266,363, forward strand.
GCTAATATCAGTGCTCCAACCATATACGGCCAAGGTTTCTTAAATAACTTCTTATATAAGCTCATTGACCCACCCCTATCTACTTTTCTCAATATATATCTCCCATTCCCCATCACTAATCTCTGCATAGTCCACATCGTGCCCCTGTTTTTTTGCCCAATCTATAACATTTATTATAGAGCATGTGTGATCTGTTTCCATAATCAGAACATCTCCTATAGCCATGTTCTCAAGCTTTTTTAGTGCTTTAATTAAAGGAATAGGGCATGCTTCATACATGCAATCAATTCTTTCAACAGCCACAAGACTTCCTCCTTACCCCATTAAACAGACATTATGCTGTTCTTTTTGTCATACCAATCGGCTAATTTATATAAAACTATTAGAATGATAATCTGTATTGTCATTGACAAAGGTAGTCCAAGATATTTTGGGAAATAAACTACTGGTGACTCCGAAATGCACATTTTATCCCAAAATTCAAAATCCTTCGCTCCAATTAAAGTTCCGCCAATAAATCCTATCAAGACCACTACCTGAAGTAAAAAACCTTCTCCAATTCTAATAAGAGTCCCACTTGCACACCCACCTGCTATTACCATTCCGATACCAAATAGTACTGCGCCTACAATTGTATGGATACCCACTGGTTTTATCTGACTGGGTATATTATCTAGACTTAATGTAGCGTCATTTAAATGAAGTGGCTGAATGATTCCAAATCCTATGGTTGAAATAATAAACGCAATGATAATTGCTTTAAATAGGGATGTACTTCCAATCATAATAGGATCTCGAAAACTTGCGACAAAACAGAATCTTGATCTTTGCAGTGTGAACCCTATAAGTAGTCCCACCATCCAGAGTAAGCTAAATGTCCTATTTGTAAGTGCAAAATATATAAAGATCACTAAGCATACCAGTAGAACTAACCAGCCATACTTTACTTGACTGTTTTTATTTTTCTCTCTCTGCTGCCTACTTTTCTTTAATTCTTCAATTTTGCTATTTGACAATGTCTTCAGCTCCTTATAAAGGTCTATTATATGTTAAAATATAAACAAACCTTTAATTATAATTATACAACAATACTTATCCCTTAAATATACAGGATACTTATATAGGATAATAATTAATTATAATATGCTTTACTTCCTATTATAACACAATTTGTGGTATAATTGTTAATATATAGGTAATTGAATTTATTGCGATCATTATATTTATTTGCTAACTTTTAATGTGAAATGGGGAGATTATGGCATGCATAGAATTATTTATGATTGTGATAACACAATGGGTGTAAAAGAAAAGGATGTGGATGATGGCCTAACCCTTTTATATTTATTAGGAAGGGAAGATATAGAAATATTAGGAATAACAACTACTTATGGTAACAGCACTATAGAAGTGGTATATACCAACACTTTACAGATGATTAAAGAACTTCACCTTCATCATATTCCTCTTTTGAAGGGAGGTCCTTCGTCAGAGAAAAGACAAAGTGATGCTGCTAGGTTCTTATGCGAGAAGGTGGCTTCGCATCCAAAAGAAATTACTATTGTTGCTACTGGCTCTCTTACAAACCTTTTAGGCGCCTACGAAATGGATATTCATTTTTTTGAAAACGTCAAAGAGATTATTCTTATGGGTGGTATAACAGAACCTTTGATTATCAATGGTAAAAATTTAGATGAGCTTAATTTTTCTTGCGATGCCTATGCTGCCTACAAGGTTCTCACCTCTGGTGCAAAAATTACTGTAATCACAGGTCATATATGCTTACAAGCTCTTTTCGGAAAGCGGGAATATAAAAGGTTGATTGAAAACGAGGACATAAAGATATATCAGTATATTAGGAATAAAACAATCCATTGGTTTGAGTTTATAAGGAATTATTTTGGTATAGATGGTTTTTATAATTGGGATATTGTTGCTGCTGTATATTTGTCTAATCCGGAACTTTTTAATAATAACATCATTCATTTGTCACCCACCCCTCAAGATTTAAAAACAGGATTTCTTAAACAATCTGACAAAGGATACCACATTAATATACCTACTGCTATAAAAGATATGGAGAAGTTTAACGAGATTATATTTGCTACATGGGCAAATATAAAATATAAATAGTAACGGGAAGCCTAGGGCTTCCCTTTATTATTATATACTTTATTATTTTTCAATTTGTTCTCCGCTCACAGAGTATTCAAGCCATGATCCATCATAGTTCTTTATACTGTCATATCCTAAAAGCTCCTGAAGAACAAATAGTGTATGAGCAGCGCGTACTGCACTCTTACAATATGGCATGATCGCTTCTTTATCAGATGTGACTCCCTTTTCCTCATAAATGGTCTTTAGGTCATCAACAGATTTGAATGTACCATCTTGATTTATAGTATTTGTCCATTCAATCCAAACTGCTCCTGGGATACGACCTTCCTTCCATTCATCTTCACTTCGGGTATCTAATACTAATAAATTCTTATTATTAAAGCTTTCCTTCACTGAATCTAAAGTAGCAAAAAGATTTTCATTGGCTTCCTTAGCTTTATAAGTACTAGTCGCAACTTCTGCTGCTTTTCCTGTTTCATATCCAGCAGCCTTCCAAGCATCTCGGCCACCGTTTAATAATTTTACATCTTTATGACCATAAACCTTTAGTGCCCACCAGATACGTGACGCCCACAGATTATTGGCTTCGTCATAGACTACAATTGTATCTTTTTCAGTTATACCTAAAGAACCCATTAGCTCTTCAAAGTTTTCTTTATTAGGTAACATTCCCTTTACACCATTGACTTCTACACTTGTTGCATTTCTATCTATGTCTATAGCTGTTGGTATAAATCCACCTAACAATTTGTTTTTACCATCTCGTGCATCCAATACCTTTACTTTACCATCATCAATTAGGTCTTTTAATTCCTCAGCTGAAACCAAACTTCCTGGATTAGAATACCCGTTCTCACTTGCTTGTGCTGGTTCTGAATCAGACTTGGTAGTAGTCTGGTTTGAACAGCCCACTACACTGAAGATAAGGGTAATTGCCAGAATAAAAACTAACATTAACTTTGGCTTAAACATTATAATCCCCCTTTTATCTAAATTATAGATAAATTACAAAACATCAAATTCTATGTTAATAATTTATCTAACTACGATTATATTCTAAATGCCCAAAAAATGGAATAGCATATTACTCAATTCTGTCCCTGAAATGGCGTTTATAACAAAGATTTATATATATAAAGCCTTGTTATATTACAGTAGAATATCTTTTATTTGTATTATTACCAATGATTATAGTTGTAGTGGTGAAATACCCAATAATATATAAGAACAGATATACAAGACTAAAAAAATAATCCAGTATGTAAAAGTATTAAATTCAATATCTTTGTCATTTCTGACAATGGTCACTATATAAAATTCTAAGTCATAATGATGTGGGTATCGTGTTGGTCGGTAAACCTTCCACTCCAACACCAAAGGGCTCTTTTAAAATTAAAAATAAAGCCCTAAATCCTGGTGGACCCTTTGGAGCTCGGTGGATGGGATTAACAGCAACTGGGGGTAGCTACGGTATACATGGAACAAACAACCCAAATTCCATAGGCCATGCTGCTTCTGCTGGATGCGTTAGAATGTATAATCATGATGTAATTGAATTATACAATACTGTACCAATCGGAACTATTGTAAACATTTATTTTAATTTAGAAATAGCCCTAATATCATATCTGATATTAAGGCTATTTTTATATGTCTTAGAACTTAAATTTAGCTATATTTTTTTGTAGACTTTCTGCTAATCCAGCTAACATTTCACTAGATTGGGCGATTTCAGCCATGGCAGCTGTCTGTTCTTCAACTGATGCTGAAGTTTCTTCAGTACCTGCTGCATTTTCCTCAGATATAGCTGCTAAATTTTGCATTATATCTGCAAGATCATTTTTGTTTAAATACATTGCATCTACAGCATTCATAGATTTACTTAAAATCTCTTTTACAGATTCGATTTGTCGTGCTATACCATCAAATTTTGTTTCTGTAATTCCAACACTTTGGACTTGCTCTTTAATAATTGTAATAACGTCTTCCATAATCGTAACAGCATTTTGTGAATTGTCTTGTAGTTTCGATAACATCATATCGATTTCTTTTGCTGAATTAGTTGATTGCTCAGCTAGTTTTCTAATTTCATCCGCAACTACAGCAAAACCTTTACCGGCCTCACCTGCCCTAGCTGATTCTATAGCCGCATTTAATGCTAATAGATTTGTTTGCTCTGCAATACCTCTAATTAATTGACTTGCCTCCCCTATTTTACGGGCGCTTTCATTAGTTTCAATTGTACCTTCATAAATAGTTTGAATTGCTTTATCACTATTTTTTGTTCTATGGGTTAATCCTTTAATTATTTCCACACCGCCGTCTTTAAGTGTTGTCAATTCTTCCATTGCCTTATTAATCTGTTTCATGTATTTTAAATCTTCTTCTATATTTTGATTTAACTCATCTGTCTTTTGAACACCTGTTTCAATGTCTTTCGCTTGTTCATTAGTACTCTTAGCAATTTCCTCAATAGATCTAGCCACTTCTTCAGCAGCTACTGCTGATTGTTGACTTGTTGCAGTCAATTGTTCAGCAGAAGAAGCTACTTGAGCTGATGTATCTACAACTTGTTTTAGAAATTCCCTTAAGTTAACTGTAATTGTTTGGAAAGCCATAGCTAAAGAACCAACTTCATCCTTTTTATCCAGTAGGTCTTTCGGTACATCCTCTGTAACATCTAAATCTGATATTTTTTTAGAGTGTCCTATTATGCTAATAATTGGTTTTACAATTGAATTCCCTACAAAATAACAGACAATCATACTTACAAGCTGTACAATAATCGAATAGATAAGAATATTCCTTTGTAATGCTGGCAGAGCACTTAAAACCTCTGTTTCATCGGCAGTTATCGACATTATCCAGTCCGTTCCTTTTATAGGTGCATAACCTGCATACATTTTTCTACCGTTAAACTTGTAATTACTATACCCTCTTTTGTTACTTAGCATATTTTGAAACTCATCTGCAAGAGATTTTAAGCTCGGGTCATTTTCCACTTCTTTAATAGGATTAAATTGGTTTAGTACTTTATCTGTGTCTCGATGTGCTATTAGAGTTCCTTCTCCATTTAAAATATATGCGTATCCACTATTACCGAAACCCATATCGCTAGATAGTACATTTAAGAAGTCTGCATTTTTAACTGCAACTAATACCCCAATAATTTTTCTATTTTGATATATTGGTGTTGATAATGCCACAACTAGAGACCCATTATCAGCTGGATTCACACTTATAGTTGGAGGTAGCATGCCCCTTCTTCCTGCCATAGAGTCGGTGAAATACTGTCTCGAATTAACATTAGTACCCTCTATATTTGTTCTGAATGAATCTGTAAAGTGAAGATAACCACTTGTATTTACAATCCCCATCCTAATAAAATCACTATTTCCATCTGTTATTTGATTCAAGTATTCAAGTTTTTGTTCAAGTGTAATATCTTCATTGCTAATTAGTTCTCTACTAGCAATTCCTTCTAGAAATATGTACTCTGAATCAATTCTAGTATATATTACCTTGCTTCCTTCTACAGCTAAAAGCTCTAGAGCCTTATCGACTTCTGCAGTAACTGCTTTACTAGTAGTATTTATCGATATAACTCCATAGGTAATTGACACAAATAAAGTTACAATACAGAAATAAATAATAAGTTTAATTCTAATACTTTTCATTTTACTAACTCCCCTTATAAATTTTACTTATTTAAAACTCGTCATATGTACATGCAAAATGGTATTTTGCTACGATTAATAAAAAAATTCAACCTAAGATATAAGTATTTTATTCTATATCTTCTGCTAATACACAGGCCTCCCTTTTGAAAATTTTAATATATTGTTTCATATTAAACCATATATTTCATACGGAAAATCTAAATACACATTTTAGAAAAGCAAGTGCTTACTCACTTGATTCCCAGTATTCTACTATTATATTTCTATACGTACTTATTGTCAATAAATGTTTCAACATGTATATTTTTGCTATATTTTCTTATATAAATTAGCTAATATTATTTTATCTTACTGTTAGTTTTATAAAAATAAGTAAAAAGGCCTAGATGCATGTGCATCTAGACCTTTTTGAATTTTACTAATATTGATTTCGATGCCAAAAGTACGTATTTTAAGAGGACGTGATGCTTTGTAATCGCTGTACAATACAGCAAATCTTTCTCATTGATTGCAGGAAAAACAACCTCTGAAAACCCCTTCGCGCAAGAGTTAAGGACAAATTTCTTGGTGCCATCATTTGACATCAAAAAATTATCATTTATATTTAATTGTTGATTTACATTTGGTTTAAAAGCCATAATAACCTACCTTTCGCAATCACTCTAGATAGTGTTATTATACCATATAATTACATTGAAATCCATATGTTGCAACCTTTAGCGATATTGATCAAATAAATTTTGATGTGTTTTATATTTGAAGAAAAGTAATTGTAATTAGGGTGTCCTGAACTTTTGACACCTTAATTAATATTTAAATTTAGAAATATTATTTTGCATATTCTCAGCTAGCTGAGCTAATAACTCACTAGATTGAGCTATTTCCTCCATTGAAGCGGTTTGCTCTTCCACGGATGCGGAAACTTCCTCTGTTCCAGCTGCATTTTCTTCCGCTATAGCTGCTAAATTTTGCATAATACCAGCAAGCTCATTTTTATTCTTCTCCATAGTGGCTACAGAATTCATAGACTTAAGTACAGTTCCTTTTACTGACTCAATTTGTTCAGCAATTCCATCAAATTTACTCTCAGTTATAACTACACTTTCTACCTGCTCCTTTATTACTGATATAACCCCTTCCATAATTTGCACTGCATTTTGAGAGTTGTCCTGTAACCTTTTAAGCATATCATCTATCTCTCTAGCAGAATTAGTTGATTGCTCAGCTAGTTTACGAATTTCATCTGCTACTACCGCAAAGCCCTTACCAGCTTCTCCTGCCCTAGCCGACTCTATAGCAGCATTTAGGGCTAATAGATTAGTTTGCTCTGCAATATCCCTAATAAGTTGGCTGGCTTCTCCAATTTTTCTAGCACTTTCATTGGTTTCCATTGTACCTTCATAAATAGTTTGTATTGCTTGGTTACTATTTTTTGTCTTATTCGTTAATCCTTTTATTATTTGTACCCCATCATTTTTAAGATCCGTTAATGTTTCCATTGCAGAATTTATTAATTCCATATCCTTTAGATCTTCTCCAATGATATTGCTTAATGTTTCTGTCTTAGCAACACCTATTTCAATATCCTTAGCTTGATCATTTGCACTTTTCGCTATTTCCTCTATAGCCCTAGCTACTTCTTCTGCTGCTGTTGACGACTGCTGACTAGTAGCTGTTAACTCCTCTGAAGAAGATGCTACCTGTGCAGCAGTTTCTTCTACTTCCTTTAGAAACTTCTTTAAATTATCTGTAATACTTTGAAATGCCTTAGCCAAGGATCCAACCTCATCTTTTCTACTAATGAATTCTTCAGGTACATTTTCTCTAATATCTAGACTAGCTATTTTTTTAGAATAACCAATAATTCCTGTTACGGGATTCGCAATTGAATTCCCAACAAAATAACAGAAAACCATACTTACCAGCTGTACTATTATACTATATAGAATAATTTGTTTTTGTAAGGCAGGTAATGCCGTAAGCATCTCTTTTTCATTAGTTGTAATTGCTAATATCCAGTCTGTTCCTTTAATAGGTACGTACCCTGAATAAATAGTATTGCCTTGGAAAGTATAATTGTCTATACCCTCTTTATTATTTAGCATTTTTTCAAATTTTTCTGCTAATGACTTTAATGAATTATCATTTTCAACTTCCTTAATAGGGTTAAACTGATTAAGTACCTTATCTCTTTCTGGATGTGCAATAATTGTGCCCTCTCCATTCATCATATAGGCATAGCCACTGTCACCAAAACCCATATCCTTAGAAATTGTACTTAGGAAATTTGCATCTGAAACCGCAACCAAAACACCTACAATACTATTTTCATAACGAATAGGGACAGAATAAACTACAATAAGCGCTCCGTTATCATCAGCATTTACACTTATTGCCGGTGGTAACAAACCTCGCTTTCCGGCTAAGGATGTATGGTAATACTATCTTGCTGATACATTTACAATTGAGCCTCTAATACCATAGGAGTCTGATAAATACAGGTTGCTATTCAGGTCACTTACACCAATTCTTAAATAACTTTCTGACTTATTAACTTCCTCAAGTAAATACTTCATTTTAGTCTGTAAATCTACTCCCGGGTTACTAATGATTTCTCTATTAGCTAACCCTTCTAAATATGTATAATCAACTTCCATTTTAGCTTCTACTTGTTTACTTCCTTCACTCGCTAAGAGCTCTAGAGCTTGTTTAACCTCGTTAGTAACTGCATTTTTTAATGTGTTTATTGATAAAAAACCGTAAGTAGCTGATACAAATAATAATAAAATAGAAAAATAAATCATAAGTTTAGTTTTAATACTTTTCATTTTTCTCCCCCTGTTTAATAAAAATGTAGTTACCAGAATAGCCATTAGAAGTTCCGTGAATTACTGTCTTTCTGCTCCCCCCATAAAAATACAAATTTAATTATTTAAATATTTTCATGCACATATATATTATATCATGGCTTAAGTAAATATTTAACATATTTCTGCATCACCTTACATTTTTCTTTATTTTTATACTATTTTTTATATTGCAATAAAAAAAAAGACTAAATGCTCAATGAACAAATTAGCCTTTTAATGCTTTAATATTTAAACTTTGAAATATTCTGTTTCATATTTTCAGCAAGTTGTGCCAACACTTCACTCGCCTGTGCTATTTCAATCATAGATGCTGTTTGTTCCTCTACAGACGCAGATGTCTCCTCTGTACTAGCGGCATTTTCCTCAGCTATAGCAGCTAAGTTTTGCATAATATCTGCAAGCTCATTCTTATTGTTATACATAGTATTAACAGTCCCCATAGATTTACTTAATATAACTTTGACGGACTCTACTTGATCTGCTATACCATCAAATTTACTCTCGGTTATTTGTACACTCTCAACTTGCTCTCTAATTATAGTTATAACATCCTCCATAATTTTAACTGCATTTTGTGAGTTCTCCTGTAATCTACTAAGCATATTATCTATCTCTTTAGCGGAATTAGTTGATTGTTCTGCTAACTTTCTAATCTCCTCAGCTACTACAGCAAAACCTCTACCAGCTTCCCCTGCTCTAGCCGACTCTATAGCAGCATTTAAAGCCAATAAATTAGTTTGTTCTGCTATTCCCCTAATAAGTTGACTTGCCTCCCCAATCTTTCTTGCGCTTTCGTTAGTTTCCATTGTACCTTCGTAAATTGTCTGTATGGCTTGATCACTATTCTTTGTTCTAGTTGTAAGCCCCTTTATGATTTTCACACCATCATCCTTAAGGGAGGTTAATTGTTCCATGGCTTTGTTAATTTGCTCCATATACTTTAAGTCTTCTTCAATGTTTTGATTTAACTCATCGGTTTTTATAACCCCTGTTTCTATATCTTTTGCTTGCTCATTTGCACTTTTTGCTATCTCTTCAATTGCCCTAGCAACTTCATCAGCCGCAGATGCTGACTGTTGGCTAGTTAAAGTTAATTCTTCAGATGAGGTAGCAACTTGATTAGAAGTATCCGATACTTGTTTTACAAACTCCCTTAAATTAACTGTAATCGTTTGAAACGCCCCTGCTAAAGTACCTACCTCATCTCTTCTAGAAATGTATTCTTCCGGTACATCCTCTGTTAAATCTAGTTTAGAAAGCTTATCAGAGTGCTTAATAATACCATTTATAGGTTTTGAGATTGATGTTCCTATCAAGTATGTAATTAATATACTAATTAATAATATTATTAAACTTGTCCATATTATTCGTTTTCTTAAACTTGTTAAGGAGGATAGAACTTCATTTTCATTAGCAGTAATTGCTACTATCCAATCTGTACCTTCTATAGGTGCATATCCTGTATAAATTTCATTTCCTTCGAAAGTATAATTGCTTACACCGTTCTTATTATCAATCATTTTAGTAAACTCTTCTGCAACTGTTTTTAGCTGTGAATCACCTTCAGCCTCTTTAATTGGATTAAACTGATTTAAAACTCTACTACGATCAGGATGTGCTATTACCGTTCCTTCGCCGTTTATAATATAGGCGTAGCCCATATCCCCAAAGCCCATTCCATCTGCCAATAGATTTAAGAAATGTGCATCAGATACGGCTACAAGCACTCCTACAATTTGATTTTCATAGGTTATTGGTACAGAGTAAACAACAATTAAGGCCCCATTATCATCTGGATTTACACTTATTGCAGGTGGAAGTAGTCCTCTTTTACCTGCTAATGATTGATGATAATACTCCCTTTGACTGACGTCAACAATAGATCCTCTCATGCCATAGGAGTCGGATAAATATAGATTTCCATTTAAGTCTGAAACGCCAATTCTTAAATAGTTAGTTGATTTACTTACCTCGTCTAATAAAATTGTCATTTTTGTTTTTAAATCAATTGATGGATTATTAATACTTTCTCTACTGGCAATGCCTTGCAGGTAAGTATAATCTACTTCCATCCTTGCATTTATGATTCTACTACCTTCCCCAGCAAGCAGTTCAATTGCCTTTTCAACTTCACCTGTAACTGCACTTTTAGTGGTGTTAATAGATAAAAGCCCAAAGATGATTGATACTATTAAAACTAACACTGAAAAATAAAGAAGCTTGTGTTTTATACTATTCATTATCTTCCCCCCATTTATTTTATTAGTTTTTACGTCTTCTACATATTTCTACAAAAAACTACATTTTTCCTTCTCGGGTAAAAACCAATTTTTAGCATTAAAAACAAGTAAATACTAAGTATAGAGTAAATATATAAAGTAATTTGTAACTACAATTTTATAAATACATATTATGGTACTATAGTTTGTTATTTTATTAAGGAAGGAGAAATTAAGATGAGTAAATTTGAAATTAAAAACTTCATTAAAATCGAACCCACTAAATCACAAATAGAACCTAGTAACAAGGAATTCGAAATAAACCCTAGGCTTGAACAGGATATAGCTGTAGAAAGTATTGAAGTCAAAGAATTACAAGATAATAATGTTGAATATAATACCACTGATGAGGTTTTAGCTGAAGCTACAACCCAAGATAATAATTTAGATGAGGAAGTGACTTTAGAACAAGAAGATGTAGAAGCCCTCGAAAATTCAGATACAATAGTTTGTAATATTGATTTAAATAATTTAATGAATAAATTTTTAAATTTAGATGCTTTAAATTTAAGTTCTTTAAATTTAAATACCTTAAATCCTAACGAAGACATTAATAGCCAATTGACTACTATAACATCCAATCAACATAACTTAATCGAAAAAATAGAAAAGCTTACGGAAAAAATCGATAATTTAGAAAATAGTATAATTAGGCATACATACAGAGGAGACACAAAAATATATTATTAAAAAACTTATACAACCTATAACACCATTACTATTATGTGATGGTGTTATTTTTATATTAATCCATATTTGGATACAATATGAAACAATGATATAATAAAACAATAAATTCTATTTGGAGGTTTTTTTATGGAATTAAACGATGCAATAAGACTTAGAAGGAGCATAAGAAAGTTTAAGAAAGATCCAATACCCGAATCATATATTTACGAATTATTAGATGCCGCTCGACTAGCCCCTTCGGCAACAAATCTTCAACCCTGGCGCTTTATAGTAGTAAAAACAGAGGAAGCCATACAAAAATTATCAAAATGTACTCCACTACCCTTTGTTACCCAAGCACCCTTAGTTTTGATTTGTTGTATTGATCATGAGGCATTTAACGAAAGAGGTATCAGAGTCCAAGAACTCCAAGAATCTGGGGCTTTCGTAGATACCCCTCTAGACAATACAGATTCAACTAAATATATAAAACAAAGCCAGATGGATGAAGACACTGCAAAAGCCTATATGAATATGAATGCAGCTATTGCCATTGAGCATATTCTACTCAAAGCTACAGATTTAGGCCTAGGATCCTGTTGGGTTATGATGTTTAGCCAACGGAAGTTAAAACAGACCTTCAACATAGAGGACAGATATACACCTTTCTCATTAATTCCGATCGGATACGCAGATCAACAACCTATTCAGAGACCTAGATTATCTTTAGAAGAAATAATAATACATGAAGTTTAATAAAAGCCGGTTTTTTAACCGGCTTTTAAAATTCCTTATCACTCCAAATCCAAACCGTTGAAAATCCAACCAAAAATAGTATAATTACTAGAAGATTCATTTGAGACGGCAATATTCCTCGGGCGGAACCAACTATTAATCCTGCAAAAAAATATGAAATAAGTGCTTTATACTTCTCATACAACTTACCTAAAATATTTAATAGAGAGTATATCCCAATGACACTCCCAAGTCCAAAAACTAATAAATTAGGCATATTAAAATCGCTGATTGAAAATATTATTACATCATATATTCCAAATAAAATTAGAACAGAGCTCCCAGGTATACCTGGTATTATCATAGCAGCACTTGATAATATTCCACCTATAAACAATGTTAAATAACTTATTTCTTCAGTTTCCACTAATACACCCAGTGGCTCTGTTACGATTAATAGTCCGATTAAAAGGCCTAGAAATATCATAATTATTCTACCTTTAGTTACTTCAGGGCACTCTTTAAGAACAGGCTTAACGGAAGCTAATAAGCATCCTAACAAAAATGCCACAGTAAAATCCCTGTAATTCTCGAAAAACATAGCAAAAGCAAAAGCACTTAGAAATATCCCTATTATAACTCCGATAATCAAGGGTATATAAGGTTTTAAGTTTAGCTTTAATATATCTTTAACTATATCTTCATAAATCCCGAATATAAGAAATACCGTTCCACCACTCATTCCAGGCAAAACTATTACAAAACCCAATATAATTCCCTTTATAAACAGTGCCATTTTTTCCTCCTTAGAAGTTTAACTTTATATTATTTTTCCTCTAATCTACATAATAACTCAGCTTTATGAACTAAATATTAACTTCTATTCTTTGTTAAGGGCAATGATTTTATATGAGGCAGTCACTATGAGTCACACAATTCTCCAAAACTCATAATATAATCATATAATTAATTTTTCAATATTTTATACTGTCTTCGAGGGGAGGATGCTAATGAAGGCTATTTTGGAAATTAGAAATATGTCTAAGACCTATCACACTTTAGATGGTGAAACGAAAGCACTATATAACTTATCCTTTAATGTAAATCATGGTGAAATAGTATCGATAGTGGGTCCTAGTGGTTGTGGAAAATCTACTATATTATCTATAATCGCTGGTCTTATAAAACCAACCACAGGGGAAATAGTATTTCATAATAAAAACAAGGACATAGGATATATGTTTCAAAGTGATCATTTGTTTAATTGGCGTACTATTATGGACAATGTTTTGATTGGTTTAGAAATACAAAAAAAAGTCAGTGATGAGAGTAAAAGTCGAGTCTCAAATCTATTAGACACTTATGGATTAGGGGACTTTAAAAATCATTATCCGAATCAACTTTCAGGGGGAATGAGACAAAGGGTAGCATTAATCAGAACTCTAGCTACAGAACCAGATTTATTACTCTTAGACGAACCTTTTTCTGCTTTAGATTATCAAAGCCGTTTAAAGGTTAGTGATGATATTGCTAAAATTATTAGGCAGGAGAAAAAGACAGCTATAATGGTAACTCACGACATTGCTGAAGCTATAAGCATGTCCAGTCGAGTCATAGTGCTATCTAACAGGCCAGCTAAAATTAAAAGTATCCATGATATAAAACTTACATGTAACGAAGGAACATCCCCAATAAAATGTAGAGAAGCTCCAGAATTTAAGGACTATTTTAATCGGATTTGGAAGGAGCTTGATATTTATGTTAAATAAATCAAAAATAGAAAATTCAGCTTATTCTAAAAGCCACTTAGAATATTTAAATTCTGTTAGAAAACATTTTTTGAAAATAAGACTCTCTCAAATTGGTTTATTAGTTGTTTTCTTATTAATTTGGGAAGTTGCTGCCACCTTAAGATGGGTTGACCCATTTTTCTTTAGTAAGCCATCATCAATTTTTCATTTAATTGTTCGACTTACAAGAGATGGTTCATTGATTAAGCATACATCCATATCTGTTTTTGAAACTATTGTAGGTTTTGTTTTAGGTACAATAATAGGAACCATTGCAGCTATTATATTATGGTGGTCAGACTTTTTAGCAAAAGTGCTAGATCCTTACTTAGTTGTTTTAAATGCTCTACCTAAAATTGCACTTGGACCTATTATAATTATATGGGCAGGTGCAGGTATGAGAGGTATAATTGTAACCGCCTTAGCTATATCTTTAATTGTAACTATTTTAGCAACATATAATGGCTTTAAAGAAGTAGACAATGAAAAAATTAAGATGTTAATGACCTTTGGAGCCACAAAATTTCAAGTGCTCCAAAAGGTTGTATTTCCTTCTAATGTGCCTAATATGGTAAATACAATGAAAATAAATCTAGGGATGTCTTGGGTAGGGGTTATCGTCGGAGAATTCTTGGTATCCAAAGCTGGATTAGGCTATTTGATTGTATACGGTGGGCAAGTTTTTAGACTAGATATTGTAATGGCCGGGGTAATAATTTTAGCAATTGCTACATTCATTATGTACCAATTAATAGCTTATGTAGAAAATAAGTTTTTAAAATGGCGACAATAAATAATTAACTGATTTATAGCAATCTATAAAACAAAAAGGCCAAATAAATAGGCCTTTTTGTTTTATTCTATATTAAAATATTTTCTTTACTTTATAATTATAGTTTTTCAAATACTCAATACAAGATACATATTGTAGTGCAGTATCTATAGATGTAAAGCAAGGTATATTATAATCTACAGACTTTCTTCTTAGCTTAAACCCGTATCTATCAGAATATTTTCCCTTTGTCGGAGTATTAATAGTCATAACAATGGAATATTCCTTGAATATTTTTCCAAGGTCATCTTCGCTAGATAAAACTTTTGTAATAGGTATATTGTTTTCCGAGTAGAAATTTGCAGTTTTCTCGGTTGCTATTATTTTAAAGCCAAGCTCAATAATTTTCTTAGCTATTTGTAATGACTCATGCTTATCCCTATCTGATATGGATAGTAGTACTCCACCGGAACTCGGAATTTTTAGGCCGACTCCTTCAAAAGCTTTGAGCATTGCCTCAGAGTAATTTTCCCCAACACCCATAACTTCACCTGTGGATTTCATCTCCGGACTTAAGACGATATCCACATCTGCAAGCTTCTCTAAACAGAAAACTGGAGCTTTAACGATAACATATGGTGGATAGTTTGCCACACCCGTATTGTAGCCTAATTCTAATAATGTTTTGCCTAACATTATTTCAGTTGCAACTGCAACCATAGGCACTCCAGTAACCTTAGATACTATAGGCACAGTTCTTGATGCTCTAGGATTAGCCTCAAGCACTAATACATCTTCACCCTTAACTACAAATTGAATATTTATTAGTCCTTTGATATCCAAGGCCCTAGCAATTTTTATTGTATAATCAACAATCTTTTCTTTAATAGAATCCGTAACATCCTGTATTGGATATACGCTCATACTATCCCCAGAGTGCACACCTGCCCTTTCAATATGTTCCATAATAGCAGGTATAAAAACATCTTTTCCATCACTAATTCCATCTATTTCAACTTCTTTTCCTTCTATATATTGATCTACTAAAATAGGATAGTCGTCTCCAAATATTTGAAAGTTCTCAACATAATTAACTAGTTGTTCTTCATTCCAAACAATCTCCATAGATTGCCCACCAATAACATATGATGGTCTAACAACTAATGGAAAGCCTAATACTTTACTTACTTCTTTAGCTTCAGTAATACCTTTAATTGTACTACCCTTAGTCTGAGGAATATTTAAACTATTAAGCAACTCAGAAAACTTTTTACGATCTTCCGCCTTATCAATATCTTCTGGGGCAGTACCTAATATATTTATTCCTTTTTCATATAAAGGCTTAACTAAATTTATCGCTGTCTGACCGCCAAATTGAACAATAACCCCATTTGCCTTTTCCTTTTCAACTATATTAATTACATCCTCGCTCGTTAAAGGCTCAAAGTACAATTTATCTGAAGTGTCAAAATCTGTACTAACAGTCTCTGGATTATTATTTATTATAATAGTCTCTACCCCTATGTTTTTAAGAGCCCATGCACCGTGGACACTACAATAATCAAACTCTATTCCTTGGCCTATTCTTATGGGGCCTGAGCCTAGAATAACAACTTTATTTTTTTCAGTTACCTCTACTTCGCAATCTTCCTCATAGGTTGAATAAAAATATGGGGTTGAAGATTCAAATTCTCCGGCACATGTATCTACAAGCTTGTATACTGGTTTTAAATCAATTTCTTTTCTAAAATCTAAAACTTCATCAGGTGTAATTCCTAATATATTAGATATATATACATCACTAAAGCCTAGTTTTTTGCAATTGCTGATTGTGTTTATATCTAACCGGTTTTCTCTTAACTCTTGTTCCATATTTACGATATTTTCTATTTTTGACAAAAACCATTTATCAATACGAGTCATATCATGTATTTCATCTATAGAGTATCCTTTTCTCAGAGCATTAAATATCGCAAATAACCTTTGGTCATTTGGAATCTTTAGCTTATTTTCTATATCATCAACGTCTCTAAATAAAGCGGTTTTATTTACACCTTCCAAACTTCTAACCGCTTTTAATAAGGCCCCTTCAAATACTCTATCAATAGCCATTACTTCTCCAGTAGCCTTCATTTGTGTACCGAGCTTTCTATCCGCAGTATAAAATTTATCAAAAGGCCATTGTGGTATTTTAACAACTATATAATCCAAACTTGGCTCAAATAATGCTGAGGTTTTACCTGTAACAGGATTCACAATTTCATCTAATGTTAAGCCGATAGCTATTTTTGCAGCAATTTTAGCTATAGGGTAACCTGTTGCTTTAGAGGCTAGGGCACTGGATCTACTTACCCTCGGATTAACTTCTATAACTATATACTCCATACTAAAGGGATTTAAAGCAAACTGAATATTACATCCACCTTCAATTTTAAGTTCTCTTATTATATCTATAGAAGCACTTCTTAGCATTTGATGCTCTACATCTCTTAATGTTTGTGAAGGTGCAACAACAATACTATCCCCCGTATGAACTCCTACGGGATCAAAATTTTCCATATTACATATAGTAATACAGTTATCGTTTTTATCACGCATTACTTCATACTCTATCTCTTTCCAGTTTAGAACACTTCTCTCTATTAATGCCTGACCTATCATACTAAGGCGCAAGCCCTTTTCTAAAACTATGTTTAGCTCTTCTTCGTTATCAACAAACCCCCCACCAGTTCCACCTAAAGTATATGCTGGTCTAATAATTAACGGATAACCAACCTCTCTAGCAAAACTAATTCCTTCATCCATTGTACTTACAATTCTACTTGGTGGAATAGGTTGCCCTATACTTTCCATAGTTTCTTTAAAAAGTTTTCTATCCTCTGCTCTTTTAACAGCCTCTACCGAGGTGCCTAAAAGCTTAACATTATATTTATCCAATATTCCTTGCTCAAACAGTTCTATTGCTAAATTTAATCCCGTCTGTCCACCTAAAGTTGGCAGAATACCCTGTGGTCTTTCTATTTCTATTATTTTCTCTAAGCTTTTAGTATTAAGTGGCTCAATATATACATGGTCCGCAATGTTTTTATCAGTCATAATAGTGGCTGGATTACTGTTTACTAGAACAACTTCTATTCCTTCCTCTTTAAGGGACTTACATGCTTGAGTTCCTGCATAATCGAATTCTGCCGCTTGACCTATAATAATTGGCCCTGAACCTATAACTAAGACTTTATTTATTGATGTGTCTTTTGCCACCCATATCACTCCCTCTACACTGCTTTTTCTTTTACATTTAAATAGCTTAAAAATTGTTCAAATAAATATTTTGATTGCATTGGTCCAGGACTAGCCTCTGGATGAAATTGAACACTGAATATAGGTAGATATTTATGTTTAATTCCTTCTACTGTTCCATCATTTAAATTTTTATGTGTTACAATTAATTGATCATAATTAATTGTACTTTCATCCACAGCATATCCATGATTTTGCGAAGTTATATACACTTTATTAGTTAACAAATCTTTTACTGGATGATTTCCTCCCCTATGACCAAACTTCAATTTATATGTTTTTGCACCATTGGCTAATGCCAATAATTGATGTCCCATACAAATTCCAAACATAGGCTTATAGTTAATTAATTTCTTTATAGTGTCTACTGAAGCCGTAAGGTTTTCTGGATTTCCCGGGCCATTTGATAGAAATACCCCATCAAAATTACCTTTCATTATTTCATCCGCTTTTGTATCATAAGGAAAAACAGTTATATCACAATCAAAGGATTTTAAAATTCTTAATATATTAAGCTTTAGACCAAAATCCATTACTGCAATTCTAGGACCATTACCTTCAAGACGATAAATTTCTTTAGTTGATACATCTATAGTGTAATTTTTCTTAGAGATATCTTCTGTCTTTAATCTTTCTAAAATTAAATCATATCTACTTAAATCCGTAGTTATTACTGAGTTCATAGTACCCTTATCTCTAAGATGTTTAACTAATTTACGGGTATCTACACCTTCAATACCCATAATATCGTTTCGTTTAAAATATGTTTCGAGATCCATTTCATTTTTCCAGTTACTCGGCTTTCTACAATATTCCCTAACGATTAAACCATTTATTGAAGGCTTTGCTGATTCAACATCTAAATTATTGAAGCCATAGTTCCCTATCATCGGATAAGTCATAACTAATATTTGACCATTATATGAGTAATCAGTGAAAATCTCCTGGTAGCCCGTCATTGACGTATTGAACACAACTTCTCCACTTTCTTCCTTTATACTCCCGAAAGCTTTTCCTTGGAATTTTGAACCGTCTTCCAATATTAAATATGCATTCACTATACTCCCCCCATTTCACTAAATATCTCATCTAAAACCGCCACTAACTTATTTACTTCCTCCTTACTAATTGTTAAAGGTGGTAAAAATCTTAGCACCGTTGAAGATGTACAATTGATTAAAACTCCTTTTTCTAAGGCCTTTTCAACATATGGAGCTCCTTCTACTTCAAGCTCTAATCCAGCAATAAAGCCTTTTCCTTTAACCTGTTTTACAAATGAATATTTATTCACTAGCTCTCTTAGCTTTTCTGCAAGATACCCTCCAATTAATTCAGCATTTTCCCATAGCTTCTCGTTAATAACAGTCTCCATTGCAGCTATTCCAACTGCACATGTAAATGGGTTTCCGCCAAAAGTAGTGCCATGATCCCCAGGCTCGAAGGATTTAGCAACCTCATCCTTTGCTAATACCGCACCTACTGGAATACCACCAGCTAAAGCTTTTGCTAAGGTCATAATGTCTGGCTCAATTCCATAATTCTCATAGCCAAATAATTTACCTGTTCTACCTATTCCAACTTGCACCTCATCCATAATTAGTAAAATATCTTTTTCTGAGCATAATTTTTTTATATTAGTCATAAAATCTTTATCCGCAGGAGTTACTCCACCCTCACCTTGAACAGGCTCTATAATAATTGCGCAGGTGTTTTCAGTAACTGCCTCTAATACAGTTTCAAAGTCGTTGAACACTGCTTGCTTAAATCCTGTAGGAATTGGAGCATAGCCCTCTTGATATTTTTTATTAGCAGTTATACTTAAGGTTGCCATTGTTCTTCCGTGGAAAGAACCAGTCATAGAAATAATTTCATTTCTTCCCTCACCATAATTTTTATATGAATATTTTCTTGCTAACTTTATAGCGCCTTCATTAGCTTCGGCCCCACTATTACAGAAAAAGGCTTTATCTGCAAAAGAGTTTTCCACTAGAATTTTTCCTAACTTTACTTGATTTTCAATCCAATATAAGTTTGAAGTGTGTAAAAGCTTCTCTGCTTGAACTTTTATTGCATTTACAACTGCTGGATGCGAATGACCTAAAGCAGAAACTGCTAATCCGCCCACCATATCTAAATAGGTTTTTCCCTCCGTATCTGTTAAATATGCACCTTTTCCTTCTGTAAATGCTATAGGAATTCTTTTGTAAGTATTCATTAAATACTCTTTACCTTCTTTTATAATTACATTTATACTCATAATTTTATCCTCCTCTTATTCTGTAATCATCGTTCCAATTCCATCATCTGTAAATATCTCTAAAAGAATAGAATGTGGTTTTCTACCATCTATAATATGGGCTCTTTCAACGCCTTTACTTACAGCCTCTAAACAACATTTTATTTTAGGAATCATTCCGCCTTGTATTACTCCATTCTCTATATAACCATTAATCTCATGGGACTTAATTTTTGAAATAATCGTCTCAGGATTTTTATAATCCATCATTACTCCCTGAACGTCTGTAATTAAAACTAGCTTTTTTGCTTGAAGTGCAGCAGCTAAATTTCCCGCTACCTCATCAGCATTAATATTATATGTCTCTCCGTTTTCACCTACTCCGATTGGTGATATTACTGGTATATACCCTTTTTGAGTAACAGTTTCGATAATTTCCGTATCAATAAAATCTATCTCTCCTACTAAGCCTAGTTTAGGATCTTTCTGCTTAGCCTTTATCATGTTCCCATCTTTACCACTAATACCGATGCACTTTACTCCATTAAGGTTTATTAACGAAACAATTTCACGACTTACTTTACCAACCAATGCCATCTCTGTAATTTCCATAGTCTCTTTATCAGTTACCCTTAAGCCATCTACAAACTCAGGTTCTTTACCGAAAACCTTCATCAAATCTGTTATTTCAGGCCCCCCACCATGGACTACAACTGGATTCATTCCTACAAATTTCATTAGTACAATATCTTGTATTACTGTTCTTTTTAACTCTTCATTTATCATTGCATTCCCACCATACTTAATAACTACTGTTTGGTTGTAGAAGGATTTAATATATGGTAATGCCTCTATTAATACATCTGCTTTTTGACACGGCGTTATATTCAACCTAAATCCCCCTTAAGATCTATATGAACCATTGATTTTTACATAATCGTAGGATAAATCACATCCCCAACCAATAGCCTTCTCATTCCCTAAATTAAAATCTATTAAAACCTGTATTTCCTTAAATTTAAGTATCTTTGCTACATCTTCTTCTTCATACACGGCTCCTTGACCTTGCTCAAATATTTTCACTGTGCCACCTTCACTTTTTAATGTAACATCTGTTTTATCAACATCGAAGTTGGCATCCGAATAACCAACAGCAGCTACAATTCTTCCCCAATTTCCGTCTTCCCCAAAGAAAGCGGTTTTAACCAAATTAGAAGTTAGAACACTTTTGATAGCCATTCGTGCATCTTCTTTAGTTAGGCTATTTACAACTTCAACTTCTATAAATTTAGTTGCCCCTTCTCCGTCATATACAATAGATTTAGCTAAGTAGGCATTAACATATTTAAATGCGTCAATAAACTTTTCAACCTCAGCATGATCTTTATTAATTTCACTATTGTCAGCAACACCATTAGCCATTACACAGACCATATCGTTTGTACTTGTATCTCCATCTACTGTTATCATGTTATATGTGTCCTTAGTAATCTCTTTTAACAGTTCATTTAAAAATGTCCCGTCTATTTTTACATCACTAGTTATAAATCCTAGCATTGTTGCCATATTTGGATGTATCATACCAGAACCCTTAGCGATACCACCAATAGTTACCTTCTTACCATCTATCTCTAGTTCAACAGCTATATTCTTTTTACACAAATCAGTTGTTAATATGGCCTCAGCAGCATCTTGCCCACCATCATAATTTAAAACATCCGCTGCTAACTCAATACCTTTGATTACATTCTCCATTGGTAGAGCTACACCAATTACTCCAGTAGATGAAACTATAACATCCTCTTTAGATATATTAAGTACTTCAGCTGTTTTTTCAACCATTTTTAGTGCATCCTTTAACCCTACATCACCAGTACATGCATTTGCATTTCCACTATTAACTATGATTGCTTGAATTTTTCCGTTTTTTATATGCTCCTTTGAAATTGTTACGGGTGCTGCACATACTTTATTTTTAGTAAAAACTGCTGCCCCATTTGCTAAAACATCACTATATATAATAGTCATATCACTCTTTATTTTCTTTTTTATTCCCGCATATACTCCACTTGCTTTAAAGCCCTTAGGTGAAGTTACATCTCCATTAAATATATTAAACTGCATATTTTTCTCCTTCCTTTCTATTAAGGCCAAATTGGCACTATATTTAAACCCTCGTTTTCTTTTAGCCCGAACATAATATTCATATTTTGAATTGCCTGCCCTGCAGCACCTTTAACCAAATTGTCTATAGCACTTACAATTATTATTGTGTTTGTTCTTTTATCTATAGTAAATCCAATGTCACAGAAGTTTGATCCGTACACTGCCTTGGTTTGCGGAAATTCATTATTATTTAACATTCTTATAAAAAACTTATCTTTATAATAATCTTCATATATAGACTTTATATCATCATAATCTAAGTATTTTGTATTCTTAATGTATATAGTACTTAGGATACCCCGAGTCATTGGAGTCAAATGCGGAGTAAACTGAACCATTACCTGTCTCGTAGCCGCTGCTGATAATTCCTGTTCTATTTCTGGGGTATGTCTATGCTTCCCTAGACTATAGGCTTTTATATTTTCATTACATAATGCATAAAGATTTGCCTCTGAGGGTGTTCTACCTGCTCCAGATACCCCGGATTTTGAGTCAACTATTATTACATCATCCTTTATAACATTTTCCTTTAAGAGTGGATATAAAGGTATAATTATACTAGTAGGATAACAACCGGGATTAGCTATTAAATTTGCCTCTTTGATATCTTGCGAATAAATTTCACTTAAACCATATATAGCGGACTCAAGATCATCCTTAGCCTTATGTTCCACTCCATACCAATCCGCATATACATCCGCATCCTTTATTCTAAAGTCTGCAGATAAATCAATTACCTTTATCCCTTTTTCCAGTGCTTTTTTTACTGGTTCTTGGCTTAAACCATGGGGTAAGGCACAAAATATCAAATCTACGTTGTCTAAGTCACTATCTAAATCAACTGAAATACATTTGGCATTTATATAAGTCCTCAGGTTTGGATAAACCGTTGAATAATCTATATCTTTATAACTCCTGGAATCTAAAAATGTAATTTCAACTCCCGGATGATTTACTAATAACCTTATAAGCTCAGCTCCAACAAAACCTGTGGCTCCAAGTATACCTACACGAATCATAATCTTCACCTCAATTTATATTTATAATATACTATGAATATTTATTCATTTATAATACACTATTTTTTATATTAACTCAATGCCTTTTTTGAAGTTTTTTGAATATTTTTATAAAGAAAAAAGATCTGTAAATTAACAGATCCCCACATACTTTTAGTCTACTTTATTTGCTTTTAAATATACCCTTTTTCTTAGGCCTGCCAACTACATCCTTCACAACAGATATAATATCTAGTACGTCTTTAATTGGTTCGAGAATATCCTCACTAACAATTTGCATAGCAGAAGCAGTATATTCCGTTGTTTCATCTATATTTCTAAATGCCTCTTTAATGCTTTTCATTTCACCATTAATTTCTTTAGTTATTTCTTCAACATTATTAAGTATCTTAGGCATACTTTTCAGTGACTCATCAATATTGCTTTCATTTCTATGCAAAATTCCCTTTAGAATATTCAATGTTTCATTTACTCTTAATAAACCTATAATAACTAAAACTAAGGCACCTAAACTTACTAAGGCAAATAGAAACCAAACTACACTAGAAGATATTGTAAATTCCATCTTATCCCACCCTTTATATGTTATCTAATTAAAAGTCTTCCAATTCCTCATCAACACAAACTTCACTAAATGAAGTATCAGCATTTCCCTTATCTTTAAACGCAATAATCTTATTCTCGATTACTTCCTTTTTATCCTCATATATTTCCGAAAGCTTTTCTTTGCCCTCTTCAATACCTACCTCTAAATTCCCCTTTAGCCTGTCCAGCTCTTCCTTAGTCTTTTTTCTTGTATTAGCCCCTGTATCTGGTGCAAATAATACTCCAACTAATCCACCAATTATAGACCCTAGAATAAGGCCATTTCTAACACCACGTCTTCTCTCTCTTTCTCTTTCAATCATTCTTATTTCATCATATCTGTTATAATCTAACAAATTCCTTAGGTTTTCAGCCCTTCTTTGTAATTTTCTTATATCCATATTATCCCCTCCTATATATCCATAATTTTCATATATGCCTAATTATACCCTAATATTTTATATGAAATCAACAATTTCAAAAAATGGTGATTTTAAGAAAAAAAGCTAAGGTATGAAAATTCATCCTTAGCCTTCAGATATTTAGCTTAATCTTACAGTATCATAACCATTTTCTTCTTCAATCATATTTCTTCTATAGGTTGCATATAAAGACTTCAGTGTAGAAATCTTACCAGACATTTCTACTTGTAATTTAGACGCTAAATTATAGTCTTTTGCTTCTACGGCTTCTCTAATTTTTGTAAATAATGATTTAGTTTCTAAACTATCTTTCATTAGATGGTTTCTTAAGCTATTTACTTTCTCCCATGTAACTACATCTAAATCAGTAACATTTTCTGTATCATGAAGTTTTTTGTAGCTTCTTACAAGCTTCATGTTATTTACTATAATTCTTCCTAATAATTCTTTTTCCCATTGATCAACTGTCGCTAGTACATAAGAATTAATAATTTCTTTTGTGAAAACTCCACCTGCTACTAGGATTTCTTTTTTATCTTCGCTATTGTTAAATTTCACAATATTTTCCCAAACTGTTGCTGGTGGGATTCCAAATAATTTATTTCTTTCATCTTCTGAGTAATCGTCAAATACGTCATGCTCACTTCTATATTGTCTATCTTTTTCTAAATAGAATTTTTCTTCTCCTGCTTCTTTAGAAAATTCTGCTTCTAATTGTTTGCTATCTAATTTACTTTCTACAGCAGCTTTTATACCATCAAGCATAGCTTGGTATGAAGCTGCTATACATAGGTAAGTATTAGTTGTTGGGTTTGGTGCTCTTAATTCAAATCTAGTAGCTAAAGGATTTTCATCTCTAACTAAACCAATTAATACAGTACGGTTTCTTGCAGGAACCTCAGTAGTGTGTCCAACAGAACCAACAATACAAATTGGAGCCTCAAATCCTGGCTTTAATCTATTAAATGCATCATTAGTGGAAGTTACAAAAGGATTAACTACCTCATAATTTTTAAGTATTCCCATTAAAGCTCCCCAACCTACAGAGCTTAAGAAATCTTTTTTCATATCCTTAGGTGCGAATATATTCACAGGTTTTCCATTCTTTAATGTTAAGCTTACTCCCATATGAGTATGCTCTCCACTTCCTGCTACCCCTTCAATTGGTTTTGCTTGGAATGTTACTTGTAAGCCATGAAGTTCAAATACTTCATCAATTAATTCTCTCATAAATAATTCGTTGTCTGCACTTTGCATAGCCGAATCATACTTCCAGTCAATTTCTAATTGCTCCATTACATGGTTTAGTTTACCTGATAGACCAACTTTAGCAGTAATACCACCTACTTCTTTATGTCCCATCTCTGGACCAACACCATATTTATCCATAAGGATAATCGTTTCTTCTAATGCTGTTCTTACAGTACCTTTTGTTCTTTTCCAATATTGTTCTTTTAAAATTTGTGAAGTTGAAAGTTTCTCTTCATTCGCTTTATCTTGTGGAGTTCTTACCCAAAACTCTAATTCAGTAGCAGCAGTTAAATTTACTTTTTCAATATCATCAAATGAAGCTATATTAAACTCATTTAAAAGTTCAGGATGTTTCTTGAACAACGCTAAAATTTCAGCTTCAAAATGTTCTACTGTTCTTTTAAGAACCGATCTAGAGTCAACCATTTTACTATTATGCTCTAGGAAAGCAGGAATTCTTAACGTTCCTATTGGTAAACCAGTATCTTCATGTAAATGTTCGTAGTTGTAATCTACAAACCAATTTACGCTTAAATCTGGTCTTAAATCTACTTTTGCATTGTTTAAAGTAGCAATCTCATGTAACATAACGCTAGAACCATCAGTTTGTACTCCGGCAGTTAAAAAACTATCCATATCTTCTATAAATAAAGATATAGGAATTTTCTCATCAGTATTGTTTCCTCTTAAGTCTAATGCTCCAAAAGAAACAAACTGTATACATGGATGAGCTTCTAAAATTTTAGTTAAAGTTTCTTTGTCATGTGTCCATGCAGGTAAAGTGTAAATCATTGGTTCAGATAATAATTGTTCAAGACTCTTTTTCATAATACATCCTCCTTTTATAAACTGTATTTTTCCATATTCTCTTTAGCAAAGTTCGTACAAGCACGAATTATATAGTGGAATATTTTAATATTATAATGATTATACACGAATTATAATTTGATGTAAATAACAAAATATTAAATATTATCGAATTTGTTAGAAAATTCTAAAAACTACCTACGTATTTTCGCACATAACATATTCTAACACCTTAGTTCTTATATAGCAATTAAGTTAAAATAAAAAGTATCTTTTATTTAGGTTATCAAAAAAATCAACAAAACATACTTAAATATAAATAGTTTAATATATTTATTTTTATTACAAGCATTTCCGAACTATTGTACCTCCCCATTCTTAAATTATACGCTAATAACAAAATTTTAGTATAATTATATATTATTAGCTTATACATACAAAAATGGTGCAATAATATTAAAAATACTATAGCACCAGAAAGTATATTAAATAAACTTTACCCACTTCATTTCGAGTACTGTCAAATCATCTCTTACTTTTTTGTTACTTATCCACTTGATTAAATTAGAAGTTAATAAGTGGCTATTGTGCTGCATCTCAGTTTCTAAATACTTTATAATTTCATTTAAGCTTATCATTTTTCCATTTTCGTCTTCAATTTCTAATAATCCGTCTGTATAAATTACAAGATTATCTCCAGAATCAAGATTTATTGTTCCCTCTTCATATCCTTCCTTAAAGGCAAACCCTACTGGGGTACCATAGGCATCTAATTCAGAAATTTCCCCGTTAATTCTAAATAATATTGGTGCAGGATGTGCAGCCCTCACGTATTTTATTACACCAGTCTTTACATTCATTACCATATAGAAGATTGTAAAATAATGATTATATTTTGTGAAAGGGAATCTTTTATTTAAGTATTCTACCACCTGAATTGGAGTTAGAATCTCATAATACGGGGGAGTATTAGTTTTTCTTTTTAGTGGAGAACCTCTATCTACATCCGTGATTAAAAACTCTGATAAGGCGACTGCAAGCATCGATGAAGCAACTCCGTGTCCCATTACGTCTATCATATATAAACCCATGTATTCTTCATCTAGCATAAATACATCAAATATATCTCCGCCTACTTTGCCTGAAGGCTTAAATTTCCATTCAAATGAACAATTAGGTATATTTCCAATAGTTTTAGGAATTAAAGCCTCTTGTATTTTTGCGGCTAAAGTTAAGTTATCATCTAACTCCTTTTTTTGACTATTTACGATGAGTAGACTTTCTTCTAGGGCCTGAATCGAAAGATTTAGCTGTTTTTGTAATTCTCCAACCTTTAGAAGCTTATTAATCTTATGTACAAAAGCATTGGATTCGAATGGAAATCTTAAATAATCATCTATGTCCAAATCTATAAACTGACTTTTATAATTATTATTGAGTCCGTATAGTAGTACCATTATTGGGACTGTAGACAGTCGTATATCACTTTTTAATTCTTTAACTACTTTTAATGATATATTTTCATCATCAAAACTATTGACTATAATTACATGAGGCATTAAAGCAGTAATTTTATCAATAGAGCAATCGGTCACAACCTCTTTTTTTACCTCTAAGCCGCATTTTCTTAATATGTCTATTATTAATCGAGAGGACTTTTTTTCATGCTCCAGAATTAAAATTCTATTAGATATTATGACCGTCACCTTCTTTCGTTCTTCTCTTTAATAATATTTTAACTTTTAAAGTAAATATTTTCAATTACAATTTTACAATATATTCTATATTTCTTCATGAGTCGACAGTTTTACTTTAAATTCCTAATTCTTAACTAATTTTTAATATTATTTAGACAAACAACTTTTCTCAAATAATAACACTATTTTATTAAAATAGGTAGTAAAATGTCTATAAGCAAAAATGCCTATAGACTATTAATTTAACTTTTATTATTAATTATTTCAACATCATCCCACTTGACTGTACTAATTCCTCTAACATTATTTAAGTCATTGTATAGTGCAAACCTATCTAACTTTACTGGAGTCTTTATATAAAAAGTGAGCTGAATTTCCCCAACATAGACATCATCATCATCGTTATAGTTATCGATTTGAACATTTTTAATGCTAATATAGTGTTTACCAAAAACAGTACCTATCTCACCAACAAAACCAGGACGACCAATACCATTTATCTTAATTTCAGAATAACGCCTCATCCTAGAAAAACGTTTCTCCATAATTTGAACACTCATAAGAGAACCTATAGAAAGTAATGTTGTCATTACTGCCGCTTCATAAAAACCCATTCCTATTGCTAAGCCAATTCCTCCACAAATCCATATACTAGCAGCCGTAGTAAGCCCTCTTACATTAGTTCCCTCTCTCATAATAGTCCCTGCCCCAAGAAAACCAATTCCGCTTACAACCTGTGCTGCTAATCTTGCTGGATCACTCCCCTTACCCGCTGGGCCAAAACCACTAAATCCATATATAGATAAAATCATAATAAGACATGCACCTAATGTAACCAATATATGGGTACGAAATCCTGCTGGACGATTATTTACTTCCCTCTCAAAACCAATTAAACCACCTAATAGTGTAGACATTAACAATCTTAATAATAAATCTCCTGTCGAAATCAAAATATCCCCGCCTAATTAATAATTTAAACTTTCTCTTATTAAAAAGTATATCATATTACGCTTTTTTTATATATTTTTTTTAAAACTTTAGCAGTATAACATAACTAAATATAAGTTATATTTTTATTGATTTAAATTGTGAATAAAGTGATATAATTTTAATATACATAAATCAGTTAAAGATGGAGGGTGACATTATGAAAATTCAGTTTCTAGGTGCTTCTAAAATTGTAACAGGGTCAAACATACTAATTACTACTGGAAATAATAAAATACTGATTGATTGTGGTATGTTTCAAGGTAGTGAGGAATTAGAACAATTAAACAACGAGCCTTTTGAGTTTGATCCAAAGGAAATAGACTATTTATTTTTATCTCATGCCCATATAGACCATAGTGGACGTATTCCCAAACTTGTCAAAGAAGGGTTTAAAGGTAAAATCTACTGTACAAAAGCTACTAAGGAACTTGCAGAAATAATGCTTGTTGATAGTGGCCATATACAAGAATCTGACGTTACATGGGAAAACCGTAAACGAAAAAGATCCGGAAAGCCTCCCCTAGAGCCTCTTTATACTGTAGAAGATGCTAGAAATAGCTTAAGATACTTTGAATCAGCCTTATATAATCAAAAGTTATACATTAATCCAAGCATTTCAATCCGCTTTAGAGATGCTGGACATATTTTAGGATCATCAATCATTGAAATATGGATTACAGAAAACAAAAATCAAACAGTTAAAATAGTATTCTCAGGGGATTTGGGCAGTAAGGATAAGCCAATTATTAAAAACTTTGAGTATATTGAAGATGCGGATTACCTTATAATGGAGTCAACATACGGAAATAGATTACATGAAAGCAAGGAACAAAGAGTAGAGAAACTAATTAGTATTATTAACGAAACCGTTTTAAAGGGCGGCTCAGTAATTATACCATCCTTTGCCGTAGGCAGGACACAGGAATTAATATATGAACTAAATAAATATTATGAATATAACCAGGACATTGAAATGTTTTTAAGAGTTCCAATTTATATTGATAGCCCTATGGCAATCGCTGCCACCGAAGTATTTAAAAACAATTCTTATTGCTTTAATGAAGAAACTAAAAACTTAATTCTAAGCGGTGACAATCCCCTAGTTTTTGAAAACCTTCATTATGTACGAAGTCATGAAGAATCTATGCGTTTAAATGAAGTTAATTTTCCAAAGGTTGTAATTTCAGCTAGTGGTATGTGTACTGCTGGTAGAATTAGACACCACCTTAAACATAATCTATGGAAGGCGAATAATAGTGTAGTATTCGTTGGTTATCAGGCAAATGGAACTTTAGGTCGTATATTAAAGGATGGTGCTAAAAAAGTAAAACTATTAGGCGAGGAAATAGCTGTTCTAGCTAATATTTATAGTATTGAGGGCTTCTCTGGTCACGCAGATCAACAAGAGCTTTTAGATTGGCTAAGTGGTTTTAAGAAAATGCCTTCAAGAGTTTTTTTAGTTCATGGTGAAGAAGAATCAACAACCACTTTGTCAAAGCTTATCGAAGAAAAATATAAAACTAAGACTATTATTCCAAATATGGGCTATACCTTCCAAATAGAAGATGAGGTCTTAAAATCTTACTCTGGGGAACTTTTAGAGCCTGTAGAAAGAAAAGAAAACATAAAAAAAGAACTTCAGCAAGTATACGACCAGTTTGAAAGCTTAGTAGATAAAACCGATCGCATTATTGATGAAAAGATATTAAATAAAGAATATGATAGTATAAAAAATAAGTTGCTTCAGCTTCAAAAAGAGTTATTAGACCTAAATATACACTTAGGGGAATAACTCACTCTAACAAGTATAAGCTATCCCTATGTTTTAAAAATTACAATGGGCGTCTCAAAATAGATAAATTAATCTAGGCTGAGTAGCCCTTTTGACTACAAATTATCTAGATAAATTTTTCATAGCCGTATAATCAGATAGTCTAATACTTTAACCAACTAGGCTTCTCTTTAATATAAGGTCTAATCCCATGTTTCTTCTCATGAGTCTCCAATATTTCATCTCTTGTACTTTTACAATCTAATATTTTATTAATATTTTCTTCTGGTATATTTTCACTCAAGGGACAGCTAGCCAAACAGATACCACAATCTGTTCCTAGCATCCTCCATCTTCTATAGCATTCTTCAGAATTAATTTTCCAACGCTTCTCTCCTTCAATATCTTCCTGTAGACCTGCAGGTATAGCTTTACCTGGACAAGTTTTTACACACTTCTCACATTCAACGCAGAACTGACTGATACCAAAATTTATTGGGCTATCTGTAACTAGGGGAAGATTTGTTGTAACTACTCCTAATCTTACCCTAGGACCATATTTTTTAGTAATTAACAATCCATTTCTTCCGATTTCACCTAGGCCTGCATCCTTTGCAATTAGTGGTGCAACTACTAGATAATTACCATCCATATGATTTCTTGCATCATATCCAAGCTCCCTAATGTAATAAGATAAAACCATACCTATGATTGCTGTGTCAATATAACCCTTTGTCGTTGCTATGGCTTCAGAAAGTTGAGGGGCTCTATAGATCATTTCCTTATCCATTTCCACTGCGAATACAATTCCATACTTATGGGTTTTATCGATTACTTCACCATAGTTTTCTTTATGTCTACCCCTATGAGAATAATAATGATATTCCTTCATTTCTGTAACTCCCACAAGTTTAGCATTATATAACTTTCCAATCCCTTTAATTTGTTCTGTAATATCCTCAATATTAATAGGGGTATTATTACATTGTTGTTTTTCTCCTTCAGAATACTTCTTTATATCACCTAGAAAACGAAAACAAGCATCTACAATAGGCGAACTTATAGGGCTATACGTTGCTGTTCCTTCACTTCCCATCTGAGGCATAGATCGGAGAGTATCATCGATTTCTTTCATATGCGGATTGCGATTGTAGTAGTCAATATATTCTGGCGCGCCTTTTTCATAATTCATCCTAGAAAAAATTACATCCCTCTCATCTATCCTTTTCATCCAATATACCCCCTATATTTAACAGCTAAATGCAATCTTGTAAATTATTACTAGCTCATAAATTTTACTATACAACCAAACTAATTCCAATAACAACTATCTATTTACCATAGTAACAATTACGTAGTATTCTGACAGTTTTTTGCAAATAAAAAGGGGGCACCCTTTTCCAACGACTAATTAAATAGTTTTGAAATAGCCCCATTTTATTTTAATTTGCTTTGTTCAATTATTTCTATAACCATATTTGTATCCCCTAATGGCATTATGTGAATACCCTTGGATATATTTTTTAAATCTTTAACCAATTCAGCAGCGATCTTAACTCCTTCTGCTCTTCCACCGGACTCCATTCTTTTTTGTGTCCACTCAGGTATATTAATTCCTGGGATGTTATTTGATACATGTTGAGTCATTTTGTAGCTTTTAAGTGGTAGAATTCCTGCTAGTACAGGTACTTTAAAGTATTTAATTTTGTCCATAAAAATCGCTAAATCTTCAGGATTATAAACAGGTTGGGTTTGAATAAAGTCTACTCCCTTTTCTATTTTCTCATGAAGCCGTTCAATTTCAAGGTTTAAGTTTAATGCAGTAGGATTGGCTGCAACCCCAACAGCAAAATTTGTTTTTTCATTCAAACTAGTTCCTGCCATATCATAACCTTTATTAAGGGTATTCACTATTCCAACTAAACCTACAGAATCCACTTCAAATACCGGTGTTGCCTTAGGATGATCACCTCTTTTAGGTTCGTCCCCGGTCAATATTAATAAATTGTTAATACCAAGAACCCCTGCTCCTAAAAGTTCTGATTGAAGAGCAATAACATTTCTATCCCTACACGTTAAATGAAAAATTGCGTCTATATCTGTTTCTTTTTTTATCTTATAGCTAAGTGCAATTGCACTTGTTCTCATATTTGCCATTGGTCCATCTGTTATATTTACTGCATCAACAATACCTTTTAATTGATTTACTGACTCAATTAGCTTTTCAGTATTTATTCCCTTTGGTGGTTCTAGCTCTACAGTTACTAAGAACTGCTTTGATAATAATTTTTCTTTGAATCTATTCATTAAAACTCCCCCATTTTTCTTTTACTTGTTAATAATTAATTTAGCTTGTTTTACAGCTCCTATTGCATCTGAAGAATAAAAGGCGCCAATTGTATTAGCATATTCTTCTGTTACTACTGCTCCTCCAATTAAAACGGGAATAGATAGTCCTTTACTTTTTAAGCTTTCCGTAACTATTTTCATTTCATTCATAGTGGTTGTCATAAGTGCGCTTAGACCTATAATATCAGCCTCTTCTTTTAAAGCACATTCTATTATCCTGTCTGAATCCACATCTTTACCTAAATCTATAACCTTAAACCCATGATTTTGTAGCATTATTGAAACAATATTTTTACCTATATCATGAATGTCGCCCTTTACCGTAGCTAGAACTATTGTTCCAACATTGCTTACTGTACTTCTATTTAACTCCTCTTTAAGTTCATTAAAAGCCTTTTGGGCTGCCTCAGCTGAAAGTAAAAGCTGCGGTAAAAAATATATCTGTTTCTCATATTTATTTCCTACATCTTCAAGAGCAGGAATTATACAATTATTTACTAAATCTAAAGCCCTAAATCCATTAGCCTTTAGTTCATCTATAAATAAAGGAACACTATTTTTATCCCCAGAAACAATTGCCTTTGTTAACTTATCAATGATCTTTACTTCATTAACTTCAATAGTTTTTTCTACAACCTTTTCATCATTAAATGATTCAACAAATATTTTTGCATTAAGGTCCTTACCAGTTAAAACATCAGCACTTTTTATAACTTCCCACATTTTATCTATATATGGATTCATAATAGGCATATCAAGTCCCGCATTTAATGCCATTCCTAAAAATGTGCTATTTAAAATAGCTCTATTAGGCAACCCATGGGATATATTACTTATACCTAAAACCGTTTTTACCCCTAGCTCTTTCTTAACTAATTGTATAGCTTTTATTGTCTCTAATGCGTACTGTTGTTGAGCCCCTGCTGTTAATACCAAAGTATCAATAAAAATATCTTGTCTTTTTAATCCATACTCTAATGCCCTATTAACTATACGCTCTGCAATCACAAACCTTTCCTCTGCCTTTTTTGGAATACCCTTTTCATCCAAAGTTAGACCTAAAATTGCTGCACCATATCGCTTCGCTAGTCTTAGCACTTTATCTAAATGCCTTTCTTCTCCATTAGTAGAGTTTATCAATGGCTTACCGGCACATGCCTTTAGACCTTCTTCCATCGCTTCGAAATTTACAGTATCTATTGAGAGGGGTGCATCAATGACTCTTTGTATTTCATATACTGCGTTTCTCATTACGCTACTTTCCTCTGTTAGATTTACCCCTACATTCACATCAATTATATTTGCATTAGACTCTACCTGTTTAATAGCCTCTTCACATAGCAAGCTAAGGTTATTATCTTTAATCGCCTGTGCTAAATATTTTTTAGCAGTGGGGTTAATACATTCACCGATTACTCTAGTCGGAAGTTCCTCTGTAATAATTAAGGTTTTCGTTACACTTGCTAGCTTTGTAAATTGTTTTTCTTCTTTAACTATAGGTCTAAGATTTTTAACTTTATCCTTTATTATCTTCATATGTTCCGGAGTGGTACCACAACAGCCACCAATTATATTGGCGCCGGCATTAATTAAGTCTTCAACGTAGCTAGCCATTTTTTCTGGAGTCAAATCATAGTAAGTTATACCATCTATATATTTAGGTAATCCTGCATTAGGTTGAGCAATAATATATTTATCCGTTACACTACTCATCCTTCTTACTATGTCTATCATCATATCCGGCCCAAAACCACAGTTCACACCTAGTATATCTACTCCCAACGCTTCTAAAACTGTTGCTACAGTTTCAGGATCAGAACCAGTTAAAGTCCTCATCTCAGTATTGAATGTTAAAGTACAAATAATAGGTACATCCCCAGCATCCTTAACTGCTATTATTGCTGCTCTAGCTTCCTGTATATCTGAAATTGTTTCTATATTAATTATATTAACTCCAGATTCTATTAATACTTTGGCCTGCTCATAAAAAACTTCGTACGCCTCGTCGAAACTTAGATCGCCTACTGGATACATAAGTTTACCCGTAGGCCCTATATCACCGGCTACTAAAACTTCCTCTCCTGCCATTTCCTTGACTAATTTAACTGCTGCTCTGTTAATTTCCTCTACTTTGGACTGTAAATTATATTCTGCTAATTTAATTCTGTTTGCTCCGAAGGTATTTGTTTGAATAATGTTACATCCAGCATTTACATATTCCTTATGTATTCTTTTAATAACTTTCCTTTTATCTAAATTGAATTCTTCAGGGCAACCTGTTGTTAAGCCGTTCTTCTGAAGCATCGTTCCCATCGCTCCGTCGAAAACTAAAATCTTTTCATTAAGTAAATCGTACAACTTTTGTCTTTTCACCATTTCACATCCTTCTTATCTTTTAAGACAGCTATTTTCATACCTATATATACAGTCATTTTTATTACAAGTATTACATTTATTATTAGTTTTAATAATCTTATTACCTTTTGTCCAACCAACTATAGCTGTAACAGACTTCCTTGGAATCATAATATTTGTTTCTGTTACATGTATCCCAAAGTTATCTGCCTTAAGGTTTAATAATAACTGTTTTTGAAAATCTAAAGTAAAATCCCCATAACCAGGGCTAAATCTATCTGTCAGTATATATTCTTGTTCCGAAGCTTCTAATATAATGAGTTGGTTTACATATTCAGTAGCCTGTTCCGCAGCATCAGAGCCAATAGCGTCAAATATCAATGCCTCTGTATACTCACCATGGCTGAAACATAAATCAATATGGTTTTGTATATCATTACCTATTGTTACTGCCAAAATTGAAGCATAGTCACAACCCTTTAGAAGTGTAGCTATATCCTCCGAATGTATTTTAAAATCAAATTCATCAAACAAAATATTACTTCCCTTAATCCCTTTAATCCTACTCGTCCTATATTCTCCGACTGGCTCAATTAGCTCATATGAATTACTGATAGATTTATCTATTAACTCATCTAAATGTATAGGAATGTCCATTCCGTTTTTGTAACCTAAATATCTTAATATCTCATCCTTATTAAGCTGAATATTAAATTTATGCGACACTTTTTATTCACCACACTTGTTCTATTAAGTATTATTGATTTTTTCTCTTGTTAATATAAATAATAAAGCTACCTTTCCCAGGGAAAAGTAGCTCGAGCTTATATCCTCCCTCATCTTCCAGAACTTATAGTTCTGCTGGAATTAGCACCTTTCATTGAAATCAATGTAGGTTGCCGGGTTTCGTCGGGCCAGTCCCTCCACCTCTCTGGATAAGAATTAAATTCTAATTGTTTGATTATTTATAATATTCTAATATATTAACGTATATTAGTCAAATCTTTTTTTAAGGCTCTCTAACATCAAAATATTGATCTCTGGCTAGTATTAGGGCATCATAAGTATCCACTCCTGTAATTCCATCAGCCACTAAATTAAAATCTCTCTGGAAATTCCTAACTGCCTCTTGAGTAGCCTGGTCATATACACCATCAACCTCACCCTCATAATACCCTAGTGTGCGTAATATAGATTTTACTTCAAATACATCTGGTCCCGGGGAACTATCAACGTCTAAAATTCTCCCTGTAAAAACCTCTCCTGTAATTTTTACAGGTGTTCCAAGAGGCACAATATCGTAAAGTTCATTTACTTGTTCATTAAACATCCTTATACAACCTCTACTAGCAGCCTGCCCAATAGATTCAGGATCGTTTGTTCCATGAATTCCATAGCCACCCCAAGGCACATTTAATCTCATCCACCTAGTACCAAATGGGCCCCCTGGGTTTCTAGTTTTCTGTATAATTTGCCAATCCCCTACAGGTGTTGGTGTAGATGGTGCACCAACAGCAACCCTGTATGCGTTAATAATTTCTGTAAATCTTTTTAAAGTAAGTACCTTTCTATCTAAATCAATCTCTATTGAATACCCCTCAGGTGGTATAGGGTACTGTCTCTCAGGACTAAGGCCTATAGCATTCCAAGTATCGGGGTCAACTATTCCATCTGGATTTAGTCCATATTCTGTCTGAAATGCTTTTACACTTTCATATATATCCTCATCATAAATCATATCAATAGGTCCATCGTAAAAACCTAGTTCTGTTAGCCGCTCCTGTACATGCATTACGTCTGGACCTTCCATGTACGGTAGAAGCAACCTTAAATATCTACTACTTACCTTCATTTCGCACCCCTCCTTATATTATATAGTACGTGACAAAATTTAAAAGTTTACAAAATATAAAGTGAGCATTGCTAAATTAGCAATGCTCACTTTAAGGGGAGTAACTATATTATTATTTTAAAGCTGCATTTCTTCCTGCTATTTTACCAAATACAATGTTTTCTGTCGTATTATTCCCTGCCACACGTCCTGAACCGTATAGTCCACCAACTATTTCTCCTGCAGCATATAGCCCTGGAATAGCTACACCATTAGTATCTGTTACCTGCGCGTTTTCATTAATTGTAATACCAGCCATTGTATAATGTGACGATGGTCTAACTTCTACACCATAGAAAGGCCCAACAGTAACTTTTCCTACAGTTCCTCTTCCAAACTCATCAACTCCATCATTAAATGATTTAATTGATTCTACTACAACTGCTGGATCTAGCTCAAGCTTTTGAGCTAATTCTTCGATAGTTTCCGCTTGAATCATTCTGCCCTTTTCAATGGCTGCCTTTCCATTACTAGTTTCTGCAACTTCAGAATCGAAAATTACATATCCTACTCTGTCTTTTTGTGCTAACACTTGTGGTACTAAATCTAATGGTTTAAGTGTTTCATTTGTAAATCTTACACCATCTTTATTTAGTAATACTCCGCCACCTTCAGCATTTATTACAGATTCTCTAATCCAGTAACCTGGAGTTGCTAAAGGTCTCATTTGATGGAACTCCATATCTCTAGTTCCTGCACCTAGTTCTACTGCCATTCTAAATCCATCTCCCGTTGGTCCAGCAGTACTCATTACATTATGAGCATTTGCATACTTAGGATTGTATTCTCCAATAAGATCTGTTGCATTACCAAAACCACCTGTAGCAAGTATTACAGATTTAGCCTCAATAACAGACTCATTTCCATCCTTATCCACTACCTTTGCTCCTACTACTATTCCATCTTCAACAACTAATTCTGTTGCCGTTGTATTTACCCTAACATCTACTCCAAGCCTTTGAGCTTCCTTTTGATAAGCACCAACTAATAAAGATCCAAAATGACCTTCTGATGGAATTATCCACCATGGCTCTTTTTCATTAAGCTTATAGCTTAAACCTAGTGAAACTAACCATTCATAAGCTTCATTACTATTTTCAGCTAAAATTCTTACTAGATTTTCATCTGGTAAATTATTTCCTGTCTCCATAGTTCTTTTTATATGATCTTCAACTGTAAACGGTACTCCTGCTTCTTCATGTAATTCTGTATCCGATGCAGTTAATCCAGTAGCAGAAATTATTGTATTTCCACCAATCATAGGCATCTTTTCAACTAAAATAACTTTAGCTCCATTTTCTGCTGCTGTTATTGCAGAAACTAATCCAGCCCCACCGCCACCATTAACTAGAACATCTGCACTATTACTAACTTCTGGTTTATTACTAGCCGGTTGTTTGTTACTAGAACAACCTACTACGATTAATGAAAAAACTAAAATTAACGATATTAATAAAACTGACTTCTTTTTCATTTTACTATTCCTCCCATAAGTAGTTTTTACTCTAACTCTTGTTAGTTAATTAACTGTCATATATGTTATATAATTATCATACTATGATCAAAACTATTGTCATACTGTCATATGTCCTTTATTAATTATAAAAGTCCCTTAGAAAAGGGACTTTTGTCTCGACCAGTATATAGCAGCTTCAGTTCTGTTATTAACATTTATTTTTTTCATAATTTTTGTAACATTATTCCTAACTGTTTTTTCAGCAATAAAAAGCCTTTCTGAAATTTCTTTGTTCGTTTTACCCTCACAAATCAAATCCAAAATCTTTTTTTCTTGATTCGAAAGCACATTATCAAACTCATTATTCTGACGTACAGCAGAAATAACTTTATTTATAACAGCTGAATCATAAATTGATTTTCCCAAAGAGACATCATGTATAGCTGATATTATCTTATTACTATCAATATTTTTTAAAAGAAAACCGTCAGCCCCTGCCCTTATGGACTCTACAATAATCTGATCATCACCATAGGCTGTTAAGATCATTACTTTGACATTAGGTAAAATAGCCTTCATTTTCCTACACCCTGTTACGCCATCACCATCAGGTAATTTTAAATCAAGAATAACTATATCAGGCATTAAATCCTTTACTTTTTCATAAGCATCTTCAAGGGTTTCTGCCTCGGCACAAACTATATATTTGGGATTTCTTTCAATAACAGATTTAATGCCCCATCTTACAACCGCGTGGTCATCAACTAAAAGTATCTTTGTTATATCACTCATAATAAGTTCGCTCCCCTTGGAATGTTTAGTATCACTTCTGTTCCCCTGCTACTACTATTTATTATTAATTTACTGCTTATAGATATAGCCCTTTCTTTCATAGTTATTAAACCATAACAGTTTTCTGAAAAAACCTTATCTACATCAAAACCTTTACCATTGTCTTTGATAAGCGCAATAATTTGTTTTGCCTTAGGAGTAATTGATATTTCAATTATAGATGCATCAGAATGCTTTATAGAGTTACTCACAGCTTCCTGGACAATATAGTATAATTGGGTTAGTTTTAGGGCTGAAATATCATTAATAATAATATCTGAGATTTCAAAATTAAGTTTAATTGAAATACCTGTAATACTCTCATATTTTACAATCATATCCTGTAGCTTTATATATAGCCCTTCAATACTGTCACTCTTAGATGAAAACTCCTTGATAAAACCTCTTACCTGCTCTATTGTATAATTAAGGTTTTCTTTAACTAATAGCAAATCCTTTACTTGTTGCTCTACTTCGACTGATTCAATTATATTCTCAATATGAAGGCCTGTAGCAAATAGATTCTGTATAACTACATCGTGTAGTTCCTGGCCTAATTTCTTTCTTTCGTCGCTAATAATATTTTGTTTAGATAGTTTTGTCATTATTTCATTAGACTCCCACTTAATTAAATCAATAATTGATATAAATAGTATTGTAATAGCAAGAGCGGATAAGGCCCTACCTAATTCAACTGGAAACCCGAATAAGCTTTTGAACAACTCTTTATTTATAATATTTGCAGGAAAAAAACTTCTTTTTTCTACTACTAAGCCAGCTAATACTCCATATGTTGCAAATGGAATGGCTAAAGCATAGTATTTTCTCACAACATTTTTAATAGGTAGGTTTAGAAGCTCTCTAGCATTTCTAACAAGAGCCCAAGCCGTAACCATGCCACCTGGAAACCCTATAAAGTATCTAGCAGCAATATCATCGATTATTAAATAATATATAAAATTATTCTTAGAAGTTGTAAACGTTGCAATAAATGCTACTATCCATAGAGCTAATAATATATAGGGTATCTTTTCAAAAATTCTATAGTATTTACCCCTAGATTCAATTAATTTTATTCCAAATATAAGAAGAAAAACAAATGATATAGCATTTAAGAATATTGCTAATATTAACAAATATAACCTTCCGGTAGTATCCATGAGTGCAATCCTAATCATTACAACCCACTCCATAATCCCATGTATAACCCCAAAGCATCCTAAATATTTTATATGTATAGCAATATTTAGTTTACTACCTGTAGTAGCATTTTGCTGTAGGGCTGAAATACCCATTGAAAAAAATGCTAGCCCATAGATAAAAAATATAAAAACATATGTGTTATTAAAATTAAACTCCATAAAAACACCTCAAGGTTAAGTCTTACGTATATTTAATAACAAAATTCTTTAGAAGACAAGTACATAGAAAATAAAAAAATCCTACCTAATTTCTATTAGGTAAGATTTTTTGAATAGTTATTATTATCTTGTAGCTTTTTCTAAAGCTCTTTCAACAGCTTGCTTCCATTGTACGCTTGATCCAGTAGCTCCTGTGAAAGTATCTACTTCAGGACCATTAGCTTCTACGAATCTAGCTGCCATTTCTACAGCTGCTTCATGGAAAGTAGCATATGGGTACTCTTCATTTTTAAATACTTCTTTTGGCACATCATCTTTAGTGAAAGTAGTAGCTAATAATTTAACTTCTACTATTTTATCGTCTTCAATTGTTACTAAAGCAACTGAACGACCTTTATCTGTAGCATCAGATACACCATAGAATGTTCCGTTAAATAACGTAGTTGCTGAAGCTGGCTCAACTAAAGCCTTTTCTAAAGCTCTCTCTACAGCAAGAATCCAGTTACTTGAAGAACCAGTTGCACCAGATACTGTTTCAACATCAGTTCCATTTGCCTCTACAAATCTTCCTGGCATCTCAGCTTTAGCCGTATGGAATGCCTCATAAGTATATGCTTCGCCTTTTTCTACTCCAATTCCATTAAACTCAGTTACTTGTACATCAACAATAACATCATTTTCAATTGTTACTTCAACCATACCATAACCTTTGTCTGTACCATTACCGAAAGCTACGTATGTACCGTCGTTGTATTTGTTCGTTGTTGGTGTTGGTGCATTAGTTGATGGTTGCTCTGTCTTTGTACATCCAACAACAGCAAGCATCGTTACCATTGCTAAAACTAAAGCTATAATTTTTTTCATTTTACTTCCTCCCCTTTGTTAAATAAATAATTATTATGTACAATATAATTATAATCCAAATCCCCATTATTTTCAATAGTAAACAAGAGTTGTTGTTAGTTAATATAAAATGTTTATATTTTCTAAATATTTTTAAATCAAATATACTTAAGTCCATAAGAGAATTACATCTAATTTCCTAATTTTCACTTAATTAATAAAATAAAAATATTTTGGGTTATAAACAAAATAAATTAAATAATAATAATTACTAATTAATTTTAACCATTTACATTTAATTATTGTTTGCTACTCATAATATGATATAATTATTTAGGTTATAGTAGTATATATGAAAACAGTTGGAATCTACGTGACCTGTAACTATATCACTAAAGTAGTTTCTATAATATTTTGAATACTATCAGAAAGTGAGGTGAACAGCGGTAAGTCTATTTGTCTTTAAGTCATGGATAAAAAGACAATAACTTTTGCCGCGATACCCATGAAAAATACATTAAAAAAAATTACAATATTAACTTTAGTACTTCTTTTTTTACTTTATGGCTGCAAATCAAATGATTCGCAAAATTCTCTAAAGCTTGTTAAAGAAGTGGATTTTGTATTAGGTACAATGGGCAGGATAAATGTTTTGTCAGAGTCAGAAGAGGATGGACGAAGGGCTATTGCAAAAGCCTTTGATAGAGTCCGTGAAATTGAAAATAAGATGAGTACTTCCATAGCAGGTAGTGATGTATATCTACTTAACGAAAATGCCGGAAATAATTATATAACAGTTGATAAAGAAACTCTTTATGTAATTAATAAAGGTCTAGAATACTATGAA
The DNA here is from genome assembly GCF_018141405.1 of Serpentinicella alkaliphila. Lineage (NCBI taxonomy): Bacteria > Bacillati > Bacillota > Clostridia > Peptostreptococcales > Natronincolaceae > Serpentinicella > Serpentinicella alkaliphila. Next base: position 309,453 of record NZ_CP058648.1, read on the forward strand.
CTAACTGGTGGGGACTTTAATATTTCTATAGGGGCACTAATTAATTTATGGGGTATTGGAAAAACAAATAAGGTTCCATCACAAGAAAATATTCATGCTGCAATGGAAAATATAGATATAAATGCAATAAACATTGACAATCAATCTGTAAGAATAGATATTCCAAATGTACAAATAGATTTAGGCGGAATTGCTAAAGGATACGCAGTAGATGAAGCAATAAAAGTTTTAAGAGAAAATGGAATTAAAAGTGGTCTGGTTGATTTAGGTGGGGATATATATGCCTTTGGTAAAAAGGCTGATGACAGCTCATGGAATGTTGGAATTCAGGACCCTGAAAAGGGTGCAAATCCGATTGCAAGTATTCCTCTTACTGATAAGTCTATAGTTACTTCAGGTGATTATGAACGTTTTTTCATGGAGGATAATATAAGATATCATCATATAATAGATCCAAAGACTGGATATCCTGTACGTAATGACCTTAGAAGTGTAACGATCATTTCTGACTTATCAATCGATGGGGATGTACTATCAACAGCTGTTTTTATAATGGGATTAGAAAAGGGCATGTCCTTAATTGAATCTCTTGATGGTGTTGAAACCTTAATAATTACCAATGATAAAAAAATATATACTAGTTCAGGTCTAAAGGACCAGTTAAATATATTAAATGATAGCTATGAGGAAAGGGAGTTGTAGTCTCCCTTTCTTTTTTTTATAATATTTCTACATCTGCTGACATCTTATATATTGTATCTTTACGTTCAATAATAACTGTTGTTTTTGCAACTAATTCTGGATCTTTCTTTATATTTGTAATAAGTTCTTTAGCCGGATTAATAGCAGTTGGGTGAGCTACAAGTTTTAACATTGATAAGTCTCCATTTGTATCGCCATATGCATAGCTTTTGCTCAAATCTATATTATACTTACCAACAAAATCTATAATCGCATCATGCTTACTACAAGAGTCCCACATTTGCACTATTTCTCCAGTAAATATGTTATTTTCATCTACTAAGTAGCTAGTACCTCTAAAATCAGTTACGTCATATTTTTTTGCCATTCTTGCTACTAAAAAATCTGGGCTTCCAGAAATAAAAATTACTTTATGACCTTGTTCCTTATGCCATTTTATTCTATCCCTAGTAAATCTATATACTCGATCACCTTTACTATCAATTACTTGATTAGATACAAATTCTATATGGTCCTTTCTCATTCCCTTCATCGACTGTAAATAAACCTCTGCTACCTCTAATAAATAATCCTCAAAATTACCCATACGTTTATCCCAGTTTTGAAAGGTTTTTTTCGCTATATTATGCCATATAACAGGATCTATAACTTCATCGTTTATTAGTTTTTTAAAATGTTCCATCATAAGTGAGTCCCTGTGCAAGGTACCATCAATATCGAAAAAAGCCCCTATATTTTTTGTCATATCTGCCCACCTCTTTTTACTTAGTTTATATATATATTATTCTTAATATATATGATAACTATTAAAACTACAATACTATTAAATCTTATAAAATATAAAAAATAAGCCTAAGGTTGACTTATTTTTTATATTTCAATTCTATATTTTACATTTTTGTTTTAGTATTTCTTATATAACTTCTGACTGGATTTGTTTAACTTCATTATTTTGATACCTTTTTATTGCTTCTAGTAATGGATAGTATTTTTCATAAAACACTATTATTATATCATCTTTACTCGCCTGTTCCATAGCCCTTTCCAATGCTGTGACCTCACAAAGCTCGATTGTAGTACAACTTTCTACGGCTCCGCCAATAGCACATCCTTTTCTAAGAATGTTGGCAACTTCTCCAATTTTTCTACCTCTCGTATCCTTATCCTCTTTAACATAAATATAATCTAAATACTTTCCACATATTTCACCGATTTTTAGTATACTTATATCTGTTCTATCACCTGGTGTTCCGATTACACCAATTGCTTTATTCTGCTTTATTTTATCAATAGCACTTAAAACTGTATTTATTCCATCAATATTATGCCCATAATCTAAAATTACTTTAAAGTCCCTAACGTCAAATATATTAAATCTTCCTTGATTACTTTTTTCATCAGTAGTAAATTTCCTCAATGCTTGACGGATTACATCAATATCAACTCCATGAGCGTAAGTAGCTGCAATTGATGCTAGGCTGTTTTGAACATTATGTTTAAGTAATCCATTTAAGGTTGCAGGGATTTCATTGATTTTCATTAAATTGATTTCTCCGATACCATCATAAATTATTACAACATTGTTTTTTAAATAAACTGCTAATCCTTTATTTTCTATATGATTTTGAATAATAGGATTTTCGAAACTCTCTGAGAAATATATGATATTACTTTTTACTCTAGATACAATTTGTGGGGTAAATTTATCATCTGCGTTTAACACAGCATATCCCTCTTTTTTTACGGCTTCAACAACAAGACTTTTTACATCTGCCATTTCCTCTAATGTATTTACACCATCTATCCCTAAATGATCATCACTAATGTTCGTGATAATACCAATATCCGCTTTATCATAGGCTAAACCTCTGTTAATCAAACCACCTCTAGCTGTTTCTAATACAGCAACATCAACACGGTTATCCATCAATATGGCTTGGGCACTTCTAGGCCCTGTAGTATCTCCAGGGACTATTAATTCACCATCAATATATACTCCACCAGTGCTTGTCATTCCAACAATTTTCTTATCTTCTTTCATTATTTTTTCAATTATGCGAGTCGTAGTTGTCTTACCATTAGTACCAGTAATTGCAAATATTGGAATGCTATGGCTTGCACCTTCAGGATATAGCATGTTTACTATTTCTTTTGCTACATTTCTCTCAATTCCTTTTGAAGGAAAATGATGCATTCTTATTCCTGGGCATGCATTTACTTCGATTACTGCACCACCGTATTCTCTAATTGGCTTAGATATATCAATAGCTACCATATCAACTCCAGCAATATCTAATCCAATAGCATTAACTGCATTAATAGCTAATCTAATATTTTCTGGATGTATTTCTTCTGTCGCATCTATAGCAGTTCCACCTGTACTTAAATTATCATTCTCTCTCAAATATACAACTTCACCAAAAGGTGGGACATGCTCTAGGTTAATACCATTTTTATCTAATAAAAGCATCATTACATCATCAATTTTTATTTTAGTTAAAGGCTTCTCATGGCCCTCTCCTCTAAGTGGATTTTGATTTTCACGATCAATTAACTGTTTTAAAGTACTTTTACCATCTCCAATAACATTTGCACAAATCCTTTTAGAAACAGCGACTACTTTATCATTCACCACTGCTATTCTATAATTTTGACCAATAATAAATCTTTCTACTAGCACTTTATCACTGTATTGCAAAGCAATATTAAAAGCAGTTTCAGCATCTTTAAAATTATTTATCCCTAAAGAAACACCTTTGCCTTGATTTCCATTATAGGGTTTAATAACTACTGGAAACCGAAGTTTATCAATAAACTCACGAGCTTCAGCAAATGTATAAAAGCTTTCTCCTTCTGGCACTGGAATTCCTTTTATTGACAATATATAGTTTGTTAATTCCTTATTACATGCGGTGTCAACAGCAATACAGCTAGTTTTATCAGATAGCGTAGCTTGGATTTTTCTATTGTATTTTCCATATCCTAATTGTATTAAACTATCGTTTCCTATTCTAGTTATTGGTATTTTTCTTTTTCTTGCTTCATCAATTATGGCCTTTGTACTTGGACCTAGTTCATTTTCTTTCATTTTATTTCTAATAATGTCAAAGTTCTTCTCTATATTTACTCCCTTATTATTCAAAATTGAGTCTAGTATGTTAAATGCTAGCATCCCACTTTCATAACCAGCAATCTCATTTATATACTCAAAAACAACATAATAAATCGTTTCTTTTTCTAAAAATCTGGCTTTTCCAAAACTTACATCAAACCCTAATTGCTTTTGTATTTCCAAAGAAGCGTGCTCCATTATATGAGCTAAATAGGTACCTTTTTCAAGTCTGTCTAAAAATCCTCCAACATATCCTCTGCTACATTTATGCTCCCTTAATCCAGGCAGCATGGCTATTAATTTATCATTAAATCCTGGAATATCACAAGTGGGTATATCCATGTATTCACCTAAGTCAACAATTACTCTTACTACAGGAAAGTGAGCATATATATTTCGCCCTGGATATGCCACTATGTTTATTAGATTCATTAAACTATCCTCCTCAAAATAACCAACCTTTATTTTTCATCAATAATGGTTTTTCTATTTATTAGGCTATATCTATAGCCTTCAGGTAATATATGAACTTTTACACCAGTTATAGCTAATGGTTCATGCTGATTTTGTTCAGAAATATTAGTATAAGTAATTTCTTTTCCATCAACGATTGTTATTACACCAGAGCCTATTACTTCAATTTCCTCTTTGTCATTCATAATTATAGCAGTATCCTCGTCTATACCTATGCCTAAGGCATATGGATTTTGTGCTACTGCTCCAAGTAATCTTCCTATTCTTCCTCTTTGATTAAAGTGTTGATCAATAATAACACCTTTTATAAATCCCATCCCTGGTGCCAATTTTACAGTACTCTTTCTTGGCGCCTCTTCATCATCTCCAGCTACTACCATGACCTCACTCATCATTGAGGCACCAGCACTTGTACCAGCAACTATTAAGTCTTTCTTTATTCTCTGCTGAATATATCTATGAAACTCAGTTCCACCTAATATACTCGATATCCTTAATTGATCCCCACCAGTGAAAAATAAACACTTTATATCTTCTAGGTTTCGAAGTAGATGTTTATTATTCGCTTCTTTTCTTGATTCTATATTTAAGGTATCTACTAAATTAGCCCCAATATCATAAAAAATCCTTTTATATTGTTCCCCTACTTCTAAGGGATAATTCGTAGCTGTAGTAATAATTGCTATATTGGCATCTTTTCCACCGGATAAACGAACTACATCCTCTAAAATTTCCATATGAGCGTTTTTGTCTTCTCCACCACCAATAATAATTAAAGAAACTCTACTGTCCTTTTCCATAAATTACCCCTTTCAATAAAACTATCTATATTTTTAACCTTTCATAATTTAAATATTCAGTTTTATCATGAAAAAACTCAATCTATAATTATTATTGATTAAACAAAACAAAAAAAATACAAACCGTAATTAGTGGTTTGTATTTTTTGTTTATATACATTTATTTATTTTTTTTCTTTTTCTCATGATCTAGTATAGGCATTACAATGTTAGAAGCATGATCCGCTATTCTTTCTAAATTACTTATTAAATCTAGGAAAATTACTCCTGAAGAAGGAACACATTTGTTTGTATTTAATCTCTCTATATGACTAGCTCTAAGTCTTCTTTCTAGCACATCTACCTCTTCTTCCATTGCTGTAACTTTTCTTGCTAAGTCATAATTATAAGATGTTAAAACTGTTAAGGAATCAGTATATGCTTCCATAACTATTCCAGAAATATGTTTTAACTCTTCAACTGCGTCTTCAGTAAATGCTAAATCATTTTCTAACATATATTCGGCAAGTTCAGCAACGTTTTCCGCGTGATCTCCTACCCTTTCAATATCATTAATTGTACTGAAAAGCCCATCAACTACTTCCCTATCTTGGGCAGATATATTAGTATTTGAAAGTTTAACTAAATATTTTGAAATTTCTCTTTCTAGTTCGTTTACAATCTTCTCAATACGTTTTGTTTCCTCAATCTTTTTATAGTCTCTTTCTATTAATGCCTCTAAAGAGTTTTTATATGAATCCTTCGCAACATTACCCATATGAAGCGTTTCTTTAACAACACTACTTAAGGCAATCGATGGAGTCTCCAAAATACGTTCATCAATATATTTGATACCCTCTGCTGCCTCTTCTTCTCCAGGTACAATTCTTTTAGCAATCTTAACTAATAATCCAGCAAAAGGTAAAAGTAGAATAGTACTAGTTACGTTAAATATAGTATGGGCATTTGCTATTTGTCTAGGCACATCACCAGGACTAATAACATTAATAATTCTATATAATGGTATTCTTAAAATAAATATAAATATAATTGTACCTATGAAGTTAAATAAAAAGTGAAATGCAGCAGCCCTTTTAGCTGTAATATTTGCTCCAATACTTGAAATAATTGCAGTAATGGTTGTCCCCATATTAATACCAAATAAAATAGGTAATCCTGAGCTAATAGGGATTAAACCTTCCATAGCTAGAGCTAACAATATACCTGTTGAAGCTGAACTACTCTGTACTGCTACAGTAATTGCAAATCCAGCTAAAATACCAAGAAACGGATGTTCACCAAAACTAACTAGCAAATCTTTAAAAGGTTGATACGCTCTTAAAGGTCTTAAAGCATCCCCCATAAATTTCATACCTATAAATAAAATACCAAAACCTATAAATGCCTCAGCAATCTGTTTAACTTTTCTATTTGACGTAAATAGCCAAACCCCAACAGATATACCTACAATTATAGGGGCATATTTGTCTATTTTAAATGTAATAACTTGTGCAGTTATAGTTGTACCTATATTAGCACCCATTATTAACCCAACTGCTTGAGTCAGCTTCATCATTCCAGCATTTACGAAACCTACTACCATTACAGTTGTTGCACTACTACTTTGAACAATTGCAGTTACCCCAGCACCAACTAAAACCGACATTATTTTACTACTTGTTAATAGGCTTATAATCGATTTAAGTTTATCACCAGCAGCTTTTTGCAATCCTGTACTCATTACATTCATTCCGTATAGGAACAAACCGAGTCCACCAAGAACTCCAAACAACATTTCCATAATTGTCCTCCTCATTAATAATGGGTAGCTTATCTACAAAATCCCATAGTTTAGTATGTTTAGTATTAGTTATAAATTATATTTTCTACAATTTTCGACTAAAACGCCGTTTTTTATTATATCAAAATTAATATTATAAATCTAGAATAAAAAATTACTTTTATTAATAGTTTTAACTATTAATTTTCGCTAGCTTCACGGATTCACTTGCAAGTACCGTTAAGGGGTCTATTAATGGCAAATCTATATCCGATTGCTTTAAAACAAAACCTACTTCGGTACAACCTGCAATAATTGCTTCGACACCTTCAGCTTCCGTCAACTCTAATACAATTTTTTTTAACCGATCGACTATTTCTTGCGATGTGTTACCAAATTTTATTCCGTTATTACCATATATTATATCCATTACTTCATCCTGCAAAGCACTATTAGGCACTATAATTTTATTTTCTACCAAATATTTCTGAAATAATCCAGCATAAACGGTTCCAGAAGTTGCAAGCAAGCCGATTCTATTTATATTTTTATACTTCTCTTCAATATATTGTTTTGTTAATTCAATTGCATCTAAAATAGGTACGTTTACAAAGCTTTGAACCTCACTAATAAACCTATGTGCTGTCATACACGGAATTATAATAAAATCTGCTCCTGCCCCTACTAGATTCTTCGCTGTTGATACCATTTCCTCAACAGGGCTATGTCCATTATGTAAAATAGCCTTTGTTCTGTCTGGAATTTTAGGATTATTATCAATAATTATTCTTAAATGCTCAGAATCACTTTTTGCTCCGGTTAATTTTATTATTCTCCTAAACATTTCACATGTAGCCTCTGGACCCATACCACCCAAAATACCCACTATTTTTTCTTTCATTTATCCTACACCTCTCGGAATTATATATTCTACAATATAATTTTTCTATACTTGGACCTTTGTATACAGACATTTTTTTATTCATAAATATACTCACTGAAATTATATTAAGCGCTTATAAGTTAAATTCAAATAATTAATTTCTATCAAATGCCGACTATCATTATATCATAATTTAGCTAAAAAAATTATTAGACTTTATTATATATTTAGACAAGTTACCAAACCCAGCTATATTACATATGTTAGTATAAAGTAACTAATACAATAAAATATTAGGAGGATAATAAATGGAAACTCAAAACGGTAGAATCATGCCCCCAATAGATGAAGGATTAATGCCAGGTATGCCTGGTATCGGATACCCTGGAATGCCTGGTATGGGATACCCTGCTATGCCTGGAATGGGATATCCGGGAATGCCTGGTATGCCTACAATGCCGCTAATGCCTGATATGGGCTATCCGGGAATGCCTGGTATGCCTGGTATGGGATACCCTGGAATGCCTGCTCCATGTCCACCAATCATGCCGATAATTGATGATATGCATGACCATGAAAAAACATATTATATGTATATGTATATGGCAGCAATGTATAAAGCAGAGGCATACAGACATAAGATGATGCACCATCCAACACATCCACACCCATGCCATCCTACGCCTCAACCTTGTCATCCAGAACCCCATCCATGTAAATAATCGAGTAGGAGGTAGATAATTATTTTATCTACCGACCTCTCACACCACCAAGCATACCGTTCGGTACTTGGCGGTTCATTAGGATCTAATGTATTAACTGATAGCGCTTACTAATACTTTTATAACCTAGCTTTTCTAGGCGAGTATTGGTAAGCGTTCTTTGTAGAATTGGGCTTTTGGATATTCTCCAATAACCTTTTCTTGTGTTTGCATATTCCCAAGATTTTTGTTTATCAACACCCAACTTCTTTAGGTTTATAAACTTCGTTTTAATCTTTTTCCATTGTTTCCATATACATGCCCTCAATCGTCGTCTTATCCATTCTTCAAGACTTCTAATTCTTGCCTTCGCTTTCGCGATACTGAAATAGTTAATCCAACCGACTGTGATTTCATTTAGTCTTTTAAGGCGATACTCCATACTTATACCTTTATTACGATTCGTTATTTCTCGAATCTTCTCCTTAAATCTCCTATATGATTTTTCATGTATTCTTACTTGGACTCCATTTCTATTGAAGTAAAATGAAAACCCTAGAAATTTTCTTCTAGTTACTAAGTCTACCTTGCTCTTTTCTCTGTTGACTTTTAGCTTTAGCTTTCCTTCTAGCAATCTTGTCATACTCTCCATGACCCTAATTCCTGCCTTTTTGCTTTTAACATAGATATTACAATCATCCGCGAAGCGGCAGAATCTGTGTCCTCGACCTTCTAATTCTTTATCTATTTCATCAAGCATTATATTTGAAAGTAGTGGACTAAGGGGTCCACCTTGAGGTGTGCCTTCTTCGCTACTTACTTTTAAACCTTCTATCATAATGCCACTCTCTAGATATTTCCTTATTAGTCTAATGACTCTCTTATCTTTGATTCTTCTTGACAGGCGTTCCATAAGTATGTCATGATTAACTTTATCGAAAAACTTCTCCAAGTCCATATCTACGACCCAACGATTCCCTTCGTTAATGTATTCTTTTGCCTTTGAGATAGCCATATGTGCATGTCGGAATCCATAGCTACGCTCTGAGAAGGTTGGTTCGTAGATTTTGTTAAGCTCTCGTGCTATCGCCTGTTGTATCATTCGGTCTAGCACCGTAGGTATCCCTAGTAATCTTGTTCCTCCATCAGGTTTCGGTATTTCTACTCTCCTAACGGGGGAGGGAATATACTTTCCTTCTAGTAACCTTGTCTTTATATTCAGCCAATGATTGACGACAAATCCACGAAGTTCATCGTATCTCATGCCGTCAACACCATGACTTCCTTTATTGGCAATTACTCGTTTCATAGCCATTAACATATTATCTCTGGCTAGAATTCTATCGAGTAGGTCACTAGTATCAACTAATCTATCGTTTTCTCTTTCTCTCTTTGAGTTTCCAAGGACATCACTCAGCGCCCCTTGATTACCTCGAAGTTCCACTTCTACTTGCTCAAGGCGACCTAAATATTTAGTTGTCTGCTTTCTCTGTGATTGTTCTAAGTCTTTCAAAGTTGAAAACCTCCTAACGTTCAGTCCTTCACTTAAAGGTTCATGACCCTTTAGCTAATATGACCTCTGCTGACTTCTCATGATAAATCTTGTTTCAACCATGTTTCGAATTTCATCTTCACATGTCCATGAGACCTCCCCAGGTAAGAGCGTGCACTTTCACACCATGTAACCGCCACATTTACTCTTCAAGTTTCGGGTAGTTATTGGACTTTGGTTTGTTGCGCAACCTCATCCACTCGAATGAGCCTCGAATGTGATTCGTGTACCTCGGTTCGGTGCTTTGCCTCCAGCTTCCTTCAGATTCCACCTCACGATGGACACCCTTGCTCTTGGCTAACGGTTGGCACTACCAGCCCCCGTACTGGACTTTCACCAGCAAGTTCACGCCCATGCTGGGCGCACGCATAGAAAAGCGGCGAGTTGATTAAAATTTTCGCCGCTTTTTTATTCTACCTCTATGTCTTGTATGTAAACATTCACCCTAGATACCTTAATTTCTGTCATAGCTTCAATAGCAGCTTTTACTTTTTGTTGTACTTCCTTAACTACATCTGGTATCTTAACTCCATACTTTATAACAAGAGCTACGTTTATTGCTATTTGTGATTCTTCATTTTGAATTTTAACGCCTTTCTTAGTTGTGGTTTTTTTAGAGAAAACATCTACAATACCACCAGGTATACCTCCGCTAATAGACACTATCCCTTTAACTTCCGTAGCAATATGTCTTGCAATTGTCATAACAATATCATGGGATATTTTAATTCTACCACCATCACATGCTATCTCCATTGGATCAGTAGCCATTCTTCTCACTCCTCATTTAATTAATCTAACCAACCATAACATCTAAATTAGAACCATATCTTTCATAATTGCCTTTTTTGTAATTATTATACCTTAATGCCTGCTTTGGCCATGAGAAAAGTTGTCTTTCTAATTTAAGTTGTTTAGGCTCTAAATCTTTATTTACGTTATTAATTTGATCAATTTTATCTAAAATGGTTTCAATATCTAAAGAGGAAAATACATGTTTTTGAACAAAAACACTTTTATTTTTATCATATTTATATTTGCATAGTTTTAAATTATGTTTAAACTCTTCATAGTCATTGTTTAATACAATAGATTGTTTTAAACTGTTCATTAAATTAGCTCTTTCATAGGCAATCTTAGGCGTATATTCTTCATTTGGTACAGACTCTTTTTTATAAACCGAACCCATAATCGATGAAAAATCAGTATGTTTTCTAGATCCTATTCTTTCCTTATTTTTATTATCATACTGTCCTTTTACTACCTTAGTGTTTATCAATTCATAAATAGGCAGAGCAGTCACCAAAAAATATCACCCCTTTAGCTAATTACAGTACTATTATATCATATATACTTAACATATTTTAAGGTTTTTACCAATACATAGCATATTTTTTAATATAAAAAAACCTTACCATATTTATTATGATAAGGTTATAACAAACCTTTTTTAGTTACCACAGCAACCGCCACTTTTATTGCATCCATTCTTTTGATTATTGCAACCACAACCCGATTGTTCATCTATATCTGCAAATAGATTTACATCCTCAAGTAAAAATATTTTTTCCATATCTTTATTAAAAAAGACTACTTCACATATAGAATTACTACAAAAGTAATAGCTTTCATCAATGATCAAATGCTTTAACTCTTCTCTTACAATCTTCCTTAATGGTTTATTTTTCGCTTCATTTGAATCACTTTTACATAGTGGACATTTTATATTTTCTAAACTCATATTTACTCCTTTATACTGTAATTTTACTTTCTAGTCTGCTTTGATATAAAATTCAAAACTGCTTTATGAGCATCCTCTGGCACTTCAATGTTTTCTACCAACTTTTCCATCGGACACTTATCATTACCTTCTCTATTTATTATATATGGCACAACTCTATTTGACTCTACCCTTACGCCGTTTTTTTGCAAAATTTCTTTAGCACAATCACTTAGGGTATGGGCATAAACCTCTTTTATACCTCCATAAATACATAATAAAGCGGCTGCTTTTCCAATTATTTTATCCGCAAGAATTGCCCCTTTAATCTCTTCTCTATATTCTGCTAATGCAACCATAATTGGTTTTAAGCCTTTTTCTTTTGAGGTCATTATTATTTTTCCATCCTTATATATTACCAAAGAATAAGCCTCTTTTATTAGTAAATCCTTAGCTATGTTAAACTCAGTCATCCCTTGCCTCCTCCAATTTAAATAGAATCCAAATTTAATCCTATTAGTCTTATTATATCAAATAATTTTTTTTTGTCACTAATATTAAATGGAGCCTAAAAGGCTCCAACTATAATACTATTTAATTTTTATTCTAAATGGCGCTTTTATTGTTTTAGGATAATTCGTAAGTTTAAAAGTTATTTTCCTTCCAAGACCTTCAACCCTATCAAACCTATTATATATAGTATAAATATGTTTTCCTTCAGTACTAGTTGCAGATGATCCACTATTACGTGGTGTATACTCAACTCCACGCTCATCAGTAAATGTATGAGAAAGCTCTACTCCTATAAATCTATTCATTTGATCTACTGGCACTTCATACTCATATTTTACCTCTATACCAATGGTATTATCTATAATATTCTCAACAAGATTCGATAGTTCAAATCTACCATCAGGCTGCTCTATAATTATTTGATCTTCTAAATCAATAACTACTTTATTTTTTGATTTATCTAACGCCCTTAAGGTACTCCCTTCTAAATATAATTCTTTTGGGTGCTTAAAGAAGTTACTTTGTAAATAAAGTCTTATTCCATCCTCTCCTATATAGGATGCTGTTATACCATTTGTTATACTCGAAAATTCATTACCACTTTTATCAACTATTCTTAAGTCCTCAAAGCCATATATTTTCATTGTGTTTTTTTCATCATAACTTATACCAATCTCAGTCCTAGAGGGATAAATTGAGACTCTCTGAACAATAAATTTTTGACCTTCAACCCATACTTCTTTTTTAAGCTCGTATACTTCTTTTAGGTTCTCATATTTTTCTGTATCCACATTAAAGTTAATTTTAAATAATCCATTAACCTCTCTATCCCAAAGAGGTTTATGAACACTACTGAAGTAGCTATCTATATCATTTATATTTCTCTCTACCATCTCTTTGTTTTTTTCATTAATTACTAAATTACATATCATAGTAAGATTATTGGTTATTTTTGTCTCTTCATTAAAACTTATATCAATCGTCCCCTTAAAACTTTTATTTTCTTGTTCAAAAATGGGTGGTGAATAAACAAATCCAGCCCTTAGATGTTCCCCACTACCATTTAAGAACTCAATTTCATGTAAATAAATATCTGCATTTTCCTCCTGCGTTTGAATGTTATAAAAAACTATCATTCTAGACTCATCTATTACTACTCCTTCGACTGTAAGCTTTGTGCCATCATGTTCATCAGAGACATTAATAACTTGTATAAAATCGTTTTCCAAAGCTGCTTGAATTCCTTTATCATAATTAAAAAAATTCATAAAATAGCCTATTCCAGGGATTCTACTTGCGAAATCTGCAAAAGCAGGAGATATTACAATAGAAGTAATAAATATAATTATTAATAAAGATGCAGCTAAAGAAATCATCTTTCTTGTTTTTACATTATTTTCAGAAAATTGACCTTTTTTTATACCCTTAATAATAAAATCATCTAAATTTTGGGGAATTTCAATATTATCATAGTTTTCTTTTAACTTATATAACTTTTTCTCTTCATCATGAAACATCAATGACCACCCTCCTTTATGATTGTTCTTAATTCGTTCAGTGCTTTGTTTAGCCAAGTTTTCACTGTACCTTCAGGACATTCTAGTATTAAAGCTATATCCTGTATCCTTAAGTCCTCGAAGTACTTTAGTATAATTATGTCTCGATACTTTGGTAACAATTTGTCAATAGCCCATTCCATATCTAATCTATCATTATTCATTTCCTGGGAAATTTCTTTGTCATTCAACATAGGAAGACATTTTTTTTGCCTTTTTAATTCGTCAAAACAATAATTAATTAATATCCTAACTAACCATGTTTTAAAGAATTGAGGTTCTTTAAGTTTTTTTAACTTAGTATAAGCCCTATATGTAGTTTCTTGTATTGCCTCTAGGGAATCTTCTTCATTTTTTAAATAGGTATACGCTATTCTATATAGCTTAACTTTATTTAGTTTCATAAGTTCATAAAAAGCATTGTCATCACCTTCTTGAGAAGCAATTACTAAATCTTCAAATTCCAAAGTTCCCACCTCATTTTTTCATCGCCATTTCAATATCTTATTTATTAGACTATGTCAAATACAATAAAGTTTTGCTATTTATAAAATATATTAAAAAAGAATAGAATGCAAATCACTCTATTCTTCCTTATATATTATATTCTCTCTTTTGGTCTATATCTTGTATGCAGCAGCTCATGGGCTAGCTTTCCATATGGTTGTCCTAAATAGTTTTCATAAAGCTCTAAAATCTCTTTATTTTTGTGGGATTGTCTTACTTTTTTGTTTTTATCTTCTTTATATAAGGCCTCTTGTCTTTTCTTTATTACATCCTCATTGCCATGATGGAAAGGTTGTCCACCACCACCTATACAGCCCCCTGGACATGCCATAATTTCAATAGCATGATATTTCGATTTTCCACTTCTAATTTCCTCAAGTAATTGTCTTGCATTCCCTAAGCCATGGGCAATACCAATTCTAATTTCCTCACCATTTATTGGAATAGCTGCCTCTCTTATGCCTTCCAATCCTCTTAATTGTTTAAATTCTACTTTTTTCAATTCTTCACCAGTTAACCACTCATAAGCAGTCCTCATAGTTGCTTCAATAACTCCACCAGTTGTACCGAAGATTACAGAGGCTCCTGAGGTTTCTCCTAATGGATGATCAAAGTCTTCATCTTGAAGCTTATCAAAATCTATACCAGCCTCTTTTATCATTGCTGCTAATTCTCTAGTGGTAATTACTATATCTACATTATTAACATCATCTATAGAAAGCTCTGTTCTTGCAGCCTCTGCCTTTTTAGCTATACAAGGCATTATCGACACAACAGTAACTTTACTTGGCTCTATATTTAGTTTTTTTGCTAAAAATGTATTAGCAATGGTTCCAAACATAATGTGAGGTGATTTGCATGTTGAAGGTACATCAACTAGATCAGGAAACTGATGCTCTATAAAGCTAACCCAGGCAGGGCAGCAACTCGTAAGCATAGGTAATCTTCCACCATGCTCTATTCTGTGTATGAGCTCCTTAGCTTCTTCCATTACAGTTAAATCTGCACCAAAATCTGTATCAAAAACTCTATCAAAGCCAAGCTTTCTTAAAGCAGCAACAAGTTTACCAGTAACTATACTACCCGCAGGCATATTAAATAGTTCTCCAATAGCCACCCTAATAGCAGGTGCTGTTTGAACTACTACAAATTTTTCAGGGTCATTTAATGCCTCCCATACTTTTGGTACATGGTTAACTTCTGTTAGAGCGGCCGTTGGACAAACCGCTACGCATTGACCACAATAGGTACAGGATGTATGAACCATTGGTAAATTAAAGGCAGGCCCAACTATGGTTTCAAAACCCCTATTTAGAGCTGATAGAATTCCACAGGTTTGTATTTCATTACAAGCAGTTTCACATCTTCTACATAAAATACACTTATTTTGATTTCTAACTAATGACTGGCTAGAAGTGTCCAGATGTGTAGTCATAGCCGTCCCTGTATATTTAATTTCTCTTACACTTAAACGTTGTGCTAGTTCCTGCAACTCACAATGTAGATTTTTAGGACAAATTAAACAATCAGTAGGATGATTAGAAAGTAAAAATTCCACAGCCATCCTCCTCGCAGTGATTGCCTTCAGTGTATCTGTCTTAATTACCATACCATCTCTAATTGGTGTAGCACAGGCTGGTGCTAGGTTTGGCTGTCCTTCTACCTCTACCATACATACACGACATGATGCAGTTCTATTTACAAACTTTAAATCGTGTAAATCTAGATGACAAAGGGTAGGTATCATAACTCCAGCCTCTTTGGCTGCATCTAATACAGTATACTCCCTAGGAACCTTTACTTCCGTTTCGTTAATTTTTATCTTTACTTTACTCATTCGTTCACCACCTTATTATTTTGCAATAGCATTAAATTTACAGGCTTCAAAACACGCTCCACATTTAATACATTTTTCCGGATCTATTTTATGGGCCTCTTTCGTATTTCCCTCTATACATTCAACTGGACAAACCTTCTTACATAGTGTACAACCTTTACAATTATCAGACATTATTTCATACTTTTTAAGTGCTGTGCATACCCCCGCAGGACAATGCTTATTAAATACATGTTGCTCATATTCATTATAGAAATACTTTAGAGTGCTTAGAACTGGATTCGGCGAGCTTTGTCCTAGGCCACAAAGGGAGCTTATTTTAATCATTTCACCAAGACGTTTTAAATCCTCTAAATCCTCTTTAGTACCTTTGCCTTCAGTTATCTTTATTAAGATTTCATGTAATCTTCGATTACCTATTCTACATGGTGTACATTTACCACAGGACTCTTCCTCTGTAAATTCAAGATAAAACTTAGCTATATTTACCATGCAATCATCTTCATCCATTACAATCATTCCACCAGACCCCATCATAGAACCAATTTCCTTTAAGCTTTCAAAGTCAATGGCAGTATCTAAAAGCTCTTCAGGAATACAACCACCTGAGGGCCCGCCTGTTTGCACAGCTTTAAATTTCTTACCATCTCTTATGCCACCGCCTATATCAAATATAACCTCTCGCATCTTAATTCCCATCGGCACTTCAATAAGTCCAACATTGTTTACTTTCCCAGCCAGCGCAAATACCTTTGTACCTCTGCTCTTCTCCGTACCAATCTTATTAAACCATTCAGGTCCATTTAAAAGAATTGGTGGAACATTCGCAAAGGTTTCCACGTTATTAACACAGGTTGGCCTATTCCACAGCCCACTTTCTGCAGGGAATGGTGGTTTTGCATTAGGTTCCCCTCTTCCCCCTTCTATAGAATTTAGCAGTGCGGTTTCTTCACCGCAAACAAAGGCTCCTGCACCATATTTAAGCTCTATATCAAAATTGAATTTTGTCCCAAAAACCCCTTCTCCTAGGAATCCATATTTTCTAGCCTGTTCTATAGCAATCTTTAATCTATGTATAGCCAATGGATACTCTGCCCTAATATAGACATATCCTTTTTCTGCGCCAATAGCATATGCTCCAATTGCCATAGCCTCAAGTACACTATGAGGATCCCCTTCTAAAATACTTCTATCCATAAATGCACCAGGGTCCCCTTCATCTGCATTGCAAATAATAAACTTTAAGTCATTTTTATTATTATATGTCAGCTCCCACTTGTAGCCAGTTGAGAAACCACCACCGCCTCTTCCCCTAAGTCCGCTATCTTTAACAAGCTTTATTACTTCTTCCTGCTTCATTTCTGTTAATGCCTTACCAAGAGCTAAATATCCATCAACAGCAATATACTCCCTTATGTCCTCTGGGTTAATTAACCCACAATTTCTAAGGGCAATTCTAATTTGCTTTTTGTAGAAGGGTATATCATGCTGCTCTTCTAGTCGCTTCTGTATATTAGGCTCCTCATATAATAACCTCTCAACTCGTCTACCTTTAACTATATGCTCCTCAACTATTTCTTTTGCATCCGATGGCTTTACTTCAATATAGAAGACATCTTCCGGCAATATTTTAATAATTGGTCCCTTTTCGCAAAAACCAAAACATCCTGTTTTGACTACTTGTATTTCTTCTTCATATCCTCTTGATTTAAGCTCATGCTTTAATTGTTCTATTAGGTCGTTACTTTCTTGTGACTGGCACCCTGTACCAACACAAACTAGTATATGTGAGCGATATTTACTCATTTTCTTCCTCCTCATCAAACCCTATGAAAAGATTTAGATATAATTAAATCTTCTAAAAGTTCTCCTTTTTGAATATGTTTATTTATTATTTCTCTTCCTTTTTTAGCATCAATATTTCCGTATACTATAGGCTCCTTACCTGGCATATTTACCTGTACTACTGGCTCAGCATAGCAATAACCCATACAACCTACTTGAACTACATAGACATTATCTAGATTCTGTTTGTCTATTTCATCTAAAATTCCACTTAAAGTATCCCTTGCCCCGGCTGCTATACCACATGTTGCCATACCTATTAATATTTTTATGCTATCTTTTTCGGCACCAACAGTTCTTAATTCCATCTTTTTTAAAGACTGCTCCCTTATTTTCTTAAGTTCATCTAAGGATTTTATAGTTGACATTAAACTACCTCCTATTGATACTTGCTTAATATTTCATCAACTTCATCTAGCTTTACTCGTCCATATACCTTCTCATCTACTATAACAACAGGAGCTAATCCACAAGCTCCAACACATCTTAACCCATTAAGTGTAAACTTGCCATCCTTAGATGTCTCACCTAGCTTTACATTTAATTTTCTTTCTATTCTATCTACAATTTTATTTGCACCTTTAACAAAACAAGCTGTCCCAGTACACACATTAATACTATGCTCTCCCTTTGGTGTTTCAACAAAATATGAATAGAAGGTAACTACACCGTTCACTTCCGCTCCAGATAGTCCTAATCTCCTAGCAACAAATAGCTGCACATCCCTAGGAAGATATCCAAAAATACGCTGGGCTTCATATAGCACCTGTATTAACTTACCTTCTAAACTATCGAGGCTTCTAATGTAATCCGCTAACTCATCATACTTTTCCTTTGGAAGTACTTGCTCTAAATCGTTTTTTTGCTGTAACTTAAAATGTTGTTCTCCCATATATAACCTCCAATAACTTTGTCTTGAAATAAAACTATGCTTTATTATTTCACTAGTTAAGTTTCATATACAAAAAAAATACTATCTTTAACAGATAGTATTTCTAATTGAATATTTTTTATTTTAATTATTTTTTTATTTATACTTTTTTTGATAATTTTTCTAACATATCCTTAGTCATTAAGCTTAAATCGTATTTAGGCTTCCATCCCCATTGCTCTCTGGCCTCATTATCATTTAATGAGTTCGGCCATGAATTTGCAATCTCTTGTCTTACAGGGTCTATGCTATAGTCCATCTCAAATTCAGGTATATGTTTTTTTATTTCTTCAAATACATGCTCAGGAGCAAAACTCATAGCTGTTACATTAAAAGCATTTCTATGTTTAAGCTTATTAGTATCAGACTCCATCAATGAGATTATACCATTTATCGCATCAGGCATATACATCATATCCATATATGTACCTTGATTTAAATAGCAAGTATACTTTTTATTTTTAATTGCTTCATGGTAAATATGTACTGCGTAATCAGTCGTTCCTCCACCAGGTAGAGCCATATAAGAAATTAATCCAGGGAAGCGTAATCCTCTACAATCTACATTATACTTTTTATAATAGTAATCGCATAGAAGTTCCCCAGCTACTTTAGAAACACCGTACATTGTAGAAGGCCTTTGCAGTGTATCCTGTGGGGTACTATCCTTTGGAGTATCATTACCAAATACAGCTATAGAACTAGGTACAAAAACGGAGCAATTATGTTCTCTAGCCATCTCTAATACATTAAAAAGACCATTCATATTTATGTCCCAAGCTAAAGTCGGATTACTCTCACCAACTGCAGATAAAATAGCAGCTAAATGTATAACAGAGTCCACCTTATATTTCTGCCCAACCTCTTTTAATCTATCTTTATCCATAACATCTAATATTTCAAATGGACCAGAATTGATTACTTCTTCAGAGCCATTCATCCTTATATTACTGGCGATAATATTATCACTTCCATAGATGTCACGCATAGCTAAAACTAACTCAGTTCCTATTTGTCCTAAAGCCCCAGTTATAAGTATCTTTTTCATAATACTCCTCCAATGCTCATTTTATTAGTTAATCATATTGCTACTTAAACCCATTTATTCAACAAATCAAATGCAATTATATTATAACCTAATTTTTCTATTAATAGAATAATTATGTGTTGTTAATTGGACAATATATATTATGTTTGATATTATATAAATAATTACATATAAAGGAGTGTTAAATTATGTCTAATAGTCAAGTTGTAGCAACAGTCGGTGGAAGAGAAATTACCAGATTAGATGTTGAACTACTATTGAGAAGTATGGACCCTCAAAAAGCTGCACAATTCAAATCACCAGAGGGAATAAATAGAGTAATAGAAGAGCTGGTTAATCAAGAATTATTTTATTTATATGCTAAAGAGAACAATATTGAAGAGGAAGAGCAATATAAGTTAGAGCTTGAAAAAATAATTTCAACTTTCCTTAAGCAATATACTATAAGTAAAGTAGTAGGCCAAGCCACCGTAGCTGGTTCAGAAATAGAAGCCTTCTATAATGAGAATAAAGAGAAATTTGTAAATCCAGAAAGTGTTGAGGCTAGTCATATTTTAGTTGAAGATGAAGATAAAGCTTTAGAAATTCTTAAAGAAATAAATGACGGACTTTCTTTCGAAGAGGCTGCCACTCAATATTCATCTTGTCCTTCAAGTGCACAAGGAGGGAATCTTGGAGTATTTGGCAGAGGTAGAATGGTTCCAGAATTCGAAGAAGCTGCATTCAATATGGAAAAAAATGCTGTTAGCGCGCCTGTTCAAACTCAATTTGGATTTCACTTAATCAAAGTAGTGGAAAAGAATGAAAAAACTGAAAGGCCTCTTGAGGAAGTTAAAAATCAAATTAGACAACACTTGGTAGCCGAAAAACAACAAACTATTTACTATGATACAGTTGAAAGTTTAAAAGAAAAATATAGCGTTAAAATCTTTGAATAATAAAATAATACAGCCTTTGGAAGTAACTTCTTTCCCAAAGGCTGTTATTTTCTCTATAATACTTTATTTAAGAATGATTGAGTTCTTTCGTTTTTAGGATTAGTAAAGATGTCTACTGGTTTACCTTCTTCGACTATCATTCCCTCATCCATAAACAATACTCTATCCCCTACTTCTCTAGCAAAGCCCATTTCATGAGTAACAACTACCATAGTCATACCTTCTTTAGCTAGGCTTTTCATTACTTCAAGAACTTCCCCAACCATTTCTGGGTCTAAGGCAGAAGTTGGCTCATCAAACAACATAACCTTAGGTTTCATAGCTAGAGCTCTAGCAATAGCTACCCTCTGTCTTTGTCCACCAGAAAGTGTACCTGGGTATACATTAGCTTTATCTTTTAAGCCTACTCTATCTAGTAGCTGTAGGGCTGTTTTTTCTGCTTCATCTTTTGGTATATTTCTTACCTTCATCGGAGCTAACATAATGTTTTCCAACACTGTCTTATGAGGAAAAAGGTTAAACAACTGAAATACCATACCTACTTCCTGTCTTACCTCGTTAATATTAGTAGATTTATCTAGAAGATTAACACCATCAATTAAAATTTCACCTTCACTTGCTTCCTCAAGTTGATTAATACATCTTAAAAATGTACTTTTTCCAGAGCCTGAAGGACCAATAACTACTACTACTTCACCGTGTTTTATCTCTGCATTAATTCCCTTTAAAACTTCTAACTTTCCAAATCTTTTTCTGAGGTCATTTACTTTAATCACTCTTACTAAACCTCCTCTCAAGATATGCTACAAATTGAGATAATGTTAAAGTCATAACTAAATATAGAAGTGAAACAACTAGCCATGTTTCAACAAATCGGAATGTTCTACCTTGCATAATTCTTCCTGCCATCATTAAATCTTGAAGTGATATAACCGAAACTAAAGAAGAGTCTTTTAAAATTGCTATAAACTCATTTCCTAGAGGTGGTATAGCACGTTTAAAAGCTTGGGGGATAATAATATATCTCATTGCTTGTGGATATGTCATCCCTAAAGATCTAGCTGCTTCCATTTGCCCCTTATCAATAGATTGTATAGCACCTCTAAAAATCTCTGCTACATAGGCACCACTATTTAAGCTTAGAGCTATTGTTCCAGATATTAATGGGTTAAAGGCACTAATCCCTAAAAATTGTGGAGTACCAAAGTGTATAAGAAATATCTGAGCCATTAATGGAGTTCCTCTTAAAAACTCTACATATCCTTTTGCAAACCATCTTAATGGTGGAATACTAGATAATCTTAATAAACTAATAACAAGTCCGATTATTGTTCCAACAGCAACTGAAACAACAGATAATTGTATGGTTAATCTAACTCCTTGCATTAACAAAGGTAGATAATCAACAATTACATTAAAACGAAAATCCATAGAAATCCTCCTTTTCATTTGGATAAAAACATTATAACATGATTTCTACTTAAAACGTATTTAACAATCAATATAAATATGTTAATTATTGGTGACATTAAAAAGTAGGTGTTACCTTGGCACCACCTACTTTAGTTTAAAGGATACTAGCCTTTATTTTTGACCTTCTAAATAGTTTGTAATTGCGATATCTCCAGTTGTACCATTTTGAACACCGATTTTTTTACCTTTTAGGTCTTCTAAGCTTTTGATTGTAGATCCTTCTTTAACCGCGATATATTGTGTAGCTTCAAAATATGGGTTAGAGAAAGTAACTGTTTCTTGTCTTTTCTCTGTAATTGTCATTGCAGAAATAATTAGATCTATATTTCCAGCTATTAATGAAGGAATTATTCCATCCCAGTTTGTATTTATTAATTCAACTTTAAAGCCCATCTCAGCTCCAATAGCTCTTATTAAGTCCATATCAAAACCTTCTGGTTGACCTTTGTCATTAACATACTCAAATGGAGCATAAGCCATATCAGCACCAGCTTTTATTGTAATCCCTAATGTATTCTCTCCTTCTTCAACTACATACTCAGTTCCATCTCCGAAGTAGTTGTTAAAGATTTTGTCATAAACTCCATTAGCGATTACTCTTTCTAATCCTTCATTTATTAATTCATGAATTTCTGTATCTTGTTGTCTCATTGCAATACCATAAAACTCTTTTTCAAAGCTTTCATCTCCAAATGCAGTTAATCCTGTACTCGGGTTGTTTGCTAAAAACTCTAAAACTACTGGTGAATCCGCAACTACTGCATCTACTCCACCGTTAATTAACTCTGTTAAAGCTGCTGGTATATCACCATATCTTTGAATGGTTCCAGCGTTGTTATTGTTGTTAGTAGTATCTGCAGGTTTGCTAGAACATCCAGCTAAAAGTGCAATTGTTAGAATAATTATTAGAACAGTTGAATATTTTTTCATAATTTTATTCAATTTAAATCTCCCCTTTTTTAAATAATTGATTTGTCCTACGAATATATTTTAATACATTTTTGAATTTTTTCAATACTTTTTTTAATAAATATTAAAAAATATTTAAAAATATACATAAAAAATTTCAAAATTAAAAGTTTTTATTTTAAGTATATTTATAAGTTAATCTAAATAGCAAAGTACCTTTTGAGATATTAAATCCGCTCTAAATCTTACAATGTTATCATTAAAGTTGTATACACCTATAATATTTTGGAATTGAGTAAAATTAGGAAGTACAGTTGAAAAATGATTTTTACCAAATGTATTACTATTAAATAATACACCTTTTGTTTGAGGGAAAATAGCTATATAAAATATATCTGTTTCGACTAAATCCTGAAAGAAGTGGGTACCAAAGGAGAGTTCTGGCATAAGTCCGCCGCTACTAAATGCAACCTCACCCAATATTGTTACATTACTTATTTCAGAAAAAGTTACCGGAACACCTAAGGACGGGGTGCTCGTTCCCCATCTACCAGGGCCTAGTAGCATTACTCTATCGTTATTAGGGTCTATATACTCCTTATTTAATCTACCTATTATTCTAGCTATTTCATATTTTTTTGTATTATCCAGTTTGCTATAGCCCTCAGGATTAACATATATAATCTTATTTATATTAGAATCAATGCTTCCCCCCATAAAATTACCATTCGTTTTTACTATAATTTTGTCTTGTGAAATATTTTGAGGGAACCTCACTTTTACCCCTTTTCCCTTTGTCTGTAATGGTCTACACTGTAATAAATTAATTTGAGGTGTCCTATTAGTAAAGTTTACTGCAAATTCTATATCAACTGGATATTCATATACTTTTTCGATTATTTTAAGTATATGCCTCATTATTTTTACAAAGGGAGTTTCAGTAAAAAGCTTGTCAAAAGTAATAATCCATGCCTCTTCATCATTGATTCCAAATTCCCTTAGCTTTCTATTAATTTCATGATCTCTTATCCCAAATAAGTCCATATCCATATTAAGCTTCTGTCCTATTAATTTCTTTACAGATATAGTTTGAATACTGTTTTCCTCTATATTTAATACATCCACATCTTGCTGAGAAAATCTTCTCAAATCCTCCTTATGAGAATGAGTTTTAAGCATTGGCTTATCTAAAGATACTATCCTTGGATAATCAGTTTCCACTCTATCCACAGCCCTAGTACCTAAACCGAAGACTAATCTCAGCATTCCTGCATCTGGATTTATATCATTTTTCCATGTATATGTATTATATGAGAAGCCTACACCTGCCATCTGTGGAAAGAAATACTTTTTATTATATGAACCGGATACCCTTTGAACTAATAGGGCCATCTGTTCGTCCTTGTGCTGAAGTCCTCTTTTAAGCCTATAAGTTAAAGCGTCCTCATTTAGAACACTGGAATATACAATTTTAACTGCTTTTTCAAAACATTCATATCGTTCTTCTGGACTTCCTTGATTTACACAAAACACACTTTCATACTTTCCTGCAAAGGCATTTCCAAAACCGTCCTCTAACAAACTACTAGATCTAACAATTATAGGAGATTGCCCAAAATATTCAAGCATCTGAATAAATTGCTCCTTTATAGCCGGTGGGAAAGTACCCTTTAGCATCTTTTCTCGTAAATCTTTGGCTATCTCAAAATATCCTTCATCTGTTTTTTGTTTAACCCTTTCTCTCCACCAACCATTTTGAACAATATATGTATAGAACACATCAGAACCTATATAAAATGAATCATGTGGCTCTAAATAAGTCTTCCAATCAAATTCCTTATCTTTTAAAATAATATTTCTCGCTAATAACATCCCTAAGGATTTACCCCCAACAAAACCAGTCCCAATTAACCTAGATTTAATCTTTATTAAATCCTCTAAAGTAAAATATTTTTCTACTAGCTCTAGAACTCTCGCATCCTTCGTTAACATCATTTTAGATAGTAGGGTAGTCGTCTCCTTAACCTCTGGTAGAAAATCTGAACCATCATTCTTTGACATATTATAAATATGTTCAGCCTTTTCATACACTTTATCCCAGTAGTCTAAATATTTTTGTTTACTACCTAGTTTCCTGTCTTGTAACGCACAAAATAGTGTTGCTGACTGAATTGAATTTACTATTGGTATAAAATTTCCATGTTCTAGGACATGAAGTAAGAACATTGTATAGGAATATCTTTTAAATACTTTAAGGGGATGTAAATAATAGGTTTTTATATCAGTTTGATAACAATATAAATCTAGTAGTAGCTGTGTAGTTCCTCTTATTCTAGAGATTAAATCATAGGAGTGCCTATCTCTTATTATCGCAAAGTATGCTATTGTATCAAGTTCGAAAAGAAATGGACAGGTTATGTAGAAGAAATTTCCGATCATTAAATCTGTTGCCCATACAGATAAAAGATCCGATAAGCTATCAAAAATGTAATAAACCCCTAGACCCTCTCTGGCAATAATATTATGTACTGTAGTAGAAAATGACTCAAAACCATCTTGAGCATCTAGTTCATAGGTTATTACTGATGAATTATTCCTTATAATTGACTCATGGTCTGCAAAGCGCATATAAACTATTCTTCGTCCATTGTTTATTGCTTCATATACAAAAGGTCTTGCGAATTCTATATAGTCATCAACGCTATCTACTTGCCATACAACATTATCCCCTAGCCTTAAATAGTCTAAGACCTTATCTAGACTTTCTATGCCAGTACTTCGTTTATCTGAACTCATCACTTTTCCCCCTAAATGATTACAGATTATATATACCCTTAAATATTCAATTCATTTTCAAAAGAAAATAAAAATTTTAATAAAAGCTAATTCTTAAGAAGTTAGACTTCCTTAGAATTAGCTTTATATCTTTAGTATTTATTAAACTATCCCCTGTGCTTGCATTGCCTCAGCAACCTTCATAAATCCAGCTATATTAGCTCCGGCTACAAGGTTATCAGTCATACCAAATTCCTCTGCATATTTACTAGCGTTTTTGTATATATTTACCATTATGTCTTTTAACTTAGCGTCTACCTCTTCAAAAGTCCATGATAATCTCATGCTATTTTGAGACATTTCAAGAGCTGAAGTTGCAACTCCACCCGCATTGGCAGCCTTTGCTGGCGCGAATAATACTCCATTCTTTAAAAATACTTCAGTTGCTTCTAAAGTCGATGGCATATTAGCACCTTCTCCTACAGCCTTAACTCCATTAGCTACAAGTATTTTAGCAGCTTCTTCGTCAATTTCATTTTGAGTAGCACAAGGCAGTGCTATATCACATTTAATTTTCCAAATATCTAAGAAAGCTTCATTATATTCAGCTTCTGGATGGTACTTAACATATTCGCTTATTCTTTTTCTTTCAACTTCTTTTAATTTTTGAACAGTTTCAACTTTAATTCCATCTTTATCATAAATATATCCATTTGAGTCACTACATGCTACAACTTTAGCTCCTAATTGGTGTAGTTTTTCGATCGCATATATAGCAACATTTCCTGAACCTGATACAACTACAGTCTTATCTTTCAAAGTCATACCTTTAGCTTGAATCATTTCGTCTACAAAGTAAACTAGTCCATATCCTGTAGCTTCTTTTCTAGCTAAGCTACCACCATAAACTAAGCCTTTACCAGTAAGAACTCCAGCCTCGTATGCTCCTCTTAGCTTTTTATATTGACCAAATAAGAAACCAATTTCTCTTGCGCCTACACCAATATCTCCTGCTGGCACGTCAATATCTTGGCTAATATGTCTATATAACTCAGACATAAAGCTTTGGCAGAATCTCATAATTTCACTATCTGATTTACCTTTAGGATCGAAGTCCGATCCGCCTTTACCTCCACCTATAGGTAGTCCTGTTAATGAGTTTTTGAAAATTTGCTCAAAACCTAGAAATTTAATAATACTAACATTTACAGAAGGATGGAATCTAAGTCCTCCTTTATATGGTCCAATTGCACTATTAAATTGAACTCTAAAACCTCTGTTTACTTGAACCTTACCACTATCATCTACCCATGGTACTCTGAATATTATTTGTCTTTCAGGCTCAACAATTCTATCCAGGATACCACTTTCCATATATTCTGGATACTTCTCAAAAACTGGTACAAGTGTTTCTAAAACCTCTTTAACTGCTTGCTGAAACTCTTGTTCATTTCCATTTCTTTTTACCACTGCCTCAAACACGTCATGTACATACTGCTTTGCGTTCATTTACACAAGCCCCCTAAAACTATTTTTATTTAATAATATATAACAAGAAAAATCTTGTATAATTATAAATTTCAGAATCTTCTATAAAATAATTTATTTATTATTATACAACAAATAAGAAACAATTCAACTATTTTATTTAAAAATTGTTCGTAGCAACATGTTCTTTTTTCATAAATAGTCTATTATTGTCGTTAGAATAAATTGTAACGCATCTACTTTTTTTGAAATTTGAATAATCTCATTTTTCCTCCCTGTATATAATACTTACTTTTATGTAATTTATTGGCTATTGCCTTTGTAATTATTCCTTAATTTTAATAAATTTTGTACAGAGAACATAATAATGCTAATTAATCAATATTGATTTATCTTAGTTTCACTGTAAAATAGTAATAGGATTTAAGTTTATTTCATTACCATATTATAAATTGAAAGAGGATTATTATGCTTTTAACAAAACATTTAAAAGATAGACAATTTTATAACACTCTTATGAGTATTGCAATTCCAATTACATTGCAAAACCTTATATCTTCATCGCTTAATTTAGTTGATACTATAATGGTTGGAAAACTTGGAGAAGTAGAAATAGCTTCTGTTGGTCTTGCTAATCAATTTTTCTTTATATTCATCCTTATATTATTCGGTTTAAATAGTGGTGCATCCATATTCTTTTCTCAGTTTTGGGGAAAAAATGACATAGTTAGTATTCGAAAAATTTTAGGCATAGCACTATTCTTTGGAGGAATAATAAGTTTTATTTTTGGTAGCTTTTCATTTTTTATACCACAAAAAGTTTTAAGCTTATTCACAAGTGATATTTCAACACTGGAATTAGGCAGTTCATATTTATCTATTGTAGGACTAAGTTATCTTACCACAGCCATTAGTTTTTCATACTCTTTTGGTTCGAGAAGTATTGGAGAAGCAAAACTCCCTATGCTCATTAGTAGTATATCCTTACTACTAAATACAGTATTAAACTATATTCTAATATTTGGTATGGGATTTATCCCAGCTATGGGAGTTAAGGGAGCAGCATTAGCAACCCTATTTTCTAGATATTTAGAAATGTTTTTACTATTGGGATTAATATATTATAAAGGGCATCCTTTGGCAGGTAATTTCAAGGAAATGTTTAGCTTTTCAACTGACTTTTTAAAAAGCTTCTTTAAAACTGCAGCACCAGTTATTTTAAATGAAGGCTTATGGTCTGTAGGCGTAACGATGTATTTAGCTGCATATGCAAGAATCGGGACAGAAGCAATTGCGGCTATTCATATCTCAAATACAGTACAGAACTTTTTTATGGTTATCGCTTTTGGTGTTGCAAATGCATCTACTGTAATGATAGGTAATGAGATCGGAGCTAATAAAAATGATACAGCTATTTCCTATGCTAAAAAGTTTTCAATTATCGGCTTTATTATTGGTTTTATAATAGGGTTAACCTTATTTGTGTCCGCCCCATTTGTTGTATCATTTTTTAATATATCAGAAGAAGTCCGCTATAATACAATAAGGATTTTAATGGTTCTTTCAGTAGTTATGAGTGCAAAGGTCTTTAACACAATATTAATTGTAGGTATTCTTAGGGGTGGTGGAGACACAAAGTATTCCTTACTTTTAGATATGGGTAGTGTATGGCTAATTGGTGTTCCTTTAGCATTTATAGGTGCTCTAATATGGAAATTACCTATTTACTGGGTTGTAGCCTTCGTATCCTTCGAGGAAATCCTAAAAGCATTTTTTGGTATCCCTAGAGTAATCTCTAAAAAATGGGTACGAAATATAATTGAAGAAATGTAAATAAAGAGCCTATTCCTTAAAATTCAGGATTAGGCTCTTATTAGGTATTTTATTTACTTATTAAAATATTAGTTACAACAAGTCTTTCCTTTCCATCGGAAGGTCTATTAACTATTTTATCTTTAAATACCATAGTAGTTGACCCACCACCATCTAAATTATATGCAGATATAGCACCTAGCTGCTTGAGCTTTCTTTGCATTTCTTCTAGAGTAGCACCGTTACTCCATCCTGGTTGTCTACCATCTATAACCATAAAAAATAGATCACCATTGTGTAAGTTCCCTACTATAGTTCTTGGTTGTCTTGAATTCCTCCATTTTCCAGGTATTGTCTGAGTTTGTCTGTCCTGTATTAATATAGGTACAAAGCTTGTGCCCCAATAAGCACCTGAACGAAGTAGTTCTTCATGTGAATTATATATTCCACCAACTAATCTACCATCTCTTGTAAATCCACTAAAGAACAAACCTTCTTCCGAAGGAATTTTAAAGTTTTCTATTAACCTTCCATCTAGCATTGTATTACCAACAGGATAATATAATCCAGTTCCTGAATGGTTAGAGAAGAAGAAGCCTCCAGCATTAACTCCAAATATAGCATTCTCTCTTTTTACAGCAGCACTTGTAGTCTCTGCTTTCCCTAATTCACCCTCTCCTAGACTAACATTTAAGGCAGAAGGGTTAAATAGTTTTACCTTGGCAATATACCCTCTATAATTAGATTCCACAACCTCATATAATTTAATCTCAGCTTTGCTAGAAACGTGGCTATCTATTACTCTTCCTAACGGAGCATAAATATATTTTTCATAGGTTTGACTATAAAGGGCCTTTTGTTTATTACTATTTGAGATCATTTCATTTAGCAATTGATCTTGTCTAATAACATTTGCACTTTGGCCATCTATCGAAGCCTTCATTTGATTTGCTTTTTCAAGTAAATCTACACTATTACTCAGGAGCCTATTTATACTTTCCCTGGATTTATCAATTTCAATCATAAATCTATCCTTATCTACATAAGGCGTTAAATCCTCGGCATTAGATTTAAAATAATAAAGGGTTCCAAAGAGCGGACAAAGAGCAATAATTAAAAATATTGCAATCGTTCTAACGAATCGCATCTTTAAGCAACTCCATTCCTTTTTGTAAATCCTTCAATTGTTTTTCTAAGTTTTGAATTTTATCAGTTAAACTCTGTTGAGCTGCAGAAGTAGATGTAACACTTTTGTCCGCATCAGATACTACTTTCTTTAATTCTTCCATTTCTAAAATCATTTGATTTAAAGACTCTTCCATGGACTTAATATTGTTGGTATTTATACTTTGTATTTCATTTAAAACACTGGCTAAGTTTTCTTCAACATCCTGTTGAATTAGCTTAAACTTACCATCAATATATTTATATCCAAAGTAACTAAACCCTACAGCACTCCCTATAAGCGCTATCAATAACACAGCAATAACTACAACTGATGTTCCATTTCTTTTTTTATCAGTTCTTGATGAAGAAATATTGTCTTTCATTTTATTAACCCCCAATTCTATACTTACAAAATAAAATAAAGGAAGCTATATTAAACTTCCTTTATTTTAAACTACAGTTTGATTTTATCATATTAAAAGCACTTTTATATTACAATTTTATTAAATTTAGTGTTAGTTAATTGCTTAAATTTTCCAACCCTCTTAAAGCAGTCCTCTGCTTCCATGATCAATGACATTAGGGCTACCCCTTGAGCACCACTTTCGTAAACATCATCAATGTTATTCTCATTGATACCGCCTATTGCAACTAAAGGAATAGTAGTTTTTGCCTTTATATCTTTAATAAAACTTATCCCTCTAGGCTCAATACCTTTTTTACATTCAGTAGTATATATATGACCGGCTAATAAATAGCTTGCTCCTAGATCCTCTGCCCTTACAGCTTCCTCTACAGAATGTACTGAAACTCCAATCAAACCATTAAACTGTTTTTTCATGTTAGTAAATGGCTCAAAGCTCAATTGAACACCAGCAGCTTCTACCTCAATAGCTATATCTATAGATTGACTAATAATAAGCTTAGTTGCAGAACCTTCAGTTATAGCCTTAACTTTCTTAGCAAGTAAGAGTAGTTCATCAAATGGTAAGTCCTTTTCTCTTAAAATAATCCCACCTGCCCCACCAGCTACTATCTGCTCAATTTTATTTAAAAAATTACCAGTTTCAACTAATTTCCTATTTGTAACAACAAATAACATTAGTCATCCTCTCTTAAAATGTTAATATTTTTTCCTTCCATGACCTTATTCATATTTCTCATAGAGCACATTTTACCGCACATTGTACAGCTATCTTCATGCTCTGGACTAGACTCTTTTCTATATCTTCTTGCCTTTTCTGGGTCAATGGCTAATTCAAACATTCTTTCCCAATTTAACTGTTGTCTGGCCTTACTCATTTCATAATCCCAACTTATAGCCCCTGGTATATTTTTCGCTATATCCGCAGCATGAGCAGCGATTTTAGAAGCAATAATACCTTCTCTCATATCCTCTATTGTTGGTAGCCTTAAATGCTCCGCTGGAGTAACATAACATAGGAAGTCAGCACCATAACTAGCTGCTATGGCACCACCAATTGCACTAGTAATATGATCATAACCCGGTGCTACATCTGTAACTAAAGGTCCAAGAACATAGAATGGTGCCCCATGACAAAGTTTTTTCTCAATAATCATATTAGCTACAATTTCGTTTAATGGCATATGACCAGGGCCTTCAATCATAACTTGTACATTCTTCTCCCATGCCCTTAGAGTAAGTTCTCCTAATATCATAAGCTCCTTTATCTGGCTAGCGTCAGTTGCATCGTTTATGCTTCCAGGTCTACATGCATCCCCTAAACTAATTGTAATATCATATTTTGCACAAATTTCTAATAATTCATCATAATACTCAAAGAATGGGTTCTCTTTATTATTTAATTCCATCCATGCATAAATTAAAGATCCGCCTCGGGATACGATATTAGTTAGTCTTTTATTTCTTTTAAATACAGCAGCCGTCTCTTTATTAATACCAGCATGGATAGTTACGAAGTCCACACCATCTCTACCATGTTTTTCAACAACATCTAAAAATTCTTTTTCAGTTATATCACTTAATTCTTTATCGTAGAATCCAACTGCATCGTAAATTGGAACTGTGCCTATCATGGCCGGAGACATTCCGATAAGCTCTTTTCTGAATTCTTCAGTTTTACCAAAAGAACTTAAATCCATTATTGCTTCTGCTTTCATATCTAATGCCATTCTTACTTTCTCTAGCTCAGAATCAAAGTTAGGGCAATCCTTTGAAATACCTAAGTTAACATTAATTTTTGTTCTAAGACCTTCCCCTACTCCTTCAGGGTCTAAGGAATGGTGATTTTTATTTGCAGGAATAACAACCTTACCCTCTGCTATTTTTTTCATAAGTACATTAACATCCATTTTTTCTTTCTCTGCAACTATAGTCATTTCTTTTGTTATAATCCCTTTTCTTGCCGCATCCATCTGTGTTGTATAACTCATTTAACTCATCTCCCCTATATTTAATTTAGCTCTAATACTTTTAATCTTATGTTTAATATCCTTTGATCCTACGATGTCAGAAATCATAGCAAAGCTCTTTCCACCATTTCTTTGTACTAACAGAATATTTTCTTCATTAATACCCCCTATGGCAACGTAGGGTATAGTAATGTTTTCTGAAACCCACTTAATATAATCTAACCCAGCAGAGGCTTCAACATTAGATTTTGTTTTTGTTTCGAAAACTGGACCTACACCAATATAATCCGCTCCATCTCTAACTGCCTTCATAGCTTGATCAGGGTTATGGGTAGATACCCCTATAATCCTCTTACCTACAAGCCTTCTTACTTCACTAATTGGCATATCACCCTGTCCAATATGTATTCCATCCGCTTTAATTGCCATGGCAATATCTACATCGTCGTTTATTATGAAGGTCACTCCAGCTTTATCAGTAATTTGTTTTATTTCGGTACATTCCTTTAACTTCTCACTCTTACTTTTATTTTTTTCTCTGTATTGAATTACTTTAATGTCTGCATCAATCAATTCTTTAACTACACTTAAATTGTCTCTTCCAAGAGAAAATTCCTCGCCTGTAATACAGTAAATATCAGTATCTATAGCCACATCTCTTTTTTGAAACTCTTTCTCTAGATTATATGAGCTATATCTTATGTTTTCATAAACTTTAGATATTTCATAATAACCTAGTATTTTTAAGCTTTCTTCAATACATCTAAGTCCCTCTTGAACCCTTTTAAAATTTGCATCAATCAAATTTTCAATAGATTCTTTTTTGTCTAGACTACTATTAGCCGAAATTTCAAAGCCTATATCTCCTATGGAATCTCTAAATTTAATCATATTATCATCTTTAAAGCTTTTTCTAGTAATATGCCTTAAATTTCTAAGCTCTTTAGTTATAGCTTTATTTTCAAATATAAATCTAGAAATATCCTCTAAAACCCGAATCCCCTCGGACACCCTATTAATATTCGCATCTATTATACGATAAGCATTCATTGGCTACACCTCAAATATAATTTATATATGCATCCAATCTTTTAAAATTGGTTGATAACCTTTAGAAAGTAACATTTGCTTCATCTCAGCTACAGTTCTTGTATCAGAAATATCAAACTGACTTTCTGTCTTCTCTGTTGAACTGTGGCCCCCTACTTCTGTAGATACTCCCGCAGACATTTTAGTTACACCTAAACCAACTAAGTTATCTCTCAATTCTTTTCGTTCCCTAGTGGATATAGTAATTCCTGCCCTAGGTAAAAAGATTCTAGTTGCTAGCATTATTTGTACTAAGTTTTTATCCTCTACTACATCATAATTACTCACCATACCCACATGGGGTCTAATTCTTGGTAGAGAAACACTAACTTCTACTTCCGGATACTTATTTTGCAAATAATCTGCATGTACCCCAGTCATAAAGGCCTCTTTTCTCCAATCGTTTAAACCTAGAAGAGCACCAATATTCACACCTCTAATTTTTGCTCTACATGCCCTTTCAGGAGCCTCCAAACGAAAGCTGTATTCTTTTTTAGGCCCTGCTATATGTACTTTATTATAGACCTTTTCATCATATACCTCTTGATATATAGTTAGTCCATCTACACCTACCTCAATTAACCTTGCATACTCATCTTCCTTTAGAGGATATACTTCTATTGATATAGAATCAAAATATTTTTTAAGAACTTCAACTGCCTCTATAATATACTCCACTGGGGTTTCTTTTCTAGATTCGCCGGTTAATATAAGAATATGTTTAAGTCCTAAAGCCGAAATCTCCTTAGCCTCGGTCTCTATTTCGTCCATATTCAATTTTTTTCTTTTTATTTTATTTCTACTATGAAAGCTACAGTAGGAGCATAAGTTAACACAATAATTCGATAAATATAATGGTGTGTATAACAAGACTGATTTCCCAAAATTCTGTAGAGAAATTGTATGGGCTCTTTGGGCCATTTCCTCAAGGAAATCTCCCGCTATAGGAGATAATAGGGTTAAATAGTCAATAATACTTGGTTTTCTTGAGCTTATTGCTCTTTTTACATCCTCTTTTGTTAATTGAGAGAAATAACTGTACAAATCAATGTTTTTGTATTTCTCCATATAGTTTAATAATTCCATTACTTATCACCTTCTCCTAGAAATCCAGTTAAAGGTGACGAAGCTTTAGCTAGACTACCCGTAGCTCCTAACTTCGCATTATATGCAATTCTTCCAGCTTCAACGGCTAATGAAAAGGCTTTAGCCATTTGAATAGGGTTACCTGAAGTTGCTATAGCTGTATTAACTAAAACTGCTGCAGCTCCCATTTCCATCGCCTCGGCTGCCTCTGAAGGTCTACCTATACCAGCATCTACGATTATTGGGGCATTTATCTCGTCAATCATTATTTGAACTAATTCCTTAGTTCTAATACCTCTATTGGTCCCAATAGGTGATCCTAAGGGCATAACCGCAGCTGCCCCTACATCAACTAACATCTTACCAGCCATTAAATCCGGACTCATGTAAGGTAATACAATAAAACCTTCCTTAGCTAATATTTCCGTGGCCTTAATTGTCTCATAATTATCAGGCAATAAATATTTGTTATCACTTATCACCTCAATTTTAATCCAATTTCCACATCCCATAGCTTTTGCTAATCTCGCTATTCTTACTGCTTCTTCAGCGTTTCTTGCTCCAGATGTATTTGGTAATAAAATACAATCCTTAGGTATAAATTCTATTATATTATCCTCTTTACTATCTAAATCAACTCTTCTTAAAGCCATTGTTACAACTTGAGTACCACAGCTTTCAATTGCTTCATACATAGATTTATGGTTAGGATATTTACCAGTACCAATAAATAATCTACTTTTAAGTTCAATACCTCCAATAATTAAATTATCCATTCTAACATCTCCTAAATTATATTTCTCGTTCTCCTAGTAATATCCTAAGTACCATATTAGCCTGATGATTGGCAGCGATTGCAACTCTTGGTGCCATTAGTCCGCTTCCAGGTTTGGCCTCAGAAATATCATCTCCTACTAAATAAAAGTTGTCTCTAATCTTCTTTGTCTGTATTAAGTTGTTTGAAAAATATCCAGCTAGTCCTGAGGCGGCAACAATTGGCTTGTCTTTTAACATATTTAGTGTAGTTGTTACTAACTCCGCCTTACAAATAGGATTATCGAACGCCTCTACAATAACATCCACATCTTTAAAAGATTCCACAATGTTTGATTTATCCAAATATATGTTTTTAGTTTCAATCTCCACAAAAGGGTTTATCTCTTTGATTAAATCCTTTAAGGCATCTGTCTTATGCATTCCTATATGCTTAATGAAATATTGCTGTCTATTTAGATTACTAGGCTCAACTACATCAAAATCTATTAATAATAGCTTACCTATACCTATTCTAGCTAAGGAAATAGCAATATTTGATCCTAAGCCCCCTAGACCTGCAATACCTACTGTAGCTTTTTTTACATTTTCGTGAACACCTGGTGTATGTCTAGATACTAGTAGACTTTCCAGCTCCTGTTCAGTAGGTATTTCACCACGTTTAATAAAAGATAGTTTATCCCCGTCATTTAAAGTATAATCTTCCTTAATTATAAAACCGTTTAGTATCACTATATCCGCTTCAGGTTTAATACTGTCCCTTATCCCAAAGGCAGTAGTATTATTTGTAATTTCATAAAATTTTTCATTTGCTTGAATTTTCACTTCATCCGCCTCCAACAAATCTGACTATTTCTACTCGGTCTCCCTTATTTAAAGCAGTTGAAGAATATGTAGATACATCAATGATATTAAGATTAACTTCAACTACAACCTTTTCCTTAGGTAGATTTAGCTCGTTTAATAGTTGCTCAACAGTTATTCCTTCTTGAAAGTCCATTTCTTTTCCATTAACAATCATACTTTCACCTCCTAATAATGACAAAAAATAAAAAAATACAAACCCCTAGGTTTGTATATTATTTTTAAAAAAACACTTGCCTTTACAGCAAGCGTAATAAATTCAAATTTACATATACGCTTCCCTACGGTAGATTTACCTACATCAGGTTCAAAGGGTTAGGATTTTTCCTTCTCAGCTTAAGCACCCCCAGCAAAACTATTTTATTTTTTTCATTAAGGTAATTATATGCTAGTAGTAATTTTTTGTAAAGCTATTTACACCAATTTATATACCATTTTATTCCTCATCATAATTTTCACTTCTAAAGTCAATATTCTTTATACTAGCTTCTAACCATATTATTTGATTGGCAATTTCTTTAATTTCTACATATAGTCTATCCAAAGCATTTTCATAATTATTCATCTTTCTTTGCCTCCTGAAAATATAATAGCTAAAGTAGTTATTACCCTACAGCTAGACTAGTTAAACTTTATTATTAAAATTATCGAAAGCTATATTATAAGGAGATTTATGTATATTCTATTTAAAAGAACCATCATATTGATGGTTCCTTAATTATATATTTAATATTTTTTCAACCTGTTGTTTCATTTCATCCTTTGCACATATAGTTGTATGCAATATAGGCTTAGTATTTAAATCTCTTATTGATTCTGGAATAATAACCTTAGAAAGTGTTTCCATCTCATTCATAAGCTCAAACTCATCTTGTCCGTCATATTTTGAATCTATAGCTTTCATTACATTTGCTGTAAATTTATATGGACTAGCAGTTGAAACAATTACTGTTTTTCTATCATCTCCACTACTATCCTTATATTCTTTATACACTGAATATGCAACAGCAGTATGTGTATCCATTAAATAATCTGAGTTTTCAAATACATCTTTTATTGCCTTAGTTGTATTCTCCTCTGAAGCATATCCACCTACAAAGTCCTTTAGAGCTTGTTTCATATCATCACTAATATTATATACTCCATTACTATTTAATTTATCCATTAGGTCCTTAACTTTACTAGAATCCTGTCCACTTAAAGTATACAATAACCTTTCAAGATTACTTGAGATTAGTATATCCATTGAAGGTGACATTGTCAGAATAAAGGCTCTCTTCTTATCGTAGGTTCCTGTAGCCATAAAATCAAATAGAACCTTATTTTCATTAGATGCACAGATTAATTTCCCTACAGGTAAACCCAACTCTTTTGCATAATAACCTGCTAATATATTCCCAAAGTTTCCTGTTGGAACAACGAAATTAATTTCATCACCAACTTTAATATCACCTGATTTACACATTTGTGCATATGCATAGAAATAATATACAACCTGTGGGACTAATCTACCTATATTAATGGAGTTAGCAGAGGAAAACATAAATCCTTTTTCTTTTAACTTCCCATTAAAATCTTCATCTGTAAAGATGTTTTTAACTCCACTTTGGGCATCGTCGAAGTTACCTTCTATACCTACTACATATGTATTAAACCCTTCTTGTGTAATCATTTGTTTTTTCTGTACTTCACTAACCCCATTTTGAGGGAAATAAACAATTATTTTAATTCCATCTATGTTAGCAAAACCTTCTAAGGCTGCCTTTCCAGTATCCCCTGAAGTTGCAGTTAGAATAACTATTTCACTGTCAATATTTAATTTTTTAGCTGAAGTCTTTAATAAATATGGTAGTATTGTTAAAGCCATATCTTTAAATGCTAAAGTTGGACCATGAAATAATTCTAAAAAATAATTATCCTTTGCTTTGGCAATAGGGGCAATTACAGGAGTGTCAAACTTCTCATCATAAGCACTATTAATACAATACTTTAATTCTTCCTCGGTAAAATCAGTAAGAAATAATTTTAATATCTCATAGGCTAAATCCCTATAGTTTAGTTCAATTAGTGTATTTAAATCACTTGATAATTTAGGCATTTCTGTAGGAACAAATAGGCCTCCATCTTCCGCAATACCTCTTACAATTGCCTGGGAAGAAGAAAAAACACTTTTATCTCCTCTAGTACTTATATAGCATATCTCTTTCATATTAATTAAGCCTCCTAATCTTCTTTTGTTCCTAAAATAAAGTAATCCATTAGCTTATATCCTTCATCTATATAAACGCCTGTTTCTTGAGCACTAAATTCATCATATGTTTGATTCAGTAAATTTTTTTCATTATTTTTTTCATAAATTAAAAATGGTACCGGGTCACTAGTATGTGTTCGAAGTACAAGTGGAGTAGGGTGATCTGGTAAAATCATAATTTTATAGTCTTCACCAAGCTCATCTAACCCGTCCTTAACTATCTTTACTACCTTACTATCTATATATTCAATTGATTTAACTTTATTATCTAACTCTTGTCTATGTCCACACTCATCTGGAGCTTCTATATGAATATATACAAAATCCTTACCATTTTTCAGCTCATTAATTGCAGCCTCAGCCTTTCCTCTAAAGTTAGTATGAATATTTCCAGTAGCTCCCTCTACATCAATAGAATCCAAACCAGCGCATATTCCCAAACCTTTTATTAAATCTACTGCAGAAATAACTGAACCTTTTATTTTATATTTATTATAGAAGCTTGACAATAAAGGTTTTTTTCCCTCACCCCAAATCCATAAGGAGTTTGCAGGCTTTAATCCATTCTCAACCCTCTTTACATTGATTGGATGATTAAGTAAAAACTCAGTACTCTTTTTCATCATAGCTTCTATTATTTCTGCCTGATTTCCTTTGGGCATATAATCCTTAACCTTTTTACCGATAATATCATGGGGAGGTGTTAAATCCCACTCATAGGGTCCATTGTCCCATACCATTAAATGCCTATAGCTAACCCCAGCATAAAATCTGTTTTGTTCTGTACCCAAATGTTCTATGACTGAATCAATAAGTATTCTAGCTTCATCTGTTGTTATTTCATCAGCACTATGGTCAAGCATAATTTTTTCTTCATAAATCGCCTCATCAGACAAGGTAACTAAATTACACCTGAAAGTAACATCCGTATCCTTCATTTCTACACCCATACTTGCAGCTTCAAAGGGTGATCTACCACTATAAAATTTAAATGGGTCATACCCCATTACAGAAAGGTTTGCCGTATCACTACCAGGAGCCATTCCAGTTGGAACAGTTTTAACCATCCCAACAGTGCCATACTTAGCTAAGAAATCAATTGTAGGTATATTTGCGTATTGAAGTGGAGTTTTATTATCTAATGCTTCAATAGGAAAATCCGACATACCATCTCCAAGTATTACAACAAATTTCATTAATTCATCCCCTTTTTCAATGTTTCATTTATCTTTCGTTTAAAGGAATATATCTTTGCTTCGCTGCAACATTTTTATATGCAGGACGAATAATTTTACCACCACTAACTATTTCTTCAATTCTATGGGCACACCAGCCTGGGATTCTAGCAATAGCGAAAAGTGGTGTATATAATTCCCTTGGAATATTTAGCATATCATAAACGAAGCCAGAGTAAAAGTCCACATTAGCAGTTCTTACATCTGTAATACCTCTAACCTCAGCTAATATATTAGGTGCTAATTTCTCTATATCAAAGTATAGATTAAGCTCTTCTTCCATGCCTTTCTCTTTAGCAAGCTCTGTTGCTTTTTCCTTTAGTAGTACTGATCTTGGATCAGATAAAGTATATACAGCATGACCAATTCCATATATTAAGCCTGATTTATCGTAGGCTTCCTTTTTAACTATCTTAACCAAATAATCCTCTAACAGCCTCCCATTCGACCAATCCTTAACATTTCTTTTAATATCATCCATCATATTCATTACTTTAATATTTGCTCCACCATGCTTAGGCCCTTTTAAAGCCCCTACTGCGGCTGCGATAGCAGAATATGTGTCTGTGTCTGTAGATGATACTACATGAGTTGTAAAGGCTGAGTTGTTTCCGCCCCCATGCTCCGCATGAATAATTAAGTTTAAATCCAGAATTTCTGCCTCTAATTCCGTATATTGATTATCTGGCCTTATCATATATAAAAAGTTTTCAGCTGTACTTAAATGCTCCTGTGGCAAATGGATATATAGGCTTTTATTATCATAAAAATGGGCTTTTGCTTGATAACCATAGGCCGCCATAATTGGAAATCTTGAAGTCAACTCTATACTTTGTCTTAATACATTAGTAATTTCGATGTCATCCGGATTATTATCATATGAATAGCAGGTTAAAACGCTTCTCGCAAGTTTATTCATTATATCTGAGCTTGGGGCTTTTAGAATCATATCCTCTGTAAACCCATGGGGCAATGTCCGGTATTGACCTAGTATTTCATTGAAAGTTTTTAATTTACTCTCATTAGGTAATTCACCAAAGATTAATAAATATGCTACCTCTTCAAACCCAAAACGTTTCTCTTGTTTATACCCCTTAACTAGCTCACTCACTTCATAGCCACGATAAAAAAGTTTTCCTTGCTGGGGTATTTTTTCTCCATCCACCATTATGTAGGCATGTACTTCCCCTATTTCCGTTAAACCAATTAATACACCAGTTCCATCTTCATTTCTTAATCCTCTTTTTGTATTATATCTTCTATGAAGTTCCGGAGCAATTGTGTTATTTATCTCCACAATAGAATACTGCTCATCTATGAATTTCTGTAAATCTACCATATAAATTTACCCCCTAAATAAATTCTTTATATTCTAAATTCCTTATATTTATTTATATATATGCTTGACCTCATTATAAAAATGAAATAATTTATACATTAACTTCTATATTTATATCTAAACACATATCAACTCAAAAAATGTTTGTTGTTGTATTTATTGATATTTTAACATTAAAGTCCTTTTGAACAAATTATTAAAATATTGTATTAACTGAAATTTTTATAATTGTAAATTTCATTTTATTATAATCTATTAAACTATAGTAATCAAGTCTTTTATTAAACTAAATGTAGTTGCTATATAAAGGTTACTATCACATTTTTTTCTTACACATATTATTACCAAATACATATAATAGTACTTACCACGCTATAAAAGACTTTAAAAAAAAAACAACTTCGAAAAGTTGCTTTTATAAATTATTCTTTAATTAGACTCACTATTCTTTCTTTCACTTTACTTGGCAGATTATACTCAAGATAATTACCTAACACATTTTTATTAACATTACCTACACTATTAAAGTATTGTTCAATTAGTTCTACCTTTTCATCTCTATTAGGAATTAATTGGTATATAACAAACCAGTCTTCTAAAGAAGTTAATGGGATGTTAACTTCTCTGTATTTTATCCTATCCACTATGGATGTCTCATCAAAATTATAATTAAAAATCCCTGCTTCATGTCTAATACCAAAACCACTCATTATATCTACATTTACGTTGTTGACAACATACTTATAAAAATATTTTGTAGTGTATAGACCCTTCCCTAAAACTTCTGTATTCTCACCCATAGTTTCCATGACTTTAATTACAGAATCTAAATCTTTTTCATGAACAAAGATATCAATGTCCTTAGGAGCTCCTACAAGATTATAGTGCTTTAAAACTAAGGATCCACCTAAAGCCCATAATATTTGTTTTTCATTTAGTTCTTTAGCTATTTTAATTAGTGCCCCTTTCATTATAACCACCCAACTAATTATTATCTATTTTAATTAAAACCTTGAAGTCAATATAATCAATCGTAATAGTATTAGATGACTTATCTCTGTAACCACTTACATTATTAATTAAATACTTCACAGTGATATTATTAAGCTTATCTTCGAACATCATTTCATTACTATCTAACTCATACTTATCTCCTGCTATAATTGCAAAGTTTTTAGCTATATCATCTAAGGCCTTAGTATATACGTCTACATTACCCTTTCTTAGTTTAAAAATTCTATTTTCATTGTTATATGAAACAAACATATTTTCCTCTAGCATTTCCATATTAACTACCCTATATGATGGTATTTCTATAAAATAGTTATAGTCCGAAACATTAATAATTCTTCCTTCTTCCTTCATATGATATCTAAAATATTCCCTTTGATCGTATGGTCCACCCCAATGATATGTTATCTGAAAACCTAATGCATCTTCAATATCCTTGATTTCATAACTATCTGGTATTACCCTCATATCTTTGAGTCTATGCATACTATTAAAATATATAACAATTGAGCTTATTTGTTGTTTATCCTCTTGTGATATTTCTGAAGATCCCTGAGTAATTTGACCTTGACTAATCATATCAT
The DNA here is from genome assembly GCF_018141405.1 of Serpentinicella alkaliphila. NCBI lineage: Bacteria > Bacillati > Bacillota > Clostridia > Peptostreptococcales > Natronincolaceae > Serpentinicella > Serpentinicella alkaliphila. Next base: position 352,582 of record NZ_CP058648.1, read on the forward strand.
ATTTACTCAGTAATTTCTCAAACCTATTATTCTGACTAATCTTTGAAATAGAATAGCTACTTATAGGGCCATATACTGATATGATAGAGACTACAATTAACGCCATAACTATATACACATTTCTTGTTTTATTTCTAAAAGCAAAATAAATCATAGTACCAGCTATCCAAATGCCCGTAACAAAAACATAATATCTGTTCTCTGTAATTCCATATGCATTAATACGAATACTAATAGATATAAACATCATAAGTAGTATTGGTATTATGGTCTTTGGAAAATATGATACAAATGTATTCACCCATCTATTTGAATTTCTTAATGGATAAACCAATATAATAACCGCTGCACTAACAATCGAATACCATAATACAAGATGTGATACTAGCCCCTCAGGCCACTGTCTTTGAACTAATATCTTTAAGAAATATACATACAAGATAGAAGTGTAAATAACTATTATAGGCATAACAATGTATAATAGTAAGGCCCTTAATATTTTTGAATAATCATCATATATTTGGTCTTCTTCATAATTAGGAATATCAGCCAAAAAGTATGCAGGTGCAAATATACCAACGACTATAAGCCATATATCAAAATATAATTCATACGATAAATTAAGATTAAATAACGTATTTATTGTGAATAAAGTAAACGCAAGGCCTAAAAAAAGTATGACACCGTATAAATAGGTAATAAATAATCTAGTAAGTAAATTTACTAAATAGAGCTCATAGTGTTTTTTTCTATTATAATAAGGTATTACAGTAAATAATAAATATAAAGCTAAGGTTGTTCCTATATACCTTGTACCAGTAACTAAATTAAATTCAGAAAGTAAAAATTTATAATATAGCCCTAAAGCCCCAACAATGCCTGCTAAAAATATAATTCTTTTACTAAGGATACCATTCACCCTCTCTATGTATACCTTCATACTTAAGGAAGATGGTATTCCTAGGGCAAAAACCATAGCTATACGTCTAAAAGACTCATGATTAGAATAGTTTGTATGATTTAAGGCTATCAATGTAAATACTGTCGCTGTTGCAAAAACCAAGGCTTCAGGAAAACGTTTTAAACTCATTGATAATTTTATTATTAAAGATTTAAAAAGCATACTTATTTTATTCTTCATTATTACACACCTCCATTTTTTTGCTAATCCCGCTGTAGATAACCTTTTTCCACGGCATCATTTATTAATTTCAAAGCAAAGTCCCATAACAATGGAGAACCTTCTTTTATATGTTTATTTCTCTCTATAACCTTACTGACTTTAATCCCATGCTTATTCCATGAAATTCCTTCTGTATAGTAGTTATTTAGCATAGGCTGTAGCCTATCCAAAGACGCTGCAAATTTAGCTTCAGATGTTTGCATTTCTTCAAACTCTTCCCATAAATCTAGCATTTCCTTAGCTTGTTTTTCTGGCAATATATTAAATATGCGTTTCGCTGCTTTTTCCTCTCTTACCCTTTTATCCTTATTACCAATCACATCATAACAATATGTATCTCCCGCATCAATTTCGACAATATCATGTATTAGTACCATCTTTATAACCTTTAAAATATCAACATTAGGATCATTAGCAAAATCTTTAAGTAAAAAAGCCATAGTAGCTAAATGCCACGAATGCTCCGCATCCCCTTCATATCTAGATTTGTCAGTCAAAAGAGTCTGCCTATATACACTTTTTAATTTATCTATCTCTACTATAAATTTAATATTGCTTTGCAACTCATCTATTGTCAAATTACCAACCCCTTTCTAAACTATAAAATTCTACAATATAATTCTACTCCTATTTTTAAAAGTTGTAAAACAATAGAAAAAGTGTAGGGTGTGCCTACACTTAACAATTTTTACTTCTAAACTATTATTTATTTGATTTTCAATATATTTTAAAACCATAATTTTCTATAAGTGGAAATAAATTATCGAATATAAACTACTAAAAATTATATGAGCACTTCTTCATAAACTTCATAAATGCAACCATCAATGCTATAGATGCTATTAAAATTCCCATAATGTAAAATAGATTTATTACAGGAATAAACATAACAACAAAGCCAGCTAGGGAGGCTATGCTTAAAACTAAATACTGATTCCATCTTTTATCGGCCTCAGCATATATATCATCAAAAACACTTTCTTCTCCTGCTTGCTCAGCCATTTCTTTAATACCCATAAATAAGTGATATATAGTCAATAGACCTAACACAAAAGCCCCTATACCTACAATAATTCCAAAAGCCCCGTAGTACCCCAAATTAATCCCCGTCTGTTGTTGAACCTGGGGTTCATAAATTTGGAACAATGATAAAAATATTAAAATAAAATTATATTTTTTTGCCTTACTAAACTGAAAACTACTTTCTATTAAAAGGCCAAAACCCATGGCAAATAAAATATATCCTACTATATCAGGTAAAATATCAAAACCTGCTAATCTAAAATCAAACATTATAAATAGAAAACCCCAATACAATTTATTAAAACCCTCTTTATTCAAAGCTACTCCCCCTTTTTAGTCATTCTACTAAAAAATGCTATAGAAATTTCTGAAGCCAACAAATACTATCCTCTAACATTTTAACAGTTTTATAGTGGTCTAAGCCAGGTGATTCTATTAATTGGATATTATTGCTACTTCCATAGCTATTTCTAACTTCCTTGTAAAAATATCTTTGGGTTTCTATAGAAACTTGAGTGTCACTGTCCCCATGTAAAAGTAATATTCCTCTTGGATAAAACTTATCCTTATTTTTTATCGGATCATTTTCCTTAATATACTTCATCTGCTCTTCAGTTGTAAATTCAATATTATGTAGCTTTCTAAAACAATACTCTGCATTCTCCCAAGCACATGCGCCATTCATATTAATAATACACTTAATATTGCTATTATTTGAAAATATTCCACTACTTATAAATCCACCCATAGAGCTCCCAATAACCGCAATTCTATTCTCATGAACCCCAAAGTGTTTAATTGCCTTATCAATTAGACCTTTAGATTCTTCTACTGTTTCAAAAACAACTCTCCAAAAGTTATCTCTAAAAGCTTCAATCTTTTCATAATCTAATAAGCCTCTTTCCCCATGATCTACAGCATCGGGTACTATAACCCTGTATCCATGGTATGCTAAAACAGTTGCTATAAATTTAAAATTTTCTTTGTTTGATGACCAACCGTGATATAAAAAAACCGTTGATAGATCCCCTTCTTCAAAACTAGGTTTAATATGTATACAAGGTACACCATTTATATTTACTTTCGAAATGTCAATTAAAGATTTCATGTCCACCATCCAACCTCCTTTTTTATACTTTTATATTTTAACATATATAGATATTTTCAACAAAGTACTTGTAGGATTGATATCTTTTAATAGGTTTCACTATTTAATTTTCCATTAGACTATATTTTTTAAAAATAATTTTTAAATTTTAAATATCATATATATTAATTTAATAATTAACCATAATAAATTATAAGTTGTATTACAATATTATGTTAAAGGGTGATATAGTTGAAACGTATTTTCATATATGTAAGTTGCTTTATAATGTTTGCATCAATATTTTCAGGATGTAGTAGTAAACCAACATATTCAACATTAGAAGAAGCAGTTAAGAGCAACATTTCCTCCCATCAAATTGAAATTCTTAACGTGTGTAAAGAAACTAATCTAGTGTTATGCTACAATAAGTACCACTACATTTTAGGGGGATATAATTATAATAATGGGAACTATGATAACTTTAAATTAATTAACAAAATAGATACTTGTAATTCTGAAATAGTCGTTGAGACTGAGTATATTAAAGAAGTTGGAAACGTTATCTGGGGAATACTTAACACTGAAGATCAAGTAGAAAAGTTTATAATAGAATATTTAAACGGCGATACAGAGCAGGTTACTGCCATTAATAATACATTTATTTCCTCTATGCCAGATTCTCTTCAGGATACGGATCCAAATAAATTAAGAACTCAAATTCTTAACGTATATGCAGTAAATGAGTCAAATAATATTCTAGGGAAGCTTAAAACTTATAATATAGCAGATCCTATTATTGTAATGGTTAATTAGACCAAAAAGAGAGACCTCGGTCTCTCTCGAATACAAATTATAATATTATAATTTAGTACTATGGAATTCTTTATAATCTACTGATTCAACCTCGTTATTTTCACCAAGTATTACAACTCTAGGTTCATGCTTTCTTGCTTCTTCCTCACTTAACCAAGTGTAAGCAAGAATGATTACTTTATCTCCAGGTTGAACTAATCTTGCTGCAGCCCCATTTAGGCAAACCATTTTGCTTCCTCTAGGTCCCTTAATAACATATGTTTCAAGTCTTGCACCATTGTTATTATTTACAATTTGAACTTTTTCATTAGGCAAAATATTTGCCAAGTCCATTAAATCTTCATCAATCGTAACACTACCTACATAGTTCAGGTCTGCTTGTGTAACTGTAGCTCTGTGAAGTTTAGATTTAAACATATTTAATAGCATTTTGATTATCCCTCCATTATAACGTTATCTATTAGTCTAACTTTCCCTACCTTAGCCGCTAAAGCAATTAACACTTTTCCATTTACTGCTTCAATTGGTTCTAGCGTGTATCCATCAACAATTTCTATATAATCTATAGCTACTAGTGGCTCTTCTTCAATAATAGATTTAATCAATGATTGTATTGTACCAACATTTTTTTCACCTTGCAATATTTTTTCTTTAGCAGTCCTCAAACTTCTTGATAATACAAGAGCTGCCTTTCTGTCCTCAGAAGTTAAATTAACGTTTCTAGAACTCATTGCCAGGCCATCTTCTTCACGTACAATTGGACACGGTACAATTTCAATATCTACGTTTAAATCCTTCACCATCTTTTGTAGTACAGTAAGCTGTTGTGCATCCTTTTCACCAAAATATGCTCTATGAGGCGCAACTATGTTAAATAATTTTGTAACAACAGTTGTAACGCCTTTAAAATGTCCTGGTCTCGATGCACCACATAGTCTTTCAGTAATATCACTAACTTCAACAGTAGTTTTTGACCCCTTCGGATACATTATATCTACCGTTGGATGAAATATTAAATCTGCTCCACCATGTTCAGATAGTTTCGAATCTCTATCTAAATCTCTTGGATAAATACTATAATCTTCATTTGGACCAAATTGAGTTGGATTTACAAAAATACTAACTACAACGAAGTCATTTTCTTCTTTCGCCTTTTTAATTAGTGAAACATGACCTTCATGTAAAAATCCCATTGTTGGTACAAATCCGATTGACTTACCTTTAGCTTTTTCAGCTTTTACAATATTACGTACTTCTTCTACTGTAGAAACTATCTGAATCATTAATCTCCCTGCCTTTGATTTAAATTATTTATTAGTAAAGTTTTTTTAGAGTTTCTTCATCTATAGCAAACGTGTGTTTTTCCTCTGGGAATAAGCCTTTTTTCATTTCATCTATATAAGATTGAACTCCACCTTTAATACTCGCTCCTACTTCACTGTATTTCTTTACAAATTTCGGAGTAAAATCAGTGAACATTCCTAACATATCTTGAGTTACAAGAACTTGTCCATCGCAATACTTTCCTGCACCAATACCTATTGTTGGTATGTTAACACTTTCCGTAACTATTTTCGCAAGCCTTTCAGGAACACATTCTAATACTATAGCAAAAGCTCCAGCCTTTTCAAGTAATTTTGCATCTTCTATTATTTTTTTAGCCTGAGCCTCATCCTTACCCTGAACTTTGAATCCACCCATAACATTTACGGATTGCGGGGTTAATCCAAGATGCCCTATTACAGGGATTTGTGCTTTAACGATAGCTTCAACCTTATCAATTACTTCTAAACCACCTTCAAGTTTTACTGCATGAGCATTTCCCTCTTGAATCATTCTACCTGCATTTCTAACAGAATCTTCAACGCTAATATGATAGGATAAAAATGGCATATCAGCTATAACCAACGCTCTTTTTGCTCCTCTTGCAACAGCTTTAGTATGATGTATTATATCATCAACTGTGACTTGCAGAGTATTTTCATATCCAAGTACAACCATACCCATAGAGTCTCCTACAAGGATACTATCCACCCCTGCTTCGTCTATAAGCTTGGCCATTGAATAATCATAAGCTGTTAACATAGATATCTTATCACCATCTTTTTTTGCCTTTATAAAAGAAGCCGTTGTAAATCTGTTCATTTTATCCCTCTTTCCAAATATTTTTCATTTTTTCAATAGTTTTAATATCTTTTATTTTCTCTTTACTAGCTAAATCTACAGTCGCTTTTCCAAGCACACTATAAATTTTTAAGAGCTCAGGTAACTTATTTTCAATTTCCTCTAAATGATGCTCTACTGTTTTCAAATCACCTCTTGCTATAGGTCCAGTCAAAGCACTTGCTGCTCCAAGTTTTCTTACATTCTGCAAACTACCAGATACTAAAGGATATAAAGCTTCAAAGCCCTTCTTTTCATCTATACCAACAGCTTTCATAAATGATACTCCAACATCCATTAATGTAACTAAATAGTTTGAAACAATGCATGCTGCTGCATGATATAGTACTTTGTCTTCCTTACTGATTATAAAGTATTCATTACCGCATTTTTGAATTAAATTAATTACATCATTTAACTTTCCTTCATCACCTTCAATGCCAAAAGGAGTTTTATTTAGATCTTCTACTGCCTTATTTACGTCAGCAAATGCCTGTAGGGGATGAATCGAGTAAGTAAAACACTCTTGGTCCCTCGCGCTCTTTAATATATTAGAGCTTGCAGCTCCACTCATATGAGCTACTATTTGTCCCTTTTTAAAGCCCACATCTTTTGCAATGTGATTGCATACTTCTTCAATAGCATCGTCTGGAGTAGTAATAAATACCAATTCACATTCCTTTATTAAGTTTTTAACACTATCGAAAGCAACTGAATTAGTAAGCTCTGCTGCTTCCTGAGCAGAAGACAAACTTCTACTGTAATACCCTCTTACAGATATTTCGTTTTTTGCTAAATACTTCCCAAAGCTTTTAGCAACTTTACCTGCTCCGACAAACCCAATAACCATGAACGTTCTCCTTTTGCTTATATATTATTAAATGTCTAGTTGCTCCACTGGTCTAACCAATCAAAAGTGCAAAAAAAATTATACCCTTTCTGAGCATTACAGAAGAGGGCATGAGAATTTATATTTATGGTGACTTTGTCTCGGTCCTTCAAGGCTCAGAGCAATACCTATTAAGTTATAATTACATTTTCATAATAATGGTATAGTTCTACGATACTATCCAAAAACATATTAACACAAGTTTATTTTAAAAACAATAACCTTATAACTAAATTTTCATCAACATTTTTCCTCTTTTTTCTTCATTTTTTTCATTTAATATATAATTAAATATGAGCCCTTTTATATGAGCAACTCGAACTACTTCAAACAAAAAATATTTGCTTCTAGTATTAGTATCTGGTATTATAATCTTATAATATATCTTATTAAATCTAATATAAGGGGTGTAATTAAATGTCTAATATTCAAATTATTACCGACAGTACATCTTACATAAATAAGTCCTTTGTTGAGGATAAAGGTATTGTAGTGGTTCCTCTATCTGTGCATTTCGAAGGAGAAATTGAAACAGAAGGTTTTGTTGGAGAGTATGAAAGCTTCTTTAATAGATTAGCTAATGCAAAGGACTTTCCTACAACATCACAGCCTTCAATAGGTGCTTTTGTACAGGAATATGAAAAAGCAATTGAAGAAAATAAAGAGATTATTGTTATTACAATTTCATCTAAATTAAGCGGAACTTTTAATAGTGCTAATTCTGCTGCTAAAATAGTTGATGAAAGTAAAATTTCAGTTATTGATTCAGAATCAACTGCATCAAATCTTAAGGCCTTTGTTGAAATCGCATTAAACATGATACAAAAAGGCCATACTAGAGCTGAAATAGTAAGTAAAATAGAAGAACAAAAGAAAAAGTCCAGCATATGCCTTACGGTAGACACACTAGACTATCTACAAAAAGGTGGTCGTCTTTCTAATACGGGAGCATTCTTTGCTAACCTACTAAATATTAGACCTATTATTGCTTTAGTAGATGGTAAACTTGAGGGCGTTGCTAAAACCCGCGGAAAGAAAAAGGCAATGGAAAAAATGATAGAGCTTATTCCTCAAGATGCTTTTAGAATAAGTGTCGCTCATATATATGCATTGGATGAGGCACAAGCTGTAAAAGAGACTTTACAAGAAAAGTTTCCTAACGCAGTAGTTACTATTGATGATTTAGGTCCAGTTGTTGGAGCCCATTTAGGTCCAAAGGCATTAGGTCTCTGTTATCTTTATTAAAGATCATTTATAATAAAACCCTAAAAAAAATCTATTCAGTTTTCTTCAGCAATTTGAAGAAATTGAATAGATTTTTCCCTTGTTATAGGTTGTATTTCCACATCATCAGTAAATTTTATATCATAATTAATATTGTCACGCTGCATTAGCTCAAATAAAACAGTCCTATAATCTATATATCTTCTTAAATTCTGTGTATCCCCAATAACTCTAATTACATATGGCGGTGCAATTGGTGTTGCATTAACATTAATATGGTTTCCTGCTAAAACAATATCACTTCTATTAATGATTCTATGATTATTAATAGAAATAACCTCCGCCCCAAATACCTTAAGTTCATTAACAAGATTTAATAAATATCTTCTTTGTTCAACAATGTATGCAATATTATCATCGGTTGAACCTTCAATTGTTATAATGACTCCAGGGCCCTTTACATTTACATTTCCAGCTATTAATCTATATCCTCTTACTTGAGCCTTTAAATTCGATAGAATTAAGTTCTCTGAACTGCTCTCTTCCTCATATTCATCTACTTGCTGTCTTAGTTGAACTATTCGAGTACGCATGTCCTCATTTACTTTACGCAAATCTATTATTTCCTGATCTTGAATTCTATTTAAAGGTGACCCCGGTTCATCAGGTACATTAAAATCCTGCTCTAACTGTAGAACTAAGGCAACCCCAACAATTATAAAGGACAAAAGTATAATAATATGCATCCTTATATTATTCAACTTTATCACTTCCCCTAGTTAAAAATAAATTTATAATATTAATTCAATAATAAGCTCTAATATAAAATTAGTCAATGTAACAATATAACAGACTTTAAAAATTTGGAAGGTCCTAAGACCTTCCAAGATGAGTTAAAGATTTTTCAGCTTCTTCAATCATTTTCTTTACCATATGTCCACCAACATAACCAGCATAGGTTTGATTTTCTAGACCTAGTTCTTTGGCCATTTCATACTTAAAGGACATTAGTGCCTGTTTAGCTTCTGGTACTACTGGGTTTTTTCTAGTTGACATTTATATCACCTCAGTAGTATTCTAACTCGCAATTTTTTATTTATGTTGGAATATTATGTATTTATAACTTAACTAAACCTAATTTCTCTCTTACTTCCACCATAGTTCTCTCTGCTATTTCTCTCGCTCTTTCTGCTCCGCTTTTATATATTTTTTCTAAGTAATCACTATTATTCATGTACTCTTCATATTTTTGCTTAAACGGACTAATATAATCAACGATTAGTTCCCCAACGTCTGTTTTAAATGCTCCATACCCTTTGCCCTGGTATTTTGCTTCAACCTCTTCTAATGTAAGATTTCCTAGCTTTGAATATATAGTCATTAAATTTTTAATACCTGGTTGTTCATCCCTGAACACTACTTTATTTTCGTTATCAGTTACTGCCCTTTTAAATTTTTTAATTATAACATCATTAGGGTCTAGTAGATATATGGTACCGTTTACATCATCATCAGATTTAGACATTTTTTTAGTAGGCTCTTGTAAACTCATTATTCTAGCCCCTACTTTAGGTATGTATACTTCTGGAATTTCAAATATATCACCATAAACATTGTTTAATCTCAAAGCAATATCTCTAGTTAACTCTAAATGCTGTTTTTGATCTTCCCCAACCGGAACAAGATTTGTTTTATATAATAATATATCTGCTGCCATAAGTGCTGGGTATGTAAATAACCCTGCATTTATGTTATCCTTGTGTTTATCAGATTTTTCTTTAAACTGAGTCATACGATTTAGCTCACCCATATATGTATTACAGCTTAAAATCCAACTCAATTCAGCATGCTGAGGCACATGGGATTGAAAGAAGATGATATTTTTTTCAGGATCTAAACCACTAGCTAAATATTGTGCTAAGAAAGATAGATTGGCTTGCATAAAAGCTTTCGGGTCATGTCTTACTGTTAATGAATGTAAATCTACAATAGAGTATAGACAATTATAGTCTTTTTCTAAGGCCTTCCAATTTTGTATAGCTCCTATATAATTACCTAGAGTTAAACTCCCTGTTGGTTGAGCACCACTAAATATTACTTTTTGTTTTTCCATTTCTCTTCATCCTTCCCTATAGTCGTTCTTCTAATTCTTCAATGCGTTTTTCTAGTTCTCTTATTTTTTGAATAAGGTAGTCCTCATGTTGGATAGCTGGTTTATCTTTTCTGCTAAAATGGCGAAGTAACAGTACAGTTATTACAACTGGTACAGTTAATAAAGCCAAAACTAATATTAAATTAAACATTTGAAACAATATGGCTGACAATTAAGTCTCACATCCTTAAGTAAGATAATAAACATATTATAACATAACTTATACAAATTTTCTGGAAATATAATCTATTCAGCAACTAAATTTCTTTTTTATTAATATTTTATTTGATATAATTTGTATTAATAGAATTGTCTAATTTTAATATAATATGTATTTTTAAGTCTACTAAGGGGTGAATTTATGAAGGGAACAGTGGTTACAACTTGGCTAAACAGCTTAAAAGCAATTTATGGTAACGAAACTTTTGAAAAAGCATTACTAGCAGTAAACTGGGATAAAGATAGGATTATAACACCACTAGAGGATATTCCAGATAATGAAATTTTCAAAGTATTTGATTCTATTTCAAAAACAATTAATAAGCCAGTTAATCAAATTTGGCGAGAAGTCGGTAGGCAAAACATTAGTTCTTTTCAAAAATGGTTTCCATCATACTTTGAAAGATATAGCTTAAAAGGCTTTCTAATGATGATGGATGATGTACATAAACAATTGACTAAGATGGTTAAGGGCGCTAACCCTCCAGGCCTTATTGCAAAGGAAATTAACAATAAAGAAATAGAAATAAGATATGTTTCATCAAGAGGATTATTTGATTATTTTTATGGCCTATTAGAAGGCAGTGCTGCTTATTTTAACGAAAAGTTTGAATATAAGGTTATAGATTCTGGAAAAACAACTGACAACAAACATTATGCGGTAGTAAATATAAAGTTAGAAAAATCCCCGGATAAAATCGTAAATATCTCAACTTCATCAATCTTAGGCTTAGGGGTTATTGAAAGTATTCCTTTTAAAATAAGTTTTATACCTTCATTATTTTTGTTTGCAATGTTAATGTTAGTAGACAATCCATTAAATATTGGGTTTAAACTTGCAATACCAGTAAGCTCCTTTATTCTCACATATATTGTTGGTATGATAGCTACAAAACCTAATGATGTTGTAAAAGATGAAATAAATAAATTTAAATCTTTGGATTTGGGTAGCAAAACTACATTGACTACTAAAGACTCATATTCAGCTCTGCTTGATGTGTTAAATGAAGCAAAACACACTATAAAAACAGATTTTCTTTTCCTCAAGGGTGGAACTGATGATATGAGTAGTTTTGTTCACGAATTCTCATTAATAGCAAATAATATGAAGGAATTATCAGATTCCATTTCAGGTGTGGTACACGAAGTAGCCATGAGCGCAACTCATCAAGCAGAGGAAACAGAAAGATCTGTTGCTACACTTGATCAATATATAACTACATTGAATAAAATAGTTGAAGAAGAAACAGATAGTAAAAATCAACTAGAAAGTTCAATTGAAAATCTTGAAATGTCCTTTAGAGATGTACAGTCAGTAACTAAAATGATAAATGATGTAAAAAACAACTTTGCAAATGTTAATCGCCAAGGAAAAGACTTATCTTCTCAAGCATCTAAAATTATGCATATTAGCTCAACAGTAGAAGCCATTGCAGATCAAACTAACCTTCTAGCACTAAATGCTGCTATTGAAGCTGCTAGTGCCGGAGATGCAGGTAGAGGATTTACTGTTGTTGCTCAAGAAATTAGGAAACTAGCTGAAGATTCGAAAGATGCAGTAAGTGAAATAAATAAAAATCTTGTATTTTTCATTAAACAAATTGAAGGGTTTGTTAATGAAATTCAAACACAATATAATAACTTAGAAAGCAGTAATGCCACTTTAGATAAAGTAACAATAAACAATCAGAACTCTACAAATCAAATAGTTGGAGTTTCAAATATTATTGTAAAACTTATAGACCAATTGTCTACAGAGACAAATAAATTGACAAATGTTATAGAGAACATTCACTCCTTAGCAGCTATTTCAGAGGAAAACTCAGCTGCATCTGAAGAAATGAGTGCAACAGTAACTCAATATTCGGAAAAGGTTAAGGATTTGACTGATAATGTATCTATGCTTGAAACCTTAACTAATAACTTTAGATTAGAATTAAAAAAATATAAGATTTAATAAAAAAGATTAGACAGCAGGTTAACTGCTGTCTTGTTGTTTTTCTAGCCTAATAAACTATCAATTTTTGCTTTATCAAAACCTAGTACCATTTCTCCATCGATTTTGATAACTGGAACTGCCATAATACCTTTTTGCATTAACTCTTTTCTTGCCTCAGGGTCTTTTTGAACATTTTTCTCTACGAACTCTACCCCTTTTTCTGCAAGGTAATCTTTAGCTGTATAACAGTGGGGACATGTAGTACTTGTGAAAACAACAACTTCTTTTGCCATAATTTATTTCCTCCTTAATAATAACTAAGTTTTTAATATCGTATTTTTTTATGCCTTTTAATATTATATTAGTATCACTAATAAATATATCATATTTTACCATATCATACCTAAATGTATTACCCTATTTCAATAATTTTTTCAACAATTGCTTCTAAATCCACTTTCCTATTTTTAAGTCTGCTTTCTAAAGCCATTTCATTAATGTTCGCTCTTGGGTCTAGTTTACCAACTTTAGCTGTTTTACACCCAACACTAATTCCAGCAGTTATATCTGTTTCCATATCTCCTACCATCCAGCTATTTTTAAAATCTATATTGTACTTTTCAATTAAATATAGTATCATTCCTGGTTCTGGTTTTCTGAACTTACTCGGTTTTTTAAAATCTGGACAATAAACTATCTCCCTAATTTTACAATACCCTATTAATTGTTCCTCTAAACAGTCGTGAATCTCTTTTAATTTTTCATGAGTAAGATGTCCAAGCTCAATACCACCTTGATTTGTAACAACGAAAACTTCATATCCCACATCAAAAGCTTTTTTCAATGCTTCCTTAACTCCATCATACAACATAAGCTGTTCAGGTTTATTAACATGCTGCTTATTTACATTCAAAACTCCATCTCGATCAAAGAAAATAGCTTTTTTCATTTGTTCCTCCTAAAAATATATCTATTATATTATTTTCAATAATACTAATAAATATGTCATTTTCAATTTAAGAGTTTAAATTTATTTCACCACTTTCAATTCTTCTAACTAAATCTTTTACCTTCTCTTCAATTATTTTAGCCGTATTAATAAATTCCTCATCACTTTTTCCAGATGGATCATCTAATCCCCAATCTTCCGAATGTCTAGATGGTAGAAATGGACAAGCAACATTACAGCCCATTGTAACGATAATATCTACTTCTGGTATATCATTTAGTAGCTTTGAATATTGGGTTTCATTCATATCAATACTATATAAGTCCTTAATTGTTCTAACCGCATCTTGATTTATCTGGGGCCTTAATTCCGTACCTGCTGAATATGATTCGAAAACTTCTCCTGCAAAATGCTTTCCTAAAGCTTCTGCCATCTGTGATCTACAAGAATTATGCACACATATAAAGCCTACCTTTGGTTTCATAAAAAATCTCCTCTCTATTCTATATACTTAATATATTTATATTGATGTTGGTTCTTTAAACCAATGTCTCGTTCGATTTGCAATTCTAACTAATGCAAGCATTACTGGAACTTCTACTAACACTCCAACAACTGTGGCCAATGTCGCACCAGACTCTAACCCAAACAAAGATATTGCAACAGCTACGGCTAATTCAAAGAAATTACTAGCTCCTATCATTCCAGCTGGGGATGCTATATTATGAGGTAACTTCCAAGCTTTAGCCCAGCCATAGGCAAGAGCAAATATAAAGAAGGTTTGTATAGTTAGAGGTATTGCTATTAATAAAATGTGTAATGGATTACGTAAAATAACTTCACCTTGGAAAGTAAATATAATAATTAGGGTTAATAATAAACCTACTATAGTAACATTATCAAATTTCTTTAAAAACACGTTTTCAAAATAATCTAATCCTTTATGTTTAATAATGTACTTTCTAGAAATATATCCACCTGCTAAAGGGATTACTATAAATAGAAAAACCGATAAGAACAAGGTTTCATATGGTACTACTACATTGGTAATTCCTAATAAAAAAGCAACAATCGGAGTAAATGCTACTAGTAAAATAAGGTCATTAACTGCTACTTGAACTAATGTATAGGCAGGATCTCCTTTTGTTAAATGACTCCAAACAAATACCATAGCTGTACATGGTGCAGCTCCAAGTAAAACTGCCCCCGCTAAATAATCATCTGCTAATCCAGTTGGTATTAGGTGACTAAAAACTACTTTGAAGAAAAAGGCAGCAATTATATACATAGTAAAAGGTTTAATAAGCCAGTTAGTTACACAGGTTACAATGAGTCCCTTTGGTTTTTTAGTTGCTTCTACTATACTTGAAAAATCAATCTTTAGCATCATAGGATATATCATTAGCCATATAAGTATAGCCACAGGTATTGATACATTTGCTCTTTCAAACTGACTTAAGGTTTCTGGAACAACCGGAAGAAATTGTCCAACAGCTACACCTATAACAATACACAGGGCTACCCATAGTGTTAAATACCTTCCAAAGAAACCTAATTCTGCACCTGTATTTTCTTGTTTCTTAGCCATTTTAGTCACACTCCTTAAAATTATTTATAATTGTATCATCACTGCATACAACGACACTTTGTATGAACTCTGAAACCTCTAACATTTTTTCTTTATTAACGGAATAGTGCATCCATCTTCCCTTTTTTTCGCAATTAACTATTCCTGCTTGTGTAAGTATTTTCATATGATGAGATATAGTAGGCTGTGTCAAATCTAGTTGCTCTTGTACTTCACAGGCACATCTTTCACAACCTGAAATAAATTTTAATATTTTTAAACGTCCTTCATCCGATAACGCTTTAAATATCTCTGCATAGTCTTTCATTTCATATACGTCCTTCCTTATATTTAATTTTATTCCTATTTGAGTATTTTATAGACACATTTAAATGTATCTATGTATAGAATATAAAAAACATAGATAGTTGTCAATATATATTCTGTTAAATTATTGCTTATAATAAAATTTATTATATGTCTTATATATTAATTTATGTATACATACCATCTAAAGTAAAAGTGCCTCAATAGTATTGAGCCACTTTTATTATTTATAGATTTAGTTTTCTGGATTCTCAGGGTTTTCTGGGTTCTCAGGATATTCTGGAGTCTCTGGGTCTTCTGGAGTCTCTGGGTCTTCTGGAGTCTCTGGGTCTTCTGGAGTCTCTGGGTCTTCTGGAGTCTCTGGATCTTCTGGAGTCTCTAGATCTTCTTCAACTATGTCTAACAACCTTTTTGCAATAGTTACTGACTCTGCTCTAGTAATGTTATCCGTAGGTCTTAATAAATTATTATATCCTACAACAATTTCATTTTCTATACAGAAAGCAACTGTATTCTTAGCCCATGTACTTACTTGATTTCTATCTGTAAATTTGCTTAATCGTGCTTCTTTAGCTTCCGCTGATATTTCTGTATCCATTCCAGCAAATTTCGCAGCATTTGTAATTATTGTAAATGCCTCTTGTCTAGTAATTGTTTGGTTAGGCTTAAATACGTCTCCATAACCTGCTACAAGTCCATAATGATAAGCACTAACTATATTTTCATAGTACCAACTTCCTGTAGCTACATCTTTAAATGGAATCTCGCTTGTATGAGGTTCTAAATCTAAAGATTTAAGAACAATAGTAGCAAACTCAGCTCTTGTAATATTTCTATTAGGCTCAAAACTTCCGTTTCCTACACCATTAACAATATTTCTAGCTGCCATTTCTTCAATAACATCTTTAGCCCAATGGTTATTAATATCATTAAACACTACTACTTCTTCTGTTTCTTCTTCATCTGCTTCTTCTTCACCTTCTTCATCTTCTTCGTCTGTTTCTTGTTCTTCGTCTATTTCTTCCTCTGTTTCTTCTTCTTCAACGGTTCCTTCTTGCTCAGTTACTTCTACAGGCTCATTTCCTGTTTCTCCTGCTTCAGCAAAGGAGAATACTGATACACCTGGTACCATTAAAGCTAGAACTAATAACAACACTAATGCTTTTTTAATAGAGGGCATAATCCCTCCTCCTTTCTTTTTTGTGATAGTAGTTTTTTAGTTAATCTATAACAAAATCCTAAGGATTAATGTTATCAACTTGATAATAATGCTCAATATTAAGGATTCAGATTTATATATGTATTAGAGACTATTTTGATATATGCATCTTGAGTTTGCGAGCATCATTTCTAGACTCAATTGTATAATACATTATCCTATTGTTCTATTTGTAATATATGGGCCAATTAGTAATTAATTAAATTAGAGTATATATATACTTTTTATGTAATAATATTTACTCCTTTACCACTCTTTTCTCTCCAAGATGTTGGATGTAAAATTAAGTATTTTGCAAGTACGGGTTTTAACCAAATAAGATCACCTACTTTTTTGAAACCATGTTAAATACAGAACCAAATCTCCTGGAATTTTATTCTTTAGTTTTAATTAAACTGTTTTTACATTTAAAAAATCTTATGTAATATAATAACTGTTGTATTCTAATAGGATTTATATTAAAATATTCCAGTTGCATAAATACAATCTACACAAAAGGAGACAAAGAATAAAATGATAAAACAAAATTCTAAATTTAGTACTGGAAATTTGTTAAGATTTCTTATACCTTCAATTATAGGTGTAATTCTTTTCATGACTCCAATTTCATATTTAGGTGAAATTACTATTCCTGTCGCTATTTTTTCAAAATACGTCCAAAATTTATTAGCAGACATATTACCAACAATCATTACAATATTAATATGTTCAACAGCAATTATCAGCTTAATAACTAGTATCTTTAAACCATCATATACATTAAATAAATCTTTTTTAAAAGGATTATTTCATGTAACTACTTTTTGGTTAATGATGAGGGTATTCGGTGCATTATTTGCAATCTCTACACTATTAGAAATTGGACCGGAATTTATTTGGTTTGAGTACACTGGTGGGTTATTGTTATTAGATTTACTACCAATACTATTTGCTGTATTTTTATTCGCAGGTCTTTTCTTACCTTTACTATTAGAGTTTGGGTTATTAGAATTTTTCGGTGCTTTACTAACTAAAATAATGCGTCCTATTTTTACACTCCCAGGTCGCTCTTCGATTGACTGTGTAGCTTCATGGCTAGGAGATGGGACTATTGGAGTTATTTTGACTAGTAAGCAATATGAAGAGGGTTACTATTCAGAAAGAGAAGCTGCTGTTATAGGGACAACCTTCTCTGCAGTATCTATTACATTCAGTTTAGTTGTAATTTCTCAAGTAAACTTAGCACATTTGTTTGTTCCATACTATTTAACTATTATTATTGCTGGTATCGTAGCAGGAATCATTATTCCTAGAATACCACCCTTATCTAAAAAGCCTAATAACTACTATGAGAATACAAGTAACAATATTAATGAAACGATCCCTAAAGGATTTACCTCATTCCAATGGGGATTAAATCAAGCTATTGAAAAGGCAAGTGAAGGAATGTCTCTAAAGCAATTCATGAAGGGTGGAATGAAAAACGTTTTTGAAATGTGGTTTGGAGTTATGCCTGTTGTAATGGCATTAGGTACAATAGCTCTAATTATCGCTGAATTTACTCCATTGTTTACATGGTTAGGTATGCCTTTTATTCCCATTCTAAATCTGTTACGTATACCTGAGGCCACAGAAGCTTCACAAACATTAGTTGTAGGATTTGCAGATATGTTTCTTCCCTCAGTAATTGGTGCTAGAATAGAAAGTGAGTTAACTCGTTTTGTTATTGCTACAGTTTCTGTAACCCAATTAATTTATATGTCAGAAGTTGGTGGATTACTATTAGGTTCTAAGATTCCGGTTTCAATCAAAGACTTAATACTTATATTCATACAACGTACTTTAATTACTTTACCAATCGTTGCTTTAGCTGCTCATATTATATTTTAAATAATTAAATTATTTAAATGAATGCAAATTTCTATGCACAAAAGGTAGATCCAGGAGATCTACCTTTTTTATATGTAATACATATTAAATACAAATAAACGTAAAAATCGAGGGAATTTAACCCTCGATAATTTAATTATTTATTTCTAAGCTGTAGCCTTTTCTAGATCTTTTTCCTTAACCGATTTACCGAATACATGAATAATACCAGCAATAACAACTATAGCTACTGGAAGAACTAGTATTACAGGTAAACCTAATCCAACTGGAATATATCCAAATACTACTGTAACAAGCGCTACCGTTAAAGCATACACTATTTGAGTTTTTACGTGATCCATATGATCACAGGCAGCCCCCATAGAAGATAGAATTGTTGTATCGGATATTGGTGAACAATGATCTCCGAAAATTGCTCCTGTTAAAACCGCCCCAACACACATAATTATAAAGTTTTGATCTGGATTTATTGCAAAAGCTAATGGAATTGTTAATGGCATTAAAATACCCATAGTTCCATAAGACGTTCCTGTCGCAAATGAAATAGCAGACCCTAAAATAAATATTAACGATGGTAAAATAAACGCTGGCAATGCATCTCCTAGTTTAGAAACTAAATACCAGTTAGTACCTAATTCTTTAATTACACCAGACAATGACCAAGCTAGTAATAATATAACTCCTGTAATTACAAGGGATTTCATACCTGTAATCCAAGTTTCAATTCCTTCAGAAATAGTAAATATTTTTTGCCTTATACCCATTACTAGGGCAACTATACTTCCAAATAACGCAGCCTGGAATAATACTATACTCGCATCAGACGCCCCAAAAGTTTCTCTAATAGCAGCCATTGAAAGTGGCGCGTTTTTAATCATCTCAATCATTTCTGGATCTTCAAGCAATTCTAAATAACCGTTATAATAGAATCCAGCAAAAGCAGATATTATTAATACACCAATAGGTATAATAGCATTCCAAACACTAAGCTTTGTGCCTGGTTTTGGCTCAAGGTCTGTGGCTTCTTCTGTTGCCATAGGCTTTGCACCATCGGCTAAAACCTTACCTGTTGTTCTTGCACGTTTTTCTGCATTATACATTGGACCAAATTCTTTTAAAAGCACAGCTGATATTACTATAAATGCTAAAATTAATATGTTGTAGAAACGATATGGAATTGTTGAAATAAACACTCCATATGCATTAACCTCTTGCCCTATACTTCCATATGCATCCTTTATTAATCCAATCTCATAACCTATCCACGTAGATATTAATGCAAGTCCAGCAATTGGGGCCGCAGTAGCATCAATAATAAAAGCTAGACGTTCTCTAGAAATTTTCATTTTATCTGTAACTGGTCTCATAATTGGACCAACGATTAATGCATTTGCATAATCATCAAAGAAAATAAATAAACCTAATACCCAAGTTACTAATTGAGCACTAATAGGTGATTTTGCTCTTTTAGCTAAGGCCTCAGCTACGGCCCTTGCACCACCCATTTTAGAAATTAATGCTATAAGTCCTCCAATAGTTAAACACTGAAGTATAATACCCGCATTCCAAGAATCCGCTAAAGAATCAATAATATAACCAATAATACCTAAAAATCCTTGAACAAAAGCTCCGCCAACACCATAATCATTTAATCCTAAAATAAATGCACCTGAAAATACCCCAATAAATAATGAAATTACAACATTTTTAGTTGCAAATGCTAAAACGATAGCTACTCACGGGGGAATTAATGTCCATATACCAAATTTGTCAGCATTCATTTGAGCATCAGAAGCATAACTAGTTGCAGATGATAAAAGTATCATTAAAACAGTTATAAATAATGCTTTTCTCTTCACTCTGTTTCCTCCTTTGTTTTATATAAATAACCTATCCACTTCCAATCGTAAAAATAAAAAAAACCTTATGCTATTGCAAAAGGTTTAGAGCGCAAAGGGTATGTTGTAAATCCTCTATGCATCCTTATTAATTCAATAGCGCCCCACAAATAACATTGTGACAGTTTTACACATATTTTGAGTAAAACCAATATATAGCCTTAAAGCAATCAACTATATATTTCGGCAACATTTCCTTTCTTTAAGCTTCACAGTCGCTTCACTCCACTTAAATACTATTAAATATTGCACCTCTATTTAGAAATGGAAATAAATTTTATACTTATAATATTTTATCATTGTTAGAAAGTTAGTGTCAATCAACCAAGAAATACACGAAATAGTCAGAATATTTTAGTAATATAAAAAGGAAACCTAGCCCAATTAGATTTCCTTTAATATTTATATTATTTTTTCTTCTTCTTAGGGAAGTTTCCTTTGTTTCCGAAATTTTCATTGGAACCACCGCGAGGCTTCTTGTTACGATCATTTCTATCACCGCGGTCGTTTCTATCGCCACGGTCATTTCTATCGCCACGGTCATTTCTATCATTTCTATCATTTCTATCGGACTTATTATCAGATCGACCTTTATTTGATCTATGTCGTCCGCCACCACTACCTTCTGGTCTTGGCTTCTTAGTTCTAAGAGGGGCCTCTTCGGTAATCATTACCGCTGCTGTATTCGGTTCCTTTGTCATCATTTTTAATGCAGCTGACACTAAGGTTACAGAATCAGTTTCTTCAAGTAATTGTTCAGCTATAGCTTTGTATGCTTTAAGAGAATTCTCTCTTACAATTTGAAGTAATTTTTCTACAGCTAATCTTTGTTGACCTTCTATAGCCTCAGCGAAAGAAGGAATAGGCTTTTTATCAATCTTTCTTTTAGCAACTCTTTCAATAGTTTTTAGGAAGCTAATCTCTCTAGGAGAAACAAAAGTTGTTGCTAAACCTGTATTACCAGCTCTACCAGTTCTCCCTACCCTATGAACATAACTCTCAGGATCTTGAGGTATATCAAAGTTATATACGTGAGTTACTCCAGAAATATCCAGACCTCTTGCAGCCACATCTGTTGCTACCAGCACTTCTATCGTTCCCTCTTTAAACTTACGCAATACGCTATCTCTCTTACTCTGTGTTAAATCCCCATGTATACCTTCTGCACCATATCCTCTTTTAGATAAAGCTTCTGATAGTTCGTCAACTCTTCTTTTAGTTCTTCCAAAGACAATTGCAAGCTCTGGACCTTGAATATCTAGCAAACGACAAAGAACATCGAATTTTTGTTTCTCTGGCACTTCTATATATTCTTGTACTATGTTCGGTACAGTTATCTCTGAAGATTTTACAGCAATAAATTCAGGCTCACTCATAAATTTATGCGCTAATGCTTGAATTGGTTTTGGCATTGTTGCTGAGAATAGTAAGGTTTGTCTTTCTGTTGGCACTTCTTTTAATATTGTCTCTATGTCTTCAACAAAACCCATATTTAACATTTCATCAGCCTCATCTAATACAACTAAGTTGATTCCTTTAAGCTGGACAGTTTTTCTTCTCATATGGTCCATAAATCTACCAGGTGTTGCAACAATAATCTGTGGGTTCTTTTTTAAAGCCTTCATCTGCCTATTTATGTCTTGTCCACCATAAATAGGCAGTGCACGAATTCCTTTTATATTTCCAATTTTGTTTAGCTCCTCTGCAACCTGCATAGCTAACTCTCTAGTCGGCGTTAAAACCAATCCTTGTATTTGTGGATTATTACTATCTGCCTTCTCAACAAGTGGAATTCCAAAGGCTGCAGTTTTTCCAGTTCCTGTTTGTGCCTGCCCAATAACATCTTTTCCTTCTAGTGCAGTAGGAATAGTCTGTTGTTGAATAGGTGTTGCTTCTTCAAAGCCCATATCTGTAATGGCTTTAAGTATTTCTTTACTAATTTCAAACTCTGCAAATGTTTTCAATAATTATCAATCTCCTTTTATTTCAATAAAACTAAACTAGTACAGTTTATTCTATATTAATGATACCCAGAAAAAAAGGTCATTATTCCAAATGACTGGGATAAAGACCTTTTAATGTTAGCTTATTTATATATATAATTAAACTATTTCGCTGTTACGTTAGCAGCTTGTGGTCCACGGTTTCCATCAACGATATCAAACTCAACTTGTTGACCTTCTTGAAGAGTTTTGAATCCTGATCCTTGGATTGCTGTGAAATGTACGAATACGTCATCTCCATCTTCACGCTCGATGAATCCAAAACCTTTTTCTGCATTAAACCATTTTACTTTTCCTACCATATTTTATGGCCTCCTTAAAAATAATATTCGATAAAAAGTAGAAAACTTACTAAACTAATTTAAACCTAAAGCCAACAATAAGAGGCCGTCAAACTGTTTTTCTTAGCTTTCATGACTTTTTAACACCAAAGTAATTGTATCACGTTAATTATAATAAAGCAAACAAAATTAACATTATTTTTTTCTTTTAAATTTTTTTTATCTCATATATAATCTATTATGTATGCAAATTTTATTTTTTATTCTTATTTGGAAAAATTATTAATGAATTTTAATTACAAAATAAATAAATTATAATGTTTACAATTTAGAGAGGGGAAACCAATGAGTATTTTAACTGTAAAAAACTTGAGTCACGGGTTCGGAGATAGGGCAATTTTTAATAATGTATCCTTCCGATTATTAAAAGGAGAGCACATAGGATTAATTGGTGCTAACGGTGAAGGTAAATCTACCTTTATGAATATAATTACTAGAAAGCTAGAGCCAGATGAAGGAAATATTGAATGGGCAAAAAATGTTAGAATAGGATATTTAGACCAACATACAGTACTTGAGAAAGGTAAAAGCATCAGGGACGTTTTAAGAACAGCATTTCAATATCTTTTTGATATGGAAATCGAAATGAACAATATATGTGACAAAATGGCTGATGCATCACCAGAAGAATTAGAAAAGTTACTTGAAGAATTAGGTACACTTCAAGATACTCTAACCAACAATGATTTCTATATTATAGATGCTAAAATCGATGAAATTGGTCGAGGTTTGGGATTAGAAGACATTGGTCTAGATAAGGACGTTCATGATTTAAGTGGTGGACAAAGGACAAAAGTTTTACTTGCAAAGCTTCTATTAGAAAAACCTGATATTCTTCTTCTAGATGAACCTACAAACTACCTAGATGAACAACATATTGAATGGCTTAAGAGATATTTACAAGAATATGAAAACGCATTTATATTAATATCCCATGAAATCCCATTCCTTAATAGTGTAATAAATCTAATATACCATATGGAAAATCAGGAGCTTAACAGATATGTGGGTGACTACAATAACTTTATGCAGGTCTATGAAGCAAAAAAACAACAACTTGAGTCTGCATATAAAAGACAACAACAGGAAATTGCTGATTTAAAGGATTTTGTTGCTAGAAACAAAGCTAGAGTTTCTACAAGAAACATGGCAATGTCTAGACAGAAAAAACTTGATAATATGGACGTTATAGAGCTTGCTAAAGAAAAACCTAAACCAGAGTTTAGCTTTAAAGAAGCTAGAACTTCTGGCAAACTAATTTTTGAGACTAGAGATTTAGTTATAGGGTATACTGAACCACTTTCTAAGCCTCTAAACCTTAGAATGGAAAGAGGTCAAAAAATTGCACTTATAGGTGCTAATGGTTTAGGGAAAACAACACTTTTAAAGAGTATTCTAGGACAAATACCTTCAATTACTGGTTCTGTAGAATTAGGTGATTATCTGCATATTGGATATTTTGAACAGGAAATAAAGGAAGCAAATTATAAAACATGTATAGATGAAGTTTGGCAGGACTTCCCTTCCTATACTCAATATGAAGTTAGAGCTGCTCTTGCTAAATGTGGTTTAACGACAAAGCATATCGAAAGCAAAGTAGTTGTACTAAGTGGTGGAGAGCAGGCAAAAGTTAGACTTTGCAAATTAATAAATAGAGAATCTAATATTCTAATATTAGATGAGCCTACTAACCATTTAGATGTTGATGCTAAAGAAGAACTCAAAAGAGCCCTTAAAGCATATAAAGGTAGTCTATTAATTATCTGTCATGAACCTGATTTTTATCATGATATTGTTACTGACGTTTGGAATTGCGAAAATTGGACAACTAAAATAGTTTAATATTATATAGATAAAAAAGAGATAGAAAAAAGTCTATCTCTTTTTTATGTTAATAATGAAAAGTAAATTAAATCATACTAAAAAATTTCTATTCCAACAGGACAATGATCTGAGCCAAAAACATCACTATAGATAATAGCATCCTTTAAATCATCTTTAAGTTTGTCAGATGTACAAAAATAATCAATTCTCCAACCAATATTTCTTTCTCTAGCTTTACTGAAATAGGACCACCATGTATATGCATCTTCTTTATCCGGATAAATGTACCTAAATGTATCAATGAAATTATTTTCAATTAATTTATCGAAGCAACCTCTTTCCTCATCTGTAAACCCTGCACTCTTCCTATTGCTTTTGGGGTTCTTAAGATCTATTTCCTTATGGGAAACATTTAAATCTCCACAAAATATAACTGGTTTGTGTTGTTCAATTGTTTTTAAGTATTTAATAAACTCATCTTCCCACTTCATCCTATATCCTAACCGAGCAAGTCCCCTTTGAGAATTGGGGCTATATACAGTGATTAAGTAGAAGCTTTCGAACTCTAAAGTTATAACTCTTCCTTCATTATCAAGTTCATTAACACCTATTCCATACTTGACACTTATAGGTTCTATTTTTGAAAATATGGCAGTACCTGAATAACCCTTTTTTTCAGCATAGTTCCAATATTGATAGTAATCTTTTAACTCTAGTATTATTTGGCCCTCTTGCACTTTAGTTTCCTGAATACAAAATATATCTGCGTCTTCTCTTTCAAAGAAGCCTAAAAAATCTTTTTCTACACATGCTCTAATACCATTTACATTCCAAGAAATTAATTTCAAAACCGTCTCTCCTTAAGTAATATTTTCGTATTTATACAAGTAGCTTTATTCTATAATATAAGTATAATATAATGCTCCTAATGATAATACCCTTCTATATACTCTTTAATCAAACAAAACTATCTGAAAGTATAGAATTATGGCCCTTTTGTATACTTGATGACATGAAAATGTAAATTTGACTGATTATGCTTTTTAAATGATGAAGCTCGAGAAGAAAGAAAAATCTCCATCTGAAAATTTATACATTATTGACAGATATGATAGAGTTAGATCTACTAGTGGTGGAACCACTTGCCAGAATATTCTTGGTACTGTTCTAAAAATATAGCGGAAAGTATGGAATACACTATTTTTGATGTTAGGGGTTTAAGTGAACAAGATATAAGTAATATACAAAATCAATGGTCTATATAGTATATAATTTTAAAAGTGGAGAATTAGTGTTAGAAAACATTTCCATTGGTGACAACTTTTAATTAGAACTTTATATTATTTGGTTAGATGAAAAATTATGAAATAAAGGTGAAAAAATGAAGCATGAGTGGAGAAAGCAACAAAAAAATTTATATATATCAGGGCAAAAACCAGAATTAATAACAGTTCCAGAGCAAAAATTCTTAATGATAAAAGGCAACAGAAATCCAAATAGTGAAGACTTTTCAAACAGAATCGAAGTTCTTTATTCATTATCTTATGCCATAAGAATGATGCCAAAGCAAGGATACACCCCTGAAGGTTATTTTGAATATACAGTATATCCATTAGAAGGACTATGGGATTTAACAGAAAAGGGGAGGAAATTGGATACCCTCGATAAAGATGAATTATTATATACTATTATGATTAGGCAACCTGATTTTGTAACGAAAGAAATAGTAGATAGGGCTTTTGAAAACGTAAGAAAAAAGAAACCTAATCCACTACTTGATGAGGTATCATTTGATACGATTAAAGATGGTTTATCAGTTCAAATCCTTCACATGGGGCCCTATGATGATGAACCACGAAGTTTTAAAAAAATGAAAGAATTTATTGAAGAAAACCAACTTCAAATAGTAACCCTTATACATAGAGAAATTTATCTTTCGGATGCTAGAAAAGTTGAACCTGATAAATTGAAGACAGTTTTAAGGTATAATGTAAAAAGAATATAGTGAAAAAAATTTTTATATAAAAATAAGGTCTTCGTCGAAGACCTTATTTTTGAGTGGGTAAATTGAATTTAATATGAATACTCTGCAATAACTGATGCTTTAACTTCAAGCATTCCTGCTGAAATGGCTGTTGCTGTTTCTAACTTTGCATCCATTAAAGCTCTAGTATTGTATAACACTGGCTCTGATTGACCAGCCTCTATTATTTTTGTAGGTTTAGAAATTTTAACATCTACAGATTTGGCTATAACCTCTGCTTTTGCCTTAGCATCTTTAGTTGCCTTCGTTAATGCTTCAGCATAGTATTTACTTGAATCACTTATTGAAAACTCTATACTATTTAAAATATTACTATCATTTTTTGCTACAGCATCAATTACAGTACCTACTGAATTTATATCTCTAATTATAACTCTTACTGTATTTTGCACTACATATCCATCTACCGTCGATTGCCCTGTATTAGGATTATATCTATGATTCGGATATATATTGTACTGAATTGTCTGAATATCTTCATCCTTAATGCCCTGTTGTTTTAGAGCAGCCATTACGTTATTCATTTTTGTTGCATTATCCGATTGTGCAACTTTTGCATTTGAATTTTGTGTTTGTACCCCCAATGAAATATAAGCAATATCAGGCTTTACCTTAATAACCCCTTCACCACTAACAGTAATTACACCATTTTGTTCTTTGCTAGTAGCATTTGCTATGCTTGTATTATTCTGACTACCTAAAACAAACGAAGCTATTAGAAGTATTGAAACTACTACTACTGTTAAAAATTTAAAAAACTTAATTTTATTCATTTTTTTACCTCCTTCAAGTATTTATTTCATTTGACGAGTATAAACTTAAATAAGTTCCAAATTAATTCCATGTTTTTACTTAATATAGCATACTGAATTTTTCCCTTTTCTTTTGGATGCATACAATCCCTTGTCCGCCTTTTCAATTAGCTCAGTGGTCTTATTACCATCCTCTGGATAACAAGCTATTCCAACAGAAATAGTAATATTATAATCACTTTGCTGGATAATTTTTGTCCTAAGTTTTTCAGCAATACTTTTAGCTTCGTCACTACTAGTGTTAGGTAAAACTACTAAAAATTCATCTCCTCCATATCTTCCAATATAATCAGCCTTTCTTACACTATTTTGCATAATATCAACCACATTCTTAATGCAATTATCCCCAACAATATGTCCATACGTATCATTTATCTGTTTAAAATTATCTATATCTATCATTAATACAGACATTGGTTTTTTTACTAAGGAAAGCAAACTATTTAAAACTTCTAGAATTGCCTTCTTATTATATGCCGTAGTCATAGTATCATATTGATTTGATACAATAATACTCTCCTGTTTCAGCTGCATATTTGATAACTGCTTCTCCATTTTTTGATTATATTCCTCGATTAAAGATGCTTTTAAAGAATCTGCTTCAGTCCTATTAATGACTATTTTTTTCTTAATACCCTTTAGGAAGTGACAATATATGGATAAATAGCTTATACCTCTTAAAGGAATACCGCCATATTTAAATAATTCATGAGTTACTAATAAAATAAATAAATTACTTAACAATAACCATAGTAATCCATTTATTAATCCTCTTTCATTATTTTTTCTCAACCACAATATTAAAATATTAAGTATTGATGTACCAACTAAGATTATGCTTATAAATAACCCATTTTGATAAATTCCTACTAAACCATATATACCAAAAATTCCTGTTAATAAAATAAAAATACTACAAATCAACACTGGATTCAGTACATTATTACTATTAGGCCTTTTCACAAGACAGAATAAAAAGGTCAACATATGGACCATTTCAATAAATAGTATATCTTTTATCGATGGAATCTCATTAAAATAAAGAAAAAAGAAAATAGCAAAATAGAGAGGTATAAAGAAAGTATGTCCTATATTTCTAAGAAGACTGTTCTTTCTAACTAAAGAAAAGTTAAAAGTGACTATTAAAAACGAAAAGCAAACTATAATAATAAAATTATAATTATTTAACATTGTCTCAGAACACACCCCCATATCGTAGCAGTATTTTCCAAAAACTTTGTCTTAATTATAACATCTACATAATTCCCCTTCAATGTGTATTTAATATATATATCGACAAAAATAGACACTCAAAAGAGTGCCTAAAATAATTTACTTTATTTTATGAATTTATTAGGTTCCTTCCCATTATTACTCCCATAACAGAAGCCATCATAAGACCCCTAGTCCATCCACTGGAATCCCCTAGACAATATAGTCCTTCAATATTTGTCTGAAAATCATTTTTATCAACATTTATTTTGTTGCTATAAAACTTTATTTCTGGTCCATATAATAAAGTTTCTCTACTAGCAAAACCAGGTACTACTACATTCATAGCTTCAATAAAGTTTAATATATTCATCATTGGGCGGTAAGGTATAGCAGATGTAATATCTCCTGCTACAGCATCCGGTAATGTAGGCTCCACATTTGATTGATCTAATTCCTTTTGCCATGTTCTTTTACCGTCTAATATATCCCCATATCTTTGTACTAAAATGTTTCCATTACCTAGCATATTCACTAATTCTGCAACCTTTTTACCGTATTCAATTGGTTGATTAAAGGGCTCTAGAAAATTATGTGAACTTAAAATAGCTAAATTAGTATTATTTGATTTTCTATCCTTATATGAATGTCCATTAACTATAGCTAAATCGTTATCATAGTTTTCTTGACTTACAAATCCACCTGGGTTTTGACAGAAAGTTCTAACCTTATTTCTAAAAGGTGCTGGATAACCAATAAGCTTTGATTCATAAAGAACACTATTTACTTTTTCCATTACTTCATTTCTAACCTCTACTCTAACACCTATATCCACCGTACCAGCACAATGACTTATATCATGCTTTAAACACATATCCTTAAGCCAATCTGCACCCTTTCTTCCAGCAGCAACAATTATGTTTTCACCTAAAATAGTGTAATCTTCTTCCTTCTTCTTTAAATCAGAAGCTATTACTCCATTAATTGCTCCATTTTCAATAACTAAATCTTTTACTATTGTACCAAACCTTATTTCCACACCATTATCCATAAGATAGTTCTGTATTCTAAAGTAAAGGTCTTGAGCTTTTTCGGTTCCTAGATGTCTTATAGGACAATCTACAAGCTTTAACCCAGCCTCTATAGCCTTTAATCTTATTTCCTTAATAGCTTCTGTATTTTCTAGCCCTTCTACTTTTGTATCAGCACCAAATTCTAAATAAATATTATCAGTATATTTTATAAACTCATCAGCTTTTTTATTACCTATAAGTTCTGGTAGCTCGCCACCTACTTCATAGCTTAAGGATAGTTTTCCATCTGAAAATGCACCTGCACCTGAAAAACCTGTAGTTATATGACAGTAAGGCTTACAGAATACACATGTCTTAGTTATCTCTTTAGGACAACTTCTTTTTTCTATACTAGCTCCCTTTTCAACGATAATAATCTTTTTATCACTTTTTTGTTTAACAAGCTCTAGGGCAGTAAAAATACCTGCAGGCCCCGCCCCAACAATAACTATATCGAAATTCATATAACCATCTCCCTTTTGTATAGTAGAGCATAGATAATGTATGCTAGTTTTTCTAGAAGTAAAAAAAACAAGAGTATAGTTTATACATCTTTTTTATATTAAACCGAATATTAAAATACAGTTCAAGTTTAAAATACGTTTTTCACATACATATTGTAACGTATATTAACAAATAATTCAATGAAATAAAAGTTTTTATTTTTATAACAATAAAGAGAAAATACCCCAAGCCACTGCTTGAGGTATACGTTTATATTGCTCTATAATAAATTACTTTATCTTCTATACTTTTTTCTGCCTTGCCAATCGAAACTAAATGCTCTAAATGAGACATAGCCTCACCTGATGCGAACCATTTTTGAGGTATAGGAAACTCATCCCAATTTTTCGCTCTAAGCTCCCACTTCATTTTAGCTGCTGTATCCCTAACAGATAGCTTTTTATCTGTAATTATAGTAATAACTTCATTTAAGCGGACTCTATGATGCTCCATAAGTTCATCAATTCTTGTTCTATGGTCACGAACAATAAATCTATGAGCTGTGAAAACATATTCTAAATCATATGCATAAACCTTCTTTAAACTTTCAAAGTAAACTGCTAAGTAGTCAGTATCAAAACTCCAGAAAGTAATGTTTGGAGTAATTTTTCCTAAAATATGATCACCGCAAAATAAAAGCTTATGGTTTTCTTCATGTAAACCTATATGCCCCGGAGTATGTCCAGGGATATCAATAACTCGTAAAGAGTAATCTCCGATATTTATAACATCATTTTCTTTAACGTAAATAAAGTCTAATTGCTCTTTTGGACAATATTTATAACCTGGATGATTAGTAAAGCTTACATTGTCTCGTTTTAAATCAAACATTATCTCATAGTCATTAAATTTTTGCCAATACTCATCTGTAGTCATCTGATTTATCATTACTCCATCTATAACCCCAGCATACACTTTACTTATTCCTTTTTTATGTAATGTACCAGCTAATCCCGAATGATCAGAATGTAAATGTGTTATAAACAAATCCGTTTTATTCAAATCTA
Organism: Serpentinicella alkaliphila; assembly: GCF_018141405.1. NCBI lineage: Bacteria > Bacillati > Bacillota > Clostridia > Peptostreptococcales > Natronincolaceae > Serpentinicella > Serpentinicella alkaliphila. The sequence goes on from NZ_CP058648.1 coordinate 383,926, forward strand.
TACCTAGCTCTTCAATGGCATTCATCATAGCTTCTTCGCATTCTGGTATATTAAATCCTGTATCTATTATAAGATTTCTTTCTTCGGATGTAATTATGTATGTATTTGTAGATTTTAATGGGTTATTTGGTAATGGTATTTCATACTGATAAATGTTTTTGTATACTTCATTTTTCATTGTATCACCTTCTCCTCATTTTTTTTTATTTTTTTCAGACCCTTTAATAAAGGGTCTTGTTTATATTCGTGTACCTATCTACATTTTCTGTTCTTTAGGTTTTATCAATAGATTTTTTAATAATACTATATCATCATCTATAAATCTATGTTTAAGCTCATTGACATCAAATTTCATCATTTTAAATGCTAGTTGAACGAAGTAACCGATTCCAACTGCTGTAATAATCGTTCCTATTCCGATAGTCCCACCTAAAATAAATCCTAATATTGATACAGAAATTTCCATTGTATTTCTGACAAATCTAACTGACTTATTAGTTTTTTTAGTTAAATAAATCATTAGCCCATCCCTTGGACCAGAACCTAAGCCTGTTCCAATATAGAAATAGCTTGCAAAACCAAACACAAACATCCCTAAAATCATCATGCCTAATCTTAGTAGAAGACTATCAAAAGTTGGTATCAAATCGCTAATCATAAGTAAATCAATGAAAACACCTACAAAAATCATATTACATATTGTAGCCCAACCTATCCTCTCCCCAAGAAGAAAATTTATTAGAACTAGTATTAATCCAACAGTTATACTTGCTTGTCCTATTGTAATATTCGTTATTTTTGAGATGCCTTGATGAAAAACATCCCAAGGTGCAAGTCCTAAATTAGCTTTAATTGTTATAACTACTCCGAGTGCTACCAAAAATAATCCAAAGAATAGTCTGCAAAGAAGTACGAAAGCCTTTTTCATTATAATTCCTCTTTTCTTTTACTAAATCGTGCAAATTTAATTATATCATATTATAATTACAAAAATTGCAATACAAAAAATAAAATAGAGGCTTAATTAATTTAAGCCTCTATTTATACTAAGTTATTTTACAAATTAATATTCTTTTAATTTATGAACACATCAGATTTTCTAAACCAAGCCTCTTTTATTTAACATCAATAACTTCATTGTACTTTTCTGAAAAGCTCATTCTTTCGATAGATAATTGGTAATTTAATCCACTACTATTAAAATGCATAGTTCTTCTATGCATAACTCTTCCATCATAAAGCTTATCGTATTCACTATTTAGGGTTTCCTTTAAATTAATTTTTTCTCCATCAATAATTAAATAAACCCCAGTTAATACTACATCTTCAACGGTACTAAAAGTAATATACGTACTTCCATTTATTTCTTTGATTTCGTCAATTAATATATTCTGTCCTTCTATTTCAATATTAATTTCTCTGTCATCTTTATTTAATTCAATGAATTTATTTACATCCTTATCAATAGATAAACTTTCTAGGTGGATTTGTACACTTTCTAAGTTGGATGGTAGAGCATCAAACTCTTTTGTAAACCTAATTCCATTTATATCAGTTGACATACTTCCACCTCTCTTTTCAACTTCCTCACCATTTGCAATTAATTTCATTTCTAATTTATTAGGTCTAATTCTCTCTCCACTAATTTTATCAATAGCTAATTGTAATATATTTTGAATTGAACCCTCTATAACTGTCGACGTAGGGGAAGCATGGATTGAGCTAAGTTTTAAATTAACACCATCATTTTTGAAAGTTTTATTAATAACCTGCTTTAATGTACTTTTCATCGCTTTATTCCTATCTAACTTAAAGGGTATTTCCCCCTCCTCCATCATCCCATCTATATTCATATATACATTTAAATAGAGAGTTCGTTCATAGAAAGCAGGAGGGTCGAAACTCATAACCCACTTAGTTTGATTACTCTCTCCAAGTATTTCACCATGCCCACTTCTCATGAAATACCTTTTGTATAGCCCCTTTAGGTTTAAGCTTGGATCTAATGAAATAAAGTCATTTTCTCCCGTATTATCTGTAACAGTATAAAATGCTAATAACTGATTATCATCTATCATTATGCCATCTAATGTAAAAAGAACACCATTACTAAAAGTATGGCTCTCCCCTATAATTTGACCCATACCTAAATCATTAAGATTTTTTAACGTTGTGTTCATAAGTTGATCGTAGCCAATGAGCTTTTTACTATAGTATGCGAGTGTATTAAAATTAAAAGTAATTAAAAACATTAAAATGCAAGCTACTATAATTCGATTTGCTTTAATAAATCTTTTCTTAGGAAATTCTTTATCTTTCAATGCATTTGATAGTCTCTCTTCTAGCTCTTTTGGTACAACTATATTATCTAAATCTTCCTTCTTATCCATAAGTAGTTTATCAATATCTCTCATTAATATCACCTCCAAGACTTTCTTTTAATTTATTAATTCCAACAGAAATTCGGGATTTCACAGTCCCTATAGGAATTTTAAGTATTCTCCCTATTGTTTCATAATCTAAATCCAAAAAATACCTTAGCTTAATAACTTCCATGAGTTATGCAGTTCGTGTAAATAAATGTAAATAAGACTGATGTATCGTATATTATAATATACTAAAAAATATTTTTGTTTTATATGTCTTGAAATAGCAAAAAAGACTTGACTTTTTAAACCCGCCCCAATAATCAAAGTGAATGGTATTAATAGCCATTACTCTTGATGAATGGGTGATAAATATGACTCTTGGGAAACCGAAATATAGAAATTTACAACAAGGAAATGGGGGCGGAACGCCAGTTTTAAAAGCAATTTGGGATAAATTTGATTTTTCACTTCTGCTTACGCAATCGGGTATTGTAAAACGTAATGGTGTACCCACTTGGCTTATTGCTTTTGCTTATGTGGTAGGACTTATTGCTAATAAAAATTCTGTCTCACGTATTTCTGATTATGCTACTAAGGATAGCTTATTACAACAGATGTTTCGGAATCTTAAAATGGCTCAATATACCTTTAGCCGCTTTTTTACAACTGATTATAATTGGGGTTTATTTAGTTTTAAAAGAGTACAAAGACTACAACAAGAAGAAGAAACTGCATTTACTGAAGGAGATGTTATTGTACTTGATGATACAAAGGTGGCTCATGCCCATGGAAAGAAAATCCCTTTCCTTTGTTGGTTATATGATAGCTCCATTAAAATAAATATCTGGTGTATGAATATAGTTGCTACAACTGTTGTATTAAAGAACGGACTTAAATATCCATTGTTTTGGCGTATTTGGCGTAAGGTAGAAAATAGCGATGAAAAACAGACAAAAATAGATCTTTCAAAAGAAATGCTAATGGATATTCGCCGGATTTACACAGGGGTACTATGGGTTGCCATGGACCGCCGGTTTTTATGCAAAGACTTTTTAATTGGCTCACAGATCATCAATATGATTGGGTTACTAAGGCAAAACGTAATACAAAGACACTTTATCGAAAAGAAATTGAGAATATTACAGGCCGAGAACGCTTTATCCCTGTAAAGCCTTCAATGCTTATTAAAGAAGTTTTTTCAAACTTCTTATTAGTGGTCTAAAGATAAAGTAAGTGCTATATCCATACCTAATATTTATATCAAGTTACCCTACCGTTTAGTTGGAAAGCAGGGTAAAGTAGTAACTAAGTATCGTTATACGCCTATTGCAGCAGTTGTAGCTACAAGACTCAAAGAAGATACTGAAATGATGAAGGATGAATTTGAGAAAAACAAAGAGGTTGCAGCTACATATCGTGGGGCTTACCTTTTGATTAGTAATAGGGTCGATAATCCTGAAGAAGCTTTAGATGCATATATTAAGCGTTGGAGCATTGAGGTTTTTTTTAGAACTGCAAAACAAGAACTGGGGTTGAATTCTTGCCACTCAACGTCGGAAAGTCATCATTACGCCCATATTGAGCTCATTTTTACAGCAGAAACTTTACTTGTCTATGCAAGATGGGAACTCAATAATAAAGGCGCTGAAGAAGGCTTCACCCACGGCGAAATGGTCCGAAACTTTTTCAACGCCACATACCGTATCGTTATAAAAGCACAGCAATGCTTTCAAACTATACAAGTACATTTTGACACAGAAGTTAGGCAATTTGCAAGACTTATTGATAAATTTTGGCCGAAGAATTTATTGTTAGGTTGGTTTACTGTGCAAAATTCCCAGTATATGGAGTCAACTGCATAACTCATGTAACTTCCTTATGCTTTTCACTAAGCTTTGACAATTCCTCTTCTAAAAGAAGCTGATCATCTTTTTGGTTTATATCTGATTCACAACCTTTTTCTTGAAATTTCTCTACTAGAATTACCTTGCTCTTTTCCTTAAGAATTTTTTTACATCTATTTACTAGAATAGTTTTGCTCCAGCTATAAAAGGACCCCTCATTCTTTAGATTTGAGATATTTTCATATAAGATAACTATCATATCTTCAAGTGCATCTAAAGCATCTGCTTCATTTTTCATATATACATATGCCAATTTATAGTATTCCTGTTGTTTTAACATAATTAGTTTAATTAAAGCTTCCTTATCCCCTAGTTTAGCCCTACTTATAAGTACCTCCGTCTGCATTTTTGCACCTCACTTTCATACATAAGAGTATCTATATACTAAAAAAGTTCATTTTATAAAATAAATAAAGTAGTACTATTTTAATATAGCACTACTTATATTAGAGAACAGTTCTATTCTATTATAAATGATATTATATATTCACAGGACTCCTTATCTTTTTTAGGATTATCCTCTTTCCACTTCCCTTTAAAGCCTAATTCCTGCATTGTAAGTTCAAAATGGCACATAGCTATACCAATATCAATTTTTTGTACATCATAGCCTAGTCCCTCTCCATACCCTTTATTTCTAGCAAGATAGAAATGAAATTTTTCATTATCCACTAAAACTCTCCAAGGTTGTTTATTTGATGCAGATGGGGCAAGTCTAAGCATTTCAAGTGCTTGTATATACTTTTTATCCTTTTGATTTACTTCATTATTCCAACTGCCTTCAAAAAATAATTCTTTAAAGTCCTTACGATTGTTAGAACCCGCTGCAAATCTCATAAATGAATCTACTACGCTTCTTTTGTCTCTAGGGTAACCAATAGGGGTTATTACCGGTAACTCCTCTTCTTCTTTAAGCTCAATTGTATTTATAAATTCCTGTCTCTTGAAGGTACCTGCTAGCCAACAGGTGCCTAGGCCTAAGGATGTAGCATATAGTATTCCTTTTTCTAATACATATCCTAATTGCTCTAAGCTTCTAGGTTCTTTTTTTTCAGTAACAGCAGCAATAAAATTTTTAGCAGATTTTATTACCCCATATGTACCTAGTTTTTTATTAGAGGAATCTTCAATATTTACTAGATAAAACTTAACTTTTGCACCAAAAGGGCCCGTAGTAGAATTTAAATAATCTAATATTTCTCGTTTTATAGAGCTCTCTAATGGCCTTTGATCATAGGTACGTGTAGACGTTCTTTTTTTTATGGAATCTATCCACATTGATATCATACTCCCTTCTATTTACTTTTCTCAAGTAGATTAAATAAGTCAGGATATTTCTTTTTTAGATTAATCGGTTTTCCATTTAAGGTACTAGAAAAAACATGTTCAGTAAACCCTTCTGATATTAAAACATTGTCTGTCTCTCTTTCTATTATATAATTAAATTTTATTCTAACAGGTGTTAGGTTTTCAATAGCTGTCTTTATAATTAACTTATCAGCATACTTAGCAGACACCTTATATTTACAGTTTACTTCTATTACAGGTAGCATTACACCCATCTCTTCCATATCCCTATAGCTCATGCTAAACTTCTCTAAAAAATCAGTTCTCCCAACTTCATACCACACAAAGTAATTGGAATGATAAATTACCCCCATCTGGTCAGTTTCATTATATCTTGGTACAATTATTGTTTCATTAATAAACATTAATTCTTCCTCCCACCGTTCATAACCTCTTATGATTATTTCTAATTATTACTAATAATTATACCACTATTATTGGATTTTGTATAAATTGTGTATGATTGAAAAAAATAAGGATACTAATACTAGTTTTAAGTGAGGTTTGTTTTATGAACTTAGATGTGAATATAACTATAGAAGATAGCTTAGTAACACTTAATATAAGAGACCTATCGATTAAAGAGTCTATACATGGAATTATTATGTTTAATAAGAAAGGCAACATACTTAATGTAGGTGAGACTGAACAGAATTTTAAGGAATCTATTATAGGTACATTACCTTCCAGAAAGTCGGAAAATACAAGCTTTGTTGAATTCCCCGAAATGCATAAAATGTTTAAAGAACTATTAAACATGTCCTACGAGGATACTGTTAGACTTTGTAAAGAAGATCCAATTAATGGCCCAAATATTGTTTGGGAAAGATTAAGAGATAATATCAACTTTGTTTATCCCTTTGATCTTGAAAACCCAGACTATAACTATATGGCTCTATTTATTAATTATAACTTAATTATATTAACTGAAGAAAAATATAAAGGTGAAGGATTTATTAAATCCTTTTTAAGAGCATTTTTCTTGAAATATTCACTAAATATTCATTTCAAAGAATATGTATCATTAAATCCACAACAAAAAAACTCATTAAAAAAAGAGCTTGGAGCAGCTCTTAAAAGACAGATTAAAGTTAAAGAATTAATAATTAATGGAGATTATATTTAAATAATTTAATACGTTTTTTATATTTTTCGTTAAATAATCCTTTATAGATTAATTTAAATATACCTATCATCTTAAAAATATCTCCGATACTTAATGACTTCGGTAAAGGATATGGCCTCTTCAAGTGAATAATATCACCTAAGATTAAAAACTTAGTTGATTCACTTGCTGCTACATGAGTTAAACTTTTTGCATTTTGCAATATATTTAAGCTTTCCGCCGAAAGCATATGCTCAATTCCTTTAATATCAACAGGCATTCTTCCACCATTTGACATAATAACAATAAAGTTTAATAAAATACCAATTAGAATAAATGACATTCCTTTTAGATGATAATTTTTTATTACAGCACAAAAAAGCAGAATATAGACTACAAGTTGCAGCCATATGCCATAATCATTTATTAGTTTCCAATAGGGTGTCAATTCCTTAGCAACTATAATTGCACCTAAAGACTGTACTAACGCAGCTATTATTATTAGAACCATCCAATTAATTTTTAATCTCAATAAATTATTTAACTTTCCACCCCTAAGTTTTCCTATCACAAGTGCACTACTGACAGGCTCAGCTAACATATGACACCTTCTCACTTTCTAGTATATCTTCTAACCAAATATTTTTTTGTTTCTTCATATATTTCATAAAACTTTCAACTACCCTAGGGTCAAATTGCTTCCCAGACTCTTTTATAATAATTTTATATGCAATAATTGAATTCATAGCTTTTCGATATGCCCTATCTGAAGTCATGGCATCATAAGCATCTGCAACAGCTAATATACTTGCTTCTAAAGGTATTTTATTACCTTCTAAATGTAACGGGTATCCCTTACCATCATAACGTTCATGATGGTGTTTAATAATTTCAGCTACATCCTTTAAAAAATCAACCTCAAACAATATTTTTGCTCCAATCTCAGGGTGATTTTGAACCCTGATATACTCTTCATCAGAAAGATTATCTGGTTTGTTAAGTATTGTGTCGGATATTCCTATTTTGCCTATATCATGTAGAATAGCTGCAGTATTTATTTTATCTACAACCTCATAAGTAAGCCCCATCTCCTGAGCTATACCTACCGCATATTGTGCTACTCTATATGAATGGCCTTTAGTATATTCATCCTTTGCCTCTACAGCATTGGAAAGGGCTTTAATCGTTTCAAAATATACACTCTTCATATCTATATAAAGTTTAAATGAGTATCTTGCTACTAATAAAGGTCCTAAAAACATAACAACAGCAAACCAACCATAATGCGCATATGCTATTGCAGTTACAACTCCTAAAGGAGATAAAGCAATTATATTAATAATTGGCCATACTTTTTCACGAAGTGCATCTTTATACCTTTTATTTTCAATTATGCACATTAAACCAATAAATATTGAAGGATTTATTGCTGTATAAGTAAGTGTTGATGCAATAATTCCAATTATACTAAATCCCAATAGTCTAATACCCACGATATTCGTTTCCACTAAGTTATACACCACACTTGATAGAGCTAATGCAATTGCATATGCACTAGCATTAAAAAGTCTTTTATGTTTATCACTATTAAAAAAGTGATATGATTTTCCATTGTATCTATCTATATAAATTAACATTGTAATAAAGCTAATTACTGCTACAATACTTGGACTAAAAATAAACACTGTTGCTAATCCTATTGCGAAACTAATAGAGAAAGCAGTATTACCTTTAACTCTAATTTGGAGTGATTGTGTAATAGCACCTATTAGAATAAAAAAAGAAATTTCTAGTGGGGCACTATATACGCTTTCTTTCAGACCAAATAAAAAACAGGCTACTCCCATTAAAATAATACTTACTGTATATATCTTTAATCTAATATTTTTATCATACATACTAGTTTTCCCCTTTATATTATTTAGGTCGGCAACTTTTATTTTATATTATACCCATGTAAAAGATGCTCCACCAGCTAACACTAGTGATAATAACGCAAGTAAAAGTGCCATTATTCTTTTCATTGATACAGCCCCCTTTTTTCAAAGGCTCTGTTTTTCGCTATTTATACAGGCTATATCGCTTCGCTTATGAAAAATTCCATGCCGACCTAAAAATTTAACTCAAGTTAGATATTTTAGAAATCCTTCTGTTAATTGCATCTAAAGTAGCTTTTACTATGGTCTCATATTCATCCTTAACTATTATTGCTGTACCAGTCATTAAGGTTTCTGATCTATTTGATATATAACTTACTGCAACTATCATGATTTGTTCTTTTGCTAAGTAAATTTTTTCAACATCTTCTACAATTAAAATGTCCTCTACATTTAGTATCTTATGTATACAGTCTATAGTTGCTTGGGCTACAAGCCTATAGCTGTTATTTTTAGACCCTAGTCCTTTTGCAATACCTTCTATTTTCTCATTGTCTTTTACTAAAACTACTTTAATTTCAGTTATATTACCTGTAATAGACAGTTGTACTGATTCTACCTGTAACCTAAATTCATTTGTATAGCTATGTTTATCATCTATTTGTGCAACACTAATTTTCTTGTAGTCAATATTCATATTAAATTTAGCGTTTAAGGCTGATTGTATATCTCTAGATATTTGTTTGGGTCCCCTGCGATTAGAAGCTAATACATGTATTTCTTCAATTTCATCACCATTCATTACTACTTTTGAAGAAACAACGTCAAAAATATTGTTTATTAACTCTTCTAAATTTAATACTTTTACTTCAGAACCGTTGTTCATTTAATCAAAACCCCTTTAGTGCAAATTTACCGAGCAATAGAAATCCCCCATAATTTCCCTCAATTTCTCTTTATTCGATATAATCCAATAAATTTCCTTCTTAAAATACAGAAAAATATTTTTTTATTTTGACAAAAAAATAAGGGCTTGTATTAGCCCAAAGGTTTTTAATATAGATTTTTTATTAATTAATCGAATCCTGAAGTTTCGCTTTATCCTTAATAATCATTTTCTTACCGTTTATATCAATCAGTCCATCTTTTTTAAATTGACTTAGAGCCCTACTTACAGTTTCTCTAGCAGTACCAATCATATTTGCTAAGTCTTGGCGTGACAAATCTAATTTTAGCTGTATTCCATTTTGAGTCTCTACTCCATGCTCTTTAGCCAATTTTAAAATAGTTTGGGCTGTTCTACCGTAGGTATCGCCTAATGCTAGTTCCTTTACTTTTTGTTGAGATTGAAAAAGTTTTTTACTAAATATTTTAATTATTTGTAAAGCAATATCAGAGTTTTGCCTAATTAAACTTTCTAAATCTTTATTTTTAATCATTCCAATTTCAGAATCCTCTAAGACTTCTGCAGAAGCTGGATAAGGTATATTATTAAAAAGGGTCACCTCCGCAAATACTCCACCTTCATTAATAATTGTAAATATATGTTCTCTTCCATCGAATGCAGTTTTATATATTTTTACCTTTCCACTCTTAACAAAATAAAAAGCTTCTCCAGGGTCACCTTCCATAAACATAACAGTTCCTTTTTGAAATACATTATATATGGAGATTTTACTTATCCTTTCGAGATCTTCTTCATTTAATCCATTGAAAACAGGGATCTTCTTCAAATACTCTACAGTAGTTTTTTTCATAACATACCTCTTTTCTAAAAGCTAGTCCATTTTGATATTATATCATTTTTTAAAATTTATTAAAAATGAAATTTGAATATACTTTACTAAATTTACAAATCCTATAATTGAATGTAGCAAAGCTATATAAGAATGGAGGTTATTAAATGTCAGATTATACAAAAGAAGATTTAGCAAATAGCTCTAATACCATTGGCCAAGGTAAAGTAAGCTTAAAGGCTGATGTAACTGGTATTAGTGGAACCAATGACCCTGCCTACCACGAAGACATTCATAATAAGGTGGAAATCAATTACGAGAATATTAAAAAATCCCCCGCACCTAGTGACGTTCATAAATGGCAAAGAGAACATATAAAAGTTGACGATCAAAGCCCTGAAGGCTATCCTTTAAACGTTATAGTTGATCCAGCAATGAGAGAAATGTATCAAGTAGTACATAATTCCACTTTAACAAACGTTTTTGACCGTTTTTCAGAGCAACAACCACAATGTAGATTCTGTGTTGAAGGACTATCCTGTCAATTATGTGCTAATGGTCCATGTCGTATACATCCAAAGGCTCCTAGAGGCGTTTGTGGAGTAGATGCACATACAATGGTAGCGAGAAACTTTACCTATAGGCATGTGACAATTGGAACATCTGCAAATATTTTTCATGCTCACCAGGCAGCAAGAACTTTAAAAGCCGCAGGAGAGCATCCAAATAGTGGACTTAAAATTAGAGACCCTGAAAAACTAAAAAAATATGCAGATATGTGTGGATTAAATGCAAATCAACCTATTGATAAATTAGCTATTGATTTTGCTCAATTTGTAATTGATGACATTCATAGACCTGCCCATGACCCATCAAAGTTAGTTGAATTATTTGCACCTACAAAACGTAAAGAACTTTGGAATAGCTTAGGTTTATTCCCTGGTGGTGGTTATAGTGAAGTTGCTCAAACTCAAACAAAATGTATGACAAACTTTACTTCAGATCCAATTGATTTTCTATTAAACTCCGTTCGTTTAGGTGTAGCAAACGAATACCAAGGATTATTTACATTAGATATTTTACAAGAAATATTAATGGGCACACAAAAAATTACTATGCAAAAACAAAATATGGGACTTCTGAGTGCAGATATGATTAATATAGTTACTAATGGCCATATGCCTCTACTAGCTCATGTTGCAATTGAAATGGCATCATCCGATGAATGGCAGGAAAAAGCTAGACAAGTAGGAGCTAATGGTATACAAATCTTTGGCCATGTTTGTGAGGGTCAGCAATTACTTAACTATTCTGGTACTCAAAACATGAGAGCTTATGGTGGACAAGAGGGTGAATGGTTATCAGAAGAATACTTACTTGCTACTGGTGTTATCGACTTATTTATGTTTGACTATAACTGTACAGTACCAACACTACCTATATATGCGAAAAGATTTGGAACTAAATTAGTAAGTACCCATCCAGTTATTAAGCTACAAGGTACAGAAACCTTAGACTTTGTTCCAGAAAAAATGAATGAGCAAGCTGAAAAGGTTTTAAATATGGCTTTAGAGGCATTCAGTAAACGAAGAGATGAAAACCGAAAAGTATACATTCCTAAATATACATCTGAATGTATGGTAGGCTTTAGTACAGAATCAGTAAGAGAGGCTTTAGGTGGTACTTTCAACCCTCTAATCGAACAAATTGCTAATGGTAACATTCGTGGTATTGCTACAATAGTTGGTTGTACTACAGCTAGATATGGACAAGGTGGAAGTAATATTTTCAAAATTACAAAAGGACTAATAGAAAATAATATATTAGTGCTTTCAGGTGGCTGTACTTCCTCCGTAATGGAATACACAGGATTAACACACCCGTCTGCAGCTGAAGAAGCTGGTGAAGGATTAAAGGCTGTATGTAAACAACTTGGTATTCCACCAGTGCTATCTTATGGTGCATGTGTTGATATAGGTAAAATGACACATACTGCTATGGAGTTAGCTGATGCTTTAAATGTAGATACTAACAAGCTTCCATTAGTTATTGGGGCACCTGAGTACTTAGAACAAAAAGCTGTAGCAGATGCATGTACAGCAATTGCCCTAGGTTGGTTAGTACACGTTGCTCCAGTTCCTTCAGTAACAGGAAGTGATGTAGTTGTAAAAACTTTAACTGAAACAACTGAGACTTTAGGTTTAGGAAAATTAATGGTTGAATTAGATGCAGAAAAAACTATTAAGATCTATGTAGATCATATAGAGAAAAAACGTAAAGAGTTGGGAATTTAAATGAAAATGTGATATTTATCATTTGACATTTATTAATTGTAGGTTATACTAAAATTACCATAAAGTGTTTATGAGTTTTGTATAAAGATAGGAGGCGAATATATATGCAAATTACTAAGGATACTAAAATTTCAGATATACTTAGAGTAAATCCTAATGCAGCAGGTATCTTAATGGCTTTTGGTATGGGATGTTTAGGATGCCCAGGGGCTCAAATGGAAACTTTAGAACAAGCTGCAGGTGTACATGGTATTAACCTTGAAGAATTACTTAAAAAATTAAATGCATAATTTATAAAATTAAAGGATGCCCATCATTTCGATGGACATCCTTTTTTATTATGCTAATTTCTCTTTTTTCTTTACTAAGCTATTCCATTTACCGCATTTGTCTCCCCATCGTGCCATAATCTGTCCATCCTGAACAATTTCTATAACCTCACATAGGTTAGCACAATCCTGACACTCTATTCCTTTAACATTATATCCAGAATTAATAATATCAAAGCCTTTAAACTCTGTAAGATGCCCTTTTGCAGCATGCTCTCTAGCAAGTAAACAGCAACCAATTGCACCCATTACATCATGATGTGGGGGTACTAACACTTCTTGTCCTAGAGCTTCTTCAAAGGATTGCTTAATACCAACATTTGCGGCAACCCCACCCTGGAATACTATAGGCCCTACAATTTCTTTACCCTTACCTAAATTATTTAAAAAGTTTCTTACTAATGCATCACATAAACCCTTAATTATATCTTCTTGATTATGTCCTAATTGTTGTTTATGAATCATGTCTGATTCAGCAAATACTGCACATCTACCCGCAATTCTCACAGGATTTTTTGATAATAAAGCCATTTTGCCAAAATCCTGAATTGCAATATCTAATCTTGATGCTTGTCTATCTAAGAAAGACCCTGTTCCTGCAGCACATACAGTGTTCATTGCAAAATCACTTATTACATTGTTTTTAAGTAAAATTATCTTTGAATCCTGCCCACCTATTTCAAGAATAGTTCTTACGCCGTCTACAAAGTTCAAAGCTGCTATACCATGGGCTGTAATTTCGTTTTTTACAACATCGGCTCCTACTATCATTGCTGCTAATTGTCTACCACTGCCGGTTGTACCTACACCTTTAACCTTGATTTCTTCCTTAATAGCTGTTTTTATTTCCTTCATGCCTCTTTGAATCGCATCTATAGGTTTTCCTTGTGTTTTCGTATATACTTTTCCCATTATATTATTATTGTCATCCATTAGTACAACATTTGTACTCACGGATCCAACATCAATTCCTAAGTAGCAGTTTTTCAACTGACCTTCATCTCCTTCCTTTTTCCAAGTAAATCAACAAAAGCTTCAAGTCTCGTGTTAAATCCAGCCTCACCAGTCATTTCATCGACAATTAGACATAAGTATGGTATATCATATTCTTTTTCCACCTGAGGCATAATGCTTTGTGCTACTATTTCTGGCATGCAGGTGAATGGATATACCTGAATTAGTCCATCAAAACCTCTCTTAGCATAATGTATGCCGTAACCAATAGTCTCTCTGGCATGTCCTCCTATCATAGTCTTTAAATATGGTTTAGCCTCTTTTCTAATTTTTGAGTCCATAGTAATATTTAAAGGATTTAAAAATAGGTGTTCTGTAATCCAATGACTTAGTCTTAGGGACTTCTCAATTTCTACTCCCATTTCCCCTAATTTTTTCTCAATATATACATTCACCGAAGGCTCAAGAATTGTATAAATTTCTCCAATAAGACCAACTCTTAATACTTCTCTGCCTGGATCTTCTTCAATTCTTAAAATCTTTTCTTTAGTTTCTTTTATTAGTCTAGAAACTTCCCTATATCCACGAACACCTCTAATTTTCTTATGTAGCTCATCATAATATAAGTCTGCTTCTCCTATGTTTTTCTGTCTTGGTCTCTTGTAATACATTAAATCCTCTAAATCATCTATTTGGTAAAGAACTCGAGTAGCCTTTACTAAAGCATTTATTATTTTATACGGGTTTTTAGTTTTAGTTAATTTATAGATTGAGTCTAATAAACCTTTAAAGTTTCCTTGCGGAGCATCCAATAATATGATTTCTACATCTTCATGCCCCATCTCTTTTAAAATTTCGTTTTGAAGTATTGAATAATACCCAAATCTGCAAGGCCCACAGCTACCGATCATCACAATAGTATTTGCCCCTTCATTAATACTCTCAACAAAGTTTCCAATATTAATTTTAAGTGGAAGGCATATTGATTCAGGGGAATACTTTGTCCCTATATTTAGAGTTTCCTTACTGCAATCTACTGGAACAATTACATCTAAACCTACTTCTTCTAAAAGAACTTTAGTGCCAACATATTGGTTGCCCATGTGCGGAAAGGTCACTTTCATTTCTTTTCCTCCATTCAATCATATCTAAAAATGCTTCTAGACGAGTATTGACCCCCGCTTCCCCTGTATGTTCATCTATAGTTATTAATAGATAGGGAATCTCAGCATCTCTTCTTGCCCTTCTTTCGGATAGATCCTCAATTATCGAATCTATGCCACACCCAAAGGAAGATAGAAATATAATGCCATCAATATCTTTTCTATCAGCTAAATACATGGCAGAGCCCAAAAGTTTTCTACCAAAACTCCAAAACATCTTTTTTGGTAACTGATCAGCAAACTTATTGATTTCATTCATATCTAACATTTCAGGTACAACAACATCTATCTTATTTTCCATAAGTTTATTTATTAAGTTCATAGATCCATAATTGTCAAATACATTGTATGAATGCCCTAATACTGCTATTTTCATTTCCCCAGGTATTTTAATCCTTTTTTGCCTTAAAACTTCATTTATGTGTCCATCAAGAGGTAAATGACCATATCTTACTTTTTCTTTATAGTCCTCGTACGCTTTAAGAGCCTTATCATAGGCCCTAAAGATTTTAATAGGATTTTTAGTAACATAGCTTCCAAATTTATATATAGTTCTTTTTAAGCCTTTTCGTGATTTATTGAAATTTATTTCTATATCAATAAAAGGTGGTAAATTTGGAATTGAATTTCTTACCATCTCAGGTAGCCCACAAAACTTTGGACATATATATTCCTTTTCATAAACACTCATCACCTTAGGAACAAAAATATAATCGACTTTGTCTTTAAGATTTAACACATGTCCATGAAATATTTTAACAGGCAGACAAGCTTCATCTACTGTATTTTTTGTTCCTAAGTCAAGAATTTGTTTGTTTGTAGGACTAGATATAATAACTTCTGCTCCTAACTCCTCATAAAAGGTTTTCCAAAGTGGAAAATAGTCATAGAACCATAGACCTCTTGGTATCCCGATTTTTACTGTCATTAATAAATCCTCCCTTCAGCATTTGTATATTATTGCCTTTTTGTTTTATACATATACTTCAAGATATTGGTAATATTAATCGACCAATAATATATCTCACTGAACGCATTAATGAGAGCTTCTCATAATCCTTATATTTCTGTTTTTCGCTCATTTTCATATATTTATTAAAAATTTGTTCCATCCTCAAACATAACTGTTCATCATAAAGTAGTACATTCATCTCATAGTCTAAGTAGTAGCCTCTCATATTTAGATTTGCAGAACCTACGGATACTACTCTGTTGTCGACTATCATTGATTTAGCATGCATGAATCCATTTTTATACTTATATACTTCAACCCCAGATCTTAATATCTCCTTAAAGAATGACTCATTTAGCCAATCTATTAAAAAGGATTCAGTTTTTTCGGGTATTACAATCTTTACATCAACACCTCTTAATGCTGCAGTTTGAAGGGATTCTAACATAGCATCATTTAATACAAAATATGGTGTTGCAATATATAACCTCCCCCTAGCTGAATTTATTAGTGTAAAGTACATTTGATGTATTTCATGCCACCCTGTATCAAATCCTCCAGCTACCATTTGTACAGGTAAGTAATTCTCCACACTAGTCTTTCCATAGTAATAAATATCAGTAATTTTTTTGTCCGTTACATAATACCAGTCTGCTAAAAATATCTTTTGAAGATAATTAACTGAATCCCCTTCCATTTCCACAATAATATCCTGCCATATTCCTATATTTTTATCTCGATTTAAATACTCATCTCCAATATTTACACCGCCTGTAAAGGCTACTACTCCATCAACGATAATCATCTTTCTATGAGTACGATGATTTAACTTACCAGTGACCAATGACTTAAATACAGTATTGTATGGAACTATTTCTACCCCTACTTCTTTTAATTCATTTATATATTTACGGCTTAATTTAAAGCTTCCTAGGGCATCATAAATAACTCTTACTTCTACCCCCTGCTTTGCTCTATCTATTAAAACAGTTTTTAGTTTCTGACCTATATTATCGTCCCTCATAATATAAAACAAAACGTGAACATGCTTTTCCGCTTTACTTATGGCCTCAATTATTTCGTCAAAATAGTGTTCATTATCACTTATTAAAATTCCGTTATTTTTAAAGGTTGGTGACATGCCAGTGCTTTTCTCAATCAAAGTTGCTATTGATCTATTAAAATCCTCCTTATAAAACTTATCTACTCCCTCTACTTTAGTAAATTCATTTACAGTCCTAATATACTCACTATACTTTTTCTTATATCCATTTAAGTGTCTAGCATTTATTACTATTAAAATTAATGTAAATAAACTTATGACTAATACAATAGAAATCATAGCCTTAATTGTGATTAGCCAAAATCTACTTTGTATATAGCTAGCAGAGAAAAGTAAAATGCCCAAAAAAACTGTTATAAATAGAGCATATGGATAAAAACCTATAAAAACTATTTGTGGAATAACATTGAACAGATTAAAGAAAAAAACGACTAGAAAAACTATAAAAGTTAAAATTATAAATACTTGAATCACAAGACGCACCCCTAATTTTGTAAGTAAACAATTATAGTATTTTCCTAAAAGTGCTATTTATATGTAAAAAACAAAATCCTCACTTTTCAGTGAAGATCCTACTTTTTATTTTCAGTATTTAGTTAGTTCTATTTTTCCTTATTTAAACTTTTAACCGCATTTAAGACTTCTTTACCGATCTTAAAGTCAGGAGCCAACTCAACGGCTCTCCTGGAATATCTCTCTGCTTTATTTAAGTCATCCAAGTTTAAATATGTAATTGCTAGATTACATAAAATACTAGGGTGATTTAAATCGTGCTCTAACGCCTTTTTAAAGTATTTCAACGCCTCTTCAAATTGTCCTTTTTCTAAAAATCTGTTACCTAACCCTTCATAGGCTTCTATAATATTAGTTTTTAACTTTTCATTCTTCTTAAATTCAGGATTTTTTTCTATTAATAATTCAAAATATTTTACTGCTAATTCAAACTGTTCCTGCTTAGTATGTTTTATTGCCATCCATATTAATTGATCTAATTCATCTTGGAGGTTTTCTGGAGAATCATTATTAGTCCTTATTTGATCTCGCATTCTTCTATATGGATTGTTTAGTTTATTCTTTATAGATAACTCAAATAATCTATCCGAAAGTGTCAGGATTTCTTCAAGATTTCTTAGTTTCTTTACATACACTTTATGAATATTTTTAAAGCCAATATAGGCTCCAGCTAAAGTAAGTGCCATACTAGTAACCGTATCTGTATCATCTGCACCTATACAATTATTTAATATCTGTTCAAAATCATTAGGCTGCTTTAAAAAAGCATATAGTGCATAAGGAAGCGACTCTAAGACATAAGCACTACTCCCCCATTTCATTTTCACTTTATCCATATCTTCCTGCTGTTTAATTATCTTTGGTAGAACAATATTAATTCTAGTATAGAGATTCTCTATTTCATCCTCTGTCCTTGACCTATATACTGAGGTTTCGATGCCCTTAATACTATCACCGACAGCACTAATTAAGTCATTAATCTGTTCACTTTCTTTTATAGAGAACGGTTCTAAATTCATTAAATAGGCAATAGAATAGCTTAGGGCAATACTTGATGCAATAGCCATTTGGTCTACATGCGTAATAGTACTCTGAATACCTGCCATAAGCTTAAGTGAATTGTAGTCGCCATAATTGAGAAAGGACACTGGTGCACATCTCATTGCAGCCCCATTACCGGCCGATTCAACTCCACTCTTATACCACTCTAATTTACGGTCCCTGTAATTAATAATGAATTCATTTATAGTTTTTCCTGTTCTAGTTATAGGCTGCCTTATAAAGCGGTTAGCTATATCCTCAGGGTTAAATCCTTGATTAATGATTAAAGACTCTGAAAACAAAATAGTCATTTCTGTATCATCTGAAACGTCTAGAGAAATTGAATGTTTATCACTTTTAAACAAGTTTAATACGTAGTCAATTTCACTACTATTTTGACCTTCTATAAAATTACCAAAGGCATCTCCTAGGGCAAGTCCTACAAATGCACCTCGGATTTTATCTAAATAATCTATATTTGATTTTGGAACCAAATTATTTTTTTCAATTAAATTAGAAAATTTAGGCATATGGATTTCATTAATCAAAAAACTATATAATTGTTCTAATAATTCCAAATACATATTATGCACCTCTTAAACTAATATAATAATTTAAATTAAGTAATTATCCGCACTATCCCTGACTTATTTCATTATGCCCCTTAAGTATATATTATATTAAAATTTACCACATTAAAAGTATCATTCATAACTTGTTATCTAACTATATTGACTTTTATAAATTAAGATGATATATTTTAATAAATTTAATCGATTACCTATGTAATTCTTTAAATTTACCTTTAAATTAGTCCAGAGAGGCTAATAAGGGAGTGTACGCTCCCAATACTAAATAGGGAGGTTTTTTTATGAACTTAACAGGAAGACATCTTATTGACCCTAATGATTTTACTATTGAAGAATTACAAAAAGTTATAGACTTAGGGTTAGATATCTATAACAATCCTTCTAATTACTCAGATATCTGCAGGGGAAAAATTTTGGGTACATTATTTTACGAACCAAGTACACGAACTCGTTTAAGCTTTGAATCCGCAATGCTTAGAATGGGTGGTAGTGTGCTTGGTTTTTCTGATTCAAACACTAGCTCTGTTAGCAAGGGCGAAACTATTGCAGATACAATTAGAGTACTAGATGGGTATGCTGATGTATTAGTTATGAGACATCCTAGAGAGGGTGCCCCTAAACTGGCTTCTGAGTTTTCCTCAGTCCCTGTAATTAATGGGGGAGATGGTGGTCATCAGCATCCAACTCAAACATTGACTGACTTAGTTACTATACAGCATTATAGAGGAAAAATATCCAATCTTAAGGTTGCATTCTGTGGGGACCTATTATTTGGAAGAACTGTGCACTCATTGCTTAAAACTTTAAGTCGTTTTCCACATATAAGCTTTGTTCTTATATCTCCTGAGCAGCTTAAAATACCTTCTCATCTTAGAGATGAAATTATTTCAAACACCAATGTTGAAATTATAGAAACTCAATCACTTGAAGATCATATTAATGAAGTTGACATCTTATATATGACTAGAATCCAAAAGGAAAGATTCTTTAATGAAGAAGAATACGTTAAACTAAAGGATAGCTATGTATTGTGTAAGGATAAATTAAAAAATGCAAAAGAGGATTTATTAATATTACATCCCCTTCCTCGAGTTAATGAAATTAATTATGATGTAGATAGTGATCCTAGGGCTAAATATTTCGAGCAAGCAAAATTAGGGGTCTACGCTAGAATGGCACTTATGGCATTAGTTTTGGGGGTGATTTAGTAATGTTAAAGGTTACTAGTATAGAAAGAGGTATTGTTATAGACCACATTTCATCTGGAAAAGGGCTTAAGATTTTTCAAAAGCTTAGTTTAGACAAATTGAATACCCCTGTAGTTCTATTAATGAATGTACAAAGCAAAGAACTAGGAAAAAAAGATATTATAAAAATCCAAGACTTTATCGACCTTGACCTTAGAATATTAGGTCTTATTGATCCAAACATTACTATTAATATCATTGAAAAAGATCAAATAGTAGAGAAAAAGAAAGTTGAACTCCCACAAAAAGTAAAGGGCCTATTTCAGTGTAAAAATCCTAGATGTATTACATCAATAGATACTTACGTTGAACCAGAGTTTACTTTAGCAAAAAATTCAAGAAGAAAATATAAATGTAGTTATTGTGAGGAGTTAACAGAATATAAACTATAGTAATATAGCGGAGATCATCAATATCTCCGCTATTTTTATTCCTTTGGTAGGAAAACAGTTGCTCTCTCATTACCATTTATTAAATTTGCTAAAATATTTTCTTTTTTACCATTCGCTAAGATCATCGGTATACCATAGCTATTTACGGTTTTTGCTGCTTCGATTTTAGTGGCAATACCGCCTGTTCCAAAACCATTTGTCTCACCAATTTCAATATTCTTTAGTAACTCTACTGGATCAGTTACTATCTCCAAAAACTTTGCGTCTGCATAAACCTTTGGATTTTTATTATATACTCCATCTATATCACTAAATAAAATAAGTAAATCAGCATTCCATAAATTTGCAGTTAATGCCGCTAATGTGTCATTATCTCCAATTTTTATTTCCTCAACGCACACGGTGTCGTTTTCGTTAATTATTGGAATAACTCCTTCATCCACTAAAGTAAATAAAGTGTTTCTAATATTTAATGTTCTACTCCCATAAGAAAAATCATCTCTTGTTAAAAGTAATTGCCCTATATGGATATCATGCTTTTCAAATTCTCTTCTATAGGCGTCCATAAGCTCTACCTGCCCAATTGCACATAAAGCCTGCTTATAATGAATATCTTCTTTTCTTAGCCAACGGCCAATAGTTGATACCCCTGCTATTCTAGCACCAGAAGAAACTATTACGATTTGCTTACCAAGCTTCATAAGATCATTAACTTGTGAACTTAATCTATCTAAAAACTCTTTATTTATTGTACCATCATCGTTAGATAAAGTATTGCTACCTATTTTTATTACAATTTTTCTGCTCTTCTTTAATAACTCTGCTATCATACTCAACCTCTATTCTCTTATTTGTCCATTACCCATAATAGTATACTTAACAGTAACCAATTCGTTTAATCCCATAGGCCCTCTTGCATGCATTTTTTGTGTGCTTATTCCCATTTCTGCACCAAAACCGAATTGAGATCCATCTGTAAATCTAGTAGATGCATTCACATATACTGCCGCCGCATCAACCTCTCTTAGAAATCTATTTGCATTATTTAAATTCTCTGTAACAATTGCTTCCGAATGCTTAGTACCATATTTATTTACATGCTCGATCGCCTCATCGATACTATCTACAATTCTTACAGCAACTATAAAATCTAAATATTCTATAGACCAATCCTCTTCTGTAGCCTCATTCATATTCACTATGGATCGACTTTTCTCACAACCCCTTAGTTCCACCCTATCTGCAATTCTATTATTAAGTTTTGGCAATATCTCATTAGCAATATTTTTGTGAATTAAAATTGTTTCACAGGCATTGCATACTCCTGCCCTTTGAGTTTTAGCATTTTCTATAATATTTAATGCCTTCCCAATATCTCCAGATTCGTCAACGAATACATGGCAATTCCCAACCCCTGTTTCGATTGTAGGAACTGTTGCATGTTTAACTACAAACTGGATAAGCTCATCTCCACCTCTAGGAATTATTAAATCGATATATTGATTTAATATTAACATTTCTTTAACCACAGCTCTATCTACATCATCAATAAATCCTATTACATCTTCTGTAATTGAGCTATTTCTTAAGCCTTCCTTAACAGCCATTACTAAAGCTCTATTTGAATGAATCGCTGTTGAACTTCCTCTAAGTAAAATACAGTTTCCACTTTTTAAAGTTAATGCAAATGCATCTATAGTTACATTAGGTCTTGATTCGTAAATTATACCAATTACCCCAATTGGTACTGTCATTTTGCTAATAGTTAATCCGTTCTCTAAAGTCCAAACATCGTTACTTTTCCAAACTGGATCCTTAAGATCAATTATTGTATTAATCCCTTCAATCATATCTTCTATTCTTTTTTTGTCTAGACTCAGCCTGTCAATTAGACTTTCTTTCATCCCCGTTGCTCGAGCATTTTCTATATCTTTTTTATTCTCTTGTAAAATAAATTCAGTATTTTTTTGTAAACTTAAAGCTACTTGTGCTAATGCTTTATTTTTTTCCCTAGTATCTGCAATAACTAAAACTTGAGTTGCTTTTTTTAATTTCTTACAGGTCTCTATTAACTGTGACATTTTCTTCACTCCTTTTTCCAATTTATTATTTGTTTTAAAGACACAAAAAACTCTCATCCCTGAAAAAACAGGGACGAGAGTTATATTACCCGCGGTACCACCCTGAGTAGCTAAAATAGCTCACTCTATGTAATCGTAACGTGATTACCCTCGTAATGACTTATATCATCATATGCTCAAGAGTGGGTTCAAAAAGTTAAGTTTATAGGACTTTCACCAATATCCTACTCTCTGTAAAACATCACTTTTTTAATATTCTCCGTCAAAGCATTTATCAATTATCAAATTATATTTGTTATATTATATATAAAATCAGTTTTTATGTCAATTTAATTTTAATTAGCCTTAATCGGTGTATATTCATAATTATATTGTATAGGCAATGCAATTTTAACGCTAAATTCATTTTCTAAATCTTGAATTTTTATTGAACCTTCATATTTCTTTACGACCTGCTTAATATTGAACAAACCATAACCATGATTAGTTGAATCTTCTTTAGTAGTATATCTTTCCTTATTCTCATTACAAACAAATACATCTGCCAGTTTACTATTAACTATTTTTATAATAAAATTTGTTTCCTTTATATAGATATTTGCAAAAATATATCTTTCGTTTTCTTCTTTTTTCAAACAGGCTTCAATAGCATTATCTAATAAATTTCCTAATACTACAGTTAAATCAATTAAATCGTAGGGTAGTTCTTTAGGTATGTTTACATCTATTTCCATATCTATATTATCACGTAATGCCCTTTCCATTTTCACATTTATAAGGGCGGCTATAATAGGGTGATTTATATCAATTATTCTACTATTCCATGAAACACGCTCAGCTAAGGATTTTAAATATTCCTTAGCTTCAGCTATTTTATCTAAATAGATAAGTCCGTAAATTGTACTAATATAATTATTAAAATCATGTTTTTGAGCCTTCATTGTGTCGAACATCTCTTCTATACTTTTAGTGTAAACTAACTGATTTTTATATTCCTTTTCTTTCATTTCCCAAAGCATTTCTTTTTGTGATTGGATAAGGATTTTTCTTATACTCCAAAAGACCAATGCACTAAATACTATCACCCCAATAATTACTCCTGTAAACTTAATGAAAGAAGTAAAACTAAACGAACCAGTCTTGACTAAAACAGAGAAAGCCACAAATATTATTAAAATATTAAAAAATAATAGAGATAAAAATAGGTAAAATTGTTTTTTTTCTACATGTCGCAAAATATCTAATTTGCTAATAAGATATTTTACTACTATTAAAAATAATGATTTGGATATTACTATGCCTATAATTCTATATACATTTGACTCTGTTAATATACTCGGTGATATTCTAAATATTGCTACAATTAATCCTATGGAAATTATCTCCATAACAAAGTTTAACATTAATCCAACAATAATAAAAAAGTATAGTTTTAATATGTTTTTTTTAAAATACAAATAAAAAATGATTCCTGCTGTTACGTACATGATAACAAACCCTAAAAAGTTGGCATATCCTAAAAAAACGTTCACAGCTGTATTAAATACAGCTTGAAGTAATACAATGTATACTGCACTTAATAGTTTGTTTATTCTAACATTAAAGATTATAACTAGAAAGTAGAAAATTAATGCTACATCAATAATACTTATTAAAAGTGAAAAAAAGATAGAATTAGGCACTGAACCACCCCTTAGATTAATTGCTTTTCAAGTTGCATTACTACACTCTTTTTATATCTTCTACTTACTGGGACAGTCTTTTCAATATCTCTAAAAAAAATCTCATCTTTTCTAAACAAAAAAAGTTTATTCATGTTTACCAAATAACCTTGATGACATTGTAAAAAACACACATCCTCTAACTGACATTCTAAATCTCGAATTGTTCCATTAAACATAAAATTTCCTTTATGAGAATAAATCTTTATCTTCCTTTGCTGTTTTTCAAAGAAAAAAATTTCATCGTATTTTAGACGAATAATTTCATCTTTATTTCTAACAACAAAATAGTCATTTTTACCTTTGTATGCCCTACTTTCATCTACTCTTCTTAAAGCCTTATCCAGCGTAATATTAAACTCATCCTCATATATAGGTTTTATTACATAGTCTAGAGACTTGACTGAAAATGCGTCCAAAGCATACCCTTTATAGCCTGTTAAAAATATAATAACTATCTCATCATTTATTTTTCTAATCTCTCTAGCAACTTCAATGCCATTCATACCCTTCATTTCTATATCTAGAAAAATAATATCAATTTTCTTACACCTTATTATTTCTAAAAGTTTTTCGCCTTCATATGTCTTAATTATTTCTTTATCATATCTTTTAATTGGACTCTTTAATATATACTTGTAAATTAAATCTACTTGTACATGATCATCATCACATATAGCTATAGTAAGATACATTCTAATCACTCCATTAGCAATAGTCCTTGAAGTACTTCGAAAAGCAATTTATACATATTTTACACCTTATGTTATATTTATACATTTTATCTTAATAATAATCTTTTTTGCATTTGTATTCAAGTCTTTTTAAAAAATAAGCCAATACTACTGACCAACATCAATTAAAGATAAAAATAATAAAAGAAGTAGATTTAAATAAAATCCACTTCTTTTATTATTGAATGATTACTACTAAAATTTTCTTAATTTTTCTGGGAACTTTGGTTGATGATAGAATCCCCAACAGTTGATACCCGCTCCTAAATTTGCTACAACTAAAGCTAAAGCGGCGAAACTTCCTAATAAGTATTTCTTATTTTTCATTTAACTCCACCTCCTTTATATTAGTTTTTGTAACCCATTTATATAAGTTTGTTGCAAAGGGAGTTATGCTAAATGTTTCACTTAATATAGCGAGTATTGCAATGCTGCAGTATTTATTTAAACTTGGGTTCGCAAAAAAGGCTGTTGTAATTAAAATGAGTAAAATTATAAATACCATTCTGCTTCTTTTTGTATATATAATAATTTCATCTTTATTCAAAGGTTTATTCGGTGTGTCTACTGGTGCATAAATATATATAAGAATTCCGCAAATATATAATATGGCAAAAAGAATAAACCCGTTAGTCAGCAGCGGTGCCAAATATATAGATCCAAAATTAAAAACTATTGTAACTAATAAACAAGTAAAGTAGTTATCTGCATGAACCCCACCAGCGTTAACTCTTAATGATGCAAAAACACTTAAAAACAATATGGTCTCTGGGACTACTTTTAGAATAAAAGCTATGAGGAGTATTACTATCCCCTTTACTATAGTTGCTACTAACAACTGTAGCCCATATCGGTATATATCTTCATTGTCATTATCTATAATTTGATTATCATTAAATTTTTTTAAAGTTTCATTAACGATAAATTCAATCATTTTAATCCCCCTGTTTTTTATTTAAATATAACATCTATTACATTTTTTTCAATATGTTGTGCATAAGTGGTCATTTTTTTGTCCTATTTGGCATGTTTTTAGATAAAAAATAAAGTTTTGTCGATTAATGCATTAAATTATCTTTAGTATGTTATTTACAATAATGCATTTTTTGTTTTAACCTAATAATCCTGGGTATACTTACACATGTAAATAAATATAATAAATATATCTATAGACAGAAGGGAGCAATCAATATGAAATATGAATGTACACCATGTGGATACATCTATGATCCAGCAGTAGGTGATCCAGACTCAGGTATTCAACCAGGAACTAAATTTGAAGATATTCCAGATGATTGGGTTTGTCCAGTATGTGGAGTTACAAAGGATATGTTTGAGCCAGTTCAATAATTAGAAAGGAAGAGAATGTTCTCTTCTTTTTTATTTTTTTGGATTTTCTTTGTTTTATTTTTTAATAATATTTACAATATTATTATTTTTGTATAGAATATACTGAATATGGTTTAATGTATCAGTACTTAAAAAGCTTTGTATTTTTTAATCTGTTAGGAGGCATTGCATGACTAAACAACTGAAAGCTAATTTATCACTCTTATTTATTACAATAATTTGGGGTTCATCATTTATATTAACTAAAAATTCATTGAATCACCTACCCACATATAATTTTTTAGCTATTCGCTTTATTATATCTAGTTTCATATCCATAATAATATTTAGAAAAAAACTTATATCGGTTGATGCGCCCACTATTAAATACGGTATATTAACAGGTTTAGTTTTGTTTGCCGGATATGCATTTCAAACTGTGGGATTAAATTACACAACTGCATCAAAATCTGGATTTATTACTGGGTTTAGTGTGGTTATCGTACCAGTTTTTTCTGCATTTCTTCTAAAATCAAAACCTACTAAACCTGCTATAATTGGAGTAATCTTTGCAATTATTGGTTTAGGCTTCTTAACCTTAGATTCAAATATTAGTCTTAATATAGGAGACCTTTACACATTAATTTGTGCTTTAGCATTTGCCTTACACATTATTTCAATTAGTAAATTTACGGTGAAATGTGACTCAATAAATTTGGCTGTAATTCAAATATTCGTTGTTGGTATTTTAAGTCTATTATTTAGTTTTGTGCTTGAAAAACCCACAATTCCAACGGGCATAAATATTTGGATAAATATTGTAATATTAGCAGTTCTAGCTACTACAATTGCCTTTTTAATACAAACTACTATGCAAAAGTATACAACAGCCACTCATACAGCTCTAATTTTAAGTGCCGAACCAGTTTTTTCTGCTTTCTTTGCCTTCTTAATAGCCGGCGAGATGCTACCTTCTGGAGGCATTTTGGGTAGTGCACTAATTCTTTCAGGTATGTTAATATCAGAGTTAGATTGGAACAATATATTACACTATTTAAAAAATAGGGAGTTATTTATTTCAATAGCTAATAATTTAAAAAATCAAGCTATTACGACAAAGAGTGGAAGATAGTCATCTTCCACTCTTTTTTATATTTCTCCCTGTTCTTCAATTGTTATGTTTAATTGATTTTCTATGAATAGACTTTCAAGAGCCCCCCACAGTTTATCAATTCCAAGTTTTTTTAATGAAGATATAGGTACAATTTGGGCATTAGTAGGCATTCCTAATGTTTCCCTAATAACTTTCATACTCTTTTGCTGTTGGTTCTTTGATATTTTATCTGACTTTGTAGCGATTACAATACTACCATATCCATATTGTCTAAGCCAATTATACATAAGCACATCATCTTCTGATGGGGTATGTCTAATATCCACTAGTAACAATACCTCTTGAAGTGCATTGCGAGTAGAAAGATATGTTTCTATCATTTTTCCCCAGGCTGCCCTATCAGACCTTGCAACCTTCGCGTAACCATAACCCGGTAAATCCACTAGATAAAATTCTTTATTAATTATATAAAAGTTTATTGTTCTTGTTTTACCAGGATTTGCACTAACTCTGGCTAGATTTTTCCTATTTAAAATAGTATTTATTGTTGATGACTTCCCTACATTAGATCTACCAATCATCGCTATCTCAGGTAAATCATCTGCAGGATACTGAGATGGCATAACAGCTGTTATTGCTATATCTGACGTTTTAACCTTCATTATTTTCTCCCCTTATTAATGCGTGCTCTAATACTTGATCCATATGATCAACAAACACCATTTCAATCTTTTTCTTTACATTCTCAGGTATATCATCTATATCTTTCTTATTCTCCATTGGTAGTAGAACCTTCTTAATACCTGCTCTATTAGCTGCCAAAACTTTCTCTTTAACTCCACCAATAGCTAATACTCTACCTCTCAGTGTAATTTCTCCTGTCATAGCTACATCTTTTCTGGCTGGTGTGTTTGTTAATGCAGATATTACAGCCGTTGCCATAGTTATACCAGCAGAAGGACCATCCTTTGGTGTTGCACCCTCTGGAACGTGGATGTGTAAATCTATATTCTCATGGAATTCAGGGTCAATTTTTAGTTCTTCTGCTCGAGATCTTATATAGCTAATTGCTGCTTGGGCGGATTCCTTCATAATATCACCCAAATGTCCAGTTAAGGATAGCTTTCCTTTGCCTTTCATAGGTGTAACCTCGATAGATAAAGTATCTCCTCCAACTGCTGTCCAAGCTAGGCCTCTAACAACTCCAACTTCATCTTTTTGATTTATCATTTCATATGCAAATACTGGTTTTCCTAAATACTTATCTAAATTATTTGGCATTACCCTAACAGTCTTTACTTTTTCCTCTACAACTCTCTTAGCAATTTTTCGGCAAACATTTGCTATTTGTCTCTCAAGATTTCTAACCCCTGCTTCTCTTGTATAATAGTTTATAATGTCTCGAGTAGCCTTTTCAGAGATTTGTACTTGTTCTTCAGCTAATCCATGATCTTTAATTTGCTTAGGGAATAGATATCTTTCAGCAATCTTTAATTTCTCTTCCTCTGTATATCCTGGTATACGTATGACTTCCATACGGTCTAATAGAGGTCTAGGTATAGTATCTAAAGAATTTGCTGTAGTTATAAACATAACTTTAGATAGATTGAATGGAACCTCTAAAAAATGATCCGTAAAGTCGCTATTTTGTTCAGGGTCTAAAACTTCTAATAAAGCTGCTGCTGGGTCACCTCTAAAGTCGCTTGCTAGCTTATCTATTTCATCTAATAGAAACACTGGATTTTTAGATCCTACTTGTCTCATAGATGAAATAATTCTCCCAGGTAAAGCTCCTACATAGGTTCTTCTATGTCCTCTTATTTCAGCTTCATCTCTTACCCCACCTAAAGACATTCTTACAAATTTTCTATTTAGGGATCTAGCTATAGACTTTGCGATTGAAGTTTTTCCTACTCCAGGTGGCCCTACTAAACATAATATAGGTCCCTTCATAGATTTAGCCAATTGACGGATAGCTAGATATTCTAATATTCTTTCCTTAACTTTTTCTAACCCATAGTGGTCCTCATCTAAAATTTCAGCTGAAAGCTTCAAATCCAGTCTATCTTTCGTATCCTTATTCCAAGGTAAATTAAAAATCCAATCTATATAATTTCTAAGTACTCCTAGTTCTGCTGAGGACGGAGAAAGTTTTAGTAGTCTTTCAACTTCTCTATTTATTTTCTCGTGTATGTCCTTAGGTAATTTTAATTTCTTTAATTCATTTTTATACTTATCAACCTCTTCAACTAAACCTTCATCTTCACCTAATTCTTTTTGAATTGCCTTTAATTGTTCCCTTAAGTAGTATTCTTTTTGAACTTTATTAATCTGTTTTTTCACTCTATTATTGATATTTTTCTCGATTTCTAGAATTTGAATTTCTTCCAGAATAAATTTGTAAATCAACTCTAATCTATCAGCTACTTTAAAAGCCTCTAATATATCTTGCTTCTGTGTTGGTTTCAAAACAAGATTTGATGCAATAGTATCTGCTAATCTTCCCGGAACTTCAATTTCATTCATTGCTATGAGGACATCAGGGGAAATTCTATTGCTTACGTCTATGTAGTCTTCAAAACTTTCAAGTACACCTCTCATAAGGGCTTCAATTTCATGACTCATTTCTGTCTCTTGAGTATAATCCTGTTCCTCTATATCTACCATAATATAAGGTGTTTCCTGAACGATATTTGTTATTTTAGCTCTAGATATACCTTCAACTAAAACCCTTATAGTATCCCCTGGTAGTTTTAGCATTTGTTTAATCTTTGAAATTGTACCAACTTGATAAAAGTCCTGAGGCTTAGGAGAATTTATTTCTATATCTTTTTGTGATACTAAAAAAATTAATTGATCATTTACCATAGCTTCTTCTAATGCATTTATTGACCTTTCTCTCCCAACATCAAAATGTAACACCATATATGGAAAGATTGTCAAACCCCTTAACGGAATTAAGGGAATTGAACGTACTCTATTATTTTTACGATTCTCTTCCATCTTACTCACTCCTCATATGTATTTAAATACAGTTAGCCGAATACATTATACCTTTACTTGTGTTTCTTTTCAATATTTTACCCTTAATTTATACTTTATACCACAGCTAACTCGGAAAATTTAGTTAGATTTAAACATTTTATCATAATAGGATGAAAATAACGACTTATACTTATATTTTTTTTAAGTACAAGCCGTATTTTTTACTATCTATATACTATTTTTTCTATCATCCCTACCTAATGCAGCGACTAAATCAATAATTTCTGGATTTTGTTTATGCTTGCTACTTCCCTTTTCTTTACAAATAGCTAAGTTAATAACCTCTTCGATAGTACTTACAGGTATAACTTCTATATCTAGAAGCTTAAATCTATCTTGATAATTATCTTTAGGTATTAATACTTTTTTACATCCTGCTTGTTTTGCAGCATTTATTTTAGCTGATATACCTCCAACTGGTTTTACATTTCCTCTTATAGAAACTTCACCTGTCATAGCAATTTCGTTATCAACAAGCTGGTTAGTTAAAGCGGAATATATAGCCGTAACCATTGTTATACCTGCTGATGGCCCATCAATCGGAATTCCACCTGGAAAGTTTAGATGTATTTCATAGTCCTTAGGATCTAAACTATATATTTTTTTTATTACGGTTAATACATTATCTACTGAGTCCGAAGCCGTGCTCTTTCTTTTTAAAGTTCGACCAGGAGTATTCGTTTCCTCAGATTGAATAATACCAGTTACTATTACTCTTCCTTTTCGCTTCTTCGGTATTTTAATTGCAGTAACCTCAATATCAATTAACATGCCTAAATTCGCACCATAAACAGCTAGTCCATTTACACATCCAATAGCGGGCTCCTGTCCAATCTTTTTATCTGGCCTAGGACTATAGTGTCCGCTTTCTATAACCCACTCTACGTCTTCAATTTCAATAGTTTTTCGGCCTTGAGTTAAGGCCAATCCAGCTGTTATTTGTATGATATTTACCGCTTCTCTCCCATTTGTTGCATACTTTTTAATCTCTTCAATAGACCTCGCATCTATTTCAAATCCACTTCTCTCACAGGCATTTTTTGCTATTATACCAACCTCCTTTGGCAAAAGGGGTCTAAAATAAATTTCAACGCACCTAGATCTTAAGGCCGGTGGTAAATCTTCAGGGCCTTTTGTTGTAGCCCCAACAAGTCTAAAGTCTGCTGGTAGGCCATTTTGAAATATATCATGTATATGTCTAGGTATGTTGGAATCCTCAGAATTATAGTAGGCACTCTCTAAAAATACCTTTCTATCCTCTAATACTTTTAAGAGTTTATTCATTTGTACTGAGTGAAGCTCTCCAATTTCATCTAAAAAAAGTATTCCACCATGTGCCTTTGTTACAGCCCCTGGCTTAGGTTGAGGAATTCCTGCCTGTCCTAAAGGTCCTGCTCCTTGATAAATTGGGTCATGAACCGATCCCATCAATGGATCAGCAATCCCTCTATCATCAAATCTTAATGTAGTAGCATCCATTTCTATAAATTTTGACTTGTGGTCAAAGGGTGAATGGATACTTTTTTTTGCTTCTTCAAGAATTACTCTTGCTGCAGCCGTCTTACCAACTCCTGGTGGACCATAGATTATTACATGTTGGGGATTAGGACTACATAAAGCTGCTTTTAAAGCCTTTAATCCATCTTGTTGACCAATAATATCATCAAAAGTACTTGGTCTTGTATGTTCAGATAATGGCACAGTTAATGCATTTTCCCTTAGTTGTTTTAGTCTCTCTACTTCCTTTCTAGATTCCTTTTCTATAGCCAATTTACTTCCCTGTTGAGTTTTAAGTAAACTTAAAAAATAGAGACCTATAACAACAGCAAAGAAAAATTGAATTAAAAATATTATGTTTGGCAATCTCCTATCTCCTCTCCGTTTAACTTAGCTGTAATAGATTTTTCATCTGATAAAATTATTATTTGCACCCAATAATGATTTATCCGACTAAAAAAAGATTGTTATTATATGAAATAATAGGAATTGTCATTATTTCTAATATGTTATAATAATAATATTGGCATAACTGAATAATTTCATAGGAGGTTTTTTGATATGCAGGAGTATTTCAGGCTTTTTTTTATTTTTTTTAGAATAGGAGCATTTACCTTTGGTGGTGGCTATGCAATGCTAGCTATTATGCAAAGAGAGTTTGTAGATAGAGAAAAACTGTTGGATGAAATTGATTTTTTAGATATAGCAGCTCTAGCCCAAAGCTTACCTGGCCCAATAGCTGTTAATACCTCAGTCTATGTGGGCTATAAATTAAAAGGTAGAAAAGGTTCATTAGTTGCACTTGTAGGAACTGTTCTACCCTCTCTACTTTCCATTATTCTCTTAGCAATGTTTTATAATAGAATAAAGGATATAGAGGCTATTCAACAGTTCTTTATGGGTGTTCGTCCAGGGATTGTATCTTTAATTTTTTTATCTGCTGTTAAATTATCTAAGCCTATTGAAAAAACAAAATTTAACGTATTAATAATGGTTATTGCATTAGTTGGAATAATTCTTTTAAAAATTCATCCCATATTCGTTATTATTATTTGTGGAACAATAGGATACTTATACAGTAGAAATAAGGAGAATACCAATGGTCATATTTAGAATAATTATCTCTTTTTTGAAAATAGGTGCATTTAGTTTCGGTGGCGGATATGCAATGTTGCCAGTAATACAAGAAGAAGTTGTAAATTTAAATCAATGGCTTACAGAAAGTGAGTTCATCGACATTGTAGCCATATCACAAATGTCTCCAGGACCCATTTCTGTTAATGTTGCCACTTTTGTAGGATATACTCAGTTTGGTATTTTAGGGGCAGTTATAGCTACTACCAGTGTTGTAATCGTTTCTTTTTTCTTAGTAACTTCACTAGCAAAACTAATTACTAAACATAAAGATATACCTATAATAGAAGGTATATTTAAGGGTATCCGTCCGTCGGTAATAGGTTTAATCGGTGCCGCATGTGTTTCCTTATTTAATACTTCTATAATAGATTTAAAAAGTCTTGCAATAGCAGTAATTGTTTTAATAGCACTGTATAAATTCAAACTACACCCAATTGGTGCAATTATTTTTTCTGGTTTCCTAGGAATTCTTTTTTACTCAATATAGTTAAAATACACATTATAAATGGTGTTGGTGGAATAAAACCAGCACCATTTTTTTGATTAAATAAATAATCCACTATATTCTTATAACCATAAGTGATTGTAGTGTTTTAAATACCCCACTCTTCTTTATTCATCTTAATTAAAATTTTATTTAACTATGTTTAGCCTCTTATAAAATTAGGTAAAAAAGAAATAATAGCAAATTACTAATTTTTCTAGGAGGATGATAAAATGAATTTACAAACAAATTATATGGGTTTAACTCTTAAAAATCCGATTATTGTAGGGGCCAGTGGATTAACAAGTGATTTAGAATCAATAAAAGAATTAGAAGTAAACGGTGCAGCTGCAATTGTAATTAAATCATTGTTTCAAGAAGAAATACAATTGGAAAATTTAAAGTTCGATGAATATTTAAATAGATATAATGATCTACACGCAGAAATGCTTAATCATTACCCTAATATTAGACATGCTGGTGCAAAGGAACATTTATACTGGGTAAAGCAAGTTAAACAGACGGTAGATATCCCAGTTATTGCTAGCATAAACGCTATAGATGAGCATACTTGGATAGATTATGCAAAGGCTCTAGAAGAAACAGGGGTTGATGGTTTAGAACTAAATTTTTACAATATTCCAAAGGATGCTCAATTAACTGGAGAAGATATTGAAGAAAAACAAGTACAAATCTTAAAAAAGGTTAAAGAGTCTGTTAAGATCCCTGTTTCTGTAAAGCTAAGTCCTTACTATACAAATATTACAGATTTCTTAAAAAGATTAGATGATGCAAAGGTGGACGGTGTAGTATTATTTAATCGTTTATTCCAACCTGATATAGATGTAGAAAACGAAGTGGAGGTAAAAAGTTTTACTTTATCTAATGAATCTGATAATCGTCTGCCACTAATATGGACAGCTCTTTTAAGTGATCAATTAAAAACAGATATTAGTAGTAGCACTGGAATCATGACATCAGAGGATGTAGTGAAAATGCTATTGACTGGAGCCGCATCTGTTCAGATAGTTAGTACATTATATAAAAATAAGATTGAGTACTTAAATACTATTATTAAAGGCATAGAGAATTGGATGAAAAGTAAGAATTACAATTCTATTAAAAGTTTCAAAGGGAAATTGAGTAAAAAGAATATGAAGGATCCATGGGCATTTGAACGAGTTCAATACATAAAAATGCTATATTCAAAGGAAGAAATATTTGAAATTAATAGATAAGGCTAAAGATTATAAGGGTCCAAATCTGGACCCTTATAATCTTTTAGCTATCATTTCTGCAATTAGTTCTAATAATTCCTTATCGTTGTCATCAAAGGCTGCAAGTTCATGACTATCAATATCTATTTCTCCCAATACTTCAGAACCTTTCATTATTGGAACAACAATTTCCGAAGCAGTTTCAAAGCTACAAGCTAAATAATTACTCTCTTTAGTTACATCATCTATAATAAAGGTTTCTTTTTTTTCTGCTGCCTGTCCACAAATTCCTTGACCAATTTCTATACTTACATGATCAGTCGGGGCGCCTATGTAGTGCCCTAATTTTAGTTTGCCGTTTTCTATCATATAAAAGCCTGTCCAATTAAAATACGGAATATTTGTGTCTAATATATGCACTATGCCCTTATATATGTTATCCATATTACTTTCTTTTTCGAATAAACTTGTTACTTCATTTTTAAGTCTATCAAATAGAACCTTTTTCTCTAGTTTGTCCATTTAAATCCCCTCCTGAATTAAATAAAAGTGCCTGAGATATTAATCAAAGGCACTTAGTATTTTTATGATGCTGATTCTTCTTCGTCTTTTGTTGTTTTCTTTCTTTTAGATGAAGCCTTCTTAAGTATAATTGTAGGTTGAACACCATTTTCTACAGTGTCCTTTGTAATGACTACCTTCTCAATATCTTCTCTTGAAGGAACATCATACATAATGTCCATCATTATATTTTCTAGAATACCTCTTAATCCACGGGCTCCTGCTTTTCTTTCAATAGCTTTTTTTGCTACTAATTCTAAAGCATCCCCTTCAAATTCTACTTTTACATCATCAATTTCAAATAACTTTTGATATTGTTTTGTAAGAGCATTTTTAGGTTCCGTCAATATTTTAATTAACGCTTCTTCATCTAATGCATCTAATGTTACTATTACTGGTAATCTTCCAACAAACTCAGGAATTAATCCATACTTTAATAAATCCTCAGATTGAAGCTTTTTAAGAAGTTCACCAATGTCTAGATTTTGCTTACTTTTAATTTCTGCACCAAATCCCATTGATGTTTGGCCAGTTCTTTTTTGAATTATTTTATCAATCCCATCAAATGCCCCACCACAAATAAATAAAACATTAGTAGTATCTATTTGAATGAACTCCTGATGTGGATGTTTTCTTCCACCCTGAGGTGGAACACTTGCAACAGTACCTTCTAGAATTTTAAGTAGAGCCTGTTGAACCCCTTCACCACTAACATCTCGAGTAATTGAAGGATTCTCTGATTTTTTAGCAATTTTATCTACCTCGTCAATATAGATAATTCCCTTTTCGGCCTTTTCTATATCATAATCAGCAGATTGAATTAGCTTTAACAAGATATTTTCAACATCTTCCCCAACATATCCAGCTTCTGTTAAAGAAGTTGCATCTGCAATTGCAAAGGGTACATTAAGAAGTTTAGCTAATGTTTGAGCTAGTAATGTTTTTCCTGAACCAGTAGGTCCAATCATTACTATATTACTTTTTTGTAGCTCAACATCGTCCTTACCTTCATAGTTAATTCTTTTATAGTGATTATATACAGCAACAGCTAAAGCTTTTTTAGCTTGATCTTGACCAATAATATATTGATCTAAAATATCTTTAATCTCTTTAGGTTTAGGTAAATCCATCAGATCGATATCTACGTTTTCGTCGAATTCCTCTTGAATTATTTCTTGACACAATTCAATACATTCATCACAAATGTATACATTGGGACCGGCAATTAGACGTCTTACCTGATCCTGGGACTTACCGCAAAAAGAGCACTTCAATTGTTTTTTATCTTCATATCTAGACATTTATACACCTCTTTCAATGCAATACAATCTATTTTCTCGCGGTAATCACTTCGTCAATAATTCCATATTCCTTAGCTTCTTGAGCTTCCATAAAGAAATCTCTATCAGTATCTCTCTTTACTCTTTCTAAAGGCTGCCCAGTTCTTTCAGTTAATATTTCATTTAACTTATCTCTCATTTTTAGAATTCGTTCAGCATGAATACGAATATCTTCAGCTTGACCCCTAGTTCCGCCTAAAGGTTGATGTATCATAATTTCAGCATTTGGTAATGCATATCTTTTGCCTTTTTCCCCAGCTGCTAATAAAAATGCACCCATACTTGCTGCCATACCTATACAAATAGTCGAGACATTAGGCTTGATATAATTCATAGTATCGTATATAGCCATACCTGCTGTGATAGATCCCCCAGGACTATTTATATACAGTTGAATATCCTTATCTGGATCCTCAGCTTCTAGAAATAATAGTTGGGCAACAATAAGCCCAGCTGTTGTATCATTTACTTCATCATTTAATAGAATAATACGATCCTTTAGAAGCCTTGAGAAAATATCATAGGATCTCTCACCACGATTCGTTTGTTCAACAACAATTGGCACTAAAGCCATACTATCTCCTCCCAATACGTTTATTAAATCACTTTAGCATTATCTACTAAGAAATCAACAGTTTTCTTCATTACTAAATTATCTCTTATATTGTTGATATCTTGTTCTTTTAATCGTGATTTTAATGCTTCTACTTCTTGCTTATATAGTGTTGCCATTTTTTCAAATTCTGCATTTAAATCTTCTTCTGTTACTTCGATATTTTCTAATTTACTTATTTTATCTACAACTAGGTCATTTTTTACTCTATTTGCTGCATCTTCTCTCATTTGACTTCTTAAATCTTCTTCGTTAGTTCCAGTAATTTGATAATATGTTTCTAGTTTCATTCCTTGATAACTTAAAGAAAACGCGAACTCTCTAATCATTTGATCGATTTGTTTTTCAATTGCAGCATTTGGTACGTTAAGTTCAACTTTGCTAGCGATTGCGTTTATAACTGCATTTTCAAATTCTTGTTTCTCTTTATTTTCCGCAGCCTCTACAAGTTTATTCTTAATATCTGCTTTTAATTCCTCTATTGTGTCAAAATCAGAAACGTCTTTAGCAAACTCATCATCAACTGTAGGTAGCTCTTTTTCTTTTATTTCATGTATTTTAACATGGAATACTGCATCTTTTCCTGCTAAATCTTCAGAATGATATTTTTCTGGGAAAGTTACATTAACTACAACATCATCACCAATGTTTGCACCAATTAACTGTTCTTCAAATCCTGGAATGAAATGACCTGAACCAATAGTTAAAGTTTGTTTTTCCGCTGTTCCACCTGGGAATTGTACATCATCAACCATACCTTTAAAATCAATGATAACCATATCACCATTTTTAACCGGTCTATCTTCAACAGAAACCATTCTTGCACTATTTTGTACAAGCATATCTAACTCATTTTGTACATCCTCTTCCTGTACATTATACTCTTTTTTCTCTACTTCTATACCTTTATAGTTTTCTATAGTAAATTCCGGCATTATTTCTACTTCTGCTGTAAAAACAACATCTTTGCCTTTTTCAATTTCATCTACGATATCTATATGTGGATGATCAATTGGTTCAATACTATGTTCAGCTAGAGCAGCTTCATATGCATCTGGGAAACAAATATTAATAGCTTCTTCATAGAATATTTCTACCCCATAACTAGCTTCAATAATCTTTTTTGGTGCTTTGCCTTTTCTAAAACCTGGCATGTTGAATCTTGCTTTCATTTTGTTGTATGCTATATTAGTTGCTTCCTCAAATTTAGCAGCATCTACAACAATTTTTAACGTTATTTTATTATCTTCTTTTTTAATAATTTCTGAACTCATGTAAATGGTCCTCCTCTATTTAATTTTACTTTTGATTTTGTATATTATGTAAGAATAATCACTCAATTCCTATTCTTGACAACCATAATATAATTATAACAAAAAAATAATTTAAAAACAAAGACATCCATAGATTTTGGATGTCTTAACATATATTGTTCCTTTAAATTTAATAGTATCTAATTTGCAATCTAATGTCAATATTATTACCTTATAATTTTAATATTTTACGAATATTTAAGTTGAAAGTTTATTTAATGGATTTAACCATAATTTTTTTAAAATTTAATTTACTTGAAACTACTGTAATTCCAACAGCCAACTGTAATAATATACCTGGGTTAATTTGACATAAAAAAAGTATTATGTTAACATGGATAACATGAGCTTTGAAAGGAAGTGATATTCTTGATAGAATTCATTAATGTTTCCAAGTCTTATGATGGAAAAACTAACATTATCGAAAGACTAAATCTTAGAATAAATAGTGGAGAACTAGTTGTTTTGATTGGAGAAAGTGGCTCCGGAAAAACAACAACAATGAAAATGATTAATCGTGTTCATGAGCCGACATCTGGCTCTATTTTAATTAATGGCCATGACATTATGGATGCTAACATCATTGAACTTAGGCGAAATATCGGATATGTTATACAAAAAGTAGGTTTATTCCCACATATGACAATAGCAGATAATATTGAGCTTATTCCTTATTTAAAAAAATGGGATAAGGAAAAGAGACGTAAACGTGCTCATGAATTATTAGAAATGGTAAATCTAGATCCTAACATCTACTTAGATCGTTACCCTAATGAACTAAGTGGTGGTCAACAACAGAGAGTTGGAGTTGCAAGAGCTCTAGCTGTCAATCCAGATATCATCCTTATGGATGAACCCTTCAGTGCTTTAGATCCTATAACTAGAGAACAACTTCAAGAAGAGCTATTAAAGCTTCAAGATGAGCTACACAAAACCATTGTTTTTGTAACTCATGATATGGATGAAGCTCTAAAAATAGGTGATAAAATAGCCGTTATGCGAGATGGTAATATTGTTCAATTCGATACACCCGAGAACATTCTTAAAAACCCAGTAGATGAGTTTGTTGAAAACTTTGTAGGTAAAGATCGAATATGGAAATCCCCAGAGCTACTATATGCAGAAGATATTATGGTTAAACGCCCTGCAACAATATCTTTAGAAAGAACTACAGCTAAGGCCCTTGAAATAATGAAGGAAAAAGGAGTAGAATACCTGCCTGTTGTGGACAAACCTGGCGAAAATCCTAAAAAGGTATTAGGATTTGTAAAACCTAGAGAACTTAGAGCTAAAGAAAATGCTAAAATGAAAGAAATTAT
Source organism: Serpentinicella alkaliphila (assembly GCF_018141405.1). Taxonomy (NCBI): domain Bacteria; kingdom Bacillati; phylum Bacillota; class Clostridia; order Peptostreptococcales; family Natronincolaceae; genus Serpentinicella; species Serpentinicella alkaliphila. The sequence continues at coordinate 424,307 of NZ_CP058648.1, forward strand.
GAATACTAACTTTGTAACTGTTGGTTTAAAAACTAATATGGTAGAAGTTCTTAATATTATGAAGGACAGAAAAGTAAAAAATATACCTGTAATTGATGAAGCAGGGTATTTAAAGGGTTTAGTAACCCAAACAAGCATTCTGAATCTTTTTACAGATGCCATTTCGGTATTTGACGATTCTGAAGGAGATGATTAAATATGAAAGTAGGATTTTTTGAGTTTTTTATGAACAGAAAAGATCAAGTTTTAAATTTAACTTTAGAACATTTACAAATAACAGGTACTGCAGTAATTCTGGCTATTCTAGTAGGAGTTCCATTAGGAATACTAATTACTCGCTATAAGCGTCTGGCTAACCCCATCTTAGGAATAGCTAATGTTTTTCAAACACTTCCAAGTTTAGCATTATTCGGTCTAATAATCCCAATTATGGGTATCGGCAGAGTTCCTGCGATTTTTGTATTATTCTTATATGCACTGCTTCCAATTATAAAAAACACTTACACTGGAATTAACAACGTTGACCCTGCCATTATAGAAGCCGGTAAGGGTATGGGTATGACTAATTCACAAATATTAAGAATGGTAAAACTTCCGCTAGCCCTGTCTGTAATTATGGCTGGTATTAGAATTGCAACTGTTATTAATATCGGTACAACTACTATAGCTGCTCTTATTGGAGCCGGGGGGTTAGGGGACCTAATCTTTAGGGGAATTTCTATGGATAATGCTTACCTAATCTTATCTGGTGCGATTCCGGCTGCACTTTTAGCTCTATTAGTAGATTGGGTTTTAGGAATAGTAGAACGACTTTTAACACCGAAAGGTTTAAAATTGTAAAATCTTATTTATATATTAAGAGAATTTTAAAGGAGGATATTATATGAATTTTACAAAAGGAAAGAAAATTATTACTGTATCATTAGCACTTGTATTACTAATATTTACTATAGTTGGTTGTAGTCAAAAGGAAGACAAAATAACCATAGGTGCTAAGAACTTTACAGAGTCAAGACTTTTAGCAACTATGTTTCAAGTTTTAATCGAGGAAAAAACTGATTTGAGTGTAGAAGTAAAAGAGTTTGGTGGGACACAATTAGTTTTTAGAGCTTTAAGAGGTGGAGATGTGGATGTATATCCAGAATATACTGGTACTGCATATACTGTAATGTTAGACCTACCAGCTATCTCAGATGCTGATGAAACATATAATATTGTTAAGCAAAAATTCCAAGAAGACTATAATCTAGAATGGCTTGGACAATTAGGATTTAACAACACCTATGTTTTAACAGTAAGAGAAGAGATGGCAAATGAACTTAATTTAGATAGATTTTCTGATTTAATTGATCATGATGAAGATATGATTTTAGGATCTACTTTCGAGTTTTTAGAAAGATCCGATGGATATCCTGGTTTACAAGAGCATTATGGATTCCAATTTGCTGATACAAAAGGATTTGACCCGGGACTAACATATAGCTCATTAAGAAATGGGCACGTCGATGTTATTGATGCATTTTCTACTGATGGAAGGATTAAAGCATTTAATTTATACCCTTTAGAAGATGACAAACAATTTTTCCCACCGTATTATGCCGCTCCACTTATAAATGGTGCTAGTCTAGAAAAACATCCTGAATTACGTGAAGTTCTTTCATTATTAGAAGGAAAAATTACCGATGAGGAAATGAGACAATTAAATTACTCAATAGATGAGCAAGGATTAACTGAAGAACAAGTTGCAAGAGACTTTTTAGAATCTAAAGGGTTAATATAGTTTAAAAATTTTATTTAAAATGGGTGTTGGTTTATTTCCAACACCCATTTATTATATATTTACAAAGATAAACTACTCTTTTATTATAGTCCTTACTTAAATAATTTTAAAATACCTATTCTATGCTTCATTAACCTCTTCTAATACTAAGTTATCTGTATTATTTATCTCACCAGCTCTAGTTAAGGCAATTTTTGCTGCAATTGGCCCTATAATCTCAAAGACAAAAACCCCTCCTAGAATAACTGTACTTATTGTATTCCCGATTTGTGGAATTTGTTGTTTAGCAATCATAGAAAGACCTATTGCGACCCCAGCTTGAGGTAATAAACTTAGTCCAATGTTATTAACTATCTTATCTTCATAGCCAACCATCTTAGCACCCATACCTGCACCTAGAATTTTTCCAATTGATCTTGATACTACGTAACCCACACCCATTACTCCAATTTTACCTAATATATTTAAATGTAAACTTGCTCCAGCTAAAGTAAAGAAGAATAAGTATATTGGCGGAGTAAATCTACTAAGCACATTAAATACCCTATTATGACTTCTCATAAGGTTTGTTAGTGTTACACCAATCGTCATACATGTTAAAATCAGAGATAAATTAAATGCAATTGCAATTCCACCGCCAGCTATAGTACATGCCAACACTAATCCTAACATTTCCTCATCACTATTTGATTTATTAGCAAGAAAAGTTAATAGTAACCCTACAATAAAACCTAATAGTATAGAACCTGTTATTTCAACAATTGGATGGCTTATCATTCGTAGAAATGAAACATTCGAACTAGCAAAAGACATCTTAGCTAATGCCATAGCAAGTCCAAAACTCATAACACATATAGCATCATCAATTGCTACAACAGGAAGTATAGTTTTGGTCAAAGGTCCATTCGTATTATATTGTCTAATAACCATTGTGGTAGCTGCAGGTGCAGTTGCAGCAGCAATACTAGCTAAAATAATACTTAATGCAAAGGATTGATTTAGCAAATAATAAGCAGTAATGAATACAGCAATAATAGATGCAAAAGACTCCATGCAAGTTAAAATAAAAATTTTTTTACCTATTTTTTTCAATTCTTCTATTACGAACTCACTGCCAATAGTAAAAGCAATTGTAGCTAAGGCAATTTCATTTACAATGGAAAATACCTTTACATTTTGATCTGTTATAACATTAGTAAATGATGGTCCAACTAAAAGCCCTCCTAATAAATACCCCGTAACATATGGAAGATGTAGAACTTTCGATAATCTTCCACCCAAAATACCTACTAGCAAGACAATACTTATTTTTACTAATACATTCAATATACTGCGCCTCCTATTTTATCTTCACTTCTTAATATAGTTATTTACTCCATATATGTTACCTACAGGCATTGTAAACATTACTCCAGTTCCAGGGCTATTCATATCCCCAACGACATCATTTACAAGCCTAATTGTTTTATCAACCATTTCTTCACTTTCTAGAATTGTAAAAATAGTTTTGTTATATGGATGATAGTTATCTACAATTCCCCGCAAGGTCCCTATTATAGGTATTTGACTTCTATTTTCAACTAAAGCACTTGCCATCCCTTGGCTGTCTAAAATTGTTGCACCCTTTATGCCAATCTTTACAAACTCAGTAAGAATATCATCTAAATACTCAGTTTTATTTAACACTACAAATAATACATACATTTAACATGCCCCCTAACCTTTTATATCTCACCTGTATTCCTCAATGCCTGTTTTAATAACAGTGGACCAATAATTTCAAAAACAATAACCCCACTTAAAACAATTCCAGTAATAATTCCATTAGAGGTTGTAAGTTTTTGTTCCGCAACAATACTCAGTCCAATTGCAACACCTGCTTGGGGAGTTAATGCCATTCCTATATTGTTTCTTATTTTACCGGGTAGATTTGTAAAACCAGAAGCGATGTAGGTGCCAAATACTTTGCCAATAAGTCTACCTAGTACATAAGCTACTCCAATAAATCCTACACTTGATAAAATATTTATATCTAGCTTTGCTCCCGCTAAAGTAAGAAAAACTACAAATATAGGAAGCTCTACTCTTTCTAATGTAGAAGATATAATGAATTTACGATTAATTACATTTGTAACAACCGCACCACAGACAATATTTATTAATAATGCAGAGAGATTTAACTCTATAGCCAAACCGGTATTTAACAATATTATCCCTAGTAATAATACGAGAAACTTATTATTATTTTGTTTTCGTTTAAGAATAATGGAAATAAGCGTTCCTGAGAATACTCCTATTAAAATAGCAAAACCTATTTCTTTACTTAATATTATTACTAAATCCATTCCTCTAATCGTTGCTGTTTCAACTCCTTGTAATATTGCGGTTGCCAAACCGAATAGAATTATACACAACAAGTTATCAATAGCTACTAGTGCTAGTACATTTTTAGTAAATAACCCTTTTGCTCCGTATTCTTTAACAATCGAATATACACCTGATGGCGAGACTGTCATAGCTAATATTCCAAGTATTATAGCAAAATTAATTGAAATTCCTAAAAGAAACGCACTACCACAAACTAAGGTAAATGTTAATAAAATATCACCTAAGGAAACTAAGAATAATGTCTTACCTAATCTCTTAAAAACAACACGGTGTAATTCTGTACCAATAGAGAAAGCTAAAATTGCCAATGCTAAGTCATTTATAAATGAGAAACTTTTTATCATTTCCTTTGTTATAATATTTAGGAATGAAGGACCAATTATCATTCCAAAAACAATGTAACCTGTAACAGATGGAAGCTTTATTATTGCTGCGATTTTACCACCAATTAGTCCAATTAGTAGTGTTACAGCTATATACAATGGTGAATTCACTTGCATACACCACACTTATCACTTGAAATACCTTTAACAAAGTTTACTGGAACGCTAAATAAAAATGCAGAATCAGGTTCGGTAATATCCCCTAACACTTCTTCAACATTTTTTACTGCTAAATTTCTTTCTTCTACGCAACTAACTACCATAAAAATAGTTTTACTATGATTTTTATCTTCACTACCAAAATCAATAAACTGTGAAAAAAATGGAATATGGTCAGCAACTAAATGACCTATACCAGAACTATCAATAACTGTAGCACCAGATATTCCCTTTTCAATAAATCCATCTAAAAGCTCTGTTAATAATTCTGTCTTGTTTAAAACGATAACTAATAACTCCAAGCCAAATCTCCTCCTTCTTCCCTAAAAATTTTGATATGTTTATCATATAACAAAACAGTTTATTTTACAAATTGACATAATATAAAAATCTATTAAATTGTATATTATATCTTATTTATTTAACTATCTTTAAATCTACACCTAAAACTCCTATAACTTTATTATTTATGTCTTTAATAGGTAGAGAAATTGTTAAACATGGCCTATAAGAAATAGCAGATATATAAATTGAGGAAATATAAAACTTATCTTTAATAGCTTCATTAAACCAATCCCTATTAGAAGCGTTTGCTATTCCAGCAGGTGGAATCGAAACAATAAACTCACCATTTAAATTGTTTGACCATACTGCTTCAAATTCAGAATTTGTTTTAAATAGCTCAGTTAATAAAGGTTCATGTTTATTTGGCTCAACTGAAACTATTTCTTCAGTAGATACAATTACCTCAAGTGTTTTTCTTAATATTTTTATTCTATTTTCCAAATTAATTTTTTCACTATCTGATAAATCAACTAAGGTTATACTATTGGTTGTATTAACTAAATCGTCTGCAACTTTTACTAAAATTTCTCCCATTTTCTCAGTTGTTTTTAGATTTTTTTCCTGTTTTCCTATGTAGTCAACTACTTTAAAAACCTGGGCATCTGCCTCATTACACATCATTGACATCTCATTAATAAAATTTAAAATACTTTCATTAGTTTCTGCTTGTATTTTTCTTGCCTCACTAGCTCGTGATAATTTAGTTTCAACTTTAGCTGTAGATTGTATTATTTCATCTAAGCTCCCTTTAGCAGAATACATTGCCTTAATCCCTAATTCAACAGATTCAGTCCCACTTATCATCGCTCTGTCAGCTTCCGACACTCCCTTTTCTATTGTTATTAATAGTTGGTTAGCTAAGTTTGCTGCTACTGCACTGGCCTCTGCTAACTTTTGTATCTCATTGGCAACTACCGCAAAACCCCTACCGTATTCTCCTGCTCTAGCAGCTTCTATAGTAGCATTTAATGAAAGTAAGTTTGTCTTTGAAGAAATTTCTTGTATATTAGCTAGTAATCCATCTATTTCTCTAGTATTTTCAGTTAATATCCTTATTCTTTCCCCAACTTCCTGAGAGGATTGCTGAATTTTCATCATAGCTTTATTTACTTCTTCTACGGATTTACCACCTTTTTCAGCTATAGATTTCGTAACTATACTATCTTCATAAATAGTTTCTGCTAGCTCAGTAATGGTCTCTGATGCCTTTTTTACTTCTTCTATCTTAATAGTTGCCTGCTCCGCACCAAAGGCAATTTTATTTGTTAGCTCCTTTGTATAATTAGATGCAACCCTCACGTCTTGTGCTAAAGTAGTTGAATCTGATATTACTGAATTAACTTGTTTAACCGCAGAAGAAACTTTACTCGATGCAACCTGTGCCTCTCCAGTAAATCGTCTTAAAGTTTCTATTAATTCCATAATATATTTTACTAGTAATCTGAGTTGCAGTGGATAATCATCCTCTCTTAAATTAGCATTTAAATTTCCTTCAGCATACTTTTTGACCTGTTCTATTAAAACCTCAATTTTTCTATTTTTAAACAACATATTGCCTCCCCCTTTGTATTTTTTTCTACGAACACACCAGATAATACACTAAAACACGAATATTAACCAACGAAAAATATTTGAATATTCAGTTATTTATAATAATACGATATATTTCGACTATTTTAAAGAGTTTTTGAATAAAAAAAAAGAACTAAGGTCTAGGGGAGTTAAGATCTTAATTCTAAAAAAGGAAGTTATAAGTTATCAGTATATGTTTTTTATTTATATATCAAAATTGGTTTAATTTTATAATTGGTATTTATACTTCTTCTTATGCAATAATTTTTTCAATTCTCTCTTCTATTTTAATAAGTCTATTTACCTGCTCCCAATTTGAAACCCTTTGTATTCCATTTAATAACTTATCTCTATTGTAATTACAATCTAGTAAGTAAACCTTAAATTCAGCTCCAGACAGTTCTACTGCATTTTCATATCTATCTTCTAGAAAAATATTGCAATTTAATTCCTTGGCTTTATCTACTTTGTAATGACTACCTAACATATATAGCTCACCTTTTGGAAGGTCATTATACTTAAACCACTCTTCTGTTAAAGCCCTTAAGCTATTGTCTCTTGCCGTTACATAATAAATATTGTGTTTATTATATAATTCCCAAAGGATATTTCTTGCATTACTTCTCACTTGAGCATTAAAGAGCATTTCTTCTCCATACATTTTGTAAAACTCATTTACTTCTTCATTGCTAATTCCTAAGACATCACATATTTCATATTTTGTTACATCAGCTTCTTTAATATTTAAATTAAAATACATATTTGCATAATCAACCCAATAATATGGCTCAGTAATGGTTCCATCAATGTCGATACAAATGTTTAATTCTTTCATTTGAGCACCTCCATTTATCTATTTTCTAATTAGATTATATTTTACAATTATTAATTAGTGATTAACTTAATATTAAATCTAAGTTAAATCAAAATACTTTATACTACCTTCATTTACAAGTAACAATTTATTTGTCATTTCATAAAATAATAAGAAGAAGAATTTTGGAAGAAGGTGATCCATATGGAATTTGGCAATACAGGTTCTAATCTTAGAGATCTAATATGCGGGGCAAATATCGAGATTCCTATAATAGACGGTAACCATGTAAGAGGTATAAATTTTGATAATGCTGCTACAACTCCAGCTTTTCAATCAGTTATTAATGAAGTAATGAATTTTGCTCCCCTTTACTCATCTATACATAGAGGAATGGGTTATAAATCACAACTTTCTTCAAACCTCTATGAACAGGCTAGGTTTATTATTGCAAACTTTGTTAGTGCAGACCTATATCACAAAACGGTTATTTTCACTAACAACACAACCCATGCCATTAATAAACTCTCCTATAGCTTACTAAATAATATAAAAGATGGGATTATTTTGACTACTCAAATGGAACATCACTCAAATGATTTGCCATGGAGAGGAAAATATAAAGTAGATTTTGTTTCAGTGGATGATGAAGGCAACCTATCCCTAGAGGACTTAGAAAGTAAACTGAGCCAATACGGTGGATTAGTTAAACTTGTAGCTGTTACTGGAGCATCTAATGTTACTGGTATTGTTAATCCTATTCATACAATAGCTACAATGGCTCATAAATACGGCTCTAAAATTTTAGTAGATGGAGCACAGCTAGTACCCCACTCCAAAGTTGATATGAAACCAGTTGATTCGCCTGAACATATAGATTACTTAGTATTTTCATCTCATAAGATGTATGCACCTTTCGGTACTGGTATACTAATTGGTTGGAAGGATACTTTTGAAGCTGGAGACCCGGATTATGTTGGTGGTGGTACTGTAGAGATCGTAACTCCAGATTATGTTAGATGGGATCATGCCCCGTTTAGAGAAGAAGCAGGCAGCCCAAATATATTTGGAGTTGTAGCTTTAATTGCGGCTATTAAAACTTTAAACAGCTTAGATATTGAAAGTATCCACTATTATGAACAGCAATTGACTAGCTATGCACAAAATAATATAAAAAATCTTCCCGATGTAACAATATACGGACATCAACAATTTAAAGAAAATAGAGTAGCTATAGTTCCTTTTAATGTGGAAGGGATTCATCACGAAACTCTGTCAAAAATTCTTTCATATGAAGTAGGTATAGCGGTAAGAAGTGGCTGTTTTTGTGCTCATCCCTATGTGCAAAAACTTTTAAAAGTTACTCCAGAAGAAATAGAGGAACATATTAAAAATAGGCATTCATTAATTCCTGGAATGGTACGTCTAAGTTTTGGTCTTTATAATACTATTGAAGAAATAGATTTTTTCACAGAAATTCTTTATAAAATAATTAAAAATAAAGCACACTATATTCAGAAGTATTCTACTTAAGCTTAAACAAGGAGGTACATAAGATTGAGCAAAAAAATTAACTTAGTAATGTTTAGTGGTGATTATGATAAAGCTATGGCGGCTTTAATAATTGCTAATGCAGCTCGAGAAATGGATATAGAAGTTTCTATGTTTTTTGCATTCTGGGGGCTATTTTTAGTTAGAGACCCTGAAAAAATGACTTTAGAGGATAAAACAAATTATGAAAAAATGTTTTGTATGATGACTCCTAAGGGTGCAGAAGATTTACCTTTATCAAAAATGAATTTTGCTGGCTTTGGAAAAGAAATGCTTTTAGAAATGATTGAAGACAACAAGGCACCTCGTTTAATTGATTTTTTAAATGGTGCTAGAAAAAAAGGTGTTAAATTCTCTTGTTGCAAGCTATCCTTAGAAATTATGGGATTGAAAGAATCAGAGCTTATTCCTGAGATGGAAGTCTCAGATGCAAAACATTATATAAATGATGCTATTGAAAGTAATATGCAGTTATTTATATAGGAAAAGCAATTGCATTTTATTACCAGTATTTTAATTTATATTGCTGGACAATATAATAGTGTCGGGTAAGTAAGGGTTAAGCCAAGATTCATATTCGCTTCGGAAGAGGTGTCTATGGGTCGGCCAAAGATTATATATTGGTCAACATAAGGGCTAGTATATAGTCGGAGGGAAGATTCTATAGGGTTAGGAAAGGTTTTATTATAGTCGGCTAACTTATACCGTTTGTTTTATCGATTATAATGGGATCCCAACTTATTTTATAGGGTCGAGCTAAAATTCTATTGGGTGTCGCAGGCTTTATTTATTGGGCTTATGGTTATATATAGCCGTAAGGTTATATATAGCTATTAAGATATCCTCTAGGGTTGAGTGAACCATTCTTATGGGTGTTGAATCTGCTTATTTATGGTCGAAAGATCATACTTAGGTGGTTAAATATCTCTAAGGGTGCTAACAAGATTCTTACTTGCTCGGCTTAACTATTTTTTGATAACATTTTGGTTATATATTATTCTATTTAAATAAAAAATTACATTATATTACCAGTGTTTTATCTTATCTAATTGGACAATATAATAGTGTCGGGTAAGTAAGGGTTAAGCCAAGATTCATATTTCGCTTTGAAAGAGGTGTCTATGGGTCGGCCAAAGATTATATATTGGTCACGGCGGCTAGTATATAGTCGGAGGGAAGATTCTATAGGGTTAGGAAAGGTTTTATTATAGTCGGCTAGCTGTTTCAATGATTTTTTCGATTATAATGGGATCCCAACTTATTTTATAGGGTCGAGCTAAGATTCTATTGGGTGTCGCAGGCTTATTTATTGAGCTAATGGTTATATATGGCCGTAAGGGTATGGTTCTATATAGCTGTTAAGATATCCTCTAGGGTCGAGTGAACCATTCTTACGGGTGTTGATTCTGCTTATTTATGGTCGGAAGATCATACTTAGGTGGTAAAATATCTTTAAGGGTGCTAACAAGATTCTTACTTGCTCGGCTTATTATTTAATAATATGCTATTTTATTTGCCAATACTTCTACATCTCTTTTATCATGGGTTACTAATACTACCGGAATATTCCAATAAGAAAAAAATCTTTTAATCTCTTTTCTTAAATTTTCTTTAACATTAATATCTAAAGCAGAAAAAGGTTCATCTAATAGTAGTACTTTTGGATTTGTAGCCAAAGCTCTCATTATTGCTACTCTTTGTTTTTGTCCACCAGATAACTCCATAGGATATTTGTCCTTTTTATTATCCAATCCTGTAATCCTTAATAAATCTATAGCTTTTCTTATCTTTAAATCTCTATCTTTATCTTTCATTCCAAATATAATATTATCTATGACTTTCATATGTGGGAAAAGACCATAATTTTGTGGTACATAACCTATATGTCTATCCTTAGGTGGTATACAAATATTTTTTTCTTTGTCATAAATTATTTTTTTATCTATTTCAATAAAACCATAATCGGGATTAATAAGTCCTGCAACGGATTGTATTGTAATACTCTTTCCTGACCCAGAAGGTCCATAAAGACTTATTACTTCTCCATTTCCTACTTCCCATTCTTTATCAATTTTAAAATCATCGAATTTCTTTGTTATTTTTACTTTAAGCATCCTCATCCCTTCCTTTCCATATTAATCTTATTTATAAAAAGTAATGCAATTATTGTTATACTACTTATTAATAAAACTAGAAAGTTTGCCTGTTCATACTTTCCCCCCTGAACCGCATCATATATTGCAATTGATAATGTCTGAGTTTTACCTGGAATATTTCCTGCGACCATTAATGTTGCTCCAAACTCTCCCATCGATCTAGCAAATGCAAGTACTATTCCCCCAACTATTCCTTTCCATGCTAAAGGTAATGTAATTCTGAAAAATATGCTCAATTCTGACTTTCCTAGAGTCCTTGCCACATCTTCTAAAGTAGTATCTACGCTCTCTATGCTAGATTGGACAGACCGTATCATTAAAGGTAGAGATACAATAATTGAAGCAATTACCGCGGCCTTCCACGTAAATATTAAATTAATATTCAACCTTTCAATAAGAATTTTTCCAATAAAACTCTGTCTACCAATAGTAATTAATAAGTAGTAACCCAGAACTGTTGGTGGCAAAACCATTGGTAATGTTACCAAGGCAGAAAAGACACTTTTACCATAAAATTTGCACTTGGCCAATACCCAACCAATTAAAATCCCTATAATAGCCGTAAATAAAGTTGAATAAGATGCTACTTTTATTGATAAATACATTGGCGACCAATTCATCTGCCTCCCCCTTCCTATGGTATGTCATACCCGTATTCTTTTAAAACTACTTCTGCTTTAGGACTTTTAACAAAGTCAGTAAACGCTTTTCCTAACTGTTGGTTATTAGAATGACTTACAATACCTATAATTTGATTTAGAGGATTATGAAGCTGTTTATCAATTAATAGATAATTCATATCTTCTGTAATTAAAGACAAGGCAGTAATACCTACTTGGGCATTTCCAGTTTCAACAAATTGCAACGCTTGGGAAACATTTTCACTATATACAACTTTATGTTCTATTAAATCCCATAAACCAAAACTTATAAGGGCCTCCTTTGCAGCTAATCCATAAGGGGCGTGATTAGGGTTTGCAATTGCTATACTAGTAATTTCATCTAACTTCAAATCCTCAAGAGATTCAACTTTTACATTTAACTTTTCATTTGTAACTAATACTATTCTACCTATAGCATACAAATCTTTAGTTTCCTCTAATATATCTCCTCTATCTATTAGCTCATCTATAAAATTTTCACTAGCAGGAGCAAAAACATCAATTGGTGCCCCATTAATAATTTGTTGTGTCAAGTTTCCTGTGGAACCAAACTGAAAAATAACTTTACAACCAAATTCCTGTTCAAATAATTCTCCTATCTTCTCAAAGGCAAATTTAAAATTAGATGCAGCAGCAACATGTAGTTCTAAATCCTCTTTATGAATATTCTCTACTTTTTTATTACTACATCCGGTTAAAACTATGCCTAATACTAACATCCCTATTATTATCTTTAATATTTTTTTATGCATGAGTATTCCTTTCCCTATGAAATAAGATGTCTTACACATTCTATTTATAAGACATCTTATTATAATTTTTTTTACAAGTATTAACTATCATATTAATAATCTTTCAACAACTTTACCTTTCTCTATATGTGACTCTACTATTTCTTCTACGTCATCAGGAGTAACTTTTCCGTACCATATACCCTCTGGATATATAATAACTACCGGACCCTTCCCACAAATACCTAGACAACCCATTGTAGTTATCATTACATCATCTTCAATTTCTCGCTCCTGAAATTCTGAGATAAATTCATTCACTATTCTTACAGTTCCCTTTGTCATACACATTCCTTTTTGTTCTCCTGTAAGCCTTGAACTAGCACAGACAAAAATATGAAACTTTGGCTTCAGTATCATAATAGTCCCCTCCTTTTAAATAGCTTCCCTAATCCCATCCATAGCTTTTTTAATACCGCTTTCAATTAAATCATAGGTCTCAATCACTTTAATACTTTTTTCCTTAAGCTTCTGTTTGGGGCTATTCCCTATTCTTAAACAAAATACAGTATCGCAATCTTCTATTGTTTTTAAAATTAAATCTATTTTACTTTCACTATGACACTCCTCAGGTCCCCCACAATATTGAGGTACTGACCGTTTGCTTAAAAACTCCACTTCTCCATTCTGCTTATATTTATATATAGTAAAATTATCGACTTGCCCAAAATGCTGATCAATTAGTCTTCCTGTTTTAGTAGCTACAGCAACCACATATTCTTTATTATCAATCTTTTCTTTCTTTTGGCCAGAACAACCAACATTTCTAAAATCAATAGAACAGTCTTGCCCAAGTATTCCAATTGCATCTGCTCTACACTGCTTACAGTGATACATCTGTTTAATTGAAGAGCTACACTTCATTCTAGTTAGGTTTAGCTCCCTATTACTGGTTAAGGGCATATTTTCAAACTTACTTCCCTCTGCAGGTATAAGTGGCATTATATTTGTCATAAAGGCCCCTAAACTCTCAACCTTTTTTACAACATCCTCTATATGACTATCGTTAACCCCTTTAATCATAACGATATTAACCTTGCAGACCATGTCCCTTTCCTTCATAGCTTTTAAACCTTTTAGTTGTTTCTCGATTAGTAAACTTGCCCCTTCAATACCTTTTAAAACCTTCCCTTCATAAATCACGCTATCATATATTTGGGATCCGATTACAGGATCGATAGCATTTATTGTTATAGTAATATGGGAAACCCCTAAAGCCTTTAGTTCATCTGCATATTCTTCTACTAGCAACCCATTTGTTGATAGACAAATAATAATATCTGGACTTTCATTTTTAATGAGTTCAATAGCCTCTTTAGTCTCTTTAAAATTTGCTAAAGCATCTCCCGGTCCAGCTATTCCTACCACTGTTAAATTAGAAAGTTTACTTTTTACCTCTTTAAATTTAACTAAGGATTGTTCGGGAGATAAAACTTCACTAGTTACACCAGGTCTACTCTCATTTAAACAATCGTATTTTCTATTACAATAGTTACACTTTATATTACATTGTGGTGCCACCGGAATATGCATTCTAGCATTATTAGCTGCATTACTATTAAAACACGGATGTCTTTCATCCATAAAGACTCCCCCTTTCTTTAATCCTAGCCTTATCCTAAATAATATTTATCAAATAAATCTTCTCTGTAGGAGCTAAACTTTTGCTCAATTAATGTATTCGTTATATCATCTAAAAAACTAATAGAGCCTTCATATCCTATAAAAACCCTCCGTTGTGCCCCTACTCTATCATGGATTGGAAAGCCTATACGCACTAATGGTATTCCTTCCTTCTCCACCATAAATTTTCCGTCTCCGTTTCCTATAAGAATATTCACATCAAGCTTTTTAACATAGCTATATATAGTTTCAAAATCTGTATCGTTTAAAATAATCGGTTTATCCTTTGTGTCAATATTATTTTCTATTTTCAATTTAAAGTTTGAAATTTTAGCTCCAGTAGCTATTAATACAGGTTTAATTCCGTTCTCACTACATAATTTACTAACTGCATATACCAGTTCTGGATCTCCAAAAATTACAGCCTTGCCTTCACCGTTGTATTTGTGGGAATCTATCATGCCATCAAGCATTCTTGCCCTTTCCTTTAATAGCTTTTCTGGAACCTTTCTGCCACTTATATTACTAATTAATTCTATAAAAGTATCAGTATTTTCTAATCCAATAGGTAATGGACATCTATATAGAGGCACTTGATATTTATCTTCTAAATATTTACCTGGTGATGATTTGTCTGAAACGAGCATTCCCATTTCAATGGTTGCCACTGCCCCTGACATGTTTTTTATATCTTCAATTTTAGTTCCATCAGAAGAAAGCTTATTATATTTACTTGTAAATCCAGAATCCAATGTATCACTTATATCTGGAAGTAAAGTGTACCCTATATCAAATAGCTCTAAAATCTCTTTTATCCTTCGGATATCGCCGGGTGTTAAATTCCCAGCCACAATATTTACTTTTTCCGTAGTTGTTGACTTTACAGTTATACTTTCAACAATTCTACGAAGAGTTAAATAGTACCCTTCATGCTCAGAAGGTCCATATCCAGGGGTGGGTACTGTAATAATAGATATATCCTTAATATTTTCCTGTTCTTTAAAATCAGTAACAATCGAATTAATATCCTCACCTATAGTCTCAGCCAAGCAAGTAGTTGCTACGCCAATTACCTTGGGGTTATATAGTTTAATGACATTTTTAAGACCTTGCTTAAGATTAGTTGCGCCCCCATAAACTATTTCCTTTTCATTTAAGGATGATGATGCAATATCGATTGGTTCATTGTAGTGAGTTGCCATATGTCTTCTAATATATGTGCTACACCCTTGAGAGCCATGAAGAATAATTACTGTATTTTCAATACCTTTAAAGGCTGTAGCAGCCCCCATAGGCATACACATTTTACATGGATTAACAGTTAAATTTACAAAATTTCTAGTCTTCATGTACATCCCTCAATTCTTTTCTAATTGATTTCCATACGGGGCTATTAACGGATGTATGAACCTCTTGAGCAAAATTTATAGATCCTTCAAAACAATTTAATGGATGCTTTCTCTCATGATTATGATCACAAAAAGCAATTCCAAGCTTATATGCTAGAGGTCTTTCCTTTACTCCCCCTACCAATATATCTGCGCCCTTTTCTTTCATAAACTTCTCTAATTCACTAGGGTTACTATCATCTAAAATAACAGTCCCTTCATCCACTAGAGATTTAATTGTTTCATACTCATTTCGCTTTCCAGTTTGGGTTCCTACCATAACAGTTTTCATACCAAGCTCATTAAATTGCTTTATTAAAGAAATTGCTTTAAACCCTCCACCCACATATATAGCAGCCTTCTTATCCTTTAGTAACTCCTTATATGTCATTAAGGATTTTTCTGTCTCTAAAGCCTCTTTTTTAATAAGATCCAAAAATTCCTCATTATATTTATCCCCTAAGGCCTCGATTACTTTTTCAAAGGATGTTACCGTATCCTCAATACCATAAAAGCTTACATCTATAAAAGGAATTCCATATTCCTTCTCCATTTGCTTAGCAAGATACGTCATTGATCCAGCACATTGAACTATATTTAGTTCAGATTTAGCAGCGTTTTTGATTTCCTCAAAGGTTGAATCCCCTGTTATTTTCGCATTTACCTCGATACCTAATTGTTTTAAATAACTTGTAACAATCCACATTTCCCCTGCTAAATTAAAATCACCTAAAAAGTTAATACCTTTCTTCTTTTCTACCTTAGGACCCAGTAGTAAGGCATGACAGGCCGCCTTATATCCATCTTTCTTATTCCCAGCAAAGCCTGAGGACTGAACAGGTACAACCTTTATATTATGCTTTCTTTCTGCCTCTTTGCACACAGCTTCCAAATCATCCCCTATTACCCCTACAACACAGGTAGCATATACAAATATTAGCTTTGGACTATGCTTAGCAGCTATTTCATCTATAGCGGCAGCCAGCTTTTTCTCTCCACCAAAAATAATATCTTCTTCCCTCAGGTCAGTTGAAAAACTATTTCTATAAACCTCTTCTCTACTACTTAAACTTCCTCTTATATCCCAAGTATAGACTGCACATCCAATTGGACCATGTACAATGTGGTAAGCATCGGTTATCGGGTTTAAAACTACCCTAGCACCACAGTATACACAGGCTCTTTGACTAATTGATCCAGCAATGCTATTTTTTTCGCAGTCTATTATTTTGTTTTTATCAGAGCTATTTTTTTCTAATATAAATTCTTTTCTTTCATCTAACGTTTCTAGACAACATCCTCTATTCATAACATATCACCGCTTTCTCAACTAGAGTTTAAAATATGTTTTATGAATGTGACAGAGATACTATCACATTCATAAACCCTAAAGTACTAATTCAAAATCCTCATCCGAGGAATCAATATCAACCTTGTCTAATAAGGCATTACTAATCATCTCTAAAACTCTCATGGCCCCTTTATATCCAACTACAGGAAGATAACTATGAACACTTCTATCTAAAACAGGAAACCCTATTCTCACTAGAGGAATATCTTCTGCCTTAGAGATAAATTTACCGTAGGTGTTACCAATTATGAGGTCTACAGGCTCATTTTTAATCCATTGATGGAATTCAAATAAGTCTCCACCACTTTTTACTCTTCCTTCAACCCCAGCCTCTTCAAGCATTTCTTTTATCTCTATTTCAAAGCTTTGACCAGGAGTTCCAGTTAATACATGTATTGGCTTCATACCTATTCCTAGCACAAACTCCGTTAGGGCAATAACAGTATCTGGATCTCCAAAGATAGCAACTCTCTTTCCGTGGTAGTGGTAGTGAGTATCAGTCATAATATCTACAAGTTGACCTCTCTCCTCTTCTAACTCGTACGGAACATCAACACCCGTTGCCTTTACAAGCTCCATAATAAGTTTATCTGTAGCCTCTATACCAATTGGAGTTTTTAAAATACTTGGTTTTACCTTACATTTCTTTTCTAACTCGAAGGCTCCAGCTTCAGAAGCAAATCTACCTAAAGCGATAGTTAAATCTGAATTTCCTGAGTCTGTTATTTCCTCAACCTTCGCACCACCCTTAGGGTACATCTCATACTTTCCTGTCATTGGGGAATCTACCACCCCAGAAGTATCAGGAAACATTGTAATTGGAACTTCTAACAATTTTGCAATTCTTTTAATCTCTCTCATATCTCCTGGATTAACAAAGCCAGGAATTATATTTACCTTTCCATTGCTGATGCCTTTTTCACTTTTAGCTAAATACGTTACCATCGCCTTCACCATATTTGAAAATCCAGTTATATGTGAACCTACATAACTTGGAGTATTAGCATGTAACACAACCTTACCTTCAGGTATTTCTGCATCTTGTATAATTGAACCAATATCATCTCCGATTGTTTCAGACAAATAGGTAGTATTAATAGCGATTACTTCCGGCTTATATATTGAAAACACGTTATTAATAGCTGTTTTTAAGTTAGAAAGTCCTCCAAATACAGAGGAGCCTTCAGTAAAAGAACTGGTAGATGCCACAATTGGATCTCTAAAATGTCTTGTTAGGTGCATTCTATGATATGAACAGCAACCCTGAGAGCCGTGGCTATGAGGTAAACAACCATGTATTCCTAGTGCAGCATACATAGCACCTATAGGCTGACAGGTTTTAGCTGGATTTATTACTAAGCCCCTTTTTTCATATATTTCCTTCGGGGTATGATTTAACATAGTACGTTCACCTCCTCATTTATTTTCCCTTCTATAATCGGTTCTTTTTTCCATGGTGGGGTTATATAACTCCATGTTGGAGTGTTAATTCCTGCAGAAATGTCTTTAGCGAATATTACTGCCCCTTTAAATCCTGCATATGGCCCACTATAGTCATAGCTATGCAACTGTTTAGAGAAAATCCCCATTTTTTGAGAAATAAATTTATCCTTTATACCTGAACAAAATACATCTGGTTTTACTGCCTTTAGTAATGCTTCTGTTTCATGATGGTTTAAATCATCAATAACCATAGTTCCATCCTTCATTTCCTTTATTAAACCCGCATATTGACCTAAAGGCATTTTTTCCTTTAACTTTTGCAATCTTTCAGGTGAAAGATATAGTCTATATTGCTTCTCATCCTTCTCTACATGTAAATCAGGAATATTTCTTGTATCTGCATCTAATTTAATGTATGGAATGACATCTCTTCCCTCATAGTCATCTCTATGTCCGAATTCATATCCTGCCATAACAGTATCGATTCCGATTTCTTTTAATAACCCTTGATAATGATGGGCTCTTGAACCTCCAACATATAAAAATGCGGTTTTTCCTTCACACATCTTTTTAAACATTTCAAATGTTTCCTCTATTTCACTTAACTCCTCTGCAATAACTTCCTCAGTTCTATCAATAAGCTCCTGATCACCAAAATACTCTGCCATGTTTCTTAAAGTTTTAATAGTTTCATTTACACCGATAAAGTTAACCTTAAGCCAAGGAGTACCATATTTAGTTTCTAGCATTTCTGAAATATAGTTTATAGATCTATGACATTGAACAACATTTAAATTGGCATTATGTGTATTTTTTAATTCTTCATAGGTTCCATCACCCGTCATAATAGATACAATTTCATAGCCTATTTTGTTTAATATTCTAGAGATTTCCCAACCATCTCCACCGATATTGTACTCACCTAATATATTTACAGAGTATTTAGGAATCTCTTTTTCTGATTTTTCTACCTTACCGATTACATCTCTCATTAAAATATTATTTGCAATATGGTGTCCTGCGGATTGACTTACCCCTTTATACCCTTCACAGTCAAAGGCTAGCACCTGTATTCCATACTCCTTTTCTGCTTCCGCTGCAACGGATTTAATATCATCTCCAATAAGACCTACTGGACAGGTAGCTGATATTGTGATTGCCGCAGGATTGAAAAGTTCTACAGCCTCGCGAATTGCTTCCTTTAGCTTCTTCTCTCCACCAAATACGATATCACTTTCTTGCATATCCGTTGTGAAGCAGTAATTTATAAAGTTTTTCTCATCACCTTTTGTTTTAGCTTTATTTCTTCTCGTTCCCCATGCATAATAGGAGCATCCAACAGGTCCATGAACTATGTGTACCATATCTCTAAGTGGACCAATAACTACACCTTTACATCCTGCAAACGCACACCCTCTATTTGTAATAATTCCAGGAATGGTTCTAGTATTAGCTTGTATTTCTTGGGTTTCATCCGATTGCTTTATTAGCATATGTTTCTGTCTATTCTTTTTAACCTTACTAGGGTAGGTATCAATGACTTTATCTAGACATTTTTTACAACTCATCCTAATCTCTCCCTTCTATATAGCTTCCTCTCCTAATTCCCCTGTTCTAATTCTTATAACCTCATCCAAAGGAAGTACAAATATTTTTCCATCACCAAAGTTTCCAGTTTGATTTACGTCTATAATTGTTTCAACAATTCTACTTACATCCGCATCCTTAACCATTAAGGTTATTAGCCGTTTAGGTAATAACCTATGGTTTTCAGATAATGTTTCACCTAGAATATGACAAACCTCCACTTCACCCTGTAGGATCTCCTCAGTTAAGGTATCTTCTAGTTTTTTCTTGCCACGACCAAATACCCTGCGACAGGTAATGCCAGGATAACCTTCTTTTGCAATAGCCTCTTTAGTTCTATTTACCATGTTCATCCTAATAATTGCCATAATTTCCTTCATATCCTTAACCCCCTTATAGCTTCTTGTCTCCACTACTTACGGTATAAGCTTCTAGTACCTCTGTCACAAATATCTTCCCATCTCCAAAAGCACCCTTTTGACCAGTTTTACCAACTCGTTTTATAATATCTATAACATCATCCTTATATAAATCTTCAACTACTAGCATTAATAGCTCCTTTGGGATTTCATCGTAGTAGACATCCCCAACTTTTATTCCTCTTTGCTTTCCACGTCCAACTACATCTATTTTAGTGACAGCAGGAAATCCTCCATCATTTAACTCTTTGAGAATTTCAACTGTTTTTTCAGGTCTAACAATCGCTCTAATCATTTTCATTCCGTACTCCTCCTTTTAATAATCGATTAAACCTATTAATTAAACTTTTATTAAATAATCAAATATTTGATTAGAATGTAACTTTATGTTAGTATTAAGGGTGAGAATTCAAAGTTCTTTTGTGTTAGTTAGGCGTAGCTTCCACAAAATGTTTTTTAGAATTTTTGAATTCTCACTTACCCTAATATTCCATGGGTTATCATTAACTCTTCTAATCTGTCTTGTTCCATAGGTTTTGGAACGACGAACATTTTGTTTTGATCTATAGCTCTCGCTAAATTTCTATACTCATCTGCTTGGCCTGATGTAGGATCATAATCGATAACAGTTTTCTTATTTATCTCAGCTCTTTGTACTAAATTATCTCTAGGAACAAAGTAAATAAGTTGAGTACCTAATTCATTAGCAAAGGCTTGAAGTAATTCAAGTTCGTTATCTACTTTACGACTATTGCAGATAATTCCCCCTAGTCTTGTTCCTCCAGTTTTAGCATATTTTTGAATACCTTTTGCTATATTGTTTGCAGCATATAGGGCCATTAGCTCACCACTGGCAACTATATATATTTCCTGTGCCTTTCCTTCACGTATAGGCATCGCAAACCCACCACATACAACGTCTCCTAATACATCATAAAAAACATAATCAAGGTCTGCTTCATATGCTCCTAAACTTTCTAATAAGTTGATTGAAGTAATAATCCCTCTACCTGCACAACCTACCCCTGGTTCAGGGCCACCAGACTCTACACACATAATATCCGCAAACCCAGGTTTTAAGATATCATCTAATTCAACATCTTCTCCTTCCTCTCTTAAAGTATCTAAAACTGTCTGTTGACACAGACCCCCTAAAAGTAATCTAGTAGAATCCGCCTTTGGATCACAACCAACTATCATAATTTTCTTTCCCATCTCCCCTAGAGCTGATGTAAGATTTTGTGTAGTTGTTGACTTTCCAATACCACCCTTACCATAAATAGCTATTTGTCTCATAATAAAAACCCCCTTCTTTAAATTTAATATTTAAATTATAGATTTTAAAATAACTGAACTATGTCGATGTTTTTAGTTGTTTATAGTTCGTATTAATGCGAACTATGTTTAATATTTTTAATTTATAGTTCGTTATTTTAATAATATAGCACAGACTTATGTTTTGCGCAACAATTTTCAGAATATTTTTTCAATTTAATTTTCCATAAAAAAACCCATTCTCTCTATAAGCTAGATTTGAGAAAGGGTTCACCTATTAAACTCTATAAAATTATTTTTATAATTTTTTATAATTTTTGATAAATATCTAATAATTCTTCATCACTTAATGCTCGTTTTAGAAAAATAGCCTTGCTTTTTAATAATTCTAGGACTTTTCTCAAACTAATATCATCTACTACTTCATTCGTTAACTCTTGTAATTTATATTTTATTGCTGAAGTTCCTGTGTGCTTTCCCAGTATTATCCCTCTCTTTAAACCTAAATCTTCAAAATTCATAAACTCATAGGTGAGTGGATTTTTTAATATCCCATCCACATGTATACCTGACTCATGCCAAAATATTTTTTCTCCAGTAATAGCTTTCCAATCTGGAATATATCTATTACTTGCCATTGCAACATATTCGCATAACTCCTTACATCTTCTCATATCATAATCCGTATCAACACCTACTGAGTATTTCAAAGCCATAATAACTTCTTCCAAAGCTGCATTTCCAGCCCTTTCTCCTAGACCATTAACAGTTACACTTAAATAATCTGCCCCTGCCATGGCCCCTGCTATAGCATTAGCTGTAGCCATTCCAAGATCGTTATGTGCATGTACCTCTACTTCTATATTTAAATTTTCTTTGAAGTATTTAACTTTATTAAAAGTATCTATCGGGTTTAGTATCCCTAATGTATCACTTATCCTTACCCTATTCGCACCTAATTGTTCCGCTACTTTAAAAAATTCTAATAGAAACAAATCATCTGTCCTAGAGGCATCTTCTGCATTTATAGAAACATACAAGCCCTCTTTTTTTGAGTACTCTAAAACAGTTATCATCATATGGATTACTTTTTCTCTATTTGACTTTAGTTTGTGCTTAATGTGTATATCTGAGGTTGGGATTGAAATAGCCACTGCATTCAGACCACAATCAATAGAATGCTGAATATCTTCAATTTTCCCTCTATTCCAACCAATTAAGCTAGCTGATAAATTCTTCTTAACTATTTCCTTAATTGTATCTTTCTCTTCATTGCCCATCGCAGGTATTCCAACTTCAATTTGTTCAATTCCTACTTCATTTAACATCTGTGCAATGTAAATCTTTTCTCCCTTTGAAAATACCACACCTGCAGTTTGCTCTCCATCTCTTAAAGTAGTATCCAGTAGCTTAGTTTTTTGCATTCTCTTTCCCTCCCTATTTAAAAAATCAGGTAGATTTTTATCTACCTGATTCATTTAGTTGATTTTTAATATAATATCAAATCTTTTAAAGTTCAGAAAGAGTTTTTTGAATTTTCTAAATTTTTACTTCTCCCTTAATAGCATACTTTTCCCTTGAACTATAATGAGTATGTAATAGATCATGGGCCTTATGACTATTCGGCTTATCTAAATAATCCTCGTACAGTTTTTTTATTAAAGGGTTTTCATGGGATTTTCTGAATAGTTTTAACTGATCTTCCTCATATAAGGCCTTTGCTCTTAGCACCCTTATATCCTTATCCATTTTTTCCTGAGCGCTTATATGTGGTTGACCACCGCCAGTAACACAGCCACCGCTACATCCCATTATCTCAATAAAATGGTATTCTTTTTTTCCTGAACGAATCATTTCTAACAGATTTGATGCATTACCAGTACCATGAGCAACTGCTACTTTTACATCTTTACCACCTAGATTTATCTCTGCTTCCTTGATACCCTCTATACCTCTAACCTCTGTAAACTCTAATTTCTCAACATCTGTACCTAGTACATCTACTAAAGTTCTTAAGGCAGCCTCCATTACCCCACCAGTAGAACCAAAAATTACTCCAGCCCCACTATATTCACCTAAATCTATGTCGAAATTCTCATCCTCTAATTTTAAGAAGTTTAATCTGGACTGTTTAATCATTTTTGCAAGCTCTCTAGTAGTTAAAACTGCATCTACATCTTTTAAACCATGAATTTGAAGCTCAGGTCTATTAGATTCTGCCTTCTTAGCAGTACATGGCATAATAGATACTACAAATATTTTACTAGGATCTATATTGTTTTTTTCTGCATAATATGACTTAACTATAGCACCCATCATTTGGTGTGGAGACTTACAGGTTGATAGATTTTCAAGAAAGTCAGGATAGTTATACTCACAATATCTTACCCACCCAGGAGAACAGGAAGTAATCATTGGAAGAGTTCCATTGTTTTCAAGCCTATTTAAAAACTCATGGCCTTCTTCCATAATAGTTAAATCCGCTGCATAATTAGTATCAAACACTTTATCAAATCCAAGTCTTTTTAAAGCAGCAACCATTTTCCCTGTTACTCTAGTTCCTATAGGTAATCCAAACTCCTCACCTAAAGCTGCTCTAACAGCCGGGGCCGTTTGAACTACCACGTGTACCTCAGGATCTTCAATAGCTGCCCAAACCCTATCTATATCTTCCTTTTCTGTTAATGCACCGACTGGACAGGCAACAATACATTGACCACAGTAAATACATGGGGTTTCATTTAAATTTTTATTAAATGCAGTTGAAACCTCAGTTTTAATCCCTCTATTTGTAAAATCAAGTATACCTACCTTTTGAACATCCCTACAAACATTTACACATCTTCCACATAAAATACATTTGCTTTTATCCCTAACAACAGCTTCTGATTTATCATCTATAATACTTGTAGTCATTCTATTTTCAAATGTCACATCTTTGATGTCTAGTTCTTCCACTAAGTTCTGCAGCTCACACTTTGTATTTCTATTACAAGTTAGACAATCTCTATTATGACTAGCTAATGCTAACTCCAATACTTCTCTTCTAGTTTGTCTTAAGTTTTGTGTATTTGTTCTAACAACCATTCCCTCTTGAACTGGTAGAACACAAGCAGTTTGAAGGGATTTAAAACCCTGAACTTCCACTAGACAGACACGACAGGCCCCTACCTCATTTATTCCCTTTAAATAGCAAAGAGTTGGAATATCTATATTTACAGTTTTTGCGGCTTCTAACACTGTGTAATTCTTCGGCACTTCTGTTTTTACATTATCAATTGTCAATGTTATCATTTCCATTACCATATTAAGTCCCCCCTACTAATATATAATATTATTCAAATTGTAGTTATATACAGAAAAACAACTACCGTACCCAATATATACAAACAGTATATATGTAGACCTAGTAGTTGTCAATTATTAGTAAATATAGAAGTAAACATCCATATACTTTATAATTCTTACTTTCTAGTTTTACTATATATATTTTAATACGACTATCTCTTATAAGTATATGTCAGAAAATTCTACATTCGTAACATGCACAAGTCGATTATCTAATAAATCTATCATTTGTTTCTCATGTCTTTCCTCTATTACTTGCTTATTAGGTAGTAGCATGGTAAAGGTACTGCCCACACCCAATTTGCTTTTCACAGCTATACTTCCATCTAATGCTTCTACAAAATTTTTAACTAGAGATAACCCAATACCTGCCCCTTCAGCCTGTCTTGATAAGGAATTGTCTACTTGTCCAAAACGCTCGAAGATTAACTCCAACTTACTTTCTGGAATACCTACTCCCTCATCTTCTATATCAACCTTTATATTGTCTATTGAAGAATGTACACTTACCTTTACTGCCTTTCCCTTAGGTGTAAACTTAATAGCATTAGATAGCAAGTTTAAGATTATTCGCTCATATTTTTCTTCATCTATTCCTATTATCTCCTGATCAACGGATGTTACAAATGTCAATTCTACTCCCTTTTGGTTGGCAAATTGATATACGGATTCAGTAATTGCTTTTGTAAGAAATACTATATCTATATTGTTTTTATTAATGTTAATAAGCCCTGCATTCGCTCTAGTAATATCAAGAAGGTTATTTACAAGTCTTAATTGTCTAAAGGTGTTCTGTCTAATTATTCTTATATATTTCTTAACTTTATCAGACATTTCATCGGCGTAGATAGAGTTAAGGGCCTGAACTGCTGTATTGATTACATTTATAGGAGTTCTTAATTCGTGAGATACTAAGGAAAGAAATTCATCCTTCATATCCATGGCTTTTTCTAGAGCTTCTCTTTTCTCACTCTCAGCCTGTATTAACATTTCCTGCTGCCTTCTCAACATTTGCTCTGTTCTTATTCGACTCAAAGCAATTGAAACATGCTCAGAAACATCTTTCAATAAAGCTATTTCGTCTTCATTAAAAATACCTTTTAATCTTGTACCAAAGGATAGAGTTCCTATTACTTTATTTCGACACATCAATGGGTGACATACTTGAGCCTTTAATCCAAAGGACCTTGCAATATCTAATCTGCTATCGGTGGATATTTGAATGTTTTCTGCAATTATTCTCTTACCAGTGCTTGCAACACAACCACAAATAGCAGTTTCAAAGTCAAGCCATTGCATATCTCTAATAGTCTCTTCAGGTATCCCCGAACATGAATTAATAAAAAGTTTTCCATAAACCTCGTCGATTAAATAATTAATGTATACATCACACTTAAGGAATTTCATAACCTTTATACAAAGCTCATCAATTATTTCTTGAGGATTAGTGCTTGCAAGAAGCTTATCTGTAACTTCATAAAGAATTTCTGCTTTGTCTTTTTCCCATTTCATTTTATTTTCAGCTTTCTTTCGTTCCGTAATATCCTGAATAAGGCAGGCAAATAGCCCTGATTTAGGTGAAAAAACCTTAAATAGAAAATAACTATCAAGCGGTTCAAAGTGCCTCTCGAAAGAAGTTGGAATACCCGTTGTTGCGACTAAATTAAAATCTTCAATAACATTAATTCTATTAGAACTCCAAAGTTCGAGGCTACTCTTACCCACAATATCTTCTCGTTTTAATCCAGTGATTGTCTCAAATGTTGGATTTACTGCTAAGTAACTATAGTCAATAGGTTTGTTCTCTTGATCATAAATAACTTTTCCTAAGAAAAAACCATCACTTGTAAACTCAAATAGTTCTCTGTACCTTTTTTCACTCTCACGCAATTTTTCCTCAGATTTTTTTTGCTGGATTAAGTCTGCTGCCTGCCTTGCTAGTAAATCAAATAGTCTCAATTCACGGTCTGAAGGCTGATGAGGTTTTCTCCAATGAGTAGATATCATGCCTAACATCTTACCGCTGCGTGAATATAATGGTGTGGACTGTACGGAATTAATACCCGTGTTAAGGTATATATCTAAATCTTCTGAACCCTTTATAAACTCACATTCATTAACATTTGGTACAATAATACGTCCTCCTCTTCGTAAGGACTCCCCACAGAAAGATCTAGCATCCTCAATATATACATACTCCCAAAACTTAGCTGCTTTTTCATTAAATCCTCTGAAAGCTAATAGTTCAAGTTTGTCATTATCCTCGTGTAGCATATGTATACTGGAAAAATCCGATTTCATTATTTGTATTGCTATATCCATAATTTTTTCAAACAGTATTTGAATATTATTTTCCCATATGAGTTCAGTGCTCATATTTTGTAAAAGTTTAATATAATCCAGCTCCTCCAGAAGCTGTAATTGACTCTCTTCCACCGACTCTTCCATCCTTATATTTCTCATATCGTCTCTCCTTTTTTATTCATTACTAATTCCATGTACTCATAAAAGAAAGATAATTTGAAAATATAAATACCAACCTTTTTTCAGCACATGGAATATACCCCTAAGACATCTTTTTTAAAACCCTCTTAACTACCACTCCATTAGATTTTCTGATTACTTGGCATAAAAATAGGATAGACAGTTTAAATTTAACTATCTATCCCTATATTATATCTTTAAAAGTCATGAGTCTATTTTTTATTTATATTTTCTCTACTTTAATGCCAGTCATATGCTCATTTAAGTTTTGTTGTTCTAGCTCAGCAACTTGAACACTATCTATAGATACGGCTAATGTTTCTTGCATTATATAATCTTTGTATTCATTAACTGCCCTCGTAACCTCTTCATCACCATTGAAAGCAATTTTGATTTGGTCGGTTACTTCAAATCCACTACTTTTTCTCATTTGTTGTACTTTAGACACAAACTCCCTAGCAAAGCCTTCGTTTACTAATTCCTCTGTTAAAGTAGTATCTAATATAACAAACAGGTTATTTTCCATTTCTACCATAAAGCCTTCCTTAGCAGAAATTGAAATCATTACATAGTCTTTTTGAACTTGTATTTTCTCACTATCTAATTCAACTTCTATAGTTTCTCCTGCCTCTAGCTTAGGTACTACTTCAGAAGCATCTAGTTGATTTAAAGCATTTCCAAGAAGCTTTATTTTACTTCCTAATATAGAACCAGCTACCTTAAAGTTTGGTTTTAAACTGAAATCCATAAAGTCTTTTAAATCTTTTTCGAAGTATACTTCTTTAATATTTAATTCCTCTTGAATTAAAGGTACTAAATCTGATATTAACTCCTCATATTTTCCATCAATAAGGATTTTTTTAAGTGGCTGTCTAACTTTAATTTTAGACTGAGCTCTAGCGGCCCTTCCTAATCCTACAAGATCCCTTACTAAATCCATTCTTTCCTCTATTTCAGCTTTGATTAACTCCCTATTGGCTTCAGGATAATCAGCTAAATGAACTGATTCTTCTCCTGTTAGCTTTTGGAATAAATCATCAGATATAAATGGAGCAAATGGTGCAACTAATTTAGTAACTCCTACTAGTACTTCATAGGTTGTGTTGTATACAGACTTTTTATCATCCGTTAAATCTGAAGCCCAGAATCTTCTTCTAGCCCTTCTAATATACCAGTTAGATAAGTCTTCATTAACAAAGTCTTGTATCTTTCTAACTGCCTTTGTTAAATCGAATATATTTAATTCTTTTTCTACTTCAACTAATAAGCTATTGTACTTAGATAAAATCCATTGATCAAGCTCTGGTCTTTCATTAAATGGAATAAAGAAGCTATTTGGATCAATATTATCTGTATTTGCGTACATAGTAAAGAATGTATATACATTTTGTAGGGTTGTAAAGAACTTACTTTGTACTTCCTTTAATCCCTCTATATCAAATTTTGTAGGTGTCCATGCTGGTGATACGTATAATAAATACCATCTTAAAGCATCTGCCCCATATTTATCAAATAACTCAAATGGATCTACAGTGTTTCCTTTAGATTTAGACATTTTTCTTCCGTCTTTATCTAAAATTAAATCATTCACTAATACGTTTTTGTATGGTGATTTACCCATAACAAATGTTGAAATAGCTAATAAGGAATAGAACCATCCTCTTGTTTGGTCAATACCTTCACAAATAAAATCCGCAGGGAATAATTTATCGAAACTATCCTTATTTTCAAATGGATAATGATGTTGTGCAAAAGGCATTGCCCCACTATCAAACCAACAGTCAATAACATCTGTAACTCTTGTCATAACACCTTCACAAGTATCACATTTTATTTTAATATCATCTACATATGGTCTATGCAGCTCTACAGTTTCATCTAATTTATCAACAGCCTTTTCGATTAATTCTTTTCTAGATCCTACTGATTGGGTATGGCCGCAGTCACATCTCCAAACATTCAATGGAGTTCCCCAATATCTACTTCTAGAAATAGCCCAATCGTTTAAGTTGTCTAGCCAGTTTCCAAATCTTTTTTCACCCACATAATCTGGATACCAGTTTACCGTATTGTTGTTTTCTATAAGCTTGTCTTTAAGTTTAGTCATTTCAATATACCAGCTTGGTTTTCCGTAATATAAAAGTGGAGTAGAACATCTCCAACAATGTGGATAGTTATGGTCCATTTTTTCCTTTTTAAATAGTTTTCCTTCTCCGTGTAACCATTTGATAATATCTACATCGCTATCAATTACAAAACGACCTTCCCATGGAGTAGCAGTATATTTTCCTTCTTCATTTACAGGTTGAAGTACTGGTAAGTCATATCTTCTTCCAACTTGGTAATCATCCTCACCAAAGGCTGGGGCCATATGAACTATACCCGTACCATCTCCTGTAGTAACAAATTCAGCATTTGTTACAAAGAAGGCTTTTTTATCTGGAGTAACGAATGGCATTAATTGCTCATACTCAACATACTCTAAGTCTTTTCCTTTTAATTCCTCTAAAACTTCAAATTCTTCACCAACAACTTTTTTAGCTAAATCTTTTGCTAGAATATATACTTTTCCGTCTTCTAATTTAACTTTTACATATGTTACTTCCGGATGAACTGCTAAAGCAACGTTCGATGCTAATGTCCAAGGAGTAGTTGTCCAAACTAGGAAATACTCATCCGCATCCTTTCTTTTAAAAGGAACAATTACTGTATTGGTCTTAATTTCCTTATATCCTTGAGAAACCTCATGGGATGCTAAACCAGTTCCACATCTAGGGCAGTAAGGAAGAATTTTATGACCCTCATAAATATATCCTTCTTTAAAGAACTTATCTAATATCCACCAAACTGATTCGATATAGTCGTTATCTAATGTAATATATGGATTATCTAAATCTATAGAGTAACCCATTCTTTCTGTCATTTCTCTCCATTGCTTTTCATAAGTAAATACAGATTCTCTACATCTGTCATTAAATGCAGCTATACCGTAGTTTTCGATATCTAACTTGCTTGCCAGCTTTAATTGCTTTTCTACTTCAATTTCAACTGGAAGACCATGAGTATCCCAACCAGCCTTTCTTTTAACCTGGTACCCCTTCATCGTCTTATAACGGCAAACAGAGTCCTTTAATGTTCTAGAAATAACATGATGAATTCCAGGTCTTCCATTTGCTGTAGGAGGTCCTTCATAGAATACAAATTGCTCTTTTCCTTCACGATTTTCAATACTTTTTTCAAGTATATTATTTTTATTCCACTTTTCTCCTATTGCATTTTCCCGTTCAGCTACAGGTAAATTTGATAAGGATTTAAATCCATCCATTATATTCATCCTTTCATTTTTTAAATTTTTAAATATAAAAAGTCCCTAAAGCAAATAATTACTTTAGGGACGAAATAATCGCGGTACCACCCTTTTTGCACAAAATGTGCCACTTAAAACAGTTAACGCATGTTATAACGTAAGAACTTACTTTTTTTCAGTTCTTAAACTCAAGGGTGATATTCATAAAAAACGTTACAATAATCTCTCAACCTAGGATTATCTCTCTGTAGTCAACGGACTTTTTACTACTTTCCCTATCATAGTATTATAGTTAATTTAATTTTTATTATCAAAGAAAATTATATAATTATATTTTAAACAATGTCAAGTAATTTATTAGTTTCTTAACTTGTATTTTCTTGACTGACACGAACATAAACAGTATAATAATACATAAATGTTTTTGTTATGGTATAATATAAACACGGGTAGCCCCTATCTACTATTTGTACAATAGCCAAAATCCGTCCGAAATATACTGAATATTTAAATTTATTTTAAAATTAAAAATATATTAAAGGAGCTTGATAATATGAGTGGAAAAAGCTTAACCTACAAAATACTTGAAAACCACCTTCTGTCTGGAAATCTTAAAACCGGTGAAGAAATCGAGATTAAAGTTGATCAAACATTAACTCAAGACTCTACTGGTACTATGGTTTATCTTCAATTAGAAGCAATGAATATTGATGAGATAAAAACTGATATTTCTGTTGCCTACGTTGACCATAATACGCTTCAAGCAGGGTTCGAAAATGCTGATGATCATGAATTCATTAAAACTGCTGCTGCAAAATATGGTATCGTTTACTCCAAGCCTGGGAATGGAATTTGTCATCAACTTCATTTGGAAAATTTCGGAAAACCCGGAGCTACCCTTATAGGCTCTGATAGTCATACCCCTACCGGCGGTGGTATCGGTATGATTGCCATCGGAACTGGTGGACTTGACGTTGCAATTGGTATGGCAAGTGGTAGCTACTTTGTAAAGGTACCTAAAATCGTTAATATTAAATTATCTGGTAAGCTTAACAAATGGGTATCAGCAAAAGATGTTATCCTTTATGTTCTACAAAAGCTTACAGTAAAGGGCGGAGTAGGCAAAATTATTGAATACTCTGGAGAAGGTGTTGAATCACTTTCTGTTACAGATAGAGCTACAATAACTAATATGGGTGCAGAGCTAGGGGCAACTACTTCAATTTTCCCTAGTGACAAATCAACATATGAATTTTTAAAGGCTCAAGGCCGCGAAGATGCTTGGCAGGAATTAAAGGCAGACAATGATGCAGTATATGATGAAGTAATTGAAATAGATCTATCAGATATTCCACCGCTTTTAGCTAAACCTCATAGTCCTGATGCAGTTGATTCAATTGTTCAACTTGAGGGTACTAAAGTAGACCAGGTTTTAATTGGAAGTTGTACTAACTCCTCATATAACGATTTAATGAAGGTTGCAGCTATATTAAAAGGTAATAAAGTTCATCCTGATGTAAGTCTAGGAATATCTCCAGGTTCAAGTAATATCCTTCAAATGCTTGCTGACAACGGAGCTTTAGGAGACATGATACAAGCCGGAGCAAGAATACTTGAATGTGCCTGTGGTCCTTGTATAGGTATGGGCCAAGCTCCAGCTACTGATGCAGTTTCCTTAAGAACATTTAATAGAAACTTCTACGGTAGAAGTGGAACTAATAGTGCAAGTGTATATTTAGCTAGTCCAGAGCTTGCTGCTATTGCTGCTATTAAAGGTACTATGGTTGACCCAAGAACTTTAGATACTAATATTGATATTAAAATAGAAGAGCCAGAAAAATATTATACTGATAAAAACTACTTTATCTTCCCTTCTGAAGAAGGTAAAAAATCTGTTGTTAAAATGGGACCAAACATTAAACCATTCCCTATCAATGGACCATTAACAGATACAGTTGAGGGTAAAATTGTTTTAAAAACTGGGGATAATATAACTACAGATGATATTATGCCATCAAATGCAGCATTACTACCATTTAGATCAAATATCCCTCATCTTTCTAAGTTCTGTTTCAGTACTATAGATGAAAACTTCTGGAAAAGATGTGAAGAAAATAATGGTGGTATAATTCTAGGGGCTGACAATTATGGTCAAGGCTCAAGCCGTGAGCATGCTGCTTTAGCACCACTTCACCTAGGAATTAAAGTAGTTATAACTAAAACCTTTGCAAGAATTCATAAGGCAAACCTAATTAATAGCGGTATTGTACCTTTAGAGCTTGTTAATGAGAAGGATTATGACGGACAAGATCAAATGGATGAGTTAGTAATTAATGACTTGGTTACTTCATTAAAAGAAGGTAAAAATATTAAAGTATATAACAAAACTAAAGATATAACTTTTGAAGTTAAATTCAATGGTTCTTCAAGAGACGTTGATATTTTACTTGCAGGTGGTAAATTAAATTACACTAAACAAGGATTGGAGGGTTAGTTATGAGTAATCCAGAAAAAATTACTGTAGTAGATGGAAAATTAAATGTTCCTAATCATCCAATAATTCCTTTTATTGAAGGTGACGGTACAGGTCCAGATATTTGGGCAGCTTCTGTAAGAGTTATAGATGCAGCTGTGGATAAAGCATACGCTGGAACTAAATCTATAGCATGGAAGGAAATACTTGCGGGCGAAAAGGCATTTAACCAAACAGGAGATTGGCTTCCTGAAGAGACTTTAGAAGCAGTTAGAGAAAATATAATTGCTATTAAAGGGCCTCTTACTACTCCTATCGGAGAGGGTATTAGATCTTTAAATGTTGCATTTAGACAAGAATTAGACCTATACGTATGTTTAAGACCAGTTAGATATTTTCCTGGGGTTCCTTCCCCGGTTAGACGTCCTGAATTGACAGATATCGTTGTTTTTAGAGAAAATACTGAAGATATCTATGCAGGAATTGAATATGCTAAAGGAACTGATGAAGTTAAAAAAGTAATAGGCTTTCTTCAAAATGAAATGGGAGTTAAGAAAATTAGATTCCCAGAAACTTCAGCTATTGGTATTAAACCAATTTCTGAAGAAGGAAGTAAACGTCTAATTAGAGCTGCCATTGAATATGCAATTACTGAAAATAGAAAAAGTGTTACTCTAGTTCATAAGGGTAATATTATGAAGTTTACTGAAGGCGGATTTAAGAAGTGGGGCTATGAATTAGCTGAAACTGAATTTGCCGATAAGACCTTTACTTGGAACCAATATGATCAAATTAAAGATGCTGAAGGAACAGCTGCAGCAGATGCAGCACAAAAACAAGAGGAGGCTTCTGGGAAAATTATTGTAAAAGACTCTATTGCAGATATATTTTTACAACAAATATTAACTAGACCAGATGAATTTGATGTAGTTGCTACTATGAATTTAAATGGTGACTATATATCAGATGCCTTAGCAGCTCAGGTAGGTGGAATTGGTATAGCACCTGGAGCAAACATTAATTATATGACAGGTCATGCAATTTTTGAAGCTACTCATGGTACCGCTCCTAAATATGCAGGTTTAGATAAGGTTAACCCTTCTTCGGTAATATTATCAGCTGAAATGATGCTTAGACATCTTGGCTGGAACGAAGCAGCAGATTTAATAATTAGCTCTATAGAAAAAACTATAGCTAATAAAACCGTAACTTATGATTTCGCAAGAATGATGGATGGAGCTACAGAACTTAAAACTTCTGAATTCGCAGATGCCTTAATAAAAAACCTATAATCAAAACAAAGAGAAACCATTTTAGGTTTCTCTTTAGTTTTGTTTTTATTTATTTATTTCTATTTAGCCTCCCATTATGAATACTCATCCTATTATCATTAGGAGAGTATTTCTGTATAAATCAAAATTTCTCTTTCATATTTACCTTTCATATTTATTGGTATGGAAAATATCGATAATAATATAATAATTAATTTAATAATAGATATTTATCGTTAATCAATAAATATTATGTTAAAATTGAATTGAAAAAACAAGCGAGGTGGTAGCCATTCTCAATAGCATATAGTAGCACTACAAGGTGGTAATTTAGACTACCACGCCAAACAAAAGTGTAACGACTAGCATTTGCTTCGATTTTGGTGCCATCTATAAAAAGAGCTTCAAGAGAGACCAAACCTTCCTTTTGGAGACGTCTCATGAACTGATAATATAAATCCTTAAGAATGTCCTTCGATAGTTTGTTATTGATGAAGTCATAGAAAGTATCGCGCTGTGGCCTTTCGCCTTGAGCAAGCCAAATGTAGGCAATGTCTCTAGCACACAACTCTACAATTCTATCTACTGCTCTTACACCGCTAAGAGCAGAATAGACTAATACAGAAAATAACATGATGGGGTTATTATAACCTTTTCGTCCCAATCTGTTGTACTGATTTAACAAACTAGAGAAATCTAGCTCTTTCATAATACGTTTCACTACGTGTACAGGATCATCTAATGGAACACCAATTTGGTATAAATTATAATTAATTCGGAGTTGCCCAAATTCAAAAAATTTGTTATAAAAATTATACATGTTTTTTGTTTTGCACGAATGTTGCAATAGCAAATCGAAATTAAGATGGGGGTCAGATACCATCTTTTTTTCGTGCAAAAATCCTCCTACAATGTATATTCGACATTTGCAGGAGGATTTCCTTTTTGAATTATAATTTTTTTGTTTTTTTAGCTAATTATTTCCCGACAGCCCCATATATTTCTCTTTATTTTTATTGTAAAATTTTGATTAAACAGGCTGAATTTATTTCTTTCTAGATTTTCCAATCACTTCTTTAATCCCTTCTAGGTCTTTCTTAGTAGCAAAGGGTTGCATATTCAATTGCATATCTATAATATTTTCATAATTTGACTTAAACTCATTTATTGCTTCAGTTACCTTATCAGTTAAATCAATAAATTCACTGGAGTTAAATAATTCTTTATATGCTTTCTCATTTAGTTTCCACCAGAATGTATAAAAGTCTTCAAAGGTGGTATCCTGTAATCCTTTTTCAATAAGACTTTGATATTTTTCAATAGTCTCTTCCATACAGTCATATCCAACTTTAAGTAATTTTTCATTAAATTCGATTAAACTATTATTGTAACTAATATAATTGTTTATGCTTTTTATTTGCATGTCATAAAGTTCATTATTTGTTATTACTTTTGGGAAAGCCATCATAGTTTTAATAGACTTTTTCCAATTCTCATTCCAGTAATTCATATATTTAAAAGCAGCATCTTTATCCCCGAGCA
This sequence comes from Serpentinicella alkaliphila, assembly GCF_018141405.1. Taxonomy (NCBI): domain Bacteria; kingdom Bacillati; phylum Bacillota; class Clostridia; order Peptostreptococcales; family Natronincolaceae; genus Serpentinicella; species Serpentinicella alkaliphila. The sequence goes on from NZ_CP058648.1 coordinate 460,419, forward strand.
TACTCTTAAATACAATACTTTGTAGTTCTTTACTGTTATTATAAAGTGACTGGTATAATTCTTCTGTACCCTTTATAAAAATTCTTTGTATTTGTAATGCCTCAGCAAAAATTTCTTGTATAGGTTTTGGTAAATAAGGTATGAAGTTTATAGATAGATATTTTATATACTCTTCTGTATTCTCTTGAAACATTTTTATATTTTCCGTACTTATATCTTTATAGCTTACATTTTCTAAAATGTTTTCATAAAATCTCTTTAAATTGCTGTATGCCTTTTCTGCCGTTACTAGTGTATTATTAATGTCAAAATAATCATTCTTCTCAACAAACTTAGAATAATTCTTCTTATAAATATCACTTACAGATTCGTACCAACTATTATACATATCTATATATGACCTAGATAAGCTATTATTTTGGTAGTACTCAACAAGTTTTTTCTGGTTATTAACCCACTGTCCTACAAAACTTTCTTGCATTTTTTCTTCTTTCATTTTTAATTCCCCCTAAATTGTTTTTCAGCCAACCTCTGTTCCCCATGTTTGAATAACCTAGTTTACAGTTGAAAAAATTAAAAATGCTGAAGTGTATACACCCCAACATTTTAATTTTTGTTGTTAAATATAATATATGAAATAAAAAACAATTTAGAACCTATTTTTCTGTATATTTTTCTATTACGTCACAAAATTCTCCTGAAGCCTTATTCAAATCATCGTTAAGAATTATATAATCGTATTCACCACTTTTAGCCTCCTCGAAGGCAACTCTTTCCATACGTTTTTCTATTTCTTCAGTTGTTTCTCCACGGTGAATTAATCTTTCCTTTAAGGTTTCTGTATTTGGTACTTTAATAAAAATTAATACAGCATCATCTTTAAAAATAGATTTAACCTTTGTGGCTCCCTTAACATCTAGATCCGTTATAATATGATATCCGTTTTCAACAGCGTATTGATAAGTCTTTAAATGAGTTCCATAGAAATCCCTTCCATGGACCTTTTCATACTCCAAAAATTCATCATTATCTATCATTTTTTGAAATGTTTCAATATCTGTGAAGTAGTATGGATTTCCCATACTTTCACCTGCACGCATTTGTCTTGTTGTGAAAGATGGTATAAATGTTATTTTTAAACCTTTATCTAAAGCTCTTTTAATTAGTGTATTTTTACCAGATCCAGCTGAACCAACCACTATAAATGCCTTACCTCGCTGATTAGTCTTTTTATCCTGGTCAAAATTTACAATAGTGCTCATCCAAAATCTCTCCTTTTATTTCACCAAAAAGTCTATGTCCTTTATTATAAGTATTCTAACACATATTGTAAACACATATATAGCCCTCTCATACTTTTTCTTTTATTTTTCTACATTTTTTATTCTTCTACTGACTCTAACTGAATTATTACCTCATAGTTTTCTCCAGTAAAAATGCTTTTTATTAAACCATATCTTACTGCGTAATAATTAACTGACTCACTTTCACCATCTATATTTCTTTCCCTAACCCTTATAGTTTCAAATGTTCCATAGGGCACTGTTAAGGGTTCATCTACAGCCTCTATTTCATAGGTCATCTCATCGTCTTCCCATGTATTACCTACTTCTATAGGGCTTCTTAAAATTGATTTACTTCTATTTCTCTGACCTACTTCCGTATAGTCTTCCTCGTCATAAACCTCTTCCTGAGCAAATATTAAAACAATTTCTGTATCGCTTATATCATAAACCTTAGCTATTGTTGTAGCTGCTGATTGTTCCATATGCTGAACTATATTATTATTTGTGTGAGCTACCCATGTTATTCTATCCGCATGGGCATAACCTTCCCCACTAAAACTTAAGCGTAAGCCAGGTTCCGTTAAAAAATAGTTACTTAGAGATAACCTCTCCTCTCCGTTAACATCCGGCTCCTCTGTATCACCATCTTGTACTTGTCCTGGACCTGGTTGCTCTCCAACCTGATCTCGTCCTCTAATGCCCCTATTATAAAAGAAAATACCCCCAACAATTAAAGCAATTATTAATAATATAATCCAATGCTGTCTTTTCATGTAAATACTCCCTTCATTTAATAAAAATAATTAATAGCTCTTACTAGTTTTACCCTTAATTTTAATCGAAAACACAATAAACGAAATTAAAGGTATAACAAAGAAGTTTGCAAAGCTTATATATGTATAGTAATTAAGAAAATCAAATAAAAGGTCTAAATCGGATACTAACCAAAATCCAATTGCATAAATTATTACACTTAATAAATATATTCTATACTTATGAGTTATACCCAAGTGCTTCAAGGTTAAAAGCAAAGCATAAAAGGTTATAACATATTTTAAAAACCATCCTCCTACTATTTGCAGCATAACAAACAACTCACCAAATTCATAAAATCTGGCATAGCTTATCATTTGTGTTTGGAGAAGTTTAGGGTATGGCATTTCGTATAGCCTAGTTATTTCAAAGGTTGAAATAGCACCTGTAATAGATACTATTTGCATTTGAATGACATAGATTAAACCTATTGCCCCATGTAGTACTAACTTACTTTTATCTTTTACTTGTGTTAAAAAAGGAAAAACAATAGCTACACTGCCATATAATCCTAATATCTTTATCATAGTTACAAAAAAGCCTAGGGTTAAACCATCATCAAAAACCGGAAGTAGTAGCCTCGCTGATTTATATCTTGTAGTTAAAAATGCTAAGTGTATACCAGCTATAGTAATCAAAGTAATTCCTACCAAGGCTACAGTTACTACTGCAACCAAATCTTTTCTTATAGTATAAATAGCTGGAAATACTAAAAAAATCATAAAGTACCAAGATGGTGTTTCAAGTAGCATATTTATTTGCATTGCATTTGCTTCAACTGAAGCGCTTTCTACTAATGTTATAAATAATGTTAAAGCATATAAGACTATTAAAAATCTTCCTAATTTTTCTCCGTATACATCTTCGTAAATTTTAAAAATATTAAATTCTTGTCCTTTTTTATTAGTTCTGAATATAAATTGTGTGAAAGCCAAAATTATAAGAGAACAAACTATCATAGCTACCCAGGAGTCTCTACCACTATTTCGTATAAACACCTCTGGATACGTTTTAAGCGAAACTATACATGTAGCAGCTATTAAAAATGCCAAATGTTTAGTATTAAATTTGTCCATGGACTAACCCCCTTACTGTTAAAATCATATATTTCATTATTTGCCATAAAAATGCATATTATTCTTTCTACGTAAAACAATATACATGGGGTGATTGTATGAGTCGAAAACATATTTTAGTAAATCAGTATGAAAATAATATAAATACAATTAAGGAAAAACTTAAAAATGCGTATGATGTGAAATATAGGGAAATTACTACCTCTAAAGGATTTGTCTGTGCAATTTTTATAGATAATATGGTTGACCATGCTTTTTTAAGTGATAATATTCTTGCTCCACTTTTAGATTCTGAAACTCTGCCTGAAAATATTGAACAACTAAAAAAAGAAGTTATTGAATCCAATGTTACGGATACGGTACAAACTATAGACGAAGCAATTCTTAATATTCTTTCAGGTAATGTAATTCTTTTCTTTAGCTTTTGCGAAGGAATACTTTACTGTGAAGTTAAAGGAATGAATCGTAGAGCAATTGAACAACCTATAACAGAAACGACAATCAAAGGACCTAGGGAAGGATTTGTAGAGGATTTAGCTATAAATATTTCTTTAATTAGAAGGAGAATTATGAATCCAGGTTTAAAAATAGAAGATTTTCGTTTAGGTGGGCACTCTCAAATAGGGGTTGCTCTGATTTATCTTGAGCAGCATGCCCCAGAAAAGCTTGTAACCTTTATAAGAACTAAAATTAAAATGATGCAAAATAGACACTTCGTCTTTGCAATAAACAATATTGAAGAGGAACTAAGAAGTAAAAATACCTTTTTTAATACAATTGGATATAGTGAGCGTCCGGATATAATAGCATCAAATCTATCTGAGGGTAGAGTTTGTGTTATGGTCAATGGTACACCCTTTGTTTTAATTGCCCCATATTTTTTTATAGATCACTTTATGTCTCCGGATGACTATTATAACAATATGTTCATTGGTAGCTTCGATAGAATTTTAAGATGGTTAGCATTTTCTATAGCAATGATTCTACCAGCACTATATTTAGCCCTAACTACATATCATTTCAAGCTAATACCAACGGTACTTGTGTTTAGGGTAGCTGTATTAAGGTCTGGTGTACCATTCAATACAGTTATAGAAATATTTATTATGTATTTTTTCTTCCTTATTTTACGGGAGGCAGGGATTAGACTTCCATCCCCAATCGGACAAGCAATAAGTATATTCGGAGCACTTATATTAGGTGATGCCGCTATTGGCGCTGGCCTAACGTCACAAATAACCGTATTAGTTGTTGCATTATCATCTATTTGTACATTTTTAATTCCGACTTTATTTAATGCTACGGTTGTATGGACTAGCGTTCTTTTATTATTTACTGCCTTATCAGGGCTTCCTGGCTTTTATATTGCCTTTATAATGTTTATATCTCATATAGCTGGTCTAACTACTTGTGGTTACCCATTTTTATATCCCCTAGGCACACTCACAACCTTTAAATTCAGAGATATATTTTACAGAAAAAAACTCAAGGACATTTCAAATAATATTCTTCATGGAGATGAAAAATAGATGTTAAAAGTACGTTTAACTATATTACTAATTATTGTAACAATAATTTTAACAGGTTGTTTTAATTACAGGGACTTAAATAGAGCAATTTTTGTTACAATGCTCGTTATAGATATAGATGATCAGGATAATATAGTAGTATATGCTGAAGCCTTCCATTCCTATAGAAGTAATAAAAACAATACGGAGCAAGGCCAAAGGCTTGTTTTTCATGCAACTGGTCCCTCATTATTTGGTACGATACGTAAGCTAAATGTTGCCTCTAGATACAAAATAGATTATAGCCAGTGTAAGATGTACGTTTTTACAGAGAAGGCAGCAAAAAATGGTATAGCTGATTTCCTTGATTTTCTTATAAGAGATCAGGAATTTTTAATAAGAGCCTTTTTAGCAGTATATTTAGGTCCACCTGAAGAATTGTTAACAGCTGAAATTAAGCAGGATGAATATATTGGAATATACTTATATGAGCTGTTCCAAGATAGTCTTCTATCTTCTATTCTTGTTAATTATAGGTTTAGCGATAATGTAAATACTAGATTAATGGGTAAACATATAGATAAAATGAATGCAATCAAAATTGAACAGGAAACTGTTGACCAATTTGTATCTGCACAAGGGGCGGCGGTATTTGAGAATGACATTATGGTAGATATGTTAACATTAGATGAGACAATTTATTGTAATTTTTTATATGATAGAATACAATCCGGTGCTATAGAAATACAACATCCGCAACACGAGGATAAAACCCTTACATTAGAAATCCGTAAAAGTAAAACAAAATCTAAAATGGATTATGATGGACGAAGAATCCTGATGAAGGTGAATATTGATACAGATGTTGTTATTGCAGATGCACAAAGTGGTTTAGACTGGAATAAGGAGACAATAGAGAAGATCGAGCATTTAGCTGCAGTTAAAATTAAGGATGGTACAGAGGCTCTATTTGCTAAATTTAAAGAAAAGGGTATAGATCTTCTAGATGTTAAACATGATGTAGATATAAGGTATCCAAAGTCAAATGTTGAAAATCCAATTATGATAACAAATCTGACTTCAGAAGTTAAAGTACATATTAAGGGCAGTACATATATTAGAGGATCTAGATAGAAAAAACGGACGCTATAAGCATCCGTTTTTCTCTTTTGACCCTTTATTCTAAACTAAATACTACAGTTAATAGCATTTTAAATTGCTCTACTGCAAGCAGGGCATGTGGTACTCCCGCTGGCATTACTACTGTTTCTCCTTTTGTTAGTACTAGTTTTTCCTCACCTATAGTTATCTCTGCTGTCCCATCTAAAATAACTACCATTGCATCCCCGGATGCCGTATGCGAGCTTATTTCCTCGTCCTTATCAAAGGCGAATACAGTTAAGCTTAATGGTCTTCCCTGGGCTAATGTTCTACTTATCACTTTACCCTCTTGATAATCCACCAATGAAGCTAATTCATACTTTTTTGATAAATCAATATTCTTAATTAATTTCTTCATACTTAACACTCCTCATATAATTTTATTTATTCAGAACATAATTGATATAGCTCATTGTCCTCTTTAATAATTCTCTTTCTTAAGAGAGAAAAAACTTTTTCTGATTCTTTTTCAAAATCCTTAATACCTAGAGCTAGCTTACTAGGTGTATTGAATTTTGTTTTAAATGAATTATACTCATTTACTAAGTTACCCATTTCATCCATGTATTTAAAGGCAATTTCTCGATATTTCGTACTATTTAATAGTTCTGGATATAAATGTTTATCCTCTATACTAAGATGAACCTTTAGTTTTCCTGAAAGGGAATTTATTAGCTTTACAATATTCTCATTTTGATTATTACTTTTATCTTTTATACTACTTTCTATTTCATTTATTAAATCCATTATTTCTGTATGCTGTCTTTTTAATAGCTCCGACTGTTTCATTATTATGCCCCCTTTATTCTTTAAGTTAATTGTAAAGAAAAAAAGGATATATTTCCGTGATTACAGTCACAAAACACCATATTTCTATAAAAAAATCCCCTGACGGGGACTGTGTTTAAAAAGGAATACACTCATCATCTTCTTCTAGGTATGAGTGTTTTTCTTCTTTTTGTTCACCAAAATAATAAAAATCCTCATTACAATTAGGGCATACCATAATCGGCATACCTTTTCTATTTTTATTTTGTTCTTCGTCGTACTCTTCGTCACAGTAGGTATCCAAATCTGCAAACTCATCCACAATATCTGCGGGAGCCCACTCCAAATACTTACACTTCAAACAATGATATTTGTACAACTTTTCTTTGTAATGGCGCTCTACTAATGGGCTCATATAATATTTCCTCCATATCCCTAGATTCTCTTATATCATATATCACCCCATAGTCTTTATGCCATATTCTCCATAAAATTTTTTCAGTGGTACATTTTACACATAAAAGTGGATTTCTTCCGAAATTCTCTATAATCCTCTCTTTCCAGGTCTTTTTCTTTTCAAAACTTTTTCTCTTATCCCTAAGCAATTTTTCTATAGACTTTTCCTTCATAAAATTATATAGATGCACTATATCCTTGGATATCTTATTTCTTCTCCTTGAATACAGTCCATATCTTCTTACTGTCTTGAATCCTTTAGGTACTATATGTTGTGTTATTTTTCCTATAAATTCTAACACATCCATAGTTATCTTTACTTTTTTTCCATCGTTATGATCTTCATACCAAAACGTAACCTTTTCTCCATCATATTCCTCTATTCTATATTCTGCTATAGCTGCTCTAGCAAGATATCTTCCTATGTACTTTACTGCTTGTCTTGTATCATTCAGTTTTCTCTTTGCATTAACATAAAACCCATTTGGATATCTTTTATACATCTCACTTATTAGCTGCCTGGTTTCATAACTATTAAAATATTTCTTAATTATTTCTAGTAGCACCTTCTGCCATGCTTTCTTCAAAAATGGATATGGTATATATTCAACACTCTTCCACCAATTATTATTTCTATCTATTGCTCCCTCTGTTACTAATGCATGTATATGTGGTTCCATTTCAAATCTCTTCCAAAGGTGTGCACTACGGCTATTATACCTACTTCATAATCACATTTCCTATTATTTTTATACCAATATGAAATTACGTTGTATACTGCATCCTGCAATTCTTTTAATAATTCTCTCCTTGCATAAAAGAAGTTTCTCAGTTCCTTAGGCATTGTAAATACACTATGTCTATGCCCTACCCTTAACATGTTCTGTTCTTTGCTTTTCACCCATTTTAGTGTATATACTCTTCCGCATTTATTGCAAAACTTGCTTTTACATGTAAATGGTACTTTCGTTACACTAAAACAATCCTCACATATATATTCGGCATATCCATTTTTAACATCGCTACAATTTATAGCCTTATTTACTAGATCATCTATATGTTCTCTCATAACCTTAGGAACTCTAGACCAGTATGTGTTTTTAAAGTCCTCATATCTATCTACCAATATCTCTTTAACTGTTATCTTTTTTCTATTCATATCTCAATCATACCATATGTTATCCACAGATTTTTAATTTTATAATTTCCTATAGAAGAAAAAAATGGCCAATTGGCCATCTTAATCTAGTTATTTTTCTCTGCTAAATCCTTTTCTGCCATTTCTACTAATCTTCGAGTCATTGTGCCGCCCAGACTTCCACCAATAAAACCATTTTTTCTAGAAGGTAAATCTGCCATATCCTTTGAAATCTCATAATTTGAGTTTTTAACTCTTTCTTTTACTTCATCTGGAATAAAACTATTGTTCAAAGTCATCACCTCTGTTTCTTTTTTTTATCAAGTACCACAGAAAGTCCTATAGTCACAACTATTTTCTGTAGGTAAACTTGTATATTCCTCCTGCTCAGTTGTATATGCAAAGGGGTTCGACAAAACACTTAATAGCCTTTTCATTACATCATAATTACCATTCGATGCAGCCTCTAAAGCAGCTTCTACCCTATGGTTTCTAGGAATAACTGAAGGATTACTATTTCTCATTAACTCATATACTTTTTCTTTAGACTCCTGCTGTCTATCTAATCTAGACTGCCATAGTTCATTCCACTCTTTAAATCCACTACTTTCAAAAATTTCAGCGCCTTCAAGTTCTTGTAATGTTAAGGCTCTAAAAGTGTTTGTAAAATCAGCCTTATACTTATGCATTAAGCTAAAAAGATTTTCAATTAGAGGTTCATCCTGACCTTCTTCATTAATTATTCCTAGCTTATTTCTCATTCCTCTCATCCAATGACCGTGATATATTTCTGTAAAGTTAGAAACTGCTTCTTGAGCCATTTCAATTCCTTTATCCCGATCCTCATGTAATATTGGTAATAGAGCGTCCGCTAATCTAGCAAGATTCCATCCAGCTACATAGGGTTGGTTTACATAAGCATAACGTCCAAATCTATCAATGGAGCTGAATACCGTTTTAGGGTCGTAAATATCCATAAATGCACATGGTCCATAATCAATGGTTTCACCACTTATTGTCATATTATCAGTATTCATTACACCATGAATAAATCCAACTAGCTGCCATTTAGCAATTAACTTTGCCTGACGATTTATAACTTCTTTTAATAAATATAAGTACGGATTACTCTGTGATTTGTACTCTGGAAAATGTCTTTCTAATGTATAGTCTGCCAAAGCTTTAAGATTATCAGCAGCAAATTCAGCAGCAAATTGAAATGTTCCAACTCTTATATGACTACTGGCCACTCTCGTTAAAATTGCTCCTAGTTGTTTAGTTTGTCTATATAAGGTTTCTCCAGTAGTCACTACAGCTAAACTTCTTGTTGTTGGTATGCCTAAGCTATGCATGGCTTCACTAATAATATATTCTCTTAACATTGGACCAATTGCAGCACGTCCGTCCCCAGCCCGAGAGTATGGAGTTTCACCGGGCCCTTTAAGCTGAATGTCGAATCGTTCCCCCTTTGGAGTAATTTGTTCACCTAAAAGTATTGCTCTACCGTCACCTAACATAGTAAAACCACCATACTGATGACCAGCATAGGCCTGGGCTATTGGAGTTGTATCTTCAATTACATGATTTCCGCCTAGTACATTTATACCTTCTTTTTTTTCCAGAAACTCTGGATTTAATCCTAAGGACAAGGCTAGAGGAATATTAAGAATAACAAGTTCAGGGGATTTTACTGGCGTAGGATTTACTTTTGAATAAAACTGTTTTGGTAAACTAGTATAACTATCGTCTAAATTCCACCCACTATGATTTTTATTTATCATATATTCCTTTTCTCCTTTAAATTTTTTATTTAATTAATATCCATAAAAATACAATATACTCAAATTTAAATTAATATACTTAACTTTATTATCTGCTCAAGCAACTTAACTATACAGTATACATAATGAATGAGAATATTTCATATATTTACAAATTTTTATAAAAAAAAGACTATTGTAGTCAATTATTAATCAAATTGGCACAATAGTTTTTTAAAACTATTTTGTTACTTTAATTATTCAGAAATAATATTTATTTTATTAGCTACACTCTCTATTATATTATTAACGTCTTCATGACCTAGATATATTACTCCATTACGCTCTTCCCTTTTAATGCACCTACAATCTTGAATTCTTCTGTATCATAAACCATTAAGTTATCAAAATTTCCGTATATTCAAGTTTAAGAAATTCACTTTCATAAAACTTTGCTAGATTTTCAGTTAGCCCTTTAACCATAAATGAAAACCTTAACTGATAGATTCTATTAGATATACTTGGTACAAAAACAATTGATATAATATAGGCTGCAGATCCTAAGGCAAATGCTCTATTGGTTTTTCTCCTTTTTACAAGCCTTCTGATGCCATAGCTGACAACCATATTTCATGCTCACGGATATCCCAATAGTTATTTGGACGAAGTCTATACTGTATTTTTCATCTAATCACCTTTCTATAAGCTACTCCTAACATTTAAAAAGATATTGTGCAACCTAGTATCACATAGTATCATATTAATATTTAACCTGAATTATTCATGAGAAAAATTTAATACAACTTCTAATTCAAAAATGACTTGTTTGTTAATGTAAAAGGTCTCTACATTTATAAGAGACTTAAAAATGGGCAGACTTATCCCCGAATAGTCAATTATGATTTTTGAAGTTGTAAAGAACTTTATTTTTTATTACTCTAGCTTAGGGATTTTCATTATGTTATCAAATATCTCATTAAACTCCTTTTGATACGGGCAGCTACTACACAGTTTAAATGTAAGGTATCTTGCTGATTTAACGATTTTCGAAGCTATCTTAATAAGTTTTAAACGTATGGTATTTATCTGCATTTTTCTCATATGCTTAGGAAGTACCAGCCGTCTAAACAAATTAAAAAGATTGTAAGCTAATACATGTAATTGCAGTCGATTAGCGTTAACTATTTTACTCTGACTACTGGTAGAGCAGAAATCAAAACCGTTTTTACACTCTTTAATAAAATTCTCCATGTTCCCCCTGTTTGAGTAAAAAGCGAAAAGTTTTGTTGGAGATAGACTCATGTTGGTTACTATAAAGGTATGCTGATATATAAATTGATTAGCTGGTTTTTCTACTTTTACTACAACTCGTCTAGGATAATTCCAGCTAGCTGCTTTATATAAAAATTCATCATATACTACAGCATAATCAAGTTTATTTTGAGCTGTAATTTCGTCTAATAAAGTAGTAGCATATCGTGATAGTTTATAGAGATTCTGATTTGCCTTTAGACGAATTGCATATGACACCGAGCTTGTTTCACATTGTTTAAATAATTCAGGTACATCAAAACCGCTATCACCTCGTAAATACGAGCTAGCATCGGGATAATTAATTTCGTATTCATCTAGTAAAGGCTGCATAAAATCAACAACACCATTGGATGTGTATACTGTACCATCTCGCAGTTGAGCTTTTAGAAAATCTCCAGTTAAACCGTCATAACAAAGTAATGGATGATAGCCATTAGCACTATAATGGAAATTAAATCCTTTACCTTCTTGGACTCCAATGGTTTAATTTTACTATAATACTAAATTTATTAAGGTGGTGAAAGCAAGTAAATGAGGTTGTTAAAAAACTATGGAAAAATGCTTTTTTGTTAGAAACGGTGTATCCTATATGGATATTAATGCTTTAAGTTATATTTTTGAAGAAAACCCCGATGATTAGAATATAAAAATAATAAAGTAAATGCCAGTCTGTTAAGAAAATAGATTGTCATTTTTAATACTATTTATTAAAAAGTTTTTCAAAATGGAACTTAATTAATTAGTTATTTTTATAGTACCAATAACCTTTTTGTATAGTTTATCCCTGTCCATAATATTTGAATGTATTACATCAAATACAGATTTTATCGACCTTTCGATAGTTTCCCTTTGTAAATTTTTATTTTCAGACAAATACATAAGATACATTGGAAATCCACCTTCTAATGTTGGCAGTTCATATTCTAATGATAAAATTTGCGCGCCTTTTCTTTTGTAAAACTCTAGCCTTCTTTCTTGGTTAGAATCTAAGCCATTTGGTATCTCAGCTTCTATAAACATACCCTGGTATGCACTTCCAAAATATGAAATGATCTGGTCCATAATTAATGATCCTAATCCCTTAGACCTAAATCTTTTTTCTATAGCAAAAAAATCTAACCATAGTGTCCTCTCATGTTCAATTGTATATATAAACGCATATCCTATTCTTTCACTTTCACCATAATTTTTAATTAATAATAGTCTGTATTTTCCTGTTTCCATAAGTGTTTTTAAATATTCAAAGCTCTTCCTTTCATTTTCAGGAAAATCAGAACAATAGCTTTTATATAGATTATTTAGGTCTTCTATTGTACCTCGCTCAATTATAGTATCATTAGTTTTTTTATGGTCTTCGTTCATTTTATGATTATCAACTCCTTATCACCTTTGTTTCTATTGTTATTATTCCTTGTAGTATTTTCAATATATAAATTCTTTTACTAATGAATAATTAATCCTACTATTTTCCTATTTTACATATTAGAAGTAATAAGTAAAGGTGTTTCTAAAATATTGTCGAATTATACAAGCTTAAATTATTTGCAGAATGGAGCGACATAATTAATGAGTAGTGTGACAGAAAATGAATTAACACGTTTTAGAAAGTATAGAAATCTCAAGAAAAAAATGCGTAATAAATTATGTATCCTTCTACTTATAACTGCATTGTCTCTTCTAAGTTTTATATTTATCTTTACTAAAGATACTACGTTAGTATGTATAACCTCAGCTTCAACCAACTCATACCCTCAAACAGAGAACTTTACCCCTAATTTAGAGGAAGAAAGTCTAGTTAATACACATAGTGAGCAAGCTGAAAATATTAAGGAATATAGTAATAGTAATGCTGTTAATACAACAGCATTTAACAACTCAGTACCTGTTGTTACCACTAAAATAGAGTCCAAGGTAGAACAGATAGAGGAAAAACTTATTGATGAGGAAAGAATAGGCATTTCAACAATTGATGTTTTAAATAAACAAATTATTGTTTATCACCAATTAACTCCGGGAGATACAATATTTAGTCTATCTAAAAAACATTATAACTCCGCGAAGTTTGTTAATAAATTAGAAGTTGATAATAACATTAAAAACTCTAGTGTAGATTTAAAGGCAGGAAGTACACTAAATATATTAAATCCTAAAATTTTAGATGTGTACACAGTTAAAACTGGAGATACGATTTTTAGTATAACTAAGCATTACTTTAGCCGAGCATTGTACACTAATTTCATACAGAGTACAAATGGGATAAACAATCCAAATACAGACATAAAAGCGGGAATGAAATTAAAATTGCCCTTGATTAACAATACTTTAGAGTATATTGTTCAGCCTGGAGAAACTCTATATAGTATCATTTCAAAACACTTTGAACTCTCAAGTTTTCAGGAATATATTGTAAAACATAATAATATAACTGCCCCAGATCTATTAAAATCTGGGACTGTGTTAGAGATTCCAAACCCCTTTTTTGTTGAAGATACTATTATAAAAAAAAGACCAATTAAAATAAATACAATCACAGCAAATACTCTTAATCAACAAAAAGAATCGTATATTGTTGAAATAAGTATCTCTAATAATTCTCTATCTATTTTAAGTGATAATAAAATAGTTCGTACTTTTAAAGTCGCCACTGGTAAAAATAATTCAACACCAACTGGCACCTTTAAAATAGTAAACAAAATACAGAATCCATGGTATTCTCCAAAGGGCATACCCGGTGGTTCACCTGAAAATCCCCTAGGTACAAGGTGGTTAGGTTTAGATGTTGCGGATTCCAATGGAACCATTTACGGTATACATGGAACAAACGAGCCTTACTCAATAGGAAAATATGTAAGCCAAGGATGTATCAGAATGCACAATAAAGATGTAGAATGGTTATTTACAAACCTTCCAATCGGAACTGTAGTAGCTATAAAAAAATAGCATTTTTTATAGAAATAAATCCATCATAAAAACACAAATACTAACTAGTAAGCTTCAGATACTTTAATCTATAATAAAAAATTCTTTACGGTTAAAGTCTTCTATATCAGTTATCTCTTTTCCAAACCAACTAGGTTTCTGAAAATTTCTCGATTCCTCAAGGTTTTTGAAATTTACACAAATAACCATTAAACTCTTTTCACACTGGTAAATATCAACTTCATAGGTATAAGGTTCACATAGAGCTTTATACCTATATCTTACTATTGAATTTTTTAAAATTTCATCAAAAATACCGTCATACTCATTAGTATCATGATATTTCTTTAAGACTACTCTATTATTAAGTGGTCTGTAAATTATAGTAAACTCAGAAAATTCCGTACAACATAACAGTCTATATATTAAAAATTTTCTTTTTATAATAGCCGCTCGCCCCTTCAATTTATATTGTTTAAGAGTATTTGATATTATAGATCTCCATTATTTACTCTATCTTTAGCTATATTAGTATCTCACCCAAAATATTATTGATTGAGCACCACTGGTTTTACCCACTTAATTTATATGAATATTCCACATAATAAATTAAACCTATCAAACCTATTCTCTCCTTAGTTTCTTATCTAATTTACTGATATTTAGTTCAAAATATTACTCAATACTTGCTATTTTTCAAAATTTTGAGAGCTTGGATTAGATTAGTAAACTTAATTTGTCTAGCTCTTTTTAAGCTTTCTCTATTGCTCTTATACGTTTTTTACTTAAATTTTAAAACAAGGGCTAATAAAATAGCGCCTTCTCAAACTATTATTAGTTAGAGAAGGCATAAAAGTCTTGCCACTAAAAACTTATGCTTTTACTTTATATCAAAGCGATCAGCGTTCATTACCTTATTCCATGCTCCTATGAAATCTTTAATAAATTTTTCATGGGCATCATCACTGGCATAG
The DNA here is from genome assembly GCF_018141405.1 of Serpentinicella alkaliphila. NCBI lineage: Bacteria > Bacillati > Bacillota > Clostridia > Peptostreptococcales > Natronincolaceae > Serpentinicella > Serpentinicella alkaliphila. Next base: position 475,592 of record NZ_CP058648.1, read on the forward strand.
ACTTCCGAGAAAGCCCTAAGCTGTGAATGTGAACCGAAAATCAAATCTATACGTGTTGCGATCCATTTATGTTTTCCAGTTGAACGTTCGACTCCTTCAAAAACATATTGATCATCATCGGCTGGCCTCCACATAGTATTCATATCAAGTAAATTCACAAAGAAATCATTTGTTAAAACCTCAGGACGGTCAGTAAGCACACCAAAAGGTAAACCCTTATAATTCGCATTAAGCACTCTCATACCACCAATTAAGGCTGTCACTTCAGGTGCCGTCAGCCCTAGAAGCTGAGCCTTATCAATTAATAACTCTTCTGGTTTTATAGAGTATTTGTTTTTTTGATAATTTCTAAAACCATCGGCTACGGGTTCCAATAATGAGAAGGATTGAATTTCAGTTTGCTCCTGAGTTGCATCTGTTCTACCAGGTGTAAATGGTACTTTCACATCAACACCTGCAGTTTTAGAAGCCTTTTCAATTGCCACACAGCCACCAAGAACTATCAAGTCTGCTACTGAGACTCTTTTTGAACCACTTTGTTTTTCGTTGAATTGTAATTGTACATCAGTTAGGGCAGTCAGTACTTTGTTCAATTCTTCTGGTTGATTAACCTCCCAATCTCTTTGCGGAGCAAGACAAATACGTGCTCCATTTGCCCCCCCACGGTAATCAGAACCACGGAAGGTCGATGCCGAAGCCCAAGCAGTGGTCACTAATTGTGAAACCCTAAGTCCCGTTCTAAGAATAGCTTCCTTCAACTCTTCAATATCATCATCATTTATAATTTCAAAATCCACCGCTGGAATAGGATCTTGCCAAATTAAATCTTCTTCAGGTACTTCTGGCCCAAGATAGCGGGATTTAGGTCCCATATCTCTATGTGTTAACTTAAACCAAGCTCGTGCAAAAGCATCTCTGAAAGTCTCTGGACTTTCGTGGAACCTTTTCGCAATTGGTTTGTATATTGGATCCATACGAAGGGCCAAATCAGCTGTTGTCATAATAGGGGGTTGTATTTCTGATGCATTATGGGCTTTAGGAATATTATGGGTTTCAGGGTCTGCTGGTACCCATTGCCAAGCACCTGCTGGACTTTTAACTAAGTTCCAATCATGTTCAAACAATGTGTTCAAATACCCCATATCCCATTTTGTCGGTGTAGAATTCCAAGGTCCTTCTATACCGCTTGTGATTGTATCATCACCTTTTCCTGTACCATAACTATTCTTCCATCCAAGCCCCATTGCTTCAATATTTGCTGCTTCAGGTTCAGGACCTATATGGGTTGGACTTGCTGCACCATGACACTTTCCAAATGTATGCCCTCCAGCTACCAATGCCACTGTCTCCTCATCATTCATCCCCATGCGAGCGAAGGTATCACGTACATCCTTACCTGATGCCACTGCATCTGGAACACCGTCTGGTCCTTCAGGATTTACATAAATAAGACCCATTTGAACAGCAGCCAGCGGATTATCTAGTTCACGCTCTCCACTGTATCTCTTTTCCCCAAGCCATTCTTTTTCTTCGCCCCAGTATATATCTTCCTCTGGTTCCCAAACATCTTTACGTCCGCCTCCAAACCCAAAGGTTTTAAAGCCCATTGATTCTAATGCACAATTTCCGGCTAGAATCATCAAATCTGCCCAAGAAATGCGCTTACCATATTTTTTTTTGATTGGCCATAAGAGTCTACGGGCTTTATCAAGATTAGCATTATCTGGCCAACTATTAAGTGGTGCAAAGCGTTGAGTACCTGTTCCAGCTCCTCCACGTCCATCTCCTGATCTATATGTACCTGCACTATGCCATGCCATACGAATAAAAAGCGGGCCATAATGCCCATAATCCGCAGGCCACCATTCCTGTGAATCTGTCATCAGGTCAAAAATATCCTTTTTCAAAGCATCGTAATCTAGTTTTTTAAACTCCTCAGCGTAATTAAAACCTTCACCCATTGGATCAACCTTGCTAGAGTGTTGCTGCAATACCTTTAAATTTAACTGATTTGGCCACCAATCTCGATTAGTTGTACCCCCTTTCCTTTCTTTGCTCTTTGTACCTGTAACTGGACATTTTACTTCTGAACTCATAACATTCTCCTTTCCAAATTAAAATTTTTATTCATTTCCCGATTGCAATATATTTATGCGCTTTAAAACAGATTTCGAAAGATTTACGGCTACTATACCTAGTCCTGCACTAAGCAGGCCTACAACTAATATCCACCAATTTGGTAAAATATCAGCTCTACTATTAGTAAACAATCTAGTTATCGCTAAAGCACATACACCCATATACCCAGAAAACATTACACTTCCCTAAAATACCTTTATTTCATTGCTCTTTATACCAATTATTGAAAACTGTGCAAGAAAAGCGGTTAATAATATAGCTCCTCCCATAAATAAACTTATCATAGTCATGGTTATTGCAAAAACAACTCCAAACTTGAGTAGTATTAATTTTGATTTAGCTTTTAATTGGATAACATAGGTCACCATAGATAAGTACGGAGACAAAAGTATATACTTAACACCAGGCATCGGAATTATAGAACTAGCTACAAAAATAGCTATTCCACCACCAATTATTGTAGCTACACCAACTGCAATAATTGCCATTTCTTTGATTTTCCTATGATCTTCATCCAAATGCACCACATCCCTATATCATTCATAAGATAATTCATTTTTTGTATATACCCAAATTATTCAATGTATAACTTATAGAATACTTATTTAATTACCCCTTCTATGATAGTAAATTGATAAAGAATACCCAAACAAAAAAGCACCTATCTTTATTAATAGATGCCTTGTAATATAAATTCTTTTCTAGTTCTTACTTCTATCTAATAGCCATTTTGCTACTTTCGGGGCAATCTCCTTTTGTGAACGGGAGCTTGCTACTATTCCAGCATGACCTACTGGATATGTTACTAATTCTTTATCTTTACTTCCTACTGCATCATTTAATGGTTTTGATGCAGCTGGTACAATTAAATTATCTTTATCTCCTACTACATTTAATAGGGGCATTGTTACATTTTTAAGGTCTACTTTTTTGCCTCCTAATGTAAATTCCCCTTTTATTAATTTGTTATCCTGCCATAGATCCTTCATATATTTTCTATAGGCTTCTCCTGCTTGACCTGGACTATCAAATAACCATTTTTCCATACCTAAAAAGTCTGATAAGAAGTTTTTATCGTCTAATCCATCTATTAATCCTATATACTTATCTACTAGTAGGCTATATGGCTTTAAGGATACAAAACATGAATTTAAAAATGTTCCTGGTACTATTCCGTATGCATCCACAAGCCCATCTACATTCATATCCTTTGCCCATTTAAATAGTAGTCCGTCATCTGTACTAAAATCAAAGGGCGCTGCTATTGTTACTAGGTTTTTTATTTTCTCTGGGTATAGGGCTGAGTAAATTGTACAGAAGGTTACCCTGGCATTTGGATATTATGTTTATTTTATCTAGGTTGTGTGTCTTTCTTATATAGTCTATTGCATTTCCTAGATATCCCTCTATATAGTCCTCCATAGTTATGTATCTATCCTCTGCTGTCGGATATCCCCAATCTACTATATATAGGTCTAGACCTTCATCTAGCAGCTTCTTTATAAAGCTTTTGTCTCTTTGTATATCCATTATATAGGATCTATTCATTAGGGCGTAAACTACTAATGTTGGTATTTTGGTTTTAGGTTTTGTTGTTGAAATATAGCGGTATAGCTTCATTTTATCTTCTTGATACACTAGTTCCTTCGGTGTCTTATCATGGTCCTCATACTCTATATTCATTAAAACATCTATTCCATCTATTAACTTTTGTTGTTTTTGTAATACCTTTGACATTGCCTCAGCATAGATGTCTGTGTTAGAAGCTTGATTCAAAATTCTCCACCTCTTTTAATTTGTTGTTATAGTCTTTTTTATCTATTTTTTTCTAATTACTTTTTACTTTTTTCTTTTTCGCTATTTACTTCTTTTAATGCTTTAAATTCATCTAACTCTTTTCTTAGGCTTTTTATTTCTTTTTTCATTTCGTATACTGTTTTATATAAACTGTCCATCTCTGATTTTTTTGCTATTGGCATAAATGTTAAGTACTCTTCCCATAACTTATCTACTTCTATTTTAAAACTTGTCATTGCATCTAATGTATGGCCTACTAACTTACTAAAGTCATCTGAAAAAAATAATCTATCAAAGGCATTATTTATTTCTTTAGTCCAATATTTATAAAACTCTTCAAAGGATTTTGGTTGCATTCCTTCTTTATACATTGCTGCATAATCATTTAATGTCTTTTTCATTGTTTCTTGACCTAATTTATATATATTTGCTAAGTATTCATTTAAATGTACATTAAATCTAATGTATTTATCTAGACTATCAAATTGTTTTTCTAATAGCTCTCTGTTTATTCCCATCATTGGTGTGTTTAGGAATTTACTAAAGGAGTTATCATAGTTTTCTTTCCATAGCTTTAAGTATTCTAAGTATGCTGAAGGATCGTTTAATAGTCCTCTAAAAAATGCATCACTTAATTCTTTTTCATTTCCTATCCATGGTTCCCAGAACTTATTTGTTGCTGATCTATATGATTCCATTACTGACATGGATTGCTCTAGTACTTTTTTCATTGGCTCTGGTAACAGTGGTATATAGTGTTTATTCATGTATTCTGAATATTGCTCTCTCCACTCTTCAAAAGCTACCTTCATAGCTTCTGCTGTTGGCTCAAATGTATCTTCTTTTAGCTTCTGCCAGATTTTAAATACACTATAGTACGCATCTGTGCTTTCATTCATTTTCTTTAATACTTGGTATGGATCACCCATATAGTTGCTATTTAGTTTATTAGTTAGTTCCATTATATCCTTTAAAAAACTTAAAGGTTTATTATTTATGTCTTTACTAGCTTCCAATACCTCTTCACTAATTGGATTAAACATTTTTTGCCACACTTCAAACATATTTTTTTGTGCCTCCATCGACTGACTGAACATATTAATACCTGTACTTGTTTTCATACCTTTTCCTCCCGGTTATTTGTATTTTTTTATTGTTTTTAAACTTCTCACAGTTCTTATCTTCTGTTAATTATCTCTTATGTAAGTATAAAATAGCAGTATTAACTCCCTTTTAAATCCATGTAATGTTTATGTAAAATTTTGTATATATAGTTAAATTTTCATGAGTTATGCAGTTGACTCCATATACTGGGAATTTTGCACAGTAAACCAACCTAACAATAAATTCTTCGGCCAAAATTTATCAATAAGTCTTGCAAATTGCCTAACTTCTGTGTCAAAATGTACTTGTATAGTTTGAAAGCATTGCTGTGCTTTTATAACGATACGGTATGTGGCGTTGAAAAAGTTTCGGACCATTTCGCCGTGGGTGAAGCCTTCTTCAGCGCCTTTATTATTGAGTTCCCATCTTGCATAGACAAGTAAAGTTTCTGCTGTAAAAATGAGCTCAATATGGGCGTAATGATGACTTTCCGACGTTGAGTGGCAAGAATTCAACCCCAGTTCTTGTTTTGCAGTTCTAAAAAAAACCTCAATGCTCCAACGCTTAATATATGCATCTAAAGCTTCTTCAGGATTATCGACCCTATTACTAATCAAAAGGTAAGCCCCACGATATGTAGCTGCAACCTCTTTGTTTTTCTCAAATTCATCCTTCATCATTTCAGTATCTTCTTTGAGTCTTGTAGCTACAACTGCTGCAATAGGCGTATAACGATACTTAGTTACTACTTTACCCTGCTTTCCAACTAAACGGTAGGGTAACTTGATATAAATATTAGGTATGGATATAGCACTTACTTTATCTTTAGACCACTAATAAGAAGTTTGAAAAAAACTTCTTTAATAAGCATTGAAGGCTTTACAGGGATAAAGCGTTCTCGGCCTGTAATATTCTCAATTTCTTTTCGATAAAGTGCTGTATTACGTTTTGCCTTAGTAACCCAATCATATTGATGATCTGTGAGCCAATTAAAAAGTCTTTGCATAAAAACCGGCGGTCCATGGCAACCCATAGTACCCCTGTGTAAATCCGGCGAATATCCATTAGCATTTCTTTTGAAAGATCTATTTTTGTCTGTTTTTCATCGCTATTTTCTACCTTACGCCAAATACGCCAAAACAATGGATATTTAAGTCCGTTCTTTAATACAACAGTTGTAGCAACTATATTCATACACCAGATATTTATTTTAATGGAGCTATCATATAACCAACAAAGGAAAGGGATTTTCTTTCCATGGGCATGAGCCACCTTTGTATCATCAAGTACAATAACATCTCCTTCAGTAAATGCAGTTTCTTCTTCTTGTTGTAGTCTTTGTACTCTTTTAAAACTAAATAAACCCCAATTATAATCAGTTGTAAAAAAGCGGCTAAAGGTATATTGAGCCATTTTAAGATTCCGAAACATCTGTTGTAATAAGCTATCCTTAGTAGCATAATCAGAAATACGTGAGACAGAATTTTTATTAGCAATAAGTCCTACCACATAAGCAAAAGCAATAAGCCAAGTGGGTACACCATTACGTTTTACAATACCCGATTGCGTAAGCAGAAGTGAAAAATCAAATTTATCCCAAATTGCTTTTAAAACTGGCGTTCCGCCCCCATTTCCTTGTTGTAAATTTCTATATTTCGGTTTCCCAAGAGTCATATTTATCACCCATTCATCAAGAGTAATGGCTATTAATACCATTCACTTTGATTATTGGGGCGGGTTTAAAAAGTCAAGTCTTTTTTGCTATTTCAAGACATATAAAACAAAAATATTTTTTAGTATATTATAATATACGATACATCAGTCTTATTTACATTTATTTACACGAACTGCATAACTCATGAAATTTTATTACATACTTGTCCAATGTGCAAACTAATTAAATAAATATTAATAAAAAAGAAATAAAAAAAGCTCCTTAAAATAAGCGATTACAGATTTACTCTATAAAGTTATATAGTTTAATATCGCAATTCCATCGCTACTTAATAAATAAAACTTTTTAATTATCCAGATTAAAACAAGGATAATAGATGCAATTACACATGTTCTTTTTATTACTTTATTAATTCTATTATCATTACCTTCAGTTTTTTTATCATATGTTTTTTGATCAATCATTACATTTTTAAACCCTGATAAATTAGAATAACTTCTAAGGTATATAATTTCATCATCACATTCTATTTTACTAAACTCCATTTTAATCCAAAAATTTACTGCTTTATCACAAGCCCTTAATATAATATATTGAAAGCCGTATTTATAGCAAAACTCTTTAAACCATGTAACACAAAATGTACCCAGTCCTTTTCTTTTAAGGTAGTCAGGTAGTATTAGAAATAACAACTCTATTCCTCTATAATTATTGCAAAATCTAAAAGAAAATTGTACCCACTCATCTAATTGGGGATCATATGTCGATAAAACCGTTTCTGGGCCATCACATATAATATTGAGACATATGTTAGAATTTTCCCAAAATAATAATTGAAAGCTACGTATATCGTTAAGCATATTTTGACTATCTCTTGTGAAATCAACTTTTTTACTATTTTCACAATTATAAATATAGAAACAGGTCATAGCTATACCACCTTACTTAAGTTGATATTAAATACTTATGACCTGTTACATTTTTTTATGATTTAATATTAAATACCTATACTAAATACTACATCTCCTAATTAGTAGAAGGAACTTCTTGAACATTTCTTTTTCTTGTAATGCCCTTATAAATTATTGGAATTACAACTACTGGCAATGCTATATATGATATATAACTATATCCCTTTGCAATTAGTGGTATTAAACCAAATAATGCTATCCCCCATGTTATTAGTACATAAATAGAAGAGGCGATAATGTCTTTTTTCCTATTATCCTCCTTTACTCCATCTTTAGTATATACACTTAATATTCTCTTAGTACCCCCGTAAATTAAATTCACACCTGTTGAAATTACACCTAGAAAAATTAAAAGTGAAACAAGCATTTCTCCAATACTACCACCTATACCATTATTTAAAACATAAATAACTGGTACTGCTTCGGTCAAAATAGTTGGGTAATGACTTAATATTACAGCCGAGGCTAAGGTAATAATAACTGCATTTAGTAAAAATCCTGTTATGGCTGCTTTTTTAATATCACTTTTATTTTTCAATACATCTGCTACTGCAATATATGTCCCTACTACTGCTGCTTGTAAACTGGTATATTTAATAGCTTCCCATAATGCTGGTAAAAATCCATAAGGGGCCGGAGGAGCACTAAGTACATCCTTTAAATTTGGAAGTACGACAAAAAAGTTTGTTCCATAAATGATTAAAAGTCCTAGTATTATAACAATCGCAACCCAAGATGCAACGGATCTAATGACGTCCGCCCCGAATATTGTAAGGACTAACATAATAATAGCAATAATAGCGGTATTTACAATATATGGTGTCCCAAGGACTTTAGTCATTGTAGCCCCACCAGTAGCAAATGCTACAGCAGTAGCAGTAACTAGTGTTAGATTAAAAACTAGTTCATATAAATTTGAAAAAATTTTCTCGTGGGGCCTATAGAAAGAGTCACACCAACTTTTATATTGGAACTTTTTATGTTCTACACTATATTCCCATGCATAATAAAATACGATTGCATTTAGAAGAATTGCAATAACTGGAGTAAACAATGCATACCAACCATATCTCACAAAAAACTGAATTAATTGTCGCCCTGAGGCAAACCCACCTCCAAAATGTGTTGTAAACCATACGAACGCGACTGCAAAAAATGCTGGTATCCCCGATACTTCACCTTTTTTCATAAATCCCCCACCCTTTTATTAATTATTCTATATTTACAACAGTACCAGGATTTAAAATACCATTAGGGTCAAAGGCCTTCTTTATAGCTTTAATTAGCTCTATCTCCTTATGGCTTAGCTGTAAAGCTAGATTTGGTACTCTTGTTTTACCTATTCCGTGCTCTGCAGTTATTGTACCCCCATACTTAACGGCAGTTTTATACATTTCTTCTTTTAATTCTTCATAATATGGCGGAATTTCTCCATTTTCTCTCATAATAAAATTATGAATATTTCCGTCACCAGCATGACCAACTGAAGGAGTTTTAGCCCCATATCTATCAGCTAATCTAAATATTTCTCTCATAAAATCTGGTATTGAACCTATAGGAACTGCCATATCTAACCCATCAACAGCATTATGCTTAACAGCTGTATAAACATTACTTCTTACTGCTAAAATCGTATTTTGCTCCCTTGCAGACTCAGCTATAGATGTATATACTGCATTGTTACTGTCGCATATTTCTACTATCTCCTCACTTTTTTCATATAAGGTATCCTCTTTATCTTCAGAAAGAATAATAATTACATCAACAGATCCATCCACTGCAGGCCATTTTGCGCCTATATGCTCCGCTGATTCTAATGCTACATCCCGTTCCATATACTCTATTGCCAAGGGAATGATACCCCGTTGAAGAATTTGCGGTACTACTGCAATTGCATCCTCTCTGTTATTAAATGATACTAATAATGTTCCACTATACTTTGGCTCTGGATATAGCTTTAATATAACTTTTGTAACTATACCTAATATACCTTCACTGCCGATCATCAAATGCAGTAAGTCTAATCCAGAATTATTTTTTATAAGTTTACCGCCTAAATTTGTAATTTCTCCTGTTGGAAATACAACTTCTAGGCCTTTAATATGATTTCTCATAATCCCATGTCTAACAGCCTTAGCACCCCCAGCATTTTGTACTACCATTCCACCTATATGTGCTCCCTCATCTCCCGGGTGTACAGGAAAAAATAGATTATCGTATTCCTTTAATTTCTCTAGAAGAGCTGCTAATGTCACCCCAGCATCACATGTCACCATTAAATTTAGCTCATCAACCTCAATAGTTTTGTTTAACCTTTCATCGGAGAGTATAATACTACTTTTTGTAGGTATTGCAGCTCCACAAAGCCCTGTACCACCACCTCTAGGTACAATTGGTATCTTTACTTCATTTGCATACTTTAGTATTTCTGATACTTCTTTTGTATTACCTGGTTTTACAACTATTGAATCCTCCGCAGCCCTTGGCCGTATTAACTCTTCAGTTTGGTCATATAAATATCCCTTTGTCTGCTCCAGATTATCTAACACCCAATCCTCACCAATTAGTTTCCTTAAAGTTCCAACTACACCTGCATTCATTGTATATCCCCCCATAAATACCTTTAATAATATCTCTTATACTTTTAAGCTTCACATACTCGACTACTTAATTTTTTAATTAGCTTTGGTAAAATTTCATAAATATCTCCTACAATCCCAACATTAGCAATATTAAATATAGGTGCTGAAGGATCAGTATTAATAGCAACTATATTTAAGGACTCCTTCATTCCTGCTATGTGCTGTGGAGCCCCAGAAATTCCACAGGCTATATATAATTTGGGTTTAACTCGATTGCCACTATAGCCTACTTGCTGGCTACTTGATATATATCCTTCTTCAACAACAGTCCTACTAGCCCCAACTACACCCCCTAATAATCGTGCTAACTCTTCTAACATGTTAAACCCTTCTGTTGTATTTACTCCTCTTCCCCCAGCCACTACAACTTCAGCTTCAGTAATATCAGTAGTATCACTTTTTATTTCTTTAATAACTTTAATAAGATTATTTTTATAGTCAACAGATTCTATTTTTGTTACCTTTCCTATAGCCCCTATATTTCTCTCTGCCTCTTCAAATTCTTTATATCTAATAGTTGCCATTTGCGGATAAGTCTTGGTTTTTATATGTGCTAAAATATTATCACTAAAGGCAGGCCTTATCTGTACTAATTTACGATCACTATCTATTATCAAATCCGTACAATCTGCAGTTAATCCAGTTCCTAATCCACTAGCTATTCTAGGTGCCAAGGACCTTCCAAATGAGGTAGCACCAAATAAACATATTTCAGGTTTTAATTTTTTTATAAAAGCTACTATATTTTCTTTGTAAAGGAGCTCCTGAGGCTCGTTAAATTCATCCCCTTCTACATAAAAAACCTCCTGTGCGCCCCTGTAGATAAGCTCATCTACTTTCATGTTATTAGGTCCAAGCACTATACTATATATTGGTGCCTTTAGTTCCTTAGATAATTGGGACGCTTTGTTTAATAGCTCGTAGCTTACCTTATGTATAATCCCATCCTTCTGTTCTGCAAATACTAAAATCCCTTTATACTCGCTAATGTTCATCTTCTCACCACCAATTTAAATTCTTTCTTCTGCAATAATATGTAATATAGTTTCCAAACCAGCGTCTATGTCATCTCTATAAATCTTACCCTCCCTTTTAATCACTTCTGGCACCTCAATTTTACTTACCCATGTAGGAGAACCCTTTATACCGACCTCATCTGATGAGAAGTACTCCTTTAGATCCTCATAACTAAGCCTTATAATTTCAGCTTTACGTGAAGCCATTTTCTGTTTAAATGAAGGTAATCTAGGAGTATTTATATCTTTAGTTACAGTTATAAGCCCAGGTAATTTCATTTCTTTTAAATACTCTCCGCCCCATATTTCCGAAACTGATCTAATGACACTTTCACTAACTTCTTCTATTCGACTTACATATGTAATATAAGGTATATCTAAATAGTCTGATACTTGAGCTCCAACCTGACCTGTATCCCCATCAACAGTTTTTTCACCTGCGATAATTAGATGAAAATTCCCTAATCTCTTTATTCCTGAGGAAATCACATGAGATGTGGCTTTTGTATCTGATCCTCCAAAATATTTATCACTAATTAATACGGCTTTATCAGCACCCCTAGCTATAGCTTCCCTTAGCGCTTCCTCTGCTTTGGGTGGTCCCATAGTTAAGGCAACAACCTCTGCACCAATGATTTCCTTAATAACTAAAGCCGCTTCTAAGGCATTTAAATCAAATGGATTTATCTCCGTACCAGCCGAAGCCCTATCAACAATACCTTTTTCACTATTGAACTTTACTTTCTCCATGTCCGGAACTTGTTTGATCAAAACAACAATCCTCATCTCCATCCCCCTCAAGCTTAATTGTTAACCCAATTCATTTTAAATACTATTTTTAATAGATATTTTCAATATATTCTAAATATTCTTAAATTTCTAACATTTTATCATATTTTGGTATTTTAGTCAAAATATAGTTATAGTCACGTATTTGTATTAATCGACAAACACCTTTTATAGTGATAAATATTCAATATCAAAAACATTTAAATATTATGGTATTCTATATATAGTTAATAAAAATTAATGGTATAAGTTAGGTGATTAAATGAATGATTTTAATAGCTTTAAAACTAAATATGGTTTGAAATTAAATGCACAACAAGAACAAGTAGTAAATCATATTAATGGCCCTGCTGTTGTATTAGCCGTTGCTGGAGCAGGAAAAACTACGAGTATTGTGTCTCGAATTGGTAATTTAATTTTTAACTATGGAATAGCTCCTGAGACTATCCTAACAATGACTTTTTCCAAAGCTTCAGCTAAGGATATGAAAAATAGATTTAATGAACTCTTTGGAAATGATATAGGATCCAATAATGTTGAGTTTTCAACTATACACTCCTTTACATACAGAATCCTGTACATATATTCTAAAAGAACCGGTCGAAGTTTCTCTCTAATAGAGGACGAAAAAGATAAGAATAAAGAGAATGATACTCTAAATAAATATAGGATTCTTAGGCAAATAGCCTTTAAATATCTAAATGAATATATTACTGAAGATCAATTAGAAGAGTTAATAAATAATATCGGTTACGTTAAAAATATGATGATTAAAGAAACTGATTTTATAAATCATGATATTACCTTTACATCTTTTAAAGAAATATATTTGGAATATGAACAATTTAAAAGCCAAAACAATTTGATTGATTATGACGATATGCTAACTATATCCTATGAAATATTGTTAAATAATCCGAAGTTATTAGATTATCTTAGAAATAAGTATAGCTATATACAAGTTGATGAAGCTCAAGATACTAGCCCTATTCAATTCGAAATAATCAAGCTACTAGCCTACCCTAAAAACAACATAGTTTTTGTAGGTGATGATGATCAATCAATTTACAGGTTTAGAGGAACAAAACCTGAGATAATGTTAAACTTCCCTAAACAATTTAATAATACTAAATCATATTTTATGGAGCAAAATTTCAGAAGTACAGAAAATATTATAAACCTTGCTAACTCTTTTATTAAACAAAATGAAAAACGATACAAAAAAACTATTTTTACAGAAAAAAGTGAATTAGTAAATCCAGAGGTTATATATAGTGAGGATGAAGTTAAACAAATAGAGTTTATTATAGATAAATTAAAATCAACTTCGGTAAATGATTCTACCGCCATATTATTTAGAAACAATCAATCAGCTATATATTTAATGGATCAACTAAATAAAAATGGTTTCAATTTTTATATAAAGGACTTTAAAAATAAATTTTTTAAGCATTGGATAATACAAGATATATTAAATTTCATAAATGTAGCCATAGACCCCTCAGACATTAACAGTTTCTTTAATATTTACTATAAGACAAACAGCTATCTCTCTAAAGAAATTTTGACCTATGCTAAAAATAACTCATATCCACAGAAAAACATATTTAATATAATGCTTTCTTATCCTAATTTAACTGATTTGCAAAAAATTAATATTATTAAAGTAAAATCTAATTTTAATGCCCTTAAAATTTCCGACGGTGAACGATTTATTAAAATAATTGAAAACCAACTTGGCTATGAAAATTACCTTAAAAGGCATTCTAAAAATAATAGCAACTCCTTGGGGAATTTTAAAAATATATTAGGTACTTTTAAATTAATAACAGTAGATGTAGAAAATATAAGAGAAGTAAAAACTAAACTAAATGAATTAGAGCTTCTTCTTAAAAGATCAAGCTATAATAAAGATGCTAATATAACACTCTCAACAGTACATTCAGCCAAAGGATTAGAATTTGATAATGTATATGTAGTTGATATAGTAGAAGATATTTTTCCAAACTATAGTAGTATAAAAAAAGCTAAAGATGAAAAAAGCTTTGATGAGCTAGAGGAAGAAAGAAGATTAATGTACGTCGCTATAACAAGAGCCAAAGAAAAATTGTTTTTCCTCTCTTTATTATATAAAAACTCTAATATGGCTAATAAATCCCTGTTTGTAAAAGAAATCGAAGGTATATTAAATATAAATGACAGTTCAAAGCTAAAAACCATTTATGAAAATGCTAAAATAGATCATAAAAAGTTTGGGATTGGAAAAATAAAGAGTATAGATAAGCATATTGCTACTATAGTTTTTCCAACAGGCGAAAAAATTATAGATTTAGATATTTGCACACAAAATAATCTAATAAAAAGACTAAACTAGCATGTTTACTAATGCTATAATATAAAATAGAGAGCCCAGGGCTCTCTATTTTATATTAATATTTTAAGTATTTATAGTTAATTATTATAGGGCTGCCAATTCATCATAAAGTACTCTGAATAACTGAGGTGTTTTTTGTGATCTCTGTGTTACTTGTATACCCTGCTCAATTTTCACTAGAGCAGTTGTATCATTTTTAACTTCTAATACATTTATTTTTATACCAGCCATAAATTCATTACCTTCCATTTTTTCCTTCACTATAAATCCTTCCCCTTTAATACTTATAGCTATATCCCCTGCGCCTAGTAAGGAAATCATTGCTCTTTTATCCTTTTTAATATTTTCATAGTCCTGATGCCCAGTTGCTATACATGCATTTAAAGTTGATGGAGTTGTAGATTTAACTAAATTTATAGGTGTAGTATGTGGAAATCCAGTTTCACTATTTATTGTTGCCAAAATATAAAACGCTTCCTCATTATTTATAAATTCTATAACTTCCTGTGGAACTTCGTTTCCTAATATTTTTGACATTTTTATTCCTCCCATATTTGTTTTATTTATCCTGCCAATGATAATTTAAATATAACACTCAAATATATATAGTTATATGATATATATCACAATTTTATAAACAAGTATAAATTGAAACTGTTGTTTTTTACCTATATTTCAAATATAATTTCCTTATAAACCTTGTAGAGGATGTGTATAATTTTGACTGTTTTGAAAAAGAGATCTACAATTTTAACAGTTGTTCTTTTTTGCTTACTTATACTAATCGGCAGTAATGGATTATACACTATGTATATAACACATACAATTAAAGCTGATGCAGAAATAATAAACAAATTAGGAATAATTAGAGGTTCTATTCAACGTTCTACTCAACTGGAACTAAATGGTATTCAGGATGATCTATTAATTGGTAATATTAACACTATCATTAGTGATTTTCAAAATAATAAATATAGAGTCTATGATAAAAATGATGAACTTTTATTATACTTAACTCAACTTGAAGAAACCTGGATTTCCCTAAGTGAAGCAATGTATACATATAGGACTAACCCAACATCAACTAATTCAAGTATTATAATTGAGTTGAGCGAATTAGCTTGGGTTAGATCAAACAATCTTGTTTATATATATCAACAAACTTCACAAAACAAAGTCGCAAAACTTGATAATAGTTTTTTTATGTTAACCATAAATTTGATATTTGGCATCTTTATAATTTATTTAATTAAGAAGTATGTCAAAGATACCCTGGAATATTTAGTGAATTATGATGATCTAACAGGAATATTTAACAGGCGCTTTTTTAATGAATATTTGTTAAAGGAAATAGAAAAATTCAATAGGTACCCCTCTAAGCTATCTCTAGTTATACTAGATATTGATCGGTTTAAAAACGTTAATGATACCTATGGTCATGATGTAGGGGATATTATACTAAAAGACTTGGCTAAATTAGTTAACTCAAACATTAGAAAAAGTGATATTTTAGCTAGAATTGGTGGCGAAGAATTTGCAATAGTATTAACTAATTGTGACATTAATGATGGTTTTAGTTTTGCAGAAAAGATTAGAAATATTGTATCTCAACACAATTTTCACCAGGTTGGACAAATAACTATTAGTCTCGGGGTAACCCAATTACATGAAAATGATACAACAGATACGATATATAAACGAGCTGATAACGCCTTATATATAGCAAAGAAGAATGGAAGAAATAGAAGTGAAATTGAGATTAAAAATGGCTTTATAATGACCCATCCAAATAAAGATATTAAAATAAAACAAAACTTACCTTCTTAAGCGGTGTTTTATAAAAACAAGCGACATTAAACCTATATTCTAAGTTCACTGTCGCTTTTAATATTGTAACCACTATCTATAAACAAAAAAGGGGGGAGTATAGTTTAGTGGTTTATACTTATATTAACTATGTAAAACCTCTTATAAGTTCTAGTTACTACAGCCACAACCTCCGGACTGATGGCAACTACAATCAGTACAGCTACAATTATTCTCTGTTATTTCTTCGTTTATATCTACACATAAATTAATATTTACCAATTTCATAGAATTACTCCTTTATCTAATGATATTAGTTTTCATTATCATTAATTAAATGGTATCACCCTGTTCCTAAAATGTCAATATGTTATTTTTATTTTCTATAAACTTAGGGACTTCTCCTTCCTAATACTTAAATGTAAAAAAACACTATTCAGTCTTAGTGTTTTTAGCTAAATATTTTCATATGTTTATATGTAACCTTTTCAACTCTTAATATAATGGATTTTTATATAATAGTTTTAAAAACTCATCTACTAAATGTGGATCAAATTGCGTTCCTTTACATTTTATTAATTCACCTATAGCCTCTTCCTTTAATAAACCTTTTCTATAAGCTCTACTACTTGTCATTGCATCCCATGCATCCACTATACTAACAATTCTAGCAGTTAGAGGGATTTCCTCTCCTTTTAACCTATCTGGATAGCCATTTCCATCATATCTTTCATGATGATATTTGATTACATCTACAATGCCTTTATTCAGATCCATAGGTTTTAATATGTTAACACCTTTTATTGGATGTTCTTTTATTATCCCATATTCCTCATCAGTTAAAGCAGTATTTTTGTTTAAAATTACATCAGAAATACCTATTTTTCCAACATCGTGTAGAATTGCCCCATAATGAATTAGTTCAACCATTTCTTCTGTAAAATCAAGAAACTTTGCGAATTCAACAGTTATCATTGCTACTCTAGAGGAGTGATTTTGAGTATATATATCCTTTGCATCTATAGCTGCTACTAAACTGCTAATTGTTTTTAAATATAATTCCTTTTTTTTACGCTCTATATTCTTTCGAATATTATCTAGTAACAATGCTGCCTGATGAGAGAATATTTTTAGATTTATTTGATCTCTGACAGAATAGCTACTAGAATGGTTATCATTATCCTCATGTCTATGCATTACAACTGCGTATCCTATAGGGTCGGTTTCAACTACCAATGGTAGAAAAATAAATGATTCTAGTTTTTCATCTAACTTATAAAACCTGTGAAAATACTCATTTTTTTTATTCACTTCAACAATTCTATTTAATTGCTGCTTAGATAATATGTTATTTAGTTTACTGAAAGCCTTAACTAGTTCCTCAGATATTTGCCCGTTAATTTCCACAGCTTTTACTTTATAACTACTAGTTTCTATCATAAATAGACAACCAGCCTCACTATTAGTAATTTCCATAGCAAGCTGTAATGTGCTTTTAATAGTAGTGTTCAAATCTCCATCTCGCATTAATAAATTTGTCATATTTACAAGAAAGGACTGCTCACTTAGTTTATCTTCTAATTCTTTAATTTTATTATTTAATCTATGTACTTCTTTATTTTGCATATGATAATTTAGAATAATAATCACTCCAAGCTTACTTATGTTTTAATGAGAATATTTATTATTGTATATTACATTTTAGTTATAGAGCTGTCAATATTATATAGCAAATTTTGTTAATGTTATAATTCAAGTTACACTAATAATAGTCGATATTTATTCATTGTATTCACATCATCCCTATCATTATGAGGAATGTCTATAGTAAATTGTTTTTGTATCTTTAGTGGTATACCAGATAACACATGTATGTGATTTGCCATATACAAAACCTCATCAATGTCATGGGTTATATAAATAACTACATTTTTTTTCTCGTACCAATAGTCTATAATATAATCTATTAATACTTTCTTAATATCAAAGTGTAAACCCTTAAAAGGCTCATCCATTATCAAAATATCACCATCATATGCGAATGCTCTAGCGATTGAAACCCGTTGCCTCATTCCACCACTTAATTCATTGGGATAACATTTTTTAAAATCAATTAAATCCACAAGGGATAAATACTTATCCACTATTTCATCTATTTTTCTCTTTTCTATATTCTCTAACACAAACTTAATATTTTCTTCTATAGTAGCCCAAGGTAATAATCTGTCTTCTTGAAAAATATATGAAATCCTTTTATCCTTAAACCCAATAATATTACCTTTTTCATATGAGCAAAGCCCAACTAGGGTATTTATTAATGTTGTTTTTCCACAACCTGAGGGACCAAATAGACAATGGATTCCGTCAGATGAAAAATCTATATTAAAATTAGAAATAACTTGAAGGTTCCCATAACTCTTATGCAGATTCTTTACTTGTAGCTTCACTATAATCATCCCTTTTATAAGAATTATTAACCGTACAAAAGCCGTTAGAAGTGGACTTTTTGATTAGTTTATTTAACATAATTTCAAATACAACACTTAGTATTATTACTACGGATGTCCAGGCAAATAATTCATTAGTGTCTAAATAAACCTTAGCACTATGGACGTAACTACCTATTCCATTTCTGGGGAGACTTAGGACCTCTGCTGCTACACTTGCCTTCCACCCTAACCCCACTGCCGTTAAACAGGCAGCAGATACATATGGAATGATTGATGGAAGATAGATCTTTCTTATTACAGTTAATCTTTTAATACCGTACATCTTAGCCATCTCTAAAAGTTTTATATCTACATTCCTTATTCCCGTAACTACATTAGTCCAAATTATTGGAAAACACAACAGGAAACATATAAATATAGGTACATTTGAGGAGCTAAGCCATATTACAGCAAGGATAATAAAGGATATAACTGGAGTTGATTTTATAACAATAATAAGTGGATTTATTATGTCATGCACATGTTCATTCATAGCAGAGATTATTCCAATAGTAATTCCTAAAAGAATTGACCAAGCGAGTCCACTTAATACTCTATATATGGAGAAAGTAATAGATCTCCAAAAGTAAGGCTGCAAAACTAATTGTCTCAAGCTTAAAAATACGTTAAATGGAGAAGGGACATAAATGTCCCTTCCAATAATCACATGAGTTATCTGCCAAATTAGAACCCAAAATATAAAAATGCATATATTTTTAATTGATTTCTTATTTTTTGTAGTAATACCCTTCATCTGGTAATTTACCCCCAATTGATTTTTGATCAAAATCAAATAGTACCTGATAAAATTCCTCTAAATATGCTTTAGCATCCTGTGCATCTATGTATACAATATTGCTTAATGGAATTGCTTTTTTAGCTATGGCTGCCTTAGGTAGTATTTCAAATTTTTCAATTAATTCCGAAGCTTCTTCATTATTCTCATTTACAAAACTAACTGACTGTTTATATTCATCCAAAAATATATTAAGAGCCTCTTTATTATTCTGAGCAAATTCCTTTTGAACAATTATTGACCCCATGGGTAATTGTCTATCTCCTGTTAACTTATTCCATTCAGCCGTAATATCTAAAGCTATTCTTAGGTTTGGATTTTGCATTAATGCTGTAGTCACATGGGGCTGAGGAAGTAGTCCCATTTTAACATCCCCTGCTACCAATGCTGCTGCTAACTCTGAATGCTGTAATTTATAATCAATTATAACATCTTTATCAGGTGTTAGGTTATTCCCGTTTAAAATATAATTAAATACAAAATCCGGCGTTGCACCTTTTCCGCTAGAATATATAGACTGACCTCTTAAATCTTCTACAGAATTAATGCTAGCCCCATTTTCTACTACATAAAGTACCCCAAGAGTATTAACAGCTGCTAATTGAATAGCTCCTTGAGTCCTGTTATATAATACTAAAGCTAAATTAGTTGGAACTGCGGCTACATCTACCTCACCACTTAAAATTTTACCTACTAAATCATCTGGGCTTCCCAGTAAAGTAAACTCATAATCTAAATCAGTTTCTCCAAGCTCGTTTTTTTCCATTAATTCTGCCATACCCATCCCTGTAGGACCTTTAAGAGTTGTAACTTTTATTTTTACTTTCTCTATGTTCTCATTACCTGTTGTTTGTTGACCAATTTCATTTTTGGGGCTACAGCCCACTACAGTACCTAACGTCAAAACTATAACAATCATTAAAATCAACACTTTTTTAAACCCATATTTTGTCAATTTAAAACCTCCCGATAGTATTAGTGATAATCATTTTCATATTAGCACCAACATTGTTTCTCTGTCAATCATATAATATAATTTTATTTGCCTCAAGTATTAAATATTTATCTTCTTCCAATTTTTTTAATATTCTATATAAAGAAGGTCTGCTAATACCCAAGTAGTCCGCTAACTCACTTTTACTGAGGTTTAAGGTCACTTGTTTTTTATTATTTTGCTGTACTTTTAATTGTTTTATATAATTAATAATTCTCTCTTCAATATTATCTTGCGTAAAACACTCTACCCTTTGATTTAAAAAGTGTATTCTCCCACTTATATATCCTAAATAATTTCTTTGAATGTTCTCATCTAATTGAAATAATTTTAATAAACCTTCTTCATTAATAAACATAACAACCGATTCACTCTTTACATATAAAGACGTTACATTACTAACACTTTCCTGAAAAAGATTGGCTAAGCCAAAAACATCCCCACCTTTTATTTTATTCATAATAATTTTTTTACCTGTTATAAGGTTTTTCTGTATTTCAATTTTACCACTAAGAACTATACCAATTTCTCTATCACAGTTTTCTATATAAGAACCCTTTGCATATATTACAGTTCTATAATTAATCGCTTTAAAAATATTAGTCAGTTTATCAATATGTAGATGCTTAAAAAGAAAGGATTTTTGTAATTGATTGCTCATTTCTATCCCCCTCGTCTAGAAAAATATAAATATATTTATTTTATAAATGTCTTATATAATACATTTTTTATAATTTGATTGTATTATAATAACAACAGATAAACAATAATGAATTTCATTATTGTTTCAAAGGAGGAGTATACTATGGTAACAATTATTATTGGTGGAGCCCCTGCTGTTGGAAAAACAAGTGTAGTAAAACATATTGTACAGTTTTTACAGCTTCAGAATGATTATCCTGCAGTATGTAAGATCGATTGTATTGAAAGTAATGATGAACAAAACTATAAATTATTAAATATTCCTGTCATTCAAGGATTAAGTCAAAATATATGCCCAGATCATTTTTTAGCTACTAATATTATTGATATTTTTGAGTGGGGTATAAAGAAAAAATCAAGTCATTTGTTTATTGAAACAGCAGGCCTGTGTAATCGTTGTGCTCCATTCATAAATAGGGCCTTAAATATATGCGTTATAGATTGTATGGGCAGTATAAAAGGACCAGAAAAGCTTGGTCCCCTTGTTACAACAGCAGATATTCTAGTTCTAACTAAATCTGATTTAGTCTCTCAAGCTGAACGTGAAGTATTATCATATCATCTATCTAGCTTAAATTCCAAAGCAATAATCCTGGAAGTTAACGGTCTTTCTGGCTTTGGAGTACAAAGACTAGTTCAATTAATCGCGAAAAAAGGTCAATCCACTCATACTTTAGAGGAAGACCAGCTTAGATACTCTATGCCTGCAGCCAACTGCTCTTATTGTGTTGGGGAAATACGTATTGGCCGTAGTTATCAACAAGGTATAGTTAATAAAATGGCTTTTAATGAGGAAGTTGAGGAAAATATATGCTAAATAAACTTGAAATAATAGCTGGCTATGACAAAAAAGGTATTAAAGAATCTGTTGAGTCTGTCGTATTTGAAAGAGGCCAAATTTATACCATTGTTGGTAAAACTGGTTCAGGTAAAACATTGTTAATGGAAGATATTGAATGCCTTAACGATGGTGAAGGAATAACTAAGAGGACAATTCTTATTGATGGTGAAAAGCCTGGTGATTCGTTCTATGTAGGATACAGAAGTAGATTAATAGCACACCTTTCTCAAAATATGAACTATATTCTAGATATGCCAGTACTAGAATTTCTAAATTTACGAAATCAACTTCATACTTCTAAAGAATTTAATGTAAACCCTATTAAAACCCTTGAAACAGCTAATTTATTAAGTGGAGAAGAGATACAACCCCAGCAGCTCCTCACTAAATTAAGTGGTGGACAATCAAGGGCATTGATGATAACTGATGTGGCACTAAACAGTTCAGCTCCAGTTATACTAATAGATGAGGTTGAAAATGCTGGTATAGATAGAATTAAGGCAATGTCTTTATTAATAAAGCATGAGAAGATTGTTTTAGTAGCTACCCATGACCCACTATTAGCTCTATACGGTAATAAAAGAATTGTACTAAGCAACGGTGGTATGAGTAAAATAATTGAACGCTCATCTGAAGAAGAAGCCATATTGGAACAACTAATTGCAGTAAATGATAAAATGGAAAAAATGCGTCTACAAATTCGTAATGGAGAATCATTAAAAGGAGTGAATGACCTTGTCTTATAAAGTTTATTGGAATAATATATGTTTATTAAGCAATATGGAAGAGGCTTTTATTAACACCCAACAAAAAATACAGAAGCATTTTCCGTTCACCTTTGAGTACTATGGTTTAGGAAAACCTTCATCAATGACTGTAAAAATTAAAGAGGATATACAAGCCGGAAACATAGGTGGAGATATTATAGTTTCAACGGATTTAGATATATATCAAGATGTAACGATTGCTAAATATTTACAGAATGAATTTAAAAAAAGTTCTTCCCTTTTACCTATTAATGAGCATCTATTTAACACTACTATACCTCATCCTGAACAATACTTTCACCCCTTTGTAGTTATTCCTCTAGTTATGGTCGTTAACAGTAATTTAGTCAAAGAATCTGAAATGCCAAAAGCGTTTGAAGACTTAATAAGCCCTAACTTTAAATACAGATATGCATTTGGTGGAATACATAACTCTGCAGGTAGATCCTTATTGAAATCACTCTGGTATATGTATGGAAAAAAAACTGTAGAGAAATTTCTATCTGGGGCTACTATTACTACTATGCCAGCTCAGGCATTTCAACAGGTTATGACTGGTCAAGTAGAAGTCGCTATAGTGCCAACAATTTTTGCCCTTAGAAAGGGGGTTAATGGAATAAAAGCAATCTGGCCAAAAGAAGGTGCAATTCCTATACCCTCCTATGTTGCATGCAAAAACAATGTCTCTGAAGAGGATTTTAGTTTATTTGTTGATAATATACTAGGTAAAGAATTTCAATTACAGTTAAAAAATGCTGGTGATATAATTCCATCTCACCCAGAACTATCTATATCATCCTTTGCAATGGAAAATGATTGTAAGTTGCTTTATCCAGAATGGGAATTTTTTAAAACATTTGATCATGAAGAGTTCTATAATCAATGCAATAGCTTCTATCATCTTTTAAAAGCACAATAGTTATTGTTCTTTATATATAACGAATCTTATAAAACTCCTCTTCTGTACTTAGAGGAGTTTTATATCTTTTCATAAATATATCGATAATTATATTTTAAACTTTGGTATTAGTTGTTGGAGTTCATCTGACATCTTTGCTAGGTTTTCTGAAGAGCTTTTTATTCCTAAAATAAATGTCTGCTCCTCTTTAGAGGATTCCTCTATATTCTGCATTAAAGTTGAAAATTCTTTAGCTATAGTTTCTAATTCATTTATTGAGCTGCTAACTTCATTTACCCCTATAGTCATCTTCTCTGCTACTGTGGCTAACTCTTTAATCTCTAAGGTTGTACTTTTAATTGAATGAGAGATGCCAGTAAAAGTTTCATTAACCACTCCGATAATATCCCTTCCCTTTTCAACGCTATTTGTATTTAAAGTAATTGACTGTACAGCATTCTCTGAATTCCTTTCAATTTTTTCTACTATCAAATTGATTTTCTCAGTTGCTTTCAAGGTTTGTTCAGAAAGTTTCCGTATTTCATCTGCAACTATAGCGAAACCTCTGCCAGCTTCACCTGCCCTAGCGGCTTCTATTGCAGCATTAAGTGCTAATAAATTTGTTTGATCTGATATATTAGAAATTAGCCTCAACACTTCACTTATTTTTTCTGAGTCTTTCTTAAGTTCCTGAATTACACCCCCTGTTAAATTAGTACTTAAATGAATATTGTTCATTTGTTCAATTGCAATATCTACAGCTTTTCTCCCTTCTTCGGTCTTGTCAATTATAGTATTAGTAGATTTTAATATACTAGTTGAAGTATGAGCAACTTTACTAACATCCTTTACCATGTTTTCTAAGTTTCGAGAGCTTACTTCTGTTCTAAACAACTGATTATCCGCCCCTGAGGCTGCTTCCTTTATAGCTTGCGTTACTGAATTTACTAGTTCACTGGTTTCATCTGAGCTCTTAAATAATTTTTCAGATGAACTCTCTAGGTCTCTACTTGCATCAGTAATCTTTATAAAGATACTTTTCATGGCTTTTTGCATTGTATCTATTCCTCTAGACATTACCCCTAGTTCATCTTTCATATCTAGATATTCATTAGGTAAATCTATACTAAAATCACCATTAGAAATAAGCTTTGTATGTAAAGTTATTGTTTCCATTCCATTTGTTATTTCTTTTGATAAATATATTCCACTAATCATTCCGTACAATGGAAAGATTGTAATTACACTAAATATAATATTTTCTAAATTATTTATTTTTATATATGTTAAAAAACCTATTAGTAGTAATGGCAATAAGCTTGTAACAACAAAAATTACTAGTATTTTATTTCTTACCTTATAGTTTCTCATCATTATCTATTACACTCCTTTTGAAATTATAAGTAATGTAGCTTCTGATATAAAACCTTTCTAATGGCCTTATACCGTACGGATTATTGCATATTTAATGGAGGAGAGCATTAATTAAACTTACACTTTGATTTATAATTCCTCCCACTAAAATAGCTGTGAAAATTGTAAAAATACTAATCTGAATCGCTACCTTTATACTAAATTCCTTAACTAAAATTCCAAAAACTGAAAGGCAAGGAAGATAAAACAATGCGACTACAGAGCCTACAACCATCTGTAATGTGCTTAAATTTAATTGTAATAATGGTAGAACTGCCATTTCTCTTCTAACAATTCCTAAGATTAAAGCTATACTTGCTTCAGCAGGTAGTCCAAGCCACTGGACAACCAATGGTTGAATTAATACACCTACAGAATTTAGTAATCCTGTCTCAGCGACTAATGCAGCTATACCTACGGCTAATACCATTGGAAGTTCTGCTTCAATCATAAAGCTTCTTACTCTAAACCAAATCTTTTTTAATAATGCCTGTGCATTTGGTACAAGCAAGTACGGTATTTCTAAAAGCATTGGGTTTACAAACCCATCTAACATTTTGTTTAGTACGATACCGCCTAATAGAATAAAACAAAAGGAAATTAAATAAACAAATATAATTGCTAACATTGAGTGGTTCCCTAGAAGGGCAATAAAAGCTCCAGTTTGGGCAATACAAGGAACAGCTAATGTTACGAGAGTAGAAATTATCAATCGTTCTTTTTGAGATGTAGCTACCCTAGATCCCAAAATCGCTGGGATTGCGCACCCATAACCCATAATAAAAGGGACTATACTACTCCCTTGAATACCAATACGCCTTAATATACCATCCACTATGACACCTAAATGTGGCAAATATCCAGTATCCTCTAATACAGATAATACTCCATAGAATAAGGCTACATAAGGTAGAATTAGTGCAAAGGGCCATTCAACTCCTTTGATTAGCATGCCATACTCTCCAATAAGAATATTTAAAATTATACCTTCCGAGATAATACTTTCAATAAGCTTAGAAATTAAAGGAACATACCAGTTATTCAATATAGGAAGTAGTATTAGAGTCCTTAAAGCCTTACCTCCACCTACAACTATAGCTAGACAAAATAGTAAAACAACTATTGCAATAGGTAATCCAGTATAAAAATTAATACATAAATCACTAAATTTATCTAATTTGGATACTCTCGATTCAACTGAATTTAAATGAACTTTTTTAACAATCGCCTTTGATTTATCCCATATTTCTTCTTTACTTAAGCCTTCTTCCCTTCGTGCATAATAATCATTTTGCCCTAGCTCCCATGTTTTTTGTAAAACTTCTTTAATTCCAATGTTTCTTGTTGCAATTGTTGATATTACAGGCGCACCTAATTCTGTTTCCAATGATTTAATATCTATTTTAATCCCTTTGGAATCAGCTATATCTAGTAAGTTTAAAACAAATACAACTGGAATTTCATATTCCATAACCTGAAATGCTAAATTAATGCTTCTTTCTAAGAATGTTGCATCTAACACACATATTATAACATCAGGCCGGCCTTCCTCTAAAAACTTTATTGCAACTTCTTCAGCACTTGAGGTAGCCTCTAATGAATATATACCTGGAACATCTGTTATAATGCCGGTTTTACCTAAATGCTTTATTTTGCCCTGTGAATAGTCAACAGTGGTGCCTGGATAATTAGAAATCATAACTTGCATACCTGTTAGTTTTGAAAATATAACACTTTTACCCACATTAGGGTTCCCGATTAATAGAATTCGTATTTCTTCCTTTTCCGTATTACTTATATTATTAATAACACTATGGCAGCCCAACTCCTCATCACTCTCCGTTCTTATTTAGTAGTAATAATGATAATCATTATCGTTAACAGAGTATAATATACCACTTATACCACATATAGTCAACAAATAATTCAGAGGGCATTTTAAAACAAAAAACAACGCCTTTCAACCACGATCTAAAATGTGGATGAAAAGCGAATTTATTGTGTATTACAGTTTGTTCACTATGTTTCTTTAATAAATATTATTTATTCAATCTTTATGTTTTTTTGCTACTTCTATTATTTGTTCTAACATTGCCGCTAATACAATTGTTATTAGAGACCATGCAAATACTCCAGCAGTATTAAGACTAGCCCTTTCGATTTGAAAATTTGTACCCATAGAGATTCTGGGTTGACTTAAAACCTCTGCGGCTATTATTATTTTAAGATTCAATCCCATAGCAGAAGACATTGCACCGTATAAATATGAACTTATAGATGGTATATATAAATCCATAAACTTATCTATTATACCAATATGATATATATCCATCATTTCAACAATCTTTATATCAACATTTCTAATCCCTTGTACAACACTCTCATATATAACAGGGAATATAACTACAAACCCTACTAAAATTGGTGCCTTTTCTGACTGTAGCCAGATAAGTGCAAGTAAAATCATAGCCATTGTCGGCACAGCTTTATTTACTAAGATAATAGGTCTTAATAGGTAATAAATCGGTCTTGAGAAACCACCCATCATCCCTAAGCTAACCCCTGCCCCTAAGGCAAATACAAATCCTATTAATGCCCTTTTCAAAGTATTAATTAAGGAGGTAATAAAGTTAGGAGAGCTG
Organism: Serpentinicella alkaliphila; assembly: GCF_018141405.1. Taxonomy (NCBI): domain Bacteria; kingdom Bacillati; phylum Bacillota; class Clostridia; order Peptostreptococcales; family Natronincolaceae; genus Serpentinicella; species Serpentinicella alkaliphila. The sequence continues at coordinate 503,447 of NZ_CP058648.1, forward strand.
ATAATCCTAATTAATTCTTTTAAAGTACTTGCTGGAGATGGAATTAATATTTCTCTATCTACTATATTAGCTGCTATATTCCAAATAATTATTAGTACAATTACTGACAATAGAGTATATAAAGGTTCCTTCGGTTCTTTATTTTTGGAAATAGAAGCCTTCATCAGGAAGCTTCCCTCCTATTGTTTCTGGTGCATATTCAAATAGCACGTTTAAATATTTCTCTATAGATTCCTTAGCGCTCTTAATATCTCTATACTCTATGTTTGATCTTCCTAAGCCATTTACTACAGCTCCTTTTGATAATCCTGTTTCAAGTTCTTCACTGTATTCTCCTGCCTTAGGAGCATTTGAATGTAACCATTTAATGCTGTTTTCATATTCCATTAAAAAGTTTTGTACAAACTCTGGATCTTTCTCAATAATCTCGCTTTTAATTATTAATGATGCTTGAGGATAACTTGAATTGATTTTGTTTAGTTTAGCCCACTCCTCTTGTAAATCAAATAGTATATTAGTACCCTCTTTTTTCATCATTACATTTGAAAGTGCTGGTTCTGGTATAACGGATATGGCACTTTTCCCTGCTATAAATGTTGAAGCAAGCTCCGCAGCCTCACCCACATAAGTTAAAGTCACATCTTTTTCTGGATCTAAACCATTACTAGTTAATAGGTATCTTAAAACTACATCCGGAGTAAGACCTCTACCCATAGTATGTATTTCTTTTCCCCTTAAATCATCCCATCCATTAATTTCTTCATTTCCAACTAAATAAAGAACACCCCATACACTTGATGCTGCAATTTTATAGTCTACACCTCTATTATATAGAGTTGCGGCTAAATTTGTTGGTACTACAGCAATATCGATTTCACCTGAAATTATTCTAGAAGCTAATAAATCTGGTGACTTTATAGTTTCATAGTTTATTTCTATATGATCTCCAAAGGAAGGGTTTTCTTTAAACATTTTAATCATACTTAAATTTGGAGCTCCAGTTGGGGCAGCAACATTTAAACTTAAGTTCTCTAGTTCTTTAACTTCTTCTACCTTTGGATTGTCAACCTTTGAAGAACATCCAACTAAAAACATTACTGCTAAACCTAAAATTAAAATAAGACTAATCACCTTTTTCATTATTGTTTTACACTCCTTATATTTTATATTTTTATTTTTAAGCACTTTTATAGGTGCCTTTATCCTGTTGTTTAGAAAGAGTTTTTATTAACTTACTCCTTACTTCAAATAACTCCCTATCATCTAGGCTCCTTAAATTTTGTGGGGTATTTATTTTTATAACAGTCTCAACAGTACAAGGGTTTTTCGTAAGTACTACAACTCTATTCCCTAATAGTAACGCCTCATCAATTTCATGAGTAACAAACACAATCGAATTCTTCCATTTATGCCATATATCAATTAAGCTTTTTACCATATTTATTCTTAAATCATAATCCAAAGATTTAAATGGCTCATCCATTAAAAGCATTTGGCATTCATAGTTAAAAGCTCTGGCTATGGAACATCTCTGTCTCATGCCACCACTTAATTGATTAGGGTATTTGTTTTCAAAATTGCTCAGACCTACAATATCGATTAAGTTTTGGATTTTATTATCCGAAGCAATTTTGTTAACAATTTTAATATTTTCAAATACAGTTTTCCATGGCAGTAATCTATCCTCCTGAAAAACATATCCGATTTTCTTATGATTATTTTTTATACTACCTTTATCTGGATTAATAATCCCCGCCATTACATTAAGTAAGGTAGACTTACCACAACCTGAAGGACCTAAAATACAGGTTATTTCATTATCTTTGATTTCCATATTAAAGTTGTGCAGTACATTTATTTCATCATAACTTTTATAAATACCATCTAGAAACATAGAATCACCCCTTCCTGACTTTGACTATTTAGACTTCACTTCATTGCATAGTATATAAATGAATCTATTTTTGAGTTATCTATTTCATTTTCATTTCCATCAAAGGTCATATTTAATATCGGTAGCTTTGATAACCTTTTCTGATCTTGAGTAAATATATTCAAGATAGTGTTTGTATTTTCATACATCGAAGAAACAGAAATAACTCCGTTTACAAAATCTAAATTACCTAAAGTTTTTGCATATCTATATCTACCATTTCCTCCAGTATATAAGCCTAATCCCTCATCAGCTCTTCTAACAAGGTCATTCATATCCTTTTCAAATATGTTTATAGGCTCGACTATATTAGATATTACTTTCATATAATTAGAAAGCGTTGTTAAATTGTTCAGTAGTTCATCCGCTTTTTGAGTCTTGTTATGTGCTAAGTAATCTCTCCATAAAAACCACATATACTCGCTAAGAGGTGCAAATAAAAGGTTTATACCCTTTTCCTCTAAGGCTTTAAATCTATTGTTATTTAAGAAATCGTTAAAAATAATACTTGCTTCTCCTATAACAAATAGCTTACTTGTATGTGCATTACTTTTTAGCTCTTTACTAATTTCCATGGCTATATCCTGCAAACTATCAATAGATAATTTATTATTTTTAATTAAACAAATAATTTTATTTACGTACTCTTCTCTTCTATTTCTTCGTAAGAGATTTACTAAATCTCCCCCCAGAAGTAATAGAAATATCTGTTCAGACAATTGCCTATCTTTTATTACATCCTCAATGAAAGGAGCTACTATTTCTGCATTCTGCATATTTCCATTATCTAACTTATCTCGTAATAATCTATTGTATTGTCCACCTATTTCCGCGCCCTCACAGGTAGGTATTATAAAACCAATATTCTGGTTTTGCTCATTACTCTCTAGACCTTTGGACAAAATATCCCCTAAAATGCTAGTAAAGGATAGGTACTCTTTAGTTAATGTATTTTTACGTCCTACATCAAGTGTTTTACCTGAAGTCATAGGAAGTACATGTACATCATAGGCTTTTCCTTGAAGCGAAGCTGCTAATAGCTCAGAGTAAGGATATAAAAATGGCAAATATAGTATAGTGTTCTTATCTACTTCATCCAAGTTATTTTTTATATAAGTTGGTTTGTGAGTAACCTTATTTGAGTAATCTTTTAAAGTTAAATCATTAGCCACTTCAACCTTATCGGATTTAATGCTATTTACAAAGGCCTCTACTCTTGTCAATACTCCTACACTTGAAAAATGCTCATCTACTTCAATATTTAAGTAAGGCTTTCCACTCATTTCTTCCTTAAAATAATGAACTAAGGCAGTATCAGGTCCACAACCATGATTTGTTATATAAATTGGATATAGATTAGGATGCTGCTTAATTATTTGAGCTCCAGATAAAATATGCTGCCCGAAGGGCCAATACATATTAGGATGTTCCTTAGATGTATCATGATCATGAGCTGGCAAATTAGATAGTGTTAACACTTTATAACCTAACTTTTCTAGCTTTTCAGGTATACCCATATTCAATATTGGATCTACTATGCCATAACCCCTAGTCACTATCACAAAGACTTTTTCATCCTTCCCTAAGCTACTAACAACTTCTTCCCCTTGTTTTTCAACCTTTAATTCAAAGCGTCTTAGGCTTTTCATTCCTTTCGTTAAGGCTGAGCCTGTTCGAATTGGATTCTTACCTAACTGTTTCCCTAACTCCATTAAGGTCTTCATCAAATATTTCTTGCCAAACTTAAAGGAAAGCTCTGGTGATAATAATTTTATTCCTTTTCTATCAAGGTCCATGGTTATATCTATAAGCTTTGGAACACATTGCATATAAACACATCCATAATCTTGTCTAGTTGTTGAAACTGAATGGGACATAGTGTATAAGCTTGGTAAAAAAATGTAATCTACTTTCTTTTCAATTAATTCAGCTATATGGCCATTTATAAGTTTAATTGGATAGCAAGTTTCATCCATTGAATACTCTTGACTTAGCTCTACAGTTTTCTCACTACTGTTATCAGATAATATGACATTAAAACCTAGCTCTTTAAAATAAGTATTAAATAGCGGAAATAGTTTGTGTAGGAAAAGCACTCTTGGTATCCCAACTGTCTTTTTAGAAGGATCTAACTTACGGTCATATCCTGCTAAATAGAGTCTTTCAATCTCTTCAAATATTTCTGTTCTTTTAGCTTCTTTTACAATTTCATGCTTACGTTCTTTTTCATATACTACATTTTCATCTAAATTAAAGCCTCTAAATGAAGACTGGCCTTTCATATCTTCCTTTGCTAAAATTGCTGCGCCATATGCTCCTGTTACGCTAAAAAACTTAGGTATTTCTAATTTTTCGCCTAATATGGCCTTAAAAGCATTTATTACTGCCTGATTGTATGCCACTCCACCTTGGAACAATATTTTATTTCCAACTACTTTGTTTCCAACTACTTTATTAAGATAATTCTTTGCAATTGAATAAGCTAATCCGGCGGCTATATCTTCTAATTTTGCTTCGTTACTCAAACTTGCTGCTATATTTGTTTCTATAAAAACTGTACATCTATCCCCTAAATCTATAGGGCTTTTGGACTTCATTGCTAAATCCCCAAAATCATTTATAGGAATATTTAATTTTAATGCCTGCTCTTCTATAAATGATCCAGTCCCTGCTGCACAAATTTTATTCATCTCAAAATCTGAAACAACACCATTCTCTAATTTTATAAATTTTGAGTCCTGACCACCGATTTCTATTATCGTATCTACTTCAGGGTCGATAAAATTTGCGGCCTTTGCTTGTGCAGTTATTTCATCTATGATTACATCTGCACCTACAAACTTACCTATCATATACCTACCAGAGCCAGTAGTTCCTACCCCTAGTACATTTATTTTTTTTCCAAGATCATTTTGTATTTCCTGTAGGCCTTGGGTTACTACCTTTATTGGATTACCCCGGGTTCTTAAATATTTAAAACTAATAACATCATTATTTTCATCCATAAATACAACATTTGTACTTGTTGAACCGATATCAATACCTATATATCCACTAACAGCCCCTTCGGAGCCTATTGCTTTACAGTTGTGTTTGTTGCTACTATCATTGCTTCCATACTGGGATAAAGAGGATAAAATAACTGTATTATCAAAGGATGCTAGTAACCTTTCGTTTTCTAAACTTAGATTAACAAAACTAGTTAGATCAATGGATAGATTATCCTTTAGTCCTATAATTGCTGCCCCAAGAGCTGAAATATTGCCACAATCCTTAGGTATTATTACATCCTCATTATTTAGTTTTAATACATCGATTAAAGCCTTTACAATCGATTCATTATATATAACTCCTCCAGTAAGTAATAGAGGTGTTCGTATTGGATATTTCTTTACAACATTAGCTCTGTAGTTTTTAACAAGCGCATATGCTAAACCTAATAAAATATCCTTTGAGTCTACCCCCTCTTGCTGATGATGTATAATATCTGTTTTAGCAAATACACTACATCTTCCAGCTATACGGGGTATGAAGGTTGCATTTTGAGTAAGATTTGAGTAACTCTCTAAATTAACTCCTAATCTAGATACCTGTTCCTCTATAAACGAACCTGTACCTGCAGAACAATTAGAATTAATAGATATTAATATATTTGAATTGTCCGAATCACTTATATTAGTTAGAAACTTTGAGCTTTGACCACCAATCTCTACAATAGAACCTATATCACAATTAACTTGTTTACTACCCTCTACCAAAGAAGTAACTTCGTTTATCCATGACAGTCCATATTTTTCTGATATATATTTACTGCCCTGACCTGTTGCAGCTCCATATCTTATGCTATTTCCGTATTTACTAGTTAATTGTTTTATATTTTTATCTATTTCTTCCTTAACTCTACCTTTATGTAAAACATAGGTACTATACTGTACTTCCATCTTTTCATCTATTAGTAAGAATTTTATGGAAGAATATCCGATATCAATTCCTAAGCTATGCAATTCAATACCTCCATTTTTAGTTACATTGATAACAGTATTTTTGTGACTATGATTATCATTTTCAATATGCTATAATAAATTATACTATTAACTATCAATTAAAAATGTATCTCACGATACACTTTTTATATAATTTTTAAATGGAGAGGTATATATGAATGAAAATATAAATGTACTTACTAACTGTATATTATTTAACCACCTATCATTTGAAGAGCTAAAATCTTTTTTGTCTAATATTAGCTATACTGTTAAATCATATAAAAAAAATGAAATGGTTTTTTCTCCTAACAGGTCCTCCGATACTTTAGGAATAATTTTAACTGGAAGCGTTGATGTTCAAAAAATATTCGCTTCAGGAAAAGCCGTTACTGTAAGTAGAAGGTATCAACAGGATCTAATTGCAGAGGCGTCTATATTTGCAAACATAGACTGCTATCCTTCTACAGTTGTTTCAACTGAAAATAGTAATATTTTATTAATAGAAAAAAGTAATCTTCTAAAATTATTTACTATGGATGAACGCATTATGACTAAATTTTTAGAATCTGTTTCAAATAGAATCCTGGCTCTCAATAGTACAATTGAAATACTTTCTTTAAATTCTGTTCCTGCAAAAATATCTTATTTTTTATTATTAGAACAGAAAAAGCAAAATAGTAATACGATTCAATTAAAATTCACAAAGAAAACTTTAGCGGAGCATATTAATGTTTCAAGACCTACCTTATCAAGAGAGCTTAAAAATATGCAACTAAAAGGTATGCTCTCTTTTACTAAAAAGACTATTGAGATTCATTCTTCCGAAAGACTTGAAGATATTTGTGCAGAATAAGTAATTAGTCTAAATAATAAAGCTAAAAGTGAAGTGATTTACTTTTAGCTTTATTTACATATTACTATTTAACTAACTTTGCCCCTAATTCTTTACATTGTTTTAAACCTTCGTCATCAGGAGTTAAATGTAAAATTAACCCTTCAGCAACTAAGCTAGCACCGTAATCTTCCATTCTTTTTTCCCAATCCTTCATCCATTCACCATTACCCCAATCGTAAGACCCAAATAGTGCAACAGATTTTCCTGTAATAACACTTTGTAATGACTCTACGAAAGGTTCCATTTCTACCTCTTCTAACACCTCAGCCCCCATAGAAGGACAACCTAGTGCAACATAATCTGCCTTATTTACATCCTCTAAAGTAGCTTGATCGACACTTAAAAGTTTAACTTCATTACCGCCCTCTTGTGCCCCTTCAACAATTGATTTAGCCATCATTTCTGTATTTCCTGTTCCACTCCAATAAATAACCACAACTTTTTTCATTTTATGTACCTCCATTAATTTATTGTTATTGCAACTACAAATTCTGTTTTCATTGATATATGACAACTCACTTTTGATAATAGTTATCATTATCATTAGTTAAAGGTTATCATGTGTTATTTTGTTTGTCAATATAATTTTTTTAATTCAAAAAAAATAAAATGGCATAAGTCTTAGGACCTATACCTTTTATTCCACTGGTTAATACGGGGTGTGGGGATCAGATCAGTGGTTTATCAAAATTTAGAAATTAACAATTATATTGATACTAATTTTCATAAAGCAAATATTATCAATTGTCAAGCTAATTGTCAACATTATTTTTTATTTTAAATAGTTTGAATGGAAAATAGCCCTACAAAATGTAAGGCTACTACTTTAATATAGATTTTATTTACAATTTTATGGTTTAAACACAACCACAAGAAGCATTTTGAATTGTTCCGTTGCTAATAATGCATGGGGTATACCAGCTGGCATAACAATGGTTTCACCCTTCTTTACATTAAAAACTTCATCACCTATGGTTATATCTGCTTCCCCATCCAGTAGATAAACCATTGCATCTCCTCTAGATGAATGAGAGCTAATTTCTTCCCCTTTGTCAAAGGCAAATAAAGTTAAACTTAAATTTTGCCCCTGGGCTAAGGTTCTGCTAATTACCTGTCCCTTTTGATATTCAACTAATGACTCCATATTTAGAACTTTTGAAAGTTCTACATTTTTTATAATGTGCTCCATTTGATTTCCTCCTTGCTATTTTGTAATAATAATATCATTTAGAGAACATTTTAATCTGTATCCAATGTTACTTATATATAAATTTAATTTTCTATTTCAGACTTTGTTTACTTTTTATATATTTTTATTAATAATTTTGAGTGTTAAATTATTTGCCAAATACCAAGTGTAATAAGTAGAATCCCAGATACTATGTCAGATTTATCTTTTATTAATGTAAATGTAATCCGATTTGCAAAGTTTGAACCAGTCCATATAAATAAAAAACTTGTTATTCCAGCAAAAAAACTAGTTAATAGAATCGGATAATGTGCAAACCCAGCAGAAACACCTAGGGAAATAGAATCTATCCCTAAAGCTAATCCAAGCATAATAGCACTTTTGTAAGTCCAATTTGTAGCTTTGGTAGTTTCTTCTTCCTTATCTTCTGATTTATAGCTGATTTATAGCCTAAAAATTAAGGCACTAATATATGATGCAGTTGTGTCAGTAATATAACTAGATACCTTCTGTCCAAATATTAAACCCACCAGCATAGTAATTGCTGATATTAAAGCTATAATTAAAATGTATCTATTATATATACGTTGTTTTAATCCTAGATAAAAACCTAGTCCTAAATCATCTAAATTTGAAGATGGCTAATAGAATTATTTGTACTTTATTCAGTGTCCTTCACCTCTTTAAATTAAGTTGTTTATTAACTAATTGTATATTAAATGTATAAAATTTTCATATTTTTATTTTTGTAAAAGTAATCCCCGCCTAATAATTTAAGCGGGGACTAACTTATTTCTTAGATTCGAAACTTCCACAATCTGTTGCTTCTTGGCTTGTTGCCTTATTTTCATGTTTTACTACATTAATATGATCTAAACTACAATAAGATTCATTTTTAGCATGATATTTACACTCATCAATTGTACAGCCTATACTTTTATTGATTTTCATAAAAATCCCCCTACCATAGTTATTTGAAGATTAAATCTTCCTATATATTGTTTGTAATTATTTTGTTTTTATAATAGCAATGATTTCTATAGACACTTGCTATTTTCCATACGTAAAACTATGCTTATATGCTAATAATATAATTGTACTAAAGGTTAAGTAATATAAAAACTCTATTATATCGTTCATAAATTTTGATTAAAATAGAAAAATGGAGAAACAAGTCTCCATTTTCATAGCAGTTATTTTTTATTTTTTATTAAAATGCTTTAGTTATTATTTGCTTCTATCTAATAGCCATTTTGCTACTTTCGGGGCAATCTCCTTTTGTGAACGGGAACTTGCTACTATTCCAGCATGACCTACTGGATATGTTACTAATTCTTTATCTTTACTTCCTACTGCATCATTTAATGGTTTTGATGCAGCTGGTACAATTAAATTATCTTTATCTCCTACTACATTTAATAGGGGCATTGTTACATTTTTAAGGTCTACTTTTTTGCCTCCTAATGTAAATTCCCCTTTTATTAATTTGTTATCCTGCCATAGATCCTTCATATATTTTCTATAGGCTTCTCCTGCTTGACCTGGACTATCAAATAACCATTTTTCCATACCTAAAAAGTCTGATAAGAAGTTTTTATCGTCTAATCCATCTATTAATCCTATATACTTATCTACTAGTAGGCTATATGGCTTTAAGGATACAAAACATGAATTTAAAAATGTTCCTGGTACTATTCCGTATGCATCCACAAGCCCATCTACATTCATATCCTTTGCCCATTTAAATAGTAGTCCGTCATCTGTACTAAAATCAAAGGGCGCTGCTATTGTTACTAGGTTTTTTATTTTCTCTGGGTATAGGGCTGAGTAAATTGTACAGAAGGTTCCACCCTGGCATTTGGATATTATGTTTATTTTATCTAGGTTGTGTGTCTTTCTTATATAGTCTATTGCATTTCCTAGATATCCCTCTATATAGTCCTCCATAGTTATGTATCTATCCTCTGCTGTCGGATATCCCCAATCTACTATATATAGGTCTAGACCTTCATCTAGCAGCTTCTTTATAAAGCTTTTGTCTCTTTGTATATCCATTATATAGGATCTATTCATTAGGGCGTAAACTACTAATGTTGGTATTTTGGTTTTAGGTTTTGTTGTTGAAATATAGCGGTATAGCTTCATTTTATCTTCTTGATACACTAGTTCCTTCGGTGTCTTATCATGGTCCTCATACTCTATATTCATTAAAACATCTATTCCATCTATTAACTTTTGTTGTTTTTGTAATACCTTTGACATTGCCTCAAAGATAGATGTCTGTGTTAGAAGCTTGATTCAAAATTCTCCACCTCTTTTAATTTGTTGTTATAGTCTTTTTTATCTATTTTTTTCTAATTACTTTTTACTTTTTTCTTTTTCGCTATTTACTTCTTTTAATGCTTTAAATTCATCTAACTCTTTTCTTAGGCTTTTTATTTCTTTTTTCATTTCGTATACTGTTTTATATAAACTGTCCATCTCTGATTTTTTTGCTATTGGCATAAATGTTAAGTACTCTTCCCATAACTTATCTACTTCTATTTTAAAACTTGTCATTGCATCTAATGTATGGCCTACTAACTTACTAAAGTCATCTGAAAAAAATAATCTATCAAAGGCATTATTTATTTCTTTAGTCCAATATTTATAAAACTCTTCAAAGGATTTTGGTTGCATTCCTTCTTTATACATTGCTGCATAATCATTTAATGTCTTTTTCATTGTTTCTTGACCTAATTTATATATATTTGCTAAGTATTCATTTAAATGTACATTAAATCTAATGTATTTATCTAGACTATCAAATTGTTTTTCTAATAGCTCTCTGTTTATTCCCATCATTGGTGTGTTTAGGAATTTACTAAAGGAGTTATCATAGTTTTCTTTCCATAGCTTTAAGTATTCTAAGTATGCTGAAGGATCATTTAATAGTCCTCTAAAAAATGCATCACTTAATTCTTTTTCATTTCCTATCCATGGTTCCCAGAACTTATTTGTTGCTGATCTATATGATTCCATTACTGACATGGATTGCTCTAGTACTTTTTTCATTGGCTCTGGTAACAGTGGTATATAGTGTTTATTCATGTATTCTGAATATTGCTCTCTCCACTCTTCAAAAGCTACCTTCATAGCTTCTGCTGTTGGCTCAAATGTATCTTCTTTTAGCTTCTGCCAGATTTTAAATACACTATAGTACGCATCTGTGCTTTCATTCATTTTCTTTAATACTTGGTATGGATCACCCATATAGTTGCTATTTAACTTATTACCTAATTCTATAATCTCTTTAAAGTAATTCAATGGATTATAGTTCATTAGGTCTTTACTATTTTTCTCTAGTATTTCTTCACTAATTGGATTAAACATTTTTTGCCACACTTCAAACATATTTTTTTGTGCCTCTATTGATTGATTAAACATATTAAGGTTTGTTGCCATTTTTTTATCCCCCTGTAATTAAATATTTTATATTTTTTTATATTTTTTTAATTAATAAACCTTATATAATTTCTAAATATTCTTTTTATTCCCCCTTTCTATTATTGTATTATACATAAAGTCCATTAACCAGAATGTCAAATGATGTTGTCGAATAAAAACTATTTTCGATTACTAATTACTATTAATAATCAGACAATCATGTTTCATTGTTATTATATACCCAATAAATTTATCTTTAATAAAAAGTTTTAAAAATAACTACGTATGTATAATTATGCATTTTGTAATTGTAATTGTTTTCTATCAAGTGCTTGCTCTGCCTAATTATTTTTCTACATTTAATTATTATATAAAAAAAATATTGAATAATTTGTAAAAACCTAGTGTCGAATAAATTTTTTTTATTTAAAACATTTTTCTAAAGCAATGTCTATTTTTTCTTCTAAAATATTCAAAACAATTGAACCACGTTGAATCTACATATTTTATATTCATAAAAATTTAATTCTACTTTCAACACAATATTCAATATATGATTAAAAAAAATTTTTATGACTATAGATTAATAAATAATTACAAATTATTATATATACAAAAAGACTTAGGAGTAATCCTAAGCCGATTGTATTATTATTAATTAAATTATTTAAGATCACAGCATAAAAAAACTGCTTTTGTCCTAAAGTATAAAAGTTGCTCTACTACCTTCCTTTGCAGGTGTTATCTCTAGTCTCAAATCAATTCTTTCTTTTAATTCAGGTACATGAGATATAATACCGACTAGCCTACCACCTTCCTGCAACTCTAACAAACAATTAATAGCATTATCTAAGGATTCAGGATCTAATGTTCCAAACCCTTCGTCAATAAACATTGTATCTAGCGTTATTCCACCAGCGCATGATTGCACTATATCAGCTAAACCCAGGGCTAAAGCTAAGGATGCTTTAAAGCTCTCTCCGCCGGAAAGGGTTTTAACATGTCTTGCTTTTCCCGTATAGTTGTCAAAGCCTTCTAACTCTAAGCCTTCCTGTCTTCTACCCTTACCCTTTTCTTCTTTTCTTCTAAGTCTATATCTTCCACCTGTCATCTTACTTAATCTTATATTAGATGCATTAATAATTTCTTCAAAGTAGGCAGCTAAAACATATCTTTCAAATGTTATTCTTTCATTATTATCTCCATTAGCAGTTTTAGAAAGGTCTGCTATAATACCGTATTTTTCCTCGTCCTTTCCTATATCCATATTTATTTTTTCTATTTCATTTATAGCCTTAGTATTGTTACTAATTCTTGAAAAAAGTTTTTTTGATTCAATATCAAGTAAATGTCTAATATTATTAAAACTATTAAACTCTTCTTTTAGCTTTTCAATGTCCACTTCTTTTAAATCCTGGGTTTCCACAATAGAATTTTCTAATCTATCCTTTAATGATCTAAGGCTCTGATTGTATTCAGCTATATCTTCCTCTAGCTCAATCCTCTCATCATCTTTTAGTTTTAAAGATTCATACTCGTTAATATCCTTAAATCCTGAGTCAAGGATTCTTTTATAAAATTGCTCCCTTAATACTTCTAATTCTCCTTGCATTTCTACTAGTGACTCCTTCTGCAACTCAAAGTTTGTCTTAGAGGTAGAGCATATATTTAGCGAATTTATATGATTTTGTTGTGCATTTTTTAAGCTACTATTTGACTGATCATATAATTGTTCATATTCTTTAATTGATAAAAGAAGTTTATCAACTGATCTTATTTCTAATGGAATATCCTTTTCTATGCGTATGAGCACCTCTTCTAGAACCTTTATACTGCTAAACTCATCTTTATATATCTCCTCGAGTTCTTCCAATTCCTTTTGTTGACTTGTAATACAAATTTCACATTTTTTCAAAGCATCCTCTAAATTATCCTTTTTATTTACTTTAAATTGCAGTGTACTTATTTGATCCTTTAAAATAAATATGTCATTATTTATTTTATCTATTTTTAAACCACTAAATGTTACAACTGCGTCCTTATCTAAAGTAATTATTTCACTATATAGTTTCGAAATCTTCTTCTTACGCTCCTCCAGTTCTTCTTTGCTAGCTTTTAGATCCCCATTTATATCCATCAATTCTCTTAATTTTTTCTCTCGTTTAGAAGCTAGTTTATCCAGCTCTTCTCTTATAGATTTAAGTTCAGTCTCTGATGGCATCCCTTCTATAATCTGTGCCTTTCTAGGGTGTTCTTTTGACCCACAAACCGGACATTCAACACCTTCTATTAAATCTTTACTTAATAGACCTGCTTGTCCTCTCATAAAGTGTGTTTCCATGGCTTCATAGATGTCTTTACACCCTTTGTATTCACTATCGATCTGTTCAAACCTATTACTCTCAATATTATATTTATTTTTTTTGCTTATATAGAGCTCTGTATATTTTTTCAAATCCAAGAGCTCTTGAACATCTCTTAGCTTTGAATCCATATCTGTTTTAGATTTTTCTAAATCTACTTCCGCTCTTTGAGCTACTTTTATACTCTCTACTATACTATCTTTTTTAATTTTTTCGTTGTTGATATTAGTTCTTAAATCACTTATTGAATTTTCTCTAACCTCTAATTTCTTCTTATATTCATTTATCTCTTTACTCTTTAGCTCATATTCCCTGACCTTTCCTTCATGATTTCTTAAAGTAACAATAGTATCTGAGTATTTTTTTCTATCTGATTCCTTTTCCTCTTCTTCCTTTAGTTGAATTATAGCCTTGTCTAAATTGATTTCCGCGTCAAAAACAGTCTTTTCTGCTATTTCTAAATCTATTTTTTTATTATTATATTGATTTTGTCTTAGCATAAATGTGCTTTCTAATTCAATTAAAGGCAAGGCTTTTCTTGCCATAACAACTTTTTGTTCTTTTTTTCTATATTCGTCTTTCCTCTTTATATACTCTTCAATGGAATTTTCAATATCCTCTTTGTTCTTAGTCTTCTTATTAATCTCGTTGCCTATAGCTATCATTTTTTGAAGATGATTTTGCTCATGTTCTATTTCTTTTACTTTGGCAGCAATCTCTTCACTTTTAGTTGTATCTTCTTCTATTAGTTGTAACGTTCTATTCAATATTTCGAAAACATTCAGATCCTTTGAGCTCAAAAGCTGAGCTAAAGCGTCACTGTCAGATTCAATATTTTTAATATATGTATCCCTTTGGGTTTGTTTTTCACTTATTTGCTTATTAATGGATTTTCTGTGATCATCTAGCCTTCTCTGTATATTTTCAAAGGCCTCAGTCCCAAAAATCTTTCTAAATATCGTTTCTCTTTCCTGACTATCAGCCTCCAATAATTTTCTAAACTCTCCCTGGGGCAGCATTACAATTTGTCTAAATTGATTTTTATTTATACCCAGTATCTCAGTTATTTTCTCATCAACTGCATTTACCTTAGTAATTAAATCACCATTAGGAAGGTATAACTCTGCCTCGGAGTTTTTAACTACTGTCCCTTCTCCCTTAAGCTTATTTCTTTCTTGTTGAGGTACTCTCTTAATCTTATATTGTTTTCCTCTTAAATCAAATTCTAGTTCCACATAGGTCAAAATATTATCTGACGCAAAATCACTTCTAAGACTATCCTTTGTTCTACTTGTGCCTGAGGCCTCTCCAAAAAGACCATAGCTAATAGCATCAAATATAGTTGTTTTACCGGCTCCAGTAGGACCTGTAATAAGGAAGATATTATTTCCATTTAATTGGGTAAAGTCAATAGTTTGAAGGTTTGAATATGGACCAAAAGCACTCACTGTCAGTTTTAATGGCTTCATTATCTCTCCCCCCTCTCAGCTTCTTCCATAACACTTTTTAATAATTCAATTCTTTGCTCGTCCAATTGGCGACCATGTATAGAATAGTAAAACTCATTGAATATATCTAATTTTGATTTTTGTTCATATCCTTTTGCAGCTGAGGTCCTACTTTCCTCTCTACTAGATGATATATCCTTACTAAGCCCCATAATATTAGGATATACAGCCCTCAATTTAGATATTGGATCTATTAGCTCTGTATCATCAGTTAATATGGCATATATATAATCCTCTACATTTGTATCCTTATATACTTTGGGGTCAATTAAGCTATTTAAAGGCCCTCTAATTATTCTCATATCTCTCCTTGGCTTAAGTTCAATTAGCCTTACATTAACTTCACCATTTTCATCAAATTCAACTAATGTAAATCCTTTCTTATGTTTAGTTTCGGAAAAGGAGTATTTCAATAAAGAACCTGAATACCTCATCCTTTCACTACCAATCTTTTGAGGGCTATGTAGATGCCCTAATGCAGTGTAGTGAAAACAGTTAAAATGTTCTGCTCTTATTATATCTGTCCCACCAATACTTAAAGGTCTTTCAGAGTCTGAAACTATAACATCTATTTCTTCTTTTAGAGTGCTACTTTCCTCAGAATCAAGTTTAATATTTGCAACATAACCGTGGGCAACTAATACATTTTTACAGCTACTATCTAGTCCTTCTTTGATCTTATGTATAGTCTTCTTCATGGCTTCATCATGATTAAATATTTCATTATCTTCTAATACTGATTTTATCTCCCTAGGGTCTGCATACGGGACTAAATAGAAATTTGTTGTACACTTATCACTAGTTAACTTTACTTTTTTTATATTCTTGTCGAATAAACCTGCAATATGTAATCCCTTTTCAGTTAAAACCCTACTAGCAAATGACAATCTTTCTGCGCTGTCATGATTGCCTGCAATAGCTAGTATCGGCGTATTTAATTCAAGTAATATAGTACTAAATATTTTGTCAAGTAACTCTACTGCTTCAACAGGTGGAATACTTCTATCATAAATATCTCCGGCTATAACTACAGCATCTGGTTTCTCTAATCTAATAATATCCAGCATCTGTCCTAGAGCAAATTCCTGATCCTCTATCATACTAAATTCATTTACTATCTTCCCTATATGCCAATCTCCAGTGTGAAGTATTTTCATCACTATTTCCCCCTTAAAAAAGAAATTCTCATGCCAATATTCTATCAGATTTTTATTGTATTTTATTTTCTAATAATATCCTTTTGCCCATAAAAAATTAATTCAACATTAAATATATAATTCCTATGACTTATAAAAAAATAAAGTTGACAGCGCAATTATACGAAGTCAACTCATTTATATTGTAAAGCTTTTTATTCTTAATTTAAACTACTTATTTCCACTATTACTTAATATCACTCTATTTTCAACAATTACTTCTCTTGTATCTTCATTTTCACTTTTATATCTTTTATGTTGAGTAATCGCTATAACTGCTAATATTCCTAATCCAATACCATCAATCACAACATTTGGATGTATTAACATTAATGCTGCTGCTAGTAATAGGGCTCTTTCATAATGTCTAGCATGTGTAAATAAATATCCTTGAATACCTGCCCCAAAACTAATTATCCCAACACATGCTGTTGCAATAGTTACAATAGCTCCAATTGGTGAAACATTTATTAACAGTAGTGATGGATTAATAGCAAATATAAATGGTACTATAAAACCTGCTGAACCTAGCTTAAGAGCCTGAAGACCGGTCTTAAAGGAGTCTCCACCTGCAATTCCTGCTCCTGCATAAGCAGCTAATGCTACTGGTGGAGTTACGTCTGCAATTACCCCGAAATATAATATAAATAAGTGGGCTGCTATTAATGGTACTCCAAGTTGAACTAGAGCTGGAGCTGCCATTGTAGCTAGCACTATATACTTAGCTGTAGTCGGAAGTCCCATTCCTAAAATGATAGAAGCAACCATAGTTAATATTAATGTTGGTAGAAGCTTCCCACCTGCAAAACTTACTATAAGGTTAGCAAAAGTAAGTCCTAGTCCAGTTAGTGTAACTATTCCTACAATTATACCTGCACATGCACATGCAGAAGCCACACTTATAGCTTTTTTTGCTCCATCTTCTAATGCATATAAAATCGCAGCCGGTTTAATTCTTGTGTGCTTTCTAAATAAACAAACAACTAATGCTATAATAATACTATTAAATGCAGCCTTTAATGGCGAATACTTTACTAAGAATCCAACTACTGCAATTAGTGGTAGTAATAAATGGAATCCACTAGAAAACGTTGCCTTTAAATCTGGCAACTCCTCTTTTGGTATACCAACAAGTCCTTGCTTTGATGCTTGTAGATGAACCATTACAGTTACACCTAAATAATATAACAAGGCTGGAACAACTGCACTTTTCACAATTGTAATATAAGGGATACTAGTAAACTCTGACATAATGAATGCTGCTGCTCCCATTACCGGTGGTAGTATTTGACCACCGGTTGATGCTGCTGCCTCAACTGCACCTGCAAAGTTTGGCTTATATCCTACCTTTTTCATAAGAGGTATTGTAAATGCTCCAGTAGTTACTGTATTAGCTATAGAACTACCTGATATAGATCCCATAAAGCCACTAGCTAAAACAGCTGCCTTAGCAGGGCCACCTTTTTTATGTCCTGCTATAGAAAATGCTAGGTCTATAAAAAACTGACCAACACCTGTTATCTCTAAAAATGAACCAAATAAAATGAACATAAATACAAAAGTCGCTGAAACACCTAAAGGTGTACCGAAAATACCTTCAGTTGTCATATATAATTGATTTACAAGTCTTCTTAAGGTATATCCTCTATGTCCTAAAACACCTGGTAAATATGGACCAGCAAATGCATATGCAATAAATATTACTGCAATAATAGGTAGCTCTGGACCTATACTACGTCTAGTCATTTCGAGGACTAGTAGTACAGCTGTGATTCCAAAAACAATATCTAATGTTGTAGGCATACCCCCACGTCTTACTATACTTTCAAAATTAAGAAAAATATACGATGTAACTACAACTCCAGCACCTGCAAAAATCCAATCGTAAAACGGTATTTTATTTTTATTTCTAGTTTTGCTTATTGGGTATAGTAAAAACCCTATTGAAAGAACAAATAACAAGTGGGTTGAACGTTGTTTCATTACTAATAAACTTCCTAAACCCGCAGTATATAGATGAAATAAGGACATAGCTATTGCTAAAATTCCCACTAATTTTGCAACGTTTCCTTTTAAATTACGGGTATTAGAAGAAGTATCATATTCTGCTAAGGTTTCTTCTAT
Organism: Serpentinicella alkaliphila; assembly: GCF_018141405.1. Taxonomy (NCBI): domain Bacteria; kingdom Bacillati; phylum Bacillota; class Clostridia; order Peptostreptococcales; family Natronincolaceae; genus Serpentinicella; species Serpentinicella alkaliphila. The sequence goes on from NZ_CP058648.1 coordinate 522,067, forward strand.
GTTAATCTGCTCTTCCACAGTTTCTTGAACAGATATTAATTTCTTATCCAATTTACATTCCTCCTTTAACTACTAACGCCTCTAACCTATTGATCTTTGCTGGTTTCAAAACTACTAATTCTCCAGTCTTAAAAAAATCTGAAAAAACAATATTACTTCCATCCTGGAAAGTTAACTTATGATTAGCTATTGTACCTATTCTTATAGGTATCTCTTGTAATTCTAAATTAATTCCTTCATTTATATATAATCCATCTCTATGAGTAAATCTTCCAAAGCTCTCCGTAGGTAAGCCAGCTCCGAAGGAGCTATATTCTGTTCTTATTAGTAAGAAGCGTTCACTTTTTTTAAAAACAAAGACATCTCTAATGTTCGTTCTTGCAACAGAGTGTGTGTAATCTATATATATTTCTTTATGAGGATCAACAACCAATGTCTGGGATACTTCGTTATTATATATAATTTGTACCGCATATACAGGTTTAACTAAATATATTGACAAAACAATTATAACCGTAAAAACAATTAATAAAAGAAATGGGCATGTATTACAACGATGCCCATCTCCTAATAATCTATTGTTTAACTTCATCATAGTAGCGTTGAGCACCTGGATGAATCTCTAAAGAGATACCATATTTAGCTCCTTCTAAGCTAATATCTTCTCCTCTTTTATGTGCTGCGGCTAAAGTATCAAGATTTTCGAAAAATGCTTTTGTTGCATTGTAAACTAGGTCATCACTTAAATTAGCATTAACTGTTAACATTGCCATTACTGCTAATGTACTTATTTCTTCATCTTGATTTCTGTATGTTCCAGCAGGAATAACTGTTTCGAAATAAAATGGAAATTGATTGATTAGTCCTTGTGCTTTTTCAGTTGTAATAGGTACAAGATTAACACTATGTGTAGTTGATAAATCCGTTACAGCAGCAGTTGGCGTACCAGCTGTTAAGAACGCTGCATCGATACGTCCATCTTTAATTCCATCCGCAGCTTCGCCGAAAGACAGGAAATCTGGTTGTAAGTCATCATATGATAAACCATGGGCTGCAAGTATTTGACGTGCATTTACTTCAACTCCACTACCAGGAGCACCCACAGCTACCTTTTTACCTTTTAAATCTTCTACAGTATTAATATTTGCAGATGTATTTGCAACAATTTGAATAGTTTCAGGATATAAAGAAGCTACTGCTCTAATATTTTTCATAGCCTCTTTATCAGAGAACATCTCAATTCCGTTAAAGGCATAGTGTGAAATATCATTTTGAATTAATGCAAAATCAACATCACCATTATTTAATAAGTTAACATTTTCTAATGATGCACCAGTAGACTCAGCAGTTGCAGTAACACCACTCACTTTATCGTTAAGGATATTTGCAAAGGCACCACCTAAAGGATAATACACACCTGAAGTTCCTCCAGTTGCAATAGATAAACGCTCAACCTTGTTATTAGTTCCAGTGCTACTTCCACCACATCCAACTAAAACTACAGATGTCATCATAATACATACAAGTAATAACGATAATACTTTACTCTTCTTCATTTTCGTATCTCCCCCTAATTAGTTATTATAGTTTTTCTTCAATGCCAATTATAAAAAATTCTGTTATTTGGATTTTATTTATATATTTTTTTCAAATTAAGGATGTAATTTAATTTAAATTGAATAAATTATAAAATTTAATTAGGCATTGATTAACTTTAAATTTGCTATTTTATGCAATTTTAATTATATCATATTTCATAAATAATCACAAGTGTTGTCTAACTAAGTTTTATGCACTCAAATAAAATATATGTCTATTTTTTTATAAAGATTGAAAATCTAAGTTTTTTTATATTATAGCTATAGTGCAATTTTTTTTAACACTTGTTATTAAATTTGAAAAGAGATTATATTTTATTGAACCTCTTAAAAAACTTGCATTTTTGTATCTTAAGTTTTATTAAGTCAAACTGTTTATTTCAATTTCAATCTGCATTATTTTGCAACTTAATTAGTAAATAGAACCAAAAATTCAGTTTTAATCTCTATTTCAACATTAATCTTTGCTTTTTCACAAACCTCTTTCCATTCTATGGATTTCCAATATGGGTTATGCTTTGATCTAATAATTTCGCCTATACAATAAATCCTTTTTAATATAACCAGTTTTTATTCCGTTTTGCTACAATATCTTTAAGATATCGAAATCTGCCTATAAATAATTGTGAATAAACTAAAACTATTAATAGTTTTATAAGGGGAGGTGGATTTTGTGAAATATAACAATAATATTAGTATTTTCAGTGAAATAGGTAAACTTAGAAGCGTTCTACTTCACTGCCCTGGAAACGAAGTAGAAAACATAGTTCCTACATACTTACGTAAGCTTTTATTTGATGAAATAGTATACAAGCACCAAGCTCAAAAGGAACACAACCAATTTGCTAAATTATTAACAGATAAAGGGGTTGAAGTTCTATATCTTGTTAATTTGATGGAAGAAATATTAAAAGATAAAGATATAAGAATCAAGTTTTTAGAAGAATTTATGAATGAAGGAAAAGTACCTACTGAAGGTTTAAGAGAGATTTTAAGAGAATTTTTTATGAGCATCCGGCAATTTATATGATTAAAAAATGTATTTCAGGAATTCAAAAAACAGAGCTTAGGCATGTTAGAAACAAATCTCTAGCTGATATGATAAAAAATCCTTACCCCTTTTATTTAGATCCGATACCTAATTTATACTTTCAAAGAGACCCCTTTGCTTCTATAGGAAATGGTGTAACATTAAATGTTATGTCTTCCGCTACGACAAATAGAGAAACTCTTTTTTCAAAATATCTATTTGATTTTCATCCTAGATTTATTGATGTAGCAAGGTGGTACAATAGGGATAAAAGTCATCCAATTGAGGGTGGAGATATTTAGTTTTATCTGAAAAAGTTGTTGCAATTGGTATTAGTGCCAGAACTGATGCAGTAGCAGTTGAAAAAATAGCTTCAAATTTATTGTACTCAGATGAGAGTTTCGTTGTGGTTTTAGCCTTTAATATGCCCAAGATACGGGAATTTATGCATCTTGATACTGTCCAATATATAGAGATAAAATTTAAAGGTATTGAGTAAGTTAATATATATCTTCCTTACTCAATACCTAAATATTCTTCAAAGGTTAGTCCTAGATTTTTTATACTAATTGCAGTTTCCTTTCCTACGTATCGGATATGCCATGGCTCATATTGGTATCCTGTAATATGTTCTTTACCCTTTAAATACCTAAGTATAAATCCAAATTTGTGTGCATTTTCTTTAATCCAATGACCTTCCTTTGTATTTTCAAAAGATTGATCTAAGGAATATTTTATCTGTGGACAAGTTACATCCATGGCTAATCCAGTTTGATGTTCGCTATTACCCGGTTTAGCGCTAAGTCTATTAGTAATTTCAAAGCCTTCTTCTTTAACACCTGACTCAAATATGAATTTTTGCCTGCTATAGGATCTATAGCCCGAAAGGGCATATAGATCAATTCCATCTTCATTAGCCTTTTTAAATAAGCATTCTAATGCTCTGGCTCCATCCTCTCTCATAAGTTTCTTCTCATGAAAATACTCAAATGGAAAGGATACATTAGGAACTGTTAATTTTTCTGGCACATAATATTGTGGTAAAGTAAAGCTTTTATTTACTAGTACATGAAAAAAGCTTGGATTATTAACAGTTGAAGGCATCTTTATATACAGTTCTTGGCCAGTGAAGATTTGGTAATCATTAATACCGTTATATTCAATTAATTCCTCAACCAAAATCTTAAAAGTTTGTGCTATTTTTTCTATATCATCATGCTGTTTTACAGTGTATTTTACTATTGGATCACTGATTACCAGCCTTTTGCCTTCATATAGCTTTCCTTCATCTATATTATTAATGTGCTTGAGTTTATCTTCTGCTACACCAAATTTTTTCCCTATTGAAAATAGAGAATCATTAGGTTTAACTATATAAGTTTTTTTTGGGTACACTTTTAATCTTTGTCCTACATAAATATCATTATTATACAAGCCATTAATAAGCCTTAGTTCAAGTATTGGTAAATCCAGTTTACTAGCAATATCTACCAACGTATCTGTTTCCTTAACAATATATTCTTCTATTATATTCTCACTATTAAAACTCAATAGTCCCACCTACAATAATTTATTTTTTATAATATATTATAATAATAACAAAAAATCTCAGTTATTCTAAGATTCTTCACATTTTAGATTAACTTAGCGCCATTCATTACAAGCTCAAACTTTGCATCTAGAAAATCTGCTGCACGTCTACACATTATCATACGCTGTAAAAAAATTTCAAAATATTCCATTAGGGTTATTATTTGTGTGTCAATCTTTAAATCTAATAAAATAGTTCTATGCTCCCCATCAACTTTAACCTCCGAACGTTCCACTGCGTAGTTCACCCTATCATGAATGTCGAACTTCGCAAAGTCATTATTTCTTACTCTGCTTCTTCTTACATCCGTTTTATCAGCTAAAATTAATGCTGCTGACACATTATTTATTGCAGTTCCAGTGCCTTCATCGTGGTTTCCAATTGCTGATACAACAGTTGCTATTTCTTCAGGTTTCATACCCATTCTAGTTAAAATATTAAAGGATATAATTGCACCTGTTTGTGCATGATCCACACGGTTAACCATATTTCCAATATCGTGTATATACCCAGCAATTCTTGCTAGTTCTGCTTCTCTATCACTAAAACCTAATCTAACTAAAATCCTAGCTGCAATTTCAGCTATTTTTCCTGCATGAACCACTGCATGTTCAGTAAACCCTAATACCCCTAACAACTCGTCTCCCTTTTCAAGATAAGTCCTTATTTCTTCATTTTTTACAATATCTTTATATGTTATTTCAGACATTATTTCATCCCCTTAAAAACAGAAATTTATATATCTATTATGTCCATAATCCCGTTTAACATTTAAGCTTATTCTATAAACTCCTCTATCAAATAGCCTATTCCTTTTTCTTTTACAACTGGTATTAAATTATTTTGCATAATGTACTCAGAAAGCTCAACTTCTAGTAAAGCCCTCTCATATCCTTCTCTGCAGCTTTCTAAGTCTACAGGTTCTTTTGTATAGATATTCCAAGCCCTAGAATTTTCAAAGATTCCATCAGAAGACATAACAAATATCTTTTCATTATCAATAAATGATCCACGAGTAACTTTAACTTGTTTTGCAACAAACCCATCTTCAGTATTTAATAAATCTTTACCAAAATTCATTCTTATATCGGAATCAATACCTAAAATATTTAAAATAGTAGGGAAGAAATCAATTTGGCCCGCCGCAACACTAATTCTCTTTTCAAATCCACTATTTGGCATGTGTACTATTAAAGGCACTCTAAACATTTCATCCTCTTCATATGCTTCACCTAAATAGTCAGTCATCAACTGATTAGCTTCTTCGTTTTGCATATTTAGTCCCTGATGGTCTCCGTAAATTACAATTATTGTATCTTCATATAATCCTTCTTCTTTTAGCATTTCTATAAACATCCCTATTTGCAAATCTAAGTAATGTACAGTCTGTAAGTAATTATCTAAAATAGTATCTTTATATTGTTCTCCTACATTAAGCTTTAAGTATTCCTCTTCCATAAGAAATGGATGATGGGATGTAAGCGTAATAAAGAATGAATAAAAAGGTTTCCTTTGTTCCTTTAAAAACTTCATAGACTGTCTAAACATAGACCCGTCGCTTAATCCTATTCCTATTAATTCATCAGCTTCAAAATCTTCAAGACTAATAAACCTATCTATTCCTTGATACTCATAAATATTATTCCTGTTCCAAAAACCCGCTTCATTCCCGTGGAATGCCATGGTAGAATAGCCCTTTTCTTTAAGTGCTATAGGTAAAGAATAAAATTCGTTACCCTCATATGCTTTGTAACTAAAAATTTTTGTAGAAGGATAATACCCGTTATTAGAAATAAACTCCGCATCGGAAGTATTTCCCCATCCAACCTGCTCATAATACCTATCAAAATATATGCTACTATCATTAATTAATTTATTTAAATTAGGAGTAATTACCTGTCCATTAATCTCTCTGTTAATTACAAAATTTTGAATTGACTCAGCTTGTATTACGATTAAGTTTTTACCTTTACCTATACCAAATCCTTGTTTTGTAGGGACTTCAACATCAGCTATTACTGGTATTAATGCCTCAGCCCTAGCAATATCAAAGGGCTTTCTAAAGAAAAAGTTATATACATCATAAATATGAAAATTAACTATACCCAGGTTATGTGGAGTATATATCCCATTTGCAGAGGATATAACGCTTTCATTCATTGTTCCAGAAACTATTATCAATATAACACAAACATATAACATAAACCTTTTCTCTACGGTTTTGTATTGAGTTACATGATTATTTTTAAACCTATAAATAAACCATAGTAAAAAGAAGTCAACAAAAAACAAAAGATATTTGAACTTTACCAGCGAAAAGATACTATCTGACACTGGACCAAGTTGTCTAGCCTGAAAAATGCTATGAAAGGGTATTAATGTAAAAAAATGGCTAAAATACATGGCATCGATGAACAATAGTAGAGATACTATAAAATTAATACATATAAATGCCCCTTTTCTTTTTTCTTCCATAAGTAGCGCCCCTAGTGAATATAACGTAAAAATTATAAAAAGGTTTTTTACATTAATAAACAAAAGATTACTTTCTATTCCAATAAAATGATGAAATATAAAGACCTTCATGGAAGTCAACAAAGTAAGTAGTATAATATCCTTGAAAATCTTTCTATTGAAACTCTCTATTAAATCCACAAATATCCCCCTTACATGTTTTTCTAAAATCCATTTTAACATAATGAGTTTATTAATGGTATAGCTACTAAAATCATAGTATGATTTTTAGCAATAAAAAAGACATATCCACCCAACGTAAATATATCTTTTATCTATTAACATTTTCTTTATCTACACTATCTGTCTTTTTTCCAAAAGCATCATTAACAATTTCTCCGCCTCATCTATCTCCTTAGGTATATTAGTCTTAAAACCGTTATTACATAATCTACTGAATAATTCCGCTAAAATAGGTGGTTCTAAATTAGCACACCTCAATACATCAACATTAGAAAATACTTCCTCAGGTGTGCCCTTCATTACAATGTTACCATGGTTGATAACATAAATTGTATCTGCTAATTGAGGTACTACATCTATATCATGGGTTGTTAAAATTAGAGTTATATTTTTTTCTTTATTTAATTTATTTAATAAATTAACCATCTCTTTTTTCGATTTTGGGTCTAAAGCATCAAAAGGCTCATCCATAATTAGTATTTGTGGCATTGTAGCAAGAGCACCGGCTAGAGCTACCTTTTTTTTCTGGCCACCACTCAAATAATGAGGAATTTTATTTAATAAATGCTCTATGTTTAGCATATTTGCAGCCGAACTTACTATCCTTTCCACTTCATCTTTTTTCAATCCCTCGTTTCGAGGAGTGAAAGCAATATCGTCATATACTCTAGGCCCGATTATTTGTTCATCTACATTTTGAAAAACAACGCCTATTTCTTTTCGTATTTTATTAAAGTTTTTATCTGGGCTTAAACCTAAAACTTCCACAGTACCTTCTACTGGAGATAATAGTCCCAATATATGTGAGATTAATGTAGTTTTCCCTGAACCATTAGGCCCCAAGACCACTACCCGTTCCCCTGGTTTTACAATAAAATCTAAACCGCATAAATTAACCTCAGTTTTATCTGGATAGATATGTTTTAAACATTGTACTTTTATTAAAGGCTCCATGGTATCACCGTCCCAACTAAAATAATAATCGAAGCACTAATTATAGCAAAATCAAAAGCCTTTAGTGGAAAAAGCTCTACATTTAACGGAATACGTCCGTTATATCCTCTTAAAGTATATATTTTATACATACGCTCACTCATTTCAAAAGAGTGAATTATAAGTACTCCTATAGCCCCTGCAATATTACTTAGGTTTTTACAAATATTTAGTGGCTTGTGACCGCCTTTTAGTTTAATACTTTTCATTAAACTTCCAATTTTTTCTATCAATATAAAAAAGGATCTATATGTAAATATAAAAATATCTACTAATAGGCTTGGCATAAACAAAGAAAGAAAAGCAAAAACGTCAACATATGGTGTTGTAGTAATTAAAAGAAGCATGCTTAAACCTGCACCTAGAGCCCTTAAGATTATTACTCCTGCCAAAACAAGTGATTGTCTGCTCATAATAAGGGCAAAAATTAAACTAAAAAATACAGGATAAAGGGCTAAATGAACTATTTTTTTAAAAGAAACTTTACTTATTATAAACAACATTAAAATTATAGCAATAAGTACAGATAGCTTTAAAAGGCTGCTTGTCAACAACAGACTAGCTAATAAGCATAGAATTAGGATGAATTTAGAAAAAACTCTACACCTATGCAACATACTTTCTCCATTATTTGATATATAATCTATTTCTGCTAAATGCATAGTTTTGTCCTTTCATCTACATGTTTTTATTTTGAACAGAAGATACAATTCCTGGTCTCACCTTTACGAAATAATTAACGATCAACGTAGTTCCTATTGATTCAAGTAATATACCCACAAATAGTATTAGAGTAACAGCTGTCCATCCCGTAAATACAAAATATTTAATATTGCTAACAGCAGTATGAAATTCCATATGGTTATGGTCAAGGTCAGTATCTTCAGTTTCTATTTCATTAGTAATTTTTTCATTGATAACTTCCTCTTCAATTATTTTCTCTTCTGAAACTTCTTGTTCAGCTATAACCTCTTTCAATACACGTTCTTCACTAACCTCTTCATGATGATGCTCACCATGATGATGATGTGGTAGGGCTTCTTCGAATCCTGCTGTAGCACTTACCATACTCACCATTAAAGTCATAGAAATAATTACCGCCATGGATGTAGCTATCATAGCCCCAAATCTATAATTACCATGTTTACTTACATATTTAAAAATATAAAAACCAACAACAACTTCAGAACCAATTATCAAAGTATTTATACCAACTAGAGTTATGCCTCCGTGACCAATAAATGCAAGTATAAAATTAACTACAAGTACTGCTAAAAAACCTAATTTCGGCCCTATAAGGATACCCGTAAGAACTGCTAAACTCAAATGTACTGGAACTATAAATATTGGTACGGACATCCCTAGTAGCATAATTGCAGCAGCTACTCCTGTATGAGGAATTTTATGCCTAACTTCATCTTGCTTTATGCTCTTTATAATATAATAGACTATACAAAATGTAATAAGAAATGCTGGTATCCACAAAAATGGTGAAATAATGCCATCTGGTAAATGAATGTGACTCACTTTAACCCCTCCTTTTATTATATAACTCACTTATCATCTTAAATGATAGGTATTTTCAATTACTTATATAATATATCTCTATCATCTAAATTTGTCAATTGCGAAACATATTATAATAAAAATTTCCATTTTGTACATATATTATAATATATTGAACTTATACCAATTTAACTAATCTTTCTTCCTTATCCATAATAGACAAAAAAAGAATATTATAAACTTCAGAAAAAATTTTAGTAAACTCCTATTATAATTATATCGAATTTAGAATCTAACTTGTACATATATATTAAAAAAGGGGGTTAATTAAAAAAATGTTTGTCTTAGACGGTAATTTAAATTTCTTATGGATATGTACCATTCTGTTTATTATAAGTAGTGTATTTTTAGCTACTAAGAGACCTAATAAAAATCAAAAAGTTGCTAAATCAGATAATTATCACTTAGAACTTCTAAAATTAAATTCTAGTATAAATGAGCTGAAAAAGGAAAATGAAAAACTCAAAGCAGAAATCAAAAGAATCAATAGTTGTATCCAATATATATGCGACCAATGTAAAATATTTTACTAAAATAAAAAAATATCACATAACTTGTTAAGTTCAAATATTTCATGTATTTTGCAAGTGGCTATTGTGAAAGCTCAAGTAATTTTGCAAAAAAAAATACATATATGGCGTTATTTATTACTCACCTTGGGTATATATTACAAATAGAAGGTTTTGTTCTTTGCGTTGATGCTATATATATCGACATAAAGCGATGATGAAATCAAAAAGCTTATCTAAGTACATAGGATTGATTTTCATGTTAGGAAATTATAATGATGGGGGGATTTAATAATGTATGTAAAAAATATTATGACAACAAATCCTTATACAGTTACTCGAGACACAACAATTGCAGAGGGACTGGAAATTATGAGAGAAAAAGGCGTACGAAGACTTCCTGTTTTAGATGGGGATAATTTAGTAGGAATCATTACTGAAAGAAAGCTTTTAGAAGTCTCACCTTCTCCTGCTACCACTTTAAGTGTGTTTGAGTTGAATTACCTCCTTTCAAAAACAAAAATTGGGTCAATGATGACAAGGGACGTAATTACCGTATCACCAGATACCTTGCTAGAAGTAGCAGCCTCAATTATGAAAGAAAATAAATTCGGAGGTATTCCTGTAGTAGAAGATGATAAATTGGTGGGTATCATTACAGAAACAGATATTTTCGGTGCATTTGTAGAAGTATTGGGACTTGAAGATAACGATAGTAAAATTCATATAAAAGTAAAAGACAATAAGCCGGGTGTACTGGCAGATATAACTAGGCTAATTGCAAACTTTGACGTAAACATTACCCACATGGCACTTTTCAGAGATACGATTATGCTAAGAGTAAACACACCAAACCTAAAACCGATACTGAATGAATTGGAAAACAAAAACTTTGACATAGTTTATTTCTTTACCTCAGAAGATTAACCACAAAATATCCTTTATATACCCTAAGCCTACTTTTCTTAAACAAGTATAAAGACTCTATTCAGGGGATGACAGTGTCATTCCCTTTTAAAATTTGCTTACTATCTATAGAGCTACAATGTCTATATAGCCTTTTAAGTCCTTTATTTAATATTTAATAATATAGAGTTTTGAGCATAAAAAAATACCACTAACAATTTGGATATTTTCCAAAAAATAGTCGTACATTTATTACATTCTTATAACAAGCGTTTAAGCTAGTATTAGAAACCTTGGTGCGCCCTGAGGGACTCGAACCCCCAACCTACTGGTTCGAAGCCAGCCACTCTATCCAATTGAGCTAAGGGCGCATACTTTATTATAGATTTTAAAATAGAGTTAGAATAATCTAACTCTTGATTGGCGTGCCCACAGGGATTCGAACCCCGGACACACGGCTTAGAAGGCCGTTGCTCTATCCAGCTGAGCTATGGGCACAAAATATATTGGAGCGGAAGACGGGACTCGAACCCGCGACCCTCGCCTTGGCAAGGCGATGCTCTACCACTGAGCCACTTCCGCATATTTTTTGTGTATATAATTTATTTTGGCGTGCCCACAGGGATTCGAACCCCGGACACACGGCTTAGAAGGCCGTTGCTCTATCCAGCTGAGCTATGGGCACAAAATAAAGGTTGGAGCGGGTGAAGGGAATCGAACCCTCGCGGTCAGCTTGGAAGGCTGAAGTTCTACCACTGAACTACACCCGCATCAATGTCCTAACAATTAATAATATTACCACCTTTGTAGTAGGTTGTCAACCCCAGTAATCATTTAAACTTCAATATGTTTAATGGAAATTCTTTCATTTATTTCAATAATTGCTACACTTTTTTTTGAGAACCCTCTCGGGAAAGCTAGGCTTCCCGGGTTCAATAAATGAATACTATCTACTTGCTCATAGTATGGTATGTGCGTATGCCCAAATACAATAATATGGGCATTTGCATTCTTACCTCTATGTAATATCATCTTTAAAGAACTCTTAACTCCATAGTTATGCCCATGACATATAAGGATATTATAATTATTTGCAGTATACAATATTTCTTCTTCCCCAGCGTTATAGGGATCACAGTTACCTCTTACCCCTATTACTGGTATATTATGCTTTCTAGTTATATACAGTGCATCCTTAAGCATATCTCCCGTATGTATAATTATATTGACATTATTTAGTTTTTTTATACATCTATCTATATCCTTAACTTGCTCATGGCTATCACCTAATATACCTATTCGCATGTTAAATCCTCTCAAGATAGACTTTTAATGAAGACTTTAGTTCATTTAATGCATTAGCCCTATGGCTAATTTTATTCTTGATTTCAGCAGGTATTTCCCCAAAGGTTTTGTTATATTCTGGTACGATAAACAATGGGTCATATCCAAAGCCACCATTACCTGTTGGCTCAAACCCAATACTACCCTCGCAAGTACCTCTAGTAATTATACTTTCCCCATTTGGAAATACCATAGCAATTGCACAAATAAATCTCCCAGTTCTAAGATCTTCAGGAACATTAGCTATAAGATTCAGAAGTTTTTCGTTATTTTGAGCATCAGTTGCATTTTCTCCAGCAAACCTTGCAGAGTATATGCCTGGGGCTTTGTTTATTGCATCTACCTCTAGGCCTGAATCATCAGCAATAGAAGCATAGCCAGTTTTATTCATAACCGTTTTTGCTTTTATCATTGCATTCTCTTCAAAGGTACTACCATCTTCTATTATTTCAAGGCCACCTAAACCTACTTCAGACATAGATTTTATATCAAATTGAAAATCCGATAAAATTTCCTTTATTTCATCGAGCTTATGAGTATTACTAGTTGCAATGACCACAATTTCCCTTTCCATAATTAGCCTCCAACATTTCTTCTAGGTTTTTTCCAACTTTATTTGCAATTTCTCCTAATGCATTTTTTTGTAGCTCTATTAATTCTTTATTTCCTTTTTCTGCAAGCCTTAATAGCTCCATTAAACTAGCTTTTGAGAAAGGTGCCTCTTCTCCTGTGCCTTGTACTTCAATAAACTCCTCTGCATCCGTCATAACAACATTCATATCTACAATAGCCTTTGAATCCTCCTCATAACAAAGATCAAGCATCGCCATATCGTTTACGATTCCTACACTAATTGCAGATACAAAATTTTTAATAGGAAAATGCTTAAATCCTTCCTTTTCCTGTAATTTATTAATAGCATCTACTAAAGCAACAAATGCTCCAGTAATAGATGCAGTTCTTGTCCCACCATCTGCTTGTATTACATCACAATCAATCCAAATTGTTCTTTCCCCCATACTACTGAAATCTACTACAGCCCTAAGTGCTCGTCCAATTAATCTCTGAATCTCTTGTGTTCTTCCATCAACTTTTCCTCGACTCGAATCTCTAACTTTTCTTGTTTGAGTTGAGCTAGGTAGCATAGAATATTCTGCTGTTAACCATCCTTTTCCTGAGTTTCTCATAAAAGGTGGTACCTTATCCTCTATTGTCGCGGTACAAATAACTTTAGTCTCTCCCATTTCAATCAAAACAGAACCCTCTGAATGCTTTGTAAAGTTTCTAGTAAATTTCACAGGTCTAATTTGATCATATTGTCTACCATCATATCTATTGTTCAATGTAATCGCCCTTTCCATATTTAAATATTACTTTTGTCAACTACTCATAACTCAAGTCCTCTTTCACTATTATGGTAATAGTACCCATAATCAATGAAAAAAGCAATGCTTTTTTATTAAAAACTAGACTTTTCCCCTGCATGACTGAAGTCATGGGTAGCCAGTCCCTGTAGATGAAATTTTATCCTAATATTCGAATTATTGCTATACTTTTTTTAGTTTTCCTAAACATAAGTAAAAAATACAAAAAAGTGATTACTGCAGACAAAAAATTTGTACTAATTAATAAAGGATAGGAGATTTACTCCTATCCAAATTTTAATGGCTATTTGAATATCTAGGTATATTTAGACTTACACTTTTATCTAACTCTATTTCACGCCCTCCAGATAGTAACCTTACTTGACTTATAGACGGCTCTATTTCCTTAAGAGTTAGACCTACTTCGTACACAATTGATTGTTGTGTCTCGCTGTTTTGAGGCACCCTTTTAATCTCTTCCGAGAAATCCACATAGGCGATACCATCTTTTACATATATATCATTTATATTAGTTCCTGCTGGTATCTCACTAAATAAGCCACTACCCTCTGGAGCCCCTTCTAATAAAGCATTTAGCACAGATTTAACATCAGCTTTGATTACAGCTATTCCTTTAGTAACGGGTACATAAAATGAATTTTCACCATTTACTGTCCCTTTATAATATACAATTACAGGTATATGTTCTTTTGATAATTCATAGCTAAGATTAATTTTTTCTCTTTCTAGAGGATTCTTAATTTTAGTTCCATATTTTAATTTATCTACTAATTGTCCATTTACTAAAATTTGAACACGATCGATAGACTCAAATTCCGTGAGAGTATATACTAAAGAACTTACTATGCTCTTTTCATCTGACTCATTGGAATAGTCTAAAATCCCTTTATTAAAGTCTACTTTACATAAACCCTCATTTATAGACATACCAAGTATATTTGTACTAGCAGGTAATACGGGCAATAGTCCAAAGGATGATAAATAATCTCTTATGGCTGGACTATCTATTAGTTGGTTTATTGCTGACTTAGCAATACCTTCTTCCCAAGGAATTCTTCTCATCACAGGTACTAATAATCCCTTATTATCTCTATAGTAAAGCACCGTACTCCTTAATCCTGCTTCCTCTTCTTCTAATAGCTCTTTATCTGTAAACACCCCTGCATCGGCTGGCTTTCCAGTTAATTTAGCAATAGGATCTCCACAGGCTGAAATTAGCATGGTTATTAATAATATAACACATATTAGCATTATTGGTTTACGTCGCACGTTTAATATCCCCCCTTATACATCTATTTATATAATTATATTAATGATGTATAGGGGCTATTCATAATATGTCTACTTTCTTTTAGCTGGATTAAAATATCCTCCACGAATCGACCTAGCATCTGTTATTGTGATAAATGCTTTACTATCGAACTCGTCTAAAATTGCATATATTCTGCGAACATCTTTTCTTTTAATTGTTATGTATATTAAATGGTGTATTCCATCCCTTCCATAGCCTTCCATTACTGTTACACCAAAACCTTCTTCTCTAAATCTATCAACAATTGGCTGTGCGCTATGATGTGTAATAATTTGAATAATATTATTTCCTAGAGCTAATTTGTCTTCTACAAAAACTCCCAAGAAATTACCTGAGGCAAAGCCTAGGGCATAAACAAATATATTAATAGGATTATCCAAGCCACTTAAAACCCTTCCTATGGCTAAAATATATATAGTTACTTCGACAAAACCAATACAGGCAGCTTGTATCCTTTTTCCTTTGACAACCATAAGCATTCTAACTGTTGCCATACTTACATCAGTTACTCTTGCAAAAAATATAAATAAATATCCAAATAATAAATCCATTAAAACACCCTTTCGGCTTAATTTGTTTACGTACAATTATATTTTACAAAATATGTAGAAATTATAAAAGTCAAAGACCATAATTAATTATGGTCTTTGCATTTATTGTTATTCAAAGTATTTAATTATGGCATTAAACATAGCTTCCGCAGATTTTTGTCTATAATCGTCTGTTGCTAATCTTGCCTCTTCTATTGGATTTGTTAAGTATCCAAGCTCGCATAATACAGCAGGCATCTTTGTCTCTCTTAGTACAACAATATTCTCTCTAGCAAAAATACCTCTATTATTTCCTATGAGTGACTTTAACATCTCATTTTGGAATATTTGTGCTAATGATTTATTATCTCTAAAATCCATTGGATTCTTTTCACTAGGATAATAGTGGGTTTCTATACCATTTACATCTGGTCTTGTAAAGGCATTGGCATGTACACTTACAAATAAATCTGCATTTAACATATTTGCAATATCAGCTCTTTCTTGTAGCCCAACTGTTGTATCCCCAACACGAGTCATATATGTTTGGAAACCTGCGTTCAGTAACATATTATTTAGTCTATGTGAAACGTCTAAAACTATATGGCTCTCAAATAATCTTAAGTTAGGTGACACAGCCCCTGGTTGTGTTCCCCCATGACCAGGGTCAATTACTATAAGTATATCACTATACTTTGTGGCACTTCTATTAAATTGAATTGTAAATTCTTTTGTGTTTAATGGAGATAAAATTATATGCTCTATTCTGTTTTTTAGCTTAATCTCTACTCTAAATTGATCACTTAAGTCTGCTATATTGATATGCTGAATATACGAGTCATTAATTGATGTTAGTGTAGGAGCTAGATTAATGTCATTTTTAGGTACGAAAATAGATAAAATATTTGAAAACTGATCATAATTAGTTGTGTAATTAGTTGTTTGGTTTGCATTTAAAGTTAATGTCGAATTACTTGTACCAGTTTCCCTATAAATAACTGCTTGGTTTGCTTTTTCTAAATAAATTGCAAGACTATTTTTACTGATTTCAAAAGTAAAGTCTTTTGTATCCACATTTTCACTTAAATCTATTACCACTCTAGCTACCTTATCTGTATTAGCATAGTTCTGTTCCGGTTGGAATTGTGATACTCTCACTACTTTTGCGACTCTACCATTAAAATTCATTGTATTAGAATTAAGTAGTGAGGTTGCTACTTCAGTATTCTTAATATCAATAACTAATCTCTTCGGAAATTCCAAAGTAGTCACATTTATATCATCAATACTTAATCCATCAATAGATAATACCTCTCTATTTTGAACATAATTTAAATTAATCGAATTTAAAGTCCCATATGTTCTATCTTGTCCCCTATTTATCGGAGGAGCATCGGTTAAATTAAAGCTGATTACCATTTCTTTATTTACTTCATCATAAAAAACTCTGTAATTAGCAAATGTATTTACTTCTAATACAATTCTAGTTTTAAATGGGTTAACTTCAAATTGAGAAGCCCGAACCCTTCTTACAATTTCATTATTTATATCTATTGCCATAGTATTATTTGAAAGCAACTTGCTTTTATTAGTTATGTCAAATTTAGCATTATCAAAATCGAATACTAATCTATCTGGTGTTACTGATTTATCAGTTGAAGGTAGATTTGTCACTTTATGAGTTAATGCATTTGTAGTTTTTAACCTAATTTCAGGTTTATTATCTCTTACAAGCACTACTACATCACTTATTGTCTCATTTGCACTTTTAATTGCAAATCTAGTGAAATCAGGTTGTGTAGTAAATGTACTACCGCCATTTTTAATCCCAGGAACATTTCCTATTTGGATAGGATAAAAAGTTCCTCGGTAATTTACTCCACCTCTTTGGGCAACAAGATTATTAATCCTTTGTATAAATACAACCGCATCTTGACGTGTTAAGCTACTATTTACTCCATATGTACTATAGTTTCTTAGATTTGGATTTGTTCCTGCCGAAAACTCGTTATCATACATAAACTCCACAGCTTGCTCTAAGTTTAAGTTAAATCCAAAAGCTGCAGCTATTGTTCTTGCTACATCTCCACGATTAATAGCATTACTTCTTACATTAGCACTATTTAACCCTTTAAATGGCAATAATAAGTCCTGTGCTACTCTGTAGGCTGGATCTGCCCAATGTTCATTCCCCTTTGCTACTGGAACTTGTCCTAAACTAACATATCTTGTTAATATAATAGTCCAGTGGGCCTCCTGCATTTCTACTCTAGGGCGGAAAGTATTATTTTCATAGCCAGCTATTATATTGTTATTTACAGCCCAATTTACAGCATTTTTAGCATAATCCGCGATGTCCTTATTGTCTGCAAACTTCGTATTTGTAGTATTTGAAAAAGAAGTAACTATACTTGCAAATAAAAAGCTTATAGTCAGTATTAGTGCAATAATTTTTTTCATGTTGCCTCCCCCTAGTAAAATAGTTAATTTAGTAGTAATATTAGATATCCTTTAATAGTGCTAATTTAGAGTATATAACAAATGAACTACTACTTCTATAACTTATTTATAACTTAAGTGGAGTTTTATGTCAACGAATGTAGAGAATTGTTAAGAAGATGTAATATCGTTGTCATATTACTTTATATAATTCATCCTCAGTGTTTGATTCAAACTTTTTCGACATATTATTAGAAATTACTATCCTTTCAGATTCCAGTATTTTGCCAACTTCCCTTATATTTATATCATAATTATGAAAAACTTTTATTAGGTCTTCTTTCTTCTCCTGAGAAATAGTCATTAGCATTACACCACTAGAAATTAACTTCAAAGGGTCAATAGATAAGGCCCTACATATTTCTATAGTTTCCAGTCTTATTGGTATCTTATCTTCGTATACTTCTATGCCCAGTCCTGATGCCTCTGCTAACTCCCATAATGCACCTAGCACTCCACCTTCTGTAACATCATGCATACTTGATACTCCGAGTTTACCTGCAAGGACCCCTTCTTTAACCACACTAATTTCCGATGAAAAAGCTTTTCCTCTATTGATAACTTCCTCACTTACTAGCTTTATTAATCTATCCTCTAAATCGTGGGCTAATATGGAAGTACCCTCAATACCTGCATGCTTTGTCATAAGCACTGCATCACCAATTTGTGCACCTTTAGTAAATACCATTTCTTCTTTTAACTGCCTTCCAATTGCGGTTGTGGTTACAACAATTTTATTCACAGCATCAGTAATTTCCGTATGGCCCCCAACTATTTCAACATTTAAAGAGGCTGCAGTTTGATTTGCGTCTTTTATAATATCAGCTATTTCTTTTTCAGTTGTACCCGGTGGTGCTAATATAGTTAAAAGTATAGCCAATGGGGCTACACCATTTGATGCCACGTCATTACAAGATATATGTATACTTAAACTCCCTACATTGTTGGATGCACCAGTTATTGGGTCCATACTTACAACACAGGCGTATTTATCGAAATCAATTACTGCACAGTCTTCTCCAATATTACCTCTCATTAAAACCTCAGGTCTTTGATGCTTAATATTTTTAAATACGATATCTTTTAACTGCTGAGCTTGTAGTTTTCCTGCTTTCATCCCTTTACTTCCCCCCAATTTATATAATCGTATTATACCATAATTATAATCTATCTAGCGAAAATTGTTGTCCATTGTTCTAATGTTAATACTCTATGATCCGAAACAATAAATAGCAGTTTAATATCCTCCGGTGGAATAGGATGAAAAATTAGCACTTCTCCATCATAACCATCAATTAGATCCTTTCTTTCCTTTAAATTATCCGTAAAACTTAAGGATGAAGCCCAATATTCCTTTATTAAGTCAGTCCCTTTTTTGTTTAAGTACTCTTTTACGGACTCAAAACCTCTAATATCTTTGAGAACAAATGGTTCATATATTTGGTTTGCCCGGCTTTCATTTGCCACCCAACATCTCTCAGGATTAACTTTTATGGCTAAAACTACCGTATGAGAATGAAATCCCGGATTATCTCTATAATTCATTGAAGCAAATATAGCCTTCTTTCTTTCTACCCACTCTGGTATATAATCTGGTCTACGCTCGTCAATAAACCTATGGAAATCAATATATTTTTCCATATATGATACTTTATCATCATATCTTATTCCATCATTTAATATTTTATTTAAATCATTTATTGGCGCTATGTGATATATATAACCTGTTTTTGTGTAATCATCGAAAAACATATAATCTCCTCTCTAAATGAAATATTTACATAGTATTGTTAAGGCTTTGTTTAAACATAATATTGATATAAAAGAAGGAGGCGGACTTTATGATAGCCATTCATTGTACTCAATCATGTTTGTATGAAAATGAAGGACAATGTACGTTAACTCATGTTACTTCCGTTACTAATTCTACTAATAATATTTGTGCCTATTATAAAGAAAAAAATAAGCCTGAGAGGAAACCTCTCAAGCAATAGTATTTTTCATTCATTAGTTTATTATGTGGTTTTATATAACCACTTTTTAAACTCTTTTCTATCAATAATATTAATCAAATAGTATATTGCTAAATACGTAATGCTTACAATACACACAAACCAAAAAGTTACAAACCTTAAAATAACAGTAAATGCAATTCCTTCTACCATCGGAACCTGCATTATACTCAACAAAAATACCATGCTTCCCTCAAATGCCCCTAGTCCCCCGGGAAGTAATGGAATCATACCAGCCATATATGATAAAAAAGTAAAAGCAGATATAGTAATTACACTTAATTGTAAATCAAGCATATTTGCGATGATAGTACTTTTTATAGCATAAAATGACCAAATTACTATAGAGAAAAATATTTGAAAAAATAAACCTTTTTTATTTTTCGTAAACAAGTTAAATGTAATATTAAACTGATTAATACCCTTTTCTATTTTAAACTTTATGCTATCCTTAATAGATAGCCTTTTAATTATTCTTAATGTACTGTTACTAAAAATTACTGTGAACAACACCATAGCAAAAATTGAAAGCAATATAACAAACACAACAATAATATAGTTAAAATACTCGTTATAGTATATTTTATTTATTGTTAGTAAAATCGATATAAAGCTTAGTACTAAAAATGCAAAGAAACTAACTATTTTTTGTATAGTTACTAAAGCAATGGCATTAGCAGTAGTGAATCCTAAATCTGATTTTAATAAGTATACTTTAACAGCCTCTCCACCAGCCTTTACAGAAGGGGTTATACTCTCTACAAAGGTTGAGATAGTGTTAATATGTATTAGCTTACCTATAGGCATTTTCTGACCTATTTCTTTAGAGATAGTAAACCACTGAATATTTATTAGTACCATAGTTATTACTTGTAAAAAACAAACTATAGCTAAGTTTACTATTCCAAAATTCTTTAAATGAATCTTTAATTCAGAAAAATCAGCAAGCCTTAATATCCCTAATATCATTATGAGCCCTATCAGAGATAGTATTATCCTTTTTAATCTTGACTTCATCTTCATTTCCTCTTCCTAATTTAGTAATAAGGAAAGTTCTCTTCTCTGAATATTTTCCTTGTTTTATCTCTTTGCAGTCTGTTGCTAAGCACAAATTACAATTTCTATTATAAAAGCTATCTAATCCGCGAGCCCTACTTCTTAAAAGTATCCTAGTTCCTATCTTAGTCTTTTTTAACAAATTAACTAAAACTGCTTCCTTAGGGTATACTTGTTGAGCAACATGGATAACCGAATAGTCTTCTGTATCCACCTCTTGACCTTGAGTACATGTAATACATATTTGCTTTTCTAAATTTAATTTTTTAATTAAATTACAAGCAGAATTTACAGCCACAGGGTCCTTATCCACTATATGGATTTTAGCTTTTGTTTTTCTGGCAATCTCTATTGCTGTACAAGGGAATGGCCCCCCACCTATAACTAGAACCCTGTCATTTTCCGAAATACATCCAAGACTAATTTCTTCATCTACAATTTTTTCATAGTACCATTTATAGAAACCAATTAGTCCAGGAAAAAAAGACGATAATATTTCTAATTTTTTAGTAAATACCGATACTAAATCCATTTTTATCACACCTTCGTTACTTTAAACTATTATACTTAATAAACTTCCCACATGATTAATTAAGCCACCAATTAAAAATGCCCCTACTACAGTTGTTATTCCTATAATTACTGCTATTTTAACTCCAAATTCTTTAAATAGCACAGCAAGAACTGATAAACATGGAATATAGAATAATGCTACTGTAGATCCAACTACTAGCTGCAGGGTTGTAAGGTTTAACTCTAAAAGTGGTAAAACTGCTAACTCTCTTCTAATAACCCCAAGTAAAAGTCCTACAGTAGCCTCTTTTGGAAGGCCTAACCACCCAGTAGTTATCGGAGCAATATATACACTTAATTTATTTAAAACACCTGTTTCCGCAACAAAAGCCGCAAATAGAATACCAAATAACATAGGCAGCTCTGCTTCAGTCATAAAATGCTTGGTTCTAATCCAAATCTTCTTTAGTAACGAATGTCTATCCGGTAATAATAAGTTAGGTATTTCTAATAACATCGGATCTGATTTCCCTGGTATAAGCTTGTTTAAAATTAAACCTGCAGCAACCATAGCTACGAAAGAAATCATATATACAAATATTAATGCCCATACAGAATGATCTCCAAGTAAAGATATAAAAGCACCAGTTTGTGCTACACAAGGAACTGCTAATGAAACTAATGATGCTACAATAAGTCTTTCCTTTTTACTAGTAGACGCTCTAGTTCCTAAAATTGCTGGTACCGCACATCCATATCCCATAATAAATGGAACAATATTGCCCCCATGTATTCCTAATCTAGTAAGAACACCGTCCACTAAAACCCCTAATCTTGGAAGATATCCGCTATCCTCAAGGAATGAAAGGACAATATAGAATAAAAATACATACGGTAGAATTAATCCAAAGGGCCACTCAAATCCTTTAATTAAAACTCCATATTCTCCAACTAAAACATTAAAAACTATACCTTCAGTAACAAATCTAGAAACTATAGAAGTGAAAAAAGGAGCTATTACATTATTTACAATCGGAAGAAAAATTAAAGTACGTAGTCCTTTACCACCACCTACCACAACTGCAAGTGCAGTTATTAAAACCAATATAGCTATTGGTATGCCAGGGAAAGGCTTTAGACATAGGTCTCCCAATTTTTCAATCGCAGTTGGATGTCTATGCTCAACGTTTTGAACTTTTTGAATTATTCTTCCAACTTTTTTCCATCTTTCATCTGGATCTAAAACAATTTCAACTTCTACTTCATTTTCTGAGTTTGAAACTTCCCAAGCCTTTGATAAGAGTTCGTTCAACCCTACATTTCGAATTGCCACAGTTGGAATAACCGGGGCTCCTAATTCTTTTTCGAGCTTTTCTATATCAATATAAACCCCTTTTCTTTCAGCAACATCAATTAAGTTTAAAGAATATATTGTCCGAATCCCATAAGTCTTTAACTGCAAAGCAAAGTTAAGGTTTCTCTCTAAATTTGTTGCATCTAACACGCAAATTATTACATCCGCATCATATTCCTCTAAAAACTTAATGGCTACTTCCTCTGCAGGTGAAGTAGCCTCTAAAGAGTAGGTGCCTGGTACATCTATAATTTGACCAGGCTTACCGTTGTGACTTATTTTACCTGACATAAAAGTTACTGTAGTCCCAACGTAATTTGATGATAAAACTTCTTTACCAGTCAATTTAGAAAAAATTACACTTTTTCCAACGTTAGGATTACCCATTAATAATACGTTTAATTCTCCCTTTTCATTATGTACCTTTACTTCATCTGAATGACAACTCAACTAATAAACCTCCTTAACCTGAATGTGCTCTGCAACATCCTTTGCAATAGCAATATCTCTTAAGCCTAGGTCAATAACAATTGGCCCACCTAATGGTTGTTTGGATTTTACTGAAACTACAATTCCTTCCCTTACGCCAAGAGAAGTTAATAATCCACCCATTGGTAATTTCTCAATTATACATTTACTATTTGTTTTTAATTTATATAGTAGCATAAAATCACCCCTTAATTGAAAATAATTATCATTTTATACTAGAATTTTATCACAATTAACTTTAAAAATCAATATATTCTATGCCAAAAACACGGAAAATAGTATGTAAAAATTTAAAAATGTTTATATTTATATAGAAAAAACAGTATATATTCTCTATAATATATATATACATATATATAAATGGGGGAATTAAATTATGCTTAGGGGGACTCAAACTGAAAAAAATCTTTGGCTTGCCTTCGCCGGTGAAAGTCAGGCACAAAATAAATATGCCTATTTCGCTGAAATGGCAAAAAGAGAAGGACGAGAAGATGTTGCTAAGGTTTTTATGGAGAATTCAAAGCAAGAGCAAGAGCATGCTAGGCTAATATTTCAATTTCTGAATGAAAAAAATAATACTGAGACTAATTTAAAAATCTCAGCACAAAGTGAAAACTATGAAGCCAATACTATGTATGAGGAATATGAGCGTGTAGCCCTACAGGAGGGATTGGAAGATATCGCGAAGTTTTTCAGAGAAATTGCAAAGATCGAGGCCGAGCATGAAAGAAAATTTTTAGCCTTACTCAAAAACTTTTCTAGTAAATAAATAATATGTTGAACATAGCCCTAGGATTGTTAATGGTATAAAAAACATGAGGGCTATTTTTATTGCAGTATTATAGAAAAATGGTTCAGGTAGAATTTGTACCAAAATCTCTGTGTTTGGGTCTAGCATCCATAAATCATTACTAAAAAACACGTAATGGAATTTATCAAAGTATTTTGTAAAATCACTTTTAATGCATATATAAAGCCCTAACATTAATCCATAATTACATATACTTGTGCATAATAAGGTTTTACTTATATTTTTACTCCATAGACTATCATATCTTAATATAAATGTGATCCCAAAGATAAGTATACTTAAGGAAAGAAGTTTTACTCTTCTCCCTAATACAAATAAATTTTTAACGTCTTTCATATGTTCTAACTCTCTTTCGGAAAAAACTTCCCTAATTTCGTTATTCCATAGGGCTTCTATTTTTAAACTGTCTAAGTCATTACTTAAATAAGATATTATTTGTAAAGTTATATACTCTAAATTTGATTCGTCAATTACCACTGTTTCAAAAATATTGTTTCTTTCATATTGTTTCATAAAGTGATTTGTATTGAATGTAACTAATTCCATTGCTGTAAGTAGTAGAAACAGAGAGAGAGACAGTCCTAAAACTACATATTTTATTTTCTTCATTTTTTTCCTCCTTGTCACCTTATTAAATCCTATTTATTATTAACATTTTTAGTAAAAAAAAATAATAAACCATACTATAGCATGGCTTATTACTTTGTACATTCAGTATTAATTAGATTTATTAGGATTATTAAAGCTTGGTGGGTTCGGATTTGGTGCATTAAAGTGTTTACCTGGAGAAGATAGATCAAAATATAGTTTTGAATACGCAGTTACTCCAAAGTCCCTATTCAAACCAGTATCTTCAATTTTATTTAGTGCTTCTCTAAATAAAGCATTATGTGCTTCTTCTCTATTTAGTAGGAAGTCTATCGTTTCCTTAACATATCTATCATCAATTTGTCTATATAAATACTCATATACTACCTTTGCTCTTTGCTCAGCTGCAATATTGATAACAGGTCTGCAACTAAATCCCCTGTCACATTTATATAGTTTGCTGTGAATGGAGCACCTGATGCATTCACCAGCATTTGTGCCAGACGACTTAGAACATGATTTTCAATTTCTCCTGATGCGACACCTTCAACATTCAAATCATGTCCATTTAATAGATTAATTGTTTGAGCTACCATTTCGCTCCAATATCCATAAATAAATCTTTAATCCCTGGTTTTTAGTTCTAAAGCTTTGAGACAAGTATTGTAATGCCGCCTTTAGCTCTCAGTTTGCTATCGTAATAGTGCTGCATATGAGGGTTGGGTCTTTCAACTCTTACTTCTCTTAGACGTTCCTTATTGTGTTTGAACATTAACATTCCTCTGTATTTAAATACACTCTCTTAAAATACAGCATATATAGTTAGACTATTTTTGCTGTATTTCAATAATTTTTTTCTACTTAATCATATTTATAAACTCTTCCTCAGTCAAAATCTTTAACTCAGTCTCCACACCAGAATTTAGAATTTCATTAGCTTTGTCGAGCTTGGAACCTGCATCTTCTCCTGCAATAACATAATCAGTCTTTTTACTCACACTTCCTGATACATTTGCCCCAAGGCCTTCTAATAACTCCTTAATTTCTTTCCTCGAATATTGAGTTAAAGTACCAGTAACTACTACGGTTTTACCTGATAATAAATTATTAGTTTCCATCTTTTTATTAAATATAGGCTTAACACCTTTATATAAAAGCTTATTGATTATATCCTGAACTTTATTGTCTTTAAAGAACTCTATAATACTTTGAGCTACAATCCCACCAATATCAGGAATACCTATTAATTCCTCGTAAGTAGCCTTACTTATATTATCAAGTGTTTGAAAATTATTGGCCAAATCCGATGCAGTTTTTCTACCAACATTAGGTATTCCAAGAGCATAAACAAAGGCATCTAATTTACAGTCCTTACTTTTCTCGATAGCATGAAGTAAGTTCTGTGCTTTCTTTTCACCAAATCTGTCTAATTTAATCAAATCATCAAAAGTTAATTCATATAAATCAGAAATATCTTTCATTCCCAACTCTTCATATAATTGCTCTGCTGTTTTCTCACTAAACCCTTCAATATCCATAGCATCTCTACTAGAATAATGTACAATTGAAGACACTAGCTGTGGTTTACAGGATAATGTATTCGGACAAAAAACATTAGGTCCCTTATCAATTACTTCACTTCCACAGGCAGGACAGAATGTAGGTTTTTCTATTTCTATACCCTCATTACAGTCGTCAACGATTCCCATAATTTCAGGTATTACATCGTTCGATCTTCTTAGCCATACATTGCACCCTATTTTCACTTTTTTACGTTGTATGTCATCCCAATTATTAAGTGTAGCCCTTGAAACCGTAACACCCCCAATATCAACAGGGTCAAGCTCAGCAGATGGAGTAATCTTACCGGTTCTACCAACCTGCCAGATTACATTCTTAAGTTCAGTAGTCACTTCTTGAGCCTCAAACTTAAATGCTATAGCCCATCTTGGAAACTTTTGTGTATATCCAAGCTGCTTTCTTAATTCTATATCATTTACTTTAATAACTAACCCGTCCGTTAAATAGTCTAAATCCTTAACCGTTTCCTTTAGTGCATCAACCTCTTCTATTACTTCTTCAATATTTTTACATAGCTTTATATAATTGTTTACTGGAAAACTATTATCTTTTAAAAACTCTATCATTTCCATATGAGTTTTAAACTCGATTTCTTCATAGAATCCAACATTATAGCAATAGGCGCTTAGATTTCTTTTTGCTGTAACCTTTGGATTTAAATTTCTTAACGCCCCGGCAGCAGCATTTCTTGCATTTTTTAAGGGTTCATCTGCAGTTTGGTTGTAGTTTTCCAGAACTGACAATTTCATAATACCTTCACCTTGAACCTCAATCCGGCCTTTATGATTTATCAGTAATGGTATTGTTTTAATGGTCTTAACCTGTTCTAAAATTGATTCACCAACTGCTCCATTTCCTCTAGTAGCCCCTTGAACTAACTCCCCCTCTTCATAAGTCAAGTTAATAGTTAATCCATCAAATTTGTATTCTACAACATACTCAATATCAAAAGAACTGCCTAATAGCTTTTTCACCCTGTTATCCCATGTCGTTAAATCTTCATAGGTTTTTGCCTTATCTAAACTCCATAATGACATCAAATGAGTATGCTGAGTAAAACTTTTTAGTATTTCTCCCCCTACCCTAAGGGTTGGAGAGTTTTTTAATACAGTACCAGTTTCATTCTCTAAAACCACAAGTTCATCATATAATTTATCATATTCACTATCACTAATAACTGGATTATCCATGACATAGTAGGAATAATTATACTTATTTAGCTTTTCAACTAATTCCTTCATTCTTTCGCGCTTATCCATCAGTGCACCTCTCTATTCAACAATTGCTAAATTTACAAATGCAGTATCTATCTTTTTAAGTCCCATACCATCAAAGGCGATAGTAGCAACAGTTTTTTCTAATAAAACAATGGTTCCAATTCCAAACTTCGGATGTTTTACTTTTGTACCTGCTTTAATAGAAGTATTAGAACTTGCAGTCTCCTTGTTACTAGTAAAATTAGTAGTATGATGCAATTGGCCTTTGAAAACAGGCGAGAATTGCATATCCCTAACCCCTTGCTTTCTATTGTATGTTGGTTTGTTTCTATCTATTAGTTCAGCAGGAATTTCATCAATGAATCGAGAGATTTCATGAAAACTTGTTCTACCATATAATGTTCTCATTTTAGTATGGGTCATATATAATCTTTCCATTGCTCTAGTTATGCCCACATAACATAATCTTCTTTCCTCTTCTTCATTATTTTCTCTCAATGACATTGGTGAAGGGAAAATTCCTTCTTCCATACCAGGCATAAATACTATTGGAAACTCAAGACCTTTAGCACTATGCATTGTCATTAACACAACAGCATTATCCTCTTCACTTAAATGATCAGTAGCAGACTCTAATGAAGTTTTTGCTAGAAAATCTTCCAAAGTTTTAGTTTCTGAGTTTTTATCATAATCTAATGTTAAGGATTTAAACTCCTCTAAGTTTTCTATACGACCTAAGGCCTCTACCGTATTTTCAGCCTTTAGAGAATCAATATACCCTGTTTTTGAATAAACTTCTTCAGTTAATTCAGTAACTGAAAGACTATCCTTTTTCTTTTGTAAGTCCACCATTAAAAATGCAAATTGCATAACCTTTTCTCTTTGGGCTGAGCTTAATCCAACAACTTTATCCGCCTTTAATAATGACTCAAAGAAGCTAATTTCATTTTCTTCTGCAAATTGCTCTAACTTTTCAATAGCCTTTGCTCCAATACCTCTTTTAGGTACGTTTATAACCCTATTGATACTTACATCATCAATTGCATTTTCAATAATATTTAAGTATGCTAAAATGTCCTTAATTTCTTTTCTAGAGTAAAAGGGTGTACCCCCATAAATTTTATATGGTATTCCTTCCTTCATAAGGGCATTCTCTAAAACCCTGGATTGCGCATTAGTTCTATAAAGAATAGAGCAGTCAGAATAAATTTTATTTTCTTTCCTTATAATACTCTCAATTGATTGGGCTATATATCTTGCCTCATCATGTTCATTATCAGCACAATAGTAGCCAATAACAGTTCCTTCTTCATTGCTTGTCCATAATTTCTTACTTTTTCTACCCATATTTTTAGCTACAACACAATTAGCAGCTTCAAGAATATTTTTAGTAGATCTATAATTTTCCTCAAGTTTAACTACCTTTGCCTTAGGAAAATCCATTTCGAATCCTAAAATATTTCTAATATCAGCCCCACGCCATCCGTAAATTGATTGGTCATCATCACCAACTACACATAGATTTTGATGTTTTTTGGCTAATAGATTTACTAATCTATACTGACCCATATTTGTATCCTGAAATTCATCAACTAGTATATATTTAAACTGATTTTGATAAAAGGATAAAACCAAAGGAAATTGTTCAAATAAAATAACTGTCTTCATAATAAGGTCATCAAAATCTAAAGCATTATTTTTTTTGAGCCTTTTTTGATACATTTCATACACTTTTCCTATCTTTTCAGTTCTAAAATCATCAGCAGACTTTAAAAACTCCTCAGGAGTTATTAGCTTATCCTTTGCACTACCAATAACAGATAGTATATTTTTAGGATCATAATCCTTATCGCTCATGTTTAACTTTTTTAAACAGTCTTTAACAACAACTTGCTGGTCTGTAGTATCATATATTACAAAGTTTTTTCCATACCCTAACTTTTCGATTTCCATTCTTAAAATCCTTACACAGGCTGAGTGAAAAGTACTAACCCAAAGGCTTCTATAGTTATATCCAAGAAGGGAATTTAACCTTTCTTTCATCTCTTTAGCTGCTTTATTTGTAAAGGTTATGGCTAGTATATTGTCTGGAGAAATACCTTTTTCATTTATTAAATATGCAATTCTATGGGTTAAAACTCTAGTTTTGCCTGAACCTGCCCCTGCTAAAACTAATAGGGGTCCCTCAGTATGTAGAACTGCTTCTTTTTGCTCTTTATTTAAATGATCTAAATTCATTTTTAACTTCCTTTCAAATCCCTAATATTTTTCTATATATATGTTACCTTATTTATACGGGTTTAGCAATGAGACAGTAGGGACGGTTCTTTTTGACTCAAAGAAAAAGAGTCAAAAAGAACCGTCCCTTTGACTCACAATTTCCATACATATATCTTCAATACTTTTATTATCAGTATTAACTATAATATCTGCACAATCCATATATAATTTTCTTCTTTTTTCCAGTAACTCTTTAATTTCATCTTCCGATTTTGATTTTAATAGAGGCCTACTACTATCTTGCTTCAATCTAGTATATATAGTCTCCGGTTTAGCAGTTAGCAGAAAAACTTTTCCATTCTTTTTTAAGCTTAAAATATTATTGTTATTTAAAACTATTCCACCACCACAGGATATAACAGAGGAGCTCTTTGCCTCTAGTTCTATAACACATTTACTTTCTAGTTCTCTAAAGTATTGCTCGCCCTTACTTTCAAAAATACTTCCGATAGACATTCCTTGGCTTTTTTCTATGGTTTCATCTATATCTATATATTCCATAGCTAGCATCGAGGCTAATTGCTTCCCTACAGAGGTTTTACCTGTACCCATAAACCCAACTAATACAATATTGTTAGGAAAAAGAAGCTTAGTTTGAACACCTTTGCTTATTCTCATAATCTCAACAAACAATTTCTGAACAGGATCAATAAACTCTTTGTTATTTACCTCATCAGCTACTTTATTTAAAACCTCCTGCTCTCTATTTAAATGAAGTATTGGTATACCTAATTCTTTTTTCACATTTGCAACATCAATGACTAAATTTAATCTCTTTTCAAATAAAGTTACAATTTCCTTATCAATTGAATTTATCTGATCTCTAATATCATCTAGGTTTTTCAAAAAATCACTCCTTATCCCAGGTTATTTCTTCCTTAGACAAAAGCAACTCATTTA
The DNA here is from genome assembly GCF_018141405.1 of Serpentinicella alkaliphila. Classification (NCBI taxonomy): domain Bacteria; kingdom Bacillati; phylum Bacillota; class Clostridia; order Peptostreptococcales; family Natronincolaceae; genus Serpentinicella; species Serpentinicella alkaliphila. Next base: position 552,828 of record NZ_CP058648.1, read on the forward strand.
CCTTCCCTGGTTCGTATGGGAGAATAAATGAAATCTTATCCTTAAGATTCTTTTTATCATTAGACATTATATCTATTAAAGTATTTTTATCAAATCTATTAATATCTGGATTTATATTAGTTTTTTCTAATACCTTAACTATTTCTTCAAAATACTCATTATTTATTAGTCCCATTATTAATGCCATTTTAGCCTCATAGTACATCCCAACAATAACTGCTTCTCCGTGAGTATAATCCTCATATTTAGTTATAGATTCTAAAGCATGACCAATTGTGTGACCGAAGTTTAGTATTTTTCTAAGATCATCTTCCCTTTCATCCTTTGAAACAATATACGCCTTTATTTCACAGCATTTTTTGATTACATACTTTATAACATCATCTTCAAGGGACAATATGTTTCTATAATTTTCATCTACATAGTTTAGAAATTGATAATCATAAATTACTCCGTATTTAATTACCTCTGCAATTCCACTAATCAATTCTCTGTTAGACAGAGTTTTCAGTACGTTTAAATCTATAACTACTGCCTTAGGCTGACTAAATGTTCCTACTACGTTTTTTGCCTGTGGCATATTAACACCCGTTTTACCACCTACACTACTATCAATTTGTGCTAACAATGTTGTAGGAACCTGAATCCATTCCATACCACGCATATATATGGATGCACAAAAACCTGCTAAATCTCCAACAACTCCTCCACCTAAAGCTATTAGTTTGGATTTTCTAGTTAATTGGTTGTCTAACATAAATGACATTATCTCTGTAACCGTTACTATATTTTTTGAAGACTCCCCAGGGGGAATTACATATTTGAAAACCTCTTTTCCGTTAAAGGCTTTCATAACTTCCTCTCCGTAAATTCGGTCAACATTTTCATCAGTTATTATTACCCATTTATCAGCGTGGCCCGTATAATTAAGAATAGAGCTTAGTAGATTTTCTCCTATATTAATCCAATAGCTTTTCTTACCTAAATTAATATATAGTCTTTCCATCTCTTCTCAATCTCCCTTTTATTATCTCCGCCAAATTTTTTCAAAAATTCCTCAGCTATAACAGTAATCGCAACCATTTCTCCTACAACTGAGGCCGCTGGAACAGCACATGTGTCACTTCGCTCTATAGATGCACTCACTGTCTCTTTTGTTATAATATCAACTGTTTTAAGAGGTTGATATAATGTTGGAATTGGTTTCATACCACATCTAACTACAATGTTTTCACCATTTGACATTCCACCCTCTATTCCACCTGCATTATTAGTTGTTCTATAATAATTCTTATTCTGTTCATCATAATATATTTCATCATGCACTAAAGATCCGCTTGTTACAGCACTTTCAAATCCCCAACCTATTTCTACTCCTTTAATTGCTTGAATACTCATTAAAGCATAGCTTAGCTTCGCATCAAGTTTTCTATCCCATTGAACGTAGCTTCCTAAACCTACCGGTACTCCAGTTACATGTATATCAAAGATTCCTCCTACTGAATCTCCTTGTTCCTTTGCTTTTCGTATTTCTTCAATCATTAAAGCCTCTTTGTCTTTAATTATACATCTTACCTCTGAAGAATCGGCTTTCTTTATTTCATTTATATCTGTTACTTTTTCGTCAAGCTTTACAGACCCGATAGCAGAAACATGACTATAGACCTCTATATTAAAATTACTCATTATTTGCTTTAGTATGCTACCTGCAGCTACCCTTACAGCAGTTTCTCTCGCACTACTTCTTTCTAGAACATTTCTTACATCGTCAAAATCATATTTTATTACTCCTGATAAATCTGCATGGCCTGGTCTAGCCTTAGTAACACTTCTTTCTACTCTATCAACTTCAGTAGGATTCATAAACTGTTCCCAATTTTCATAGTCCTTATTGACAATCATAAATGAAATAGGGCTTCCTAGGGTTAGTCCCCCCCTCACACCAGATAGAATTTCTATTCTATCCGTCTCTATTTGCATTCTTCCACCTCTACCATATCCTCTTTGCCGCCTTGCTAAATCCTTATTCACTTCTTCAATATTTATTTCAAAATTTGCCGGACATCCTTCAATTATTCCAATTAAACATTTACCATGGGATTCCCCAGCTGTCATAACCCTTAGCATTCCGATCACCTACCTATTTTATTTATACTATTTAATTTCACCTATGGCGTAAGATCCAAAAACTTTTAAATAGCTAATATATTTCTCGATCATACCTAACACTTCGCTTACTTTATGTTCCATTACATGACCTAAAAGATCAATATAAAACACATATTTACCCATTTCAGCCTTTGCAGGCCTTGATTCTATCCTAGTTAAATTAATTTCGTTTTTTGCAAATATTTCTAAAACCTTAAATAAGCTACCCGGTGAATCATCCCTTAGAGAAAATGCAATAGAAGTCTTATCATTCCCTGTTGGCTTAGCTTTTTCATTACCTATAACTATAAATCTAGTCTGATTAAATTCATTGTCCTGTAATTCGGATAATATTACATTTAATTTATTTAGTTCTCCAGCCTGCCTGTTAGCAATAGCCCCATATTCTTTCCCCTTCTCCTTCGCAATAAAACATGCTTCGGATGAGCTACTACAATTAATTAGCTGAATATGAGGATAATTGTCCTTTAAAAATTGTCTGCACTGTTGTAATGCCTGGGAATGGGACAATATATATTTAATATCCTCAATTCTATCTCCAACTCCTAATAATAGGTGTTTTACAGTAATAGTGATTTCACCAACTATTGTAGACTTTTTTGTTTTTAATAATGCGTCCATAACTAAGGTAACAGCCCCCTCAGTAGAATTTTCTATTGGCAATATTGCATAGTTAAGTTCACCATTTTCAACCCCATCAAAAACATCGTAGAAATCTGACTTAGCAACTAGCTCGCTACTATCATCATACAGTTTAGCTGCAATATAACTATAGGACCCTTCTGGGCCTAAATAACCTAGTCTATTCATAGTGTCCCCCTTATATTCTCAATAACTACAAACACTCTTTAAGATATTTTCGAAGTCAGGGAAGGATATATCAATGCATTCATTACCTAAAATTTTAATTGGCTCATCAGCTAAAAGTCCACAAATGGCCATTGCCATTGCAACCCTGTGATCACCATGACTCTCAACAGTACCACCATTTATTTTAGAACCACCTATGATCTCCATACCATCTGGTAATTCATTAACTTCTATTCCAACTTTCTTCATTTCACTAACCATAGTTGATATTCTATTTGTTTCTTTAACCTTAAGCTCCTCTGCCCCTGTAATTCTCGTAATACCTTCAGCCTTCGCTGCAATTACAGCTAACACTGGAATCTCATCAATTAGTCTTGGAATGATTGCCTTGGATATGTTCACACCCTTTAGATTTACACCTTCAATATGAATATCTCCTATTTCTTCTCCACCGCTATGCTTAATATTTTCAACTTGAATTTTGGCTCCCATTTCCGTTAGAACATCAATAATCCCACTTCTAGTTTGATTAATTCCTACTCCTTCAATTATTAAATATGAGCCCGGAATCGCAGCCGCCGCAGCCATAAAAAATGCAGCAGAAGATATGTCCCCAGGCACTGTTATATTCTGTGCCTTTAATACTGAAGGACTTACGGTTACCCTATTATTATCTTTAGTAATTTTTGCTCCGAAAAACTCAAGCATTTTTTCTGTATGGTCTCTTGATTGAACATCCTCTTCTACAGTTGTTTCTCCATCAGCATAAAGTCCTGCTAATAACACTGCAGACTTTATTTGAGCACTCGAAACAGGTAATATATATTCAATCCCTTCTAAGTTTTTTCCCTCTATTACCACTGGGGCTAATTTTCCACCCTTACGACCATTTATTGAAGCACCCATTTTTCTTAATGGTAAAGCAATACGTTCCATAGGTCTCTTTCTTAAGGAATCATCTCCTGTAATTATAGAGAGAAATGATTGTCCTGCCAATATTCCAGTCATCAATCTCATAGTTGTGCCTGAGTTTCCTGCATCAAGTATATCTTCAGGTTCACTTAAACCATAAAGCCCCTTACCTTCTACTTCAATTTGACCTTCATTAATATTAATTGAAATGCCCAATTTTCTAAAACAAGAAACTGTGCTTAAACAGTCTTCCCCAAATAGAAAACCATCTATCACACTTTTACCTTCACTTATACTTGCAAGCATAATTGCCCTATGAGATATAGATTTATCTCCCGGAACTTTTATTTTACCTTGAATTTTACTTACCTTACTCGTTATTAGCACTTTCATTCTCCTCCCTAATAAAAGTTAAGTGATAATTTGCATTTTTAAACACAGTGTAAGCCTTCATTTGTTCCTCTTTATTTTTAAATCCTATCTTAATTGCCCCTTGTTCATCTTCTCTAGCGTGTAGGATTTCAATATCTTTAATATTAATTTTCTGTTCCCCAAGTAATCTCGTTAAGTCACCTAACATACCTGGCTTATCCTCTACCCCTATAAATACTTCAAATACTTGTGGCATTGAATCTTTTCTATGTTTTGGTATACTTTCCCTTATTAGCTTAGCTTTTCTTAGAAGTTCATCCATGGTCCTTGAGTCATCCTTAACTAATAAATCCTTAAATTCTTTAATTAAAATTTCACAAGACTCAATACTACTAATTAACTCCTCTTTATTTGAAAGAAATATATCTCTCCACATATCTGGATTACCTGAAGCTATCCTAGTAGTATCTCTAAATCCACCACCTACATAGGGTATATATGAAATATTTTTATCAAAATCTAATAAATTTGCTAAAATTACTGCCATTAAATGTGGCGTATGACTTATTCGAGCCACAATCTTATCATGCTTTTGTAAGGATGTTACTACGGGATAGGCCCCTATGGCTTCTATAACTTTCTTTAATTTATCTAATTCCTCTGACAAAACATCTTGCTTATCTAAAGTCAAAAAGTAATATGCATTTTCAAACATATAAGGATTAGATGCACTTATCCCTGATTTTTCTGACCCAGCCATAGGATGTCCGCCTATAAACTTAGTATTTGCTGGTAAATATGTATTCGCCAGCTTATGGACATAGCCCTTAACACTTCCAACATCAGTTATAATTGTATCTCCTTTAATATGTGTACTCATTTCTTTAAATATAGATTCATAATATCTTAAGGGTGTAGCTATTATTATTAGATCTGCATGCTCGACTGATTCTTTTATACTATCAGCAAAAATGTCAACTACCTGTAACTCCTTCGCAACCTTTATATTATCAGAATTTAAATCTCTTCCAATGATTTGACCCTTAAACCCTGAATTTTTCAATGCTAAGGCTATTGATCCCCCTATAAGTCCTAAACCTATAATGCTAATTTTTTTAAAGTCATTCATCATATTACCCCTATCTAAAATACATTTTTGTACCTTGATGTTTACAATACTTTAACTTATGAAATTTTAGATGTCAAGATAATTATTATTCAGAATTTTTTTATTTTTCTAATTTTAACAAATTTACTGTTGACATTTAAAATTATTTCTTATATACTCAATTACAATAAATTAAAAAAGAGGTGAAAAACATGTTGAATCTTAGAAAGCTTACAAAACTTAATAACTTTTATTTTAACTTTTACTGGGGCTTTTATTTTTATAGCGCTGGTTATTTTGCATACGAAAAATTTAATAGGAATGAAAACTTTCTAAGAAAATATGTTCTAAATATAAATTGTTATGCTTAATCACTAAGCATTATATTGAAAGATAAAAGAGAACTCTTAGATGGGTTCTCTTTTTTTATATATTTTACAAAACTGAAGATAATTATGGAAAAATAGTTTAAAATATAAAATGGGAGGAATTAAAAATGGTAATAGTAATGAAGCATGCTGCACCACAAGAAATAATTGAAAAGATTCACAATAAAATGGTTGAGTTGGGATGTAAGGTTCATAAATCACAGGGCGAAAACTATTGTTTACTAGGCTTAGTAGGCGAGACAAGTAAAATACAGGAGTCACAGTTATTAGCCAATCCTTATGTAGATAGAGTCCTTAGAGTACAACATCCATTTAAATTAGCAAGTAGACTTTTCCATCCTGAAGACACAGTTATCGACATCGAAGGACATAAAATAGGTGGAAAAAACAAACCTTGTATAATGGCAGGGCCTTGTTCTGTTGAAAGTGAGGACCAACTATTAACTATTGCTCGAGCAGTAAAAGAAAGCGGAGCACAACTATTACGTGGTGGAGCGTACAAACCAAGAACTTCACCATACAGCTTTCAAGGTCTAGGTGAGGAAGGATTAAAGTTATTACTTAAAGCTAAAGAGGAAACAGGTATGCCAATTGTAACAGAGGTTATGGATACAGAAACCTTTGAAACTGTAGAAAAATATGCTGACATTCTTCAAATTGGTGCCAGAAATATGCAAAACTTCCCTTTACTAAAAAAAGCTGGTAGAAGTAATAAGGTAATACTTCTTAAAAGAGGATTATCCGCAACTATAGAAGAATTCCTAATGTCCGCAGAATATATTATGTCTGAAGGAAACCCAAATGTTATTCTATGTGAAAGAGGAATTAGGACCTTTGAAACATACACAAGAAATACCTTAGACATAAGTGCAATTCCAATAATCCAAGAACTAAGTCATTTACCTATTATTGTTGATCCAAGTCACGCAACTGGTAAATGGTCTACAGTTGAACCATTATCTAAAGCATCTATAGCTATCGGTGCCCATGGCCTAATAATTGAAGTACACCACGAACCAGAGCTAGCTCTATCAGATGGTGCCCAATCACTTAAGCCAGAAAAATTTAATCGACTAATGAATTCCATAACTAAAATTTCCAATATGAACGATTAGTTTTAAAGGTAAAGCTCTCCCTTAAGGAGAGCTCTACCTCATCTAATTTTAGTTAAACTGCAACTTATTTAAATTAATATTTCATTTTTTTATATTTTTATGTAAATAAGACTTAATTATTTAACATTTTTTATTCTTCAATATTGTACTTTACTATTTTATCGTACAAACTTGAACGGGATATATTTAATATTTTAGATGTTCTAAGCTTATTTCCCTTAGTATATGCTAGACATTGAATTATAGCCTCTTTTTCAGCCTCTGCAACTATATCACTTAACTCTCTTATGGGTTCAATGTATTCCTTAATAACACTTTTAGTAATATTAAAAGGTAAATGTACTGGTAAAATTGTATCCCCGTCTACTAGATTTATAGCTCTTTCGATTGTATTTTCCAACTCCCTTACATTACCAGGCCAATCATAGCTTTTTAACACGTTCATAGCCTCTAATGAAATTTTCACGACATACTTACCTAATCTATTTGAGATTTTGTCTATTAAGCTTTTTACCAAAGGCTCAATATCATCCCTTCTATCCCTAAGGGGCGGTACTTCTACGACCATGACGTTTATTCTATAATATAGGTCCTCTCTAAATTCTCCGGATTTCACTAAACTTTCTAAGTTTTTATTGGTTGCAGCAATTATTCTAACATCGATACTAATAGGCTTAGTTCCCCCTACTCTTTCAACCTCTTTTTCTTGAAGTACTCTCAATAATTTTACTTGCATATTTATTGGCATATCACCTATTTCATCTAAAAAGATTGTACCCTTATTTGCCAGCTCAAATTTTCCGATTTTCCCACCCTTTTTAGCACCTGTAAAGGCCCCTTCATCGTATCCAAATAATTCAGATTCTAATAGCTCACTTGGTATAGCAGCACAATTTATTTTAACAAATGGATAATGACTTCTTTTACTATCATTATGTATCGAGTGGGCAAACAGCTCCTTTCCCGTTCCACTTTCACCTGTTAATAGTACGGTGGATTCTGTTTTAGCCGCCTTCTTTCCAATGATTTTAGTCTCATTTAAACTTCTGCTTACTCCAATTATATTATCCCAATTATAAATAGCCCCTTGCATTTTTATTAGTTGCTTTTTATAATGATGTAGTTCCGTTTCCAAAAGCTTATTTTTTTCAACCATAGAGCGAACTTCATCCATATCTTGAAACAATATCATTCCAAAACCATATATAGTTTCCCCCTGTTCATTTAAAACCGGTATTCTATGTACTATACCTGTATGTCCATTTTGAAATGTATGCTTCCAAGCGATCTCTTGCTTTTTATTTTGTAATACATATGGAAATCTTGAATTATTGTCTAGTTCAAGTATTTTTTTTCCTAAAGCCTCTCTTCTACTAATTTTTAAATAACTTAACCATGCCTTATTCATTAAAAGCACTGTTGTATCTTTATCTAATAGGATAATTGGTACAGGTATTGGGTCAAAGAGTTTTTCCATTATTTTAATTACTTTACTATCTATAAATAAATCATGCTTATTAATAGAGCCTGCTAATTGGTTTAACCCTTTCTTTATATCCTTTTCCTTTTCCATTATCTCACTTCCTTCTAAAAAAATTTAGAATTTGAATTAATTATACCATATACTGGGTTTATTCTATACAGATATAGCTTGAAGTCAAAAAATAAAAGGACCTACGTCCTTTACATTTCTACTATAAATTGTACAAGGGGGCTTTATTCCCCCCTTACAATCTAGATTCCCCACAATGTTCCGCCTGTAAATAAAACTACAAGTAACAAGAAGAAGAATAATAAGCTGTCTGAATCTGTAAATAATCTACAGTTACAGAAAATTATAACTAAGATTAAGAAAAAGAATAACACAGCTGTATTTTGACCTGCAAATATACCTCTTAAACCTTCAGCACCCATAATCTTACCTCCTTAAAATTATATTTAGGATTATAGGGTAGATTTCTCTACCCTATTAATTAACTACCAGCATCCTCTTCCGCCATAGCTGAATAAAAATACTAATAATAAGAAGAAGAATAATAAGCTATCGCCATCTGTTCCTCTGAAAATTCCACAGTTACAGAAGATAATAACTAGCAATAAGAAGAAGAATAATAAACTACTCTTTCCACCAAAAATACCGCCAATTAAACTTTCTTTTTTAACTAATTCACTCATTTATTTAACCTCCTTATATAAAATATTGATTTACTTATTCTCACTATATACTATGTTGCTTTACTTTAAATGGTGATACCGAATAAACCAGTTCCACCGAATATTACAACAAGTAGTAGGAAGAAGAATAATAAACTACTTGAATCTGTAAACAATCTACAATTTAAGAAAATAATCACTAACAACAAGAAGAAGAATAATAAACTTGTTGTTCCTCCAAATATTCCTCTTCCTGGGCCTGTAATCGGACTTGTTATTGGGCTAGTTATTGGACTAGTTATTGGACCTCCTGGTGGGCAGCATGCTGTATTACTCATATTCACAATCTCCTTTCATTTACTATATTTACTCAATTCATACTATGAAGGGCCATATTAAAGTGTGCAAATTTGAGACTAAAAAAATAATCACTTTTATAGTAAACTAGCATAATTTAGTATTATACGATCCTATATTAGCTTGGAGTGATAAATGTGAATATCATAGTTCAAAAATTTGGTGGCACTTCTGTTTCTACTAAGGAGAGAAGAAAACTGGCCATTGATAAAATATTAAAGACATATGATGAGGGAAATAAAGTAGTGGTTGTTGTTTCTGCTATGGGTAGAAAAGGTGAGCCTTACGCTACAGATAGTTTAAGAGGATTAATTACTGATAGTAATCCCAAATGTAATTTAAAGCATTTAGACCTTTTAATGAGCTGTGGTGAAACTATTTCTTCAGTAGTACTATCATCAGAATTAGAAGAATTAGGATATAAATCATTGCCACTCACGGGTTTTCAAGCAGGGATAACTACAAATAGTAATTTTAGCGATGCTAGAATAATATCAATTGATCAAAGTAAAATAATGAACTACTTAAATGAAAACTATATTGTTATTGTAACTGGTTTTCAAGGTATTACAGAGTCTGGGGAAGTAACCACCCTTGGCCGTGGAGGAAGTGATACTACAGCAACAGCCCTAGGGGCTGCCTTAGGAGCAAAATGTGTAGAGATATATACAGATGTGGACGGAATAATGACTGCGGATCCGAATGTAGTACCTAAGGCAAAAATAATCGAGGAAATAAATTACGAGGAGATATTCCAAATGGCTGAAAAAGGCGCTAAAGTTATACACCCTAGAGCTGTAGAAATCGCACAGTATGGCAATATTCCACTAAAAATTAAAAATACCTTATCTGATCATCCTGGTACAACTATACACTCTCACTACAAACAACTATATAGTGTCTCAGAATTAAGAACTACACTGCTTACGGCAATTACACATAAGGATAATATCGTACAGGTTACAGTCTATACAGAAGGTAAATCCGACAAAGAATCTTCATTATTATCTAGACTTACGGAATGTGATATTAGTATTGATATGATAAACTTCTTTATTGATAAAAAGGTATTCACTATAGAATCGAAGGACCTAGAAGCCCTTGAGAATATTTTAAATGACCTCACTTTAAACTATATTTACTTAGATGGTTGTAGTAAGGTCACCATTATTGGAAGTAGAATTACAGGAATTCCGGGAGTAATGGCTACAATAGTAAAAGCCTTAGGAAGTGAAAATATTCAAATTTTCCAAAGTTCCGACTCCCATTTGACTATATCCTGTTTAGTAGCCAAAGAGCATGCAAAAAAAGCAGTTAACATACTTCACAAAGCATTTTCACTAGATGATAATTAATTATTTATAGTATCAAAAAATAATTAAGAGAATAAATATATAATTCAAATATACTTATTCTCTTATTCTTACCTTTTTTAGTTTTCTTCAAGTCTCTGTAAAATTAGCTTATAACCATCGGATCCATAGTGAAGACATCTGCTTACCCTGCTAATTGTAGCTGCGCTTGCTCCGGTTTTATCCTCAATTTCATTATATGTTTTTCCACCCTTTAGAAGCTTAGCCACTTCAAGTCTCTGAGAAATTGACTGTATTTCTTTTATGGTACATATATCTTCAAAAAAACGATAGCAGTCCTCCATAGTTTCTAGTTTCAAAATAGCTTTAAAAAGCTCTTCAGTAAACTCATCTTTTATTTTTGATTCGTAGGCCACCAAAATCACCTCTTGTTTGTTTATTTATATTTATTAATAATTCTCTACTGTTGGCACTTTTCCTCTTTTTTGCTCTAAATTAGACAACCATTTGTATTATTTCCCATTTCTAATTTTTATAACTATGTAAATACTATAATTAAATTACCTTAAGGAGAATTAATATGAACAATAAAACACCTAATCATAGTAGAAATCCACAAGACATCATTGACGATACTTACAATAAGAGAGATTATAAAATAGTTGAAAAAAGTATGAATCCATATGTTATGCCATTAGATATGGTTAGAGATGTGGATGTAACGGATTCGAAGCATTTTTATCCAAGTAATTTAGTTAATACTTTATATGAAGAATACAAAAATAGTCAAAAATAAAAAAAATAACCCACTAAGAGTGGGTTTATAATTTATTATCTTGTAGCTATGTCTGTTCTATAGGTTTTTCCAACAAAATTTATTTTTTCTACATTATAATAGGCATTTTTTCGAGCTGTTTCGATATCATCTCCCCATGCTGTTACACCTAAAACTCGTCCACCATTCGTAACAATTTCTCCATCTAACATTTTTGTCCCTGAATGAAATACTATAGCATTGTCTATTTTATTCTCTAGGCCATATATAGGTATTCCTTTTTCATAATCCCCAGGATATCCACCGGAGGCTAAAACCACACATACAGCTGCTTTATCATTCCATTTTATATTCATTTCTGATAATTTATAGTCTAGCATGGCTAAAAATATTTCTACTAAATCACTATCCAGTCTTGGTAAAACTACTTGAGTTTCTGGATCCCCAAATCTACAATTATATTCTAATACCTTCGGACACTCTTTGGTTATCATAAGACCTATAAAAAGAATTCCCCTATAATCCATATTCTCCTCTTGAATCCCTTTTAATGTAGGCTTTAATATGTCCTCATCCACTATCTTTGAAATCTCTTCAGTATATACATAGTTTGGAGAATAAGTACCCATACCGCCAGTGTTAGGTCCTTTGTCCCCATCAAATATTCTTTTATGATCTTGACAACTCACCATTGGAACAATGGTCTTTCCATCAACAAAGCACAAAATTGAAGTTTCTATACCCTCTAAAAACTCTTCAATAACTACTTTATCCCCAGCACTACCAAATACTTTTGTTTTAAGTATATCTGTTAGTCCATTAATAGCTTCTTCTCTATTTTCACAAATAAGGACACCTTTTCCTGAAGCTAAACCGTCGGCCTTAATAACTACTGGATAGCTATAATTCTCTAATACTTTAATTGCTTCATCATAATTGTCTACTTCATTATATTTAGCCGTTGAAATACCGTATTTCATCATAAAATCTTTTGAAAAAGACTTACTTCCTTCTAACCTAGCAGCGTGTTTCGAAGGACCAATGATCTTAATACCCACTTTTCTAAAGGCATCGACAATCCCTAACACTAAAGGTGCCTCCGGGCCGACAATAGCAAACTCTATCTTCATTTCCCGGGAAAATTCTACAAGCTTTTCAATATTCTCTACCTCTATGTCAACACATTTCGCTAAGTTTGCGATTCCTGGGTTTCCAGGAGCGCAAAATATTTCCGTAACCAATGGACTTTGACTTAGTTTCCAAACTAAGGTATGTTCCCTTCCACCACTACCTATTACTAATACCTTCATTATCTCACCGCCTTCAAAATAGTAAATACAAAACTATATTAGTGTTTAAAATGTCTTTTACCTGTAAATACCATCGAAACTCCATTTTCATTACAAACATTAATAGACTCTTCGTCTCTAACAGAACCACCTGGTTGAATGATTGCTTTTACTCCAGATTTAATAGCTTCCTCAACTACATCCTTAAATGGAAAGAATGCATCAGATGCTAGTACTGATCCAACAAGATTATGCTCAGCATTTCTTATAGCATTTTGTAATGCCCATATTCTACTAGTTTGTCCTGGTCCGATTCCTAAGGTTTGTTTATTTTTAGCTATAACTATAGCATTTGATTTAACATGCTTAACTATTTTAAAAGCAAATATTAAATCCTCATTTTCCTCATCTGTTGGGATATTTTTAGTAACTACTTTTTGTTCATCCACTAATTCATTATTTGAATCTTGTATTAATAATCCACCTGCCACCTTTTTAAAGTCCATATTTTTTTCAAGTTTTAGGGTAATATCATTAATTTTAATTAATCTTAAATTGCTTTTTGCTTTAAATATTTCTAAAGCCTCTTCAGTAAAGTCAGGAGCTATTATTACCTCTAAAAATATATCCTTCATTAAATCTGCAGTTCTTCCATCTATAACTTCATTTGCTGCAATTATTCCACCAAAAATTGATTGAGGATCTGACTCATATGCTTTTTTATAAGCCTCATATATATTTAAATCAGAAGCTACACCACAAGGGTTTGTATGTTTTACAGCTACTACAGTTGGTTCAGTAAATTCTTTTAAAAGCTCTAAGGCTCCATTTGCATCATTAATATTATTAAAGGATAATTCTTTTCCCTGTAATTGTTCGCCCTCAACTAATGTTCCTCTTTTGTCTCCAATTTCTCTATAAAAAGCAGCCATTTGGTGGGGATTTTCTCCATATCTTAAATCCTGAACCTTCTCATAAGTCATAGTTAAAGTATTTGGAAAGGCTTCTTTATCTTTACCTAAATAATTAGCAATTAAAGTATCATAGTGACTTGTATGTCTAAAGACTTTTAAAGCTAAATCATATCTAGTGTCATATTTAGTATCACCATCTTTTTCAATCTCTTCAAGAACTCTGCAATAGTCTGTTGGGTCAGTAACAACTGTAACAAAGTTATAATTTTTTGCTGATGACCTTAGCATCGTTGGCCCACCAATGTCAATATTCTCAATTGCCTCCTCTAAAGTTACTCCCTCTTTCAGAATTGTTTCTTTAAATGGATATAGATTAATAACAACTAGGTCTATTGGTGTAATATTAAGTTTCTCCAAAGTACTCATGTGCTCTTCGTTATCTCTGATAGCAAGTATCCCACCATGAATGACAGGGTGTAGAGTCTTAACTCTTCCATCTAGGCATTCTGGAAAGCTAGTAACCGATGAAACATCAATTGCATCCACTCCGGATTGCCTTAATAGATTAGCTGTACCACCCGTAGATAGAATTTCTATACCTAAATCTGCAAGTTTTTTAGAAAATTCAACAATTCCTGTCTTATCAGAAACGCTAATTAATGCTCTTTTTATCATAAAAGCTGCACCCCTTTACTTATCATTGTAAAATTTCAACTTTGTTATCAACTACCCTTAATCTACGTTCTATGAATAGCTTTACTGCATAAGGTAAAATTTTATGTTCAACTTCTAATACTTTTTTTTGAACATCCTCTGCTGTATCCTTAACATCAACTTTAACAATTTCTTGTAATATAATTGGACCACCATCGGTTTCCTCGTTAACAAAATGTACCGTAGCTCCGGTTATTTTTACGCCACGCTCTACAGCGGCTCTGTGTACATTCCCACCATAAAAACCTTTGCCACTGAAGCTAGGAATTAATGATGGATGAATGTTTATAATTTTGTTCCTATATCTATTAATAACGTTTTCTGGTACCATAGCTAAATATCCAGCTAAAACGACTAAGTCAATTTTATTACTCTCTAATAAGTCTAATAATAAATTATCCCGTTGCTTTTGTTCAGCATATGTTTCTCTATCAATTACATATGTTTTGATGTTATTAGTTTCAGCTCTTTCTAATCCATAAACGCCTTTTTTATTAGATATAACTAATTTAATATCTCCATCAATTTCGCCTAGTTTAATTGAATCCATAAGAGCTTGAAGATTTGAGCCACTACCTGAAATTAAAACAGCTATTTTTACTCTTGACATAGCTTCACCTGTTTATTTCCTTCACTTATTTCTCCAATAACAAATCCTATTTCACCTTTTGATAACAATATATCTAAAACATCTTCTTTATCCTCAGGGCTAACAATTAGCATCATACCAATACCCATATTAAAAGTACTGTACATCTCTTCTAAAGATATATTACCTTTTTCTTGGATAAGGTTGAAAATCTCAGGTTTGTCCCAGCTATCAATATTTATTTGGGCGTCTACATCTTCTGGAAGGATGCGGGGTATATTTTCAAAAAATCCACCACCGGTTATATGAGAAATCCCCTTTACTTCAACTTTTCTAATTACTTCTATCACTGGTTTTACATATATCTTAGTAGGTTTAAGTAATACCTCACCTAAAGTTCCATTTAGTACTTCTACATAGCTATTTAAATCCATTTGTTCTTTTTCTAAAAGTAGCTTTCTAACTAATGAGTAACCATTACTATGAATACCACTGGACTTAAGTCCAATAATTATATCCCCAGGTCTTATACTTCTCCCTGTTATAACCTTTGATTTGTCAGCAATCCCTACTGCAAATCCTGCCATATCGTATTCACCCTCTGCATAAAAACCTGGCATTTCTGCAGTCTCTCCGCCAATTAAAGCACAACCCGCCTCTTTACAGCCCACTGCTACTCCTTTAACAATATCTGCTACTTTTTCAGCCTTCAGGCTACCCGTAGCAACATAGTCTAGAAAAAATAACGGAGTTGCACCCTGACAAAGAATATCATTTACGCACATAGCAACACAATCTTGACCAATAGTATCATGTTTATCCATTAAAAATGCTAGCTTTAGTTTTGTTCCAACCCCGTCCGTTCCCGATACTAAAACCGGCTCTTTAATTCCGTCTAAATTTAGGGCAAATAGACCACCAAATCCACCTATATCATCTAATACATTTTCATTAAAAGTACTTTGAACGTGCCTTTTCATAAGTTGAACTGCTCTTTGACCCTCTTCAACATCAACTCCAGCACTCTTATATGTCATATTATTATCCATTACCGACTTCCCCTCCTGGTTTAATAGTGTTTCTATAGTCTATATATTTGAAACTTCTATCGGATAATTACCGTTAAAACATGCTAAACAAAATTGTTCATTATTTAAACCAGTAGATTCAACTAATCCTTCTAAACTTATATAAGCTAGGCTATCCGCTCCAATAAAATTTCTAATTTCTTCAATTGTTTTATTTGCACCTAAAAGTTGCGTTCTATCCGGTGTATCAATACCAAAGTAACAGCTATAAGCTACTGGCGGCGAGACTATTCTTACATGAACCTCTTTTGCTCCTGCAGCCTTTAAACTCTCCACTATTTGTTTGCTAGTTGTTCCTCTTACTATAGAATCATCTATCATTATTAATCTTTTTCCATTAACATTTTGCTTTAGTGGAGTAAGCTTTAATCTTACGGCTAACTCCCTCATGGATTGAGTTGGCTGTATAAAGGTTCTTCCTACATATCTATTTTTCATCAGTCCCTCTCCAAAAGGAATGCCAGATTCTTCTGCATAGCCAATTGCAGCAGGTATGGATGAATCTGGAACAGCTATTACCATATCTGCATCAACTGGATGCTCTTTAGCTAAAATTCTTCCTGCATTTTTTCTAGATTCATATATACTGATGTTTTCCATTACACTGTCAGGTCTAGCAAAATAAATATATTCGAAAATACAGACATTCTTTTTAGATTCTTTTGTGTAATAGATAGAAAATGTGCCTTCTTTACTTATTCGTATTATTTCACCTGGCTCTATATCTCTTATTAATGTTGCACCCATAGTTTCTAGTGCACAGCTTTCTGAGGCTAGTACGTATCCACCTTCTATGCTACCTAAACATAGAGGCCTTAAACCAAGAGGATCTCTTACCCCAAATACAGAATCTTCTGTCATTACAACCAATGCGTAGGCCCCTTTAATTTGATCCATCGTTCTCTTTATTGCATATTCAATTCCATCATTACTATATCTTGCGATTAAATTTACAATTACTTCACTATCTATTGTTGTTTGAAATACTACTCCATCGTCCTCTAACTGACTCCTGATTGCCTTAGTATTTACTAAATTACCATTATGGGCTAATGAAATACTCCCACCTTTATATCTAACAGATAGGGGCTGAGCGTTTTCGACATAACTCTCCCCAGTTGTAGAATATCTAACATGTCCTATTCCAATATGTCCCTTTAGCTTACCTAGTGTTTCATCATTAAAAACCTCTGGAACTAAACCCATACCTTTATGATAATGGGTTTGTGTTCCGTTATTCGTTGCAATTCCAGCACTTTCCTGTCCTCTATGCTGTAAACTATAGAGACCAAAGTAAACATGCTGAGCAACACTTTCTGTATCACTTTTATAAATTCCAATTACTCCACATTCTTCTCTTAGTTTATCGTCATTTATTCCATTAAACATTGGATAGCCCCTCTCCAAACCTCTTCCATTTGATTAATAGGCAATTTAACAACACTATTATTATTTATATCTATTTGTAATTCTGTTCCTTCAACTTTTCCTAATATACTATAAGGAATATTTTCACTTTCTAATGCTTTCTTTAAAAGTTCTAAACTGCTATCTTCTAAAGTAACTAAAAATCTTGATTGACTTTCTGAATAAAGCTCAACATCATTTCTTAGGTTTGAGTTGATTGCAATTTTAGTACCTAGTCCAGAATTTATTGCACTCTCTGCTAAGGCTACGGCTAGGCCACCCTCACTTAAATCATGAGCAGACTTTATAAACCCTTTTTCGATTGAACTTAATAATACTTTTTGGATTTTCTTCTCTAATGCTAGGTTAAGGAACGGAACCTTACCTTTCTCAAGCCCGTGTATTCTAGATAAATACTCACTACCGCCAATCTCGTCCTTCGTTTCACCTAAAAGAACTATAATGTCTCCCTCTTTCTTAAACTCCATTGTACATGCTTTTTCAACATCTTCAAGTACTCCTACCATTCCAATCATTGGGGTTGGGTATATTGCATCCTTTTCTGTTTCATTATAGAAGCTTACATTTCCACTTATTACAGGAGTGTCTAGTTCTCTACAGGCTTCACTAATTCCTAATATACACTCTCTAAATTGCCAGAATCTATCAGGCTTTTCAGGACTACCAAAATTAAGTCCATCTGTAATAGCTAATGGTAAAGCACCACTGCATACAACATTTCTTGCAGCCTCAACTACAGCAATTTTACTTCCTTCTCTAGGATCTAAATAGCAATATCTACTATTACAGTCCGTTGTTAAGGCGATTCCTTTATTTGTTCCTCGAACTCTCATTACTGCTGCATCTGAACCAGGCTTTACTACAGTACTAGTTCTAACCATATGATCATATTGTTTATATATCCATTCACGACTACACAAATTTGGAGAACCTATCATATTTAATAGAACTTCATTATGATTATCAGGCTCCTTAACATCCGATGATTTAAAGTTTTTTAGCTCTTCATAATAGGCTGGCACTTCATAATCCTTATAATATCTAGGTGCTCCTGAAGAATCCAAGGAGTTAGCAGGCATTTCTCCTACTACCTTGTCCCCTTCCATAACCCTAAGCATTCCATCATTTGTTACTTTACCTATTACTACTGAATGTAGGCCCCACTTTTCAACTATTTCATTTACTTCGTTTTCACGACCTTTTTCGACTATTAGAAGCATTCGCTCTTGAGACTCGGAAATCATAATTTCAACAGGAATCATTCCCTTTTCACGTCTTGGAACCTTTAAGACATCAATTTCCATGCCCCCTTCTCCTCTAGTTGCTGTCTCACAACATGCAGAAGTTAGTCCCGCTGCCCCTAAGTCCTGAATACCTACTACACACCCAGTGGCTAATAACTCAAGACAAGCCTCTAATAAAAGTTTCTCCATAAATGGGTCCCCAACCTGCACTGCGGATCTTTTTTCTTCTGATTCCTCTGTAAGTTCAACAGATGCAAAGCTAGCCCCACCCATACCATCTCTACCAGTTGCAGCTCCTACGTACATAATTGAATTACCCACACCAGAGGCGTTACCTCTATGGATTTTATCGTGCTCAATAATACCTACACACATGGCATTTACTAATGGATTACCTTGATATGATTTATTAAAATATACTTCTCCACCAACAGTAGGTATTCCCATACAGTTTCCATAACCTGCTATACCCTCTACTACACCTTCAAATAAATATTTAACTCTAACATCATTTTCTATTTCACCGAATCTAAGGGAGTTAAGTAATGCAATAGGTCTAGCTCCCATGGCAAATATATCTCTAATAATTCCCCCTACCCCTGTTGCAGCCCCTTGATATGGCTCAATAGCTGATGGGTGATTATGACTTTCTATTTTCATAGCAACAGCTAAGTTATCTCCTATATCTATAATTCCTGCATTTTCTCCAGGACCTTGAAGTACTCTTTCATTAGAAGTAGGGAAATGTCTAAATAATGCTCTTGAATGTTTGTAGCTACAATGCTCTGACCACATAACTCCATACATATTAAGCTCGAGCTCATTTGGTTCTCTACCTAAAACTTCTAAAACTTTATCATATTCACTTTTCTTAAGTCCTACTAATTCATATGCATTACTCATTTTTTGCCCCTCCTTCAAAATAATTAATGATAGATTCAAAAATTACTAAACCATCACTATTTCCAAGTAGTGCTTCACTTGCTCTTTCAGGATGTGGCATCATTCCTATAACATTTTTGTTCTCATTACATACACCAGCAATATTTAAAAGAGAGCCATTAGGATTATCCTTATAGGTAAATATGATTTGATTATTCTTCTTCATATTTTCTAAAATATCTTCATCAACCACATAATTCCCTTCCCCGTGGGCAATTGGAATATCAATAATCTGACCTTCTTTGCAAAGATTAGTAAAAGGTGTTGAAGTATTTTCAACTTGAAGGCTTACAGTATCACATATAAACTTTAGATTTTTATTTCTAACTAGTGCTCCTGGTAATAATCCAGCCTCTGTTAGAATTTGGAATCCATTACATATTCCTATTACAAGTTTTCCTTCACTTGCATGGACTTTAACCTGTTCCATAGCCTTAGAAAACTGTGCAACAGCCCCACATCTTAAATAATCCCCGTAGGAGAATCCTCCAGGTATTACAATACAGTCATATTTATCTAAGTTATCAGTGTCGTGCCATACATATTCAACATCTTTTTTTAAAATATCCTTTAAAACATGGTAACAATCTATATCACAATTTGATCCAGGAAATACAATTATCCCAAACTTCATTTTTATCACTCCTCATAATAAGGCTTATTGGTTAAATTTATATTATTTCGAACTCGTATTTTTCAATTACTGTATTTGCTAGAAGTTTCTCACACATTTCATTTAATTGTTTTTCTGCTACTTCTTTCGTAATATCCCCTAATTCAATTTCGATTAGCTTTCCAATTCTTACATCCTCAACATTTGAAAAACCTTTTTTATTAAGTGCACCTCTAATTGCGTTACCCTGTGGGTCAGCGATACTATTTTTTAATGTTACATACACCTTAGCCTTCATTATTTATTCCTCCTATGCCTTTAATCTTCTTAATACTTCTATATATGACTCTTCAACATTACCTAAATCTCTTCTAAAACGGTCTTTGTCTAATTTCTCATTAGTATTAACATCCCACAATCTACAAGTATCAGGAGATATTTCATCTGCTAAAATAACTCTGTTCTCAAATAATCCAAATTCTAATTTATAGTCAATCAATCTTAAGTCTTTTTCTAAAAAGTACTTCTCTAAAACCTCATTAATTTTTATACTTAAGGACTTTATAGTATCTAACTGCTCCTTAGTTGCTAAGTTTAAGGCATCAATATGATAGTCATTTATCATTGGATCTCCAAGCTCATCACTCTTATATGCAAATTCGATTACTGTTTTACTTAACTCAGTCCCCTCATCTAGTCCTAGTCTTTTTGCTAAGGATCCTGCCACTACATTTCGAATCATTACCTCAATCGGAATTATTTCTACTGATTTTACAAGCATTTCTCTTTCATTTAAAAGCTCGATGAAATGGTTTTCAATTCCTGCATCAGCTAGTATTTTAAATAAGTGTGCAGACATCTCATTATTTATTAATCCTTTATTAGAGATTGTACCTTTTTTCTCACCATTAAATGCTGTTGCATCATCCTTGTACTCTACTATAAATTGCTTTTCGATATTAGTTTTATATACTCTTTTAGCTTTACCCTCATATAATTTCTCTAACCTTTGTAATTCTCCCATATTAACACCTCCACAAATATTGATATTTAATTATTTGTTATTACTTAGATACTTTTCATAGCCTATTTTCTCTAAATTTTGGGCTTTATCCTCAACCATTTCTCTTAAACTATCCTTGTACTCTTTAACTTTGTCCTTCACACTGCTATTTTCAAGGGCCACAATTTGAGCTGCTAATATACCTGCATTTTTTGCTCCATCAATTGCAACAGTTGCTACTGGAATTCCTGGAGGCATTTGGACTATAGAGTATAGTGAATCCACTCCACTAAAGGATTTACTTTTTACTGGTACTCCTATAACCGGTAAGTTCGTTAAAGATGCTACCATTCCAGGAAGATGAGCAGCCCCACCAGCCCCAGCAATAATAACCTTAATTCCTCTAGATTCTGCTACCTTAGCAAAATCAAACATTCGGTCAGGAGTCCTATGAGCCGAAACTATAGTACATTCATAGGGTACCGAAAGTTCATCTAAGATTTGTGCTGCCTCTTTCATAATAGGTAAATCTGAATCGCTTCCCATTATAATACTCACTAATGGATCTCTCATAAAATTCCTCCTAACTACTTATTACCTTTAATGTATTTAAAACCATATCACTAATTTCTAAAGCTTTATCTAGATTCTCTTCTAGTATTGTTACATGTCCCATCTTTCTTTTTCCACTGGTATCTTTCTTGCCATATATATGGACATTACATTCTGCTATTTTTAAAGTTTCCTCTAAACCAATAACTTCGGTCTTTCCTTCAAAACCCTCTTCCCCTAAAATATTAACCATAACGGCTGGTTTTAGTAGCTCTGTACTTCCTAAGGGTAATTCCAGAATTGCTCTTAAATGCTGACTAAATTGTGATGTCCTGCAGGCCTCGATTGTATAGTGACCAGAATTATGAGTTCTAGGTGCTATTTCATTTATTAAAACATCTCCGTCATTACTTACAAACATTTCTATACAAAATACGCCTACACCTTTTAGATGCTCCATAGTTTTTAATGCAAGGGCTTTAGCCTTTTTCTCTATCTCTTTATTAATTCTTGCTGGCACAATAGTTCTTATTAGAATATTATCCTTATGAATATTTTCTGCCAGAGGGTATATTTCCATTTTTCCATTAATGTCTCTTGCAACTAATGCGGAAATTTCCATATTAAATTTTACAAACTCTTCTACCATTAGATTTTCTGAACCTTTACTTAGAGTTTCGTATGCAAGCTCTATTTCATTGTGACTTCTAATTAAATAGTTACCCTTTCCATCATAGCCACCTGTACAGCTTTTTAATACTAATGGTAGTCCAAAATCTTTTATAGCTTCAGTAATAGTTTTAACTGAATCTACTTTCATAAACCTAGGGGTAGGTATATCATGTTTATTTAAAAATGTTTTCTGTTGATATTTGTCTTGAACCATCTTTAATGTAGATGGTGACGGATAAATTTTATAGCCCATTGACTCTAACCTCATAAGATAGTCTGCATTAATATGTTCAAATTCAAAGGTTAATATATCTGTCTTATCTGCTAATTCTTTAATTTTTTCTTCATTAAAGTAGTTATCGACTATTTGTTCGTCAACTATAGTCGACGCTGGACAATCAGAAGAGGGATCTAGTATTACAAAGCTAAGTCCAAGTTTTTTACCTTCTAAAATGCTCATTTTTCCTAACTGTCCACCACCGATTATTCCAATTTTTTTATGCATAGATTACTACACCCCCACTTAAAATACCCTGATTTTTTGTAAAAAAAGACAGCTAAGAGTAACTTAGCTGCTCTATAACTTAACGAGGTAAAAATGCTAATTTTGCGATGAACAGTAAAGCCAATACATAGACTGCTGGATGAACATCTTTTGATTTTCCTGCCGCTAATTTAGTGATAGGGTAGAAAATTAATCCAGCTCCAATACCATTTGCAATACTGAATGAAAACGGCATAATTGCTATTGTAAAGAATGCAGGTACTGCTTCTTCAAAATCTTCGAAGTTAATATTTTTAATTGTACTCATCATTAAAACCCCAACAATGATTAATGCTGGTGCTGTCGCTTCTCCTGGAACCATTAGGGCAAATGGTGCAATAAAGATTGCAAGAATAAACATAATACCAGTTGTTACTGCTGTTAAACCAGTTCTTCCACCTTCTGCTACCCCTGCTGCTGACTCAACATAAGTTGTAACAGTTGATGTTCCAAGTAATGCCCCTGCAGAAGTTGCAACTGCGTCTGCCAATAATGCTTTATTCATGTTTGGCAGTTTACCTTTTTCATCAAGCATTCCTGCTTTAGCTCCAGTTCCAATTAAAGTTCCAATTGTATCGAACATATCTACTAATGCGAAAGAGATAACTACTGTTGAAATACTTAGTAATACAGGTCCAAATCCACCTTGCATTCCCATTAAATCTCTGAATCCAGGATTGAAGGCTTTAAATAAAGTGTCTCCAATATTTAATGAAAAACTTGTCATTGTTGTATCTGTAACTCCCATAGGAATTCCAATTAATGTTGTAGCAATGATTCCGAATAATAATCCGCCTCTTATATTTTTAGCCATTAAAAATGCTGTAATTATTAAACCAATAACCGCTAATAAAACAGGTGCTTCTAAGAAGTTTCCAAAAGTTACAAGAGTTGCTCCACTTGGTACAACAATTCCTGCATTTTTGAATCCGATAAGTGCTATAAATAATCCAATACCTGCTGCAATCGCATGCTTTAAAGAATTTGGTATAGCTTCAACAATTAACTCTCTAACTCCAGTTACTGTTAGAAAAATAAAAAATAAACCAGAAATAAATACCGCTGCTAAAGCTGCTTCCCAAGAGTAACCTAAACCAAATACAACACTATACGTAAAGAAAGCATTTAATCCCATACCAGGTGCCTGAGCAAATGGAAGGTTAGCATAAAGTCCCATAATTAAAGTACCAATTGCTGCTGATAAACAAGTTGCCATAAATACTGCATTAAAGTTCATACCAGTTTCAGATAACATTAGTGGGTTAACAATTAGAATGTAAGCCATTGTTACAAACGTTGTGATCCCTGCAATAACTTCAGTTTTTACAGTTGTGTTGTGCTCTTTTAGCTTGAAAAATTCATTCATTGATGTAGCCTCCTTTTTTTTATAACCCCATTGAGTTTTTTGAAAAGTCAACTCATAGCTGAATAACAATCCCAATTGTATATATAATACCCGATTTACAAAAAAATAAAGCTCGGATGGATAGGTTATTTTATAAGTGAAACCTATCCGCCCGGGCTTTTGTCCCTTCGGTGTGACATCAACGATGATCAACGATGCCTGTATCGCTCGGACCAGCTTCAAAAATGAACGGAACCCTAGATACACTTTCACTCATAGAAGAATGATTTACGGTCATCCTGTAGAGACTGTCGAACCTTATTTTCGACATTATATGAGTTTCTTTTCGATATTTAATTTACAACTATATAATAACAAATGCTTTAAAAAAGGTCAAACATTTTTTTATATTTTTATTCTTTTTTTCGTATTTATAGTGAAAACGCCTAGAACACTTAAGTCTAGGCATTTTGCATTTATTCCCACTCTACAGTTGCAGGTGGCTTTGAAGTAATATCGTATACAATCCTATTTACATTTTTTACTTCGTTAACTATTCTGTTTGAAATTTTCTCTAATACGGAATGAGGTATTCTAGCCCAGTCTGCGGTCATAGCATCTGTACTAGTGATTGCTCTAATGGCAATCGTATGAGCATAGGTTCTTTCGTCACCCATAACCCCTACACTCTGAATATTTGGAAGTACGGCAAAATATTGCCATATATCTCTATCTAATCCTGCATTTTTAATTTCTTCTCTAACTACAGCATCTGCTTCTCTAACTATTTCTAGCTTATCATCAGTTAACTCTCCTAAAACACGAACAGCTAAACCAGGTCCTGGGAATGGTTGTCTCCAAACCACTTCATCAGCTAGTCCAAGTTCAGTTCCAACAGCTCTAACTTCATCCTTGAATAATAATCTAAATGGCTCTATTAATTTAAAAGTCATATCCTCTGGTAAACCACCTACGTTATGATGACTTTTTATAACCGCTGCTGTATCAGTACCGCTCTCTATAACGTCTGAATAAAGAGTTCCTTGAACTAAGAAGTCATACTGGCCTATTTTGCTCGCCTCTTCTTCAAATAAACGGATAAATTCTTCACCGATAATTTTTCTCTTTGTCTCTGGGTCACTTACTCCTGCCAATTTTCCTAAAAAACGCTCCTTAGCATTAACTCTTTTAAAATTCATTTTAAACTCGTTTTTGAATAGCTTTTCTACCTGGTCACCTTCACCTTTACGTAACATTCCATGATCAACAAATATACAAGACAAATTGTCTCCAATTGCTCTATGAACAAGAACAGCCGCAACTGAGGAGTCTACACCCCCAGATAATGCACAAAGTACCTTTTTGTCACCAACAACATTTCTTATTTTCTCAATTTCTTCCTTGATGTAATTTTCAGTTGTCCAAGTTCCTTCGCACTGACAAATTCCAAATACGAAATTTTGTATAATTTCCCTTCCAAATTCTGTATGCTCAACCTCTGGGTGGAACTGTACCGCATATAATTTATTAGCCTCATCTTCCATTGTAGCTACTGGACAATCTAGTGTAGTAGCTGTTATTTCAAAGCCTTCTGGTGCTATTTCAATAAAGTCCGTATGACTCATCCAACACACTAATTCACTTGGTAGATTATTGAATAATAAAGACTTACTGTTTAATTTTAATGCTGTTTTTCCATACTCTTTTTTATTTGCTCTATTAACATTTCCGCCTAATACTTGGGCCATTAATTGACCACCATAGCAGATTCCTAAAATAGGTATACCCATTTTAAATATTTCAACTGGCACAGTAGGAGAATTCTCACTGTATACACTTGCAGGCCCACCACTAAAAATTATTCCTTTAGGGTTTTTCTCTTTGATTTTCTCTAAGGGTGTTTTATATGAAACTACTTCACAGAAAACATTTTTTTCTCTAACTCTTCTAGCAATTAATTGACTATATTGTCCACCAAAGTCAATTATCAAAATCATTTCATTTGTCATATCGTTCTTCCCTTCTTTGTTTAATTAGTTAAATATGGTAAAGCCGAGTATTTTACTCGGCTGAAATTAATCATGTAAACTATAGTTTGGAGCCTCTTTTGTTATAGCTATATCATGAGGATGACTTTCTTTAAGTCCAGCATTTGTAATTCTAATAAATTTACTATTATCTTGAAGATCTTTTATACTACCTGTTCCACAGTATCCCATACCCGCTCTTAGACCACCAATTAATTGGAAAATCGTATCTTTTACCGGTCCTTTATACGGAACTTTACCTTCAACACCCTCTGGTACTAGCTTTTTATCATCTTCTTGGAAGTATCTATCTTTACTCCCTAATTGCATTGCGGCTATGGAACCCATACCTCTATATGATTTAAAGCTTCTTCCCTTATAGATAATTGTTTCCCCTGGACTCTCTTCCGTTCCAGCAAACAGAGAACCCATCATCACTACGTTAGCTCCTGCAGCTATAGCCTTAGTTATTTCCCCAGAGTACTTAATTCCACCATCTGCAATAACAGGTATATTATATTCCTTAGCAGCCTTTGCACAATCATAAACTGCAGTAATTTGCGGTACTCCTATACCTGCAACAACACGAGTTGTACAAATAGAACCTGGCCCAATTCCTACTTTAACGCAATCTGCTCCAACCTTAATTAACTCAACAGTGGCTTCAGCAGTTGCTACATTTCCTGCAATTAGCTGTAATTCTGGGTAGATAGCCTTAATCTTTTTAACTGCATCAATAACTCCTTGAGAATGTCCATGGGCTGTATCTACAACAACCACATCAACTTTTGCCTTGTATAGTGCATCAATTCTCTCTATCATATCCTTCGTAATACCAACAGCCGCACCTACAAGGAGTCTTCCCTTACTATCCTTTGCAGAATTAGGAAATTTTATAGCCTTTTCTATATCTTTTATTGTAATAAGACCTTTTAAAAATCCTTCATTATCAACTATAGGAAGCTTCTCAATTTTATTTTGCATTAATATTTCTAATGCTTGGTCCATAGTAATGCCTTCCATTGCTGTAACTAAATTATCTTTAGTCATAACTTCTTTGATTGGTCTATCGTAATTAGTTTCAAATCTGATGTCCCTATTTGTAATGATACCAACAAGCTTACCTTTTGTTGTGATTGGAACCCCGGAAATACGATATCTTTCCATCAATTCTAATGCATCCGCAACAGAGTTG
Source organism: Serpentinicella alkaliphila (assembly GCF_018141405.1). Taxonomy (NCBI): domain Bacteria; kingdom Bacillati; phylum Bacillota; class Clostridia; order Peptostreptococcales; family Natronincolaceae; genus Serpentinicella; species Serpentinicella alkaliphila. The sequence continues at coordinate 580,461 of NZ_CP058648.1, forward strand.
TCCGGAGCTAAATAAAAAGGATCAACTATAACTCCATGCTCACTTCGTTTAACTTTATCAACCTCTAGGGCCTGTTGCTCAATTGTCATATTTTTATGAATAATTCCGATTCCGCCTTCCCTCGCCATAGATATTGCCATTTTACCTTCTGTAACAGTGTCCATTCCCGCACTCATAAGTGGTATATTTAACTTAATCTTTTTAGTTAAATATGTTGAAAGCTGTACTTGACTTGGAAGTATGTCCGATTTACCAGGTATTAAAAGCACATCATCGAAGGTTAATCCTTCTTTCACAATTTTATCTTCCATGTATAACCCTCCTATTTAATAAATTATCACTTATTATACTGCTCGATAAAATTTTTAGCAAGTTAAAATTTAGTTAAACACTAATGTTAGAATATATATAATTTTCTGAAATTTAAATTTTAGCAATAAAAAACGCATAAGTATTTTACTTTTTAAGTCTATCTCAAAGTAAAATATTTATACGCTTCGTTGGAAATATTGGCTATATAGTCAATATTTTTTTCAGCGAAACCACATAGAACTCTTCTCTACACAACCCCGCCGTTATAATAAAAATAATCCCTATTTGGGATATTTTATGTAATATTTAGTGTGTATCCATTATCTAAATTATCAAATAATTTAAAAAATGTCAAGCAATTTATTAAGTTTTTTCTAAAAAATTAACAAAGTATCAACCATAAAACCAAATGTCTACTTTTATTTTTTTCTAATTAGTGTTAGTTTATATTCTGATCTACTTTAATTTAGTACTGGAGCAGTAGAAAGCTAACCCTACTACTCCGTACACTTTGGAGCAGAAATCATAATTAGATTACATTTGTATTTTGAAGTAAGCTTACATGTTTATTTAATTATTGAAAATACCTCTTCAATGGGTTTCCTAGGCCTTGCATTAGGCTGTTGAGCAGGTCTTCCTATTGGTAATAAGGCAGTTAATACCCATGGCTCGGAAACATAACAATTTCTCCTATTTCTCTATATGCTATAACTGGAGCATACATCCAAGTAGTACCAAACCCTTTTGCATGAGTAGCTAAAGAAATATTTTGAATAGCAGCTCCCATACTTTGCTGCATTGGATCTATCGGAATAGGAGTATTCACCTTCATGTTTAACTTATCTAAAGCCAAATCAACCTCATTTGCAGATGGCCGTGAAAAAGCTAAAATAACAGCAGGTGCATCCTTAAAAAAATGTTAAAAAATATTTGTGATGATTAATATTTTCGTACTCAACGTCCTTACATGCAATGATAATAGGATTTACTCTGTTTGATACAACTTTTCCTATTTTTTCTACTAAGTCTGTATTAGTTACAGCAACAAATTTACACATTTGATGATTTTCAGCATTAGGGGCTAGGGTTCCGGCTTCTACAATTTCTATTATATCCTTTTCGTCTACAGGGTCTGATAAAAATTTCCTTATACTCCTTCTTTCTCTAATGGCATCGATCAATTCCATAAATTCACATCCATTCATATCAAAACATATCTAATTCTATTCTAAAATCAAAACAATTATTTCCCTTTGTTTTCTGATTTTTTAATAAATTTTTCTAGCTCAATTATGTAGCGATTATGCAGACCTTCACCTATTTTTTCCATTTCATCAAATGCCTCAACCTTGAATAGAAGTTTCTTACCTTCAATCTTAATTAATTCAGCCTTAGCATAGGCTTTCATTCCAATTGGGGTTGAAGCTATATGTTTTACGTCTAAATCTATGCCTACGGTTGCAAATCCCTCTGGTAGATGAGGATCTACGGCTTTTAATGAAGCATTCTCCATTAAACCTATCATTATTGGAGTACCAAGGACCTTTACCCCACCACTACCAAATGCTAGTGCAGTATCCTTCATCTCTACTGTAATTTCAACTTCTGCCTTCATACCTGTTTGTAAATTAAATTCCAAAATTATCATCCTTTCAACATAATTTATTATAGATATTCTATATATTAAATATTTTTAATGTGCTGGATTTAGGCAACTAATTTCTTTTAGCCTTTTAATTATAGGTATTTTTTGTGTGCATAATTCCTCACATTTGCCACACTCAATACAATCCTTAGCAAAAACCTCTTCATCCTTTAGTGCACCTTGTGTTTTTAAAAACTCTAAATATTTTTCCATTTCCTTGTGATCTTTAAAAATACTCATATTATATGCTTCTAGATATCTATTTATTTTTATTTTTTTAGGGCATTTTAAGCAGTATCCACATGTAGTACATAGTTTATCCATACTTTCATTTATATTACTTTTAATCTCCTTACGCTTAGCCTCAGAAACTACTAGTGGATAATTTAAAACCCCAATATTTTCTTCTAATTCTTTTATTGATGATGCTCCTATTAATGCAGTTGTTACCCCTGGCTCTGCTAAAATAAATCTTAGTGCAGATTGACAGACAGTCTCATCTTCTGTTTCTTTTAAAAAATTAAAATATTCTGGGCTATTAGGTATAAGTCCCCCACCCAATGGATTCATAACACTTACTCCGATATTATTTTCAAGGGCTGCCTTAATACCCTCTTGTCTGTATGGATGGTTAACTACATTATACCCTAGTAAAACTCCTTCAAAACTATTGTCTTCCACTATTTTACGTATATCATTTCCACTGCAATGGGTAGAAAAAACTAAGTGATCTATTAAACCCTCTTCCTTTGCCTTTACAGCGCCTTCATAGGGTCCACCCTGCTCCATAACTTTCTCATATTGTCGTAAATCCATAATGCACCACATATGATAAAAGTCTATTTTATTTACTCCTAATCTCTTTAATGATTTTTCTATTCTTCTTCTAACATCATCTGCTGTTGGCTCATTAAAAATTCCACTTTTCGTTGAAACATAGAATTCACCGGTCATATTTTTAAATGCTTTTCCAAAAATATCTTCACTTCTATCACTACAGTAAAAGGGCGCAGTATCAAAATAATTTATTCCTAAATCATTTGCCTTTCTTATTACTTCAACAGCATAGTCTTCATCATTCCCAAATCTCATACCACCTAAACCAAGCACAGAAATATTTTTATTTGTTTTTCCATATTGCCGGTATATCAAAGTATTTCTCCCCTTTTTTAAGTTTTTTACTTTTTTTTCATTATACAACATAATATGGTCTTTATCTAATCGATAAATGCATAATTTATTTTCTCCGAAATGCTAATAATAATAAGGCGATTTATTAAAAAAGCAAAAGGAGTGTGAGAAATGAAAGAAAGTGATAAGAATGAGCCTAAAAATAATCTTCAAAGCGTCTCATTAATCAATGCGCTAAATTCTGCTTCCCGTTCTGAATATCCATTAAGTAATTTAATTACAGAGCATGCTCTATATGAGCATTCTTCAAATGGATTTGAGAACAATAACAACAATAATGTAATAAATGATGAAAGTTTAAGAAAAAAATATGGTGATAACTTAGATCAAGACAACAATTTTTTATAATTACAATTAGATATTCATTAAAAGGAGGTTTATACATTGTTTAATACAGATATGAATAATAATCAAACAATGCAAAACAATAATGGTCAAAAAAAATTAGATTCTAATAACCTGAAGGTTCTAGAGGATCAATTAAACTACGAATCTCTAATGAATAAAAAATTTAATAATTATGCGGATTACTGTACTGACACAGAGCTAAAAAACCTTTGTCAACAGGCAGCGCAAAAGCATAAGCAACACTATAATAACTTATTAAATTATTTAAATTCTCACCAATAATTTTAAGGAGGTTTTTATATGCCTACAAATAATCCTGCTTTTTCAGAGAAAGAATTAATGAATGATCTAATTGCTTCAGAGAAACAAGTTACTTCTGCTTATAACACTGGTATTACTGAGACTTCTTGCCCTAATTTAAGACAAGAGCTTACAAAATGTCTTACTGAAACTCAAGAAATTCAATATCAATTATTTGATGCGATGAAACAAAGAGGTTGGTATCAAACAAAACAAGCCCAACAACAAGATGTACAAAGTGCAAAAACTAAGTACCAACAAATGAAAACTGAATTGAAATAAATTGTAAAGTCGGGTATTCTAAAATACCCGACTTATTAATTTTAACTATCCCAAGATATTTAATTTTTAATGGAATTACATCATTCCCATTCCGCCCATTCCAGGCATTCCTCCACCCATAGGTGGCACATCTTCTTTAATATCAACTATAGCTGCTTCAGTAGTTAATAGCATAGCAGAAACAGATGCTGCGTTTTGTAATGCAGATCTTGTTACTTTTGTAGGGTCAACTATACCAGTTTCAATCATATTTACATATTTTTCGTTTAATGCATCAAAACCAATGCCCTTTTCTGCATTCATAACTTTTTCAACTACAACAGAACCTTCAAGTCCTGCATTCTCAACTATTTGTCTTAATGGCTCCTCTAATGCTCTTCTTACAATTTTAACCCCAGTTCTTTCGTCTCCTTCTACAGTGCTGATGATTGCTTCTACTGCTGGAATAACATTCACTAAAGCAGTTCCACCACCTGAAACGATTCCTTCTTCAACTGCAGCTCTTGTAGCATTTAATGCATCTTCAATCCTTAGTTTTCTTTCTTTTAACTCTGTTTCTGTTGCAGCACCAACTTGAATTACAGCAACTCCACCAGAAAGTTTTGCTAATCTTTCAAGAAGTTTTTCCTTGTCAAACTCAGAAGTAGTATCTTCAACTTGAGCTCTTAATTGACTAACTCTATCTGCAATAGCTTTTGGATTTCCACTGCCTTCAATAACAGTAGTATTCTCTTTTCCTACTTTTACTGTTCTAGCATTACCTAACATATCAATTGTTGCAGATTTTAAGTCATAGCCTAACTCTTCTGAAATCACAGTTCCACCAGTTAAAATAGCAATATCTTCAAGCATTGCTTTTCTTCTATCTCCAAAACCTGGAGCTTTAACCGCAACACACTCAAAAGTTCCTCTTAATTTATTTACTACTAGTGTTGCTAATGCTTCACCTTCAACATCTTCAGCAATAATAACTAATCTCTTACCCTGTTGAACAATTTGCTCTAAAACAGGTAGAATATCTTGAATATTAGATATCTTTTTATCAGTAATTAAAATGTATGCATCATTAAAAACTGCTTCCATTTTTTCTGTATCAGTAACCATATATGGTGATAAATATCCTCTGTCAAATTGCATCCCTTCAACTACATCTAAAGTAGTTCCCATGGATTTTGACTCTTCAACCGTAATAACTCCATCTTTTCCTACTTTTTCCATAGCATCTGCAATAAGTTTTCCGATTTCTTCATCAGCAGCAGAAATTGCTCCAACTTGTGCAATCGCTTCTTTACTTTCGATTGGCTTAGAAATAGCCTTTAATTCTTCAACTGCTACATTTACAGCTTTTTGAATCCCTTTTTTCATAATCATAGGGTTTGCACCAGCTGCAACGTTTTTTAAACCTTCTCTAATAATTGCCTGTGCTAAAAGTGTAGCTGTTGTAGTTCCATCCCCTGCTACATCATTTGTTTTAGTAGCAACTTCTTTTACTAATTGAGCTCCCATATTTTCATAAGCGTCACTTAGCTCTATTTCTTTTGCAATAGTTACTCCATCATTAGTTATAAGTGGAGATCCAAACTTTTTATCTATAACTACATTTCTTCCCTTAGGTCCTAATGTAACCTTAACAGTATCAGCTAATTTATTAACTCCAGCCTCTAAAGACTTTCTAGCTTCTTCACTAAATTTAATTTCTTTTGCCATATTTAATAACCTCCTCGTTTTCTCTATGTATTATTTATAACTACTCTACGATAGCAAGAATGTCGCTTTGTCTTAAAATTGTGTACTCAGTTCCGTCGAATTTCACTTCAGTACCTGCATATTTAGAGAAGATAACTCTATCCCCAACTTTTAGTTCCATCACTATTTCTTTTCCATCTACAACTCCACCAGGGCCCACTGCAACAACTTCTGCCATTTGTGGTTGCTCTTTCGCTGTACCAGGTAATACTATACCGCTTTTTGTTTTTTCTTCAGCCTCAAGCTTTTTAATTACTACTCTGTCTCCTAACGGTTTAATACTCATTAAAGTACCCTCCTTATATTTTTATAATATTAAAATTATATTTTGCCACTTTATTAGCACTCACTTAGAGCGAGTGCTAATTACATTTATATGTTATATAAATTCTTAAATGGTAGCAAATCCGATTATATGCTATTATTGCCAATTATGCGGAAATATTAATCATTATCTAGCTATTTTAAATTATTTTTCTATTTTTCTTTGTTTTTTGCATTTTTACATTAGATTTTTAAAAAACTCACTTATTGTAATAAGAAAAGGCTGAAATATAATAAATACAATAGGTATAAATACCGCCGGAAGCATATTCCCTACTTTTATTCTCTTTATTTCCAATATATTAATTCCAATACCCGCAATTAAAAGTCCCCCGATAGCTGACATTTCTATAATTACACTTTCAACTAAAAGGGACTTAACATATGTTGCTGTTAAGGTAATAAACCCTTGATAAACAAAAACTGCGATTGAAGAAAATACAACTCCAATACCCAATGAGGAAGCAAAGATTACAGAAGATACTCCATCTAATAGAGATTTTGCAAATAGAGTTTCGTGATTCCCTGTTAAACCACTTTCTAAGGAACCGACTATAGCCATAGCCCCAACACAGTAAATAAGGCTCGCCGTAACAAAGCCCTTAGTGATTCTGCCTTCATTTTGCCCGCCATTTTGACCTATTTCCTTACCTATTCTTTTCAAGATTGCTTTATACCAATAACTTATTTTCATTACAGCCCTTTCCATATGACCGCCTATGGAATTTAATCTCTCTTCAATTTTCAAGGCCTCTCCAATAATAATACCAATAACAATACTAAATATTACTAATAGTAGGTTCTGAGTCTTAAAAGCACCCATAAGACCTATTACAGAAACACAAAGCCCAAGGCCTTGCATAATTGTTTCCTTGTAGGTATCAGGTATTCCCTTCCTAAGCAAAATACCCATTAGTCCTCCAATAATAATAGCTAATGAATTAACCACTGTTCCAAGCATAAATAAAAATCCCCCCTTATTTCTCTTTTCCTAGATTTAGTTCCCTAGCGTAGTAGAATAAATATTGCTGAGCATATCCTGCATTCAGACCGAACTTTTCATATGCAAAGTCCTGAATTTTTCGAGGAGTTGTTATCTCTTTAAAATACAAATGCTCTACAATTCTCTTAATCCAAACATCCACTGGAAAAGCATCTCTTTTCCCTAAGGCAAAAACATTTATACAATGGGCAACTTTTGGCCCTACCCCAGAAAACCTTGTTAATTCCTTTAAACTCATTTCCGAATTTAACTCTTTGAATAAGTCTAATGTAGTCCTTTCATTAGAAAAAATTTTAGCAGACTCAATAATATATCCTGCTCTGTAGCCAGTATTACATTCCTTCAAATCCTCTTCCCTTAGCTCTTTCAATATATTAGCATCAGGGAAAGAAAATCTTTTTTGCCCCTTGTATGTTCCAATATACTCTCCATACCTTTCACAAATCATTTCTATACTCTTTTTAATTCTAGGTATATTATTATTTGCTGATATAATAAAGGACACTATAGTCTCCCAAAGTTCTTGATTTAAAATTCTAATTCCACTTCCGAACTCTATTGCTTGTTCTATCATTTCATCCCTATTTATACAGCTCTTTATTTCTCCATAATTTCTACCTAAGTCAAAGTAATTAAACCATATATTTTCAAAATCCTCTTTGTTTGTATCACTAAAAACAAATACGTTATTATCTTTTTTTACATTTAATATTTTTCCAAAGGCTATTCCTGTATAACTCCCATCCTCTTCCTCATTCCATCTGAAGCATTGTCCACATTCAAAGGTATGCTTCAAGTCAAAATGATCTATATTTTCAATAATAGCTTTATTATTGGAAAAGGTTATTTCCATAGGTTTTATCCCCTTTCTGCCATGTAGAAAACCCCTCGGTATTTCCTTTCGGAACCCGGGGGCATGTTTTAAAGTTGCATTTGTTCATAAAGATGATATAGTTGGTGAACTAATACTCCTGTTCTTACATCATAATATAGTATTAATTGTTGATCTTTTTGAGTTGTTCTAAAACTATGAGTTAAGGTTGGCCTAAATCTAGTCCTAAATGATCTAACTAAGGTCAAACCCTCATAGGTTAACACACCCAAATCACTTGGATTTTTTGTAAGAATCTCCTGTTGAGAAAAGTATTGTTCTGTCGAAACAACTTTTGTATTATTATAATCATTTGAGTACTTTAAGATTCTACCAGACTGCGGACACACATTAACAATATATGCATCAGACAAAATTTTTATATTATCCTCTATAGGAATGAATCTGAATGAGTAAAGTGATGTATTATCGTTATCATTTTTTATATAAAGCATTTCCGTTTGAAAATCACCGGTATAATATTTCTTCAGAAAGTTAGTTGCAATGTTTAAGGTTTCATAGCTAGAAAGTAATTTGTTTCCGTCTATTGCTTTTTTATATTCTAAATTTCTAATTGCTCCACTTCTAGCATCAATAGCAACTGTGTACACTAACTCATTTTCCTTTCCTAGGTTAAATTGATAATAGTGTACCCCTTCTTTAACAAATACATTTTTACTATCTACTTTAATATCATAATCCTTTAACTCAGTCAACTGCTCTCCTATACTATTTACAGCTTTTTCAAAGCTTATATATTCAGGATGCTTGTTTGGAATACTACTATGCCTATATAATCTACTCATTTCCTCAAAGTTATTAGCTATTTGCCACAAACCACTATCTGCTGAAAAAGGATTTTTAGAATTTTAAATATTATGATATACCAGTAACAATCGATTCATATTTTCATTGAATCGTTCTAACATTTCGATATCTTCAACCTGTAGCTGGTCTCCATTTACTATATATTGCCTGTTTAAGTGATGAATAATTGTACTTCTAATAGCTTCAATTCCATTTAGCCCTTTTTGAATAGTAGTACTGCTAGTCAATTCTTCAGTTTGGTTTAATTGGTACCACTGCATAAGGGATACAGCTAAGTCCTCAACTGTTCTTTGTAGCCCGAACAACGCCTCTTTTGAGTTTGTATCTATTAATTCTTTTGTGTTTACAATGCTTTGTCTAATATTTCTTTCAACAATTAAAGCAGTATTTTCATTTATCTCAGTTATTTTATTATTAGCGACATTCAATTTTGTATTTAATGATAAATTAAAAGTTATACTAACTACCAATAAGACTGCTAGGAAAAAATAAAAATATTTTTTCATATGTTTGCCTCCTATTTTAGGTACTTACATATAATCATATCACAAAACCCTATTAATTCCAATACAGTATCACTTTAGCCTATTTCCATTATTTTGTTTATTATATATAATTATTTATAAACAAATAGTTAAGGTGGTGTGTGATGTGCAACAAAGAATTAATTGTTTAAAATGCAAATACTATTTTACTACCTGGGATCCCCGCTTTCCAAAGGGCTGTAAATTTTTCAACTTTAAAACAACCAAAATTCCGTCTATAGCTGTTTATGAATCTTCAGGCAAAGAGTGTTTAAATTTCACACCTAAACAACAGACATTTTCTCCTAGATAAAAGGATAATATACATTTTTAATAATAATAGTTATTTACACAAAAATAGTTCACATACTTAAAGTATAGAACTATTTTTAAGATCATTAGATTTTAAATATTTGCTACTTGCTTTACCATTTTCGGACTTATATCATATAGTATTTTTTCAAGTTCTAACAATATAACTAATTTATCCTCTAGTTTAACAATTCCTGAGGCAATACCACTTTCTGCACCATAAAAACTTTCATCTGGCTTCTCAATGCTTCCTGGTGAAAGCCTATGTATCCCTATAACTTCATGTACCTCGAAACCCACTGAAGTACCATTAAAATGAGCTATAATATAAAAACTATCCTTAGTATCGATAACCGGTAGATTTAAATATTTTGGAAGATCTATAGCCGATATAACTGAATCTCTAATTTTAAATATACCTTTTATACACGGATGAGAATTCGGTATCTTTGTAACTTGTAAATAAGGGATTATTTCTCTCACCTTAGACACATTTATTGCAAAATAATTGTCACCAATTTTAAACTCAACTATCTCTATTTCCTCTACTCCGGTCAAATTTTCCTTTACGTACTCCATTAGTAATCCCCCTCATCATATGTTATAACCCTTTTAAAAATAATTATATAGTTGAATTATATCACAAATTTCCATTAGAGAAACTTGTTTAATTTTATTTTTTTCAATAAAAAAATCCCCTGACGGGGACTGTGTTTAAAAAGGAATACACTCATCATCTTCTTCTAGGTATGAGTGTTTTTCTTCTTTTTGTTCACCAAAATAATAAAAATCCTCATTACAATTAGGGCATACCATAATCGGCATACCTTTTCTATTTTTATTTTGTTCTTCGTCGTACTCTTCGTCACAGTAGGTATCCAAATCTGCAAACTCATCCACAATATCTGCGGGAGCCCACTCCAAATACTTACACTTCAAACAATGATATTTGTACAACTTTTCTTTGTAATGGCGCTCTACTAATGGGCTCATATAATATTTCCTCCATATCCCTAGATTCTCTTATATCATATATCACCCCATAGTCTTTATGCCATATTCTCCATAAAATTTTTCAGTGGTACATTTTACACATAAAAGTGGATTTCTTCCGAAATTCTCTATAATCCTCTCTTTCCAGGTCTTTTTCTTTTCAAAACTTTTTCTCTTATCCCTAAGCAATTTTTCTATAGACTTTTCCTTCATAAAATTATATAGATGCACTATATCCTTGGATATCTTATTTCTTCTCCTTGAATACAGTCCATATCTTCTTACTGTCTTGAATCCTTTAGGTACTATATGTTGTGTTATTTTTCCTATAAATTCTAACACATCCATAGTTATCTTTACTTTTTTTCCATCGTTATGATCTTCATACCAAAACGTAACCTTTTCTCCATCATATTCCTCTATTCTATATTCTGCTATAGCTGCTCTAGCAAGATATCTTCCTATGTACTTTACTGCTTGTCTTGTATCATTCAGTTTTCTCTTTGCATTAACATAAAACCCATTTGGATATCTTTTATACATCTCACTTATTAGCTGCCTGGTTTCATAACTATTAAAATATTTCTTAATTATTTCTAGTAGCACCTTCTGCCATGCTTTCTTCAAAAATGGATATGGTATATATTCAACACTCTTCCACCAATTATTATTTCTATCTATTGCTCCCTCTGTTACTAATGCATGTATATGTGGGTTCCATTTCAAATCTCTTCCAAAGGTGTGCACTACAGCTATTATACCTACTTCATAATCACATTTCCTATTATTTTTATACCAATATGAAATTACGTTGTATACTGCATCCTGCAATTCTTTTAATAATTCTCTCCTTGCATAAAAGAAGTTTCTCAGTTCCTTAGGCATTGTAAATACACTATGTCTATGCCCTACCCTTAACATGTTCTGTTGCTGCTTTTCAGCCCATTTTAGTGTATATACTCTTCCGCATTTATTGCAAAACTTGCTTTTACATGTAAATGGTACTTCCTGACTTTAGAAGATATTATGCCCATTAAATTTAATAGGAATCTCTGAGGATTGCTAATGAAGCGGTTTTCAGAGATCTTTTTATTTGTAAAATTTTTATATATTTTGTCCTGTTATTTCCTATTATTTTCTTTCCATTTATACTTAAAAATGGTATAATAGGAATATAAATAATTATTCAGGGGGAACAGGTTATGTACGTTGCAATAACAGGTTCAGGAAAGGCTCGTGTAATTCAATTTAGAGAAGATACTCGCATTCCGGGAACTAATCGCAAGAAAACTCATGTTGTAAAAACTATTGGCAACTATGAACGTATGCTTGCAGAAGATCCAGATATTATTGCAAAATTAAAAGCCGAAGCAGCTGAAATTACTAAGGCAAAGAAAACTTCTACTGCACCTTTAGCTCTTGAAGTACCCGTTATGGATATTTTGTCTCCTACTGATGTTGTTCCTTCCTATAACTTCGGTCATGCACTAATCAACCAACTATGGAGTAATATGGCCCTTGATAACTTCTTTGAAGTTAGTTCTGGAAAGCGCAATGCAAAGACTGTGGCCCAAGCACTTTATTATTTAATTGCTCATCGCTGCGCACACCCATCAAGCATTAATCTAGCGGCTTCAGAGCAAAAACGTTATGCTGGAGTACCAATTCTGGGAAACGATATATTTTATGATGTTTTAGACGTTCTTGCCGACCAAAAAGAAGTGTGGTAGCCCATTTAGCAGACTTTTTCAAAAGAAAACGAACCGAAAAGAGTCTGAAGCTTACTATGATGTAACGACATATTCCTTCGAAAGTACCAAATGGGGCGAACTTAGAATGTTTGGATTTTCAAAAGATCATAAAAATAATGAAGTTCAAGTAGTAATGGGGCTTTTGATGGATAATAACGGCATTCCAATAACATTTGAGCTTTTTCCAGGGAACACAATGGACCAAAATACTTTAGTACAATCTGTTGAAAAACTAAAAAGTTATATGGGTTAGAGAAGATTACCGTGGTAGCAGATAGAGGACTTAATAGTGGAAGTAACTTAGAATACCTTATCAAAGGTGGACAAGACTTTGTAATTAGTTATACTTTGAAACGTTCTAAAGAACGATTCAAAGAAATGGTTTGGGATGAAAGTAACTGGAATAACACTACAGATCCAATGAGTGGTGAAATCATATATCGCAGTAAGGTTGTTAATCAAAATATAGAAGTTAAAGTTCCTCTAAAAGAAGATGAAATTTCAGAAATTGGCAAACGGGGTAGGCCTAAAAATATAGAATTGAAGAAATACCAGTAAAGATTCATCTGACATGGTCGTCTAAACGCGCTAAAAAAGATAACCAAGATAGAGAAAGAATGCTTGAAAAATTAAAAAAGAAATTGGATAAGCCATACCAATTAAAAGCAGCTCTAAGAAGAGGATGTAATCAATATCTTGAAATGGAATTAGATACAGAGGGCTGGAAATTAGATGAAAATAAAATAAATGAAGCATCACGCTATGATGGTTATTATGCAATAATAACAAACAACCTAGAGTTAAGTACAGAAGAAGTAATGAAAATATACGGGGACTTTGGAAAATAGAAGAAAGCTTTCGTATATTAAAGACAGACCTAAGAGCTCGTCCAGTATTCGTGTGGAGTGATAATCATATTAAAGGGCATTTTACAATGTGCTTTCTATGTTTATGTATTTTACGATATATGCAATACCTTTTATCAAGTGAACAAGGTAGGCAGGTGTCAGTGGCTGAAATTATGGAAGCGATAAGAGAACCACTAGTCTTGGTTCAAGGCAAGTTTCCAAAAGTTGTTGTCACACCTACACGAATTTCTCAATCTTATCTTGTCTTAGCTGAGATACTAAAATTATCTACACTAAAAAGTAATATGACATTAACGAAGTTCAGAGCTTGCACAAAACTTGATTTATCAGTAAATCTTAAATAATAGGACAAGTATAAAGCGGTATAAATGTTTATATATTAACGTTTATACCGTTTTATTCGCCTCTAAGTTCTAAACTCAGGACTATGTCTATGCCCTACCCTTAACATGTTCTGTTGCTGCTTTTCAGCCCATTTTAGTGTATATACTCTTCCGCATTTATTGCAAAACTTGCTTTTACATGTAAATGGTACTTTCGTTACACTAAAACAATCCTCACATATATATTCGGCATATCCATTTTTAACATCGCTACAATTTATAGCCTTATTTACTAGATCATCTATATGTTCTCTCATAACCTTAGGAACTCTAGACCAGTATGTGTTTTTAAAGTCCTCATATCTATCTACCAATATCTCTTTAACTGTTATCTTTTTTCTATTCATATCTCAATCATACCATATGTTATCCACAGATTTTTAATTTTATAATTTCCTATAGAATAAAAAAATCACCTACAAAAAATATTAATCGTAGGCGATTTATATATACTTATTAGTACCAACCTCTTAATTTCATAGCTTCAGCAATCCTCTTAATTGACATCATATACGCTGCAGTTCTCATATCTACACCATGTTCTGATTTTAATTGCCAAATTTCTTCAAAGGCCTTTACCATAATTTTTTCTTGTTTTTCTTGAACTTCTTCAAAGGACCATGAATATCTCATTAGGTTTTGTACCCATTCGAAATAGGATACAGTAACTCCACCTGCATTAGCAAGAATATCAGGTACAACTACAATCCCTTTATTATTTAAAATCTGATCAGCTTCAGGCGTTGTTGGTCCATTTGCACCTTCGCTTATAATTTTCGCATTAATATTATGGGCATTCTTTGAAGTTATTTGATTTTCTAAGGCACAAGGCATTAAAATATCAACATCCATAGTTAATACAGCATCCCGTTCAAGTGACTCATGAGCCCCATCATATCCTAATATTTGACCTGTCTTGTTAACAAAGTCTATTAAGCTTTTTACATGGAAACCGCTTTTATTTATAATACAGGATGATGAATCGGATACAGCAACAACCTTTGCTCCCATTTTACTCATATACAAAGCCGCAAAGCTACCTACATTGCCAAAACCTTGAACTGCTACTTTGGCACCCTCAATAGGAATGTTTAGTTTTTTGGCTGCATCTCTTGCCATTATAGCAACACCATAACCCGTTGCCTCAGTTCTTCCTAATGAACCATAAAAGGACACTGGTTTTCCAGTAAATACCCCTGGTTCAAAACGCCCCGTAGCTTTTTCATATTCATCAACCATCCAAGCCATAATTTGAGGGTTTGTATTTACATCTGGAGCCGGAATATCTTTTCTCTCCCCTATTACAGGGGCTATCGCCCTTGCATAGCCCCTAGCAAGCCTTTCAAGTTCTCTTTGAGAAAGCTCCTTCGGGTTAACAGCAATCCCACCTTTACCCCCACCATAAGGAATCCCTACTACTCCGCACTTAAATGTCATCCAAGTTGATAAGGCTTTAACCTCATCCATATGAACATCCTGATGAAATCTTAACCCACCCTTAAAGGGCCCTATGGCATCATTGTGTTGGGACCTATAGCCAATAAAAGTCCTTATACTACCATCGTCCATTTTGACAGGGATTGCTACTTCTACTACTCTCAATGGGTTTTTTAATATTTCATATACCGCTGGTACAGTACCTAGTTTATCACAAGCTACTTTTACTTGTTGTTGAGCTATTTCAAAAGGATTTAAAGTTTTTTCAGACATTTTTAAAACCTCCATTTTAAATATGTATTGTCTAAACTTATTCTTAGCATTAAAATGCTATTTTATTTAAATGAAATATGCTCCTTTCTAACTTCAATATACACCCCAATTAAGTACTTGTAAATAACATAGAAAATATTAATGCGTTTTTTGTAGGCTATAAATTTTTTTGTAATTATGATTGAATTTTTTGACTATAGGTCTACTAAACCTTTTACAAATATATTTACTGCAATTACATTTAGGGAGGTCATCTCTTCAATTTCCTCCTTTACTCTTTCCTGTACAAGCTCTATTATAGGTCTTATAGGGTTTCCATAGACTATATGTGTATCCATTTCTATTATTATACCGACATTAAAGTTTGTTATATAGATGTTTTCAATTTTATAGATGCCAATTATTTTATTAGATGTGTAATGTATAAGCTCCCTAATTACGCGATCAGAAATAGTGTACTTCCCTAGATAGCTAAATGTAGGCCTTACAACAGAATGTTCATCCATTTCCTGTATTTCATCCTTGCTTAAACGTTTGAAAATTCTTAGTGGATTCAAGAAGTAACCAGAGAATTGCTTTTTTATCTCGAATGTTGGAACTGGTATAACATGTTTTCCTTCTTTTTTTCTAACTTTACTTGCAATTTTTATTTCTTCATTTGTAGAAATATCTGCTATATTTACCTTTTTACTAATTTCACCGAGCTTAAGTGCATCCACAATCATTTCAACCATTTTATTAGAAGTGCCTATCACTAAAATAGATTCCGGCTTTTCTCTATCTAAGATTGAAATAACCTTATTTCTATGTTCATTATCCAAAAATAAGGCCCTTCTTACTGCAGCTAGCTTAGTCTTTTCTTTTTTAGCAGATGAACCTCCCAATACTTTGTTTCCACTAATCAAAAGTCCATCATCTATTATATATTCTATTCTTTCTTTATTAGCTAAAGACATAGCCTGATAACTTTTTCCTGTACCACTTGGTCCAACCAATACAACTACTCTCATTTAAAACACCCCTATTAATGGTAAATATTATATATATTGTATCATAATTAGCAATTTAATATATTTTAAACATAAATTTTTAATCTAATGATTATTATCGTTTTATATTGTTATACTAACTAATAAAGTAACAATTTACTTTATATCTTTAAGAGGAGGAAGTAATTTATGTCTTATGTAATAAAAGACACTTGCATTAGTTGTGGTGCTTGTGAGCCAGAATGTCCAGTTGATGTTATTTCAGCAGGAGATAGTATTTATGTAATCGACGAAGATGGTTGTATCGATTGTGGCGCATGTGCTAATGTATGCCCTGTTGACGCACCTGTTCCGAATTAGTTGAAAATAAATGTTGGATAAATTGTCCAACATTTATTTTTTTGCTAATGACAATGCAAGTCTTACACAAAAAAATAAGAAAAGGCATTCATATGAATACCTTTTCTTTTAATAAAATTAATTGTTTTTAATTACGCTTGGTGAATTGCATCAACTGGACAAACGCTTGCGCAAGCTCCACAGTCAATACATCCGTTCTCATCAATCACGTAAATTCCGTCTCCTGGAGCGATTACATCTACTGGACACTCAGGTTGACATGCTCCACAGCTAATACAGGCATCTTTAATAACAAAAGCCATTTATATTTCCCCCTTAATTGTTATGTATTAATTACAATAATTATTATAATCTATTTGCAGTTGAAAATCAAATAAATATTTTAAAAAAATATTAAAGGGCTCAAATCCTTGCCCTTCAATATTTTCCAGTTATAGTATAAAATTCTTATTATTATCAATTGCATTAAAGGTTGTAGAATTCCTTTCTAGACCACACAAACTTTTTCTTCAAATTTTTTTACTATTTAATCACACTACCTGCTATTACCATTTTTTGTACTTCAGACGTACCCTCATATATTTCTGTTATTTTTGCATCTCTCATCATTCTTTCTACCGGATAGTCTGTAGTATATCCATATCCACCGTGTAGTTGAACTGCTTTCGTGGTAACATACATTGCCGTTTCTGCTGCGAACAGTTTAGCCATAGCAGCTAATTTACCATATGGTCTACCTTCATTTTTTGCAGAAGCAGCTTGATATACTAAAAGTCTAGCTGCTTCAATTTGAGTTGCCATATTAGCAATTTCAAATTGAATAGCTTGGAACTTAGAGATAGGTTTGTTGAACTGTTGTCTCTCTTGTACGTATTTAATTGTTTCATCTAATGCCCCTTGAGCAATACCTAAGGCCTGTGCCGCAATTCCTATTCTTCCACCATCTAATGAAGTCATAGCGATTTTAAAGCCTTGTCCCTCTTCACCTAATAGATTTTCTTTTGGTACTTTCATATCCTGAAATACTAATTCTGTAGTACTTGAACCTCTAATTCCCAATTTGTCCTCAATCTTTCCAATTGAGAATCCAGGAAATGATTTTTCAATTATAAATGTACTGATTCCTTTTAAACCCTTTGACTTATCTGTCATAGCTGAAATAATAAAAGTTTCAGCCACACCACCATTAGTTATAAATATCTTTGAACCATTTATAATATAGTGATTACCCTCTAATCTAGCATTAGTCTGTTGTGAAGCTGCATCAGTACCGGCACTTGGCTCAGTTAACGCAAATGCACCTATTTTCCTACCACTTGCCACGTCAGGTAAATACTTATCTATTTGCTCTTTTGTTCCATATGTTAATATTGGCCAACAAACTAAAGAGTTATGAGTTGATATAATACATCCCGTAGTCCCACATACTCTGGATAACTCTTCTATAGCCATAATATAGCTTAAATCATCAAGGGCTGACCCTTCATATTCCTCAGGCATAATTGCACCCATCAAGCCCATTTCAGCTAATTTTTCAACTGTTTCCATTGGAAACCTATGGTTTTTGTCAATTTCAGATGCGATAGGTTTTACTTCTTTTTGAGCAAAGTCTCTTACCATTTTTCTAATTACTTCTTGTTGATCTGTTAAATTAAAATTCATGTACTTTTCCTCCCCTTATTTATATAGTTATTTAAAAGTAACCCAGTATATATAATTAGCATTTAAACTAATAAAAATAAGAGTTGCAATTTGTATGCCAATAATCAATTCATCTAGTCATTTTAAAAATTAGGTAGTTGACAATACTGAATTTTACACATTTTTAAACATTTTTTACTGCTTTACTAATAAGTAATTCAATTAATATTCAAATCAAATAAGTTGCAAACTTGCACCCAAACTAGGACAAACTTTATTTCCAGATTATAAAAGCTTAATATTTCAATAAATTATATGCCCGTTGCATTTAAGCAAACGTTTGCAATAATGCAACAGGCTATTTTATAGTAGATATTCATAGAATATCTATCTGTGTTTTACTAATATTCATCATATAAATACCCCTAAATCTTATTACCATAGTTAGACTCTATAGAGAATCAAATAGGAATAGGACTTTACTTAATTACGCTCCCTGCAATAACCATTCTCTGTACTTCCGAAGTACCTTCATATATTTCGGTAATTTTTGCATCTCTCATCATTCTTTCTACTGGATAATCTGTAGTATAACCATAACCACCGTGAAGTTGAACTGCTTTTGTAGTAACATACATGGCTGTTTCTGCTGCAAAAAGTTTTGCCATAGCAGCTAGTTTACTGTATGGTCTACCCTCTTGTTTTGCCGTAGCAGCCTGATAAGTAAGAAGTCTTGCTGCTTCGATTTGTGTTGCCATATTTGCAATTTCGAATTGTATTGCCTGAAATGATGCTATTGGTTTATTAAACTGTTGTCTTTCAAGAACATATTCTATAGTTTCATCTAAAGCCCCTTGTGCAATTCCAAGGGCTTGAGCTGCTATACCAATTCTTCCACCATCTAGAGTTTGCATAGCTATTTTGAACCCGTCACCCTCTTTACCCAGTAGGTTTTCCTTAGGAATTCTCATATCTTGAAATATTAACTCCGTGGTGGAGGAACCACGAATTCCAAGTTTATCTTCTTTTTTACCAATTGAGAACCCAGGAGTTGTACTTTCTACTATAAAAGCACTTATTCCCTTTAAACCTTTAGTTTTATCTGTCATTGCAAATACTATATAGGTTTCAGCTTTCCCACCATTAGTAATAAACACCTTTGAACCATTTATTATATATTCTTCACCATCTAATACCGCTACACTGCGCTGAGACGCCGCATCTGTACCAGCACTTGCCTCCGTTAAGGCAAAGGCCCCAAGCTTTCTACCCGATGCTAGATCGTGTAAATACTTATCCTTCTGTTCTTTAGTACCAAACTTATATATTGGCCAACAGCATAATGATGTATGGGCCGATACTATTACTCCTGTTGTGGCACACACACGAGACAATTCCTCCACGGATATAATATAACTTAAGTCATCCGTCCCAGCTCCACCATATTCCGTAGGAATAACCATTCCTAAAAATCCTGTTTCAGCAAGTTTTTGAACAGTTTCTTCTGGAAACCTATGATTTTTGTCCACCTCTGCAGCTAGAGGTTTCACCTCATTTAACGAAAAATTTCTAATCAACTCTCGAATTGCTTCTTGCTCCTCAGTTAAATTAAAATTCATAATTTTCCCTCCCTTTAAATTTTAAAAAAATATTTAGAATATTTAATACTTAAAACTAATTACTTTTATAATTATTTTTGGTCTTACCAGTTGTTTGTGCAAATTTTATGCCATATTTTAGAATTTTGCAAAAAAATAAAGGTAGATATTCTTAAAAGAATATCTACCTTTTATTTATTAATCTTTAAATCTTATAGAAAAATATTTTCTTTGTTATCTAAAGCTGCAATTATTTGAGGAATTACTTGGTGTAAATCTCCAACTATTCCGTAATCAGCAATTTTAAAGATTGGTGCATCTGGGTTTTTATTGATTGCGATAATATAATCTGATTCTTGCATACCAGCTAAATGCTGAATTGCTCCAGAGATACCGCAAGCGATATAGATTTGTGGTCTTACAGTTTTCCCTGTTTGACCTACTTGTCTTTGATATTCAGCATATCCGATATCTACTGCCGCTCTAGATGCTCCTACTACCCCGTTTAATTTATCTGCAAGTTTTTGAAGTAGTTCGAAGCCTTCTTTACTTCCAACTCCTCTTCCTCCAGATACGATAAATTCTGCTTCTACTAAATTAACTTTAGCTTTTTTCTCTTTAACAACTTCTACTACAGTTGTTCTGATATCTTCTTTAGCTAGTTTAACATCTACAGTTACTACTTCACCAGTTCTGCTCTCGTCTTTAGCAGCTTTTTGCATAACTCCTGGTCTTACTGTAGCCATTTGTGGTCTGTGGTTTGGACAAATGATTGTCGCCATGATATTTCCACCAAATGCTGGTCTTGTTTGAAGTAATTTTTTATCTTCTGCATCTATTTCTAATTTTGTACAGTCTGCAGTTAATCCTGTTCCTACTTTAGCAGCTACTCTTGGCGCCAAGTCTCTTCCGATATGAGAAGCTCCACATAATACTACTTCTGGCTTATACTCGTTAATCATATCTGTGATTACGTTTGCATATCCATCAGTTGTAAATGTTGAAAGTAATGGTGATTGTGCTAAGTATACTTTGTCTGCTCCGAATGCTATTAATTCCTTAGCTAATCCTTCTACGTTATCTCCTAATAACATCGCGCATAATTCTACTCCGATTTCATTAGCAAGCTTTCTTCCTTCTCCTAATAACTCTATAGCTACAGGCATTATTTGGCCTTGTCTTTGCTCAGCAAATACCCATACATTTTTGTATGCTGTTAGATCTTTTGACATTTTCTTTAACCTCCCCTTTTCCTAGATTAAGTGCTTACTTTTTAAGTTTGCTACTAATTGTACTGCTACTTCTTGAGGCGTACCTTCTAACATTACACCTTTTCCTTTTACTTCTGGTGTAAAGGATCTTTTAACTTTTGTTGGGGATCCTTTTAATCCTATTTGATCAAGATCTACTTGAATATCATTCACTGACCATACTTCAATTTCTTTTTCTTGTACTGCAGTTACGATTCCACCTACTGATGGGTATCTTGGTACGTTTAATTCTTTAATAGCTGTTAATAATGCTGGTTTAGCTATTTTAATCATTTCGTATCCATCTTCTAATTTTCTTTTCACTAATAATTCTGCACCTTGCTCTTCAAGTGACTCTACATAAGTTACTTGTGGTAAGTTTAATCTTTCTGCGATTTGTGGTCCTACTTGAGCTGTATCTCCATCGATAGCTTGTCTTCCACAGAAGATTACGTCATACTCACCAATTTTTTTGATTGTTCCTGCTAATGTTTCTGATGTTGCCCATGTATCTGCTCCAGCAAACGCTCTATCACTTACTAGGATAGCTCTATCTGCTCCCATTGCTAAACACTCTAAAAGAATTTCTTTTGCTTGAGGTGGTCCCATTGTTACTACTGTTACATGAGAACCTGGGTTTTTATCCTTTAGAACTAACGCCTCTTCAACAGCATTTCTGTCATCTGGATTTAATATACTTGGTACTCCATCACGGATTAATGTACCTGTAACTGGATCGATTCTAATCTCATTTGTATCTGGTACTTGCTTTACACAAACTATAATTTTCACTTGTATGACCTCCCTTATTATTTAATTACATTTCCTGCCATTACCTTGCAGTATATCTATAAACTACATGTAAAATGTACAGCTATTAGTGTAACCTACATTGCAGTTTCAGATGCAAATAGTTTTGCCTAGGATGCTAAATTGTTATACAGTCTTATTACTTACCTTACAGTTATTACTTTAATAATAAGTAATATGCTTAAACTTAATACTTTCATATTTTGCAAATTTTACAATAGATAGCTTAACTTGGCTATATAAGTTTGTTAAATTGTTGTCTTTCCCAAACATATTTAACCCTCTAACCTAAAATAACTATAAGCCTAGCTTTAAGCCCTTCAGCTACCTAGCGCCTCATTGCTATAAACCCCTATTCTATTCTCTGATAGATTATTTCTAGTCTTACATAATACAAATCTTTCTTAAGTATTTGATAAATGTGAGCTATAGAGAAATCAATTTTAGAAACATCAAATAAGGAATTTTTTGAGTTAATTTGTACTACTAATTACTCCCTTTAAAAATCTCTGTTATGGCCATTATTATAAAGGTTTCTGCTTAAATATTGTTAGTAATAGATATTTCGAACCATTAAATAAATATGTAATAATTCGAGTTTGTTTTTTATTATGCTGTATAGCTTAAATCGTTACACTCAGTACCATAACCTTTGGCACACTAGTCTTTTGTTGAATTGTATATCTACCCTCCTTTAATAATAAAAACATTAATAAATTAAAGTCAATACTATGGCTGGCTGGACTCAACTCACTAATAATTGAGTATTCAATTATAAACTAAACATAATTTGTTTTGTAATATGTAGCCTTACAATAATATGTAATGCAAGTTTGATATAAAAATAACAACATAGATAGTTTAACATAAAACTATATAATGTGTAAATGGTTTGTTATAAAACTATAAAAAAAATTTTTTATAATACTTTTGTAGCAAAATCAGACACTTCTCCAAATTACACTAAGCAAATTACACTATTTTATTATTCAATAAGTATATTAAAATATACTTTGTATAAAAAACAATCAATTTCTTGTGTTATTGTTCAATATATAATCATTTTTCTGTCTTATCATCTTTTTGACTTAACAAATAAGATAATGTATATAAACTATCACTTAAGTGAACATTTTCTACTGAGATATCACTTGAAACCTTTAAATCTACAGGAGCAAAGTTCCATATACCTGAAACTCCACCATTGCTTAATTTAGTAGCAATCTCCTGAGCATAATCTCTAGGTGTACTTATAATTGCAATATCAACTTTATTATTTTTCAAATATGCTTCTAGCTCATCGACAGATTGAATAGTAATGTTTTCAGCTTCTTTTCCTATCATTGCCGGATCATTGTCGAAAATTCCTCGTAACGTAAAACCTGATTTAGTAAAGTTAGTGTACTTTGAAATTGCTCTACCCATATTACCGTACCCTACTATAATTGTGTTGTATGTTTTTGTAAGCCCAATAATTTTTCTAATTTCATGAAATAGCTCTTCCACATTATATCCGTAACCTTGCTGTCCAAATTCCCCAAAACAATTTAGGTCTTGTCTTATTTGGGATGCAGTGAAGCCTGTTAGTATACTTAGCTCCTTAGAAGAAATCCTGTTCACATCTTTGTCTAGTAAATCTCTCAAATAGCGATGATACTTTGGTAGACGCCTAATTACAGCCATCGAAATTTTTCCATATTGTTTACCCATGTGTATCTTCTCCTTACATTCTTATTATAATCCGTCCAAGCTATTCATTTCACATACCTTTATTATAAAGATTATTCTTCGAATTAATACCGATTATAACAAATTTTTAATAATGTGTAAATTAGTATAATCACTTATTATGCCACAAATTTAACAAAATTTGCCCGAGATAGTAAAAGGATAACTTTGTATATATACTCCTGTAAAAAAAATATATTTTTAATTTAAAAAAGGAAATCCCTTTTACGGAATTCCCTTTTTGTTATATCTTTAAAACAATTATCAATGTCTATAGAATTACATCATAGTAGACATTACCATACCAGCGATACCTATTAAAATACCGTAGATGATGCATGGTCCTAATGTTTTTCTAATAACATCTCCTTCTTTACCTACTAATCCAACTACTGCAGTAGCAGCAACAACGTTGTGTACACAAATCATATTACCTGCAGCTCCACCCATTACCTGCTGTGCTAATACTAAGTTTGTACTTAATCCCATTTGTTGAGCAACGCTGTATTGAATTGGTGAGAATGTTAATGTAGAAACAGTCGCACTACCTGTAATAAACGCCCCAAGAATTCCTAGGAATGGAGCAATTGATAACCATACACCACCAAGAGTATCTGCCATTGTATTAGCAATGTACTGAGGCATCGGTATTAATCCACTTGTATTCATTCCAGAGTTTGTGAATACTTGTACTAGTGCTAATGTTGGTATTAAAGCTAAAGCAGCTCCCATTACTGAACCCATAGATACTTTTGAAGCCTCTGTAAAAGCTGAGAAAGAACTCTTTTGTATATATACAGCTAAAACTGCGGCAATAACTAAAATTGTTCCAGGTGAATATAACACTTGCCATCCTGAGTTGATACCTTGAATTCCAAGAATGTTTCTCCAGCTTAAATCTACATATGTTTGTGTAAAACTTTTTACTGCTGGAACTATTCTTGTAGCAAGTAATAAGGCTACTACTATTAAATATGGAGTCCATGCAGCTATTAGACCCATATCTGATTTTTTAGTTTCAACTTTGAACCCCTCAACTAATGCATCATTCCAAGTTTCTTTAGGTAGTAAAATACCTTTTTTTGCAGTAATAGAAGCTACTGCTAAACCTGTAAGAGATGCTAGTATAGAAACAAACTCTGGTCCAAATAAAGCGGCGTATATAGCAGCTGATACAGTATATACAACACCAACCATTAAAGTCCAAGGTAACATTACATATGCATCTTTCATATTTCTTTTACCTTTACTGAAGAAGAATACTAAAAGGAATACTAGCATAAAAGGTATAAATAGTCCAACAAGAAAATCCATTCTAGTAATTCTTACAGCAATATCTTGTAAAAATGATTGATTTACCCCTTCAATATTACTTAATCCAACAATTACTGGAGTTCCTACAGCACCAAATGATACAGGAACACTATCAGCAACTAAAGATAGAGTTGCAGCGGCTAAAGGTGTAAATCCAAGTGCAACAAGAAGTGGTCCTGCTACTGCTGCTGGAGTTCCGAATCCTGCAGCTCCCTCGATTAATGCACCAAATAAATATGCTACGATGATTGCTTGAACACGCATATCTGAAGAAATGCCTCTAAAACCTTCATTAATTCTATCAACAGCTCCAGTATTTTTAAGAGTATTTAATAGAACAATTGCTCCAAATAAAATTAATAATATCGTTATAGCTCTATGCAAACCTTGTAAAAATGAAGCTGCAATAACAGTAGTTTCTACTCCCCAAACCATATAGCCTAGTAACAATACGATAATTGCACTATATAACATCCCTTTTTTTGCAGGCATTCTTAGAATAACTAAAAATAAAAACGGTGCAATTATAGCACTAAATGCAGTTAACAATAACATATACTTAACCTCCTCTAAAATTTAAAAATACGTTCTGTCATACCTCGAGTTAACCCCTCTATCTCCACCTCCTTAACTGTAACTAAAACTACGAAAAATTTATGTTAGTTTTTTTCTATGGAGTTATTTAATCAAGAGGATATAAGACGACAATAATAATATTAACACTTTACACTCAGGTTTTCCACATATTTCGACAAAAAAATTGTATTATGGTAACAATGATTAATCAATTAGTACTCTAAAAACCGTTTAAATCAATGTTTTCATACTTTAAAAACATGTAAAATCCCTGCAATTGGATAATTGTATTATCCCCTGTTTTTTTGTCCTTAAACTTCTTATGATGAATATAGTTTACCTACTAAATTATGTTGTCCAAAATTATCACAATTTAAACAATTGTATTTAGTCCGCAGTTTATTTATTTATTTTCTTTTGGTAAACTATATATATCATATTTTTAGGAGGCTTTATAAATAATGATTGTACTTTCTTGTCATTTACTTAGTAAATCCTATGGAATACAGGATATACTTAAAGATATAACCTTTAGTATTAACCACGGTGATAAAGTAGGTTTAATAGGTGCTAATGGTGCAGGTAAAACTACTTTATTTAAAATTCTTACTGGTGAACTTAAACCTGATAGTGGAAATATTTTTGTTTCTAAATCAACAGAAATAGGATATTTAAAACAAAACCATACATTTGATATTTCAAATACTATTTACGAGGAAACGGAAAAAGTTTTTTCTGCTTTAATAGAAATGGAAAAAAATATAAAAAAATTAGAAAATGAAATTGCTGATTTAGGTGTTCAGGATCCTAACTCCCGACTTTTGGAAGCAAAAATGGAAGAATACTCTACAATTTTAGAAACATTTAATAATTTAAACGGCTATGGTTTTCGTAGTGAAGTCAGAGGTGTTCTCCGGGGCTTAGGCTTTACTGAGGAAAACTATTCCCAGCCTATTGGTCACCTAAGTGGTGGTCAGAAAACTAGAGTAGCCTTAGCAAAACTATTGCTTTCTAAACCAGATATTCTTTTACTAGACGAGCCTACGAACCATTTAGATATTAGCTCTGTTGAATGGTTGGAAGGTTTCTTAAAAGATTATTCAGGCACAGTCTTAATAATTTCCCATGATAGATACTTTTTAAACCAAGTAATTAATAAAATAATGGAAATAGAAAACATGGGGCTACTGAGCTTTACCGGAAACTATTCACAATTTATGAAAAAGAAAGAACAGCTGTTAGAGCAAAGGGCCAGGGAGTTTGAGGCCCTGGAAAGTGAAATTTTGAGACAAAAGGATATTATTAGAAAATTAAAGCAGCATGGAACAGAAAAACTAGTTAAAAGGGCCCAAAGCAGAGAAAAACAGCTTGAAAAACTAGAAAATAATATTCAAACTCCAATGTCACAAAAAAAAGCCGTTAATCTAAGTTTCTCATCAGTTAGTCAAAGTGGCAGAGATGTATTAAATGTTGATAATCTATCCAAGTCCTTCGAAGGAAATAATTTATTTGATAATATTTCATTTTCTTTATATCGAGGAGAAAAAGTTGGATTAATTGGTCCAAATGGCATAGGTAAATCCACTTTATTTAAAATACTAACAAATGAGGTGAATAGTACCTCCGGGTCCATTTCCTTTGGACACCAGGTTACAACTTCCCTCTATGACCAAGAACTAAATAATTTAAATCCAGAGAATACAGTTTTAGACGAAATTTGGGATGAATATAGAAAATTAGATCAAACTGAAATTCGTACTCTTCTCGGAGCATTTTTGTTCCCAGGAGATGATGTATTTAAACAAATCAAATCCTTAAGTGGTGGGGAGAAGGCCCGTTTATCACTTTTAAAATTAATACTTTCTAATTCTAACTTGCTACTATTAGATGAGCCTACGAATCATCTAGATATTTCTTCAAAGGAAGTTTTAGAAAATGCCCTTATTGACTATGATGGCACTATATTTGTTATATCCCATGATAGATACTTCCTGGACAGAGTTACAACAAAAATAATAGAGTTAACTCCAAATAACTGTGAAGAGTTTTTAGGAAACTATAGCTATTATATTGAGAAAAAAAGAGAACAGGAACTTTTAAACAACTCCACTTTATCCACAGAATCGAAAACAAAAACTCAAATAAAAGAGGACCGAAAAAAGGAAAAAGAAGAAAAAGCTAAAATACGACAGTTGCAGAAGAGAAAAGAAGATATTGAAGATGAAATTAGTAGACTAGAAACGGGATTAGAAGAGTTAAAATCTATTATGTGCGAAGAAGAGGTTTATTCAAATCCTGATAGAAGCAAAGAAGCCCACGAGAAATTTCAACAGTTACAGGAAAAAATAGATAATCTTTATGAGGAATGGCAGGAGTTAGAATAGTATCTAACCCCTGTTTTTTTATTTATACTGCAATTTATGTTAACTTTTCAATATTCTTTTTTTTGTTTGATTTTTTTACAAATTTCTCTAAAATATTTTATTCACACTAATCCACATCTTTTCCACAGTTTCCACAGTTTTATCCACAGATAGAATAGTGTATATAAGTTTAATAACATTTTTTCCCCATTATCCACATTTTTGTTAACAAAAATACTGTGAATAAATTTTATAAAATTGGGTATAAAAAATCCCATTCTATTATTGAACGGGAAAAATAAAATTGACATAAAACCAAAATAATATGTAGTTATAAAGACTTTTGTTCTAATGACTCCTTAAGTTGCTTAATTAAGGCTTCTTTTTCTTGATTATTAGTAATTAAGACATCAATCACTTCGTGCATTGAATCAATTAATTGTAGTAATGATAGCTTTTCCATGCTTCCATCAATCTTTCGCATCCATGCCAATTTTTCCATAAAAAGTTCCCCCAATCCGATATTTTTATACATAGTAAATTATATATGAATAGTTAGGGGAATAATACAAGTAATGTTATCTATAACTTGTAATTTATGGTAATGTTACTTTTGATCATAATTTTAAATTAGGTATTGCGTTTAAATCTAATCCTGACCTTATACCTCTAATATACTCATAGTAAGCAACACAACCAATCATTGCTGCATTATCTGTACATAAATTTAGAGACGGATATTTAACATCAATTTCATAGGGTTTACATTTATCAATTAAATTGGTTCTAAGCCCACTATTTGCCGCTACGCCACCTGCTAAAACCACTTGCTTAACTTTTTTATCAATTGCACATTGTACTGTTTTATGAACTAATACATCTATTACAGCCTGTTGAAAACTTGCGGCTACATCTTCTACAATAATCGGCTCGTTTTTCATTTTTTGTGTATTAATATAGTTTAATACTGCTGATTTGAGGCCACTAAAGCTAAAGTCGAATGAGTTATCTTCTAAAAAGGCTCTAGGGAACTTTATTTTATCCTTATTCCCTTCCTTTGCTAGCTTATCTATTAAAGGTCCACCAGGATAGCCAAGTTCTAATGCCCTAGCAATTTTATCAAAGGCCTCTCCTGCAGCATCATCTCTTGTTCTCCCTAATATTTCATAATCACCATAATCCTTCATATACACTAAATGAGAATGTCCACCGGATACTATTAATGCAATAAATGGCGGTTCTAGCTCTGGATGTTCAATAAAATTCGCATAAATATGACCCTCGATATGATTAACTCCATTTAAAGGAATATCCTTTGCTAAGGCAATGGCCTTTCCTGCGGATAAACCAACTAAGAGAGCTCCAACCAATCCTGGACCATATGTTACTCCTACATGGGTTAAATCGTCAAAGGTAACTTCAGCCTCTTTTAGTGCAGTTTCAATAATTTGATTTATGAGTTCTATATGTTGTCTCGATGCAACTTCAGGTACAACACCACCAAATTTTTTATGCTGATCTATTTGTGAATGGATTACATTGGAAAGTACCCTTCTTCCATTTTTAAGTACACTAACTGAAGTTTCGTCGCAACTAGTCTCTATAGCTAAGGTAATAACTTCTTTTTTACATTTACTTAACTGTTCCATTTATCTCTCTCCTACATATTAAATAATTTAAACAAAAATTTCTATAAACTATTTTTAGTTTTTTTGTAATACTAAAATTAGGACAAAATATTTTTAAAAGGAGTGTATTTATATTATGAGTAATTTTGATGAAAATGATAATGATAAAAAATCCTTTACTGAAGCAATTGCTGAAAATAATATATTATCTGATGGAATGCTAAATCCAATAAGTGCTACGGATTTAACTATTATGAATATAGCACAACATTCCCCCGAAAATCAAAGCAAACAAGGTAAAGATAAAAAGTAATATATATAAACTATGGATTCTATAATATATTCCCTTACAAAAAACAATTTTTGATTCTTGCATTCAAGAACCTCCCCCCACTTTATTTTTAAAGTTAGGGGAGTTCTTATTTTATGTTTAATACATGAAAAAAGTGCTGGTTTTTAATTACCAACACCATATATTATATACTATAAATATCGCTCCTATAAAGCATATCCTTTTCCAGGTTCTGCTACCTTAATATCCTCTAGCATTTTACCATCCCTAAAACTAATTATCCTATTTGTTTGTTCAGCAATTTCTGCTTCATGGGTAACAATAATTATTGTTGCCCCCTCATTATTTAATTGTTTAAATAGCTCCATAACATCTTGACTTGACTTTGAATCTAAGTTTCCAGTAGGCTCATCTGCCAAGATTATAGATGGATTATTTACTAATGCCCTTGCAATGGCAACTCTTTGCTTTTGTCCACCTGAAAGCTCATTTGGCTTATGGTCTACTCTGTCTGCTAATCCTACTCTAGCTAAAGCATCTAAGGATCTTTGTTTTCTTTCTTTTTTATTTATTCCCGCATAAAGCATAGGGAGTTCAACATTTTTTAGGGCCGTAGTTCTTGGTAATAGGTTAAAAGATTGAAAAACAAATCCAATTTTACGATTACGAATATCCGCCAACTCATTATCCGATAATGCTTCAATTTTCTCTCCTGCTAAAACATACAATCCTTCAGTAGCTCTATCTAAGCAACCTAGAATATTCATAAATGTGGATTTACCTGAGCCGGATGGACCGGTAATAGCAACAAACTCACCTTCTTCTATCCTTAGATCTACTCCGTCTAAGGCTTGGACAGATATACTTCCATTTTTATATGTCTTAAATAAGTTTTTAATTTCAATCATGAGTTCACCTTGTATAATGAAAACATAGGGGAAGTCATTATACATTTTCCTTTCTAGATTATTTTCTATATAATCTTTATAGGCGCTGTGGATTAGTTTGTTCACCTACGGCAGCTGTCCCTATACAGCCGACTGTTTCTTTTGAGGCTATAACCACAGCTCTATGTTCATTTGTTAATTAGTTAGATAACGCTTTGACGTTTTATATATAGCAAGGATACATTTAACATAGGGTTTGTAGAAACATAGCGTACTATATTTAAGGAGTTGATTACTATGTTATTTGTGGGCATTGATGTTGCCAAAGCTAAACACGATTGCTGTATCTTAGACTCTGATGGTGTTATTCATACTAATTCTTTACGTATTTCTAATTCTAAGGAAGGTTTTGATACCCTATATTCTTCTATCCTTTCTGCTCTTGGCCCAAGAGTATTAACAACGTAAAAATAGGACTTGAATCAACAGGTCATTACAAAGACAAATATCACAAATTATCTGTATTCCAAAGGCTTTCAGGTCACCATCCTAAATCCATTGGCTACTAATCTTTTCCGTAAGGCTCAAACCCTTAGGAAAACTAAAACAGATAAGACCGACGCTAAGGTCATTGCAACTATGCTCTTTACTGATGAATCTAAATCCTATTCACCAGTATCATATCAGATTCAGGAGCTAAAGTCACTAACAAGACACCGTCATAGAATGGTTAGTTACCGTTCTAGACTTAAACTTTCAGTTAGTCGCTTAATAGATATCATTTTTCCTGAATTGCCAAGCTTATTTTGGTCTATACACCAAAGTTCGGCTATGCATTATTAATTGAATTACCAACCCCCGATAGTATTTACAACTGCAATCTGACAAAGTTGACAAACCTAATAAGAACGACCTCTAAAGGTAAATATAGCAAAGAGAAAGCAATTGCTTTAAAAGAGCTTGCTATCAAATCTATTGGGTCAAGCAATCGCTCTCTGACCTTCGAATTACAACAAACTATTCGCCTCATACAATCTGTACAAACAGAAATAGATGCATTAGATAATCAAATTAAATTAGTCGTACAAGAACTCAATACCCCACTCATTACTATTCCTGGCATTGGATATACTCTATTTGCCATTATATTAGCCGAAATTGGTCATATTGATCGTTTCTCCAACTTGACTAAACTTCTTGCATTTGCAGGTATGGATCCTTCTACTTACCAATCTGGGACTTACAATGCATCTAAAACTCCAATGGTTAAGAGAGGCTCTACATACCTTAGGTGGGCTATTATGCAAGCATCTAGACTTGTTGCTATGCGCGATAAAGTCTTTAGTGATTATATGGTCAAAAAGCGTTCTGAAGGCAAACACTTCAATGTTGCCAGATGCCATGTCGGTAAAAAGTTAATTAGGGTAATTTACTACCTCCTAAAAAACAATACTGCATTTGTTCCACAAGTCTAATTTAATCTATTTTTTTCAGAGCAACTGAGTTGCTCTGTTTGTCATGCATTTTTTTGTAATAGATGTCTTTAAAATTATTTTCTTCATGACTTCTTTAAATACGAAATTTTTCTTGACTTCATATAGTTAGTCTCAATCTAATTTAAGTTATTACTCATATCTAAGGGCATCAATTGGATCTAATTTTGATGCTTTATTTGCAGGATAAACACCAAATATTACTCCTACCATTATAGAAAAAATAAATGCATATGCTATTGATTTAACTGAAATAACCAAGGATAAACCAAATATATTTACAATACCTAAGCTAATCAATAGGCCTAAAATAAGTCCAATTGCTCCTCCTAAAAAGGATAGTATTACGGCCTCTACCAAAAATTGTAGTAGTATAACTCCCCGTCTTGCACCTAGAGCCTTTCTTATGCCTATTTCCCTCGTTCTTTCAGTTACAGACACTAACATAATATTCATTATTCCTATTCCACCGACGAATAAGGATATAGCAGCTATTCCACCAATAATACTAGTTAAAAGAGTAATTACGGTAGATACTTGACTGAATTCATTTTCCCTAGTAAAGATTCTATACATGGCTCTTTCTTTATTTCTACGTTCAAGTAAATTTAATATTCGGTCACCAATGTAACCTAAATCTAAGCCCTCTACAGCCTGTATCATAAATCGTGGATATCTATCATTTACATAGTGTCTTGCAGCTAAGGTTAAAGGCATAAAGCCGTAAGAATAATCCCCTTGTGCCATATTAATAAGTGCTGAGTCCGACATTTTA
The DNA here is from genome assembly GCF_018141405.1 of Serpentinicella alkaliphila. Lineage (NCBI taxonomy): Bacteria > Bacillati > Bacillota > Clostridia > Peptostreptococcales > Natronincolaceae > Serpentinicella > Serpentinicella alkaliphila. The sequence continues at coordinate 613,557 of NZ_CP058648.1, forward strand.
TCTACACCTATAATCATCATTTCCGTTGTATATGCTGAACTTGTTAGAGTTACTATTTCACCTATACACTCTGTAGTACCAAACAAATTTCTAGCCGTTCTCTCATCAATAATAATAACATTTCTTCTACCAACTAAATCCTGGTCTGTCAGAAACCTTCCACTTATAAGATCCATGGTTTCTACTTGATCGTATTTATCATTAACACCCATTATATCTATTCTAATTTCTTTATCCTTATATTTTAATGTCATCCACCTTCTTAATTCCGGAGATATGGCTACTATTTCATGTTGTAGATTTATAGCTTCTATGTCTTCAGCACTAAAATAGTCTCTATAGGTTACAGGCCTATCCGCGTTAAATCTTAGATTCATATTTAGTTTTCCCTTACCATATTTATCGAAGGCATTTGTCATATCCGCCTGAGCTGCGTTACCAAGAGTAGTAATTACAACTACAGATAATATACCAATTATTAAACCAAGCATAGTTAAACTGGAACGTAATTTATTTGACCAAATACTTGATATGGCAATTATGAAAGTTTCAAATAATATCATAGCTACGCCCCCATAATCAAATTATTTCGTTTACTATTCGTATCTAAGGGCTTCAATGGGATCTAATTTTGAAGCACGATTAGCAGGATAAACTCCAAATATAATTCCAATGCCAATAGCAACAAAAGATGCAATAAGGACTTCCTTTAGCTGAATAAGTGGTGGAAGATTTAAAAATGAAGAAATAATAAAACCAATAATATATCCAATTATAATTCCAATAATGCCTCCTAAAAGTGATATAATTGCAGATTCTGTAAGGAATTGAAGAAGTATAGTACTTCTTTTTGCACCTATTGCCTTTTTAATTCCGATCTCCCTTATTCTCTCAGAAACTGCAACTAGCATTATATTCATAATTCCAATTCCTCCAACCAGCAATGCAATAGCAGCTATAGCCCCTAGTACTCTTGTTACGGTTCCCAGAACTTTATTAACAGTCTGTAGCATTTGCTCCATATTAAAGGCCGTATATTTGTCTTTATTGTTATGAAGCCTTTCCAATAGCTTAATTGCTTGTTCCGATATTTGCTCCATATTATCCTTATTTGTAACCTTAATATTTACTCCGTAATAATCCGTTAAATTATATATACGCATAATAGTGGAAATAGGAACATATATTTGGGCTCTGCCATTATTCATAGCACCACTGAACATATTGTCTTCATACTTACTTACTCCGACTATAACTAACTCTATTTGACCCCTAAAGGTATTCATAGTAACCTGCTCCCCAATAACATCTATTGTCCCAAACAATTCTCTTGCTTCTCTTTCTGAGATAACTATGTTATTAGTTCTACGGGCTACATCATCATCAGTAATAAACCTTCCCTTTAATAACTCTACATTTGTAATAATCTGGCTATCTTCATTTGCTCCAACTAGAATTACACTTATCCTATTACCCTTTACACTTAAGGCAGAATTCTCCTCTAATATAGGTGTTATTGCCTCTATACCCTCAAGTTTTCTAAGTGCCTCAATATCCCTGTCCGTAAGGAAGTCCCTTCGAGTAATCTCTGATTGCTTGGCCCAATTCATATATATCATTAAACGATTTGTACCGAATTGTTCCATACTTTTTTGTATTTGATACTTACCACCATTTCCAATGGCTGATATAGCCACAACTGCTGCAATACCAATAATAATACCTAACATTGTTAAAAAGGAGCGCATTTTATTAGCACCTATTGAAGATAAGGCTAATCTTACATTTTCCATAATATTCATAGGTCCCCTCCCCTATAAGTTAGTCCCTAAGATTAACATTGACTTTAATATCTTCTTTCAAATTAGAGGATGGATTCAAGACAACAGTGTCACCCTTATTAATTCCAGAAATTATTTCTATCTCGAAGTCTGATTCTATTCCTGTCTGAACTTCAACTCTCTTCAGTATATTATCTGGAGTAACAATCCATACAATCTTTGCTCCGTTTTGTTCTGAAACAATTGTGTCAAATGGCACTATTATAACATTTTCTTTTTGCTCACTAACAATTCTCGTTCTAACACTAAACCCAGGCTTAACCCCTTCATGAGTTCCATCTACCTTAATAGTTACTGGAACTACGGTCTCGTTAACTTGTCCAGAGGCTATTCTTGTAGCTACTGGAGCTATTTTTTCAACTTCACCAAAAAGGGTTCCGTCCCCTATGGCATCTGAATTTATTTCAACAAGTTGTCCAACTTTCACTTTTGATATATCATATTCACTTACATTAATCTCTATTTTTAGTTCACTTAAATCGGAGATTATAAAGCTAGGGTTTGTAGGAGAAACGGTCATCCCTCTCTCTAAATTAACTTTAGTCACTATACCATTTATAGGACTAGTAATCAGTGTACCTGCCCTTTGTTGCTCCTTTTCTAGTTCTTTAATTTCTAATTTTGTTACATCAATCTTTCTTTTCATTTTTTCTATATCTATTGATAATCCGTCTCTAAAAACGTTAAAATCTAAATATTCTCTTTCTGCATTTTCTAAGGCCTCAATACTTTTGTTAAGCTCAATTTTAGAAATTGCCCCTGCCTCATATAGGGCCTTACTTCTCTCAGCAGTTTCCTTAGCTTCTGTTTTTGCACGAGATAAATTTATTCTAGTTCTTTCCCTAGTATTCTCTAGCTTTTCTAGATCTAACTTTTCCATAGCTAGCTGACTTTCTTTAATTTGTTTTCTAACAGAAACATCATTTGGTTCTAAATGTGCTAGCACTTGGCCTTCTACAACCGATTCCCCTTCTTTAACTTCAACGGACAGGACCTTTGCAACACTTTCATGGACTACTAGATGACGATTAACCTCTTCTATAACACCATTAGCAGGAACCCTAACTACAATATCTCCAGTTTCAACTACCTTTGCAGTTACAGATACAAGTTTTTGATTGTTTTTTGAAGAATATACCATGCCTAAGGAAGCGATTAACACTATAACAATACAAATTGAAGCATAAATAAATTTCTTTTTCTTATTTCTTTCCATATTGTCTCCCCTTTCAATATGCAAGTGAGTATTTTAATTCTACAATTCCTTCCACATTATAAATGCATCTTCACGATTATCATCATAATACTCTTTTCTTATGCCCCCAAGCTTAAACCCTAAATCTTTATATAGGTTTTGGGCTACTATATTAGACTTTCTGACTTCTAAGGTAATATTTTTAATCTGCTTTTCATAAGCAACTTTTATTATTCGTTCAACTATCTCTCTACCTATACTAAGTCCTCTAAAATGTGGATGTACCGCAATATTTGTTATATGAAACTCATCTAACACCTGCCAAGCCCCACCGTATCCCAATATTTTATCGTCCTGTTCTGCAGCAAAATATATTGCTAGCTTATTTTCACGAAGCTCCTGATTAAAGGCATGAAAAGTCCAAGGTATTGCAAAGCAAAGTTTTTCAATCTCTACAACCTGCTCTATATCATCTAAGACCATAGGCCTTATATTTACTCTATCCTTCACAGCTCATCATCCTCGCTTCATATTGTACTTCTGCCTGTGATTTTCTCATATATATCGGAAGTATTTCGTGAGCTTTATTAAATAATCCATGTTCGTATTTTTTTCTTACTAATTCAAGTATAGCCCCTGCTCTTGGAAACATTAAATTTGAAGTAGCAAAGGAGCTTATTTCCGGTATATTGTCATCTATTATAGGTTTAAACTTTTCTACTCCATCACCTAAAAAGATTACTTGTCTATTCATATCCTTAAGAATGTTTATTAAGTCATTAATCTCAAGGACATCCGCTTCCCGCGAGGTCTGTAATTCATTATCCTTCCAGCTATATATAGCACTATAAACCGATTCACGTTGGGCATCAATAATTGGACAAATTAATCCACCAAAGTATGGCACATTATATGCTAAGCCTTCTAATGTAGATATGCCTACTACAGGTTTATCTAAGGCCTGAGCCATTACTTTTGTTGTAGTTATACCTATTCTTAATCCAGTAAAGGAACCTGGACCTAAGGATACCCCAAATACATCAATATCCTTTGCTTTTAAATCACAGCTCTTTAGCATTTCGTCAACCATTGGTAATAGTTTTTGAGAATGGGTTTTTTTATGGTTAATTGTATATTCGGCTATAAGTTTTTGTTCATCACCTATTGCAACAGATGCAACTATAGAAGATGTATCTATTGTTAAAATGTTCATTCAGCTAACATCTCCTCTGCTAGATTTTTATAATAATCATTGGTATATTCCAAATGGATTTTTCTTTTGTCTTCCTCAACATGGGTTAACTCTATCCACAAATAATTTTTTGGTAAAACATTCTTTATTAAATGAGCCCACTCAATAACACATACACCTTGTCCATATACATATTCATCAAAGCCTATGTCATACATTTCACTTGCATCTGATATGCGATATACATCAAAGTGATATAGGGGTAATCGTCCTTCATATTCCTGGACAATAGTAAATGTTGGGCTAGTTACATAATCATTAACCTCCATACCCTTTGCTAGGCTTTGAGTAAAGGTTGTTTTACCCGCGCCTAAGTCTCCTATCAAGCAAATAACATCACCAGATTTAACTAATTTACCTAATTTATATGCTAATTTTTGTGTCTCTTCTAAATTATTTATATTTTTTGATAACATATTTCACCTTCTTAAATTACTCTTTTGTTATACCTTCAATTATAGTCACTTCTTTATTCTAACACAACTTCAAGGAAAAGACTTTTATTTTTTCCTTCCTAATAGTCATATAATTTCCGATCTTCTGATATCACCTTCGTATATACTTTTGTACTATCAAAATAAAAATGGTCTTAAACCATCTAAGACCATTAGTATATGTTAGTTTTAAGGATTTATTAAAGATTAAGCCTAGGTTCTAAATTAAACCTATATTTTCTAACTAATATAATAATTAGTAATAGCTCTAGAAAATAAGGAATAAGGAATATAAATCTTACCCAATTCTTCAAATATATTTCAATAACTGAGATATCGGTTATTGATAACAATACAAGAGTACTAGTTCCCTTTAAAAGTATTCCTATAGCCATAGCAAATCCAATAGAAATTATAGAATTCTTTATTCCAATTCTCATTATTAATATTGTGCAAATTACTAGAGTTATATAGTTATAAATAGCTATGATATCAATATTATAATTTACAACTAATATATACATAAACATACTTTGTGCCAATGAAGTAATTAGTGTTTTGCTCCATTTTACATTAATACCTATGAACATCGTCCCTAGAGTGATAGTTAAAAAAGCCTCTGGAACTAAACAAAGTAGATGGAAATTAAGCGGCATAGGATCTATCATAAAATACCCCTTTTCAAATGCAACTATTTTACTATTAGACTAAACTAAACCTAAAAAAGTTCCATATATTTCCCTTTTATTGTAATTTATTATAAATATTTTTGCAATGAGTTTCTTTAACAAATAGGGAAAGTATTAAAGCTACAAAAGCAAATCCAAAGCAATAAATAAAGGCCCGTTGGTATATCGTTACAACATCTAATTCAGTGCCCACATATTTATCAAAGGTTTTTCCGAGTATTGGTGGCAGTATAGCTGCCCCTAAAAATCCCCCGGTGTTTACTACAGAAGTAGCAATACCTGTTATAGATGGATGACTAGTTTCCTTTCCACAGGACCAACACATAACAAAGGCTGCACAAGAAAATCCTATTAAGAAAAAGATAGGATATAACATAAATACTGGGGGCTTGCCTCCATTTATAAAAACTAAAGCTGCCCAACTGATTGTTGCTATTCCTGTATATACTATAGTCGGTATCTTTCTTTTTTTAACTGAGTCCGACACTTTTCCTATGACATAGCATCCAATTCCTAATCCTAAAACTGAAACGCTTGTATAATTCGAAGCAGTTCTAGAAGTCATTTTATAAACGTCCTGTAAATATTTTATACCCCATGTTCCGGTTAGTGCTATATATGCCCCATGTACTCCTACGAATAAAAAGAATGGAGCCCAAATATGCTTATTCATTAGCACTTGAATTAAGGCTTTAAATAATGGAGGCGTTTCTATCATCTCTACTTTTTTTCGTTCCTTATCAATTTCTTCAATTTTAGGTAAACCCATTTGTGAAGGTGTATTTCTAACTATAATGTAGCAGAGTATCGCAACAAATAAGGAAACAATCCCTATATATATAAAGGTTTCCCTCCAACTTAAATAAAGTACCATAAAGGCCAGGGGTGCCTGGGCTAAAACTCCACCTAAATTTCCCATGAAAGCTGTCAAACCTGCCATAGTTGCAAACTCCCGCTCTAAAAACCATTGGGACTGAACCTTTAAAATAGATATAAATATTACAGATACACCAATACCAACGATAAATCTTGAAACAAAGGCAATAGTAATATTCGGAGACCACCCAAACATAACAGAGCCAATAGCAGCTAAAACCGTACCTATGCTTACGGTTTTTCTAGCACCTATTGAATCCGCAAGAATACCCGATGGTATTTGCATAACCATATAGGAATAGAAATACATTGAACCTAAGTTAGCAAAGGTAGTGCTCGACATTTTAAATGTAGTGGTTAACTGTTCACTTACTACCCCTAAGGCTAATCTATGAAAAAAAACAATTATATAAGCAAGTATTAATACACTCCAAATAGCCCATCTATATTTTAATAGCTTTCTTGTATTTTGGTCTTTTATCATTTGTACTCCTTACTTAAAAGTAAACTAAATGCCTTTCATACTTAAGGCTACTTTTCCTTTATTATGATCTATGCCAATAACCTTAACTTGTACAATATCTCCAATTGAAACTACATCCATTGGATTTTTAACAAATTTATCGCTTAATTCAGATATATGTACTAATCCATCGTTTTTAATACCGATGTCTACAAAGGCCCCAAAATCAATAACATTTCTTACAGTACCTGTTAATACCATGTCCACTTTTAAATCTTCTAATTTTAATACATCGGTTCTAAAAATTGGTTTTGGTAGCTCTTCCCTAGGGTCTCTACCCGGCTTTTTTAGTTCCTTAATAATATCTCTTAGAGTAGGTATACCCACTCCTAAATCCTCTGCTATTTTTTCCTCGGATATCCCCTTTAATTTTTCATCTATAGCTCGAATTCCATCTTTATCTAGTAAAGAGTCATAGCCTAAAGTTTTAAGTAGGCTTTTAGCAGCCTTATATGATTCAGGATGTACTCCTGTATTATCTAGAGGTTCATCTCCGTCGGAAATTCTTAAGAAGCCTGCACATTGTACAAAGGATGATGGTCCTAAACGTTTAACATCATTTAGTTGTTTTCTTGATTCAAACTTCCCATTTTCCTCTCTATATTTAACTATATTATCAGCAACAGACTTACTTATACCCGAAATATATTGAAGTAGTGAAGCAGATGCAGTATTCAAATCTACTCCTACACTGTTAACACAGTCCTCTACTACACCCTTTAAAGTTTCATCTAGTCTTTTTTGATTAACATCATGTTGATATTGTCCCACACCCACATGTTTTGGATCAATTTTAACAAGTTCAGCTAATGGGTCCTGTAGCCTTCTAGCAATTGATATTGCACCTCTTAAGGAAACATTTATGTCTGGATATTCCTTAGATGCTAGTTCTGATGCAGAGTAAACCGATGCCCCTGCTTCACTTACTATCATGTAGAATATTTTTTGATCCATTTCATTTAACATTTCAGCTACAAAGGTTTCAGATTCTCTAGAGGCTGTCCCATTACCGATAGCAATTATTTCTACACCATACTTTCCAATCATTGCTTTTAAAACCTTTTTGCTTCCTTCCACATCATTCTGTGGTGCTGTAGGATAGATTGTGGTTGTATCCAAAAGTTTACCAGTCTCATCTACAATAGCAATTTTACAACCAGTTCTATAAGCAGGGTCAAAGCCCATTACTACCTTCCCTTTAATCGGTGGTTGAAGTAATAGTTTTTTTAAATTTTCCCCAAATACTTTAATAGCCTTCTCTTCAGCTTTCTCCGTAAGTAAGGATCTTATTTCTCTTTCAATAGATGGTGAAATCAATCTTTTATATGCATCATCTATAGCTAAAACTACATATGGGGAGGTTATAGTGTTTCCTGCTTTTACAAGCCTACCTCTTAAATAGCTAATTATCTTATCTTCTACTATATCAATTTTAACCTTCAAAAACTCCTCTTTTTCTCCTCTGTTCATAGCTAAAATCCTATGCTCTAGAACAGTTTTTACCCTTTCCTTATAGTCATAATACATTTCATAAACAGACTTGTTTTCTGGATCTGTAGCCTTTGAAATTATAAGACCATCATTCAAGGTAATATCTCTAACCACTTTCCTATAATCACTATTATCTGAAACTAATTCCGCAATAATATCCATTGCTCCATTGATAGCATCCTCCATAGTGTTAACATCCAATTCTGGATTGATAAAGGGTTCAACAATAGTTTCTATTTGACCATCAACAATTTTTTGCTCCATTATTATATTCGCTAAGGGCTCTAGCCCTTTTTCTTTAGCAATTGTAGCTCTAGTCCTTCTCTTAGGTCTAAAAGGTCTATATATATCCTCAATCTCTTGTAGAGTAACAGCTTTCTTAATTTTTTGTTCTATTTCCTCTGTCATTTTTTCCTGTTCGCTAATTAGTCTAAAAACTTCATCTCTACGATTTTCTAAATTTCATAAATATATTAATCTTTCTGAAAGCTCCCTTAAAACAGTATCACTTAATTCACCGGTCATTTCCTTACGGTATCTAGCTATGAATGGGATTGTATTCCCTTCATCAATAAGCTGTATTGTGTTTGAAACCTGAAATTCCTTAAGTTTAAACTCATTTATCAATTGTTTTAAAATAGACATTATCTTTTCCTCCCCTTTACAACACTAAGGATATTATAGCATGAACCTCCCACCACTTAAATCCTATCGGATTTTGAAGTGTGGGTTTCTTGTGTATCGAATTTAAGATTTCACTATCTCTAGGCAACGCTTAACACAAGTGGCGTGGACACGACGCCTCTATTCCCTTTGCCGAAGGCATCAGGAACTACTTTTCTAATGATATTGGCAGCACCGTTCACATCTGCATTTATTAAAATGTCGTTCTTTGTTTTGTACATACCTCGTTTAATTCTTTTACCTGAGAATTGTAACTTCTCTTCTTTCTTATCTTTATAGCTAGGAATATGGTCATTATCTAAGAAAGACGCTTTTGAGGTGTAACTCTCTTCAGTTATTATCACCTTTATGCACTTCATATTAGCCTTGTAGATCAAAATTTCAATGAACATGCTATATGGTATACCCTTAAAATTAAGCTTTATGTCTTTTCTTAAATTAACATTTTCTTTAAAGTCCTTGTTTTTACCAATAATAATGGTGTCAATATTTAAGCCTACGGCATATTGGATAATATTAAAGCTAGCCTTATGTAGAAAGTCTTTTACTTTATCTCGTCTTTTGCTATCTAACTTATCTAATCGACTAGAGGTGAAGGGCCCTTGTTTCTCAGTTTTACCTTGTCTTAGGATTCCATAATAATGAGCTCTCATCTTGTTGTAGTATTGATTTATACTCTTAAGCACTTTGCCCTTAATAATAATTGGCTGCTGGCCAACATTATTTACGATGGTTGCAAAATTATCAATACCTAAGTCAATGCCTAAAATTCTTTCAGGAGTTTCCTTTAAGGGCACCCGCTTCTCTTGAAGCTCAAATACGACTTCGATTGTGTAGTATGTATGCCCTGGTACTATGCGAACCTGCTTTAACGAGCCTTCAATCTGACCCAGCTTACCTAGATTGATTTTTTCCTTAGTCTTAGGGAACTTAAGATACTTATTATCCTGAATTACACAGGTCTGATTTGAGAAAAAAGCTATTTTTCGGCCATTTTTTTTAGCGTATCTTGGGGGCTTTGGTTTGCCTTTGTATTTATCAGGATTCTTTTTGTAATCTTTTGATGCCTCAAAGAAGCTCTTCCAGTCTTGAAATACCAACTTTATCACATGCTGATTGCTGTGTGATGGTAAACTTATGTAATCAACTTGATTTCTGGTCTTAAAGACACCATCCAGTAGACCATAGCTTGGATAAGAGTTTTCTTCAGTCAAAGATTCGAACAGCTTTGCATCTGCAATTTTCTTCTTTTGGTTTTCAGGTTTTTGAAGTTCCTTTAATCTTCTTTTTTCAACATAGGCTATCTTGATGTCATTTAAAGTCTGGATAACATCATTTATTTCTTTTATCACTTTAACTTCATTATCTTGTCTGCTTACTTTATCTTTTTTTAGCCCACTAAAAATTTGGCGAATATAGAAGTTAGTCGTGTTATATAGGTTCTTAGATAGGAAACACATGCTATCGCAATAGGTATACAGCCTATGTCCCTTCTTAATTCTAATGCTTTGAGTTCTCAAAATTTTATCTTCATCTTTTTTCTTTTCCATGATTTCACCCCCCTTTAATATTTTTTGATTTCCTACAATTACTTTTCTCCCTGACTTTCGATGTACTGCTCGATTACCTCGATAGTGGCTCCGCCAGTTGAAATCAAGCAAAAGCTTTTAGACCAACCAAAATGCTCTTGCACAACTTTGATGAGTTGGTGTTGGGATGACAGCTATGCAGAGCATGGACATGGTCCTTGTCGTGATTCCACTCAGTTAGAGTTATGTTGTAGCTAGGTGCTACTCTTTCAAACACTTCTCTTAATCTAGACGATATCTCATCATCTATAACTTGTCGTCTATACTTTACTACAAAAATCAGATGAATGCTAAATACCGAGTGATTATTTGACTATTTGGCTCTATTTTCAAATTACCATAATATTTTTTGTTCGTTAAGACTGATTATATTTTAACATAGTAAAAATATGTGTCTCAACCCCATATTTACATAATTCATCCCCCACTTTTAGAAGATGTAGGTTTTCTTTTGAGTTTTAAATAAATTTTTCCATAACTGGTTTTAGTTATTTAAAAAGCTAATGTTCCTTTAATTTTCTGTCATCCTCTTTCCATTTATTCATATATTCATATTGCCAATGGTCTGGATTTGTAACTCCATAAATAACGCGATTATGACCAATTGCATATCCTATAATACTTCCCAAGGTTGCTGGTATAGCAATTCTTAAACCTACCATCTCTACTAACATAATTGCAGCAGCTAAGGGCACATTTGCAATACCCGCTAAGCTTGCAGTCATACCAGCAATTACTAAAGAGGATGATAACCCACTTTCAGCCCCTACAATTACAGATAAACAGTTACCCGTAGCTGCACCTAAAAATAGAGCAGTTATTACTAATCCCGCACTTCCACCAGAAGCTACTGTAAATGAGGTTGCAAGCATTTTACCTATAATAATAAGCATTAAAAATCCTAAAGTCATTTGACCAGTAATTAGCTCTTGTATAATATCCGTTCCTTTTCCTGCAACTTTTGGGATAAATATTAATACTATTCCAGTTAATAAACCCCAAATAAAAGGGTTTATATTACTCTTTATCCTATTATTAAACAGATCTTGAGTCCACTTAAATATATTAATAAATATTAACGAAACTATCCCGGCCAAAATAGACGCAAATATAAATAAAGGGACGTTAAAAACATTAGGTAAATAGTTAGGCAATTGGAAAAATGGTGTGGATTTATATACCATGCTGTATATGACATATCCCATCGTAGATGATAACATAGCTGGAAAAAGTTCAGTATAGTGTAGGGATGAACGATATAAAACCTCTACAACAAATACCCCACCTCCTAAGGGTGATCTAAAAATTGCACCAATAGCACCAGCTGCTCCACATATCATAAGAGTTCTTCTTTCCTCATCAGTAAATAACTCGTTTATTTTAATTATTTTTAATATTCCTTCTGTCATTGAACTTCCTATAACTAGCATAGATCCTTCTACGCCGCCCTTTAATTTAAACCTAAGGTTATGGCTGTAGCTACAATCTTACTCCATGCGTTTCTAAACTTAATCTAACACCCTCTATTTACGGTTTCTATATATTTATCTGGCCAAAGCCTGAAGCTATGTTATCAGACCTATAAATTATAATAACTAATAGTCCACCTATAGCTGGAGAAATCCATAGAGGAAGAGACAAACTTAATCTACTTACAATATTTATCGAAAAGTTTAATATTAGTGCAGCTAACCCCCCACATAAGCCCATAATAGTTGCTATAGTTAGCCATTTTGTCATATATCCACCCACATATCAATACCTAATTCTAGTCATATATATCTCCTTAAATAGATTTTCCATTTATTCTATCCATTTGGAAAGAAAATAATATTTAATAACAAGATAAAAATAGATATTATTGAGTGGCTTACGTACTATGCCTAATGTTAAAAAAAATGGTATAAGATAATCTAGTTATCTTATACCAGTGAATTTTCTCTACTATAAAGTTTTATATATTATAACCTACTCGACTAATTTTGTTTTATCTGGACTATTTTCTATTTTGTAATATGCCATGACAATTACAACTGCTACAGGTCCAATAATTAATCCTAATACACCCAAAGTCTTTAATCCTACATACATAGATACTAAAGTAAGAAGTGGATGAATACCAATTTGTTTACCTAGTACTTTTGGCTCCAATAATTGTCTTATAGTCATAGCACTTACATAAACAATACTTATATATACTGCAACACTATAATCACTTTGCAGAATATTCCACACAATCATAGGTAGATATACAACACTAACTCCTAATATCGGTAGGGCATCAATTAGACTTACTATTAAAGCTATTATAGCCGCATACTCAATCCCTACAATATATAATCCAATAATACTTACAGAAAATGTAACAGTCATTAGAATTAATTGGGCTTTAATATATCCCATTAAGGCAAGAAGTAAATCTTTTTTAAGTGCCCCTGCCTTTTCCCTCCATGATGGCTCAGTATGCTTCAGCACAAAACTTTGTATTTGTTCCTTATCTCTTGCAAAGAAAAAGGCAGCTATAATTGTAACAATTAAAAATACAAAAGCCTCCGGAACAAAAGTCAGTAAACTAAGAATAGAAGACAAAACAACACTCATATATAGAGTTATCTTATCTGCTAGGATATTAATTCCATTTAGTAAACTTTGACTTATTTCCTTTGGAAGTAAATTATAAAAAGCATGAACTTTATCAAATATAAGTCTAGCTTCATCATAGAAATAATTTCTATTTTCAGATAACATAGAAGAGAACTCTATAGTCTCAATTGTTATTAACCCTCCTATTATAAATATAACTAAAAGAAAAGTTCCTACTAATAAAGATAAACTAAAATATATTGCAATGGAACGTGATACTCTAAGTTTTTTCTGAAGAAATCTAATTAATGGTTCGATAAAAAACGCAATCCCCCATGCTAAAACAAAAGGCAAAGTTGCGGAAATAAAAATTGAACCAAAATAATATGTTATAGCTAAGCAAACCAATAAAATCACAATTTTCAGAATATTTTTTTGATGTTTTTCATAAAACTCGAGCATAATGTCCCCCTCATTTGTTTTTGCCTCTCATTATAAATGAACCTTTTACTTTATATTTACAAATCCCCACAGTTGCTACAAGTTTACCCAAGCTCTAAGAACAGTACCTGCCCCGATTAGCTACATATCTTATATTTACATAGCTAATTTTAGTAGATTTAGACTTGCGTTATAGTCCCTATCTATTTCTAAGCCACATTCAGGGCAGTAATGGTTCTACATGACAAATCCTTTATTTGACTTGATTTATTGCCACATGTAGAACAAAGTTGACTACTTGCATAGTTTATTGTTGGATTATGGTTTTATCATTTAGATCTATAGTATCGTGAGGATGCGAATGCACTTAATTCTATTCTTGTCAACTCGTTCTACTATAATTTTGGTATTTTCTAACTCTAACTTCTCTCCTAGTTCAGGTAATCTTCCCAGCTCTTTTATAATAAACCCACCAATTGAGTCAACATCCTGTGACTCAAAGTTTGTACCTATCATTTCATTTACTGTCTCTATTCTTAAACTAGCATTAATTATGAATTCGTCCTCTTTAATTACTTCTATATCCTTTATATTATCATCATACTCGTCTTCGATATTCCCAACAATTTCTTCAATAAGATCTTCAATTGTTACTATTCCGGCAGTGCCTCCATACTCATCCAGTACAATTGAAATATGAACGCGCTTCTTCTTCATATCTTTAAAAACCTCAGTAATTTTTTTGAATTCAAAGGTATAATAAGGTTCTCGTATAAAATTTTCAAGTCTAAAGTTTTCTTTTGCTTCATCATTGAAAGCTATATCTTTAACATTTAGAATTCCAATTATGTCATCTATTTTATCTCTATACACAGGATATCTTGAAAATTGTTCACTCTTAATTATATTAATTACCTGCTCATAGCTGTAATCTACATCAATAGCAACAGTTTCTGTTCTTTGGACCATAACATCTTTAACCTGTAGGTCGCCGAATTCAAAAACGTTGTGTATCATCTCTCTTTCTTCAACTTCCAATACACCTTCTTCTTGACTCACATTTACAATAGTTCTTAATTCTTCTTCTGTAATAAATGGATGTTTTTTTTGAATATTTCCACCCATTAACTTTACTAATCCATTAGTTAAATAAGTAAAAACAACTACGACTGGATTTAGTATTGTTACAATAAAAGATAATAATTTTATAACTTTGAGTGCAACCTTTTCTGAATTTTGTGCTGCTAAAGATTTTGGTGTAATCTCACAGAAAATTAACACTATAATAGTCATAACTGCTGTTGCTATAGCAATACCACTATCTCTAAAATATTCTATTGCTAATGATGTTGCTAGTGCTGAGGCCGCAATGTTTACAGCATTATTTCCCAAGAGTACAGTTCCTAGTAGCTTAGCAGGATGTTGCACAAGCTTATTTATTAAAACAGCGCCTTTTACGCCCTCTTCCATCATATTTCTAGTTCTAATTTTACTTAAAGACATTAGTGCTGTCTCTGCTGCTGAAAAAAAAGCCGAAAAAGCCAAAAGTAAAAATAGAACAATTATTTTCCATAAGTTATCCTGTCCCAAACAAAACACTCCCTTTTTGCATTAGAAATATATCTTAATCATACATCATGTCCATTTATATATCAATATTATATAATCTAGTGAAAAACATAAGTAATAGAATATTTATATTATTTATATTAATAACCTTAATCTACGATAATTACTACTAAAAATACTATAAATCATATAAATAAAACAGCCTCCAATATTGCAATTATTTCTAACTACATTGTGGAGGAGTTTTATTTTCTAAAATTTAAATTTTTATACAAAATTCAAGTTAATAAAACACTATATAAACAAATAAACTTCAAAGAAATGGTATCAACCTTTTTCCCAACGGGCCTCATTATTTACTACATAATCGTTTAACTGACCCTTACCGTATGTTACACCAGCAACAATTGATGGCCCCTTATTTTCAGTCGCTACAGCAACCTCTTTAGCGCCTAGTTCTCCCCATGCTTCATATAGTGGATTGACAATTTTTACTGCTTTTTCTAGCTTCTCAATATCCCTTTCTATTTCACCTTCAGTTATTAGCTTATTTAAAAAGATATACATACTTTTTAAATTTTGAGCTATTTCTGACTGACCCTGAACTGTGGATAGTAGTTCTGCTATTATTTCTCTAGCCTTGTATACTGACTTTTTTAGTTTATTTTCATCGTTATCTTTTATTGAAACAATTGCTTCATTAATAGTATCTAATAACCCTTCAAAAACAATTTCTACTAGCTGAGCTGGATTAGCTTGAGCAACTCGGCTAGCTAAGTACTCCTTTTCTATCATTTAGTTCACCTCTCCTAAAATCTTAGAAATTTTTAAAAACTTAGGGAGAGTTACACTCTCCCTTTGTATTTAATTTAAAATATTATATTATCATCCACCAATTAATTGCAGAATAGACTGTGGTCTTTGATTAGCTTGAGCTAACATTGCAGTACCAGACTGCATTAAAATGTTAAGCTTAGTAAACTCTGACATTTCTAAAGCCATATCCGCATCTTCAATTCTAGATAATGCTGCTGTTAAGTTTTCTGTAGTATTATCTAAGTTAGCTGCTGTATATTCTAATCTATTTTGAATAGCTCCTAAAGCTCCTCTAAGCTGTGCAACCTTTAAGATAGCATTATCATATACAGTAATAGCCGCTGTTGCTCTGTCTTCTGTGGATACGTCTAGGGCATATTCAATAACTCCTTCAGAAAGACCATTTGTAACCTCGATTACACTTCTGAAGGCTGAGCCCTTGACTCCAGTATTACCCTCTGGAGTAGTCCAGCTAATCCCAAGTTTAGTTGCACGAATGTCTCCAATAGACAATCTAAAGCCTTGGCCTTGATTAGGTCCAATTTGTAAATTAGTTATAAATTCCTTTGGTGTACCTTCAATAAAGATTGCTTGTCCTTTAAAACCTTCTGCATCTGCAGTTACTATTAATCTTTGTGGAACATCAGGATCAACATCAAGATCCACTCCAGCAAACCCTAGTCCAGATAACTCACTAACTAAGCTTTCTATAGTCTTTGAGTTTTGTCCATCTGCCAAGTTAATAGGTCTATTAGAACCTGTGTACGGCCCTATTCTACTATCATAGAACTCGATTTTTTCGTTTCCTATTGTTAGAGTTGACCCTATTTCAGGTACATCGTTAAAATAAAAACATCCGACAGCATTTCCCGTGTCTCTTTCTGCCTCGCCTCTTACAATAAGATTATCTGCAACTGTAGTCCCGAAAATTGCATTTAATATATTATCAGTTCCGGTAATTTTTACTTCACTGGCCCCCCCAATGGAAGTCGTTCTAAATTCTATTGTCCCTGCATCTGTCCAAACCGCATCCCCTAAATCCCCTAGAGCGTTATTAAAGGCCTCTAATAAACTAGTAGTAGTTGCATTTTGTGCTGTACCATCTAATTTATTAAGGTTCACAATTCTCTCCTTACCATCAACCCAAATTGAAAGTTGTTGGGATGTTAGGTTTCCTAATGCCGCTACTTGTGAGTCCCCATTATCACCAACTAATGTAACAGGAGTATTATCTACAGTAATACCACCAAAACGTGAGGCAGCTGAACTTTCCACCTCCACATCATTAGCATTGGCCCCTATACTTGTAGCAGTTACCCTAAAATCACCAACTCCAGGCCCAGCACTTAAAGTTACACCTGGAATTGTTAAAGCTCTAATCGCATCCCTAAAATCCTCTTCATCTGCAAGTCCGGTTCTATTTATAGTAACATTTGCTCCAGTAACTGGCGTACCTAAATCATGAAAACCAATAACGAATCCATTAATAGTTAATGTATCTCCATTTTGCGGTAAATCAGAAGCATTTACACTGAATACCCCAGTTGCTGCTATACCAAAGGGTTTTCCAGAAGTGAAAGTTGCGGGTGCTCCTGTGGACATTCTATGTACAGTAGTATTTGAATTAGGTGCCATATTTCCTCTTAATATATTTCTTGTATTAAATTCCGTACCATTTGCAATTCTATTTACTTCAGAAGTTAATTGGTTAATTTCATCTTGAATAGCTTTTCTATCTTCATCAGTTGATGTTCCATTTGCAGATTGTACTGCAAGCTCTCTCATCCTTTGTAGCATAGAGTGAACTTCGTTCATTGCACCCTCTGCAGTTTGAATTAAAGAAATACCATCTAAAGTATTTTGAGATGCCTTCTTTAGACCCCTTACTTGAGCTTTCATCTTTTCAGATATTGCCATTCCTGCAGCATCATCTGCAGCTTTATTTATTTTTCTTCCTGAAGAAAGTCTCTCTAATACTCCAGAAGATTTATTCGTATTATGACTTAAAAGTCTGTGTGCATTTAATGCTGGTATATTATTATTAATTCTCATTTAACATTTATCCCCCTTGCATTTTCATTAGTATTTATGATATTTAATGTTCACCTTTTAAACTCTTATTACATATATCGACTAATTTCTAAAAAATCTTTAATTATTATTAAAAGAAAGATTTCTTATTACTACCTTTCTCCTTATCTATTCCTTCTACAAAAACTAATATTTGTGCAACTAATTCATACAGTTCCTCTGGTATCTCTGTCCCTACTTTAAACTGAATCAACTCCTTCACCAGCCTTTCATCTTCATATATGAATACTTCATTTTCTTTAGCTTTCTGTAGAATATTCTCTGCAACTACACCCTGTCCCGTTGCAGTAATTTTAGGAGCATTATCCTTTGCTAAGTTATATTTTAATGCAACTGCTTTTTTCATTTTTTCCATATCATCACCTAGATTTTAATGTCTAATTTTGTTCTATTGAGGTTCCCGCTATCATTTGTCTCTGGTAAAATTTCTAGTATATTGTTCTGTTCACTTATGTTATATGAAATATCCTTAAGCTCATATCCTAGTTGCTTTAAGGTATTAGAAATCTTATCGGTATATTTCTCTATATAGGCCTTATCCTCATGGGCTTGTAGACCCATCTTCATAACTACCCTCTTATGATTAACCCCTACATATATATTCAAGTTACCCATATTGTTTGTGTCAAAGTTTAATAATATGGACATATTATTAGGGTCAATTTTTTTGCTGCCTTTTTTGTTGTTCATAACATAAAGTTGAAGGTTTTTCAGTTGGTCGTTAAACATATATGGCACTTGATAAACATTATCCTCTTTATTAAGTTTAACCTGAAGTTCTAGGGAATCAAAAAGCTTTTCTCCTACTTGTCTTAACTGATCCTTTGTTTCTTTTTCTAATAAGTGTGACTTGCTTTCGATTGATTGCAATACTTTCCCTAAATCATGATATGGTTTTTCAGGTATCCCTTTTCCTGTTTTTAAGCTTATTGATAAATCATTTAGTATATCTTTTAAGCTTGCAGCTAATTCTTTAAATCCTTCCTTACCTTCAGCACCCTTTAGTATATTTAAAATTTCATTTATATTACTCCCTATCTGCTCTTTGTTACCTAAAAAGTTGAATAGTCCAGTTACCTCTTTTAAATTTACTGGCAGGGCATTTTTCATCAATAGAGATATAATACTATCCCTATGACCTTCCTTTATATTACTGATATTTTTTATTAAGCTTTGGATGTCTGGTTTCTTTTCATTATCATATGGTTTTGCTAGCTCTTTAATATCTAATGATAATATATCCTTAGTTTCCATTGTAATTTTATTAAAATTATCTGTAATATTCTCTAGAGCAAACTCTAATTGTTTATGCTTTTCATGTAAATTTAACAAATTTGTAGTATTTAAAGGAATATTATTTTGAATTAAACTCTTTGCATATTGCTTAATATTTATATCCTCAGATAGTTGACCTAGTTTTACTGCATTTTCATTTATATAGGCATTAATTCTACTTTCTATTTCCGGGCTTATTACTCTAGGCATATTAATAGTTGTTTTTGTTTCAGTTATCATATCCATTTGCTTTATATAGTCTTCTTTAGATATTAGGCCGTCTAAAAACTGTTGACTTAGTTTTAAGGCATTGAGGGTCATCGGAAGCTTATTATTTATCTGATATGATAAGGTATCAATCTCTATAGAACTTATAGTTTCAATAATATTAAGCTTTTCAAATCCTGTCTTAAATAAATCACTTTCATCTAGGTTTACAACTGGACTTAAATTTTGCTCATATTCATTAATAAATTGAGAGAGCTTTACTAATTCTAATCCCTCAAGTTTTATATTTTCCTTAGATGCCCTAATAGCCATTTGAACTGATAAATTATCTTTTATATACTTTAAACTGTTATTTGTACTTTGAAGCTCACTCATACCATTTGAGTCTAATGCTTTTAGCTCTTGCTCTGTACTAATCACTTCTTTATTTTCTACCACTCTATTACTTAGGCTTTCTAAAGTAATCGGTCTTTTCAAATTGATCTCTCGAGCTATGGTTTCATCATTTACATTTTTAACCCGATCAATTAAATTAGATAACTTAAAGCTATATGGAATACCTACTTTTATTTCACTGCTTTCATTCTCTATGGATTCTACAACCTTATTTTCTATCTGTGGCTTCAATAGTCTATTTAAGGTCTCTAGTTTTATATCTCCACCCCTTTTGATAAGGTTAATTAATTGTTGATCATCCATTTTCTCCAATACTTTTACTATTTTTTCTACCTCTATTGTTTTATCTAATTTGTCTTTTTCTACTACTTCCTGTCTATTTATTTCCTGATCTATGTTTTTTAGCTTTTCTGCTATTTCTCTAATATCTATCTTTTCTATTTCTAGTCCAGCTTTTATTAAAATAGATGCCTTGTCCCCACTTACCAGACCTGTAAGTTCTTTAACTGCATCCTTAAGCCCTTTTATTAATTTAATATTTTCCTTTGTTAAATCAAGCCCCTGCTTTACAATGTTTTTTGAAAGATTAACCGTGTCTTCTGAAATCTCTATCTCTTCTCTGCTCAATAAAGTTTTAATATCATCCTCTAATAATCTTAAGTCCTTTTCGCTAACCTTCGGGCTAATATTTAAACCTTCATATGCTCTATTTGCATAGGAAGCCATCGTACCAATTGATTGAATCGAACCTTTAATAATGTTATTTTTTATTTTATAAAGGTTATCTATTGAAGTAGTAACTTTATTTTTTACTAATTCGATTAATGTCTCTTCTTTTATCGACTGTATATCATCAACTTTATTTAAAATATCATTAATTCTATATATATTTTCTTTAGTTATTTCTACACCAGATTTATGTAGGGACTTAATAGCATCGACAACATCTTTACCCATTTTACTACCAAATATTTTTATTGATAATTGCTCTGCCTCTTCTGTTTTCATTTCCTTTTTAAACTTAAATAAATCTGAAAATGAAAAACTCTTTTTCTCATTTTTAACATTCTCTATTTCCTCAGCTATCTTTTGAATAGAATCATTTTGTATGTTAACATTCTTTTCTATTAGCTTAATTGCTGTATCATAGTCTAATCCATCTATTAATTTATTTAACTGTCTCTTAATTGCAACAAAGGACTGAATATTGCTTTTATTAATAGTCAGATTAAACTTTTCAAGTGCCTTCAATGCCTCTTCAGACTCACTAGTCTCTGGTACTTGTAAAGCTCTTAATATATTAATTGACTTTTCGTCCTCTATATTACTTGCTTCTTTATCTACAACCTCTGATTTTTCTATATTACTTTTATCTATAACTACTGTATCTCCAATTTCAGCAGAGATTTCCTCTTTAAGTTTAACTTCCAATGTTTTGTTACCACCTAAATCAAGTTTTACATTGCTTCCATTTATATCTACTAAAACCCCTCTTATTTTAGAGGAGCTAGGAATTTTATCATAGGAATGTTTAAATACCCTTAAAAGGGATTGACCAAAAATCTGATTCATCAAAGACCACCTTCCTTCAACATATTTATCGACAGTTCTACTCTACATCTTTAATAAATGGATTTTCATATTTAAAAACTGAATAATTTGTACTATATTGCCGATATATTAATTGAGTTGATTAAAATCATGCTTTAATGTAGAATTATATGCAAAGAGGTGATAAGTAACTATGAATGGAATTAACGCTATTAATCCTAATGATCCAATTAGTTTTATAGACAATGCACCAAAACGAAAAGATATTCAGAAGCAGGAATTTATAAATAAGTTTCAAAATGTGCAGTCAGAGCAGGTTAGAGCTCATTTAGAGTCTCTTTATACTAAAATAGTAGAACAGTCTGAGAAGGTTGGAGAAAGGATTCACCTTAGTGAGGTAGTTAAATACAAGCAGCTTGTTAGAGAGTTTCTTGATGTTGCCACAAAAAATTCCCATAAGTTTACTAAGCAAAACTTTTTAGATAGAAGGGGCCGTCATAGAGTATACGGAATTGTAAAGAGAGTGGATAGGGAACTAGAATCTCTTACTAAAGATTTTTTAAACCAAGAAAATGATAGAATATCTATAGTTAAAAGATTAGATGATATAAGGGGTTTACTCTTAGATATATTTATGTGAAAAAGCTAAGTTTTAATAAACGAGGCTTTATTTTTTTGCATAATTATGGAACCCATTCTATTTTAGGTTCGTCTATATAAGTAATAAAACTAAAATAATAAAAGGAAGTGGTGTAAATGAAAAAAACTATAACTATATGTATAACTTTTCTGCTTTTATTTACTAGTTTTGTATTTGCTTCAAAGGACGATGTTAGCCTTACGGAATATACATTACTTGTTGAAGGCCAATCTATTCAATTCGATGTTCAACCCCAATTCATTTATGGAAAGCTTATGCTCCCACTTAGAACGACACTAGAAAAAATGGATTATATAATTACTTGGAACAATGAGGAAAGAGCAGTTGAATTAAGTAAAGGTGTAAACTATGCAAAGGTTTTCATAGGTAAAAACTCATATTTTAAACATAAAATGGCACCCTTTACCCTAAGCTCTGAACCAATAATTGTTGATGGAAGAACCCTAGTACCAATAGAATTTTTCCATGAGGTTTTAAATATCTATTTTGAAATAGAGAATAGTCAAATCACTTTTTATCCAAATGAAGATGTAGATACCTTAGTTACTCATATGGGTTATGTATCTAAAATTAATGAGGCTGAAAATACAGTTGAATATCACCTATCTAATGATAAAGAAGACGAAGTACATTTAATTATTCATGCAACAAAAGAAACTATTTTCCAAAATACAATTAAAGAAGGAGACTTCATTAGAACGGTTAGCCCTCCCATAATGTTATTAAGCTACCCTGGGCAAACTCGTGGGATAATAATCTATAAATAAACCTATTTAATAAAACAATAAAGAAAGGATAATATCGGTCTGGATGTTATCCTTTCTTTATTGTAATAGTGTTTTAACTTATACATTTAGGGTAAAATTCTTATATCAGTGTTATGGTAGTTATAGGTAAAAGGGGGATGGGTTTATGCATTTAAATAGATTTACAAAACTCCTAGTTAGTTTTTTTATTGGTGTTATTACAATTATTATTACATCCTCTCAGCCCTCAGCACTCAATAGTATAAATAATGAACCTACTCCCAAAATTTCTGAAAGAGTTATTATTGTAGGGGATGATATTGATTATCCACCCTTTAGTTATTTAGATAAGGATAATCGTCCTACAGGTTTTAATATTGAGTTAATTCAGGGAGTTGCCAAAGTTATGGGATTCGAAGTTGAATTTCAATTACGTAATTGGAATGAGACCAAGAATAATCTTAGAGAAGGGAAAATAGATATAATATCTGGTATGTTTTACTCAGCCGAAAGAGAAAAGGAATTTAATTTTTCTAGTAACCATTCTGTTGCTAGTAGCGACATTTTTACTAGGATGGACTATTCTATAAAATCTATAGATGAATTAAGGGGTTTAGAAGTAGTTGTTGTGAAAAATGATATTATACACGAGTTTCTATTATCTCAGAACCTCGATATAGAGTTTATAGAGGTAGATACAGTATCTAATGCTCTAAGATTAATATCTGCAGGGGAATACGATTATGCTGCCGTATTGAAACTTTCTGGACACTATGTTATTAATCATCATAATCTTAATAATTTGAAGTCTAATAGTTTACATCTGAACCCTCAAAACTACTCCTTTGCAGTTAAGATAGGGAATGATGATTTAGTTAATGCTTTAAATGAAGGTCTTGTTATTTTAAATGCCACTGGTCAGTATAGGGAGATATATAATAGATGGTTAGGAGTTTACACAGAAGATACTAGTATCTTGAGTTTTTTTAGGAAGTATTATTGGCTTCTTTACACTATTATATTGTTAGTTTTTGGGCTTTTTATATGGAATATACTATTAAGAAAAGTCGTATCATCTCGTACAAAGGAGCTTATGAATCTCAACCTAGAATTACAGCAGAATCAAGAAGAACTTGCTGCTTCTAACGAAGAATTAGAAGCTAGTTTAGGACAATTACTCGCAACAGAAGAAGAGTTAAGATATCAATATGACAAGCTAAAGGATAGCGAAGAACGATATAAAAAGCTAGTTACGGAAATGCATCAAGGTCTAGCCCTTCATCAAATAGTTGTAGATGAAAATGGTGAACCTATAGATTATATATTTGTGGATGTAAATAGAAGTTATGAAAAATTAACTGGTATAAATAGAGAAGATCTTATCGGAAAAAAAGTTACAGAAGTTTTCCCAAATATTCAAAAATATTGGATTAGAAAACTTGGACAAGTTGCCCTTACAGGCAACGTAGCTCACTTTGAAAAATTCAATAATGATTTAAATAAATTTTTCGAGATAGTTGCCTACAGGCCTAGACCGATGAAGTTTGCAATTATTCTGTCAGATATAACTGAAAGAAAAAGAATTGAGCAATTAATAAAATTAAGTGAAGAAAACTTTAGAATGCTATTTGAAGGCTCTTCAGACCCTATTCTTCTAATGGACAGTGATAATAAATTTATTGACTGTAATACAGCAACAGTTACCACCTTTGGTTATGATAAAAAAGGTGACATAATAGGTAAAAACCCTTGGCACCTATCCCCGGAGAGACAGCTTTGCGGAGAATCTTCACAGGAAAGAGCCTTAGAAATTATCGATCATGCCAATAAGGAAGGTAAAAATAGATTTGAATGGTGGCATAAGAAAAAAGATGGAACAATCCTTCCTATGGATATTATAATGACCTCTATTTCTATGAAAGATAAAAAATTATTACATATAGTATGTAGAGACATTTCTGACCGAAAACGAATGGAGCAAAGACTTGAGTTTTTAAGCTACCACGATCAATTAACAGGCTTATATAATAGGAGATATTTCGAAAATGAGTTAATAAAAGTTGATATTCCAAGCGCCCTACCTTTAACAATAGTTATGGCAGATGTAAATGGTTTAAAGCTTATTAATGATGCTTTTGGCCACGCTGCTGGTGATGAACTGCTCATTAAAGTAGCCAGTGTTTTAAAAAGAGGATGTAGACAAAGTGATATTCTTGCAAGACTCGGCGGAGATGAATTTATTATTATTCTTCCTAACACCCATTTTCAGGAAGCCGAAGAAATCGTAAAAACACTGAAAAAAAATGCATTAGACGAAACTGTCCAATCCATTAATCTTTCTATTTCCTTTGGTATTTCAACTAAGTCATGTAAATACCAAAATATTCATGAGATTTTAAGAAATGCGGAAGATGATATGTACAAGAAAAAACTTTATGAAAGCCCAAGTATTAGAAGCAAAAATATTAATTTAATTATAAAAACACTTAATGAAAAATGTGCTCGTGAAGAGGCCCATTCCCATAGAGTATCTAGTTTATGTAGATCATTTGGGGAAGCCCTTAATTTGTCTGATGAGAAAATACATGAATTAAAAATAGTTGGTCTTCTCCATGACATAGGAAAAATTGCTATTGAGGGAGATATTTTAAATAAGCCTGGTAAATTAATTGACGAAGAGTGGAAAGAAATAAAAAGACACCCTGAAATCGGTTATAGACTTTTAAGTTCCCTTAATGAAATGTCTGATATTGCTGAATATGTTCTAGCTCACCATGAAAGCTGGGATGGAACTGGTTATCCTAAGGGGCTAAAGGGTGAAGAAATCCCTCTTCAGGCTAGAATTATATCAATAGCTGATGCCTATGATGCCATGACGAGCAAAAGAAGCTATCGTGAAGCAATGTCAACTGAACAGGCACTCGAAGAACTTAAGAAATGTTCAGGTAAGCAGTTTGATCCAAACCTAGTTGAAATTTTTATTAATAGTATTAGTAGCTTTGAATAAAGTTAAAACCTAGATTTTGGTTACCCAATATCTAGGTTTTTGCTTAAATATTAATATTACTCTTTAGGTATGCATTTATAAACAAATCAATTTCCCCATCCATTACAACTTGTAAATTTCCTGTCTCTGCATTTGTTCTATGATCTTTAACTAAATTGTATGGATTAAAAACATATGATCTTATTTGGTTTCCCCAAGCAATTTGTCCATATTCTCCTTGGATATCTTCAATTCTCTCTTTTTGTTCAAGTCTCTTTAACTCCAAAAGTTTTGCCTTTAACATTTTCATTGCAGTATCCTTGTTGCTATGCTGTGATCTTTCATTCTGACATGCAACCACAACACCCGTAGGTATGTGGGTTATTCTAACTGCCGAATCTGTTGTATTGATATGTTGTCCCCCTGCCCCACTTGATCTGAAGGTATCTATTCTTAAGTGTGCAGGATTAATATCTATTTGTACAGAGTCATCAATTTCTGGCATAACATCTATTGAAGCGAACGAAGTATGTCTTTTTCCTGATGCATTAAAAGGTGATATTCTAACTAACCTATGGACACCCTTTTCAGACTTTAGATAACCATATGCATTAATTCCCTCTATCAAAAGCGTCGCACTCTTAATTCCAGCCTCAGGATCATCAATTAGGTCAAGGGTTTTCACCTTATACCCCTTTTTCTCAGCCCATCTTAAATACATACGAAGAAGCATCTTAGCCCAGTCCTGTGCATCTAAGCCACCGGTTCCAGCATGAATAGATAATATTGCATTATTGCTATCGTATTCACCACTTAGAAGAGTTTCTAGCTTTAATATATCCAGGTTATCTTCTATTTTAGCTAAAGTTTCCTTCATTTCAGCTTCAAAAGAGGAGTCTCCCTCCTCTATGAAGCTAATCATCATTTCTATGTCCTCATGCATCTTAACTAGACTATTAAATTCCTCAATTTTATCTTTATGAGCTTTAGTAGTTTTCACTACATCCTGTGCCTTTTCAGGGTCATTCCAGAAGGTTTCCTCTGACATCTTTGCTTCTAATTCTTCAATAATAATATTTAGCCTTTCTATGTCAAAGAGACACCTTTAATTCATTTAAATCTTCATTTATTTTTGAAAGCTTTTGTTTTATTCCTTCAATTTGTATCAATTAATACACCTCATTTATTGACCGCAACATTTTTTGTATTTCTTTCCACTTCCACAAGGACATGGTTCATTTCTACCAGCTGTATCCTCTTTAGTAACAGGTTTTTGTTCACCATGTCCATGACTAGCTGACGTTGGAGTTGCAACTCTTTTTCTTTCCACTTTGAACTCCTTCTCAATACTAAACATATATCTTACAGTATCAGCTTGAATGTTCTTAATCATCTCTTGGAACATATCAAAGCCTTCCATTTGATATGCTCTAATTGGATCTTCTTGCCCGATAGCCCTTAACCCAATACCTTGTCTTAATTGATCCATTGCATCAATATGATCCATCCATTTAGAGTCTATTACTTGAAGCAATACAACCCTCTCTATTTCTCTTATCTGTTCTTGTCCTATTTCTTCTTCTTTTTCTTTATATAGTTTTTCACATACTTCTAATACCTTATCCTTTAGGGACTCCATAGTTAACTCTTCAATATTTTCAAAGCTCAAAGCTCCCTTTGGTAAAAACTGAGTCTCAAGGTGATGAACTAATCCATCTAAATCCCACTCTTCTGGATACTGAATACCCTCTGTATATATTGCAATACCATCTTCTACAATGTTTTCTATCAGATTGAAGATATGCTCTCGCATATTCTCACCAGCTAGAACTTTTTTACGCTCTGTATATATTACTTCCCTTTGCTTATTCATAACATCGTCATACTGTAATACATGTTTACGAATACCAAAGTTTCTTCCCTCTACTTTTTTCTGAGCATTTTCAATAGACCTAGAAAGTAGTGAATGTTCTATAGCGTCGTTTTCCTCTATACCAAGTTTCTCAACAATTCCTTGTATTCTATCTCCACCGAAAAGCCTCATTAAATCATCTTCAAGGGAAATGTAGAATCTACTTGAACCAGGATCCCCTTGACGGCCAGCACGTCCTCTTAACTGATTATCAATACGTCTAGATTCATGACGTTCTGTACCTAAAATATGAAGTCCGCCTAAGGAAATTACTTCATTATGCTCTTTATCTGTCTGTTCTTTAAATGACTTATATGTTTCCTCATAAACTTTTTTAGCTTCAATAATTTCTTCATCTTGAAGGTCTGCAAAACCTGTTACTTCTGCTAAAACATGATCAGTATATCCCTTAGCCTTCATTTGCTTTTTAGCTAAAAACTCTGGGTTACCTCCAAGTAGTATATCAGTTCCCCTACCAGCCATATTAGTTGCTATGGTTACAGCACCCTTTCTACCAGCCTGAGCAACAATATCCGCTTCTCTTTCATGATGCTTAGCATTAAGAACCTCATGGGGTACGCCTCTTCTTTTTAATAACTTAGAAATCTCTTCTGAGTTTTCAATCGAAATAGTACCTACTAAAACCGGTTGTCCTGTTTTATTCTTCTCCTCAATTTCTTCAGCTAACATATTAAATTTACCCTTAACGGTTTTATATATTACATCTGCATTGTCTTCTCTAACAACAGGCTTATTCGTCGGTATTTCTATAACATCCATACCGTAGATTGCAACAAATTCCTCTTCCTCAGTTTTAGCAGTACCTGTCATCCCTGCTAGTTTTTTATACATTCTAAAATAGTTTTGGAATGTAATTGTTGCAAGGGTTTTAGACTCTCTTTGCACCTCTAGCTTTTCCTTAGCTTCGATAGCCTGGTGTAAGCCATCACTATATCGACGACCAAACATTAGCCTTCCTGTAAAGTCATCTACAATAACTACTTCCCCATCTTTAACGACATAGTCTTTATCTATTCTCATCAATGTATTTGCTTTTAATGCCTGATTTATATGATGAGATGTTTCCATATTATTTATATCTGATAAATTTTCAAGTCCAAAAAACTTTTCTGCCTTCTCCACACCATCTTCAGTTAAAGTAACTGTATGGGCCTTTTCATCTACATTAAAATCCACTTCTTTTTTCAGGGTTCGAACAAATTGATCAACTATAGCATACATATTAGTTGATTTTTCACCCTGTCCAGAAATAATAAGTGGTGTTCTAGCCTCATCGATTAATATACTATCAACCTCATCCACGATAGCATAATTTAAATCTCTTTGAGCCATATCTTTTTGGTGGATAACCATATTATCTCTTAAGTAATCAAACCCAAATTCATTATTCGTTCCATAAGTAATATCACAATTATATGCATCTTTTCTCTGTTGAGGTGAAAGTCCATGTATAATTACTCCAACTGAAAGACCTAAGAAACTGTATACTTTTGCCATCCAGTCCCTATCCCTTTTTGCTAAGTAATCATTAACTGTTACAACATGTACCCCTTTACCAGCTAAAGCATTTAAGTATACTGGTAAGGTAGCCATTAGGGTTTTACCTTCCCCAGTTTTCATTTCTGCTATTCTTCCTTGATGTAATACGATACCACCATAAATCTGTACTGGATAATGTTTCATTCCTAATACACGCCAAGAAGCCTCTCTAATATTGGCAAAGGCCTCTGGTAAAATATCATCTAATGTTTCTCCTTTATTTAAACGTCCTTTTAACTCAACTGTCTTATTTTTTAACTGTTCATCAGTTAACTTTGCAAATTCTGACTCTAGACTAAGTACTGCCTTAACATGTTTATCTAATTTTTTTAATTCACGTTCACTATAGGTTCCAAAAACCTTTTCAAAAATTCTCTTCAAAATTTCCACCTCATTGTTAGTTTACTGTATAACATTATTATTGTATCATTAATTAGTTTTTAACACAATTATCTGACTTTTTACATTCCTTTTTTGTAATCAAACTTAATTGTCTTTGAAGCTCTGCGATGCATAGATGAAACCATCATTGTTTGTATTAGGAAAAATAGACCAAGGGATACTAATATATCACCGATACTAAGTATAGGCTTAAAGGGATAAAAATCCGGTAAAATTATTTTTCTACCTAAATGTATAGTAAAGGATTTAGCTTGTTCTAAAGGTATGTAATAATGTAGTGCCCCTGAATTAATTGATGTAAGTAAATTCTTCAATTCTAATTTTTCTAAAAGAGCTAAATCTATTGGCATACTACCTGAGTTTAACGTAGTAGCAGCAAAATTTAATATTGTACCGATTAAAATTAGCCAGACAGGCTTATAATGTAAATTAAAAAATAGGGCCAAAAATAAAAAACAGAAATATGCAATATTTAGAATTAATCTTTGTTGAATAAAAAACTCATGTCCCAATGTAATCATTATATATGTAACTAGCTTTATAATGAGAGCTACATATGCAAGTATAGGTATTTTAAAAGACAAATGTCCTATTCTATTTATCCTTCCACCCCGAAGTTTCCCAAATATTATACCTAATAATAGAGCCTCTAATAACATTTTTTCACGCCCTTCTAAATTATAGATTATTTTAAATTTACCGATAAAAACACAAGTATCCTCTATATTTCGATAAAAATAGTACATTTCCTGCTTTAGTATAAAAATAAGTATAAATTGTGACAAAAAACAAGAACAATATCCACTGGATGGATATTGTTCTTCTATATATTCTTTTATACTTTTACTTTAAAATTCTGGCTCAATTAAACCATAGTTACCATCTTTTCTTTTATATACAACATTAACTTCATCAGTAATAGCATTTGCAAATACGAAGAAGTTATGTCCCACTAACTCCATTTGTAATACGGCCTCTTCACTACTCATAGGCTTTATAGCAAAACGTTTTGTTTTTACTATTTTAGCATCTGCATCGTCTCTTACCTCTTCAAATGCAGGTATATTTTCAAATCTTATAGTCTCATATTTAACTAAACGATTTTCTAATTTTGTTTTATGCTTTCTAAGTTGTCTAATTAATTTGTCCACAACCTTATCTATGGACATATACATATCTTCAGTAGCCTCTTCTGCTCTTAAAACAGAGCCATTTATAGGGATAGTCACCTCAATAATTTGTCTATTTTTCTCTACCGACAGAGTAGCTTTAACCTCAGCCCCTTTGCTGAAATATTTTGTGAGCTTTGAAACTTTTGATTCAACAGCGTCTCTTAATGCGTCTGTAACTTCTACATTTTTTCCACTAATCATGATATTCATAAATTCAGCTCCCTTCACTTCTATAAAAATTAAGCTAATATTATTAACTTAATTGTATAACTATTATAGCTACTTATAACATATTTACCCAAGTGTTTGTCCTTAAAACATTTTTTTGCTGAATCTTTATGAGAAGTCTCTAAGAAATAAAGAAGTGCTTTTTTATAGTATTTCATTTATAAGATTAATTAAACTATAATAATCTACATTAATTATTTAATGGAGTTCTATTTTCATTTAATGTTTATATATTAAAAAGTTATGCTCATTTATTTTAAAAATGAATGTTTTTTTTCTTTTAATTGTGGATATGTTTATGTTTATATTGTGGATAATGTTTATAAACGTGTTGATAACCTTAAAATAGTCAATTTTATATGTTAATTAATTGTTAATATGTATGTGAATTAATAAAAATATTTTTAACTTTAAAACTTGAAATATCCGTCTCTAGACCTATTTATTCCTGGATTTGAAATTATTTATCCCCAATATATTGCTAATTTTTTGTTCTCATATGAAAAATAACCCTCTAAATTAATTCAGAGAGTTATTTTTACTATTCTTGTACCTCTTTATATTTTGAAAGTCCAGTTCTAAATACATCCAACATTTCTTCAGTTTCATCTAATCTATATATCCTTCCAGGATTACCTTCTGAATCCCAATCAATGCCATTCCACCAAATAGCAACTTTAATTCTATCAAATTGATCAATAGTATTAAACATATCTTTTATCCACTTAATTTTATCCCCACCTATAGAGCTAGAACCAAATTCGGTTATCATAAGAGGATGCTCAAAAGTATTAGCATACTCTTCATATAAATGTGGATAAATTTCATGAAACTCCTTCCAACTTTCCCCTTTAAAATGAGTACCTGGATTGTATCCAGTTAAGCCTACTACATCAACATACTCATCACCGGGATAATAGGTTAAATAGTGATTCCATTTAAAGCCTGGAAAAGAACCATCATGTGGATTCCATACCCAAATAGCATTATCTACACCCTGACTCTTAAAAATGTTATAAATATATATCCATTTAGCCTTAAACAGTTCAGTGTCATTAGATGTAAAATAACTAGAGTATATGCACCAATCACCATTCATTTCGTTATTTAATCTAAATAAAACAGGATGACCAAACTCTTTCATATCCTGAGCATATTTTATTAAAAAATCGTCATACTTACCATTTAGTATATCGTATGTGATGCTAGTATTATCTGTATCACTATGATGGGTATATTTAGTTTGAAGTGTAAGTTCAACATACTTATTATTATTGTAAGCCCTTTGCATTTCTTTCATTGGAAATTCT
The DNA here is from genome assembly GCF_018141405.1 of Serpentinicella alkaliphila. Taxonomy (NCBI): domain Bacteria; kingdom Bacillati; phylum Bacillota; class Clostridia; order Peptostreptococcales; family Natronincolaceae; genus Serpentinicella; species Serpentinicella alkaliphila. Next base: position 646,058 of record NZ_CP058648.1, read on the forward strand.
GTTTTTAATGTTTGATATCTAACAAGAAACCCAAAGGGATAGTCTAGTCTTTCCTCTAGCTTATTTAAAAAATCATAGTGTGTAGAAGATGTCCATTCAAAAATTCCCCACTTCAGCCTATCTGCTTCTAAAAAATTTTCTCTATAGAATCTTGCTGTTTCTTCATTAAAACTCTTATCTAATAATTTAAATGTTCTATTAATTGTAGGGGTTGCCTTTTTATCAACTAGTTTAAAGCTATTAATTATACCCATATAGTTTTCTATTGGCTTTGAAGATTTAATAAAAATAGTATAAACCTCTTTCTGATTTTTAACAATTTTGGCATTTTTATAATAGTTTTTATCATTTGTTATATTATTAATTTTTTCTCTATGCCATTTTAGTAAATGTGTTCTAAATCCATTTACGGTTATATTTACATCCTTTTCAATCATATGATCTTTTCTATTATTTTTAAATCTACTACTATAGCTTATATAGCTATTAGCCGTATGTATCGTACCGTTAAAGTTGTCATAGTATATTTCAAAACGAGTATCACCATCAGCAATTACTGTTCTAACATCCGAAAGTGATACATCCACCCACATATGATTTGGGTATTTGATCGAATATCCGTTTGAATAATCAATATATTCATTCGTACTTCCAGGTATAATTACTTTAAAATCATCTTGTTTTGTAAACTGATTATTTGTCACTTGCATACCATTTCTTATATATAAATTATTTGAACTCGCAAAAACAGACGTAGTAAATAGACATATGGTCATTATTGTCGCCATAATTATTTTCTTAATCATTTAGTTCATCTCCTTCACTATTATGTCTACTTTTTTCATTCGACAAAAATACATAAATTACCTTCAAATATTTACCTTCGAAAATGAAAAATCAAAAAAATAAAAAAGCTCTGAATTTTTCAAAGCTTTTTTAATAAGTACAGTGAAGCTGACCTGGTCTTTGACCCCACACTCGCCTGCTGGAGGGTTCGCTCGGGGTTGCCTTACTATTACCTCTCTCGGTATACCCGGCAGGTCTTACCTCTAAGCCGCACCATGATCGATAGCAACTTTTTTGCTAACTTACGTGGGTCCTTTTGCCTGCGACTGGCCTGGACTTACAACCACAGACCTTCTATGCACCTTAATAAATTATAACCGAAATTTAGATTTTAAACAATAGTCTACTCTTTCTTATCTAAAAAAATAGAGGCACCTTCCATAGGTTTTCTATTATATGAACTATATGCTTTCTTTCCTATCCGCACATTTTGCAAGTGTTTTTTTGACTCGTCCATATTGATTTTAGCTTGTTTCACATTACTATCATCCACTTGTCTAATCTTGTTTAGCATATCCATAATATCTCTAATTTTACTTTGTAAAGATTTAAAACCAATAACTGGTTCTGTTAATTTTTCAATATTTTCTATTCCTAAACCTCTTTTAACTAGCTCATATTTTTCTAAAAATTCCTTATCAAGAATATCAATTCTTTCAATTATATCTTGTTTTTCACCTATAGCTTTATTTAATAACTCAACATTATTTTCTTTCAAGGCTTTTCCTTGTTTTAAAGTTATATCGTACATAGAATTAAGTAATTGAAATTTTCCATCACTTAGCTTTATTAAATAGCTAACTATTTCTTCCATTTAATCACCTATTTCCTAATTTAGAAACCTTCATTGCCTCTTTCCACGTATCTCTTAGTGAAGTAACTATTTCTAATGCTTCATCTAGCGGGGCAATTTCCTTTTTAATATTACCATCAACTAACTTATCTAGAATAAATACATATAGCATTCTTAAATTCTTCGAAATTTCGTAATCCATGTTTAGTGTAACATTTAACTCCTGTATTATACTTTGGGCTCTTACAATTGTCTCGTTTGTTTTTTCGATATTTTTATTCTCTATATGTATTTTACTTTGCCCAATAAATTTAATTGCTCCATTATAAAGCATTAAGGTCAATTCTTCGGGACTAGCTGTCTTTACACTATTCTCTTTATAATTATTATATGGATTTTGCATTGCCACATTAAGTCACCTCACCTTTCTTACTTACCCATTCCAAGCTGAGACATTAGCCAGTTACCTTGTTGCTGCATTTGATTCATAGCTTTTTCCATAGCAGCAAACTGTTTCCAATACCTATCTTCTCTTCCTGCAATTATTTGCTCTTCCCGTGCAATCCTTTTATTAATATCGCTTAAATCTTTATCTATAACACTTATATTTGAGTTTGAAGTAACAAAGTCGATTAGCATATTAGACTGTACTGTTCTAAATAAGGAAGCATCAGTACTGGTTCCTGAACGCCTAATTATATCCTTCATGCCTGTAATCATATCATTATATATCCGTTGTATTAGGCCAGATTCATTTGCCTGTTTCTGTCTAGCAGCCCTAATTTCCTCTTGACTGCCACTGGTTGGAACAACAGTGTCTGAAGTTTTAAATAATAGGTTTACAACACCCTCAGGGTCATTAGATATAGCTGCTTTTAGTTTCTCTTCATTAATAACTAGTTTACCACCATCTTGATATGTACCAGTTGTAATACCTATACTAGTTATATGGTTAAACTGCCCTATAGTTCCCTGTACTTGATTATATAGACTAGATCTCATACTTTGCTGAATTCTAGTTAAACCTTCATCCTGTCTAAGTAAACCACTTTTAGACTTTTCTTCCCATCTTTTAATGTCATCTTCTGACATAGCCTTCTTTTGCTCTTCAGTTAATGGTAAAAAGTCTCTAAAAATTTTCTGGCCTGTCAATCCATTTATTTCATCTATCATTTCGTTATAGCTTTTAACAAATTCTTGTACCTTATTGTATATGCCATCTACATTAGCATTTACACTAATATTAATACTAGTCCCAGGAGGACTAATAGATTCGAGTTGTAAGTTTATACCAAATACTGAAAAGCTATTAGTACCTTTTTCTATACGATTTTGTGCATCCAAACCATTAAAATATATAACAGAATCTTTGCCTGGTTTAGCATTGCCGGCAGTGCCAAAAAATTCAGTTCCTTCTTTTAATGAAACTTCTTGCTTTGCACCGGTCTCTCTAGTAGTAACCATTAGCTTACCTAAATCCTTATCATATGCTGCACGTAAGCCTAGGTTTATTTTAGGTGAATTTTCTGTTTCTTGATATGTAGCACTGTTAATAGCCGAAACTAGCTCACCTATATTAGATATCTTACCTGGGTCAATTTCTAATTTGACCTCCTTTAATGAATCGCCAATTTTAGTAGCAATTGTAATTTCTTTATTTACATTAAATGTGCCGTCAGAGTTTAGCATATCGTTAATATTTGTTGTGAAAGATGCTACTTCTGCAAGTTGATCTACTCTTACTGTATGTGTGCCATTTATTGCTCCAGTTGTAGCAGTTGCTTTAACTATACCTTCATTTGATGAGTTAGCACTTTTTACCCAGTCAAATCTCTCAACAGTTCCTCTTGTAATAGCTCTTTCATTACCTGAAAAAGCTTTTCTTGTATTTAATATAAAATTAGCCATTTTACGATTTATATCGTTATAGGCCTCTTGACGCCATTTTACCCTCTGTTCTTGTTGCAATAGTCTATCTACACGGCCGCGTTCAACTTTCATCAAATCTTTAACCATTTGCTCAGTATCCATTCCAGACGCTATGCCACCAATTCTCATCTTACTACCCCCTTAAACCTAAAGCTTTCTATCCATTAATATACCTGCAACTTCCAGCATGTTAGCTACCATATCTAACAACTTCTCAGGTGGCAGCTCACGAATAACCTCTCCAGTTGACGAATCAATGACTTTAACCATGAAAGTATTTGTTTTTTCATGTACTGACCTCTCAAATTTTCTGTCAAAAGCTTCAAAGCTTTTATTAGCCTTTTCTAATGCTTTTATTAGTTGCTCATCATCAATTTTTTTTTCCTTAAGTTGACTTCCACTTTGTTGCTGTGTTTCAATATTAGGTTTAACGTCTCGACTTCCTTGCCCAGCTACTTTATTTGAAAGGCTTAAGTGATTCGAGCTCACACTTTCAATTTTCATACGGATCCCTCCTGAACATACTTTATACTTATTTATCGGATGAAATTCATAAAAAGTTTAATTATTTTGTCGTAAAACAAACAAAATTAATAAAAAATATTTAGATAATTTTATTGCTATTTGATAGAATACTATTAATGAATTGGTACGTAGGGAGAGGATAATAATGAATGAAATACAAGAAAAATATTATATATTAAATGGCACTAAAAATGAAACTAAAAAATTTAATCATGAAATAAATTTACAAAATTCCGTTTATGAAGTTATAAGGGTATTAAATGGGGTTCCACTTTTTGTTGAAGAGCATTTAGACAGGTTAAATGAATCTTTTAAACTTATTGGAAGTGATTATTCCTTAGAAAAAAAACAATTAATTAGCTATATTGATAATTTAATTAAATTAAATGATTGTTATAACAAAAACATAAAAATAGTTGTTACAGATATAAATGAAGAGCCAAATTCTTTAATATATTTCATAGTGAGTAATTATCCTACAAAAGAAGAATATTCAAATGGTGTTAACGCTGTTTTATTCAAAGCCGTAAGAGATAATCCGAATGCTAAAGTTATTCATACTTCATTTAGAGAAAGCATAAAAGAAAAACTCGATAAACACCAAGCTTATGAAGCTATCTTAGTAAATCATTCTAATGAAATTACGGAAGGTAGCCGTTCAAATATATTTTTAGTTAAAGACAATACAGTATTTACACCACCGGCTGATGATGTATTAAAAGGTATAACCAGAAAACGAATTATTGAATTATGTAATAGCCTAAACATTTGCGTAATTGAAAAAACTATCGCAGTAGACTTCCTTAAAGAGTCCGAAGGCTTATTTATGACTGGCACATCACCTAAAGTTCTTCCAATAGCATCTGTAGATGATTTACTATTTAATTCTAATGTTCATCCGTTAATCCTTAAAATAATAGATGAATATAATTTTTTAATTTCTAATTATATAAAAGATTATGTATAACAAAAAGAAGAGGTCGCCCTCTTCTTCTATATTATGATTACTCATTATCTTCCTTACCAGATTTATATGCTTTATTTAATAAATATATAAATCCAAATCCATAAAAACCCAAAGTACAAACCATCATAATTACTGATGTTGTTGACATACTTAATTACCTCCTATTTAGGAAATCGTACTGCTTTCCCCTTCAGTTATATCTCTACCTTTACCCACTTTTTTAGCAAGCCAACTATTAGTTACAAGTGCTACTACTATTAGTATTGCAAATTGAACAATAATCGTGCCTACACTAAATATTTCAAATGGATCCCACCAATTATCTGGGTACCAAGTAATTGACTGCCATATCCACCATCCTACAATTATTGTAAATAGAACTGGGAAAAGTCTAACACAATTCGACCACCATTTACCTATTTTAAAGTCTGCTCCATCAAGGTTGATTACAGCTCTTGCTCTTTCTAATCCATATTTCATCATAGCAAACGCTACGAATAGACCACTTAGTAATAGACCTACTCCCCATACCCAATCTTGGTTATCTAAGAAGTTCAAACTATACGCTGAAGGTATTCCTAGAATAAAACCAAAAACTGAAATAATTATTGTTGCTTTTTGTCTGTCCATTCCCATATCCATTAGGTTTCTAACCCCTACTTCTATCATAGGTAGTAGAGATGAAAGGGCAGCTATTGCCATTGCTCCAAAGAAGACAGCAGCTAAAATATTACCTGCTGGTAATTGTGTAAATAGCTGTGCTAAATATATAAAAGTTATACCAGTATTATTTGAAGCTAAGGCCTGCTCCGCAAACTGTTGAGTTGGAGAAAGAGCATAAATAGCAGGAAGTACTGTCATACCCGCAATTAATGCACCTAGATTATCACCAAAGCCCATGATTAAACAGTTACCACCAATATCTTCTTTCTTTTTTGTATAAACTGCATAGGTAATTATAAAGCCCCAACCAGCTCCCGTTGACCAAGCAGCCTGGGCAAAAGCCTGTAACCATATGTTATAATCCTTTAGCATATATAGCTTAGGGCTAAATAGATATTCTAGGCCTTGTGTAGCCCCAGGTAAAGTCAATGTTCTAACTACCGCAATTATTAGTAAGGCGAATAAAGTTGGAATCATAATTTTAGATGCCTTTTCAATCCCACCCGTTACCCCTTTATAAATAATAAAACCAGCTACTAACATTGAAATGAAGTGAAATAAAATTGTTTGTGATGGTGTTGTAGTAAATGTATCCCAAATAGCCTTTGTCGCTACAGTATCCATTCCTGGTTTAAATTCACCTGATACTGCTAAAGTAAAGTATTTAACACACCAACCCATTACTACTGAATAATAAAACATAATTCCTAAACAAACTACGGCTATCCAAGTACCCATCCAAGTGTACTTTTTACCAACAAAATCTCTAAAGGCACCTATAGTACCTAGGCCTGTTTTTCTTCCCATAACCATTTCACCCATAAGTAATGGTATGGCCCACACAAATAGGGCTATTGTCCATGCAATTATAAATGGTCCACCACCATTAGCTGCTGCTACTCTAGGAAAACGCCATATGTTACCTGTACCTATAGCCATACCTACTGCAGCCATAATAAATCCCCAGCGGCTACCCCATTGTTCATTTTTTTGACTCATACTGTCCCTCCTCTTTATTAAATTATCTATTTAATGCAGTAAAGCCTGATTTTTAAAAAATATTGCTGAAAAGTATTTAGAAAAACGATTATCTTAAATTTCACTAAGATAATCGTTTTCTTTTATTAATGTGCACCATCACCTAAATATGCTTTCTTAACTTCAGCATTATTTAATAGCTCTTGCCCAGTTCCTTTTAACATTATTTTACCAGTTTCCATAACGTAAGCTTCATCAGCAATTCTTAAAGAAACATTAGCATTTTGTTCAATTAAAAGTACTGTTACACCCTGTTTGTGAATCTCTTTTATAATATTAAAGATCTCTTTAACTATTAAAGGTGCTAATCCTAGGGAAGGTTCATCCATCATTAAAAGTTTAGGTCTAGACATAAGGGCTCTACCTACTGCAACCATTTGTTGCTCCCCGCCGGATAAAGTCCCCGTTAACTGCCAAGTTCTTTCTTCTAACCTAGGAAACAGGCTATATACCCACTCTAAGTCTTCCTTTATTTGTTTACTATCTTTACGATAGTACGCACCTATTTTTAAGTTTTCCAGCACAGTTAAGTTGGCAAATACTCTTCTACCCTCAGGAACTAATGTTATTCCAGACTTAACCATATCCTTTGTATCCATTTTTAGTAAATCTACGCCGTTGTATGTTATAGTTCCACTCTCAGGTTTTGTAAGACCTACTATAGATCTAAGTGTAGTACTTTTACCAGCACCATTGGCACCTATTAGAGCAACTATTTTTCCTTCTTCAACATCTAAATCTATTCCCTTTAGAGCTTTTATTCCACCATATGATACATGTAAATCCCTTATTTTAAGCATCTTCACTCACCCCCAAATATGCCTGTATTACCCTGTCATTATTCTGTATTTCTTGGGGAGTACCCTCAGCTATAGTAACACCATAGTCTAAAACATATATTTTGTTTGATATTCCCATTACAACCTGCATATGATGCTCTATCATAAATACAGTTAATTCAAAATCATCCCTAATTTCTTGAATAAAATCCGTTAAATCATCTGTTTCCTTTGGGTTCATTCCTGCTGCTGGCTCATCTAAAAGTAATATCTCAGGATTTGTTGCTAGTGCTCTAGCAATCTCTAGTCTTCTTTGTAAACCATAAGGTAAACTGCTTGATTTCTCATCTTTCAAATCTACTAACCCAGTTTTTTCGAGTAAAAATAATGACTTTTCTAAAATCTCATTTTCTTCTTTTTTATAGCCTAGGGCAGAAGTAGATTTCAAGATTTTAGATGCAACTGATTCCGGTAGTAAATGTGAAAAATATGAAACATATTCTGCCATATTGTTAACGCATGCAGATAAAATCCCAGAATTAACATTTAAATGATTAGCAATTAGTACATTGTCTAATACACTTAATTCTTTAAATAAACGTATGTTTTGAAAAGTTCTTGCTAAACCAAGCTTAGTTATTTCATGGGGTTTTACTCCCGTTATATTCGTGTCTTTAAAATTTATAGTTCCAATTGTCGGCTTATATACCCCTGAAATCATGTTAAAAGCCGTAGTTTTTCCTGCACCATTTGGTCCAATTAGGGCAACTATTTCACCTTTATTCAGTTCAAGATTAAAATCTTTTACTGCAGTTAACCCACCAAATTTCATAGTCATATTATTTGTTTTTAATAAGGCCATTATTGCTGCACCCCTTTCTTTTGGAAGGGTCTTCTTTTAAAGAAGTTTATAAACTTATCCCAACTAAATTCCTTATTCCCCATCAAACCATTATTAAAGAATATAACTACAACCATTAGTATAGTTGAAAAAACAACCATCCTTAAACCTGCAACACCTTCTAGTTTAATAAATCCTAAATTAACTGATTCATCTAGGAATCTTAGATACTCTAATCCTGATGTTACAATAAAAGATGATAAAACTGTTCCAGTTATACTTCCCATTCCACCAAGTACAATAATTAATAGAACGTTGAATGTTAAAATAAATCTGAACATATTTGGATTAATTGAACCTAATAGATTTCCCAAAAGTCCTCCACCAATTCCTGCAAAGAATGCTCCAATAACAAAAGATAATATTTTATGTTTAAATAGGTTTATACCCATACTTTCTGCTGCAATTTCATCTTCTCTAATTGCTTTAAATGCTTTACCATAACTACTATTAATTAATGCAACTATAAATAATAAAGTGAAAGCAGCACACCCAAAACTCCACCAAAGGTTAGTAGTGTTTGGTATACCTTTTAATCCTAGTGATCCGTTAGTTAAACTTTGAGTATTAGTAAAAATAATTCTAATAATCTCCGAAAATCCTAATGTTGCAATTGCTAAATAGTCTCCCTTTAGCCTTAATGTAGGCGCACCAATTAAAAATGCAACAAATGCTGATAAAAGTCCGCCAATGATAAGTGCTGGTAGAAAAGGTAAAGATATACTTTCTAAAGGCCCTACGATAGGTGTCATAAAAAAGTTTTGCTGCTTAGATGCCTCAGACATAGTTAATATAGCTGTGGTATACGCACCTACAGCCATAAATCCTGCGTGTCCTAAGGAGAATAAACCAGTGAATCCATTAATTAAATTCATACTTAGTGCTAATACTGTATAAATTGCACAAAGGTTTAAAACCCTTCTTTGATATGGTCCAAAATTTCCATTAGCATAAACAATAAAGCCTATTAATGCTACTATACATAATAAAGTTAAAATTATATTTCTCTTTTTCATGTCTACACCTTCTCCGATATTTTTTCACCCATAATACCTGTGGGTCTAAATAATAAGATAATGATTAACAAAATGAATGCAAAGGCATCTCTATATCCAGTTAACTGAGGTAAAAATGCAACAATTAGAATTTCTCCTAATCCAAGTATAAAACCTCCAATAACTGCTCCAGGTATACTTCCGATACCTCCAACAACAGCGGCTATAAAACATTTAAGACCAGGCATAACCCCTCTTGCCGGTTCGATTGTTGGGAATTTCATCCCCCACATAATTGCCCCTACTGCTGCTAATACAGATCCTATTGCGAAGGTAAGAGTTATAATTCTATTAACATCAATTCCCATAAGTCTTGAAGTTTCAAAATCTTTAGATGCTGCTCTCATTGCCATACCTACTTTAGTTTTGTTAACTAAAAATGAAAGTGCAAATAATAAAGTAATTGTTACAGTTGGAATTACTAAAGTTAATTGTTGCATAGAAACTGATCCAATTTGAATTACATCAGTAAAAAATGCTACTGTAGGAAATGCCTTTGGTCTTCCACCAAAAATAACTGTTGCTAAATTTTGTATAAAGAAAGAAGCACCGATGGCAGAAACCATTATTGTAATTCTTGGCGAATTTCTTAGAGGCTTATATGCAGCCCTTTCAACTAGCATACCTAGACATGCTGTTAGAATTATTGCAATAATAAATGCTGCATACCATGGCAGTGAAAATACTGCAACACCATAAAATGCAAAATATAATGCCATAATAAATATTTCACCATGGGCAAAGTTAATTAATCTTAATATACCATATACCATAGTGTAGCCAATTGCAATTAGTGCATAAAGACTTCCAAGAGATATACCATTTGTCAAATGCTGCATTAACAAATCAAGCGTCATAAGTACACCACCTAAAATTTTAGTTTTCTTAAATTACATAAATATCCCATAAACTCTCATTCATAATTATGGCTCCCTTCCTGAATAGGAAGGAAGCCAATAACATTTTATTTTTACTAATTAGAAAGGTTCTACTGTTGTTGAATATACAAATTCTCCATCTTTAACAACTTTGATAACCGCACTCTTAACTGCATCTCCATTTTCGTCAAGTGTGATCATACCAGCTGCTCCAGGGAAGTTAGCTGTTTTTGCAATTTCATTTCTAATAGCTTCTGGATCTGTTGTTCCAGCTCTTTCGATAGCTTTTAAGATAACTAAATATGCATCATAACCTAAAGCTGTAACAGCCGCTGGCTCTTTACCAAATTTTGCTCTATAAGCATCTAAGAAGATTTGAGATTCTTCAGTTATAGGAACATCAGATGAGAAGAATGTAGAGAACACAGCGCCTTCTACAGCTGCTCCACCAAGTTCTAAGAACTCAGGTGTTTCCCAAGTATCTCCACCAAAGAATGGAGTTTGAATTCCTAATTTTCTTGCTTGTGCAATAATTAAAGCTGATTCAGTAAAGTTACCAGGAGCAAATATAGCATCTGGATTTTTTGCACTAATGTTTAATAATTGAGATGAGAAATCACTATCCCCAGTATTATAGTTAGAAACTTCGATTACTGCATTTGGATCTCCAGTTAATTGTTTAAATGCATCTTCAAAGAATTTCGCTAAACCTACTGAGTAATCACTTGAAACTTCTCTAATAATAGCTACTTTTTTTGCTCCAAGATTGTTGTAAGCATAGTTAGCCATTACAGTTCCTTGGAAAGGATCTAAGAAGCAAACTCTGAAATAGAAATCATTTCCTAGAGTAACTAGTGGGTTTGTTGCAGAAGCTGCTACTGCTGGTACTTTTGCATCTCTTACGATATCTCCAGCTGCCATAGATAAAGAGCTTCCCCAGCTTCCAATGATAGCTACTACTTTGTCTCTATCAACTAATCTAGCTGCTGCACTTGCTGCTTCAACTACGTCAGACTTGTTATCTGCTAAAACTAATTCAACTTTTTTACCTAAAACTTCTGGGTAAAGTTCATTAGCTAAACGAATACCTTCTACTTCTAAAGCTCCACCTGCTGCATTTGCACCAGTCATTGGTTCAAAGATACCAATTTTAATTACATCATCAGCCGCCGCTGGTGGTGGTGTTGTTGCCTCCTGTTTTTTGCCACAGCCAGTTACCGCAAGTGATAAAACTAGCATTAGGATTACTAATAATGATAATCCTTTTTTCATGTCGTAATCTCCCCTTTTTTGATTTTTCGTTTTCATTATAATTTTTATATATGTAGCTTCCCTAAAGGGAAGCTCATAGTCAATAAGAAATAATACGTACTTTCCACTTAAATATTTAACTTTTTGTTTGTTCACATATCATATACATATGTTCACAAATATTTAATATTTATAAGTATAATACAAATTTTTAGATTTTTCAAAACATTTTTTTATGGATATTTTTTGAAATTTTCACAACATTAGATAAATTCAACGTTATGTCCAATAAAACTAGATAAAATATAGTTTTTAAGCAATTTAATAATGGAATCTGTACCAATACAAAATAGTTGTAATAAGATCTGTTTTTATTGGAATAACTTTATAATGCTCTCTTGATAATGCTCTTTGGATTCTTTATTTCTATGGTTAAATGACCATACTATTTTAAACTGCTAAAGTGGTCGGACTAGACTTTTTAAAGGAAACAAAGTCTGAAATAAGTAGCTAGAATCGTCCGAAAAATAAATGAGTATAGTAAAACAAGCCATCGCTGGATGACTTTTTTTAAAAGTATAGATTTAAAACTTAAGAAGGGATCATAATACGGAATCCCTGACTTCTAGCTAAAAAATTAGCTTGTTCAACCGGAGACCTAGAGTGTATTAGATTTGCTGGACACGTATAAAGGTTGTTATAATAAACCTAGAAAGGACGTGTTACAGCAATGAGTAACAAAAATGAATTTACTGAAGATTATAAGAAAGAAATAGTCAAACTTGTAACAGAATTAGGCAAAAAACCAACTGATGTAGCTAAAGATATAGTTGTTACCCCTACAAGTATCAGAAGATGGGTAAAGCAATATAGCATCCATGGAGAAAATGCATTCCCAGGTAAGGGTAAGCTTAGACCAGAGGATGCATAAAAAAATCCCCTGACGGGGACTGTGTTTAAAAAGGAATACACTCATCATCTTCTTCTAGGTATGAGTGTTTTTCTTCTTTTTGTTCACCAAAATAATAAAAATCCTCATTACAATTAGGGCATACCATAATCGGCATACCTTTTCTATTTTTATTTTGTTCTTCGTCGTACTCTTCGTCACAGTAGGTATCCAAATCTGCAAACTCATCCACAATATCTGCGGGAGCCCACTCCAAATACTTACACTTCAAACAATGATATTTGTACAACTTTTCTTTGTAATGGCGCTCTACTAATGGGCTCATATAATATTTCCTCCATATCCCTAGATTCTCTTATATCATATATCACCCCATAGTCTTTATGCCATATTCTCCATAAAATTTTTTCAGTGGTACATTTTACACATAAAAGTGGATTTCTTCCGAAATTCTCTATAATCCTCTCTTTCCAGGTCTTTTTCTTTTCAAAACTTTTTCTCTTATCCCTAAGCAATTTTTCTATAGACTTTTCCTTCATAAAATTATATAGATGCACTATATCCTTGGATATCTTATTTCTTCTCCTTGAATACAGTCCATATCTTCTTACTGTCTTGAATCCTTTAGGTACTATATGTTGTGTTATTTTTCCTATAAATTCTAACACATCCATAGTTATCTTTACTTTTTTTCCATCGTTATGATCTTCATACCAAAACGTAACCTTTTCTCCATCATATTCCTCTATTCTATATTCTGCTATATTTGCTCTAGCAAGATATCTTCCTATGTACTTTACTGCTTGTCTTGTATCATTCAGTTTTCTCTTTGCATTAACATAAAACCCATTTGGATATCTTTTATACATCTCACTTATTAGCTGCCTGGTTTCATAACTATTAAAATATTTCTTAATTATTTCTAGTAGCACCTTCTGCCATGCTTTCTTCAAAAATGGATATGGTATATATTCAACACTCTTCCACCAATTATTATTTCTATCTATTGCTCCCTCTGTTACTAATGCATGTATATGTGGGTTCCATTTCAAATCTCTTCCAAAGGTGTGCACTACAGCTATTATACCTACTTCATAATCACATTTCCTATTATTTTTATACCAATATGAAATTACGTTGTATACTGCATCCTGCAATTCTTTTAATAATTCTCTCCTTGCATAAAAGAAGTTTCTCAGTTCCTTAGGCATTGTAAATACACTATGTCTATGCCCTACCCTTAACATGTTCTGTTCTTTGCTTTTCGGCCCATTTTAGTGTATATACTCTTCCGCATTTATTGCAAAACTTGCTTTTACATGTAAATGGTACTTTCGTTACACTAAAACAATCCTCACATATATATTCGGCATATCCATTTTTAACATCGCTACAATTTATAGCCTTATTTACTAGATCATCTATATGTTCTCTCATAACCTTAGGAACTCTAGACCAGTATGTGTTTTTAAAGTCCTCATATCTATCTACCAATATCTCTTTAACTGTTATCTTTTTTCTATTCATATCTCAATCATACCATATGTTATCCACAGATTTTTAATTTTATAATTTCCTATAGAATAAAAAAAGAGTCAGAGAGGAAAATATCTCTGACTCTCTAATTATTATGACTTAGTTATAAAACCCTTCTTTACATTGTTCATCAGGGTAAGCACTTGATCATTTTTAGACTGATTCTAAAATAGCTCAATGCTTATCTTAATAACTGAAGTACTCCTTGAGGAGCCTGGTTTGCTTGAGCCAACATAGCTTGAGCTGCTTGTTGAAGGATATTGTTCTTTGTGAACTCCATCATTTCCTTCGCCATATCTACGTCTCTGATTCTACTTTCAGAAGCTTGTAGGTTTTCAGAAGCTGTATCTAGATTCTTAATAGTATGTTCTAATCTATTTTGGTATGCTCCAAGTTTAGATCTTTCAGCTGACACTGTTTCAATTGCAGTTTGAATAGTTGTTATTGCTGAACTAGCAGCAGACTGAGTTGATACATCAATACCTGCGGCTGCGTTTGCATCAGCAGTTTTTTCTCCGCCAGCAAATGTTGCTGCTGTTGCTGCATCTACTTCTATGGCTATTGTAGCTGCTGTAGCTGCTGTTAAACTTCCATCTAGATTTACAGTGAGCCCTTTATTAGCAGCACTTGTAAATGTAGCTGATGTAGCTGTATTTTTAACTACTACATTTTCTGAACCAATTGTAAGTCTAACTTCATCAGCTGCTAGTCCAGCAGTAGTTGCTGCAGCATCTGCCGCACCTGCAACTGCAGTTGCATCTCCTGTAGCTGTTAAAGCTATACCAGCTCCAGTTAATGCAGTATTTAACTTCGCCGCTGTAGATGCTCCTGCAGCAACATCTGATGAATAATTTATTGTAATTTTCTTCGTCGTATTATCAATTGCGGCAGTAACATCAGCACCAGCTCCACCGGTTTTTGTAACAGTGATTGTATAATCATTATATTGTGAAGAGTTTGCAGTTGACTCTAAAGATGTTCCAGTTATCCCCAAAGCTCCAGCTGTCCAAGCAGTCTTAGCTGCTGTAGCATTAGCTGTTAAGCTTAAGCTCGCCCCATCAGTCAATGCAGTACCTAATGTTCCAGAAAGTTCAGCACTTGTTACATCAGTAGCCGCTGAAATCGTAGCTTTTGATACATCTCTAGACACTCCGAGAGACTTAGCATCCATTGCATTAATTGATAAAGTTATATCTTGGTTAGAATTTGCTCCAACATGGAATTTTGCTGACTTTATTCCGTCATCTTTTATTCCACCATTTATAAGTTTTTGAGTATTAAACTCTGTATTATTAGCTATTCTTGTTACTTCTTTAGCTAATTCATCCATTTCTTTTTGGATCTCTCCACGGTCAACTGATACGTTTGTATCATTTGAAGATTGTACTGCAAGTTCTCTCATTCTTTGAAGAATTGCGTGAGATTCTTGTAATGCACCTTCAGCTGTTTGAATCATAGAGATACCATCTTGAGCATTTCTAGAAGCTTGATTTAAACCTCTAATTTGTCCTCTCATTTTTTCCGAGATCGCAAGACCAGCTGCATCATCCCCAGCTTTATTAATTCTAAATCCTGATGATAATTTTTCCATTGATTTGGCACCATTTGCACCTGCAGCTCCCAACTGTCTGTGGGTATTCATTGCCATTAAGTTGTTATTAATTCTCATTTGTAATTCCTCCTTGAATTTTAGTTTTTCCTTCAGCATCCTTGCCGTAAGGTTATTTATAAAACTCCTTTTTCTTTTGCCGGCTAAATGAAATAAGAAGTTTCGCTTTCATTAATATTATCGGTAATAAATTAAACTAACTTTAGACCTTTTACTACATTTTTTTTATTTTTTTATTAACATTTTTTTCAATGCATCCATATTAATACTTTGATTAATTGCAGATACATTCTCCTTCTCTATTTCAACATAAATTTCTTTTCTATATATTTCTATATCTCTAGGTGCTTCTATACCTAGCTTAACTTTGCCATCCTCTATAGCTAATATCTTAACTTCAATATCTTTCCCTATCACAATACTTTCATTTTGTTTTCTAGTTAAAACAAGCATCTACAACGCCTCCTCTACCTTCTCTTCATATATATCATTCCCAGAATTTTTAGTAGAGTTGTTATTTAGTTCATCCATTATATAATGTTTTATGCTATATTTATCTCCTTCTAATATTACTTGCTTAGCTTTTTTGTTCATTGAATTAATAATAATTGGAGCTGCCAAATTAGCAGTCATTTTGGTTATATCCTCTGGAACCACAACTATACTATACACTATTATATCTTTCTCATTCTCTATCTCAAGTCTAGTTATTGTACTATCGTTAATTACAAAATCATAATCAGGCTTAAATATAAATGGATTCAAAATTACAAATGTAACATCTTCGTCCTCCACTGATTGTAGCCATTTAAACGGAATATCTGCATCCTCATTATCTAAAATCACATATTCAGTTAAGTTATTCAAACCAGGTATACCATCAACAAATTTTAAGATTTTTTCTTTTTCTATCTCTATTTCACCAAAATGTTTTGAATTTATTAACATTCGATTACCTCCTATTTTTTTCGTTATATGTACTTATAAGACCAGCTGCAGAATAATTCTGTGCTGGTCTAGTCATACCCATATTTGTATTTATTAATCTTACTCTAGTTTTCTAGATTTTTTTTAGATTTTATCTTAAAAAATCAAGTAAAGTTGGCTGTATAATCCTAGCACCAACAGATAGGGAAGCTTTATACACATTTTCCTCGTTCATTAATTCCATAAGAGTCTCGCCCATATCCGCATCCTCTAACTGTGACTGTAATGTTCTGAAGTTTATTTTATCATCTAGTATACGATTATGTACTAACTCCATACGGTTAACCTTTGCACCAACCTCAGATCTAGAATTTAACAATCTATTAAGGAATATATCTATATCTGCTAGCTGCTTACTTAACTGTTCATGTTTGCCATCAATCATATTTCTTTCTATTCTATCTAATAAATTTATTAATCCAGCCTTTTGAGGTGTAGCAACTATATTCCAATCACCGTCAGAATTCAATACATTCGACTTTAAATCAACTGCATCAAACATATAATTTCTAAGGGGATGGTCTATGCTTACTATATTTTCATCTAAAACAAACTCTGACATAAATTTCACTATGCTTTTTGAAACAGCTTCTTTTTCACCCGGTATACCTGTAGGAAGCCCAACAATATTACCATCCACATCTAGATTGAAAATATTTATGTCATTTTCTAAAACACTACCATCTTCATTTGTGAATTTATATGTTGCTTTATATTTCGCAGTGACTGGAGGATCATCACTTTCAGCTTCCATCATTTCAATATTTACTTCTAACCCCTCTAATTTAAAAGTTGTAGACTTATCTTCCCCTAATTGTTTAGGAAATTCTAGTGTTAAACTACTTGGTCTTCCTATGTTTTCTAGCACTTCGATTCCTAAAATATTAATGTCTATAAGCTCCGATACCCCAACCTCAAATTTCATTCTATGGTCTACTAAATTAGGATTCTTTGTATTGTAAGGGTATACAATATAGTTTCCTTGACTATCTAATAAAGGTCTGTCTGAATTTTTACCAGAAAAAATATATTTCCCCGCATATGTGGAATTTGATAGCCCTATTATTTGAGTCTTAAGCTCTTTTATTTCACTTTGAATTTTAAATGTCTCCTCAGAGGTTAAAACTCCGTTAGAAGCTTGTACAGTTAACTCTCTAACTCTTTGCATAGCATCTCCCATGTTTTTAATTGAAATTTCAGTAGTTTCAAGCCAGGATACTGCATCTTCCACATTTTTTCTATGTTGGTCTAATTCACTAATATCTGCACGTATTTTCAAGCTTCTTGAAATAGCAATAGGGTCATCAGAGGGTTTGTGAATACGTTTACCCGTTGAAACTTGCATCTGCCGTTGATCTAGACGCTGCATGTTACGATTTAGGTTTCTCATCATATTAGTAATCATCATATTATTAGTTATTCTCATTGCCTATTACCTACCTTCCAACTAAACCTAATCTATTTATGATAGTATCTAACATTTCATCCATTGTGTTTACCATCCTAGCTGAAGCATTGTATGAATGCTGGTACATTACCATTCTTGATAATTCTTCATCCATTGAAACTCCAGATATAGCTTGTCTTTCATTATCTATTAACTCTGTTAATTGTATTTGATTAGTTGCATTCCTCATAGCCTCTTTAGTATCTACCCCTAAGTTTGATATCAAAGATTTTATAAAGTCCTCTGGCTTACCTTTTTCATACATACCGGAATCATGTCTTATTTGAGCTATTTTTAAAGCTATGGATCCATCCCCTGGTAACAGAGTTGCAGCACTGGATGCTGCAATTTTATTTGGATCATCTAAATCTAAGGCAACACCAATATTTTTCGCAGTTATTCCTTGATGAATCGCATTAGTTAATTGAGTCGCAGTACCCATCATATCTTCAGTACTTACACCATTTGCAGTAAAGAAAAGTATTCCAGTATCCCCATTTAAACCAAAACCTTTAAAATGAAGTTTGTTTACTTCTTCTGCAAACTTTCTTGCAAACTCATCCAATTGATTCATATAGTAAGGTATGCCTTTATTTTTGCCTTCAGTTTCATCCCTTAAATCTAATAAAGACCTTAACTCTCCCTTAAGTGCTAAAACATTAAGTGAAGACCCATTTGCCCATTTAACTTCGTTTCTTACAGGGTCATCTAACTTTTTATCCTCTGCGCTAAGTTTAAAAGTTCTATTGTGATTAACTAATGGCTGTCCATTTATTTGTATAACAGTTTTTTTACCACCATTTTGAAGATCATTTGGGTCAACTACTTCAAGAACTTCAACGTTTACTATCTTTGATAGTTCATCAATTAATAAATTCCTTTGGTCTCTCAAATCATTTGCACTAGAACCACCAATTTCAGATCTTAGAATCTGTTCATTTAAAACTGCTATTTGATCACTATAGCTATTTATTGTGTTTACTGTAGTAACTATGTCAAAGTTAACATCCTTAACCATCTTTTCTAGTTGGTTATACATATGATTTAAAGAATTTGTAAATGCAACACCCCTTTGTCTCACTAAAGAACGATTAGTTAACTCTTGTGGGTTCTTACTTAGTTCTTGAATAGAAGAAAAAAACTCATCCAGCACTGTAGAAATCCCCGTCTTAGATGGTTCGTTCATTATAGCTTCAATAAATTGAAGTCCATCTCTTCTTACTTCCCAATGTCCTTGAGCATTTGCTTCCCCACGATATTTAAAGTCTAAGAAATCTACTCTTATTTGCTTTATGCCTAATGTACTTACTCCTGTTCCAATCATCCCTTGTCCACCTGGTAGTGATAATGGGTTACTTGGGGCCTGATCCAGTCTTTGACGAGTATATCCCTTTGTATTTACATTGGCTATATTGTGTCCAGTTATATCTAAAGCCCTTTGAGCTGCGAATAGTCCAGATCTAGCTATATTAAAACCAAAAAATGTTGAACGCATATAAACACTCCTATAAATAGTATTAAAGCTATACCCTCATATCTAGTAAGCTTTTATTTGCCTTTGTATTTTCAGTAGTTGCTTTGCTCCCATAATGGTTAACTTGTTCATTCAAACTTGTCAATAATTCCATATTTAAGTTTATATAATCCAAGCTTTGTTTTATAAGCTTCTCGTTTAATTTGTTAATTTCATTTATTTGACCTATTACTTCTAATAGATCATTCCTTATTTTATCAATCCCATTTAATATATTAGAGTCGATTCCTTTTTCCTCTAAATGAAGTAGGAGCTCGGATAAACTAGTCGGCTCCTTAATATTTATTTCATTTGATATATTTACAAATATAGCTCTTCTAATCTTTTCAAAAGTACCCATTTGAGAAATTAGTTGTTGCTCTTTTTTAGTTATTTCATCTAGTTCCTTTACTTTACCCTTTACAATAACGTTAGTTTTACCATCAACTAGCTTTGCTACTTCTTTGTACATATTTAATTCTTTTTCTAATGCTTCTTGAAGCTGTTCAATAGACTTCATTGATTCTCACCTCACTGCCTGAGCAATTTATATTTTCTTATCAATTATAAGTCCTTCAATTATTTTATCTGCAATCTCTTTTCCAGAAACTTGATAATTGCCTGACTGAATTTTTTCTCTCAACTCTTTAACCTTCTCTTCTCTTACTTCTGGCAGTTGTTTAAAGGCCTTTAACGCTACTTGATATTCTTTTGCCTTTTCTGAAATCTCAATTCTATCCTTAGCTAATTTAGTTGATTCAGTCTTTTCAACAGATTTGCTATTAGATTTATTATATATATTCATGACTTTTTGTACGTTCGGATTATTAAAAATCTTCATAAAAACACCTCAACTTTCCATATTTAGTCTTCTACAACTATTATCGGATAAATTGAGGTTTTTCTTTACAATTATTTATCTTTTTTTTCTCATTTCTGCAACATACATTCGATTGTTATTGCTCGAAGTCGTTGGTTTCTTGTCTTCTGGTTTTTTCATGACAGATTGAAACTCTTTTTTAAGCTCTGCAACACATTTCTCACAAAATCTACCGGATTTTATAGGAACGCCGCATCTTTCACAATCTAGTAAACAATTATTCTCTTCTCTAATTTCTATTCTATTTTCTCTCAAAAACCTTAAAATTTGTTTTTCGGCTACCCCTGTTCCCTCTGAAACTTCAGTTACAGAGGCTCCAGGATTATCGTATAAGTATTCCTTAACTTTTTTAAAATCATCCTCAGTATTACTGGAGCATCTAGAACACATATCAAAGCCATTATAAGAAAATACTCTACCACATTTAGAACAGTTCCTTAAGTCCATAAATTATCCTCCCTTTAAATATATCTAATAATATCCTCTTGCAAAGGTTAATAGATTAACCGACTGAGCTCCCGCATCAATTAATACTTTGCTACAAGCATTTGCTGTAGCCCCTGTAGTCAATACATCATCTACTAAAATCACTCTTTTATTTTTAATAGCTTCATTGTTTTTAACTATAAAAGCACCCTCTATATTTTCAAACCTTTGTATCCTAGAAAGCTTATTCATATCCTCTGTATTTTTTATTCTCTCAATGACTCTTGCTTTATATTTTTTATTTAAAAGCCTTTTAAGGTGCTTACATATTAAATGGGTTTGATTATAGCCCCTCCGCTTTTCCTTAGTAAAGTGTAGTGGGACGGCTACTATTACGTCAAATTCAACATTATATTCAATTAATTTTTCTTTCATTAATTCAGCTATGGTTTTAGCAATGTATACTTTATCGTAATATTTTAAATTATATATCATCTTCTTAACAACATCTTTATATATGGCTACAGCATATATTCTTTCAAAGGATAAAAAATCTAAAGAGTCTTCATAGCCATATACAAACTCAATTTTACTATAGCATACTTTACAAATGTCGAATATGTCACTTCCAACTAACTCCTCGCCACAAACTATACACTTGACATTTCGAGGATATATGAGGTCTAGTAATACATCAAAATAATCAAGTAATTGATCAATTAACATTTTCTATCACCCAATTAAATAAATTCTACATAATTTGACATTTTCCTCTTTTTTAATTATTCTTTATATTCATATGAAAATCATGAAATTTTTTCAATCTAAAGTCCAAACCCGAATACCTAGTTGTAATTTGATTATTATCGACCATGCTCTTTAAATACTTCTCATTCCCAACTAATACTACTAAACTTTTAGCCCTTGTAACCGCAGTGTATAGTAGGTTTCTAGTCAGTAGCATCGGTGGTCCCCAACCCATAGGAATTACCACAACTGGGAATTCCGACCCTTGGCTTTTATGTATAGTTACACAATAAGCCAATTCTATTTCATCAAGTTGGGAGAAATCGTATTCTACAAGTCTACACTCATCAAATACAATGGTTAGTTTATCTTCATCCTTATCAATATCAAAAACATAACCGATGTCCCCGTTAAAAATACCTTCACCCCGTTGCTCTATTGCATCCGGATCAATATTATGCCATTTTAAAGTATAGTTATTTTTAATTTGCATTACCTTATCGCCTATTCTAAATAACTTTTCCTTTAAGGTTTTTTCCTTCTTATTTTTATTAGGCGGATTTAAATACTGCTGCAGCTGCTTATTTAGATTTACTGTTCCTATTCGACCTTTTTTCATAGGTGCTAATATTTGAATATCCTTCATTGGGTCTATTTTATAATGCTTTGGTAATCTATCAGTCGTCAGTTCCACTAACGTATTTAAGAGCTTATCCTCATCAAACCTAGACATAAAGAAAAAATCCTTATCTTTTACATTCAATTCAGGATAGAGACCCTGATTTATTTTATGGGCATTAACTATTATCATACTTTCTTGGGCCTGTCTAAATATTTCATCTAGTTTTACGACCTTAACTATATTACTTTCAATTATATCCCTCAAAACATTACCAGCACCAACCGAAGGTAACTGATCCACATCCCCAACTAAAATAACTCTCGTCCCTCGAGCTATAGCCTTCAATAAACTATTCATTAACAATATGTCTACCATAGATACTTCGTCTATAATTAAGACATCACAGTCTAGGGGGTTTTCTTCATTTCTATTAAAAGTCATCTCTACATCGTCCCCGACATAACCCAGCTCTAGCAGTCTATGGATTGTTTTTGCCTCTTTACCTGTTGCCTCAGTCATTCGCTTAGCAGCTCTTCCAGTAGGCGCTCCCAAAATAACTTTCAGCTTAAATTTTTCAAATACTTTAATCAATGTATTTACAGTCGTAGTTTTCCCTGTTCCAGGACCACCAGTAATAACTAAAATACCATTTTCAACTGCTTGAAGTATAGCTTCTCTTTGCTTTTTTGCTAAAGATATAGTTACACTTTCTAGCTCTTCGATTACCTTTTCTTTATCAATTTTTTGTTCGTCTAATTCTACCTTAGACAACTCTATAATTTTTTTACATACATTAGTTTCAGCATAATAATAGGGCATAGAGTAAACAATTATTTCGTCACACAGCCTCTCTAATTGAATCTTTTGATCTAAAGCTAAGTATTGTACTGCTTCTTCTATTAAATCTTCTTTCACATTTAATAGTTTCTTAGCCCTCTCAACCAATATCTCTCCGGGGATATAAGTATGTCCTTCTAAATTAAAGGCGTTAATTATATACCTAGTACCTGCGTAAACTCTATACTTTGAGTCAAAGGGAATACCTAGGGTTCTAGCTATTTCATCTGCTGTTTTAAATCCAATACCCCGTATTTCTTCCGCAAGCCTGTAGGGATTTTCTTGAATTATATCTATAGTCTGTCCACCATACTTTTTATAAATTTTTACCCCATAGTTTGTAGGAATATTATACTTATTCAAAAATAAAATAATTTCACGTAATTCGTGCTGCTCTAGAAAAGCTTCCTTAATTCCTACTAGCTTTGATTTTCCAATCCCAGAAACCTCTAGAAGTTTTTCAGGTGATTTAGTTAATATCTCTATAGTTTTTAGGCCAAAATGATCCACTATTCTTTTAGCCATTTTTTCACCTACCCCTGGAATCATCCCAGAGGATAAATATGAAACTATCTCATTTTCCGTAGAGGGCATAACAAGTCTATATTGATTTACCTCTAGCTGTTGGCCATATATGGGATGCATAGTCCACTTTCCCTTAAGTGCTAACTTATCACCTATTTTGACAGTAGGCATATATCCTACTATAGTAACTTCATCCTCATCAAATAGCAGACTGGCTACAGTATATCCATTAGTATCATTAGAGAATATAATTTCAACCAGTTGGCCTTCTAATTCAATCACTTTAGTGCCCTCCTAAAAACTTTCGTTAGATATATTATTTAATTATAGCACAAAAATCTATAAGTAAAGCCTGGCGCATAAACACCAGGCTCATATTTTATGGATATTAATTAAAATGCTTCTTTTCTTAAAATTTCAGCTTTATCTGTTTTTTCCCAAGGTAAATCAATATCTGTTCTTCCGAAATGTCCATATGCTGCTGTTTGTCTATATATTGGTCTTCTTAAGTCTAAGTCCCTAATGATTGCAGCCGGTCTTAAATCAAAATGTTTTTGCACTAATTCTGCAATTTTCTCTTCCGCAACCTTTGCAGTTCCAAAGGTTTCAACTAAAACAGATACCGGCCTAGCAACACCTATGGCATAAGCAAGTCCAATTTCACATTTATCTGCTAATCCCGCTGCAACTACATTTTTAGCTACATATCTTGCAGCGTAAGCAGCAGAACGATCTACCTTTGTTGGATCTTTACCAGAGAAAGCCCCACCACCATGTCTAGCATATCCACCATATGTATCAACTATTATTTTTCTTCCTGTTAATCCTGCATCACCTTGAGGTCCACCAATAACAAATCTTCCCGTTGGATTTATGTAATACTTAGTATTTGAGTCTAATAGGTTACTTGGTACTACTTTATTTATTACATGTTGAATCATATCTTTTTCGATAGTTTTCTGGTCAACTTCTGGGCCATGTTGCGTTGAAATAACGATCGTGTCTACTCTTTTAGGCTTATCTCCGTCATATTCTATAGTAACCTGAGTTTTTCCATCAGGACGTAAATATTCTAAAGTCCCATTTTTTCTTACATCTGATAATCTTTTTGATAACTTATGAGCTAAGGAAATAGGCAATGGCATTAATTCAGGAGTTTCGTTACAAGCAAATCCAAACATAAGACCTTGGTCTCCCGCCCCAATAGCTTCAATCTCATCATTCATTTCACCTTTTTTACTTTCTAATGCTTCGTTTACACCCATTGCTATATCAGCTGATTGCTCGTCAATTGAAGTAAGCACCGCACAAGTATCGCTATCAAATCCATATTTTGCTCTTGTATATCCTATTTCCTCTATAGTTTTCCTAACTACCTTAGGGATATCCACATAACAATTAGTAGTAATCTCTCCAGCTACTAAAACTAATCCTGTAGTTACAGATGTTTCACATGCTACCCTAGCATTTTTATCTTGTTCTAATATGGCATCTAAAACAGCATCTGAAATTTGATCACAAATTTTATCCGGATGACCTTCTGTAACAGATTCTGAAGTAAATAATCTTTTCATTCGTTAAACCTCCCATTTACTTTTTCTTTTATTACTATACCCTTTTTAATTCCTTCTATTCAAACCTAGACTCTAGTTGGAATTAGCAAATTAACAATAAAAAAACCACTTCCACACAAGAAGAGGCCGCATATTTTGCGTCTCCTCATCTTCCAGAATAAAAATTCTGTGGGACTTAGCACCATACGTCATTTCTGCCTATGGTTGCCGGGTATCATCGGGCCCATCCCTCCACCGCTCTTGATAAGGATCAAGATTTTTTCAATTGGCTATATAATATCATCATACAAATTTACTGTCAAGCTTTTCCTACCATAAATTTACCACTACATAACTTAATATAAACATACCTAAACCAGCTATTGATGTTCCTATAGCAATTGCTGGGAAAGCATATTTAAAAGGTATATTAAATAGTATTGCAGCTAAGCAACCACTATATACTCCTGTAGTCGGCAATGGTACTGCTACAAATAACATTAAGCCTATAACTTTATATTTTTTAATTCTATCACTCTTCCTTAAGGTTCGTCTAACTGCTTTATTAATAAAAAATTTGAATAGCCTTACTTTTTTAAAGTAATTAGCAATAGGTTTTATTAACATTAGTAAAAAGGGTACAGGCAATATACTCCCAATAATACTTAATATTGTTGCATGAATAGGATTCATCCCTAGGGAAACCCCTATTGGAATAGCTGCCCTTAATTCCATTAATGGCATAGCTGCTATTAATATTATTAACAGTTCTTTATTTATTAGCTCAAATAATGTTTCCAAAGCATCCCCTCCATTTTTACTATTATATTAAGGGGGATATCAAAAAAGAAATAAGACTCCATTTTTAGAGCCTTATTTCATAAGAATTTATATTTGTTTATATCATCTTCCTATTGGCGTATCAATACTTATATGTCCCATTAAAGTTTCTCTTTTACTACCATCTACAAGTATTTGTACCTTATCAATACCTTCAATCTCTGTTAATGTATATACAATTTGAGATATTATAGCTATTTCCTGTAACGAACCACCTACTGAATTTAGTCCTTCACTAGATAAATTTACATATGCTATATTATTTGATGTCTCAACACTTATAACTTTAATATCCTGTATCATAGTAGTTATTTCTTCTTCCTCAGGGTCTTTTTGAAGCTCAGCAATTACCGCTTCTTCTAAGGATTCTTTTCCTATTTTAACTACCCTTTGTGTCGGAATTAATTGCTCTCCGCTTCCTGTCATAATGTACTCTTCACTTACATAATAAACAGTTGCCTCTACCTCTTCACTCTCTTGTGGATCAGGGTCCACTACAACATCATTTCCGTTTGGGGGTGGATTATCCTTTTTAGTAGAACATGCGGCTAAACTAAAAACTATTATAAAAATTAATAACAAAGCTCCTAATTTTTTAAACATTATTATGCTCCTCTCTTTTTGTTTATAATTTATTGTACATTTATATTATAAAACTCAAATTTAAAGTTAGTATAAAGAATTGTAAAGAAATTATAAAGATTCTCTAAAAGATTTTTTAGGAATTTTAATTATTATTTTAGTCCCTTTTCCAAGTTCACTTTCTACCCCAATAGTCCATTTATGAACAGAAATAATTCTGCTAACAATTGATAAACCAATCCCTGCTCCACCTGTATCCCGTGACCTTGAAAAATCACTCCTATAAAATTTCTCAAATATTAAATCTAAATCCTTCTTTTCTATTCCTACCCCATTATCTTCAACAATAACAAAGTAATCTTCTTTTTCTTTTTTATCATAAATCTTAACATATGAAAAACTTTTTTAACATCCATATATTTAATTGCATTATCAATAAGATTTATAAGTACCTCTATTATATTTTGTTCATCACAGCTAACACTTATTTTATCATTTATGCTAATATCTATTTTAACCTGTAATTTTTCAGCAAGTGGATATATTACTTTATTTGAGTTGTTAATAAGTTTTTGTATAGGGACAAATTCTTTGTTAATGCCGACCTCTTCAATTTTAGTAAGGTTTAATAGGGATTTAACAAGACTAGCCAATCTGTCAATTTCACTATCCATATCCCTTAAATATTCTTTATATACTGCTATGTCATTTTCACCATATAAAAGAGAGTCAATCAATGCTTTCATAGAAGCTAAGGGGGTCCTTAGTTCATGGGACACATCTCCAATAAACTGCATTCTTCCCCTATCTATACGCTGTAGCTCTTTACTCATTTTATTAAAATTTTCTGATAGCTTTCCAATTTCATCTTTAGAAGTAATATTGACTTCCTCACCTAAATTACCTTGGCCAATTAAAATGGCCACTCTTGAAAGTTCTTCAATTGGCTTTGCCATCCTTCTACTTGCCCAAAGGGCAGCAAGAAAACCTATAAAAGCAGCGCCAAAGGATAGTCCCATTAATCGTCTTCTAAAATCTTCTATTTGAGTAAAGGGCTCATCCATAGATGTCGAAATTAGCACTGCACCTAGTACAAATCTATCTTCACCTCTAGCCTCTATTATAGGAACTGCCGTATGCAGTATATTCTTTTCCTGAAAATAGTAGCCCTGTCTCTCCTCTTTAATTAAAGCACCCCTTATTTCAGCATTATTAATTTGACTACCTTCAAAATAATTAAAACTATCTGAGATGACTAACATATTATTATCTGTGACTATAACACGGCCATCCATAGGTATAGGGTATTGTTTAATCGCCATCTTTAACTCAATTAAATCATTGATATTAGTCCTAGCAATATTTGATAGTATATTTGCGGTCTTTAATTGATTCATTTCAATGTCTCTAAAGATGGTAGTTCTCATATTTGCAGTAGATAAGTAGTTTACTAATAGCAAAGGGACCATTATTAAGACAATATATATGATCATAAGCTTTCGTCTAATTGTTGCTAACAAAATTTAATCCCTCCTAAAATAATAGCCTACTCCCCATTTTGTCTGAATCATAGGAATTTCCTCATCATCTGGATCCTTAAGCTTTTCCCTAAGGTTTTTAATATGAACGTCTATAGTTCTTGTATCATAACATGGTTCACCCCAAATTATTTGAAATATTTCTTCTCTAGGAAATATTCTCCCCTTATTTCTTATTAGTAGCTCTAATATCTCAAATTCTTTTGGAGTCAAATCTATTTCCTGCCCATCCTTTTTCACTGACCTATAATTAACATTTACATGCAAATCTCCAGCAGCATATTCTCCTTCCACCTTATCAACTAGACTCGTTTTTGACTCCAATCGCCTTTTTATAGCTCTTATTCTTGCAATTAACTCCCTAGTATTAAAGGGCTTAGTCATGTAATCATCAGCCCCTAGCTCCAAACCTAGAATTTTATCTATATCACTATCTCTAGCTGTAAGCATAATTATTGGTACATTACTTTTTTGCCTTATAATTCTACACAAACTAATACCATCGATTTTGGGAAGCATTAAATCAAGAATTATAAAATCGAAGCCATCACTTGCAAAGGTTTTTAAGGCCTCTTCACCATCATAAACATCAACTACCTTAAACCCTTCTGTCTCTAGACTTTTTTTCAGACCTTTAACTAAAATTTTCTCATCATCAACAAGCAAAATTTTCATTTTTTCACTCCTGTTATTCTTACTTACTCTCAATTATATCATAAGTTATTTCCTTTATATTTTGGGTATATATAGAGCATATCAGTAATTGTAAAAATATGTTTTTAGTGATACAATAAAACAAATTATTTCCATTTAATTATTATTCCCTTAATTGTATTCATTATATAAAGGAGATATTATATGCCATTTATTCCTTTTCACATGCTTGCTTCAGGAATGCGTTTAAAAGAAGACCTCTACAATAATAGTGGTCTTAAACTTTTGCCTAAAGGAACTTTTATTTCAGATAATCTAATCGAGTATTTAAATAGGTGGGACCTTCCAGCCATTAATATTGAAAATGATATGGAAGTAATAGATTCTAATATACCTGAAGAAAGCCGACAAATCAGTAGAGATCAGGAATATGATAACAGATATATAAGCTCAACAGAAAAAGTTGTACAATTTATCGATGGATTAAGGGGTTGTAGTAAGCTAAAGCTCGATGAAATAAGATCAGTTGTCGATGAAATTATGCAATATACAGACATCTATCGCACAATGGATACAATCAACAGATTAAGGCAAGAAGATAAATATACGTACCAACACTGTATAAACGTTAGTATCTATTCTATGTTTATAGGCAAATGGCTTAATTTAGAAAAGTCTGCCCTAAAAAAACTTTCATACTCCGCCCTACTTCATGATATAGGAAAAGAAAGAATTTCGAAAAATATAATTCAAAAACCCGGAAAACTAACTAATGCTGAATATATCGAAATCAAAAAGCATCCTATTTACGGATACGAACTAATTAGGAGTAATACAAAATTCAGTTTAGATATTGCTATGGGTGTACTACAGCATCATGAAAAAGAAGATGGTTCTGGTTACCCTTTAGGTCTTTCAGGCAAAAGCATTCACCTATTTGGTAAGATAATTGCCGTTGCAGATATTTTTGATGCCATGACATCAGAAAGGGCATATAAAGGAAAGCAGTCTCCATTTAGAACAGCTGAGCAGCTTCAAGAGAATTCTTTTGGCGAGTTAGACCCATACATAGTTACAACCTTTATTAGAAAACTTGCAGACTTTTATATAGGGTCTACCGTAGTATTAAATACTGGTGAAGTAGGACAGATAATAATGAAAATTCCTACTAGCCCAACTAGGCCTTTAATCAAATCTAACGAAAAGTATATTGACCTTAGTAGAAATAGTGACTTATTTATTCAAGATGTGTTAAGTATATAGGCATGATAAGACAGAAATACAGGGTTTTGCCCTGTATTTCTTAACTTACAATTTATCTATCAAATCATAGAATCTATAAATTGTATTCCTTTTCTTATCATCAGCATAAATTTTACCAGATTCAAGTAATTTATTAGTATATCTTTTAGCAATATTATAACTTATACCTAAATCATCTTTCATACCATTTACTGTGAAAATTGGTTTTTTAAAGATAAATAAAATCGTATCTAAGCTTATCTTCACTTTCTTAGCAAAATCTATTAATATATTGTACATATTTTCGATATCCAGTAGTTTTGCTATATATTTTTCCGCTTGTTTTATTGATGCGTGTAGGTAAAAAATTATCCATTCTTTCCACTTTGGGTTCTCAGTCCTTAAACCGTTTAATAGTACATAGTACTTATACTTATTCTTTTCGAGTTCCTCACTTACAAAAAATGTTGGATGAGTAATTACTTTTTTATCTAACAGATAAATAATTATTAATATTCTACCTAATCTTCCGTTACAATCTAAGAATGGATGAATAGTTTCAAATTGACCATGTATTATAGCTGCTCTTGATAAAACTCCAAAATTATCTTCGAATTCGTCATTAATATATTTTTCTAAATTACTCATATACTGAGTAACAAATTGAGGTTCTGGAGGTATATATGTAGCATCTTCTATTTTTGTTGTGGGACCAATAAAATTTTGTACCTTCCTGTATTCACTAGGACTTCTAGTTTTTACTCTACTTTCCCTTAATATAACTTTATGTAATCTTAGAAACATTCTAGTAGAAATAGGTATTTCCTTAAGTAGATCTTCAGCACAGAGCTAAACTTTTCAACTTTAGCCCTTGCATCATTTTCTAACTTTAGTATATCAATAAGATCTTTATCAGAAATATTAATAGGCAAAAATTTTGGTTTAATGGCTTTTTTATACGAACACCCCTTTGAATATAATTATACATCTTTATATTATTTATCAATATTTATATTATTTTGAAATAAATTATATTGTTTTGTAGTTTTATTTTTATAATACACGTATTATTACTAACTTTACAATTCTTAATCGAAACTTATTTATACTTTAAGGGGCTTTCTTAATTCGTTGTTCACTACTTCCAATCAATATGGCCTATTATGCCTCTCCATAAGCTTTTATACTTGGTAACCTATTTCGATATGTAAAAGTTACAAAAACTAACAATAAGGCCAATTAACTAGCCTCTAATCTTACAGTAATCATGTATTTTTAAGAATTAAACAATAAAAATTGCTAACTATTTCTTTTAATTAAAGTAATGCAATTCAAATTAATCTGATAAATTTTTTTATACGAATCAATAAATACAAAATATTAATCAATAATACCCTTTAACTGTATTATTTACAGAAATAAAAGAAGATATTACTTTAATAATAATATCTTCTTCTTGATTACTGATTTGGATTAATTAAAGCAAATGATAAAGTAGCAGAACAAGCTAATTCGTTATCTACAGTCGCTTTCACTTCTGCCTTTCCGATGCCTCTTCTTAAGGATATCATTTCGATTTCAAGTCTCAATACATCACCTGGTACAACTTGTCTTCTAAATTTACAGTTATCGATTCCAACAAATACCCCAAGCTTACCTCTATTTTCTTCTAGCTCCATACAACATACTCCTGCAACTTGAGCTAAGGCCTCAGTCATTAAAACTCCTGGCATTATAGGATTTCCTGGAAAGTGGCCTTGAAAAAAAGGTTCGTTAAAAGTAACATTTTTAATTCCAACTGCTCTTTTTCCCGGTTCTAATTCAATTATTTTATCAACTAACAAAAAAGGATATCTATGAGGAATTCTTTTTTGTATTTCTATATTATTCAATTCCATCTACACTACTCCTTTCTCATATTCCTGGAAAGCTGTTTATATAACTGTTGGGCTAGACCTACGCCTTGCCCTTTAGTCATTTCTTCTGCTAGCTTTTCGTCCTGCATTGACTCAAATATTTCTCTAGCATAGCTTTTTTCAACTAAATCACTGTGAGAAATAGTACTACGCATTTGTTTCAACATGAGGTTTACAAAAATTGCCTCAAAATCTTTACAAGCCTGCATCATCTTCTTCTCATCATCAGACTTAATTTCACGATTAAGCTTATCAGTAGGCTCTTTAATTATATGTTGTCCAAACATTTCATTTATTTTCATAATATCACCATCTTAGCAATAAATTATGTTATCTTCTTAGATTATTAGCCATTCCCAACATTTCATCTGCTGTTTGGATAGTTTTAGAACTGATTTCATATGCCCTTTGAGCACTAATCATTCTAACCATTTCATCAACAATTTGAACGTTTGATGTTTCTAAATAGTATTGAAGAATATTACTAGTTCTACCTTCATCCTCCATAGGGATTTCATCCCCAGATGCGGCAGTTGATTTATATAGATTACGCCCTACAGCTTCTAGTCCAGCAGGGTTTAAAAATTTTACTAATTTAATCGTAGCAATTTCTTCAAACTCACCATCTTCATTTTTTACCATAACTACACCACTGTCTGTTATAGTTAAGTCGGTCATACCCTGTTGTAATATAATTTCATCATCAAAATCAGATAATACTGTGTATCCTTCTGATGTAACTATTTTCAGTTCTTCACTATCTACACTTAAATTAAAGTTACCATCTCTTGTGTAGAAAAAGTCTCCGTTCGGCCCTTGAATTGCAAAAAATCCTTCTCCATCTATTGCTAAATCCAATGGTCTATCAGTTCTGTCTAAATTACCTGATGTAAAAAGTCTAGAAGTGGCTGCAGGCATAACCCCATGTCCTACCTGCAAATTAACTGGACTACCATTCCCTTGACTTAGGGTAGGCTTTTTTAAATTTGCATATAGTAAATCCTTAAACTCAACCTTTTGCTTTTTAAATGCAGTTGTATTAACATTTGCTAAGTTATTTGATATTGTATCAATATTTAATTGTTGTGCCTTCATTCCAGATGCAGCAGTCCATAAAGCTCTCATGATTTAAACCTCCCTTTACAACTTACCAATTTCATTGGCTGCCTTTTGCAAAATCTCATCATATGATCTAATTACCTTTTGATTTGATTCATACAGCCTTAAAATATTTATCATATTAACCATTTCTTCTATAGGGTTAATATTTGACCCCTCTAAGAAACCTTGAATTACTTTCCCTTCAAATTCTTCAATTTCCAAAGTCTTACTTTCATCCATATAATAAAGGTTTTCTCCGTACTTTCTTAAATCATGAAGATTTTTTATCCCTACTAAATTAATCTGGTCAACTACCTCATTATTAACAACTACTTCTCCATTTAGGCCTAGTTGAAAATCCTTAGAGTCTAAAAGTATGGAGCCATATTGACCTAATAATAAATAACCTTCTGTCGTAACAATCTCACCATTGTTATTTAGTGTAAAATTACCATCTCTAGTATACATAATCCCCTGTGGAGTTTGTACTTGAAAAAAACCATTTCCTTCAATTGCAAAATCTAAGGGGTTTCCAGTTTCCTCGAAGCTTCCTTGCCTGAACTTAGTTTGAATTCTATCTAGTCTAAGCCCACTATTTATCGTCCCTATGACACCTCTAGGTGGAACCTTAACTAAGTCACCTACCTGTTGTCCATTGACCATAACTTGTCCCTTGTCATTTATGTCAACATTTCCTTGACCAACGAATACTCTACTACCTTGCTGGCTTAGTATATAGTTTCCTTCTGAGAAATTTGGGTTTCCATCAGAATCTCTAACAAAAGTTCTTAGATAGCCTTCTTCATCTATAGAAAATAAAGTTGACCTACTAAAGCTTACCCCATTTAGACTATCAGCTGAAAAAAATCCACCAGTTGTAGATAAACTAAATTCATTACCTGTCTTTTTAACATCAACAAATAATCTATTCTCCACAGATTTATTATCAATTGAGCCTTTTAATTTATGTAAAAAAACCTCTGGAAACGCCTCTGTAACAACTACATCCTTTTTAAAGCCTGTTGTATTCATATTAGCCATGTTATTTGACGTAACATCAAGCTTTTTCTGGGATGTTTGCATAGCAGAAGTTGCTGTGTATAAGCCCCTTAGCATCAACCTTCACCTCACATTAAAATCTATATAATATTATCGACTATTATACTTTTTTAGTTTAGCTTATCCTCTATATCTATTTTTGGTATTTTTTTGCTCTAAAAGGTGAATAGAGTCTAATGCTCTACCAGTTCCTTTTGCAACACAGGAAACAGCATCTTCTGCAATATATACTGGTATCCCTATTCTCTTCTCGATTAATTTGTTAAGTCCCCACAGTAATGCTCCGCCTCCAGTCATAACAATGCCATGATCTGCAATATCAGAAGCTAATTCTGGTGGAGTTTTTTCTAAGACAGCATGTACAGCATCTACAATAGCTGAGACATTTTCATCTAGCGCTTCTAGCATTTCTTCACTATCTACTTCAATATTTACTGGTAGACCAGAAATTAAATTTCTACCTCTAACATTCATCTTAGTTTCTTTATCTCTAGGATATGCAGCACCTATTTGAATTTTCATATCCTCTGCAGTTCTCTCACCAATCATCACTTTATGTTTCTTTCTCATATAACGAACGATTGCCTCATCAAATTTGTCCCCAGCTATTTTTATTGAAGTACTAACTACAATACCACCTAATGAAATAACTGCAACATCAGTTGTTCCCCCACCAATATCTACAATCATATGTCCTGTTGGTTGAGCAATATCTAATCCAGCCCCTATAGCTGCAGCAATAGGCTCCTCAATCAAATAGGTCATTCTTGCTCCTGCTTCATTAGAAGCATCAATTACTGCTCTCTTTTCAACCTCAGTCACTCCACTCGGCACACATACTATTATTTTGGGTTTAAAAAACAATCTTGTTCCCACTGTTTTCCTAATAAAGTATTTTAACATTTTTTCTGTAATTTCATAATCAGATATGACACCTTCTCTTAGAGGTCTAATCGCAACAATATTTCCTGGTGTTCTTCCAAGCATATTTCTTGCATCCTGCCCAACTGACAGTATTTCTCCAGTATTATTATCAATAGCTACAACAGAAGGTTCTTGAAGCACAATACCCTTACCCTTAACAAATACCAATACGCTAGCGGTTCCTAAATCAATTCCAATATCCGTACCAAACATTACTTTCCCACCTTTATGATTTTTATATGATGACTGTTATATCTAATGATAAATTTATATGGAAGCGAAACAGTCTTTAATTTTTACTATTGTGCCTTAATAAAAGCACCAATAATATTACTTCGATATATTTTTGCAAATTCCTCTAAATATCGACTTTTTTTATTATTTTTTTTTAGAAAAAATATAGGCCGATGGATTTTTTTCATCGCCCTATATTGTTCTATTATTTAATTCATATGAATGGTAAAAACAAATTTTTATACTCTTAAAAGAACGGATCAATCCACTCAGATTATTGACATACCCACTTTTGTAGGTTTGTCAAAATGTTAACGTTAAAAGCATGCTACTTCATCTTTAACCGTTACAATAACATCAACTTTTCCTAAATTCAACTAGCTATATTTTGCTTCAGTACTTGTTTTGTCTATAGATATTATTTCACTGGTTTCTAACACAACAGTCTTAGGTGTTAACTGAGCTCCATAATCTTCTTTTAACCACTTTAATAATGAAAACAGCATAGTTATAAGTATTGGCATTAATGGTAAAGCAACTACAATTGACGCTAGTTGTACAGCTGTTAACCCACCAGTAGCAAGAAGTCCTACAGCAAAAACTCCTAAGAAGATTGCCCATAGAGTTCTATTCCATTTATTTGGTTCTTCATGCCCACTAATTTCTTTTGTAACCTGTGCTGAAAGAGTAAATGCAGCTGAGTTTAAAGTTGTTGCCAGAAACACTATACAAAGAATAGTAAATATAGGTATAATTAGCCATTTACCTGCTGGTAGAGTGCTCAAAATAGCTATAATTGTACCTGGAGTACCTACTTCACTAACAATCTTCGCCACATCCAAAGCACCAGATGTCTGTACATCTATAGCGTAACCGCCCCATATTGCGAAAAATACCCAACATCCAAAACTTCCAAAAATTAATTCTCCAAATACTACCTGCCTAATTGTTCTGCCTCTAGATATTCTTGCAACAAACAATCCCATCATTGGTGCATAGGCAATCCACCAAGCCCAGTAGAATACTGTCCACCCCTCAGGGAACCCAGCGTTGGCTATTGGATCTGTCCATAGACTAAGTCTTATAAAATCATTAAACATTAAACCAAGACTATTTACCCAGAGATTTAATATGTAAATAGATGGACCTGCTATAAATACAAATATCAGTAAGAAATAAGCAATGTACGTATTAAGATCAGCAAGTTTTGCAATGCCCTTTTGTAATCCAGCGTATACAGTAATTGAAATAAGACTTGTGAAAATTGTTAATGTAATTAATTGTAGTTGAAAACTCTCTGGTATTCCTAACATATTAGCAATTAATGCTGTTACTAGAGGTACTGCTAAACCTAAAGATGTTCCAACCCCACCAATCATAGCAAAAATTACCAATGTGTTAATTAATTTACCTAATGTTCCCTCTGCCCTACCACCTATAACTCCCTTACAAGCAGTGCTGAGTCTTAAAGTAGATGCCCTTTTAACATGTATAGCGTAGGCTATTGGAATTGTCGGCAATGCATATATTGCCCATGGCGTAATTCCCCAGTGAAACTGACCTAGTACCCCTGCCCACTCTGCAGCCATAATTGATCCTGCCTCAACTCCTAAAGGTGGTCCTCCCATATAGTAAACTGGCTCTATAAACGCCCAGTATACTATAGCAATACCTATACCTGCACAAAACACCATTGCAGCCCAGGTGTAATCAGAAAATTCAGGTTTATCCTCAGGAGCACCTAATTTTATTCTCCCCCACCGACTAGATCCAAGCCATACAAGAAACAGAACAGAAAACAAACCAAATAGTAAAAATGACCATTTAAAATTAGTAGTTATAAACGCAAACACCGAATTTACCATAGCGGATCCCTTCTCTGGATTAACCACTAATGATACTGAAAAAAGAAGTGTTACAATAATTCCAGGTAACATTAAAGAATAATCTATATTACTCTTATTTTTCATTATTACAACTCCTTTACAATATTTTATAATTTAAACTACCTTTTTACTTCTTAGATTTTGAACTTCCTCAACTGTAAACCCCATTTTAGTAAGTATGTCTTCCGTATGTTCTCCCAGCAATGGTGAAGAAATTTTTATAGCTGGAGGATTCTCGGATAACTTAATTGGATTTCCAACTAGTTTTATCTTACCTAATCCAGGATCATTAAGTTCAATTATCATATCTCGAGCTTTCAAATGAGGATTTTCGAAAGCTTCCTGTATATTCTGAACTGATGCCACTGGAATACCTATTTTCTCCAACTTCTCTACTACTTCATTTCTAGTTTTCTCAGTAAAACTGTCTTCAATAATTTCCTTCAGCTCAAGATTATTTTTAATACGTGCTTCATTATCTTTGAATTTTTGATCAGAATGTATATCAGGTCCATTCAATACATTACAAAACTCTTTCCACATCTTATCATTTTTTACTGCGATACTGACATATCCATCCTTTACTTTATAAACATCACAAGGTGCATAGTGGGCATTCATATTTCCCATTCTACTAATTATTTTACCAAATGCCGTATATTCTAATATTGGATTTGTTGCCATTTGAATAAGAGATCCCAACATAGTTACCTCTACCTTCTGTCCCTTTCCAGTCTCTAACTTATTATAATATGCAGTTGTTATACCTAAGAGTAACATCAAACCAGTATAACTATCCCCAATCGCTGGTCCAATTTTCGTTGGATCCCCCTCTGGAAATCCAGTCAGATCCATAATTCCGCTCATAGCCTGAACAACATTGTCATATGCTGCAAATTTAGATAGTACACCCGAATCACCAAATCCCGATATAGACGCATAAATAATATCTGGTTTAATTTCTTTCATCTGTTCATATCCAATTCCATAATTCTCTAAGGTCCCTGCCTTAAAGTTAGAACATACTATATCCGCATCTTTGACTAAATCGAAAATAATCTTTTTACCCTCTTCACTTTTAATGTTTAGAGTAATGCTTTTTTTCCCTCGATTAAAAGAGCTATAGTATCCACTATAATTGTTTTTAAATGGCCCCCACCCCCTTGAAACATCTCCTTCAATTCTTTCTATCTTTATAACTTCTGCCCCAAAGTCTGCTAAGTTTAATGTGCAAAATGGCCCAGCATATGCATGGGTAAAATCAATTACTTTTACACCTTCTAAAAGATTCATTTTATTTCTCCTCTCCTTAAAGCTTTAAATTTTAGAAACTTACCCGATCATTTAATTTTTTGCACTTTCCATATACTCTTTATTAATTCCAAATTCATTTAATATGTCATCTGTATCTTTTCCAAGTTCTGGTGCACATGAATCAAGTATAATAGGAGTATCACTTAATTCTATTGGTAGTTTTGGTACTTTGGTTTTACCCACTTCATTATCTACTATTTCCACCATAAAGTCATTTTCAACTATATGTGGATGGGTTACTATGCCCGGTACATCTAATACTTCCCCACTAGGTATGCCTACGGCTCTACATCTTTTCTCGATGTCGTATTTTGAAGTAGTTACTGTATACGACTCTACAATAGGTCTTAATTTATTTAGGTAATCATCACATCTTCCTTCATTAGTACTAAACCTAGGATCATCAATTAATTCTGGCATATAAATGACATGCTTACATAGGTTTTTCCACTGTTCTTCATTGGCTACACCAATTGCAACGAAACCATCATTAGTCTTAAAAGTATCATAGGGAGCACAGGCAGGATCAAAATTTCCTTTTCTTGTCTGAATTTCTCCGCTCATAGAGTATGTAGCAGGAGCAGCTTCAATTATCGAGAATAGGGAATCTAATAATGAAACATCTATTTTTTGTCCTTTACCATTGATTTGTTTATTTATTAGCGCTAGCGTTATCCCTGTCGCTAGGTACCCAGCACCATAATACTCGCCCATAGCTACT
This sequence comes from Serpentinicella alkaliphila, assembly GCF_018141405.1. NCBI lineage: Bacteria > Bacillati > Bacillota > Clostridia > Peptostreptococcales > Natronincolaceae > Serpentinicella > Serpentinicella alkaliphila. The sequence continues at coordinate 685,286 of NZ_CP058648.1, forward strand.
CCCGCTTTGATTGGGTAACTATTAACAGTTCCAGTCATGTCCATAGAAACACCTAAAGCCTGTGCAACACAACTAGAACCTACTTTGTTTTTATACGGACCTGTGTGTCCAAAGTATGAGTATGATGCATAAATTATTTTAGGATTTATTTTAATTACATCATCATAACCCAGTCCTAAACTCTCCATAACACCAGGACCATAGCTTTCGCAAATTATGTCCACCTTTTCAATAATTTGTTTCAATATCTCTATCTCTTCTCTTTTGTTAATATCTAAAGTCATACTCTTTTTTCCAGAATTTAAGTAATTGAAGTATAAGCTTTTCCCTGCCTTTTGCGGTTTCCATTTTCTGCTTTTATTGCCTTCGTTAGGTTTTTCTACTTTTATTACCTCAGCTCCAAAACTAGCCAAATACATTGTTGTAAGGTTTCCTGCAAGGTTTTCTGTGAAATCCAGTACCTTAACTCCTCCAAGTGCTTTCATTTTAAAACTCCCCTCTCTAAAATGTTTTTAGATAGTAATATTAACTAAGACTTTATAAGAACATTGACATTTAGTATATTTGTCCTAGTATATTTCTTTGTTAAGTATATAGAGCAAAAACTATGCCAATCTATACATTGTTAATTTTCCAACATTTATCATGTATACAATCAAATAGTATTTAAATACAAAAAAATAGTTATTCAAGTTTGAATAACTATTTTTCAAAATCACCTTATAAATATTGATAATTAGCTAATACCTAAGTAGTTAAAATCTATTCAATTTTGAATAGATTTCAAATATGAATAATCGAAAATAAAATTTTATTATTGAATAATAATATCTTTGTTAACAGTTATTTATTCAATTCATTATCAATATATTTTTTTATAAGTCTATAAGCCTTTGGTTGACTGATTTTAAGCTCTTGAGCAACCTTAACACTATTTTTATACTTATTATATGTTTTAATAATAATTTGCTTTTCTAGTTCTTCTTTCATTTCATCCAAAGACTTGTTGTCTGTATTAATTGTAGTTTTAGGTTTTTCATATACGTATAAATGTTTTGGTATATGCTGCGCAGTAATTTCAATATCCTCAACTAGAACTACAAGCTTTTCAATTGTATGAGATAACTCCCTAATATTACCAGGCCATGAATACGAACCTATTATCTTAATTGCTTCATTTGATATTGTATGATTTCTTTTATATGCTTTATTAAACAAATTAATATAGTAATAAGTTAAGGCCAGTACATCTTCTTTCCTTTCTCTTAAAGAAGGAATTTCTATTTCAAAAACATTAAGTCTAAAATATAAATCTCTCCTAAAAGTCCCTAAGTCTACCATCTGCAATAAATTACAATTTGTTGCTGCAATTACTCGTATATCAACCCTAATGCTTTTCTGTCCACCAATAGGAATAAACTCTTCATCTTGAATTACTTGTAGTAATTTTGCCTGTAGAGCTATTGGTATTTCCGATATCTCGTCCAAAAACAAGGTTCCTCCATTAGCCAATTCTATTAGGCCTTTTTTACCCTCCTTATTAGCACCTGAAAAAGCTCCTTTACAATATCCAAACAACTCTGATTCAATAAGATTATGACTTATACTTGCACAATTAATATTCATAAAAGGTTTATCTCGTCTATCACTTTTTGAATGAATATACTTTGCTAAAAGACTTTTACCTGTCCCTGTCTCGCCCAGTATTAAGCAAGGAGATTTAACTTTAGAAATCTTCTTACATAAAGAAGTTATTTCTCTCATCTGATCACTTTGATAAATCAAATTCACATCTGAATCAACTAAATTTTTATGAGTTATCCCTACTTCATTAAATTCGCACTGTTGATGGGAAAGTTTATTAATACTATCTATATCATTCACACTCATTGCTACATATTTTATATCACCATTTTCATCAAATATAGGAACAGAAACCGTTAAAACATCTGCACCTAGTTTAGTAATTTGTTTGCGAGCTACCATTTTCTTCGTTTTATAAACTATCGGAAGAGTTGATTGTCCCCAATACGTTCCATCAAAAGATTGAAATTTTTTTCCAATCATACTCTCTGGAGAGACCCCATAATGTCTATAGCTTGCTTTATTTATATAAACTAGAGTATAATTATTATCAAAAACCATTATTTCGTCATGAAGATTATCGATGATTTCTTTAAAATTATCATTTTCAAAAACTTGCTCAATATTATCGAAATTCACGTATAACCCTCCTTGTACTTTGCTACCAAACTTCTTCAACCCACCAATATATCTTAAGTTAAAAAAATATAACCTATTTTGTATAATTCTATTTTGATATCTATTACCTTCTTTTATTGACTATATTACATAAATCTAAGTGTAATATGCTCTGCTTAAAATAGAAAAATAGATATTAAATATATCTACTTTTTTAGTATAACACAGTATTTACTTTTTCAAATGAGTTTGTTTCTTCACCATTATAAATGTTTAATTTTTATGCTAGCACACTGAAAAGAGTGGATCAATCCACTCTTCTCATGATCTTATCTGCTATTAACAGCTTTTTTATATTTCATCCTAGTCGCTTTTCCACCTCTAATATGCCTCTCAGCTTTATTAATATCAAGAATATTTTTCACTTGATTCGCTACTAAAGGGTTTATCTTAGGAAGTCTTTCCGTTACATCCTTGTGGACTGTACTTTTACTTACGCCAAAAACTTTAGCGGTTTGCCGTACCGTAGCCTTCTCATCTAAAATAAAATTGGCTATCTGCACAACCCGCTTTTCTATATAGTCTTTCAACGTAGCAACCCCCCTAATTATAGTGTCTTACTCTATAATATGAGGGGTTAAATAGTTTTAGAATTAATTATTCATTAAAATTCGCCTAATTTAATTAATTTTTGGTAAAAATAATTGTGGATTTACTAATTTTGTATCATTTATTACTTGAAAATGTAGTAAAGGACCTTCTTCTGATTTAGCTAAAGAAGTTTTTCCAACAGCACTTATAACCTGTCCTTTTTCTACAAACTCCCCTACAGAAACCATGGCTCCAGTAGCAAGATTACTATAACGTGTTAATAAATATTCATCATGTTGCAATGTAATAATTATACCTAAAAGTTTATCCGTTATTACCTCTATTACTTCTCCATCTAAGGCAGCTCTCACAGGAGTTCCTTCCTTTGCATGAATATCTATTCCCCTATGTGTTTTCCACTGATTTAGTGTTTTATGATAAACCAGATGGTCCTCTGCATAAGGCATTCCAATACTTCCCTGCACAGGTAGAATCATATTGTATATTACTGCTTTATTCGAAGTTTCCACTACAGGCTCTTCTACAGTTTCTACCACAGTTTCTTCTTTTATATCATTTTTATTTTCTTCTGGTTTAATACTTTCATTTTTATTCTCTTCCTTTTGCTTTTCCGAAGGTTCTTTCGTCTCATTTCCCATTACAACCTGGTCATCCTCTTCCTCTTCCTTAGCAGAATTTTCTTCAACCAGGGTTATATCCGGGCGGTTATAGTTATTTTCTTCATTTCTCCAATTCTCTTCTGAAAAATAGTGATTATCTGGCTCTTGCCTAGTTACCCAGAAGCCGGTAACGCCTACAATACAGACACAAAGTAATAAAATAATATAGAATCCCTGTCTGTCTAAAAAAGCATATATTCCTTTTTTTCCTCGTTTATTGTTATTATTGTTTTCTAAGGGCATATATCCCACCTCCACCTGTAATTATGTCCATCACTCCATAATTTATACAGGTAAGGTTAATATTTCTATTTGTAGCTTTTTATTTTATTTAATGTTATTCCTTGATAATAATGACTTAAAATCTCTTCGAAATCACTACCCTGTTTTGCCATTCCATTAGCTCCCCATTGACTCATCCCTACACCATGCCCATAGCCTCTTGTTGTAAATTCAACAGAACTTCCATTAATATCAACATTAAAGTCTGCAGACCTAAGATCAAACATTCTTCTAATTTGGCTTCCTGTAAATGTTTGATCACCGATTTGTATTTCTTTAATAGAGCCCCCTTGAGTTCTTTGTATTATTTTTATTTGTGATGCCAAGTTTCTCTCACTTATTTTAATTGAGGATTTTTCTCTTTTCATTCTATTTATAAACTCTTTTACAGTTATAACTTTGTTATCTACTAACACTGGTGATCCTTGTTCATAAGGGCTAGATACACTTCTTAAATATGGTTTAGCAGTTGCAAATACATCTTCAGAGTTTTCAGTAGCCCCACCACTAGTTGAATGATATAAAGGTTCAATTGGATTCATATTATATGTCATGACTACTCCAGTAGTGGAGTTAACTGCCTCTTCAATTTTACTCCAATATTGATCAAACCACTTTTGTCCATGTCTCTTTAATAACTCCTCAGTAGATAGCCATTCTTGGCAATGGGTATGGCTAGTACATAAAACTGCGCTAGGATGTTCCGGATGGCCCCCTTGCTTACTGTGATTCATATAACGCCAAATTGCATATGTCCGTGCCGCTACAGCTTGAGCCTTTAATGCTTCGATTTCAAAAGCTGCGGGCATCTCCGAAGCTACTACATTTAATAAATAGTCTTCTAAATATAATTCCATAGTCTGCTTTGTTTCATGATTATATATTTTAATAGATAAATCCGACTCAATAATAGCTCTCTCCTCAACCCTGTTTCTGGGTAAAATATTTATATCACAACTGGTTAATATAACTAAAGGAATTAAAACAACAACTACAACAAAGCTAAATATTGCAAAAAAAATACCCCTCATTTGTGACATCCACCTTTATAATTTTTTATTTTATCCATTAAACTGCAGATAAAATTTAACAAAATCTACCTAATTCAAAGGTAGATTTTGTTTTTATTTAATAAAGGTATATGTCCAAATTTTAAGGTTTAGAACTTTTTATTATCATCTTCTATTCTATAAATATTAGCTCCTAAATCTTTAAGTTTTTTTTCAATGTTTACATAGCCCCTATCTATATGATAAACATCTGAAATTTCAGTAATTCCTTCAGAAATTATTCCACATAATATAAGTGCTGCCCCAGCTCTTAAATCAGTAGCCTTTACTGGTGCTCCATGTAAGCCTTCCTTACCTTCAATTATCGCACTTCTTCCCTCAATTTTGATATCTGAACCCATTCTTTTTAACTCACTTACATGCATGTATCTATTTTCAAATACCGTTTCTATCATAACACTAGTTCCATCAGCAACACTCAATAAGGCCATAAACTGCGCCTGCATATCCGTTGGAAATCCCGGATAAGGAAGTGTTTTAATATCAACAGCCTTTGGTCTTTCCGTAGCAATAACTCTTACAGCTCCATCTTGCTCGATTACTTCAACACCACATTCCCTTAGCTTTGCAATCATAGGTTTTAAATGATCAATTACTACATGGTCTACAGTAACATCACCTTTAGATATTGCTGCAGCAACCATATAGGTACCTGCTTCTATTCTATCCGGAATTACACTATGCTTAGCACCCTTTAACTTCTTTACTCCAACTATTCTAATAGTATCTGTTCCGGCCCCTTCAATATGGGCTCCCATTTTATTTAAAAAGTTAGCTAAATCAGTAATTTCTGGCTCTTCGGCGGCATTTTCAATAATAGTTTCACCTTCAGCCATAACTGCTGCCATCATTATATTTTCTGTAGCTCCAACACTTGGAAAATCTAAATATATTGTGCTTCCAATAAGTTTATCTGCCTTTGCTTCTACAAAACCATGTCCTATTGTTATTTTAGCCCCTAGGGCTTTAAATCCTTTTAAATGCAAATCTATTGGTCGAGTACCTATAGCACAACCACCAGGCATTGAGATTCTTGCTTCACCAGTTCTCGCCAATAGTGGTCCCATAACTAAAAATGATGCCCTCATTTTTCTTACTAAATCATAAGGGGCTTCAAAGTTGTCAATATTTAAAGCATTTACTTCTATTCTTTCTCTATCCAGTCTTTTTACATCTGCTCCTAGGCTAATTAAAACTTCACAAATAACATCTACATCTCTTAGAGCAGGAACTTCTTCCAACAAACATTTCTCAGTCGACAATAAGGATGCAGCCAAAATAGGTAATACTGAATTTTTTGCTCCACTTACGCGAACAGTCCCCTGTAGAGGTCCACTTTTTTCAACAATAATTTTAGCCAAAGTAATTCCTCGCTTTCCAACAGCTGTCAAACTGCAATTAATTTTAGTAGGTTGTAGTGATTAAAGGTGTTGCAATCCAAATATAGGTTAAATCCTTATAAGCATTGTACCGTATAGCCATATGCAAATTTATATTTTTATCGAAAAACTGAATGGCTTCGTCAAGATATGGAGTATATGCCGTTATTGATGTATAAAACTCATCTTCAACTTCTTCAACAATTTTACCATCTATATTACGTAAAAGCTTCTTCATAATTTTATAAGAATCACTATTACTTAGCTTTCCATCATAAGTCCCTACAATTGTTAATGTAGTATTAATGTCTTCTCCATATTTTAATAGAAATTCTTTACTCTTACCTAGTAAGCTCACCATATCTTTATATCTTTTATTCTGCAAAATGTCAATAATAATATACGACTCACTTTTTCCTTCATATTCATAGGAATATATTATAAATGTTGATAAATTCCTATCTTGATCACAATAGTTAGCAATAATTTTATTTAATCCAATTTCTGATATCTTTGTTATATAAAGTGTATTCTCTTTATAGTCTATATGTTCCTCTTCTGGGACTCCTATAATATATTCAAATTCCACTATGTCTTCAATTTCATCATCATATTGAAAGTGTGAAATTAATTCATCTAATATAGCTTTCATATGCTCCATTTCAAAATATTTACCTTCTATGTATAGGCTTGTGTATGCATTTGTCTCACTTATATTTGCATTGCTTTTTTCAAACATCTGTAATAAAAGTTGCTCCCCATAAACCTTTTCTGAAAATACTTGTGAAAATACAGTTGTAGCTGTAAAAGAAGTTATTATTATTATACAAATAAGTCCGATAATCTTTGTTCTTTTCATGTATTACACCTCCTAATTAATTTTTTACATGAAAAAAGGAAGAGGCAAGTTATGTAAGTTTGATGTTAAAGGGGGACAAAAAACATCTCCTTATTTACTTTATGCTCTTCCCTTTGTATTTTAATTATTGACATGATAAAAAGAGTATATACATATGAAAGCCCAATTTTTTATTTATTTTTTCTGCCATTTTTTAGACTTAAATGGTTAATGCAAAAACAAATGAAATATTATATAATATATAGGGATGGAGGGATTTTATGAAGGTTTTTACAAAGGCAGATATTGCTCTTATAGCCGTTATTATTATACTAAGTACAACTTCAATATTTGCTATACCTAGACTTTTAACAAGTGGTGCTGAGATTAAGGAGATAGTAATTAACATAGATGGAGCTGAAATACATCGCTTTCCACTTGAATATACAGAGGAATCAAAGTTTATAGATTTTCCGTTTATTATTAACGGAGAAGAGTACACCGGAAGACTTGAACTATTAGAAGGCTCTGTAAGATTACACAGACTTTCAAAAAATATTTCCCCCTTATCTATTCATGCGGATATGGGCTGGATAAGCGAGTCATACCAAATGATTGTTTCATTACCTATTAAACTATATATTTCTATAGAGGAATCAACAGAGGTTCAGCATGATTTTGATATTATTGCATATTAAAAATCCGATTAGGTAAATCTAATCGGATTTTTTTATACTTTATATTATCTTTTAAAACTTTCATAAACCTGTATGCGGTTCAGTGCTTTATTAAGTGCAACCTCTGCCCTATAAACATTTATGCCGTCTCTTCTATTTTTAAGCCTCTCTTCTGCCCTTTGCTTAGCAGCCATCGCTCTTTTTGGATCTATTTCGTCTGGCCATTCTGCAGCATCTGTTAATATCGTGGTTTTATCCAAGTCAACCTTTATAAACCCACCTGCAATAGCTGCCTCTGAAATTTGTCCTTCTTTTTTAATTTTTATCCTCCCAACGGCAACTTCAGAAACCATTTTCATGTGATCCCTTAAAATCCCCTGATCACCTTCATTGGTTCTTACTATTACCATTTCAACTTCTTCCTCAAAGAAGACTCTATCAGGAGTTACTATTTCTAATAGAAATTTAGAAGCCATTGAAATCACCTACCCTCTTTTTGCTTTTTCTACGGCTTCATCAATAGTTCCTACAAACAGGAATGCTGATTCTGGAATATCATCATGCTTTCCTTCTAATATTTCGCTAAAACCTCTTATAGTTTCTTTAATAGGAACATATTTTCCTTCCATACCAGTAAATTGCTCAGCAACATGGAATGGTTGTGATAGGAATCTTTGAACCTTTCTAGCTCTAGATACAACTAATTTATCCTCATCAGATAACTCATCCATACCTAGGATTGCAATAATATCCTGAAGCTCCTTATATCTTTGAAGAACCTGTTGAACATCCCGGGCAACCTTGTAATGCTCTGCTCCAACAATAGCAGGGTCCAGTATTCTAGAAGTAGAGTCCAGTGGATCCACCGCAGGGTAGATTCCTAGCTCAGCGATTTGTCTAGAAAGAACTGTTGTCGCATCTAGATGGGCAAAGGTAGTTGCAGGTGCAGGGTCTGTTAAGTCGTCTGCAGGCACGTATACCGCTTGAACTGAAGTGATTGAACCCTTTTTAGTAGATGTAATTCTTTCTTGAAGAACTCCCATCTCCGTTGCAAGTGTTGGTTGGTAACCAACGGCACTAGGCATACGTCCTAGCAAGGCAGAAACCTCACTACCTGCCTGTGTAAATCTAAATATGTTGTCAACAAATAGTAGAACGTCCTGTCCTTCTTTATCCCTGAAGTACTCTGCCATTGTAAGTCCTGTTAAACCTACACGCATTCTAGCTCCAGGGGGCTCATTCATTTGTCCATAAACTAAAGTTGTCTTATCTATAACCCCAGACTCAATCATCTCATGGTAAAGGTCATTTCCTTCTCTAGTTCTCTCCCCTACCCCAGCAAATACTGAAAGTCCACCATGTTCCTTAGCTATATTATTAATTAGCTCCATTATAATTACTGTTTTTCCTACTCCGGCACCGCCGAAAAGTCCAATTTTACCACCTTTTGAATATGGTGCTATTAAATCAACTACTTTAATTCCAGTTTCAAATATTTCCGTAGCAGCTTCCTGCTCATCGAATGCCGGTGGCTCCCTATGAATTGGAGAGAAATTTTTAGCATTTACATCTCCTTTTTCATCAACTACCTCACCAAGTACATTAAATATTCTACCCAAGGTCTCTCTTCCTACAGGAATAGTAATTGCAGCTCCTGTATCTATTGCATCCATACCTCTCACTAATCCATCCGTAGAACTCATAGCTATACATCTTACAGTATCATCCCCAATATGTTGAGCCACCTCAACTGTAACTGTACGCCCTGCTCCTTGTATTATAATGGAATTTAATAAGGCCGGTAGGTTGTCACTTTTAAATCTTATATCTACAACCGGTCCAATTATTTGAACCAGCTTACCTACATTCTGCTCAGGCATTCCTTTACCTCCTCTTTTACATCATTTTAGGGCTTCAGCGCCTCCTACAATTTCTGCAATTTCTTGCGTTATAGAAGCCTGTCTAGCTCTATTATACTGTAATTGTAATTTGTCAATCATATCTAATGCATTATCTGTAGCACTTTCCATAGCAACCCTTCTAGCTCCTTGTTCACTAGTCCCTGATTCTATTAATGCCCCATAAATTACACTCTGAACAAACTTTGGTACAAGGTAATTTAAAAAGCCTTCAACAGATGGACGAAATTCCATAAACTCGTCTTCACCAATTGCAGTTTTTTCATTTTCCTCTGATTTTATATCTAGTGGTAACAGTTTAATAGCCCTAGGTTTATGACTTATAGTACTTACGAACTCTGTATAAATCAAAATAACCTCATCTACTTCTCCCTTATTAAATAAGTCTATACATAAATCCGCAATGTTTTTAGCATCTGAACTACAGGGATTTTCAGATATATGGGTATATTCAGCTGATAAATGATAATTCCTTTTGTGGAAGAAATCCCGGCTTTTTAGACCTATAGGGATAATAGTAGCCTTGCTCTTATTTTCAATTTGAGCTAAAGCCATCTTTATAGCATTGGTGTTATAACCTCCTGCTAAGCCCCTGTCACCTGTAATTACAATATATAATGATTTTTCTACGTCTCTTGAATTTAGAAAAACATGATTAACTCCTTTGGCAGAAGAAACTAACTCCTCAACAGTTTTTCTAATGGATATAAAATATGGTCTTGATTTTTCAAGTCTTATACGGGCTTTTCGTAATTTTGCTGAAGAAACCAATTCCATAGCCTTAGTAATTTGTTTAGTACTATTAACACTCTTAATTCTTCTTTTAATGTCTCGCATACCAAGTCCAGCCAATGTATCACCTCCTGGGATAATGAGTTTGTAAACTAAAGCTTAACTGAACTATTGTTGTTCATTGAATTGTTTTCTAAACTCACCGATGGCAGTTTTAAGCTTTTCCTCTATATCCTCATCTAAATTACCTGTAGTAGCAATAGCCTTACCTACTTCTGAATAGTAAGTACTTACATACTCAAGTAATCCTCTTTCAAACTCTCTAATATCTGACACCTTAACATCAGACATATATTTATTAGTTACAGCATATATGACTATAACCTGATTTTCTACAGGCATAGGAGAATACTGTGGCTGTTTCAATATTTCAACTAGTCTTTCACCTTGAGCCAATCGTTCCTGAGTCTCTCTATCAAGCTCAGATCCGAATTGAGCAAAGGCAGCAAGCTCTCTATATTGAGCAAGCTCCAGTCTAAGCTTACCAGATACTTTTCTCATAGCCTTAATTTGTGCAGATCCTCCAACCCTAGAAACGGAAATACCTGCATTAACTGCTGGTCTAACCCCGGAGTGGAATAATTCTGACTCTAGGAATATTTGTCCGTCAGTAATGGATATAACATTTGTTGGAATATATGCAGAAACGTCTCCTGCCTGAGTTTCAATTATTGGTAAAGCTGTTAAAGATCCTCCACCTAGACTATCATTTAGTTTAGCTGCCCTTTCAAGCAGTCTACTATGTAAGTAGAATACATCTCCTGGATAAGCCTCACGTCCTGGAGGACGTCTTAATAGCAGAGACATTGCTCTATATGCAACCGCATGTTTAGATAGGTCATCGTAAATGATTAATACATGTTTACCATTATCCATAAACTCTTCACCCATAGAACAGCCTGCATAAGGCGCTATATATTGTAATGGAGCAAGCTCACTTGCGGTTGCAGATACAATGATTGTATAATCCATTGCACCGTTTTTCTCTAAGGTTTCCTTTATACCCGCAACTGTTGACTTCTTTTGTCCTATAGCTACATATATACAAATAACACCAGTCTGTTTTTGATTAATAATAGTGTCTATTGCAATGGCAGTTTTCCCAGTTTGTCTGTCCCCGATTATTAACTCCCTTTGTCCTCTTCCAATAGGAATCATAGAGTCAATTGACTTTAAGCCTGTTTGTAATGGCTCGTGAACAGATTTTCTTGTAATAATACCCGGTGCTACTCTTTCTATTTCACGGTATTTTGTTGCATTGATTGGACCTTTTCCATCAATAGGTTGACCTAGGGCATTAACAACTCTACCAAGTAGAGCTTCACCAACAGGGACCTCAACTATTCTTTCAGTTCTTTTAACAATATCACCTTCCTTAATATTGTCATCTGACCCTAAAAGAACGCAACCTACATTGTCTTCCTCTAGATTTAATGTCATACCGTAAACTCCACCAGCAAATTCAAGAAGCTCACCGGCCATACACTTTTCTAAGCCGTGAATTCTGGCAATCCCGTCACCAACCTGAATTACAGTACCTACATCCTTTGTTTCTAATTTATTTTCATACCTTTTTATTTGCTCCTTTATTATGGAGCTTATTTCTTCAGGTCTAAGATTCATCTAGTATCACCCCTATTCCTAAATTATCATTTCTGTTAACTGCTGTTTAATATTCCATAATCGATTACGAATTGATCCATCTATTACCTTATCTCCAATTTTAATTAGAATACCTCCAATTACCGAAGAGTCCACCTCATTAACAAGCTTCACTTTCTTCTTGGAAACAACAGATAATTTTTGCTCAAGTCTAGTTAAGTCATCTTGATTCATAGGGATAGCAGTAATAGCTATAGCCTCAGTAATGTTTTCAACCTTATCACTTAACAGTTTAAAGTGCCTACTAATGTGAAATATAAAGCCTTCCCTACCTTTATCTAAGAGAATATTTAAGAAATTAAATAACTCCGTTGAAACTCTTCCGCCAATTACCTCTGTTAAAACCTGCTTTTTTTCCTCAACTGTAATAAGTGGAGTTTTTAGTAGCTCAAAAAAAGACGGATTCGTTTCAAAAATATTTATTAGAGCCAATAGCTCCTCTTCAATTTCCTTATGCTTATTTTCCTCATAGGCAACCTCGAATAGAGCTTGAGCGTACCTTTTTGCAACTAGTTCAGCCATTGCTCATCCCCTACCTCTTCAATGAACTTTTTGATCATTGCTTGATGGGCTTCTTCATTTAACTCCTTCTCTATTACTTTAGTAGCTGCCATAATAGATAGAGCTGAAATCTCATCCTTAAGGAGATTTATTGCTTTTTGTCTCTCTCTCTCTATTTCAAGATTTGCCCTTTCAATGATAAGTTTAGCCTCAGTCTGCGCGGCCTTAATGATTTCATCGCTTCTTTCCTCAGCCCTCTTAGTAGCCTCTCTAATAATCTGATTTCTTTCTTCTTTAATATTATCCAGCTTACTTTCATAATCGTTTTTTAATTCATCAGCCTGCTGGTTTTTTAATTCCGCATCATTTATAGCATTTTCAATACTCTTCGTTCTTTCATCCATAAAGTTTGTTACTGGTTGAAATAAAATACGACGAAGTACTAAAAATATAATTATTGTATTAAATATCTGAAACACAAAGGTCCAACTAAATTGAACTAATCCTTGCTGCATTATACGGCCTCCTTTCTTATGGGTTTAACTGAGAGGATATCCTCCCTACCGCCTATAATAATCCTATTAGAGGATTAGCAAATAATAAGATTAAGGCAATAATAAGCCCATAAATACCTGTTGTCTCCGCAACCGCTGCACCAAGTAACATAGTTCTTACGATATCCCCTTGAGCCTCTGGCTGTCTTCCTACTCCCTCTGCCCCTTTACCCGCAGCATATCCCTGTCCGATACCAGGTCCGATACCTGCGATCATAGCTAAACCTGCACCTATAGCTGAAGCAGCTAATACTAACGCTCTACCTGTAATTGGTTCCATAATAAAACTCCTCCTTATTTAACATAGAATTTTTTTTATTTTAGTTTAGTTATTTTACAATAGTCTAATCAGTGGATTTGCGAACAATAAAACTAAAGAAATAATTAATGCGTAAATCCCTGTTGTTTGTGCTACTGCTTGACCTAAAAACATAGTTCTAACAATAGCAGATTGATGTTTAGGTCTTTTACCTACCATCTCTGTACCTTTTCCAGCAGCATAGCCCTGTCCGACCCCAGGCCCAATACCAGCTATCATCGAAAGGCCTGCACCGATTGCTGATGCAGCAACAACAATTGCACTACCTGTTAAGTTCACCAGCGGATTAGCAAAAAGCATAATTAATGCTACTACTAAAGCCAAAATACCTGAGGTTTCAGCAACTGCAGCTCCCAAAAGCATAACCATTGTTGCTTGCTTACCGCTTTTAGGATTATAGCTCACAGCCTCTGCTCCCTTTCCAGCAGCATAGCCTTGACCTATTCCAGGGCCTATTCCAGCTATCATAGCAAATCCTGCTCCAATTGCTGATGCAGATAGAATTAAAGCTCTTCTATCAAAGGACATTAACCATTCTAAAAACTGCATAATAAAGTTTGTGTTTTGCAAATTCTCACCCCCCTAGGTGATAAATTTAAAATTAATCCATTGCTAAAGATATGAAAACCATTGATAACATAATAAAAATGAAGGTTTGCAGAACACCTGAAAACAGATCAAAGTATAAATGAAAGACTACAGGTATACCTGCTTGGAATATAGGAATATTATTTATTCCAATAAATGCTCCTATTGATGATAACCCACCATATAGTAATGAAACTACTATAATTCCACCAACTATATTACCGAATAAACGGAACGACAGGGATATGGGTGTTGCCAGCTCCCCCATAATGTTTAAAGGTAATAATAATGGAAATGGCTCTAAAAAACCTTTCAAATATCTTCCAATGCCTTTTCGTTTTGCACCAAAGAAATGAATCATAACGAAAGTAATTCCAGCAAAAGCAAAAGTTGTATTTATATCCGCCGTTGGTGGTCTTAAACCTAACAAACCAAATAGGTTAGCTATTAGAAGTACTAAAAACAGCGTACCCATATAGCTAGCAAATGCCTTTTTATCTTCACCCATGGTCTGTGCCGTTAGTTTATTCATTACATCAACTAAGGCTTCAGCGACGTTTTGCTTTCCTGTAGGGACCTTCTTAAACTGCCTAGTGATGACTAAGGAAAAAATGATAAGTCCAATCATTATTATCCATGTATTAACTACAGTTTCTGTCACAGGAATGTTCCCTATATAAAATATAATCCTAGGTCCAAATCCTTCCATTTATTCTTCCTCCCTCCTTCTAAAAATGTTTTTGAAAAATTCTCTGCTGTTTAATAGATTTTGCTTTATTATTACAAGCTTAATGGATATAAGCCCTATAATCGTTCCAATAACATTCAAGTTTGGATTTCTAATAGCAACAAATACTACTACACCAGTTAATAGGTACCTTATAAAATATTGAGAGGATGCATAAACCTGTGCTTTTCCTGGTGGCATTTGTACTGCTTTATTTAAAGTAATATGTAATAATCTGAAGTTTAACAATGCAATTAGCGTGCCAAAGGTAAGTCCTATTAAGAATGGAGCACCTAACTTAAACAAAAGTACTGCAAATAATGCAACTATACCATTAAATATAATCACACCTTTTAGAAGTTGTACTTGAACGTTAATAGCTTTTGTGTCTCCTACCATTCCTTCACTTCCTCGTCTTATTTTTTACGTCCTTTGTTCCTATCTTAAATAAATTCATAAATGCGACAATTACACCTAGAACAATAAATATGAGTAGAAATGTTGGATCAGTTCCAAAACGTGCATCTATCCACTTCCCAATATATAATCCTCCGAGAATAGGAACTACCATAGATATACCTATATAGCTAATTAAAGAGAGATTTTCCAAGGCATTTCCTTTCCTACCCAACTCAAACAACTCCTTCTATTGTATTTAGGTATTAAAACTCCTAAATACTTTATATCATTATAACACAGTTTTAAATTATATGAATATTCTATTTACTGGAATTTATATCTATATACCAAATTTCTCAATAATTGCCTTTACAATTCTCTCTGAAGCCTTCCCATCACCATAAGGGTTTTGAGCCTTCGCCATTTTATTATATGCCTCAATATTTGTTAGAAGACAACTAGCCTCTTCGAATATTTTATCCTTATTGACACCAACTACTTTAACAGTTCCCGCTTCAACCGCCTCAGGTCTTTCAGTTTCTGTTCTTAATACTAATATAGGCTTTCCTAAGGATGGTGCCTCTTCTTGGACTCCACCAGAATCAGTTAAAATTAAATAACTTTTGTTCAAAATATTTACAAATGGTTCATAGTCTAATGGTTCTATCAAGTGAATTGTCGGAATATTCCCTAAAATGCTTTGGGCTAGGGTTTGTATCTGAGGATTTAAGTGTACGGGAAACACTACTTCCACATCACTATATGTCTCAGCTATTTCTTTCACTGCTAAAAATATATCTTCCATAGGCTTGCCCCAGTTTTCTCTTCTATGGCAAGTCATCAAAATTACCTTTTTATGCTCAAAATCAATATTATCAATAACTTCATTATTGAATTTATAACTATCTTTAACTACTTTTAGTAGCGCATCTATTACAGTGTTACCGGTAATATAGATATTATCGGTTGAAATTCCATTATTGTTTAAATTGTTAAAATTTTGAACAGTCGGTGCAAAATGTAAGGTAGCCAGTTGTGTAGTTAATATACGATTCATTTCCTCTGGATATGGGGAATATACGTTCCCACTTCTTAAGCCCGCCTCCACATGTCCAACTGGAATTTTTTCATAAAATGCTGCTAATGCTCCAACAAATGTGGTTGTAGTATCCCCATGAACAAGTACCAAATCAGGTCTGTCGTTTTTGAATACTTCTCCTAAGCCCTTTAATACCCTTGTAGTTATATCAGTGATTGTTTGACCATGCTTCATAATATCTAAATCATAATCTGGCTTTATATCAAATAGATCCAGAACCATATCTAACATTTCCCTATGTTGTGCTGTTACACATACCTTTGACTCAATACCTGGAGTTTGCTCAAGTTGTTTTATTAAAGGTGCCATTTTTATAGCCTCTGGTCTTGTTCCGAATACAGTCATAACTTTAATTGATTTCATCTCTTATCCTCTGCTTTCTTTTTTTCTATAGTAATTTTATATGTATTTTTTATTATGAAATATATTATACTTTTTTAACATTATAGTTATTCCAAATATTAGTACCATTATGACATATTCTACAAAAAAAGAAAAAAACCTACTTTATATCGTAGATTTTTTTATTCGTATTTTAAATTTCTTATAGATTTGCTTTTTCTTCCTTCGGACGTTTTACTAAACCAAATAAATATGCCCCAGTTACAACTACTACAGCTATACTTGTTATTACGAAGTAGGCAATTGAATTTTGAGTATCTGAAATAAATATTGCACTACAACCTAAGAAAATACTAATTGAGTAAAGAGTTAAAACTGTCTGTTTTTGAGTTAATCCATGGTCTAACAGCCTATGGTGAAGATGGCCCTTATCAGCTTCCATAATCGGACGTTTGTTTATTAACCTTCTAAGTATCGCAAATGCAGTATCAAAAATTGGTACTCCTAAAGCTAATACTGGAATTGCAACAGCAATAGTAGTTGCAGTTTTGATTAACCCTTCTACAGATATTGTCGCTAATAAAAATCCAATTAATAGAGAACCCGTATCTCCCATAAAAATCTCAGCAGGATTAAAGTTGTATGGTAAAAACCCTACAGTTGCACCAGCTAAGATAAATAAAAGTAAAGCAACAGGATACATCCCATTAATATATGAAACTACACCTAGGGAAATAGATGCTATAGTAGCAACCCCTGCGGCTAAACCATCTAACCCGTCTATTAAATTTACTGTATTAGTGATTCCTACAATCCAAAATACAGTCAAAGGTATACTCAACATTCCAACTGCTGCAGTTGTGCCAGTTGTTTTTGCAAGAATATTAGTTATAAATTCTATTCTTACACCAAAGTATATAGCCACTAATGCTGCAGCAATTTGTACAGCTAGCTTAAACTTTGCGGAAATTTGTTTAGTATCATCAACAATACCAATACCTACTATCATTGATGCCCCTATAAATATTCCTATATAGTCCCTCGCTATAATTTGTAGCAAGTTTCTATTTAGGAGAATAGTTATAATCGTTGTTGCTATAAAAGACATATATATAGCTAAGCCACCTAAACGTGGTACAGGTTTCTTATGTACTCTACGATTGTCCTTAGGTACATCTATAGCTCCAATTCTGTATGCTATTTTTTTCGCATACGGTGTTAATGTATATGAAATTCCTAACGCTATCAAAAATGATATAAAATATATAGTTAACATTAAATAACCTCCAGTTAATCATAGGCCCTTATCCAAAGTATCTCATTAATACCTAATGTATATTTTACATCACTTAAGTATAACTTTCAATGTATTATATTGCTATATCAATCATATTTTTGCAATAAGATACCAGCCTCTCTAAGCATTTCCTCTGAGAAGCTGTCTGGATATTCTCCTTTAAAAACAATTCTTGTAATACCGGCATTTATTATCATCTTCGCACAAATAATACAAGGCATATGAGTAACGTATATAGTACTGCCCTTTATTGATGCCCCATGTAGGGCTGCTTGAATAATGGCGTTTTGTTCAGCATGCAGTCCTCTGCAAAGTTCATGCCTTTCCCCTGAAGGTATGTTTAGCTTATCTCTAAGACATCCACTTTGTTCGCAGTGTTCAATACCAGAAGGGGCCCCATTATATCCACTTGCAAGTATCCGCTTGTCTGAAACTATAATTGCCCCAACTTGCCGACGAATACATGTGGATCTCTTTTTTACAACCTCTGCTATCTCCATAAAGTAATCATCCCAAGGTGGTCTCATTTTTATCCCCCTAGATATTTATTACTTAGTTCCAAATAATCTATCTCCAGCATCACCTAAGCCTGGTACGATATATGCATGATCATTTAACTTTTCATCAACAGAAGCCACATAAATGTCAACATCCGGATGCTCTTTTTGAACTACTTCAATTCCCTCTGGTGAAGCAATTAAACAAACTAGCTTTATACAGTTAGCCCCTCTATCCTTTAAAAACTGTATAGCTGCGTTCGCTGAACCACCAGTAGCAAGCATAGGATCTAATACTATTAGTTCTCTTTCCTCTACATCTGATGGTAGTTTGCAGTAGTATTCAACAGGCATCAAAGTTTCTGGATCTCTATATAAACCTACATGACCAACCTTTGCTGCAGGTATAAGCTGTAGTATCCCATCTACCATACCTAATCCAGCCCTAAGTATTGGAACAATTCCTAGCTTTTTACCGGCAATAGCCATAGATTTTGTTTTACATACAGGTGTTTCTATCTCAATTTCTTCAAGAGGTAATTCTCTTGTTATTTCATAGCCCATTAACATAGATATTTCTTTTACTAAATCTCTAAAAGCCTTAGAACCTGTATTTTTATCTCTTATTAACGTTAATTTATGTTGTATTAACGGATGGTCAATTACTACAACTTTACTCATTTGAAATTCCTCCTTATTATTTAGAATACTTTTTTTCAATCTCAGTTATTTTGTTAATTCTGTTTTGATGTCTTCCACCTTCAAACTCTGTAGAAAGCCAAATATCAACTATTTCTAAAGCTAAGCCAGTACCTAAAACTCTTCCACCTAAAGCTAAGACATTACTATCATTATGTTGTCTAGTAGCCTTTGCTGAGAAACAATCTCCTACTAATGCACATCTTATACCTGGTACTTTATTGGCACTTATGGAAATACCTATTCCTGTTCCACAAATAAGTATTCCCTTATCATAGTCTCCCTTAGCTACAGCTTCACTTACCTCTATGGCATAATCAGGATAGTCACAAGAATCTCTATTATCTGTACCAAAATCTTTAGTTTCTAAGCCTTTTTCTGACAGATAGGATTTAATTTCTTCTTTTAAGTCATATCCTCCATGATCGCTTCCTATAGCAATTCTCATTCAAATCTCCTCCTATGTACACTCCTTTATATATTAAATCCTTTTTCGACAAATTTTTCAAGACATTCCTCTATTTCTTTAGCACTATTTCTATATACATTAATAGGCTGTCCAAAAGGATCAACTATATCTAAGTCTGGTAATTTACTCTTTAAAAGCACAAGTTTATCCTGCTCTTCTCCAATTTCATCTAAAAAATCGTCCTCTATCTTTTTTATTTCCCAAGTTATTACATCTAAATCCCTTATTAAACCTTCCCTTTTTTTCTTTAAATCATCCAGCCTTTTCTGGTTTTTAAATATAAACTGCTCTCTTTTCTGCTGAATCTTTTGAAATATATCATTCATTTGGTCTAATATGGAATCAGTTTTTTCAAGAGTATAGATATATTCCTTTAAAGTATAGACTTTATTTTCCACCTCAGGTGCCATATCTAGTACAACCTTTTTATGATTTGTTGTCATAGTTAAAATTATATCAGCTTCATCAATAAGTCCTTTAGTTAATTGTTTTGACTGATGCTCTTTTAATGATATATTTTTTTCTGCCATAATCTCAATAGCCTGAGGTGAAGCTTTTTGTTTAGGTGAAGCAGCAGTTCCGGCTGAAATAACTTTAATGTTATCCCAGTTGTTTATACTTGTCCCACTATTTCTAAGCTGTTCTATTTTATTTTTCAAGAGTGCCTCAGCCATGCTGCTTCTACAGGTATTACCTGTACAGACAAATAAAATGTTTTTCATCTTTTAACCTCCTAGGTATTATCTTTAGCATAAATCACTTTATACCCAGCTGCCTTTACTAATCGGTTCATTATGGCCTGTCCTATATGCCTCTCATCAACTGCTTCAGCTATTATTATATCTACTTTTGTTTTGTCAAATTCTCGTAATAGATTGAATATATTTGATGCAATTACTTCTAATTCATCTCGTTTACCTAGACTTTTCACAATAACGTTTAAGTACTCTAAACTTGTATCTTCAAAACAAAGTACACCAACTTCTTTTCCTAGCTGTCTATTTTCAAATATCATTTCTTTAATTTTTTTAATAACAGATCCCTTCGAACCCTTTATTATAACTACATCCGCCTTGGGTGCATAGTGGGTATACTTCATACCTGGAGACTTTGGAGCCTCTTCTAGATTTATACCTTTATCAATAGCTGGATCTACAGCTACTTCTCCTAAAACTTCCTCAAGTTGCTCCTTTGTCACTCCACCAGGACGTAAAATAGTTGGGACATTACCAGTCATGTCTATAACAGTGGATTCAACTCCTACTTTACAATCATCTCCGATAATTATTGCATCTATCCTTCCTAAAAGATCCTCTACAACATGTTCTCCCTTTGTTGGGCTAGGTCTTCCTGATATGTTCGCACTTGGGGCAGCAATCGGTAGTCCAGCGGCTTTTATTAAGTTTAAGGCAATAGAATGGGCAGGCATACGTATAGCCACAGTATTTAATCCTGCACTTACTTCAACAGGAATTATATTTGACTTTTCTAAAATAATCGTAAGTGGCCCTGGCCAAAATAACTCCATTAAAAGTAATGCTTCTTTCGTAATTTCTATAACTAGTTTTCTTGCATCTTCAATAGATGCTACATGAACTATCAGTGGATTATCCGATGGTCTTCCCTTTGCGATAAATATTTTATTAACCGCTTCTCCGTTTAAGGCGTTAGCTCCTAGTCCATAGACAGTTTCTGTTGGAAAGGCTACAGTTCCACCCTCTTTTATAATACTTGCACAATCCTCTATGTAATTATTATCATTTTCATTATATAGATTTATTACTTTTGTATCCAATTACTCTCCACCTCTTCTTAAGCCAAGTTGCATCATTTCTCTTGCTATCGGTGCTGCTGCCTGCCCTCCAGACTTCCCTTCATTTTCTAAAATTACTGCAATAGCAATTTTAGGGTTATCCTCTGGTGCAAATCCAATAAATAAAGAGTGGTCTGCTCCACCAGCCGTTTGAGCAGTACCTGTTTTACCAGCAACTCTTACTCCTTGTATTCTCGCATTTCTCCCTGTTCCTTGACTTACAACAGCAACCATCATTTCTTTTACTTGCCTAGCTATATCATCCGAAACAACTCTATGGCTTTGTCCACCGCCCCGTTGTAATACCCTACCATTAAAGTTTTGTACTTCTCTCACTATATATGGTTCCACCATAACCCCATCATTTCCTATAGCAGCAGCTACCAAAGCCATATGCATAGGTGTCATAAGTAATCTTCCCTGACCGATAGCTATAGCCCCCAGCTCTGTTGTTGGTATATCATCTTCTTGCGGAATTCTACTTTGTCTTAAAGGCATATCACTATTAATAGTCCGTCCCATAAAAAACCTGTTTGATACATTAACAACTCTTCGTGTTCCAAGCTCTAAAGCCATCTGAGCGAAACTACTATTACAAGATACAACTAAACTCCTAGTTAGGTCCACTAGACCATGGGCAGTCCTTCCATAGTCTGACAGCTCATACCCATCAATTATTATAGATCCAGTACAATTATGCTCTGTATTAACTATACTTAAATTCTCTAAAACAGCCGATGCCATAATAACCTTATATGTAGATCCTGGGGGATACAATCCAGCCAAGCTTCTATTTATTAAAGGACTTCTTTCATCGTTTATTAATCCTTCCCATTGTTGATTTAGATTAACTGGGCTAAAATCCGGTTTGCTAACCATGGCTAAAACCTCTCCATTTGAAGGATTTATCGCAACAATCGAACCTTTCTTACCTCTTAGAAGTCTCTCTGCAGTTTTTTGTAACTCATGGTCTATAGTGAGAACCAAATGATTCCCTCTAATCATTTCTCCTGAAAGTTGTTCCCTTATGCGGGCAACAGTGCTATCACCTATTGCCATTAAGGTATCATTATAATAGTTTTCTATACCATATTTTCCATATTGCTTACTACTATAACCGATAACATGACTGTATATCCGTTCAAAGGGATATTTTCTTACAGGTGTTCCATCAACAACCTCAGTAGTCGCTAGCTCTACTCCATTTCTATCATAGATAAAACCACGAATTGTATTATCCTCTCTTGCCCATTGCCTTTTGTTGTAAGGATTATCAACAATTCTAGGCCCTGTAATTAGTTGAAAATATGTCAAATACACGATCATCGATAGAAACAATAAAGAACTAAATATAATTAAGTGAATTATTCTTTTATTAAAATCAGCCTTCAATCAATTCAGCCCCCTCCGAAACATCCTTAGAAATACCTTGTAATACTCCGAAGGCAATAAATGCAGAGACCAAAGAACTCCCACCATAGCTTATAAATGGCAAAGTTATACCTGTAAGTGGAATAAGTTTAGTAACCCCACCAATTATTATAAAGGTTTGATAACTATAGGTTAGGGTTATACCCAATGCTACGGTTTTCTTAAACATATCCTTAATTTGCAAACTAATTTTAAAACCTCTATAAATTAAAATAAAATAAAGCAGAATTACTCCAATGCCCCCGAAAATTCCCATCTCTTCGCACACAGCAGAAAAGATAAAATCCGTATGTACCTCAGGAATAGAGTCAGGTCTTCCTAAACCTAAACCCGTACCAAAGAAACCACCTTCTGCTATAGCAAATAGGGATTGAGTAATTTGATATCCCCTTCCAGCGATATCCCGCCAAGGGTTTACCCAGGCCTCGTATCTAACTTGAACATGTGTCATCGTAAAATAACCGATAACTATTATACCAAAAGCCGGGAGTAAATTATATAAAAGTAATTTAAGATTTTTATTTGATACATAAAAAATACTTATAAATATACCAAAAAATAGCATTGCCATGCCTAAATCTCTTTGTAAAAACAAAAATAATATATGCACGTAAACTAAAAATAAAAAGGTGTATATATTTTTAAGTTTCTCTGGATATGCAATATATGCGGCTAGAAAAAAAACAAATATTAGCTTAATTATTTCAGCAGGTTGAAAGGTAAACCCACCTATTCTAATCCAGTTAGTTGCCCCTTTTATAGTTGTACCCATAAAAAAAGTTAATAAAAAAAGAAAAATACTTGTCCCGACGTAAAGGAAAATATATTCATCCCAATTCCTTATATATCTAAATATAACGTAGCCAAGGAAAAATAAAACTACCCCTAGGGCATACCACATAATTTGTCTAATACCAAATCCGCTATCTAGCCTATATATTATAATAATTCCTAAGCTTGACAAAAGGGATATTATTAAAAAAATATAAGAGTCACCCATTTTAGCCTTCTTAATTATGTAGGAGCATATAGCAATTAAGGCAGTTAAAATTCCCCCTGCCCCAAGTATATTTATATTTAAAGGGTCTATAAACAAATATATTAAAAGAAAAAATAAACTATTAATAATTACAACAATATTTATAGGACGCATCAACCAGTCTCCTTTACAAAAACAAATTCTAACAATCCTATTCCGATTTTGTCCCCGTTTTTGAGTCTCTCTGCATCCTCAATTTTATTTCCATTTAAATAGGTTCCATTAACACTTCCAAGGTCCTCTAAAAAAAATTCTTCTTCATCCATAATAATTTGTGCGTGTTTAGTAGAAATAAACTTGTCCTCAATTTTTATATTACTCTCAGTTCCTCTGCCTATAATTGTATTGTTCCCAACAGCATAAAGAGACTCTACAGGAAAGTCCAATTTCTCAATTGAAGTTAACAATTTGAGAAATGGACCCCCCACATTTTTTTCTTCCTTTTCTTTCATGTTTTTAACATCTAAATAAATGAGCCTTATAATGCTATATATAAAATAATAAATTAAAAATATAAATATATAGCTTAAAGCCCATGAAAATAATCTAAACATTTCAATCACCTATTCTCTTAAGGGTATATATATATTCTATACCAATTTATAGTAATTAAACAACATAGATTAAAATGTTTTGGAAACAACCATACCAACGATGAAGCCAATAACAGAAAAAACAGTTGTGGCTCTACTATCGTGAAGGGTCTTCGATCTAGGTATTAATTCTCCAAATGTAATGTAAAGCATAGTCCCCCCTGCAAAGGCAAGACATAAGCCTATAAACTCATATGCAATGGCGCCTATTAATCCACCAAAATATGCCCCTAAGCCCATAGGTGCACCAGCTAACAAGGTTAAAAAGAATGCCTTCATTTTAGAATATCCTCCGGCTCTTAGAGGTGTTACCATAGCTATTCCTTCTGGCATATTATGTAAGGCTATTACAATAGCCAAGCCAACTCCCAATCTTTGATGAGCCATAAACCCTGATCCTATTGCTAATCCTTCTGGAAAGTTATGCATAGCTATTCCTATTCCGAGCAATAATGATGTTTTAATATATGACTGTCCCCCAGCTTTGAAATAAGTGTTCGTTACCAAGGAGTCTAACGAAGCCGCTATAATAGTCCCTAGTCCAACCCCTATTGCTGTACCCCATATTCCACCAAGCATAAAAGCCTCTGGAATTAATTCAAAAGTTACTATGGCTACCATTAGTCCACTGGATATTCCAATAATACCACTTAAAAATTTTTTTGTAGGATGATCTAAAACAAATGACATAGTGCCCCCTAGACCAGTACCAATAATACCGACAAAAAAACCAATTAGGGTGGTTTGTAATAATGTATTCAATTATTTCCCCTCCAATATACAAGCTAATAAAAGCTTAATTATAGAAATCTCTAATATATATATTCTTAAGGAGAAGAATTTATGGCATATTAGGGAATAATTAAATCCTTTTTAATATATTTGATCATTTCTCTTTTCTGGTATAATAATATTATTTAAAGTCTTTATAGGAGGTTGTACTATGACCTATATTTTAGTTATGATAATTGGCTATTTAGCTGGTTGCTTTCAAACATCATATATTTTAGTAAAACTAATTAAAAAAACTGACATAAGAAACCTAGGGAACGGAAATGCCGGCGCATCAAATACTACCATAAGCTTAGGTTGGAAATATGGCGTCCTAGTTGCTCTTTTAGATATAGCCAAAGCTATTGTATCTATTTTGATAGTAAGGCATATATACACTACTTTAGCTTTTGATCAATTAATATTTTTGCTTTATCTAAACGGCCTCTCTGTTATTTTAGGCCATAATTATCCTTTCTACATGGGATTTAAGGGCGGTAAAGGAACTGCTTCCCTAGTTGGAATGATTTTAGCTATTAATATTCCTATGGGTTTATTAGGTATCGGAATAATATTTATAGTGACTGTTTTAACAGATTATATTGCACTAGGAACTATAGCACTTGTAACTTTCTTTACAATTTCTACAGTGTTTTTAGAATATGGAGTAGGTCCAATAGTTATAGCCTCAATAATAGCTCTATTAAGCATATATAATCATATTCCAAATATACAAAGAATAAGGAACGGACAGGAAAAAGGCCTTAGAAGAGCATTGAGTCAGAGGGACGGTTCTTCTTGACTCACTTTTCAAAGCATTTATTTTATTTAGGAGGGTTTTCTAATGCAGGCAGCTTCAAAAACAAAATTACCTATGTATGTCCAATTGTGCTATGGAATAGGTGTTAGTTATGCAATTATCGACCAAATATTTGCCCAGTGGGTTATTTACTATTATCTACCCCCAGAAAACTCTGGATTAAGACCACTTATTGCGCCGATTTATATAGCTTTAGCTTTAATTATTTCAAGATTTGTAGATATGATATTCGATCCATTAGTTGGCTATATTTCTGACAACTTTCATTCAAAATGGGGCAGAAGAATTCCATTTATAGCTGTGGGATGCATCCCTCTTGTTATTTGTACCATTGCTTTGTTTTATCCACCGTCTAATACTTCTTTAATACCATGGCATTTAAGTATTGTGGGCTCTCTATTTTTTATTTTCTATACGATTGTAGGGGCACCGTATAACGCATTAATTCCTGAAATTTCACAAAACTATGAGGATAGACTAAATCTTTCAACATGGCAATCAGTTTTTAGACTACTTTACACTGCTATAGCTATGATTTCCCCGGGTATTCTAATGAAGAGTCTTAGTAATGAGAACCCAGAACTAGGTCTTCGAAAAATGGTTATATTCCTAAGCCTGTTTGCATTAATAGGTATGATTTTTATGGTTTTCACCATTAAAGAAATGAATTATTCTAAAGCGAAGGCAGAAAAAGTCGACTTAAACCGTGCCCTTAGGATTATATTTAAGGATAAATCTTTTATCTATTACTTACTAGGCTTGCTTTTTTTCTTCATAGGATTTAATACCTTAAGAACAGTAATGAATTATTTTGTTGAGGATGTTATGGGTCTAGGAAAGGAATATTTAACTATAGTTTCAGCTATACTATTTGGCTTTTCAGCATTATTTTTTTACCCAATCAATAGACTTTCAAAGAAAATAGGTTATAGAAAGCCAATGCTTGTTTTCCTTATAGCACTTATTATTCTTTCTATTGGATTATTTCAACTTGGGAAGACAATACCCACATCCTGGGGCTTCATAATTTTCGCACTAATAGGTATACCAGTGTCCGGGGCTGCATTTATTTTTCCACCAGCTATGCTTAGTGAAATAGTAGCCCATTCAAGAAGGGATAACAATCTGCAGTCCGAGGGTTTTTACTTTGGTATACAAGGCTTTTTCTTAAAAATGGCTTTTTTAGTTTCTGTAGGTTTAGTCCCAATATTACTAACCTATGGAGAGAATATTAATTTAATAGATAGTATTGTTAAGGGCACTGGTACTGTACAGCTGCAGGGCATATATTTAACTACTATTTTAGCTTCTATAAGCTTCTTTATTTCTTTTATATTCTATTATATTTATCCTGAAAAAATAGAAATATAAAGATATAAAAAAATTAGAACTTTTGTTTAAGTTCTAATTTTTTTAAGTATTTAACCTTTTTTCCTGTACCATCTCCAAATTGCAATTGTAAACATTGTTATTACTATAGTTGCTATTATGCTTCCCTCTGGTCCAAACCCACCGCCTGTAATTAGTTGATTACCAACAACTTCTGTTTTAATTATAGAACCACCTATATCCATACCAGAAACCGCCAATCCATAAACATTCCCTAAAAAAAAGTTCCATGTGAAATGAATTCCTATTGGTACCCAAAGTCCATCAGTAACCTCTCTAGCTACTCCAAATAAAATTCCAGCTAAAAAAAGATTTAATAGTGGAAATGGACTTTGTAAAATACTAGGATTCGAGATATGTAAAATAGAAAATATTATAGAGCTTGCAATTATACTAATTCTCCAACCAAAATCTCTTTTAATTAAACCATAAAAGTAACCTCGACTTAGTAATTCTTCATTAACTGCTACAAACATATATAATATAAACGGAAATGATAGGCTTGATAGAACATTTCTATCAAAACTTATAGCAGTTACTCTAATGCCCTTTAATGCCCACAAAAGTATAAAAGTTGTTGTTATACATGCTATTCCCCAAATACAGCCCTCTATTAATAATCTAAATTTATTTTTTTGTCCCCATCCTATGTATAGATCTTTCTTTCTATCAAATATTGCATAAATCAGTAAGATTGACAGAATTACACTAATAGTTTGTAGAATGAATGAAAGCTTTTGAATAAGCTCTCTGTTTATATCAACAGGCAATACACTGACGACAACATTACTTAAAACTATAAAAGATATAAAAAATAATGCTACAAACAAAAGGACTTTCCCTATGATTACAAAAACACTTTTAATACTTTTTATAACACCCACCTCACTTAACTAGTTGAAACAATAATGAGTCAAAAAGAACCGTCCCTACTGACTCACTGTGTAGCCTTGATCTAGTAGTTCTTTTACAACTCCAGAATTACCTACTAGATGCCCTGCCCCTACTATTACAAAATAGGTTTTTTTGTTATTATCTTTTAAATATTCTACAATTCTCTTGGTCATATTTTTATTTCTTTGAATCCAAAACAACTGAGAAAACTCGCTATAATACTCTGAACCCTCTACTGCAACAAGTTTTTCTAACTCTTCCTCAGATCCTTGTCTCCAAACTTCCAACATATATTGCATTACCTCAGTGCTCTGACTTTGGCCCTCATCGTTATTTTGTATAGATAGTAATATATCTAAAAGAAACATTTCTTGTATTTCTGGCGAAAAATTATCAAGCAAATCTATTTGAAACTTTACACCCTCTATTTCTATAATTTTTTTATTTTTTGATTTTAATAAAAAGTATAAATCTATACCTAATCCGGCTTCATAATCATATTGCTGTAGACTAAGATTTTGAAGTAGCATTGCTGCGTACCAAGGCTTTAGTACATTATATACCTCTGGCTCGAAGCCATATTGTTCTACTTGTTCTTTATATAATTCAAAGGTTTCAGGTGTTAAGACTTTATCTATTGTCGTTCCATCATAGAATAAAGCCTTCTGTTGTATATACTTTGTTGTATCTTCTAAATTACTTACATCAGCTTCAACTGCAATATAATCTGCTTTATTAAAAGCATCCTCTATTTTTTCCTCAAGTGGGTATATACTTATGTCTGCCATATGTATAGAGCCTAACAGATATACATCACTTTTACCCCCATGGATTTTATAAAAATAACCTTTAGAAGCCCTGTTAGTCTTCCTGAGTACAAACTCGTAGGCTCTTTTCGCCATTACTAACAGTTCTTCACGATTACAGTGGGAATTTAAATCTAACCCTCTATTTCCTCTTCCTCGCAAGATCTTTGCTTCTAATAAATAATTAACCGAATCTTTACCATCAGCATCAGGTACAGTTTCTTTAAGGATATTATATAAGACTTCTATAACATCCTTTCTAGTTGATAATCCCTGTGGATCATGCTCCTTTTTCCATGTATCTGTAATTATTTTATTTTGAAACTTAAATACCAACTCTTCACTATCCATATTATCATTTAATTTAATGTATAGGTTTACGGCCAAATTTACTAGTTCATCATTCGTTATATCACTTTTAAGATTTGAATACATACCTTCATAACCTATTTCATATAAGGAGGCCATATTGACTTCATCTATAGCCCATTGGCTTACTCCTATAGTATTAGTCTGTGTAGATTCACTGGCAAAGGAGTGGAGTAAAGGTGTATTTAGCATTAGTATAGCAACACCAATAGCAATTAATTTAACACAAATACTTTTTATTCTCATATTCTTCCCCTTTCTAATGCTTATATTTTCTATAGCGAATTCTATTAATATACTCATGAGTTATGCAATTGACTCCATATACTGGGAATTTTGCACAGTAAACCAACCTAACAATAAATTCTTCGGCCAAAATTTATCAATAAGTCTTGCAAATTGCCTAACTTCTGTGTCAAAATGTACTTGTATAGTTTGAAAGCATTGCTGTGCTTTTATAACGATACGGTATGTGGCGTTGAAAAAGTTTCGGACCATTTCGCCGTGGGTGAAGCCTTCTTCAGCGCCTTTATTATTGAGTTCCCATCTTGCATAGAC
Source organism: Serpentinicella alkaliphila (assembly GCF_018141405.1). Classification (NCBI taxonomy): domain Bacteria; kingdom Bacillati; phylum Bacillota; class Clostridia; order Peptostreptococcales; family Natronincolaceae; genus Serpentinicella; species Serpentinicella alkaliphila. The sequence goes on from NZ_CP058648.1 coordinate 715,352, forward strand.
AAGTAAAGTTTCTGCTGTAAAAATGAGCTCAATATGGGCGTAATGATGACTTTCCGACGTTGAGTGGCAAGAATTCAACCCCAGTTCTTGTTTTGCAGTTCTAAAAAAAACCTCAATGCTCCAACGCTTAATATATGCATCTAAAGCTTCTTCAGGATTATCGACCCTATTACTAATCAAAAGGTAAGCCCCACGATATGTAGCTGCAACCTCTTTGTTTTTCTCAAATTCATCCTTCATCATTTCAGTATCTTCTTTGAGTCTTGTAGCTACAACTCTTTGCAATAGGCGTATAACGATACTTAGTTACTACTTTACCCTGCTTTCCAACTAAACGGTAGGGTAACTTGATATAAATATTAGGTATGGATATAGCACTTACTTTATCTTTGGCACCACTAATAAGAAGTTTGAAAAAAACTTCTTTAATAAGCATTGAAGGCTTTACAGGGATAAAGCGTTCTCGGCCTGTAATATTCTCAATTTCTTTTCGATAAAGTGCTGTATTACGTTTTGCCTTAGTAACCCAATCATATTGATGATCTGTGAGCCAATTAAAAAAGTCTTTGCATAAAAACCAGCGGTCCATGGCAACCCATAGTACCCCTGTGTAAATCCGGCGAATATCCATTAGCATTTCTTTTGAAAGATCTATTTTTGTCTGTTTTTCATCGCTATTTTCTACCTTACGCCAAATACGCCAAAACAATGGATATTTAAGTCCGTTCTTTAATACAACAGTTGTAGCAACTATATTCATACACCAGATATTTATTTTAATGGAGCTATCATATAACCAACAAAGGAAAGGGATTTTCTTTCCATGGGCATGAGCCACCTTTGTATCATCAAGTACAATAACATCTCCTTCAGTAAATGCAGTTTCTTCTTCTTGTTGTAGTCTTTGTACTCTTTTAAAACTAAATAAACCCCAATTATAATCAGTTGTAAAAAAGCGGCTAAAGGTATATTGAGCCATTTTAAGATTCCGAAACATCGGTTGTAATAAGCTATCCTTAGTAGCATAATCAGAAATACGTGAGACAGAATTTTTATTAGCAATAAGTCCTACCACATAAGCAAAAGCAATAAGCCAAGTGGGTACACCATTACGTTTTACAATACCCGATTGCGTAAGCAGAAGTGAAAAATCAAATTTATCCCAAATTGCTTTTAAAACTGGCGTTCCGCCCCCATTTCCTTGTTGTAAATTTCTATATTTCGGTTTCCCAAGAGTCATATTTATCACCCATTCATCAAGAGTAATGGCTATTAATACCATTCACTTTGATTATTGGGGCGGGTTTAAAAAGTCAAGTCTTTTTTGCTATTTCAAGACATATAAAACAAAAATATTTTTTAGTATATTATAATATACGATACATCAGTCTTATTTACATTTATTTACACGAACTGCATAACTCATGTATACTATTATAGTTCCCATTATATTACAATGATTTTAGCTTTAAGGATTGACAATAATAATATTTAAAAATATACTGTGTATATACAGTATATACAGTTTTCATTTTGTTAAAACTCACTTTAAGGAAGGTGTGAGCATTTGAATATACTTATAAGTTATTCCAGTTCTAAGCCTATATATACACAAATTGTTGATCAAATAAAAAAACAAATATTAATAGGTAAACTCCATGACAATTATGCTATGCCTTCCATAAGGGTTCTAGCTAAGGAGCTTCATGTCAGTGTTATTACAACAAAAAATGCTTATACTCAACTTGAAAGTGAGGGATTATTAGAATCCGTGCCGGGTAAAGGTTTTTTTGTTAAGGCACAAAACGGCGAAGTATTAAAACTGAAAAAACTTGAGCTCATTGAAGAAAAACTAAATGAAATAATCGAGGAATCAAAGCTACTGGACATATCTTTAGATAAGCTTATTGAAATAATTAAAAATAATTACTAATTACTATTATATGAGGAGTGATGTAATGGACAAAATACTGGAGCTCTTAAATGTTACAAAGGAATACAAAGGCTTTAAGCTTGATAATATAAGCTTTAGTTTAGATAGAGGCTATATCATGGGATTAGTTGGTACTAGCGGGTCTGGAAAAACTACAATTATCAGACTTATTATGAATCTACTAGCTAAAAATGGTGGTCATATTAAACTATTTGGTTTAGATAATATTGAGAATGAACAAATTGTAAAGGAAAAAATTGGATTTGTTTATGACGAAAATATTTATCCTGTAAAATTACCACTTTCACATATAGGTAAGCTTATTGCACCTTTTTATAAAACTTGGGATCAACAGACCTTTGATAATTATCTATATAGATTTGATCTTAATCCCAATTCAAAAATCTATGAGTTATCAAAGGGAATGAAAACTAAGTTCGCCTTAGCAATAGCCCTTTCCCATAAAGCAGAGCTTATTTTAATGGATGAACCAACTTCAGGGCTAGATCCAATATTTAGACGAGAACTTTTGACAATACTTCAGGAAGTAATTGAAGATGGTAATTGTAGTGTACTATTTTCTACCCATATAACTCAGGATTTGGATAGGGTTGCGGATTTTATTACATTTATTGATAGGGGAAAAGTTATTTTATCCGATAGCTATATTGACATAATTGAAAAATACAGATTAGTAAAAGCGCCTAAGGACTTCTTTGACAGAAACAAGGCTAATGTTATTGGTATTCAATATGGAAGCTTTGGTTCCGAAGGCCTTTGTTTAAATAGAGATGATTTAAATAAGCATGAGGAAGATATAATCATTGCAAAGCCAACTATAGAAGATATTATGTTTTACTTATCGAAAAATCTGACTATATAGGAGGTATTTATGGTTACTAAGCTTATAAAGATGAATTTCTTTCTATTAAAATATAGTGGAAAACTCGAGGAAATAAAAGGTATTTATTTTTTATATCTTGTTTTTGTGGCTCTCTCTATTCTCTCTGAAACAAGTATGTTATTAGCTCCATTTACTTATATCATAGGAAGCGTTGTAATATTTGGCTTCCTATATAATACTGAAAGTAGCTACTCAAACCCTTCAGCTTTTAGAGACTTTAATAACAATTCGATAATATTACAAAATAGTTTGCCCGTTACAAGAAATGATTTTGTCAAGGGTAGGGTTCTATATATTCTAATAGTAAATTTGATTACAGCTATACTATTGACTCCTAGTGTTATCTCAATATTATTTATTCGACATAGATTTCCTATAAACCTCATTGGTCCAAAGCAAATTCTTTTATTTGGTTTAGGTTATTATCTATTTATAGTTTGGGGTGTATTATTAGGAGAGTTAGTTCGCATTTCAAACGGAAGGACATCCGAAGAAAATAAGAAAAGAAATAAAGTTGTTACTGGAATTTTATTTGCTTTAATTATACTAAATTACTTTTTACAACCATATATTCCGAGAATTAAGCTTAGCTTAAAATACCCTTTTATTACAATAGCTTCGCTATTAATCATCATTCTAATAGTTCAAATTGTTTGGGTATTTAAAAAAATTAATACTATAGATTTTCATCAATAAGGAGATTAATAATGGATAAATTACTTAAATTTTATTATACAAAAATAGCACAAATACTTTTAATGGCACTATTATATAATCTCGCTATTTTACACAATAACTTTATAATATTTCTTATTCCAAGCGTAGTTTTAGTAACTATTAATACACTGCTCAAAGGCCAATCTTTTTATTTTAATGAAATTCTCCTCAAGTCTCTTCCATTAGATAAACAAAATTTATGTTACAAAATAATTAGATTTATGATTGTATCACTACTTCTTGTAACTATCTGCTCTATAATATATTTTTTTAGTTTAAAACAATTTGATTTTTTCATAACTCTTAATATAGGTATAGTAATAGTAACATTTCTTCTAAGTCTTCCGAGCACTATATTAACTTTTAATCCTTTCTTGTCTAATATACTGCTGCCTAAAAGTGACATAGGATTAATATTTGGTTATACTATTCCACTAGCAATTTCTTTAATTACTTTTATAATCTTCGCCAATATACTCAATTTAGAGGGTACTTCTACTCAATTAACATATCTTACTATTTTATCCCTCCCTCTATATTTTTTCTCAACTCGGTCCACATTAAATACGTACGAAGAAATACTAAAAGAGATAGATAGACCCATTGATTTTAACTAAGATACTCCAATTTCAAGGAGTATTTTTTAGTTTGCAATAATTTGTTTAGTACAAAAGAAGGTTTTTGTAAAAAAATGTCGAACTATGTATTATTGACATGAGTTATGCAGTTCGTGTAAATAAATGTAAATAAGACTGATGTATCGTATATTATAATATACTAAAAAATATTTTTGTTTTATATGTCTTGAAATAGCAAAAAAGACTTGACTTTTTAAACCCGCCCCAATAATCAAAGTGAATGGTATTAATAGCCATTACTCTTGATGAATGGGTGATAAATATGACTCTTGGGAAACCGAAATATAGAAATTTACAACAAGGAAATGGGGGCGGAACGCCAGTTTTAAAAGCAATTTGGGATAAATTTGATTTTTCACTTCTGCTTACGCAATCGGGTATTGTAAAACGTAATGGTGTACCCACTTGGCTTATTGCTTTTGCTTATGTGGTAGGACTTATTGCTAATAAAAATTCTGTCTCACGTATTTCTGATTATGCTACTAAGGATAGCTTATTACAACCGATGTTTCGGAATCTTAAAATGGCTCAATATACCTTTAGCCGCTTTTTTACAACTGATTATAATTGGGGTTTATTTAGTTTTAAAAGAGTACAAAGACTACAACAAGAAGAAGAAACTGCATTTACTGAAGGAGATGTTATTGTACTTGATGATACAAAGGTGGCTCATGCCCATGGAAAGAAAATCCCTTTCCTTTGTTGGTTATATGATAGCTCCATTAAAATAAATATCTGGTGTATGAATATAGTTGCTACAACTGTTGTATTAAAGAACGGACTTAAATATCCATTGTTTTGGCGTATTTGGCGTAAGGTAGAAAATAGCGATGAAAAACAGACAAAAATAGATCTTTCAAAAGAAATGCTAATGGATATTCGCCGGATTTACACAGGGGTACTATGGGTTGCCATGGACCCTGGTTTTTATGCAAAGACTTTTTTAATTGGCTCACAGATCATCAATATGATTGGGTTACTAAGGCAAAACGTAATCTGACACTTTATCGAAAAGAAATTGAGAATATTACAGGCCGAGAACGCTTTATCCCTGTAAAGCCTTCAATGCTTATTAAAGAAGTTTTTTCAAACTTCTTATTAGTGGTCTTAAAGATAAAGTAAGTGCTATATCCATACCTAATATTTATATCAAGTTACCCTACCGTTTAGTTGGAAAGCAGGGTAAAGTAGTAACTAAGTATCGTTATACGCCTATTGCGGCAGTTGTAGCTACAAGACTCAAAGAAGATACTGAAATGATGAAGGATGAATTTGAGAAAAACAAAGAGGTTGCGGCTACATATCGTGGGGCTTACCTTTTGATTAGTAATAGGGTCGATAATCCTGAAGAAGCTTTAGATGCATATATTAAGCGTTGGAGCATTGAGGTTTTTTTTAGAACTGCAAAACAAGAACTGGGGTTGAATTCTTGCCACTCAACGTCGGAAAGTCATCATTACGCCCATATTGAGCTCATTTTTACAGCAGAAACTTTACTTGTCTATGCAAGATGGGAACTCAATAATAAAGGCGCTGAAGAAGGCTTCACCCACGGCGAAATGGTCCGAAACTTTTTCAACGCCACATACCGTATCGTTATAAAAGCACAGCAATGCTTTCAAACTATACAAGTACATTTTGACACAGAAGTTAGGCAATTTGCAAGACTTATTGATAAATTTTGGCCGAAGAATTTATTGTTAGGTTGGTTTACTGTGCAAAATTCCCAGTATATGGAGTCAACTGCATAACTCATGTTATTGAAAATAATATATGAATGGAGGAGGACAATGAAAAAAAATAATCTACAAGAAAAAAAAGGCTCTATTAAGTTCAAGTTAATTATTCTTCCTTTAATAATTGTACTTGTTGCCATCTCTATAAATGGAGCAATTTCCTCGTATTTAACTAGAACAAGCTTGTTAGATCAAATACAAGGAAATGGTATTGAACTCGCTACATATGCCACAGAAAAGATTCAGAATTCTCATTTAGCTTTACAAACAATATCTCACCTTGTAGAAAATAACATTCGGTCTGTTGGAAGGGTTGTTTTGTCAAACCAAAATAATTTAAGTAATAATTATTTAATTCAGCTAACACAAGCATTAGATGCTGATGAAATAAATGTATTTAACCAAAACGGCGAAGTTATTTATTCGAATTATCCAGAGAATATTGGTTGGAAGGCACCTGATACTCATATGGCACGTATTTTTCTTAATGGAAATAGCAATGAGCTATTTGAAGAAATAAGAAAAAGTGCTTCTTCAGAAGATTTCTATAAATATGGGTATGTAAGGAATTCAAGTGGTTATTTTGTCCAAGTAGGGGTTTTGGCTAACACTATAAATAATCTAACGGAGCAATTTAGCTACCAAAACTTAGTTAATAAATTAGCTGAAAATGAGGAAGTTATTTATGCATCATTCGTAGATAAAGATCTTAACTCAATCGCCCATAGTAACAAGGAATTAGTAGGATTAACACTTACTGATGAAGGTAGTAAAGTAGCAGCATTAGAGGGACAAATTTATTCCACTCAGCTTGTATATGGAGATGAAAAAATAGATGTCTACGAGGTTTATGTACCTGTTGTTATATATGGTAATCTAATAGGTGCGTTAAGTCTTGGTTTTTCAATGAGAAATGTTTCGTCCTCAATTAGAAGTAACCTTATTTCGACGATTATGTTTGGTTTAATTACGTTTATATTGCTAGGTATAATTATGTATTTAATCTCTAAGTATATTCTAAAGAATTTACAATTAACAACATCCCATTTAAATCTTCTATCAACCGGTGATTTCTCTGGGGAATTATCTGAAGAATATACTAACTCTAGGGATGAATTTGGAGAAATAGCAATAGCCATTAGGAATATGCAAAGTTCCATTAGAGATATCTTTAAGAATGTATACCTTAGCTCTCAATTATTAGCTGCATCCTCCGAGGAACTTACTGCAACAAGCCATCAATCAGCAACTGCCGCAGAAGAAGTAGCAAAAACAATAGAGCAAATAGCTATAGGTTCTACTGAACAGGCTAAAGATACAGAAAAGGGTGCCTTAAATATCCGTGAGTTAGGACAATTAATTGAAAAAGACCTTAATTACATTAAAAGTTTAAATGCTTCAACTGAAGAAGTTACTAAACTTAAAAATGAGGGTCTGGACATTCTTAAGGACTTAGTAAATAAAACTAAAGAAAGTAGCAGTGCTGCCCATGAGGTTAGTCAAATAATTATTACAACTAACGAAAGTGCTAGTAAAATCGAGCAGGCAAGTCAAATGATAATTAACATATCTGAGCAAACAAATCTTCTAGCACTTAATGCGGCTATTGAATCTGCCAGAGCCGGTGAGGCTGGAAGAGGCTTTGCAGTAGTTGCAGAGGAAATTCGTAAACTAGCTGAGCAATCTGATCAATTTGCCGGTGAAATTTCAAAAATTATTAAAGAGCTAACAGATAAAACCTCCTATGCTGTTAACACAATGGCAAGTGTAGGAAGAATAGTTGATTCTCAAACCAAAATAGTAGAGGTTACAAATTCAAAGTTTGAAGGAATTAGTTTTTCTATAGAAAATATGAAGAGTATTATTGAAACAATTAATAGATCCGCCCAAGAAATGAATAATAAAAAGGAAGAAATTATTCAGATTATACAAAACCTTTCTTCCATATCTGAGGATAATGCTGCAGGGACAGAACAGGCTTCTGCTTCCGTTGAGGAACAAACTGCTACAATGCAGGAATTGGCTAATTCCTCTGAGGCTTTATCTCGCCTAGCAGAAGAGTTACAGGATAGTATTTCTAAATTTAAATATTAATATTAATAAAGCTCCTGAAATCTCAGGAGCTTGTTAATTACTGTTGAACCTCTTTTAATTTTTCAGCCTGGTCTGAAGTAATAAGGGCATCTATCATATCCTCTATTTCACCTTCTAAATAACTATCCAGCTGATATATCGTTAAATTAATTCTATGATCTGTAACTCTTCCCTGTGGGAAGTTATATGTTCTAATTCTTTCACTTCTATCTCCAGAACCAACCTGCGACTTTCTATTTTGAGCGATTTCTGCCTGTTGCTCTTGTACAAGTCTATCATATAATCTAGCCTTAAGGACTTTTAATGCCTTTTCTTTATTTTTATGTTGTGATTTTTCATCCTGGCAGGATACTATTATACCTGTTGGTATATGAGTTGCTCTTACGGCAGAGTCCGTCGTATTAACACTCTGTCCACCTGAACCAGAGGATCTAAACACATCTATTCTAACTTCATTCATATTTAAGTCAAATTCAACATCATCTACCTCTGGTAAAACAGCTACTGTTGCAGCAGAAGTATGTATTCTTCCGCCAGATTCTGTGGTGGGGATTCTTTGAACTCTATGAGTACCACTTTCATATTTTAATTTTGAATAAGCTCCATGTCCCTTAATCATAAAGATAGCCTCTTTATAGCCACCTACTCCTGTTTCATTTAAACTCATTAGTTCAACACGCCAACCTTGTTTTTCTGCATATCTAGAATACATTCTTAACAGGTCTCCAGCAAATAATCCTGCCTCATCTCCACCTGTACCTGCCCTTATTTCAACAATAACGTTTTTCTCATCATTTGGGTCCTTAGGTAAAAGCAAGATTTTTAATTCTTCCTTATACTGCTCAATTTTATCTTCTAATTCACCAATTTCTAATTTTGCCATTTCCTTTAACTCATCATCTGCGGACTTGTCATACAAAATTTCTTTGGCTTCTTTATAAGCTTTTTCAGAGTCAATATATTCCTTATATTTTTCCACTATAGGCTCTAAATCTGAATGTTCCTTTACAAGTTTTTTCCACTCATTCTGATTGTTTATAACATCCGGGTCACTGATTTTTCTACCCAAATCCTCATATTTCTCTTGTAAAAAAGCTAGTTTATCTAGCATTAAAATTCACCTCGACTACGAATATTTTACACATTTATCTATTATATCACAATTAATATTTTTTTACTATTTTTCCATTCTAAAAAAATAATATAACTTTTTATTAAATATTTGCCCATTTTCGGGTAAAATAGTATATAATAATATAAATAGTTTTAATATTCAGAATATTAAGGAGGTTTTTAAAATGTCTAATTATTATGAACCCGTTGAGCAGTTAGATGAATTCACGAAGGACATGGCTAGAGCATTAAATTGTCTAAAAAAAGACCTTGAATCTATAGATATGTATAATCAAAGGGTATGCAGTAGTAATAGTGAAGATTTAAAAGCCGTTTTAGCAAATAATAGAGATGAAAAAATTAAGCATGTGTGTCTAACATTAGAATGGTTGAGACGGAATTCAAAGGAATGGGAAAAGGAACTAAAAAACTACCTTTTTACACAGCAGCCAATAGCAAAATCTGAGGGTGGCCTTTGCTGGAGACCTAGAAAACAGGATTAAAAAGTAAATATTGTTATATACCTAATTTGCCAGAGTTTTCTCCCCAAGCAATATTAATTGGCTAAATTTAGGTTTATACTTAGAGAATCTCCAAGAGATTCTCTTTTTTATTTGTACTTACCCTTTACTACCCTATCTAATCCTGCCAAATCTTTTATAACACTTATATCACTAAAATCCTTCTCTCTCATTAAATTTACAAGATCCTGTCCCTGATTATAACCTATTTCAAAGATTAGCCACGCTCCATTTTTTAAATAATTAGGCGCAGTTTCAATAATACTTCTATAAAAATCTAGTCCATCCTCTCCACCATCAAGAGCCAGCTTAGGCTCATAGCTTTTAACTTGCTCATCTAATTCCAACACATCTTTTGATGGAATATATGGTGGATTTGATACAATATAATCAAAGCTTTTTTCTAATCCTTTATTATTTAAAGGTTCAAACATGCTCCCTAATAAAAACTCAATTCTATCTGACACCCCATTGTTTAAAGCATTGATTTTAGCTATCTCAAGGGCTTTTTCTGAAATATCCACTGAATATACCTGGGCCTTATTAATATATTTAGCTAGACTTATAGTAATAGCTCCGCTACCTGTACCGATATCTAATATATCTACTTCCTCATTTGCCTTTTCTTTATTATATATTTCAATAACCTCTTCAACTAATATTTCTGTATCTCCTCTGGGTATTAACACCCTTTCATCCACATAAAAATCTAAACCCATAAACTGTTGATAGTTTACAATATATTGAATTGGCATCCGATTCTTTCTTTTATCAACAGCTTCCCAAAATTTCCGACATATTTCCCGGGAAATCTCCTTTTCCGGATATATATGTACATAACTTCTGTCTTTATTCAAAAAATAACATAAGAGTACCTCAGCATCTAACTGAGGTGTTGGTAATTGTAGCTTTTCAAATTGTTCTCTAGCCTCTTTTAAAAGCTGTGATATATTCATCATCTATTTCAACTCCAATTAGTACATTATTTGCAACTCGCTAATTTTAATGCTATTATATCACATTTTGCTTTTTTTTAAGCAATATAAAGCATGTATTTAACAATTTGTATTTTAAATTTCAAAGAGTATGTAGTATCATTAAAAAAAACGGATAAAAGGAGTCAAATTTTATGAATAACAAGCCTAAGCTGATAATTTTAGATCTAGATGGAACTGTATATGAGGATATACACCATTTTGATTATTATGTAGATTCTATTAAAAGTCTGCTCCCTGAAACTACACAGGATAATTTTCTAAAGGACTACCAGTCAGTTTTAAACAATGAGCATCCATTAAAATTTGGTCGCATATACGATACTCACAATGACCTTGTTATTGTACAATTTAATAATTCTATTGAAGATGTTTATACTTGGAGTGGTTCACAACTTGAACAGGGAAAAATACAGGACCTATACCCCCAACCTGTTAACATCGATATGCAGCGTTACTTAAGTATAGGTGATTTATGGTGGGTTCCTAATGCTATAGCCGCTCATTATGGCTTGAATCGAACGCAAACGAAACAATCGTTTTTTAAAACAAGAGAATATATGATGGGGCCTGACTTTAATATGATTCCAGTCCCAGGGTTTAAAGAATGCTTAGCAAGTCTTCAAAGTACAATTCATTTAGTTTTAATGACTAATAGCCCTCAAGTAGATAGTGAAGTAATTTTAGAGAAATTAGGACTGAAGGATTTGTTTACGGAGAAAATTTTCACAGCCTCAAAACCTACTAAAACTATAGAGCATATAAAATATTTGTCGGAAAAATATAAGGTTTCATATGAAGAAATATTAAGCATTGGAGACAATTATATTAATGAAATTCTTCCGGCTAGTCAATTATCTTGTCAGACTATTTATATTGACCATCACAACAGTGGATATGAGAATCTTGGAATAGTAGTTAATAGTGTAAGAGGTCTTATTCCACATTTAAATAAACTAATTGATTAAAAATAAGGGTATATGATACTAATTAAGTAATCATACACCCTTTATTCTTTATAGAACTACAATATCTTCCTCTTCCAATACATTTCTTAATGCCTCTAAGGCAACTTCTAATTGCTCATCATCAGGTTCGAATGTCGTTAGTTTTTGCATCATTAAACCAGGATAGCTAACGATTTTTACAATTGAAGACTGTTTTTTTCCAGCAATCTTTAAAATTTCAAATGAAATACCCGCAACCACGGGAAGTAAGGCTAGTCTTAGTCCCATCCTCATTAAAGCACTTTCCCAGCTAATAAATGAAAACATAATAATACTTACCATCATTACGATAAAAACAAAGCTTGTTCCACATCTCGGATGTAAAGTTGTATATTTTTTCGCATTTTCTACAGTTAAAGCTTCACCATTTTCATAGCAGTAAATTGCCTTATGCTCAGCACCATGATATTGAAATACTCTTTTCATATCGTCCATTCTTGAAATTATAAGCACATAAATAACAAACATACTTAACCTTAATATTCCTTCAAATAAACTTAAGAATAGACCTTTGTTAATATAGGTTGTTAAAAAACCTGAAACCAACGTAGGTAGAAAAATAAATATACCTACAGATAGGGCTAGGGCAAAGAAAACTGAAACATAAATTAATACATCGTCAGCCTGATCTTTAAATACTTTTTTCATAAAACTTTCAAATTTATCGGGTTCAGTTGGTGTTTCAATTCCTTCTTCTGCAATTTCTGCTGAATACATAAGGGACCTTACACCTAATACCATAGAATCAATTAGGGCTATTCCGCCTCTTAATATAGGTATTTTTGATAATTTATATTTTTGTACTATACCAGTTACTGGTTCTCTTTTTATTTCAATCGTCCTATCAGGCCTTCTTACGGCGATAGCTATATCTTTTGTTCCTCGCATCATAACTCCCTCAATAAGAGCCTGACCACCAACACTTTTAATATTTGAATTAGACATATCAATTTCCTTTCTAAACTGTTCTTTTTATTATTATATACCTATTATGTACTTATTACAAACAACATTAATTTTTAACAGATGCTTTGAAAATTAAAAAAAGTTTAAAAAATTTTAATTTTTTTTAAAAATTAGTGATTAAATCCTGTTTAACATGGTATATATATAATACAATAGAATCCGGTAGTTCCCTACCAATCAAATTTAAAGGTAGTAAGTAAAGTAAATTAGTAGTAAGAGTAAGTTAGTAGTAAAAGTAAGTTAGTAGTAAAAGTAAGTTAGTAGTAAGAGTAAGTTAGTAGTAAAAGCAAGTTAGTAGTAAAAGCAAGTTAGTAGTAAAAGCAAGTTAGTAGTAAAAGTAAGTTAGTAGTAAAAGTAAGTTAGTAGTAAAAGTAAGTTAGTAGTAAAAGTAAGTTAGTAGTAAAAGTAAGTTAGTAGTAAAAGTAAGTTAGTAGTAAAAGTAAGTTAGTAGTAAAAGTAAGTTAGTAGTAAAAGTAAGTTAGTAGTAAAAGTAAGTTAGTAGTAAAAGTAAGTTAGTAGTAAAAGTAAGTTAGTAGTAAAAGTAAGTTAGTAGTAAAAGAAGTAAGGTAAAAAAAGTAAGTATGTAGTTAACAAAAGAAAATAAAAAAGGAGCGTTGATAAGGTAAATGAATGTAGATGGTCCACCAAAGCTAAATGAAGATTGGTATAGCTACTTCCGATTCTATTTTAAATGAAACGGGTTATTTTCAAACAATTTGTTGAAAATACCCGTTTTATTAATTTTCAATAAAAATTCTTATTTTTTTTATTCTATTTCCTTCTAGTTCCTCTAAGACTAGCTTAGTATTACTATACTTAATTGATTCACCAAGTTTTGGTAATCTTCCCAGCTCACTGATCATAAGGCCCCCTATGGAATCTATATCCTCTGCCTCTAGATTTACTCCTAACAATTCATTTACTAACTCTAGACGTATATTTCCTTTTAAAATATATTCGTTATGATTTATAGCTTCAATTTCATTTTCCTGTTCATCATATTCATCCTGTATATCTCCGACTATTTCTTCAATTAAATCTTCCATTGTTACTATCCCAGCAGTTCCCCCATATTCATCTAATGCAATAGCAATTTGTACTTTTTTCTTTTTCATTTCTTTAAATAGTTCTGCAATTCTCTTGTATTCGAAAGTGTAATAGGGGGTTCTTATATAATTATATATATCAAAATTATCATTTATATTTTCTGTAAATAATAAATCTCTTAAATTTAAAATCCCAATTATATTATCTATTCCTTCTTTGAAAACCGGATAACGAGTATATTTCTCATTCCTAATTACTTGTATAATCTCTTCGTAGGTAAGCCTTACATCAATAGCTACGATATCTGTTCTCTGTATCATTACATCTTTAATTTGAAGATCTCCAAACTCAAATACTTTATGTATCATTTCCTTTTCATCTATTTCCAAAACACCTTCTTCTTGACTTACATTAACTACAGTCCTTAGTTCATCCTCTGTTATAAAAGGGCGATTATGATTATTATTTATTCTTAATATTTTCATTAATCCACTTGTGATAAATGTAAAAACTATAACTATTGGATGTAATACTGTAATAATAAAGGCCATAGGTCTGCCAACTCTTACAGAAACTCTTTCTGCATTTTGTGCAGCCCAGGATTTAGGGGTTATTTCAGCAAAAACCAAAACTAAAAACGTCATTATAACAGTTGAAACTACCACACCACTGTCTCCATAATAATCTATTGCAAGAGATGTTGCTATGGCGGAGGCTGCTATATTTACGATATTATTTCCTACTAAAATTGTACCTAGGAGCTTGCTAGGCTCCTTTATCAATCTACTTACTAACTCTGCTCCAACTATCTCATCATCAACCATGTGTCTTGCTCTAATTTTACTTAAAGCCATCAAGGCAGTTTCTGAAGTAGAAAAAAAAGCTGAAAGAATTAATAGAAATAATAATAGAACTATTTTTCCTAAACTGCTTCCAAACAATCTATCACCTCTTTTACACTTGCAAAGTGAATAATATATAGTTTGTGTTTTTTACATAAAAAATAGACATTGAATTTTACTTCAATATCTATTAATACCAATTAGATAATACATACTATTTTCATATCACTTTGTAGAGATAAGTCTATGTATTCTGACTCCACATGTATTATTGGATTACTTACATCATAAGGTGGAATAAATACTATTTCCCCAGTCTTTTCATTATTTAGCCATACATTTGATCCAGTATAGTATACTGAAATATTGTTAATAAATGCATCAAGTATAGAAGGATCAAAGGCACCGATTCCTGTAGTTAAAAAAAGTTTAAACACCTCAAAGGGACTAGTTCTTCTTTTATAGACTCTGTCTGAAATCATTGCATCATAAACATCTGCTATGGAAACAATTTTTGAAAAAATATTTATTTTATTTCCTTTTATTCCAAAAGGATATCCTGAGCCATCTATTCTTTCATGATGATGGAGCACTCCATTCATAACATCAATATCAATATTGCCCATGGTTTTTAAAATTTCGTATCCATACAATGAATGGTTTTTTATTTCATTATACTCCTCATCTGTTAGGCTTCCCTTTTTATTTAAAATCTCTGTATCTATTTTTATTTTCCCGACATCATGCAAAAGAGCTGATTGTATAGCCTTTTTTATGTCCTCTTGTGAAAGTCTTAGCCACTTAGCAATAAGCATTGAGTAAAATGCGGTATTGAGACAGTGTGTATATGTATATACATCAGCACTTTTAACCTTCGTTAACATGCTGATTACTTTTTCTTGATCATCTTGCCAGCTATATATTGAATCAGATATATTGGTTATCATCTTTTTTTCTATTTCTTTACCAGATGACAGCTTATTTAACAAATCCTTTAAACAGTCAATATTTGTTTTATATTGTTCATAAATTTCATTTCTCTCACTTATATCATTGCAAAAAATATCACTTTCGAATTCATAAATCAACACTCTTTCAACATTAAACTGTTCTAATCTCTCCTTAATAAAAGAGTTGATATTAGTATTTTTCACAACTAGTGGTAAACCATAGTTATTTAAAATATCCTCTGCTAATACATCCATTTCTGAACAATCTCTAAGCAATACGTACTTCTTTCTCATATCCCAATACCCCATTACATTATTTTTTTCACATCGCCTATTATTTTACATCATCATATAATTTTGTATATATTAGTTCCCTTATAATTTACTTAATGTCCTAATTATAAAATCTTCTTTAAATGGCTTTACTAGAAAACCTTTTGCACCAAGTTTAACTGCTTCCGTAACAAAAGTTTCTTGTCCTAGAGCAGAGATTATTACAACATTAGCCTTAGGGTCAATATTAATAATTTCTTTCAACACTTCAATTCCATTTTTTTCAGGCATAGTAATATCTAGTGTTAATATATCAGGTCTTAAATCAATATACTTACTTATAGCCTCGACACCATTTTTACCCTCGCCAATAACTTCGAAACCATTTTTTTCGAGTATGCATCTTAGGGAAATCCTCATAAAGGTTGCATCATCAACAATAAGTACTTTTTTCAATATTTCACCTCTTTACCATATATATTTGTTTGATTGAATGGAGAACAAATTATGATTTTCAAAAAACAAAAATGAAGGTATTCACTTAATAAATACCTTCATATGACATAATCTTATTTATATTTTAAAGATTATTAATCACACTTCGGTAACCTGGCAATCATAGATATTTATTGATATCATCCTTAGACCCATGGCTTTGCGTCCCTATCTTTAAATAGGTTTGCCTTTTACAGTGATATTAGTACCTTATACCTATATACTCTTTAAAATTCTTTTTCGACATATTTATTTAAAATCCTTCAATATTTTGTATTTTTTTACAAAAAAATCTCCTTTTTGTAAAAGGAGTTTCTTCATTGATTCATTAAGATATTTAATTTAGTAATGCTAGTTATTTATATATACATTTTAAAATCATATCCATAGCCAACATTGTCTGATTTTGAAGAGAGAAATTAAATTTTTCAAACCTCCACCTTAAACATATGGCATTAAAAAGACCTAAAATTGTATCAGATAAAATAATACTATCAATGTCAGGTGAAAGCTCTCCTGATAGTTTTCCACTTTCAATAGTATCATACATAAACTTATATCGAACATTGTAAATATCCATAACCTTTACAGCTAGATTTTGGTCATTTGCTAACACTTCATAAATCTGTGTAATTGCGGTTATTTCGGGGTAATTTTCATAATATAAAGCGTAAGAATCAATAAAATATTTTATTGCTTCAGTAAAAGGAAGCTTTTTTAATTTTATAGACTCAATAATATCCATATCATATTGTGAGTAGTGCTCTAAAACACCTAATAATATTTCATTTTTATTTTTAAAGTGTTTAAATAAGGTGCCCTCTGAAATTTCTTCCCTTTTTGCAATTTCTCTAGTGGATAGACCTTGTATACCTAAATCATTAATTATCTCTATTGCTGTTAATATAACACGTTCTTTTCTATGTATGGGTAATTTCATATTCTACCTCCTAGCATTGGAACCACATAAGTGAATTATCATGAGTTATGCAGTTCGTGTAAATAAATGTAAATAAGACTGATGTATCGTATATTATAATATACTAAAAAATATTTTTGTTTTATATGTCTTGAAATAGCAAAAAAGACTTGACTTTTTAAACCCGCCCCAATAATCAAAGTGAATGGTATTAATAGCCATTACTCTTGATGAATGGGTGATAAATATGACTCTTGGGAAACCGAAATATAGAAATTTACAACAAGGAAATGGGGGCGGAACGCCAGTTTTAAAAGCAATTTGGGATAAATTTGATTTTTCACTTCTGCTTACGCAATCGGGTATTGTAAAACGTAATGGTGTACCCACTTGGCTTATTGCTTTTGCTTATGTGGTAGGACTTATTGCTAATAAAAATTCTGTCTCACGTATTTCTGATTATGCTACTAAGGATAGCTTATTACAACCGATGTTTCGGAATCTTAAAATGGCTCAATATACCTTTAGCCGCTTTTTTACAACTGATTATAATTGGGGTTTATTTAGTTTTAAAAGAGTACAAAGACTACAACAAGAAGAAGAAACTGCATTTACTGAAGGAGATGTTATTGTACTTGATGATACAAAGGTGGCTCATGCCCATGGAAAGAAAATCCCTTTCCTTTGTTGGTTATATGATAGCTCCATTAAAATAAATATCTGGTGTATGAATATAGTTGCTACAACTGTTGTATTAAAGAACGGACTTAAATATCCATTGTTTTGGCGTATTTGGCGTAAGGTAGAAAATAGCGATGAAAAACAGACAAAAATAGATCTTTCAAAAGAAATGCTAATGGATATTCGCCGGATTTACACAGGGGTACTATGGGTTGCCATGGACCCGGTTTTTATGCAAAGACTTTTTTAATTGGCTCACAGATCATCAATATGATTGGGTTACTAAGGCAAAACGTAATACAGCACTTTATCGAAAAGAAATTGAGAATATTACAGGCCGAGAACGCTTTATCCCTGTAAAGCCTTCAATGCTTATTAAAGAAGTTTTTTCAAACTTCTTATTAGTGGTCTTAAAGATAAAGTAAGTGCTATATCCATACCTAATATTTATATCAAGTTACCCTACCGTTTAGTTGGAAAGCAGGGTAAAGTAGTAACTAAGTATCGTTATACGCCTATTGCAAAAGCAGTTGTAGCTACAAGACTCAAAGAAGATACTGAAATGATGAAGGATGAATTTGAGAAAAACAAAGAGGTTGCGGCTACATATCGTGGGGCTTACCTTTTGATTAGTAATAGGGTCGATAATCCTGAAGAAGCTTTAGATGCATATATTAAGCGTTGGAGCATTGAGGTTTTTTAGAACTGCAAAACAAGAACTGGGGTTGAATTCTTGCCACTCAACGTCGGAAAGTCATCATTACGCCCATATTGAGCTCATTTTTACAGCAGAAACTTTACTTGTCTATGCAAGATGGGAACTCAATAATAAAGGCGCTGAAGAAGGCTTCACCCACGGCGAAATGGTCCGAAACTTTTTCAACGCCACATACCGTATCGTTATAAAAGCACAGCAATGCTTTCAAACTATACAAGTACATTTTGACACAGAAGTTAGGCAATTTGCAAGACTTATTGATAAATTTTGGCCGAAGAATTTATTGTTAGGTTGGTTTACTGTGCAAAATTCCCAGTATATGGAGTCAACTGCATAACTCATGTGAATTATATCTAATATTACATATTATGTCAATTTTAATATGGTATTGAGTGCTAAACATGTAAAAGAAAAGCTCCCTTCGCAGTGAAAGGAGTTATATAGTTTTTATATTCTATTTTATCACTTCATGACATTTTCTACATCTAGCTTCATAGCCTTCTTCTGCTCCAACTAGAATTATAGGGTCACTATATTTAGCAGGCTTCCCGTTTACTAACCTTTGGGTTCTAGTAGCAGGCATTTTACAAACCACACACACAGCAGTTAGCTTTGTTACATACTCTGCTAATGCCATTAGTTGCGGTACTACTTGAAAAGGTTCCCCTCTAAAATCCATATCTAGTCCGGAACAAATAACCCTTTTTCCGCTATCTGCAGAATCTTTACATACTTGTATAATTTCTTCTCCAAGAAATTGTACTTCATCTATAGCTAAAACATCATAGTCTGGATTTTCTTTTATGTAGCTTTGTAACCGCTGCGCATCCTCTACAGCAATACATTTCATTTGTTTACCATTATGACAAGCAATATTATCTACGGAATATCTATCATCAATAGCTGGCTTAAAAACTAATACCTTGAGACCAGCAATATTAGCACGATTAATTCTTCTAAGTAACTCCTCGCTTTTACCCGCATACATAGGTCCTACTATCATTTCAATACTTCCAGCTTGAGAGTACTCCATTAAATCTACCATATTTTATCTCCCCCAAGTAACAGTTTGATACTAATTCAACTAAATTTTAAATATGATATAACCGCAAATTCCCTCTATAAGAGGGAATTTTTGATATACTAATGATAAAAATAAAGGTTAGAAAAAGCTCTAACCTTACATTCCAAATTTCTTTTTGAATTTTTCCACACGTCCACCTTTTTCCATTTGCTTCTGTTTACCAGTAAAGTATGGATGGCACTCTGAACAGATTTCAACTCTAATTTCATCTTTAGTTGAACCAGTTTTGAAGTTGTTACCACATGCACAATGTACGTCTACTTCTTTATAGTTTGGATGTATATCTTTTTTCACTTTAATCACCTCTTTCTATGTATCAAGGCTATATTTAATAATTGAATTAGTCAAATTTAACTTCTATATTATAGCATAGGGATTTCATCAGTGCAAGAGTATTTAGCATTATAGTGTTTTTCTAATCATTTCCACAAAATCAACATTCCTCTTACTCTGTAATAGTAGACTAATTACCTTTTCAGTAACTTCCTGAACAGGTTGATTACCCAAGGCCCTCCTCACATTTAAAACAGCCTCCATTTCGCTTTGGCTTAATAGTAATTCTTCCCTTCTTGTTCCTGATTTATTAATATCAACAGCAGGGAAAATTCTTTTTTCTGAAAGCTTTCTGTCTAAATGTAGCTCCATATTTCCTGTACCTTTGAATTCTTCAAAAATAACATCATCCATACGGCTTCCTGTTTCAACTAAAGCTGTAGCTATTATTGTTAAACTACCGCCCTCTTCTAGCTTTCTAGCGGCACCAAAAAACCTTTTAGGCTTATGCAGTGCTCCAGGATCTAGCCCTCCTGAAAGGGTTCTACCAGTAGGAGGAATTGTTAAGTTATATGCCCTAGCTAATCTTGTTATACTATCTAAAAGAATTAATACGTCTTTACCATGCTCTACTAATCTTTGGGCTCTATTTAATACCATTTCTGCTACTTTAATATGATGACTTGGTAGTTCATCAAATGTAGAGTATACAACCTCACCTTTTATAGACCTTTGCATATCAGTAACTTCCTCTGGTCGCTCATCAATCAGAAGTACTATAATCTCTATCTCTGGGTGATTTTCTGCAACACTATTAGCTATTTTTTGCATTAAAATAGTTTTACCCGCCTTCGGTGGCGCGACAATTACACCCCTCTGACCTTTTCCAATAGGTGCGATTAGGTCAATCAACCTAGTTGCTAACTCTGTGGAATTTTTTTCTAAACTCATTCTTTCTTTGGGATAAACTGGGGTAAGATCTTCAAAATGTGGTCTTCGGATTGCAGACTCTGGATTTAAATTATTTATTTTTTTAACATAAAGAAGGGCTTTAAATTTCTCACCACTTTTAGGTGGTCTTGTAATTCCTGTAATCTTATCTCCGGTTCTCATACTAAATCTTCTTATTTGCGAAGGGGATATGTAAATATCATTATCACTAGATAAATAATTATCTCTTCTTAAAAATCCATATCCATCCTGATGAATTTCTAATATACCCTCTACTATTTCTACTTCACCGCTTTCTGGCAGTTCATCTGATAAATGCTGTGGTAGTGCATGCTGCTTTCTTGCATCGACTTGAGCCTTTTCTACTACCACTTCACTATTTTGATTTTCACTTATAAGATTGCTACTTTTTTCTTCCAGTTTAACATCTTTTTTCTGTTCGACTATCCATTCGATAATTTCACTCTTTTTATATTTTGATAGATTCGTTAATCCCATTTCCTTAGCTACATCCTTAATTTCCTGTAGCTTCATATTTTCTAATTCTTCTAAATTCAATATAACACCCCCCATAAATAGGGACAAAAGATTAATCCCTTTTGTCCCTTTCTTAATTGTCATTAGCACATTCTAACACTATTACATTTATCAGTCAATTGCTAGATTTACTAACAATTAATAAGCATACTTAGGCTTTTTATTTAACTTATGAATTGCTTCAATAAAACGAATAGTTCCAGTTTCTGATCTCATTACAACAGAGTGGGTTTTTACTCTTCCATTCCCTGCATAAACAACCCCCTTTAAAAGCTCTCCATCAGAAATTCCTGTAGCAGCAAAGTAAGCTTCATCTCCCTTTACTAAATCATTCATATATAACACTTTATTGACATCTACACCCATTTTTATACATCTTGCTATTTCTGCGTCCTCATATGGTATTAATTTTCCTTGAAATTCTCCACCCATACACTTAAGTGCTGCTGCTGCAATAACACCTTCTGGAGCACCACCAATGCCTAGTAGTATATCAACACCTGTATGATCAAAGCATGTTGCTAAAGCTGCTGCAACATCCCCATCATTAAATAGCTTAATTCTCGCACCTGCCTCCCGGCATTGTCTAATAATTTCTTCATGTCTTGGTCTATCTAATATTGTAACAGTTAAATCTTCTATGCTTTTATTTAAAGACTCTGCAGTTGCTTTTAAATTCTCGATTACTGGAGCATCAATATGTATTTTACCTGCAGCCTTAGGTCCTACAGCAATTTTATTCATGTACATATCAGGGGCATTTAGGAGACATCCTCTAGGGGCTACTGCAACAACAGCTATGGCATTCGGAAGTCCTTTAGCTACAGCATTAGTACCTTCCACAGGGTCCACAGCTATATCCACCTTCACAGAGCTTTGTCCACAACTTCCAACAACTTCCCCGATATATAGCATTGGGGCCTCGTCAAGTTCACCTTCCCCTATAACTACTATACCCTCTATATCTAATGTATCAAACATCTTTCTCATTCCATCTACTCCAGCCTGGTCTGCAGCATTTTTATCACCTCTACCTAAATGCTTTGCAGCACCTAAAGCCGCAGTTTCAGTCACCCTTACTAGATCAACAGCCAGATTACGATTCAACAAAATTCCTCCTTTGTAATTTACTCATCTAAGTATACGAAAGAACATATATTGTGTCAATTAACTGATTTCCAATCATCTAAAAATTTCTTAATCCCTATATCAGTTAGTGGATGACTAACCATTTGCTTAAATATACTATATGGTATAGTTGCAATATGTGCACCAGCCTTAGCACAATCAGTAACATGATTTATGTTTCTTATGCTTGCTGCAATTATTTCAGTATCAATACCGTGAATATCAAAAATATTTACTATATCTTCAACTAAACTTAATCCACTTTGACCTATATCATCTAATCTACCCAAAAATGGGCTAACATAACTAGCACCCGCCCTTGCTGCTAAAAGAGCCTGAGTCCCTGAGAAAACAAGAGTTACATTTGTTGGTATTCCAAGTTTACTAAACTCTGATACCGCCTTTAATCCCTCCGCAGTCATAGGTACTTTAATTACTATATTTTCATGGATTTTGTATAGTTCTTTACCCTCAGCTATCATTTCTTCAGCATTTTCAGAAATAACCTCAGCACTTATAGGCCCATTAACTATTTCAGTTATTTCTTTAATAACCTGCTTAAAATCTCTTCCTTCCTTTACTATTAATGAAGGATTTGTAGTAACCCCTCCTAAAACCCCCCACTTAGCTATTTCTTCTATCTCACTAACATTAGCTGTATCAATAAATAACTTCATTGTTATTGCCCCCTTCTAATCATCGTATATTTAAACTTTTTTATATTATACTCAATTTACTAAATTTATATTTCCTTTATATATTTTAATGTTAGCATTTAAACATGTCCATATATATCCATTTTCTATATTAACCAACTCACCCTCTATATCCTTCTTTTTGTACAAGATTTATATATATTATATTCTAATATAAGTCTCTTTCTTTCTGATATCAAGTAATTTTGAGTAAATTATAAGAATATTTAGTATATTTCGAAAATATAATAGGTAGTATAAACGTTGAAATTTACAGGTTTTGTTAATAAAATAACGCTTGCATAATAGGCATACCCATTATATAATATTTAAGTGAACAAAGTTATTTTTTAAATTTTCTAAATATTCGAATTTGAGTGGTAATATTCTCCATTATGAATATTTGTTTCTGCTTAAATACCTGTTTTTAAATCAATGGAATAAACATTGAATTTAAATAAACTATCATTTTTATTATATCATTAAAAAAGGAGGTAAATTGTATGAGTTTAGAAACGAAACAAAGAGAACAATGGGGTTCTAGAGTTGCATTCATTCTTGCTGCTGCTGGGTCTGCTGTTGGATTAGGAAACATCTGGCGTTTCCCTTATGTTGTTGGTACAAATGGAGGAGCTGCGTTCGTAATTATTTATCTTTTTATAATCGCACTTATTGGATATCCTATGATGGTAACTGAAATGGCTATTGGTCAAAAAACAAAGAGAAACGCAATTGGTGCCTTTAGAGATTTAGCACCAAACACACCATGGTGGGTTGCAGGGGCCCTAGGGGTACTTGCAGGGTTCGTAATTCTGTCATTCTACTCTGTAGTTGCTGGTTGGACATTATCTTACTTCTTTAAAACACTAGCTGGTGATTTAGGAGTTGGAACTGATTTTGTTGGCACTTTTATTGGTCACATTACAAGTGACTGGGCGCCACTATTTTGGCACTTTGTATTTATGGGTCTTACCTTAGGAATTATCGGATTAGGAGTTGTTAAAGGTATTGAAAAAACTGTTAAAATTTTAATGCCTGCATTATTTGTACTTTTAATAGCATTAGTTGGTAGAGCTTTAACATTACCAGGGGCTGGAGCAGGGGTAGAGTTCCTTATAAAACCTGACTTTAGCAAAATTACTGCACAGTCTATATTAGGTGCCGTAGGGCAAGCATTCTTTACACTTAGTTTAGGTATGGGTTGTATGATCACTTACGGAAGTTATTTAGATGATAAAGAAAACATTAATGATAACGCAGCTTGGGTAGTTGGATTAGATACAGCTGTTGCTTTAATCGCTGGTTTCGCTATCTTCCCAGCAGTATTCGCATTAGGATTTGACCCAGCAGCAGGTGGTGGATTAGCATTTATTACTCTTCCAGCAGTATTTGCATCTATGCCTGGTGGAACGATTTTCGGAGCAGCATTCTTCTTATTACTAGCTGTTGCAGCTTTAACATCTGCTATATCGCTTCTTGAAGTAGTTGTTGCTTACTATATTGACGAAAAAGGTTGGTCAAGACAAAAAGCTTCACTTATTATTGGTACTTTAATTTTCATACTTGGAATTCCTGCATCTTTATCAATGGGTAGATGGTCAGGATTCACGATTTTAGGATATAACTTCTTCGATTTCTTAGATTTCCTACAAGAAAGTATTTTACTTCCTGTTGGTGGGTTATTAACAGCAATATTTGCTGGTTATGTATGGTCAGCTAAGAAAACTAGAGAACATTCAAATATTAATAAATCTGCTATTAGATTAGGTACTTGGTTTGATGTTTTAATTATGTATGTTTCTCCTATCGCAGTTTCTGTAGTTATGGTAACTGGATTAGTTGATAAATTAAAAGACATCGTTCCAAATATTAGACCAATAGCTTATGGATCTCTTTCATTAATTATCTTATTTGCAGTTTGGGCTGTGAATGATGCAAGAAAGAAATTAGCTACTGAAAAAGCAAAAGCGTAATTTTCTTAAAATTACAATAAACCCAAAACCAAGTAAAAAGCACCGGCTAACCTCGGTGCTTTTTACTTTTCTCTTAAATTTAAGAAGGTGCTGATCTTAATCAACACCTTTTATACTTAGTTATGTCTTTTATTCAGCTCTTTATATATTTCTTCAAGAGAAACTTCCTTCTCATTAAGTAACACAAATAAGTGATATATTAAATCAGAAGTTTCATAAATTAGTTCTTCTTTATTAATATTCTTAGCAGCTATAATAACCTCTGCATTTTCTTCCCCTACTTTTTTTAATATTTTATCTATACCCTTATCAAATAAGTAGTTAGTATAGGAGCCTTCCTTTGGATTTAGCTTTCTATCCTTAATAACATTATATATCTTTTCTAAAATAGTAATATCCACTTCATTTTCCCTATTAGTTTGCTCTACAAGCTCATTAAAGAAACAGTTTCTTGCTCCAGTATGGCAGGCAACTCCTATTTGCTCAACCTTAATAAGAAGTGTATCTCCGTCACAGTCATAGTTTATAGCCTTTACATATTGAAAATGTCCTGAGGTTTCTCCTTTGTTCCAAAGTGCTCCTCTGCTCCTACTCCAAAACCATGTAGTTCCTGTTTCTAGTGTTTTCTCTAAAGATTCCGCATTCATATATGCCATCATTAACACTTCTTTACTATTAATATCTTGAATAATTGCAGGTATTAACCCTTTATCATCATATTTAATATTGTCTAAAGCCATCTCTTCTAAAGCCATCCCTATCCCTACTTTCTTATTTCTATTCCCTTATTACTAAGATAACTCTTCAGATCATTAATTTCAACCTCTTTAAAATGAAATAATGATGCAGCAAGGGCAGCATCTGCCTTACCCTCTGAAAAGGCCTCATAAAAATCCTCCAGCTTACCCGCTCCGCCGGATGCAATTACAGGTATATTAACTGCTTCACTTATAAGTCTAGTAATTTCTAAATCGTATCCAGATTTAGTACCATCCTTATCCATACTAGTTAAAAGTATTTCTCCTGCTCCTAGCTCAGCTACCTTCTTTGCCCAACTAACAGCCTCTAGACCCGTATCCTCTCTTCCACCCTTTACATATACATGGTGACTACCATCTTCCTGCTTTTTAACATCAATTGCTATTACAACAGCCTGACTTCCAAAAAGCTTAGCACATTGAGTAATTATTTCTGGTGTTTTTACAGCTGCAGAGTTAATTGACACTTTATCTGCTCCAGCCTGTAATACCTCGCGAAAGTCCTCTACGGATCTAATCCCTCCACCTACGGTTAAAGGAATAAATACTTGCTCTGCAGTTTTTTTAACCACATCCATAATAATATCTCTTTCTTCATTAGATGCAGTTATATCTAAAAAGACAATCTCATCCGCACCTTGCTCATTATATGCCTTAGCAATTTCAACTGGATCTCCAGCATCTATTAAATTTACAAAATTTACGCCCTTAACAACTCTACCCTTATTAACATCTAAACAGGGAATAATCCTCTTAGTTAGCATTTATTTCACCTCTATCTTTTCTAAATCCACCCTTCCCTCATAAAGGGCTTTTCCTACTATTGCTCCCGCAACACCGATTTCTTTAAGTTTAACTAAATCATCCTCAGAAGAAACTCCACCGGAGGCTATAATATCGATATTAACTCTATCCTTTAAATAGTTTATAGCTTCAAAGTTAGGTCCCTTTAGCATCCCATCCCTAGCAATATCTGTATATACTATGGTTTTAACTCCTAATTCCTCCATCTCCCTAGCAAAGTCTACTGCAGAAACTTCACTGGTTTTAGTCCATCCATCAATAGCTACATAACCATTATGGGCATCAATTGAAACAATTATTTTATCCCCATAGGAATTAACTGCTTCCTTTAGCATATCCTTATCCTGCAGAGCCTTTGTTCCTAAAATAACTCTATTTACTCCTACATTAAAAAGGTTATTCATAACTTCAAGGCTTCTTATTCCGCCCCCTACTTGTATTGGAATATTTACTACTTCCCTTATTCTTTTGATTTGCTCTAGGTTTTTAGAAACCCCATCAAAGGCCCCGTCTAAATCTACTATGTGAAGAATCTTAGCCCCTTTTTTCTCCCACATAATAGCAACATCCTCTGGTTTTTCAAAATATATTATTTCTTCATCTTTTTTTCCCTGTGTTAGTCTAACGCACTTCCCATCTTTAATATCTATTGCTGGATAAATAACCACTATATCAACTCCCCAAAATTCTTTAGTATTTTTAATCCTGTACTACTACTTTTTTCAGGATGAAATTGAATCCCGAATATATTATCCTTTTGAACTATTGCAGGTATTTCTATACCATAATCTGTTGTCGCAATAACTACATCCTTACTTTGCGGTTTAGCATAATAGGAGTGGACAAAATAGAAATACGACTGAGGATCTGCACCTTTTAATATACTTGATTCAAATTTAATATTTAAATTATTCCAGCCCATATGGGGTATTTTATTACCCTCAGGGATTTTTACTATATCCCCTGTTATTACATTGAGACCTTCACTTTTTTCAACCTCATATCCATAAGAGAATAAAATTTGCATACCTAGA
Source organism: Serpentinicella alkaliphila (assembly GCF_018141405.1). NCBI lineage: Bacteria > Bacillati > Bacillota > Clostridia > Peptostreptococcales > Natronincolaceae > Serpentinicella > Serpentinicella alkaliphila. Next base: position 743,138 of record NZ_CP058648.1, read on the forward strand.
CAAATGCCAAGAAAGGGCTTTCCGGTGCTAACCTCCTCACGGATAACCTCATCTAACCCTAAGTTTTTTAAATTATTCATTGCATCATAAAAGGCTCCTACTCCAGGAATAACGATGGCCTTTGAATTTTTAATATCTTCTTTTTCATAGGTAACGATAGCGTCATAGCCTACGGTTTCAAAGGCCTTTTGAACGCTTCTTAAATTACCCATACCATAATTTACTATAGCAATCATTACTTTATCAACTCCATTAAAATTTTATTGAACCACATTTAGCACTTTTGAATAAAATATATAAACTATGTTTTAATTTTTTTATTTAAGGAGGAATTTATATGGAAAATGAAGCAACTACCACCCGTACATGTCCCCCAGGAACAATTCCATACGTTATAAAGTCTGGAGATACTTTCTATAAGTTAGCAAAGGAATATAATACTACTGTAGCTGCTATTATATCTGCTAATCCCCTAGTAGATCCTGAAAAACTTAAAATAGGTGAAACAATTTGTATCCCTACTCAAAAGGTTCATCCCCCATGTCCCGAAGGAAATTACTATACTATTCAACCCGGGGATACTCTTTATAGGATAGCTATACGGTACAATATATCCTTAGATGATTTAATTCATGCTAACCCATTACTTGATCCTGCAAGACTTGAAATAGGGCAAATTATTTGTATACCAGTAGCAACTCCACCGGTTACATGTCCACCTGGCACTAGGTCTTATATGATTAAGGCAGGGGATACATTCTACAATTTAGCTATTAAATATAGGACTACAGTTGATGCCATCCAAAAGGCTAATCCAAATGTAGACCCAACCAGACTTTTAATTGGCCAAATTGTTTGTATGCCAGAGGTTAAATAGAATAATTATAATCAGGGAATTATACTGGCATATATAATTCCCTGTTTGTTATATAAAAGAGCTTTATGTCAAAGAAATGAATAATAAGACCGGGGGGTATATAAGACATTGCTCTTTTATTTCTATTAAAGTTTTCCTTTAGTAGACATTACTCCTTTTATTCTTTCATCTATTGAAGTTGCTTCATCTAAAGCTCTTCCAAAGGCTTTAAATATGCTCTCTATAATATGATGATCATTTCTTCCATGGATGCATTTTATATGCAGGGTCATTCCACTATTAAAGGCTAAGGCTCTAAAAAATTCTTCAACCAATTGAACTTCAAAGTTTCCTGTGGAATGACTTATAAAGTTTACATCAAAGTATAAAAAAGGCCGGCCACTAATATCTATAGATACCATCGATAAAGCCTCATCCATAGGGGTAAATACAGTAGCATATCTCTTAATTCCTCGTTTATCCCCTAGAGCCTTACCAATTGCTTCCCCTAGTACAATAGCAACATCCTCAACCGTATGGTGAAAATCCACCTCTAAGTCACCCTTTGCCTTAATATCCATATTAAAAAATCCATGCTTAGAAACCTGCTCTAGCATATGGTCTAAAAAACCAATGCCAGTATCAATCTTTTTTTCACCCTGACCATCTATATCTATATATACTTCAATTTTTGTCTCATTAGTTTCTCTTTGAACTCTATTTTCTCTTTTTTCCATTGTTATACCCCCTGAAGTTTAAAGCAGAACATAGTCTTCTAATAGCTTTAAAAATAGATCATTTTGTTCTTTAGTTCCAATAGAAACCCTCAAGCAGCCTGCTAAAGGTCCTTGTTCCCCAAAATGTCTAATAAGGACACCTTTATTAATTAAATGCTCGTAAATATCCTTTGCATTTTTTATATTAAATAGGATAAAATTTGCTTCGCTATTATAAACCTTAATATTACAAAGTTTATTTAGCTTATCCTTCACTCTTTCTCTCTCATCTATAATTTCCTCAATAATTTCCTTAGACCATTCTTTATTTTCTAGACATACCTTTGCGGCTAACTGGTCAATGCTACTAACGTTATATGGTGGTTTTACCCTGTTAATTGCCTCTGTAAGCTCCGTTGATGCTATAGAGTACCCTACCCTAGCCCCAGCTAAACCAAAGGCCTTAGAAAGAGTTCTAAGGACAACCACATTATTATATTTTTCAACCAAGTCGATAGCACTATCCTTATAAAATTCCATATAAGCTTCATCAATAGCAACTATTCCTGTAGAATTTTCAATTACCTGTATAATGTCATCCTTTGGAATTACTCCCCCTGTTGGGTTGTTTGGATTTGTTAGAAAAATTACTTTAGGTTTTTCCTCTTTCATAACCCTAATAAATTCAGCGCAATTAAATTCAAAGTTTTCACCTAAGGGTACCTCTAATGTCACCCCACCAGCGACTTGATTTGTAATTCTATACATATCAAAGGTTGGTGTATGAATTAATATTTTATCTCCCTTGTCTATAAAAGCATTAATTATTAAAGTGATTATTTGGTCTGAACCACAACCTAAAATAATTTGATCTATAGAAACACCTAAATCTTCAGCTAGCATTCCTCTAACTACCGTGGAATCACTATCTGGATATTCATTTATTTTTAAGTTTTTAAGCTCTTCTATTATTTTATCATTGAGTTTTAATGCAACATGATTATTTTCATTAGCATCAAGCTTTGCTAATACCTTATAGCTTTTTGGTTTATATGGAGTCAAGCTTCTAACGCTCTCCTTTAATAATCCTTCAATCATATTATTCAAACCTCACTTTGATTGAATTTTTGTGAGCAGTTAATCCCTCCTGCTCTGCAAGCCTCATGGCTGCATCCTTTACTCTTCTTAGGGCATCCTTACTATAATAAATTACACTTGATTTTTTTGTAAAATCGTCTACTGAAAGAGGAGAGAAAAATTTTGCCGTTCCACTAGTAGGTAAAACGTGATTTGGCCCTGCAATGTAATCCCCTAAAGGCTCTGGAGCATAGTCTCCTAAAAATATAGCCCCTGCATTTTTTATTTTATTTAATAGCTCAAAAGGATTTTTAACACATACCTCTAAATGCTCTGGAGCAATTTCATCTGAAAGCTCAATTGCCTGCTCCATTGTATCAGTTATAATTATTTTTCCATAGTCAGCTAGGGATTTCTCAGCAATTTCACTTCTTTCTAAAAGTGCTGTTTGTATTTCTAGCTCAGCTTTCACCTTCTCTGCTAAGCTTTCACTAGTTGTAATTAATATGGAAGATGCTAGTTCATCATGTTCTGCTTGAGATAACATATCTGCAGCTACAAATCTAGGATTAGCTGTTTCATCAGCTAAAATTAATATTTCACTAGGCCCTGCTATCATATCTATGTCTACATAGCCATATACAAGTCGTTTAGCAGTGGCAACATATATGTTACCAGGCCCAACAATTTTATCTACCTTTGGTACAGTTTGAGTACCGAAGGCTAGGGCAGCTATAGCCTGTGCTCCCCCAACTTTATATATTTCTGTTACTCCTACTTCCTTAGCAGCTACTAAAATTCCTGCGTTAACACTGCCTTCTTTAGATGGGGGTGTTACCATTACTATTCTTTTTACGCCAGCTACTATAGCTGGTAGAGCATTCATAAGCACTGAAGAAGGATATGGTGCTGTGCCCCCCGGAACATATATACCAGCACTTCCTACAGGGCCTATTTTTTGTCCTAAAATAATATCCTCATCATCTGAAGTAAACCATGAGTTTTGTTTTTGCTTCATATGGTAGCTTTTAATATTATCTATAGCTACCCTTATAGCACTTATAAATTCATCATCTACTGACTTATATGCCCTTTCGAATTCCTCTTCAGTAACCTTCAGACCTACGTCCTCTAAATTTACTTTATCGAATTCTTTAGTAAATTGAATAAGAGCCTTATCTCCATTCAACTTAACTTTATCTAATATCATTTGTACCCCATCGTTATAATCTGTAAAATCAACAGAGCCTCTTGAACTAAGTAACTCAAATATTCTCTCTCTATTTAATTGCTTCATGTTAACTATTTCAACCATATTTTACTCCCCTTTGTTAACTTCATCGGATATTCTTTGGATTAACTCCATGATTTTTTTCTTTTTAGTTTTAAAGCTCACTTTATTTACTACTAATCTAGCACTAATTTGTGCTACATCCTCTAAAACAACTAAGCCATTTTCCTTTAATGTCTTACCTGTTTCAACTATATCTACTATAACATCGGCCAACCCCATGATTGGGGCTAGCTCAACGGACCCTTCCTGCTTGATAACTTCGACGGATTGCCCTTTTTGTGCAAAAAACTTCTTAGTTACATTTGTATATTTAGTAGCTACAGTTAGGTGTTTTTTACTGTCGTAATCCATATTTACCTTTCCAGCTACTGCAAATTTACACTTTCCAAATTTTAAGTCAAGCACCTCATAAAGCTGTTTATCAGCCTCCAATAAAGTATCCTTTCCAACCATTCCTATATCAACAACCCCATGTTCTACATATGTAGGTACATCCGCTGCTTTTAAAAGTATAATCTCCAGGCCTTCCCCAGGTATATCAAACACTAGCTTTCTAGAGCCTGCCTTTAGTTCATCACAGTTCATTCCTGACTGGGATAATAAATCAATAGCAAAGTCAGCTAACCGACCTTTAGCTATAGCTAATTTTACCTTCTCCACAATTATGCCCCCTTATATGAACACCTTTTCTATATTCCCATTAACAATCTTAATTATTTCATCTACTTTTCTTCTTTTGCTATATTCTAATATATCCTCGGAATTTTCTAAAAGACAAATCTCTACGATATTACCTTCAGCCCTTATTTCATTAATTTTGTCCAATGTAGCCCCATCTATATCCCCTGAATCTATTAATAAATAATTTTTAGTTTTTGAATTATCTAACTTGTTTTGTAGCTTTAGAGCCCTAATAATTTGGTCCACTAAAAATGCAAATCCTGTGGCAGGACATTTAATGCCGAAGTCTTCCATTAACTGATTGTATCTTCCACCGCTAAGTAAAACTACTCCTAGGGATTTAGTGAAGCCTTTAAAAATAATTCCTGTATAATATTCAAGCCTTGCAACCATACCTAAATCAATAGAAATATATTTACCTAAACCCAACCTTTCAATAGATTGGCATATTAATTTTAGCTCCTCTACAGCCTCTTTCATTGCCTCTGTTAAAGGTAATTGTACTAATGACTCCAGTACTTCCTTTGGAGTCCCAAACAGTCTAGGTATCTCTGCAAGAATTAAACTTATATTCGGTTCTAAACCTAAGCCCTCCACATATTCTTCTAGCTCAATAAAGTTTTTATTCTCTATAAACTGGACAATTATTTCCTTCTCTTCCTCGTCAATATTAATACTTTTGAAAACTTCTCTTAATATTTTCACTTGGCCTATATCTATTTGAAAGTTTTCTAATCCAAGATCTATTAAGCTTTCAATGGCCGTAATAATAACCTCTACATCCCCTTTGTATGAGGATATTCCAAATAGTTCTACTCCAGCCTGACGAAACTCTCTCTTTTTCCCTGCCTGCTCCTCATCTATTCTAAATACATTTTCTACATAGGATAATTTTATTGGGTAAATAAAATCTTTCATTTTAGTTCCTACAATTCTTGCCATAGGAATAGTACAATCCGGCCTTAAAACTAAAAGCTTACCATTTGTATCTATAAGCTTAAACATCTTATCTCCACTTGCTGCTAAATAATCTGAAGAAAACATATCATAATACTCTAAGGTAGGACTACTTACTTCCATATACCCCATTTTTGTAAAGTTATCCATTAATCTATCCTCTAGGCTTCTTCTGTACGCGCAATCATCAATTAATATATCCTGTACCCCCTCAGGTAACAGAACCCTTTTAGAAACCATAATCTCCACTCCTGTCTACTTTAATTAATTAAAGTGATAAATCGAAAAAGTATTTTAAATTATATTAATATTATTTAACCCTTTTGTCAATATATATTTATTTATAATTTTCTCAATATTTCAAAACTTCTATATACATAATATACCATTTAGTTAATACCTGTCCTGGTTTTACTATTTATAGTTTTAAATTTGTTATACATTAATTTATACTATTTATAGATTATAGTATATACTATTGGGTATAGATTTCTTATTAAAACAACTATAAATACGAGATAGGGGTAGGCATATGCACAAAAACAGTATACCAGTCAGTATTATATTTACACTAATTTTAGGATTAATATTCAGTCATACTTTTTTATATTGCGAGGCCACCACCCCACAGGCTTTTTTTGATGCCTCTAATTATAGCTTTGATGAAAATGGAATATTTTCATTAAAGGGTTATTGGGAATATTATCCTAATAGCCTACTGGAGCCCTCGGATTTTGCTAATTCCGATTTAGATCCTAAATATATAACTATCCCAGGTGAGCTCTCGGCTCAACAATACAATGGAGAGGAATTCCCCGCAGAAAGCTATGGTACCTTAAGAACAGTGGTTAAACTTAAGGATTCAGCCGCCCTATATGGATTAAAGGCTAAATATTTATCAAGTTCAAACAGTATATGGATAAATGGTAAACTGCTATCTACCTCTGGAGTAGTTGGTACTAATAAATTAGAATATACTCCTAAATATATTCCTTCAGAGATATATTTCGTACCCAACAACGAGTATGTTGAAATAGTAATTCAAATTGCAAACTTTCATCATAGAAGAATTAGACTTAACGAAATATTACTAGGTAAAGCTGAACAGATTAAAAGGTTTACCAATTTAGGAATTATAAAGGAAAGTATTATTTTTGGTAGCTTAATTTTAATTGCAATATATTATGGAATACTTTATTATTTTATACAAAAACGAGAAAAGGCATCATTGTATTTGGCCCTTATCTCCCTATCTACTGCAATTAGGGGCATAATTGTTAACGAGAGGGTTCTAATACGGTTAATGCCAAATATTTCAGCTAAACTAATGTCGAAACTTGGGTATCTTCCAGTATTTATACTGCTACCTTTAATTTCTATATATATTAAAAATTTATTTAAAGAAAATGAAAATCTAATCTCTGATTATCTTTGTAAATACGTAATTGTTTTTTCAATATTTCTAGTAGCTCTTACCTCAGTAAAAGTATATGATATGGTTTTTGAATATGCTCAATACTTACTTATTGTAAATGCACTCTATTTAATATATATATTGGCTACTAAAGAATTATTTAAAAAATCTAAGGGCTATAAAATAATGATTATATGTGGAGTTGTATTGTTATTAACTGCGGTAAACGACCTTTTAAGAGAATTTGACATTATAAATTCTTTTGAACTATTCTCCTTTGGGGTAGTTATTTTTATTGCCATACAGGCTTTATTTTTAGCTTGGGAATTCAATTCTTCTTATATACAGGTTCAAAGCCTAGCAAATGAAAATAAATCTATGTTCGAAAAAATACAAGAGCTTAATCAAGATCTGGAGAAAAAAATTAAAGAGCGTACAACAGAGCTGCAAATGTTAAACAAAAAGCTTGAACAAACCTCAAATCTCGATCCACTTACAGGTTTGTATAATAGGCGATATTTTGAAAATAGGCTCTCTCATGAGTGGGAAAGGGCCTATAGGAGTAGTCTACCTATTTCAGTCATTATGATTGATATAGACTGCTTTAAGAACTATAACGACAATTATGGGCATTTACAGGGTGATGTCTGCCTACAACAGGTAGCTACGGAAATACAGTTAAATATACAACGTAGCACTGACTTAGTTGCCCGTTATGGCGGAGAAGAATTTATTGTTTTGCTTCCAGAAACTGAGGCTTCCGGTGCCTTAGTACTTGCGGAGAAAATAAGGAGTAGTATAGAAAACTTAAGAATTACTCATGAATATTCTCATGTAAGTGATGTGATTACTGTAAGCCTTGGAATTAATACTGTTATTGTTACTAATGAAATTGATAGAAATGATTTAATAGACAAGGCGGACAAAGGTCTTTATCTTGCAAAGCATAATGGTAGAAATCGAGTTGAAGTGTTAGCATAACACACGGCATATAGTTTAATGATTTTGATTAATAATCTTTTTACCTAAATCAATACGCCTTTTAAATAATAGCTACAAGTTTAGGTTTTTGACCAAGTCCATCCAACAAGTTAGACTTGGTCAAAAATCTAGTTTGATCATATATTTTGGATTATATAATTTATTTATTTTTTTACGAATAACCGTACAAATAAGGTGTTCTTCTTCTTTTATTACAATCTGTTATATAGATCCCGTAATTTATTGAGCGTTTCTTCTTTACTTAATTCTGATGTGTCAATCTCATCTTTTAAATAGTCCCAAAATGCTGCTGTAATGTTATTTTCACTGATTGCAAAAATAGCCTGTGGAGGGTTTGTCTTACTAACTATAGCCCCCAGATCCTCCTTGACGTAAAGACTATAATTCCCTTTTATATTATTGTTAATTAATCGTATATGATAATTCTCATATTTTATTAAGTACTGAATAGTATTTTCTAAATGAGCCTTATATTCCTCAAGTGTATAATTTATGTTTGTTGTTTCTGTAATTCCAGCAAAAGAAATACTCACTCTCCCTTTACTAACCTCCGAAACTGTTGGAATATGCAAAATCTCATATATGCTATATCGCTCTAACCCTTTTTCAAGTATTTCCTTTCTTTCGTAAAAATAATTAGTATATTTATCCTTTTCCCCACCAGCCAATCTGCCTATTATTGATTCTGCTACATCATTTGGCATCGTTGCCCAACTTAGCCCACTTGATTTTAGGATAACATCTGCATCTTCTTTTTCAAACTCTCTTAATAAATCTAAGTATTGTTGTTGATTATCATGGGTGAATATCCGCATTAGGGGTTTGCATAGTGAAAAATAACTATTAAATTCCTCAATCAAAGAATTTACCGCATTTGCATCTTTCAATAAAATGTTTAATGCCTTATCCTCCATAATTTCAATTGAAGTGGATGTTACGGCCGCTATCTTAGGTGCAATAAATAGGGTGCGTTTGAAAATTCCATCTCTTTTCTTTGGATAATAATAAGGCTCTATAGCACCAGTCATATACAAGGGTATCCATTTAGCGAGAGCTTCCAGCATTTCATTTAAATCACGACTTACATTATGAATAATTTTAATTCTATTGCCCTGGGCGATAACACGAGACAACAACTCTCCCCATTTAGCCGTAAAAGTCAAATCTCCTGTTAACCACTCCATAGACTCATCACTATACAATAATAATGTATTCGGTTTCTTAGTATTTAAAACCATAGATAAAAAAGTCAATACAGCTTCTCTTTTCCCTTCTATTCCATAATGCAAAGATATATTCGTTTTCATCTTGCCTATATTTGAATCGGAGGATTCTTCAATATCTCCAGACTTCTTCCATAATTGAATTTTGGATACTCCATCTAGAAAACCAGATATTGAAGCATGCTCTACTTCATCGTTACCAACTAACCAAAGATAGATCTGCTCTGCCGCCTTTTCAGGTTCACAAAATAAGTCTGGTGTCTTTTTTAGTGCTTCTGCTAGTGCCTTATGTTGATATGCCTCTGTACAATGGTTTGCAAAATATGTAGCCATTTTATTTAAGTAACCGGCATTTTTTACAAGCTTTCTTTCTCCTCTTCGTAATCTGCTTATATGTGAAGAATCCAATGAGGTATACATTGCCAGTGTGCTATTTGTAGTTTTAGTTATATTCATTATAAAATCAAGCTTTTCATAAAATTTCACTCTTATCCCCCCTTTAATTTGATTATAGCATAAAAAATATCTTCATCCCATTATTTGACATGATTGATGTCAATCAATTTGACAATGACAAAACCATTACGAATAAGATTTTTTTAATAATTTTCTATATAATTTTAAAAAAGGTAGGATATAAAGTCAGACTAGAAAACTAGATTTTATGCGACCGCAAGTAACTGTTTTAAATCTTTACGGGACTAATTTGGTGGCTTTGTAGACTCAACAAAACCCATAATGTGAGCTCAAAAATATTAATTAAACGAGGAGGTGTAACTTTAGGAAGACTGGTTCTGTGTAAATAAATAATATGCAATTTTGCATAGTTAGGAGGGCAATATGAAAAAATTAATATTAAGTAGTAAAAAACGTCTGTTAAGCCTTTTTTTATCAACAATATTAGTACTTACACCGCTAACTAGTACTTATGCTTCCCAGCCTAAGGATGTGAAAGACCATTGGGCAAAAGAGGTAATAACTGAGTGGGTTAATAAAGGGCTAGCTAATGGCTATCCCGATGGTAACTTTAAGCCTAATAGTTTAATTACCAGGGCAGAATTTATGACACTTACAAACAAGGCTTTTGGTTTTACAGAAGAAGAAGAAATTTCTTTTTCCGACGTTTCAGAAAATGCATGGTATTCAAAGGCTATAAAAATAGCGAAGGCAGCCGGGTATATAGGAGGTTATCCAGATGGAACAATAAAACCTATTAACTCAATTACACGACAAGAAGTAGCAATAATAATTGCAAAGATAAAAGGTTTAGAAAATAATCCAAGCTACTCAAATATCTTTACTGATGCTAATAGTATTCCTACTTGGAGTAAAGGACAGATCGGAGCATTGGTGCATGAAGGATATATGAGCGGCTACCCAGACGGTAGCTTTAAAGCTTCAAATTCAATAACCAGAGCTGAGGCATTGGTAACTTTAAATAGGGTATTAGATCCTGGAGTTTGGATTATTAATGAAACCGGCACATATGGTCCTAGTACAGGTGCGGATATATATTATGGAGACGTTACAATAAAAGCCGATGGGTCTATTCTGCAAAATATAATTATCACTGGAAATTTAACTATTACAGAAGATGTTGGAGAAGGAGAAGTAACATTAAACAATGTAATTGTAGAGGGAAACACCTATATTAGAGGTGGAGGCCCTGACAGTATATATATTAACGGTGGAGATTATAAAAATATAATTATACAAAAACAGGGTGGTAAACTTCGCGTAGTGATGATAAATGACAAAGGAGCATCATTAATAGTAGCAGAAGAGTCAAAAGACACGGAGATTATCTTAGAAGGAACCTTTGATAAAGTTGATATTAATACAAGTGGTGTTTTTCTTAAAATACAAGGAGATACCAGAATCAAGGAAATAAAAATAGATAACAAAGCAGAAGATGTAACTATTTCTACGTCCAAAGATACTGTAATAGACTTAGTAACAACTGATACCTTGACTAATATTATAAACGAGGGCAGGATAATTCGTGCTGAAGGTACAGCAGTTGAAGCTTCAAATTATAAAAGTAATTTACCGGATAACTTACAACCACGGCCACCGTCCCAATCAAGTGGTGGTGGAGGCGGAGGTGGGCCTTCATCAATTGCGGTAAATGCTATTAGTGTTAGTCCCACTACAATGACATTAATAGCCGGTGGAGTAACGGGTACAATTATAGCAACAGTAAGTCCTAATAGTGCTACTAATAAAAATGTTATCTGGTCATCTGATAATGAGGCTGTAGCAACGGTGGTTAATGGAATGGTAGTACCTGTTGCAGAAGGAACCGCAATAATAAAAGCAACATCCTCTTCAGATATAACTAAAAGTGCCGCATGTGTTGTAACAGTAACTGCTCCTATAAATAATGAACCAAAATTAATAGTATCACCCCCACAGGTAACCATTGATAGCCTTTTTAATCAAGCCTTTACATTGACAATACAAAATGATACAGTTGTAAATTCGGTTTATGCAAATCATATTTCATTAGGCGGGGTCTTTGAAGGAATAAACATTAGTAATGTAGATCGAACTAATGATACTACAATAACAGCAACACTATATGGAAATTTAACACATACAGGAGTTGGAAGAATTACCTTGGATGCTGATGCTTTAATGAATAGTACTAATTCACTATACATTGATGTAATCGTATCTGATGGTATAGAAGTCCCAGTTAGTGCTATTAGTGTGACCGGTTCAGATACCGTTATTGATGGTCAAACACTGCAATTAGGTTTGACTATAGTACCAACAAATGCAACAAACAAAGAAGTAACATGGTCAGTAACAAATGAAACTGGAGAAGCAACCATTGATTCAAATGGTTTGTTATCAGCAGTAAAAGAAGGAACTGTAACTGTTAAGGCAACCTCTAAAAATGATTCATCAGTTTTTGGAGAAAAACATATCACAATAACTCCTCCAGCATTAAGTATTTTAAATGTAAATGTTTCTGGTACAGCCAAAGTAGGAGAAACTTTAACTTTAGATATTTATATGAGTGATGGGCAGTCAGCGGGTGATCGGGTTGAATACTTTGCAGCAGTACAAGAATCTGAGAATTCTCTAAATGCTATAGGTTATATCACTGTTAATTCCAATACGATGACAATACCTTCTACATTTGAACTAAATGAAGGTGGAAGTACATCTATAATAGGAAAACATATTGATTTTGGTGCAAAATTAAAAGATGTAATTAATAGTAGAATTGCAGATAGAGTTGGTCCAATTTCCCCAGCAACAGATTTAACTTATGCAATAAATGTTTCTCCTGTAGTTGGTGGTACAGCTACGGTTGATGTAAATAAGTCAGTAGCTGCAGCAGGTGAAATAGTTTCTGTAACTATCTCTGACATACAATCTGGTAAACAATTTAAATCTATCCTAGTAAATGGTGGAGCTATAGCTACTACAGAGATATCCGAGGGGGCTAGCTACACATTTGTAATGCCATCAGCTTCTGCTACAGTAGTAGTTGAAATTGAAGATGAGCCTATAGTAACTTATTCTGTAACTTTATCTCCTGTAGTTGGTGGTACAGCTACGGTTAATGTAGATAAATCATCTGCAGAAGCAGGAGAGTTAATAACAGTAACTATCTCTGACATACAATCTGGTAAACAATTTAAATCTATCCTAGTAAATGGTGGAGCTATAGCTACTACAGAGATATCCGAAGGGGCTAGCTACACATTTGTAATGCCATCAGCTTCTGCTACAGTAGTAGTTGAAATTGAAGATGAGCCTATAGTAACTTATTCTGTAACCGTATCTCCTGTAGTTGGTGGTACAGCTACGGTTAATGTAGATAAATCATCTGCAGAAGCAGGAGAGTTAATAACAGTAACTATCTCTGACATACAATCTGGTAAACAATTTAAATCTATCCTAGTAAATGGTGGAGCTATAGCTACTACAGAGATATCTGAAGGGGCTAGCTACTCATTTGTAATGCCATCAGCTTCTGCTACAGTAGTAGTTGAAATTGAAGATGAGCCTATAGTAACTTATTCTGTAACCGTATCTCCTGTAGTTGGTGGTACAGCTACGGTTAATGTAGATAAATCATCTGCAGAAGCAGGAGAGTTAATAACAGTAACTATCTCTGACATACAATCTGGTAAACAATTTAAATCTATCCAAGTAAATGGTGGGGCTATAGCTACTACAGAGATATCTGAAGGGGCTAGCTATACATTTGTAATGCCATCAGCTTCTGCTACAGTAGTAGTTGAAATTGAAGATGAGCCTATAGTAACTTATTCTGTAACCGTATCTCCTGTAGTTGGTGGTACAGCTACGGTTAATGTAGATAAGTCAGTAGCTGCAGCAGGTGAAATAGTATCTGTAACTATCTCTAACATACAATCTGGTAAACAATTTAAATCTATCCTAGTAAATGGTGGAGCTATAGCTACTACAGAGATATCTGAGGTGGCTAGCTACACATTTGTAATGCCATCAGCTTCTGCTACAGTAGTAGTTGAAATTGAAGATGAACCTATAGCGTCTCCTCAAGGACTCTTGCTCGATGCAGAGGCAGGAACAAACTTCACAGGTGTTCTTTACACAAGGGGTGGAAATATTTATTACAATAAACAAGACAACAATGGAATCTGGGACACAGAAGCTTTGATAGGGGTAGGTTTAGAGGGCAAACTTGCCATTGATGGTTCTGACAAACCTCATGTGGTCTATACTACACCAGAGAATAAAATCGGATATAGAAAGTATGACGTGAGTGGATGGATAGAAGAAGTATTAATTGAAAGCAATAATAGTGGGGCTTGTTCTAAACCAGATATTGCTGTTGATGGAAACGGGCATGCACATATAACTTATACTGATACAAAAGGAGAACTATATGGATTATGGGACTACGAAGATATAATGTATGCAAATAACTCTACTGGTAACTTTGTAAAACAAGTTATTACAAAAGGATATAGGGATAATTCAACTTCCCCTTGGTTTATATTTAGATATTTAAAAGGATCAACTATTACTATAAATTCCGATGGGAATTATATAATCACATTACATCGATATTTTCAATATAGGGATTCTGGAATGCCAGCAGTAACAACACATCATTATGGAGTAGAGGCAAAAACTTTTGGAGCTAGTGGAGTAACCACGAACACATCTAGTACTAATACAGATACTGCTGATATCTATAACTCTATTACGAAAAATGGGAAGACCATAGTGCTCTATAAGGAAAGAACTTTTAAAACATCTGAATTAGTAATCAGCGGTGGCACAATTGACTTTACTAATACTAATAACATCTCAGTTTCAACAGTTAAATCCGTTTCTACCGATGGTACCAATATAGTAGTAGTTGGAACAAACTCTGGCAAACTTCAAGCTCAATACAATGATACCGTTCAAGATTTTTATGAAATCGAAGTAGGAAGTAATGCAGTGTATATCGTCAATATAGATGGAAAATTCTATGCTGTTTACACTGACGCATCTGATCAAATGATTAAAATGACTGAAGTTACAGAATATAACTAGAAGTCCATGAAGAACAGTGTATTTAAAAGCTTACCTTAAATTTAGTTAGTATTCTCATAAAGCATATCCTAGAAGGAGGAGCCCTTATGAAATCCAAAATATCCCTAATATTAGCTTTTATAATGATTTTTAGCCTCACTGCCTGCGGAGGGCCGTCGGAATCCAACTCCGAGAAATTTGACATAAACATTGTGGTGAGAGAGATAGAACCAACGGTGCTACAGACTGGCAATGAAGCCACTGCTATTGCCCTAAAGCAATATGTGTATGCCCGGTTGCTGACGGAACAGCTGGCTACGGAAGATTTTAGCCAGATTTCTGAAGCAGAACGAAAAAAAAGGATTGATGCTCTGGTATCTGCGTGGGAGACAGCAACAAAATTCACGACCAGCGCGGAAAAGCTGACCAACCAGGCGATCCTAGAGCTTGGAAACACTGCTTCTCTTCCTATGTCAACAAAGAGCCCCTTTTCTTTCCTGTCCGTTGCCTATGCAGCAGAAAAATCTAAGGAATTCGACCAGGTAGCCTGGGCAGAAAAACTGACGAAGCAGTACGATGCCCTCAAGGGAGCCAAACGTTACAACCAGCTTGCCAAACAGCTTGGAGTGGATGCTAAGACTGCCTATGAACAGATGACCGTGGCTCAGAAGATCATCCACGAAGGAGCTATGGCGGATGCAGATTGGAACAACAAGGTGGTCAATATCCTACAGGCCACCAAGACCACTTCAAAAGTAGCGGTTTTTGGCCTATCCCTAGTAGCCACAGGGGGCGCTAGCGTTTCCGTCCTGGAGGGTGCCGGATTCATTGCCAGCGGCATTGAATGTGCCATTGAAGTGGCAGATACCAGCAGCACTATTATCCTGGGGGAGAAGAATAAAGTATCCGTTGGCTTCAATGAACTAAAGAAAAAAACAGCTCCTGTTACTTCAGTGATTGGGCTTTTGAATTTTGATTTGACCAACCTGCAGGAGAAGACCAAGGGAACCGGGGATGCCCTGGTGTATATCAGTGATTCCTTGATGGATCTGTACTTTGAAAACAAGGTACTGGGAATGGAAATATCTACTTCAAAAGATGGAAAAGTAACCATTAACGGTCAGGTAATAGACGTCACGGACCTTAGTGAGGAGGCTATAAAATCTACCTTAGAAACCGCCGGATACCCGCTCCCTGAAGGGTCTATGAAAATCCTTGATCTAATCCAAGACACCTGGAATCCGGATATTGAAGTCATGAGAGCTCGAATGGAGGTCCTGACTGCAACCATTTTTGAAGAGGTTTCCGAAGAGCCTCCGGTGATGGTAGCAGAAGATATTTTCGGAACCTACAGCTGTGTAATGAAAGTAGCGGATGAGGAACCCCAAACCGAAATCATTACATTAAGAGATAACGGAGACGGAACGGTAACCTGGATATCGGATGATGAAGAAGAAACGATCCTCTCTTACAACGCAAACACCAATGAATTGTATTATGAAAGTGAAGGACTGACCATTGAAATACAACTTTCTGTCAAGCTGGGTAGCGTGACCGGTACCGGCCGGATGTATGGAGAGTTCTGGGATTCGCCTATAGATGTCGTTATTGATATGGTAAAGCTATAATAAAGCAATAAATAACCTCGTACAATTCAACATTGGATATTGGATTGTACGAGGTTTTTGTTAGGGTTTAGAAAAATGAGGAGATTATGTTCTTAGTATGGTCTTCATTTTTCTATTATTAAGTTACATTGCAATTCAGTAATAAGATGTAGTACTATGTTGAGGAGCAATCTAAGCGATGATTAGGGTTCTATATTGAGCAGCTAGAACAGGGTCTCAACTATACCTATAAATATATCATATCTCTACTTAAGTGATTACAATAAATAGTAGGTTTTGTTTAAAACCATGACTCTACGAAGGATATACTATTACATTTAAATCATATTAGAGCCTTCTTTCTTAATAACTTAACTCTTATTTGCATATAAAAAATTCTTCTCCACTCATGGACAAAGGTCTAAATTATTATAAAAAGTAAAAGTGCAATAAATATACGCTTAATAGGTATTTATTCCACTTTAATAATTATTGTTATTTAGCTGCATTAGCAGCAACCTGTACTGCATCCCAAACAGTTGCAAAAGGTGGGGCATAACAAAGGTCTAAATATCCTATATCTTCCGTTGTCATTTCCTGATCTATAGCCACTGCAAATATATCTAGTCTTTTTGCGACTCCATCTTCCCCAGCCATTTGTGCCCCTAATAAAACCAGTGTATCTTTGTTATACACAAGCTTTATCGTAATTCTTTTTCTGCCTGGATAACTTCCCGCGTGGCTTGATGTCTTAACTAAGACTGTGTCATAATTAATTCCTAAATCTTTAGCCTCTCTTTCCGTTAATCCAGTTAAGCCTACGGATAAATCCACTACCTTTAATACTGAAGTACCCAATGCCCCCTTAAACTCTACTTTTTCTCCACCTATATGTCCTCCTGCTATCCTACCCTGCTTATTGGCATTAGTCCCTAGGGGTAAATAAACATTTTTCTTCTTTATTTTATGATAAATTGACGCACAATCTCCGCCTGCATAAACGTATGGTATAGTGGTTCTTGAAAATCCATCCACTACTAATGCCCCATTTTTTAAAAACTCAGCACCACTATCCTTTAATAATTCTGTAGCTGGTTTGATACCTAAAGCTAATATTACTAAATCTGCTGAATACTCTCCCTTTTCAGTTTTAATGCCAGTGGCTTTTTCTTCCCCTAATATTTCAGTCAATGATTCATCTGTATGTACTTCTACACCATGTTTCTCGAGCTCTTCACGAATTATCTCTCCAAACTCCTCATCCATAACATTCATCAATTCTTTTGGTCGTTGAAAAATCCTTACCTTCTTATTTAGATGAAGCATAGTTTCTACTAACTCCAGTCCTATATATCCACCACCTACAATTACTACGTCTCTAATATTATCCTTTGAGACCATATATTTTATAGAATCAGCATCTGGTATATTTTTTAAAGTTAAAACATTTTCTAATTTTACACCAGGTATTGGTGGTACAAAGGAATGGGAACCTGTTGCAAACATTAAATAATCATATGGCCGGGTAAACGTAGCTCCGGTGTTATGGTTTAAAACATCGACAGTTTTTTGATTCACATCAATTGAAGTAACCTCATGGTTTAAATACACAGAAATATCACTTTTCTCGAATTCTTCTGGAGTTCTGGAAAATAGTTTTTCTTTAGATGTCGTTACTCCTGCAATATAATAGGGTAAGCTACAAGCTGAATAAGATACATACTCTCCCATTTCAAATACAATTATATCTAAATTTAGATCAAGTCTCCTTGCCTTTGATGCAGCACTCATACCCGCCGCATCACCTCCAACAACAATTAATGTTTTTTTCATTTACTTACACCTCACAGTGATATTTATAATAATTATATCATACCCTTATTCATCATTTTTCCTCATACTACTACTATATTATTTAAAAAATTTACGATTTATCCAAAATCATGGTATAATATACCTATTAACCTTGATCATTTAAACATGGATAATGTTACTATATGTTTTTATTTTACATTATTATTCCAAAATTATGAGGGGTGTATTTAATGAGTGATTTAAGTAAGAAAATATTATTATGTGATGATTCCTTATTAGTTCGGGTGCAATTGAAAGAATTTCTGTTAAACTATAATTCTTCATTTGAAATTATTGAGGCCTCAGATGGTGAACAAGCAGTTGAAAAGTATATTGACAATAATCCTGATTTAGTTTTTTTAGACATTGTAATGCCCCAGGTAGATGGTTTAGAATGCTTAAAAAGAATAAAAGATTATGATCAGGACGCGAAAGTTGTTATTATTTCATCCATAGGTAACCAAGTTATGCTAAGAGAAGCCCTAAAGGCGGGGGCTATGAACTTCATACAGAAACCATGGAATGAAGAAGGTGTTAAAAAAGTACTAGAAACACTATAAATTGTAACCAGGGGTGAGAAAATGTTGCATCAATATTTTGGAAACTTTTTGTTAAATAAAGGATTTATAGATGCGGAGACCTTAAACAAGGTTCTTGATAAAAACCGTTCGACTAGGGTAAAACTCGGTATATTAGCAATGGATAATGGTTTTATGAATGCAGAGCAAGTTAACAAAATACACAATATTCAAAAACAGACAGATAAGAGATTCGGGGAAATTGCTGTAGAGTTAGGTTATTTATCTGAAGCTGATGTAGAAGATTTATTGAAGCAACAAAAAATCGGTACTGTTCAATTAAGTCAAAGTCTATTAGATTTAGAAATTTTCACCATAGAAAAGCTAGAAGAGATACTTAATTTATATAATGAGGATGTAGTTAAAGATAATTCTCTTACCCATTTAGATAAGGGCCCCACTTATGAATTAGTTAGCCCATTGATTAAATCTCAATACGATTTATCAGGAATTATTTCATTAGATATTGTATGTGACTTTGTAACCCTATTTTATAGAAAATTAGTTCGTTTTGTTGATAGTGAAAGCTTTTTAAACACGGAACCAAACGTCACAATTCCTGAAAATATCATTCTTGCTAAACAAGGTATTACTGGGGATTATACCTTTAATACATATTTAGGTATGGATGAAAATACATATATCAAATTTGCATCGGCATACTCTAAAATTAATATTACCCAAAGAGATGAATTAGCAGACGCAGCGGTTTCAGAGTATCTTAACCTTACTAATGGACTATTCACACTAAATATGGCTGATGAAAACTATATTATTAACCTAACCCCACCAACTACCTTAACAGATTTCAGTAAGGTTAATATTAATAAGAATATATTAGTTCCATTTATGACTAAGTTTGGACAAGTGTTTTTAATCGTACAGGGCTTAATCTAACTACCAGTGTCTCAAAACTAAATAACTTTCACATAAAAACAATAAAAAAACAAAAAAGCTCCAAACTCCACCCAAGATTATTCTGGATGGAGTTTTATTGTCTTAATTCCCTTAAGATTCACAATGATTACATTTATTCAGCAAACCAAATTCTAATTTCTCTCTCTGCACTTTCTATACTATCGGAGGCATGGATAATATTTTTAGTAACACTGTGTGAAAAATCTCCTCGGATAGTACCCGGAGCAGCCAACCTTGGCTCTTTATTTCCAACCATAAGACGAATAATCTCCACTACATTTTCCCCTTCTAAGACCATCGGCATTACTGGACCTTCCAATATGTAGTCTACTAATTTAGAAAAAAACGGCTTATCCTTATGCTCTTCATAATGTTTTTCTACAGTAACTATGTCAGCAGTTACAATTTTACCCTGTACAATCTTAAATCCTTTTTTCTCAAATCGACTAATAATTTCACCTATTAATCTTCTCTCAACTCCATCGGGTTTAATCATTACAAAAGATCTTTCCATTGCTTTTCCCTCCTCTTTTATCTATAATTTAATATAATTAAAAAATAAAATACTTTGTTTTTCTCCTTAAGCTCCAACTAGAATTGTATCTAATATATCCAGCAGCTCTTCAGAGGTAATTTTAGATAGCATTGTTTCTCCTGGCTGTATTACAGCATTTATCATTTCTTTTTTCTTTTCTTGCAAGTCAAAAATTTTCTCTTCTATAGTTCCCTTAGTAATTAGCTTAATTACCTGTACTCTGTTCTTTTGTCCTATCCTATAGGCCCTATCTGTTGCCTGATCCTCTACTGCTGGATTCCACCATGGATCGAAATGAATAACAGTATCTGCTCCAGTTAAGTTTAAGCCAGTGCCCCCAGCCCTTAAGGAAATTAAAAATATCTTGCCCTTGCCTTCATTAAATCTATTAACCATTTCTCCCCTATCAATCATTGGAGTGCTTCCATCTAAATAGAAATAGTCAATATTTAATTCATCTAGTCTCTCTTTAATTAAAGCTAAATTACTAGTAAACTGTGAAAAAAGTAAAATTCTATTATCAGTCTCCATATAGGATTCTAAAAGTTCATTTAGTAGCTCCATTTTTCCACTGCCCCCTTTGTAATTGTCAAGAAAGAGCGCTGGATGGCAGCAAATCTGACGAAGCCTAGTTAAGCCCGCAAGGATTTTAATCTGACTTCTCTCAAATCCGTTTCTTTTAATCTCGTCCTCTATTTCTCCCTTTATTTCTTTTAAATATGCTAAATATACTTGTTTTTGTTCCCTAGTTAAATCTGTGACCATTTTACTCTCTGTTTTTTCAGGAAGCTCTGTTAAAACCTGTTTCTTTAGCCTTCTTAAGAGAAATGGCCTTATAAGTTTACCTAGCTCCTTTAAGGAATTTTCATCCCTATCCTTTATAATTGGTTTTTCAAATCTATTTTTAAATTTGTTATGTGAGGCTAAATATCCAGGCATTACAAAATCAAAAATTGACCATAGCTCAGTTAATGAGTTCTCTATTGGGGTTCCAGTTAATGCAAACTTATGTTTTGCTTTAATGCCCTTTACGGATTTTGCACTTTGTGAAAGTGGATTTTTTATATGCTGTGCCTCGTCTAAAATACAATAGTTAAAGCTTATAGACTCATATAAATCAGCATCTCTTCTTATTAATGGATATGAAGTTATTACAATATCATATTCATCTACTATTTTTAAGATATCTTCTCTTTCTCCCTTATTGCCAACTATAGCTAGTGCTTTTAGCTGTGGAGTAAACTTCTCTATTTCATTAAGCCAGTTATATACTAATGAAGTAGGAGAAACAATTAAAGCTGTAGACTTCCCTTTTTCATTTTTTTCTGAAAGCAAATAACTTAATATTTGTAGAGATTTTCCTAAGCCCATATCATCTGCTAAAATTCCACCTAAGCCATATCTAGTTAGGGTCTTTAGCCAACGCATACCTTGAAGCTGATATTTTCTTAAAACACCTTCTACTTCCTTTGGTGCCATATATTCAACATCATCAAAATCTTTAATATCCTCTATAAATTTCTTAAAACCTTTATTTCTTTTTATAAAGCTCAGGTCATTTTCCTTAAGTAATTCATCAAAATACAGGGCCTTATATTTCGGTAGTTCTATAACCTTATTTAAAATATCATCTTCAGTTATATCTAGTCTTTCCATTAATTGATTTAAACCTAACATGTAGTTATCATCTAATGGAATAAAGCTGCCTTCCTTTAATCTAAAGTATTTTTTCTTTTTTCTAAGAGATTTTAATAGACCCTTTAATTCCTTATCACTTATACCCTCTATATCAAAATGAAACTCTAATAGATCAAGCTCAGAATCAAATCTCACACCGCCACTAAACAATGAAGGGGCTTTTATTTCCATAGTTTTAAAGGACTCAGAATAATATATATCAGTATTTTTTTGTAATTCCTTAAACCCTTTATTAATTACGCTAAAAATTAAATCCTCATCCTGTAAATAGGCCTCTCCATTTCTTACTTTAAATTCATTTTTTTCGAAGTAATCAAGTATTGCTTTTTCCTTATCTATATCTCTAATTAAAATTCTTCTATCATTTTCTTCTCTTTTAAATGTAGTGAACGGATTTATTTTAATATCCCCATATGACCATATAAGCTTTGCAACAATTTGATCTTCTTTTTTATCAAAATATATTTCACTTTTTAATTCAGGACTATAAATCTGCTCCTTTAGGCTACTACTAATTTCAACTTCCCCTATTTCACATATTCTAGGAAAAATATTTGTTATAAAGGATTCTTCCTCTTCCTTTGGAATTTTTAATTTAAAATCCTCGTTAATTTTTTTAGATAGAAAGGGCCTAATGCCCATTCTTTGTTTCTCTGGTACTATACAAATTCCGTCCTCAGTTAAAAATAATTTGGACTCATAATCTAGAGGAATTAGCTTCTTGTCTATTGATAGATTTAATTCCATATCTTTATTCTTCTTATCTAATATAAACTGAACAGGAAGTTCACCTTCATAAATAGGTAAATTACCATATGGTCTACCTAATATTTCGAATTTAATATTATCAAAATTCTCTGTTTGAAGAAGTTTTAAGAATCGTTCAAAGGACTTAGTACTAAGCTGTATATGTTTTCCCATAAATAGATGATTAGAACTATTTCCATAGTAATCGTGATCCACAAGCTGCTCATGCTCATACATCTCTACAATCATATCAATTAATTTTTGATCACTATCCTTAAATTTATGTTCGCCAGGATTAAAAGTAAAATTAACTCCGAAATTAATAGGTAACTTCCGATATATAGCGCTTATAAAAGTCCTCATATTTTTAACTATGTAAAGTCTATCTATCCCTATTCTTAAACTTAAAAAGCATTTAAAATCTTCGTTTCGAAAGCCACCCTTACTTATCTCAAGGGTAATTTCTAATTTAACAGGTATTCTATCATTATTAATATTTTTAAAATAGTCTAATATTTCGTTTGAATATAGCTCTACCTTTTTCTCTGAGAATAGCCCTCTTTGATCCTTCTCCTTTATATCTAACAATAGTGCTACAATATGCTTGCAGTGGCCATAGTAACCATCATGAGCAGGACATGAGCAATCTCCATCCAAAAATGACCCTTCCGTATCAAACTCCGCCTCTACCTTATAGTTATATGTTCCATTTACCTGAGCCTTAAATTTATTTTTAATAGGATCAAATGTAAGCTTAGTTACTTTTCTTTGTCTATAGTATTGTACGCCCTTAGTGTATGCTCCTTGGTAGCTTGCAATATCTCTTAAAAGCTCATCATCTATATTAAACATCTAAATCCTCTTTTCTATCGTTATTATCACATTATTATAATTATATCTAATGATTATTCACTTTTGAAGAAAAACTATAAAATATTAATGTATAGATAGGCGTTATACATATATTGAAGTAAAACTTTGTGAGATATATTAATAAAAATCCCACATAATATGATATTACGGAAGTAAGGAAAGCAAGGAGAATATAAAAAGAAGGAGGAAAAAATTATGGAAATGGCTAAAATTACATGAAAAGGACAAATTACAATACCAATAGCGATAAGAAAGAGATTAAAACTTAAAGAAGGGGACAAAGTTCTTTTTATTCAGGAGGGGGATAAAATTATATTTGCCAACGCATCAATTATATCTCTCGAGAAAATATAAAATTAAATGAAGAGTGTGGCGGAATAAGTCGGTATTTACTCAGAAGAAGATATTGCAAATTTAGTTAAAGAAGTGAGGAAAGAAGCTCAGGAGAAAAAATATGAGAATAATGATTGATACTAATGTAATCATTTCGGCTATTTTATTTCCGATCTAGTAGGCGCTTAGGGATGTTGAAATACGAGATGGTTTTATAAATTATTTAAAAAAGCTGGAAAATTACTCTCCAGCTTTTTTAAATCTATGCTAATTCAAGCTCCTCTTTATTTACACTAACTACAACAGCCCCATCTATTTCAATTAATTGCTGATCTCCCGGTATAAATATCCCTTCAGCTATAATCTTTTCCATAACAGCCTTTACTTCAGCTCCTGTAAGATTTTCCTTTGCGTTAACTATATTAATTCTTACTATTTTATTTTGATTATTTTTAAACACCATCTCTAAAGTCCTGCTCAAGCCCTCACCTCCCAGTAGCTTTATACTCTTTTATATCTATCCTCTAAGCTCTTCCTCTTTTACTCTAAAAATTGAGTTAACTGGCTTTTCTTGAAGTCCTAAAATATCTAGCATTACATTATATAGTGTTTCATTATCCACATCAGGTTTTACGTTTCCAAAAGTCCTTGTTGATAGCTTTTCATTTCCATTATCATCAATGGCTTCTACTAATCGAACTCTTAATCTTGAAGTTTCACTTACTACTGATACTGGCATTCCTTCACCTCCTATCTACTTAATAAATGTTTTCTAGACATAATCTTTAGCATATATATTTTAACTTTTTTCTTAATTTTTTTAGTGCGGATGCCTTTATCTTTGCAACTGAAACTAAATGTATATTTCTTTTAATTCCTATGTCATTTAAGGTCATATCATTAAAATAGTAATCCTCAATAATTTCTCTTTGTGTTTTAGTTAAGGCATTAATTGCTTCTTTTATGTGGATAACCTCTTCTTTGTTAACACAATACCCGGGTATATCCACAAGCTTATCAACAATTGTGTCTAAATATGTTAATTCCTCGTCTTTATCCACAGGAGCATCTAAAGAATAGATATTTTTATTTTTTCTACTCCTATTTAAAAAGTAGTGCTTAAGCTTTACTTTAATAAAGCCTAAATAATGAACGCCCTTATCCTTATCAAATTCCTTTAAGCTTTCTAATACAATAAGAACACCTTCGCTATATGCATCCTCATCAAAACCACCTATTCCTCCATACCTTTTCATAGAAGATAAAATTAGTGGTCGTAAATGCCCTATTAGACTCTCTACGGAGACATGTTCTCCGATCAGTGCCTTTTCAACCAATTCTTGAACTGACAATCTCTACACATCCTTAGAAATATATCTTTAATATTTGCCGGCAACAATATTGTAGCGAAAACCATAGGATTGTCATATTTTAGATTAGAAATAATTCAGTTAGCAAATCTACTAATTCATTAGGAAATAATCTTTATTTCCACTTCTTCTTTAAATCAAAAATTGAGCCAACTAGTTAAAACTAATGGGCTCTGCTTATATTATTTTGAAATTTCGAATTTAAGTAATTACTAAAAATTCTAGGGGTGAGATTTTGACTAAAATTCAAAACATATTAGATAATAATGAAACAATTGCTTGTGTTCTAACAGAAACAATTAATAACGTGGGCAATTCAACAAAACTGATTCTTAATTGTGGTAAGCCTATAATTATTCATAAATCCGTTTCATCTGTTTTAAGAGAAATTGCAGAATTCTATGCTATTGATTTAAAGTTACTTAGAAAAAAACAACAAACATATATTCACAATAAATACTACATGCCCTTACCGATAACTAAGTCCCTCTTATTAATCCCTATAAAGACAAAAACTCCAATAGTTCCTAAGGACCCCTCCATAAGCTATATCAACTTTTATTCAATAAAAGAGATAAGTAGTAGCAAGCCTTATATATATCTTAACAATGGCATCAAAATTAAAAGTCTAAATTCTGTTGATACTATTAAAAAGAGGTATTCCCAGGCAAGCATATGTCATAGATTTATGGACTCAGCAAATAGTAATACTGCTTATGATTATCCAGTCACCAAAGCTGATTTAGAGAAACTAAAAGAAGAAATTCTCCATACTCAAAAGTGTTTGATTGAAAGCATAGTTAGACATAAAAAAAACAATCAATTTAGTTAGTAAAGTGTTTATAACGGGTACTAGTTACAAAGCTAGTACCTTTTTATGAATAAAATTAAAATTTAGTTCAGGATCAAGAAAATAACATACATTTAAAACCCAATGGAAGTTAAATGTACCGAGCTAGAATATACTTACTATATAGGCAAGTTTATACTATCTACATATTTTTACATTTAAATTAAATATTATTGTAATGAACACCAAAATTATGATACTATAAAATTGTACTATAATACTATAATAGTACAAAGTTAAATCTGGAGGATTGACTTATGATTAAGCAAAGTGAAATTAAATATAATAGATTAATTGAAACTGCAAGTAAACTATTTATAGAATATGGGTATAAAAATATTACGTTGGATGAAATTGCTAAAGAAGCTGGCATTAGTAAAATGACTATCTATAAACATTTCAATTCCAAGGAAGAGTTATTTTTAGAGGTTTTAATGTCCTTAATGGCTATTCATACTAACTATCTAGAAGAGCAGCTTAAAACTAAAAATGGGACAATTGAAAAGATAGACTATATATTAACCCATAGTTTAGAGGCTTCCCAGGACTATTCCATGGCATTTTATAAGGATGTTATGACTATACCCCTAATAACTGAAAAAGTTATGGCTGAAAAACTAAGAGCTATTAAAAAAATATACGGCGACATTATTAGAGAAGGTGTTGAAAAGGGCGAGATTAGAAATTTAAACGTAGAATTTGCTATAGATATGCTTTCAATGATTGTGGAATCCTTTTCAGAAAAGTTCGCATGTAAAATAAATAGTCAGGAAGAAGTACAATCATTTGCTGAAGATTTTTATGACTTCTTAAAATATGGATTATTTGGAAATGGAGGGGGCAAGGTTGACTGATAATGTAATAATGAAAGTAGAAAACGTAAGTAAACTATATCAAATGGGGGAAGTGACTGTTGCAGCAGCAAAAAATATATCCTTAGAGCTGCTTAAGGGAGAATTTGTTGTTATTCTAGGTCCCAGTGGTTCAGGGAAAAGTACTTTACTAAACATTTTAGGTGGAATGGATTTACCTTCTGAAGGAACCGTCATTATGGAAGGTGAAAATATAACTAATTATAATGACTCTAAACTGACCGCATATAGACGGGAGAAGATTGGTTTCGTATTTCAGTTCTATAATTTAATGTCTAACCTTACTGCAAAGGAAAATGTTGAGTTAGCAACGGAAATTTGTAAGGGTGCATTAGATATTGATGAGGTGATGGAAGCTGTAGGCTTAGGAGATAGAAAAGACCATTTTCCTGCCCAAATGAGTGGTGGGGAACAACAAAGGGTTGCTATAGCAAGGGCTGTTGCTAAAAATCCAGCTTTACTACTATGTGATGAGCCTACGGGGGCTCTAGACTTTAAAACAGGTATTAAAATACTAACTCTATTAAAGGAAATTAATCAAAAATATAATAAAACAGTTGTAATAATTACACATAACGTGCCTATTGGAGATATGGCTGATAGAGTAATTAAAATGAGAAGTGGTGAAATTACGGAAGTTAAAATAAATAAGAATCCAATTCATCCTGAAGGGATTGAGTGGTAGTGAAAAAATTAGATATAAGGCTATTAAGGCTAATAAAAAATTCAAAGGGACAATTTATTTCAATCTCATTAACGGTTATTTTAGCTTTAACAATCTATGTTTCCTTTAGCATGGTAGGAGATAACCTATATGACTCTATATTCCAGTTTTATGACGCAACTAACTTTGGAGATGTTTTTGTTGAAGTTGTAAGGGTACCAAAAACCGCTATTGATCAGCTCCACAATATCGAAGGGGTTGACCTAGCTCAAGGAAGAATCAGCAGTGACGTACCTTTACGGGTAGAGGATCCTGAGGAGAAGGTGACTGTTAGACTTACATCCATTCCGGATGAGAATTTTATAATTAACGACTTCTATATTTTAGATGGGGACCGTATATCTAATGACTCGAAAACTGCAGTGGTACTTAAACAGTTTTCCGATGCTAGGGGTATTCAAATAGATGATAAAATAACACCCTATATAGGTGGCCGGGAGGTGCCTTTAGATGTAGTTGGTATAGTTGGTAGCCCAGAGTATATATATCTTATGGAAAATGAGCAAAGTCTACTACCTGCCCCAGAGAAATTTGGTGTAATATATGTAACTGAGGATTTTGCTCAAACAGTCTTAGGGTACCAGGGTAGCTATAATGAAATAGTTATTAAGATTAAAGAAGGTTATGCCCATAAAATCGATAGTATTATTGACGAAATTGAAGATGAATTAGACCGCTATGGGGTAAGGCGAACAGTAAAGAGAGAAGATCAGTTAAGCCACAGTATGATGATGCAGGAAGTAGAACAATTAGATATGATGTCCACTGCAATCACCCTATTATTTTTAGTTGTTGCAGCTATAATTATTAATATTATGCTTTCTAGAATAGTGAAAAACGATAGAATGTCTATCGGTGTAATGAAGGCTTTGGGTTACTCGAATTTTCAAATAATGCTGCATTATACGAAGTTTTCCTTAGCAATAGGGTTAGTAGGATCAATACTCGGGATTTTGTTAAGTATCCCACTATCCATGTCGTTCACTAGCCTGTATATTCAGTTTATGAATATTCCTACGTTTCAAATGAAGGTCTATTATATTTATTTTGTTTATGGTGTGTTGTTAACAAGTGCCTTTTGTATAATATCAGGATTAATTGGAGCTAGAAGTGTACTTAATATTTTACCTGCAGACTCTATGAAGCCAGAGGCCCCTAAGTCTGGTGGAAGAATCTTTTTAGAACGATTTAAGAAATTATGGAGTAAAATCACATTTAGCTGGAAAATGGTTATCCGAAATATTATGAGAAATAAAAAAAGAGCAGCTTTCTTAGTGCTAGGGATTGCACTAACATATGGTATAACTATGGTTCCAATCTTTATGTCTTCTGTGTGGACCAATTTATTTTCACTGCATTACGGTGAATTTCAAACTATGGGTTATAGTGTTGACTTCACAGTTCCTATGACTAGTAATGCCATAAGAGAGTTATCAAAGATTGTTGATATAGATAAGGTAGAACCCAAAGCGGAAGTCCCTTTTGAACTCCGTAATGGTTGGAGAAAAAAGACTGTAGTTACTGTAGGTTTATTAGAAAATACAGAATTCTACAATTTTAAAAGTCCTAATGGAAAGACTGTTATCTTACCAGAGGATGGCATAATTTTAGCTGATCGTTTGGCTAATTCCTTAGGGGTTAAGGTTGGAGATAAAATACTCATTAAAAATTTTATGCCTGATAAGGATGATACTTATATCGTAGTAACTGGTATTATTGAACAGTATTTAGGAACAAACGCCTATATGAGCATTGATGCCTTAAATGACTTAATAGGCGAAAAAGGTATGATAACAGGCGTATTAATGGACTCTCGGGACGATGTAGTTTCAAAGCTTAGGGATGTTAAAAATATAAGGCAAATACAGTCAGTCGATGATATGATAAATAGTTTCTTAGAGTTTATGGATATGATTATTTACTCTGTAGGAATAATGATGTTATTTGGTGGTATATTAGGCTTCGCCATAGTTTATAACATTACAATTATTAGTATTACAGAAAGAACTATGGAATTTGCCTCTTTAAGGGTGATGGGCTTTGATAAAAAAGAAATCTATAAAATGGTAAGCCGAGAAAATGGATTTATGAGTATACTAGGAATTTTACTTGGCATACCTGTAGGATATGTAATGTGTGGGGGTATAGTATCTTCAATATCAGTAGATATGATTGGTATACCACTAATTATTGAGCCTAAGACCTATGTTATAACTGCCATTGCAACACTTGTATTTGTAACGACTGCTCAGCTTGCAACAATTAGAAAGATTTATAAAATAAACTTTTTAGATGCACTAAAAAATAGAGTTTCCTAGTTTTGAAGCTTATTCTAAAAAAGGAGTGTGAATTAGGTGAAAAATAAGAAAAAGATAATAGTCATTGCTGGAATTATATTAGTACTAACAGTAGTATCAATAGCAATAGGTGGTAAAAATAAAGCAATAGAAGTAAATACAACTAAAGTTGTACTTGGTGATATTACGGAGTATGTTGAAGAACTAGGTGAGGTTAATCTTGAAAATCAAGTTAATATATATTCATCCGTTGCAGGAAAAGTTAATGATGTCTTCGTAGATGTAGGAGATACAGTTAAAATAGGTGATATTTTATTAACTATAGATAATCAGTCTATATTAACTCAAATTAGCATACTTGAGCAAAGTAAATTAGCCTTATTATCTCAATATAACGAAGTTACTGACATGACGAATAAAGAAATTGAGAAGCTAAAATTACAAATTAGCATTATGGAAAATAAGGTGACAGATGCTGAAAAGACTGCTAATAATAGTAAAAAACTTTATGATGCAGGAGCTATAAGTCAGCAAGAATATCAATTAGCACAAACAAAGCTTGAGGTTGAACAGTCTACTCTTACTAGCTTAAATTTAGATTTAGAAATGGCTAAAAGAAATATTGTTGGTGATAAATCAAAGCAGTTTGAGTCACAGCTTCGTCAAATCGATGTTCAAATCGAAGAATTAACCCAAAGGATGAAAGAATTTACTCTTGTATCAACTATAAATGGTACAGTAATCTCAAAGCCTATTGAAGTTGGAAGCTTTGTTCAACCAGGACTTAATTTAATGGGTATAGGGGATAAAGGTGAGCTCTATTTAGAAGGAGATATTTTAGTAGGTGAAATAGTAAATATATCCGAGGGTTCTATCGTTGAAATACACAGTAAAGATTTAGGAATTGACGGGGCTTCTGGAGTTGTTAGGAAAATCCATCCCCAGGCCTTTAGTAAGGTTTCTGACTTAGGTATCCAGCAAAAAAGAGTAAAAGTAGAAGTTACTATGAAGGATAATTTTGAAAAACTAAGACCAGGCTATAATTTAGATATGAAAATTGTTACTTCTAGAAAGGAAAATGTTTTATTAGTTCCTAAAAATGCCGTTTTCTTTTTAGATGGAAAAGATTATGTTTTTATAAATGAAAATAATAGGGCAGTAATTAGAGAAATTGAAAAGGGTATGGAAGCCCAAAGGTTAGTTGAAATAATTAGTGGTTTAAGTGAAGGTGAGGAAGTTATTGTATCTCCAAGCGACAAGCTTAGTGAAGGAGTGGCTATTAAAGCCTCTGAGTTATAGTTACAAGTAAATAATTATTCAATTGAAAACTCTTTCTAATAATAAATTGTTAGAAAGAGTTTTTCTATAACATTTTATAAATTTATATAAATTTAACGAAAGGATAAAATTCAAAAATTAAATCAGCTTTATATAAACTCCTTACGTCTATAATTTCTAATATTTACTAAAATAAAATATAAAAGAATTCCTAAGATTATCCCTATATTATCAATAAATACATCCTTTAAAACACCGCTTCTTCCTGGAATAAAGCTTTGGTATAGCTCATCTAGTACAGCAATTAGATTTCCTATAAGCCAAGTGTAGGTGTATTTTTTTATGCCTTCTATCCCTGTGTGGTTAAGGGCAAATATAATAATTATTGATAGAATAAAATAGTTAAAAATATGTGCATTTTTTCTAACTATATTATGGAGATTATACCTAGCTAAAATATCTAGCTCAAACCTATACTCTATAACAGCAGCCACATCCTCTACTCGCTCCGCAATTTTTAAGCTTTGATCTCTTGAAATATATCCTGGTCTACTAGAAAAATAGAAAATAACCATAACCCAGACTATAACAAAACCCCACCATAATATTTTTTTCAATATATAACTTTCCTTTCAAAATAATGTCTATATTAAATTTTAATACTTTTCTAAGAAAAGTATGCAATTGAAATGTTAAAACCCCTCAATTAATTAAAAATTAATGAAGGGTTTATTATTCTCTATTTTGGATCGATTAATCCACTCATTCTTAATATTTCAATACCTTTATTTTCTAATGCATTTGCAAATTCATTAATTCCTACAGAATCACTTGCCATATGTCCTGCAATAATTACATTTCCTATATTTTGCTCTTTTATAGCCTTTATTACATCCTCTGGCATATGCATAACCACTAGGGTACCGATTCCTGCTTCAAAATATGCCTTTGCTACGTTTATTCCCCCACCGGTTCCACCTGCCATAGTAACAAAAACTCTACCTGCGTAATCATTTTTACTACCAACAATTATTGTTGGCTTAGCTAAGGTTTTTTTATATTCTGGAAGAGTCTCTAGGGCGTCAATAACGTCTTGAAGTGTGGACTTAGGGTTAACCCCTAGCTTTGAATCTAAAACCCCCTGGACTTTTCTTTCTGCTAAAATATCTGTTGGTGAATGTACTCCTATGAATGGCATATTTAACAGTTTTGCAGTTGAAACAGCTCTATCGTAGTTTGATACATGAAAGCCTCTTTGGATCTCTGCCTTTTTTTCACTTAAAGCCTTCTGGGCCTTATTTATTGGAACTCCAGCCTGAACCATCCTATCTATTTGATTATCCATTACCTTATGTAAATCAATTCTTGGACTTCCTCCTGTTGGATGATGTGTAATAACCAAATCTACACCTAATTCTCTTGCTAGCATCATTTCAGCTAGTTCCATATCAATACCTATAGCTACCTTTTTAATATTTTCCCCTTCTACAATAACACCAGAGTCCGGTGGCACCTGGTCTAAACCAGCAAGTTCTAAGGCTATATCCATTATTTCCTTTGTATTCAATGTGATTACCTCCTGTCAATATAAAATAAATTATCATTGTTTATTATACCAAAATAATACTTAAATTTAATATTATTCCTTAATTAATATGCTTATATATTTCTATAGTTACTCCGTAACCGTCACTCATTCGAGTAATAGTCGGTAATCCATTTCTGTTATAAAAGGCGACTAATTTGTTATATGGAATGTTTCCAGGTATAACATCTGCAGATATTACCTCTATTGGTCCCCTTACATATGTACGATTTCCATTTAACATATTCATTACCTTTATGTTTTCATTAATTCTTCTTATTAAATCCTCTAAATTTCGGAGCATAAAGGCACCATGGCCTCTTTTACTATTATTAGATTGAAACCCCCATATTATTACTTTGGGTTCCTCTCCCTCTCGCTTTAGATGGAGTACTGTATGTTTATGAAATGGATATTCTCCATCACCAGAAAAAACAAATGCGGGCTCAACAGCTGTATACCTGTCATTTAAAATAAAGCTTTTTATATTAAAGTAGAAGGCTATTAAATCCTTATTCTTATCTCTTCCAAATTTGAAAAATACACTATCATTACTATGATCCTTATGACTAACAGCCTTACAATAATTTTGTACTTTCTTTATTATAGATAAATCTGAATTGTAC
The DNA here is from genome assembly GCF_018141405.1 of Serpentinicella alkaliphila. NCBI lineage: Bacteria > Bacillati > Bacillota > Clostridia > Peptostreptococcales > Natronincolaceae > Serpentinicella > Serpentinicella alkaliphila. The sequence continues at coordinate 776,632 of NZ_CP058648.1, forward strand.
TTTTTAATGCTTTCCTTAATATCAATCATAAGTTTTTTTATTTCAACTTCCCCAACTTTACACATTGCACCACAGGGGCTATCTATTAGCTTATCTACTAAATAATTATCTGAGTCTTTAAAATAAGTTTGCCCTTCCTTATACGCTTTTATATAATTTTTATCTATATAATCTCCATTAAATTCTATTACATCTTCTAAGCTATTTTTATCTATACATATGTTTAAATTAGATTGTAAAAGCGAGATATGTCTTTTTAATATCTTTGCTTCCTTCATTTCATGTTCATCATTTGTATCAAGGCTAAATAAATGACATTTTCCTATCTTGCTTCTTCCCCAGCAAACAATAGAATTTATCATTTCAATATACCTCCTCTAAAATATCTTTACTTTAATTTATGTATAGAGGCTTATTTATAGTACCGCCTACTACTTGTGTATTAGATATACTCGTACATAGCTACATATAATCTATTTACCCAAAATAAATAAAGTCATAACTAGTAGCTTTTAATATACTAGCCATGACTCTTTAAATAACTAGAGAAGGTATTCTACCTATTTACCTGATAGCTGTGCTCTTCTTTCTAGATCCTTCTGCTGCTTATACTCATTCAGTAGTCTATCTAATTCTTGACTTTTTTTAACAACCTCCGGCTCGATTAGATTGTTATTGCTGTCAATTACCTTATACAAACTATCTTGAGTTTCTATAATTAGTTTATATAACTCCTTTGAATCCACCTTTATCCCCCTAAAAATTTATTAAGTTTCAATATGCTTGTTCTATATATATCTGCAAACTCAATCTGCATTATTTCTACATTTGATTGAGAAATATCTATAGGTTGTTCATTACCGGATCTATCCTCAATTTCCCTTACAGGTAGTACAATAGTAAACTCAGTCCCCTCACCTAATTTACTACTCACATTAATTTTACCCTCATGCATATCTACAAAGGATTTCACTAAAGATAAGCCTATACCACTTCCTTCTCGGTTTCTATGTAAGCCTTTATCCACCTGTGAAAATCTATTAAAAATATACATAAGCTTGTCCTCTGGTATTCCAATACCAGAGTCATTTACAGAAATCTTAATTTCATCTTCGCTTTTATGAATGTCTACTTTGATATGTCCACCTGATTCTGTAAATTTTATAGCATTAGAAAGCAGATTTAGCATTATCCTTTCTATTTTCTCTGGATCACAGGCAATAATACATTCATCCACATTCGAGAAAAATTCAACATTCAGGTTATGAGCTTTACTATAGTCCTTTATAGATAAAATAATGTTATTTATTAGCCCCACTATATTATAATTATATAGGTCTAGATTGTAAACTCCCGAATGGATTCTAGACATATCAATTATATTGTTAACTAGCCTTAAAGCCTATAACAATTTTGCTTCATTCGTTTATGAATTTTAATATATTTATCAATGTATTCACTGGATGCATCGTTTTTCATATACATATTTTGCAGTTGTAAACTACCGAAGATTACATTTAACGGGGTTCTAAGCTCATGAGAAAGGTTTGTGAAATAATCAGTTTTTATTTTATCTAGGTTATTTTTTAAGTCTAGTTCTTCTTTAATTTTTCTTTTCTCTGAGATGTTAATAAATACGCCTACTGCTTTAAGGGCTTCTCCGCTTACATCATCCCTTTCTGTAACTGTCCCTCTTATGTTAAACCATACCCAGTTACCCTTTGCATCTTTTATTCTTAACTCGTAATCAATATTCTCTACCTCCTGTTTAAAGCACTCTTCCACTTGCTTTCTAAATGCAAAACTATCTTCAGGATGTACTAATCTTAATAGTCTTTTTGATTCAACTATAACCTCTTTATTTGGATATCCAAGCATACGTAAAAAGCTTTCGTTTAGAAAAACCTTTGTTGTTTGTAAATCCCATTCCCAAACACCATCACCAGTTGAGGATATAACATGCTTTAGTATTGCAGCTTCCCTATTTTTCTTTATACTATTTGTTCCGATTGGGTACTTATTACTCACTCCCAGTGATAGATGTTTTTTCATTGCTATTTTTTTCATATATTGCTCTACTAGCTTATCATATCCAATAAAATAGGGGTTAGGCTTTATTAACTGCCTTTCGTTTATTATAACGCTATGCTTATGAGCCATATCCTCTAAAACATATTCAGGAAACTCCTTTTTGTTATAAATGCACATAGCTACTTGTTTATCTCTATCTATACTATTACATTTAAGTTCATACTCCATAAGCTTATCTAGCCCATAATCTTCATGAAGGGCAAATATAGCTTCTCCCATTACTCTAATACCTTTATATCCCTCATTAATGGCTGATTGTTGTTTTTCATGCCAATTTGATATTACAAATCCGTTTTCCCCTAAATATTTATCATTAATACTAAATATCTCTAATTGTCCTACATTAATAAATTTATTGGCATCAATGTTTTTATAAATTAAATCCTGTATTAATAAGTCCTTTGGATATTCGTGAACTACACATACAACTTTATTGTTGTTTATTAATCCATCTATAATATAGTTAATGGCAACATATTTGTAATCTTCAATTGTTGCGTAAAATAAACAGATATGGTCTCCATATCCTATACTGGAATACTCATTATATAAATCATTTTTCACCATGGTCATTTCTCCTTTAGTCGCAATGGGTTAAATTTAAACAGTTAGATTTGTATTTATATGAGTAATTTTGAAAAATAATACAGATTTTTTATTATTCTACACTAATGTCCTAAATTCCTTTACGGCACATCTACTAATGATATAATTTAATAAAAAATTTATTCATACAAAGAACTCCCTTAGCTAGCTAAGGGAGACCTATAGTAAATATAATTATTTATTGATGTCCAAGCAGCTCTTTTTCTTCTTTCTTTCTTCCTTTAACCTTTGCTTTAACTCTAACTGAAATATCATCAACAACCGTATATACTATAGGTATTAATACCAGGGTTAATACCGTTGATAATAGTAATCCGGATATAACTACAATTCCCATAGGTGCCTGCATCTCAGCTCCCTCTCCGATTCCTATTGAAAGTGGCAATAAACCTAAGATTGTAGTTAAAGTCGTCATCAGTATAGGCCTTAATCTTACCCTTCCAGCCGTAGTAATAGCTTCAGCTCTGTCCTTTCCTGCCTCTCTTAAGGTATTAATATAATCCACCAGTACAATACCATTATTAACAACTATACCTGCTAAAATAATAACCCCTATTAATGCAGTTATACCTAAGGCCTTCCCAGTAATTAAAAGTCCTAATAGGGCCCCTGCTAAAGCGATTGGAACTGATAGTATAATAGTAAAAGGATGCAGTAATGATTCAAATTGTGCTGCCATTACCATATAGATTAGTACTATAGCTAAAACTAGTGCTAAGGTTAAATCAGCAAAGGCATCATTCATTTGTTGATTTTGACCCCCTAAAGTATAGCTATATCCATTAGGCATTTCATAAGTCTTCAGTAAATTATCAATATCTTGTGTAACACTTCTTAAATCCCTATCACCAATTTGCCCACTAATGCTTACAACCCTTTGTTGATCCTGCCTATTTATTCTTATAGGTCCTAGTTCTACAGCTACATTAGCAACCTGATTTAAAGGTATATTACCCCCAGTATTTGTTGGTATACTCATTTGCTCAAGATTTCTTAGACTTTCCTTTACGTTCTCTTCTCCCTTAATAATTACGTCTATTTCATCACCATTGCTTTTAAACCTAGTAGCTGTAATCCCTGTAGTTGCATTTCTAACACTATTTGCTATTTGAGCAGTTGTTAAACCGTAGGTAGCAGCATTATGCTTATCAATATATATTAGTACCTCTGGTATTCCTTCACTAAAACTAGTAGTTATTTCCCTTGTATCATTAACAGATTCCACTAGCCTTTTAAAATCCTCTGATATTTCCTGTAATGTCTCTAGATTATCCCCTTTAATACTAATACTAATTGGATCTCCACCCATACCCCCCATGGCGTTTGAGGCTTCGGATACAGCTATTTCTGCCCCTGGAATATCCTTTACTAGCTGTCTAATCTCATCAGCTACTTCCTTTGAGCTTCTTTCCCTTTCCTTAAGTTTCGTTAGAGTAACTGTAACATTAGCTCCGCCTCCACCCATGCCCATAAGGCCTCCACCACCAGCAGAGGAAAATACTATATCAATCTCTTCAACGGACTTTATATTCTCTTCTATTTCTAAAAGTACTTCATTTATTTCGTGAAGCTCAGCCCCAGTAGGTAATGACACACTTATATTTACTTGCCCTTCATCAGATTGAGGGAAAAATTCAAAACCTATAAAAAATACTGAGGATAAACTTCCTATAAAAATTAATATAGCTAGAAAAATAGTTATTTTTCTATGGCCTAAGCTCCAATTAAGCACATTTTTATATGCATTTTCTAATCCAATAAATACTTTATCAAAAGTATCGTAAAAATATTTAAATAGCTTTCTTATGCCTTTTCTCTCTTTAACATCAGTATTATCAACCTTTAACATCTTAGAAGATAACATCGGTATTAAGGTTAATGAGACTACTAAAGATGCAACTAATGAAAAGGTTACTGCTAGGGCCAACTCTTTGAAAAAGCTTGAAATCATTCCTTCTACAAATACTATTGGTAAAAATACAGCTATTGTAGTAAGGGTCGAAGCCGTAACTGCCATTGCAACCTCAGATGCCCCTAGACTTGCGGCTTCTTTTCTTGAGTATCCTTCAGTTCTTAGACGATAAATATTTTCTAGCACAACTATTGCATTATCTACAAGCATACCAACCCCTAGGGCTAATCCCCCTAAAGTCATAAGATTTAGTGTAATATTACCAAAGTATAGTAGTGCAAAGGTTGCTATAACAGCAATAGGAATAGATGTACCTATTATTAAGGTAGATCTAATGTTTCTTAAAAACAAATAAAGTACTAATATGGCAAAGATTCCACCTAAAATAACACTTTTAAATACATTGTCTATTGCTCCAGTTATATATTTAGATTCATCTGATACAATCGTAATTTCCACATTCCCATATTCGTTTCTAAGCTTCTCTATCTCTTCATGAACTAAAGAAGCTACAGCTACTGTATTACTATCAGATTGCTTTTGTATAGAAATATTTATACTATCCTTACCATTTGTTCTTGAAATTGTACTTACTTGCTTTGGTGTTAATTCTATTTCTGCTAAATCACCTAATAAAACAATAGCTCCACCTGGAAGAGTTACGGGAGTTTCTCTAATTTCCTCAATAGTTTTAAACTCACCCATTGTTCTTATAGTTAGCTCTTTCTCTCCATGAATAACATTACCACCGGGTAAATTCATATTCGATGCACCTATAATCTGGGCTAATTGTGTTAAGTTTACACCTAGACTATTTAACATCTGTTGATTTGCCCTAACATGAATTTCGTTTGTATATCCTCCTGTTACATCTACAGAAGCAACGCCTTCTATTCTTTCAATTCTAGGCTTAATAGTGTCTTCAGCTAAAATTTGTAATGCAGCTAAATCTTCGCCATTAGTTAAAGATAATTGAATAATTGGAAAGGCATTAGGATCTATAGTTAATACCATAGGATTATTAATACCATCAGGTAAAAACCCTTTTATTAAATCTATTTTTTCTCTCATTTCTAAAGTAGCAAAGTTCATATCCGTTCCATAGTTAAATTGAACTATAACAACTGAGCTTCCTAAAGAAGATCTGGAAGAAATATTATCTATATTACTTACCGTAGATATGGCCCCTTCTATTGGTCTAGTTATAAGGTTTTCTATTTCATGGGGTCCAACTCCTGAATAGGACGTACTTACTATAGCCACGGGTATTTCCATAGCTGGATATAAATCTACGGGTAACTTAGTTAAGGATATTCCACCAAGTAAAACAATTATTAGCATAATCATTGTGATCATAACTGGCCTTTTTACTGATAACTTAGAAAAGTTCATAACTACTCACCCCTAACTACTTTCACTGACTGACCCTCTACAACATATTGCTGTCCTTTTATAATTACTACATCCCCCTCTTTTAGGCCTTCTTTTACTTCTATATATAAGCCTGTGTCTAAACCAAGTACAACCTCTTTTTGAACTGCTTTTTCATCTTCTACAACATATACTAATTTTTCACCTTCACTGTCAATAATTGCCCTACTTCTTACTACCAATACATCCTGACGACTTTCTATATTAAACTTTATAGATCCACTCATTCCAGGCTTAATTCTATGGTCTTTATTTGTAATATTTACCTTTACTTTATACAATTGAGTTCTAGCATCTGCAGCGGTACTAATAAAATCTATTTTCCCCTTTAGCTCACCTTCTAAGGATGATGGTATATCTACGGTTACTTCCTGCCCAATATATAATCTATTAATCATGTTTTCCGCTACATCAAACTGTAAACTAACCTTGTCTATATCAATTATAGTTGCTACAGGTTGTGCACTGCTAACTAACTGGCTCTCTATAGCACTTAAACTAGAAATTACACCACTTATAGGTGCTATAACTAATGTATTATCTAAAGCACTACTAGCCTGATCATAGGCCTTCTCTGCCTGACGAACTTGAATTTCTGCGGTTTGTAAAGATTTATCTGAAGCTGCCATTTCAGCCTGCTCTAACTGAGATTTGGAAACAGCTCCTGCTTCATAAAGTGACTTTGTTCTTTCTAACGCTAGAAGAGCATCTAAGTATCTTTCCCTAGTTGTTTCATACTGTATTTTCGCTGTCTGTAATGAATTAGATGCCTGTTCTATGCTCCTTAAAATATCATCCTGTTTTAAAACAAATAGCACATCACCTTTTCTAACATAGTCACCAAGATTTACATTTTTACTAACTACTGTACCTGGCATTTGTGGTATCACCATAACTTCTTCATTTGCAAATACTTTACCATTTAAACTTATTTCTTTTCCTATGGTATCCTTTTTTATACTCTCAACCTCAACAGGAACATAGGCTACTTTCTCTGTCACCGTTTCCTGTACCACATTATTTTTTTTACTTAAATTTCTTGTTGTTAGTACTGCACCTATTAAAACTATAACTACTATAATATAAATTACGGTTCTTTTCACTTTAATACCTCCTGCTTTCCTATGGAATAAATGCTTCCATAGTATATCAGTGGAATATTAACTCAATATGAACAAATATAAAAAATAAGGTAAAAATAAAAAACATAATAAAAAGCAAAATAAAAAATGAAAATAAGCAAACACTTACATATTATAAGTTGACCCAACTATGCTTTTATTTAATAAATGAACAGTATTTATGACAAACTATATTACAGATACTAAACTAATGGAGGTACCATTTATGGAGAAGAAACATTACTTAGTAACAGGTGGCTCGGGATTTCTAGGTATCAACTTAATTAGATACCTTTTAGATAAAGGACATACAATAACTTCTTTAGACATAAAGGATTTTAATTATCAAGAGAAAAATAGAATAAAAGAAATAAAGGGGGATATTAGAGATAAAAAAATAGTTGATAAGGCTATGGAAAATATAGATATAGTTGTCCATTCAGCAGCAGCCCTACCTCTATATACAAAGGATGAGATATTTTCAACGGATGTGGACGGTACTAGAAATATTTTAGAATCCGCATTAAAACATAAAGTTGAAAGAGTAGTACATATTTCATCCACAGCTGTATATGGAATTCCAGATCATCATCCGCTATTAGAGGATGATAAATTAGTAGGTGTTGGACCATACGGTGAAGCTAAAATATTAGCAGAAGAGGTTTGTTTAGAATATAGGGAAAGAGGGATGTGTGTTCCAATTATTAGACCTAAGTCCTTTATAGGTCCTGAACGTCTAGGTGTTTTTGCACTATTTTATGATTGGGCAAAGGATGGAAAAGGCTTCCCAATGATAGGTAGTGGAAGAAATAGATATCAATTTTTAGATGTTGAGGATCTATGTAATGCAATCTACTTAACTGCTACATTAGATAAGGAAATTGTAAATGATACATTTAATATAGGGGCTAAAGAATTTACAACAATGAAAGAGGATTATCAGGTAGTATTAGATTATGCAGGCTATGGAAAAAGAATTAAGCCTTTTCCAGCTGCTCCTATGATAGTTACTCTGAGATTGCTAGAAAGACTTAATCTATCACCCCTATATAAATGGGTATACGAAACCGCTTCAAAGGATTCATTCGTATCTATAGAAAAAGCAGAAAAAATACTAGGATTTAAAACTAAATACTCTAATAAGGATGCTTTAATTAGAAACTATAAATGGTATATAGAAAATCTAGAAAACTTTGAAAACCAATCAGGCGTATCCCACAGAGTACCCTGGAAACAAGGGATATTAAAGCTGGCCAAAATATTTTTTTAAACCAAAAACAACACACTTTGCAAATAGTTGTTTTTGGTACTCATTGTATTAAATAATTACTTTTGATAATATAGTTTCCAATAAAAATTCTGATACATATATTTTACCTTCAACAATCAAGCTTTTTTATAACGATATTCTATTTAATATATATTAAATCTAATTTCTCAAAAGCAATTGATTATATATGGATCGCAGTTATTAAAAATATTTCTTTGTCATTTAGCGATAGTTCCCACACTTATATACAATCCCTACGCCTGCTATAAAAGTAATAATTGAAATTATAGATAACTGTTCAGGAAAAAGGATTTTTGATGACCCTAAAATAAGGCCTGAAAAAAAGAACAAAATTTCAGATTGAAATTTAGCAAATAAGGTTTTTAACACCTGACTTATTGTGATTAGTCCAAACCCTGCTCCAATTACAAAAACAGATATGCTTACGAACCTAAGCTCTCTTACAACTAATAGAATTTCTTCATAAATACCTAAAACAACCAAAATAGAGCTCCCAGAAATTCCTGGTATCATCATAGCTATACTAGATATAAATCCTGCTATAAAGGTTTGTCCTATTGTAATGCTTCCCACATTTTTTAGAGTTGGCATGTACATTATGATATATGCTAAAATTACTCCGATAACAAGTATAAGGTTATTTCTTTTTGAAAATCCTGTACTTCTTTTAAGAATAAAGGGGATTGACATAACAATGCAGCCTAAAATAAATGATGAGGTAGCACTTTTATGAAACTCAAATAAATATGAGAGCAAATATACGCCTGTAAAACCACCTATTAGGGTACCTGTCCCCAGAGATATGTATGACTTTATAGGGATTTTAAATATTCCACTTAATATACGTTCGTGCATACCAAATAACAGCAATATTGTTCCCCCACTTATGCCGGGAAGAGTCATTCCTATACCAAGTATTATTCCCTTAATAAATAATTGGAGTTGATGTTCATTAAGCTCTAAAGCTTCATCTACTATCTTTTCCATTTGTTTAATCCCCCTAAAATTTTAAAAAAAGCTATTTTTTACACTCCTAGTTATACCAAAAACCCCAGCCCAGATACATTAGATAATTTTCCATAAAAATAACATTATATTTCTAGAACACTAAGTAATATAAAAGTTACTTAGGAAAAAATGTTTTTAAATATATTTTAAATTTGTATACTACCAATAATTCACTAGTATTTATTACAAACTTACGTTCAAACACTACTTTGCTCTTGTAAAGTTAGCTCTAAATATTGTAGACTCAGCTATTTTTAGATACTGTTCTTTGCTGCTTATGAAAATAATAGCACCTGGTTTAGTAGTTACTTTGAAGAACCATTTACTTTTCTATTTTATAAAGGATTAACTATCAATAATTTTCTACAAATAATTCTTAGTAGCCAATCACTTATCTTATTTAACTCGTTACACTTAGTTTTGGTTGGTTATCTCTTGCGTCAACCTTTACTTTATTTTTTTAATTCTCTATTATTAAGCTCATTTTTTTATTCTCTTTTATATTCTTACATGAAAAAATTATACCACAAAACCATTGAATCTTAAAATATTCATTAGGTTTTGTGGTTTTTTATTAAAAATATTACTTTCACTAACAGGTTTAAATATCAATACCAATCCTTATTTCATATCCTTTTCAGTAATATTCTTTGTTTCTTATTTTGTTAATTTTTAAAACTCCGACTTTTAAACAAAGTCAATTAAAATATATTTGTTTTATCAGAAGATAGTAAACAAAAAGTCTCGACTAATATAGAAATTTACAGTATTCATCTGTATACAACAAATACCGAGCAGTGTTTTACTAATCGCTTTTTTATAAATAAAAATTTCTAGTTCACAAAAACTTATATATTTAAATAGTATAATATTTTGAGAATACTATTGTTCTAAGCCTTCCTGATCTCATATGTAGGAACTATTCTAGTCATATACTCCTTAATATCACTTTGTTCATTAACGAGAAGTGTCTGTAGTATGGCTAATTCTCTTTGTAGTAATTTAAGGTCTGTGAAAATTGGATTTGCCACAAAGATTTTATCATGCTTAGTTGTAACAAGCCCTTCTTCCTCTAATAAAAGTTCTTCGTAGAGCTTTTCTCCAGGCCTCAAACCAACAACCTTTACTTCTATATCTTCATCAGGCTCAAATCCGGATAATCTTATTAGATTTCTTGCTAAATCAATAATCTTTACAGGCTCACCCATATCAAGTACAAATATCTCTCCACCTTTAGCCATGGATCCCGCCTGAATTACTAACTGGACTGCCTCCGGTATGGTCATAAAGTATCTGGTAACCTCTTCATGGGTTACAGTTACCGGTCCTCCTTCTTTAATTTGTTTTCTAAACAAGGGGATGACACTACCATTACTTCCTAAAACATTTCCAAACCTTACAGCAACAAATTCAGTTTTACTTGTTTTATTTAGGGACTGTACTATCATCTCTGCAACCCTTTTAGTTGCTCCCATTACATTTGTTGGGTTAACGGCCTTATCCGTAGAAATTAGTACAAACCTCTTTACTCCAAAATCATGGGCACATTCTGCAACATTTAGAGTTCCAAAAACATTGTTTTTTATTGCCTCTTGAGGATTTTTCTCCATTAATGGTACATGTTTATGAGCTGCAGCATGGAATACAACCTCCGGTTTATATACTGCAAATATTTCCTCAATTCTTTTCCTGTCCCTTATTGATGCTATTAACACTTCTAGGTCCAATTCAGGGAACATCCTAATGAGTTCATTCTGTATATCATAAGCATTATTTTCATAAATATCTAGAATTAAAAGTTTCTTAGGCCTGAAACCACTTATTTGCCTACAAAGCTCTGAACCAATTGACCCACCGCCCCCAGTTATTAAAACAACTTTACCGGACAAATAGTCACTTATATCCTCTAGATCCACCTGTACTGCCTCTCTACCTAGCAAATCCTCTATCTCTACATCCCTTACATGCTTAATACTTACATTTCCATCGATTATTTCATAAATCCCAGGAACTATCTTTAAGCTACACTTAGTTTTACTGCATTCCTCAACAATCTCTCTAATTATTCTTTTCGGAGCAGAAGGAATAGCTATAATTATTTCATCTATTTTCTTTTTATCTACAATCTTTCTTATATGATATCTGTCCCCAAGGATTGGTACCCCATTAATTCTACTACCTAATTTTGAATCATCATCATCTATAACTGCCACGGCCTTACTTTTTAAATTCTCATGATTCTTTAATTCTTTAATTATTAAAGCCCCAGCTTGCCCTGCTCCAATTACCAATACTCTTTTTATATCCGAGTCTTTTGCCTTAAACATATGCTCCTTTGCATTAGAATATACCCTATAGCCTATTCGAACACAACCTATAAGGATAACATCTAAAATAAAGGCAAGTATGTAAATACTACGAGGCAATTTATATTGCATTAAAACCATATATGCTACTACTGCCGTATTTGCCCCAAAAGATGATATAACTATTTGAAATAACTCCTGTATACTCGCGTATTTCCATAGATTTCTATATAAGCCAAATACAAATAAAAGGCCCACTTTTATCATAGTTACAGTAATTAAATTATCAATATATAACTGAAAGTAGGGACCTGCTACCCTTCCATTAAACTGTCCATCAAATCGTATGTAAAATGCTAGAATATATGCTATATTAATTAAAATAGCATCTATTCCCATCAATAACCCTATCATTACCTTTTTCTTCATAAAAGTCATCCCCACTTTTTTTCCTTACTATACCCTCTCTAAGGTAGCAACTATTTCCTCATATACCTCTTCATAGCCTGGCTTACCTAATAGCCTAAACATGTTTCTTTTATATGCTTCAACCCCCGGTTGATCAAAAGGATTTACCTCTAGTAAATATCCACTCATGCCACAGGCCTTCATAAAGAAGTAAGTTAAATATCCATAATAAAAGGGAGTAATCTCTGGTAGATTTATTACTATGTTAGGCACTCCACCATCGGTATGGGCAGCCAATGCCCCTTCCATAGCCTTTCTATTAATATAATCCAGGGTTTTTCCCTCCAAATAATTTAGTCCATCTAAATTTAATTTATCCTTACTTATAGCTATATCTTCCTGACTCTTTTCTATATTTATAGCTGTTTCAAATATGTTCTTTTTTCCATCCTGTAAGTATTGACCTAAAGAATGTAGATCCGTTGTAAAGTTCATTGAGGCTGGAAAAATACCCTTTCCATCCTTCCCTTCACTTTCTCCAAAGAGTTGTTTATACCATTCTCCCATATAATATAGATTTGGCTCATTTGTTACCATAACCTCTGTTGTTTTACCCCTAGAATAAAGAAGATTTCTCAAGGCCGCGTATTTATAGCAATTATTAGTCTTTAAACTATCATCACTTAAATCCGCCTGAGCCCTCTTAGCCCCCTCTAAAACATCCTCTATATTTATCCCGGATACAGCCATAGGTAGTAATCCAACTGGAGTTAACACTGAGTACCTACCACCAATATTATTTGGAATTACAAAGGTTTCATAGCCTTCCTGACTTGCTAACTCCCTTAATGCCCCATGACTTCTATCCGTAGTGGCATATATTCTGGTCATGGCCTCTTTTTTACCATATCTATTTTCCATATACTCTTTAAAAATTCTAAAGACGATTCCTGGTTCTGTAGTTGTGCCGGATTTGGATATAACATTTAAGGATATATGCTGATCCCCGATAACATCTAAGAGATTCTTTATGTACATTGGACTAATATTGTGTCCCGCAAAATATACTTTAGGGCCCTTCCTTTTTTCCTTAGGAAGCTCATTATAAAAGTTGTGGTTAAGCATCTCAATAGCAGCCCTAGCACCTAAATATGATCCCCCGATACCTACTACAATTAAGACATCAGATTCTTTCTTTATTTTTTCTGCAACTTCCTTTATTTTTTTAGTCTCTTCTTGTTCATAGCTACTGGGTAGATTTATCCAACCTAAATAATTACTTCCTTCACCATTTCCTCTATGTAGCATATTGTGGCATAGCTTTATTCTTTTTTCCATACTACTTAAATCATTTTTACTTAATACTGATACCACATTACGATAATCTATAGTTATCTTTTCCATTCCCTCATCACCTACTTCCAGTTCTTAATCCAATTTCATCCTATTATAAAATATAAATATTTAAACCAATTATTCCAATTATGATATATTACATTTTAGATTTTTTCTATTATAATATCCTTAACAAGAATTATACCAAATATTTAAAGGAATTTGGTTGATTTTTATAAATTGGATCTGGTAATATTTCTATATTACACCTTGGATTAGGTCATCTACAAAGGAAATAATTTTATATAAAACACTTTTGCTTTCTTCCATAGAGTCTTCCTTAACCCCACCGTATATTTTAAGCTTGGGTTCAGTTCCCGAAGGCCTTAGGGCTATCCATGCTCCATCTTCCAAAATAAATTTGATAACATCCGCTTTTGGTAAGTCTATTTCATCTACTTCTCTAGCTTCATCTAAATATATTATAGAAGAATCTTTATAGTCTTCAATAGCTACAACTTTTTTACTGTCAATAAACTGAAGTTTCTCTTTCCTAAAAAACTCCATAATCCTACCTATTTTATTTAATCCATCCTTACCTTCAAGGGTAATAGATTTTAAATCTTCCAAATAGAAACCATATTTATTATACAGTTCCATAAGAGCATCATATAGGCTCATCCCTTTGGAGTAATAATAGGCTGCCATCTCACATATGAGCATAGAGGTGACTACGGCATCCTTATCTCTAGCATGGGTTCCTGCTAAATAACCAAAGCTTTCCTCATAACCAAATATAAAGTTTTCACCTGTTTTTTCGAACTCTTTTATTTTTTCTCCTATGTATTTAAATCCCGTTAGGGTATTAATAACATCAATACCAAAGCTCCTAGCAATATCGGTACCCAATTCACTAGTTACGATTGTTTTTATTATTACATCTTTATCCCCTAATCTACCCGTTTCTTTTAATCCTGAAAGAATATATTCTACTAAAAGAGCACCTGTTTGATTTCCTGTAAGAACAACATACTCTCCATTCCTATCCTTAACTACTGCTCCCACTCTATCGCAATCCGGATCTGTACCTAATATTAAGTTAGCATCCTCCTTCATAGCCAATTTAATTGCTAGCTCAAAGGCTTCCTTTTCTTCTGGATTCGGATATTTGACAGTTGAAAATTCAGAATCTGGAAGTTCTTGCTCTGGAACTACAAAAACATTACTAAAACCAATTTCTTTTAAAACTCTTCTTACTGGAATATTTCCCGTTCCATGTAATGGAGTATAGACTACTTTAAATTCTTGCCCAACGTTTTTTACTATTTTTCCTCTTATACTTTGCTTCTTTACTTCCTCAATATATGCGTCATCTATTTCAGAATCTAAGTTGACTATTAATCCTTGTTCTGTAGCTTCACCTATACTTATAATTGCAATAGATCCAAAATCATTAACTAATCCTATAGATTCAATTATATCTTTCGCTTTCTCAGAGGATATTTGGGCTCCATCTTCCCAATATACCTTATACCCATTGTACTCCGGTGGATTATGACTAGCCGTAATTACAATTCCTGAAATACAATTTAAATACCTAATAGCAAAGGAAAGCTCAGGCGTAGTCCTAATGGAATTAAATAGATACACTTTAATTCCATTAGCAGTTAAAACCCTAGCTGCCTCTTCAGTAAATTCTCTCGACATCCTTCTATTGTCATAGGCTATAACTACACCTCTAGTTTTAGCTTTTTCACTACTACTTTCTATATGATTAGCTAATCCTTGGGTAGTCTTTCTAACCATATATTTATTTATTCTATTGGTCCCTGCCCCTATAACTCCTCGAAGTCCAGCAGTTCCAAACTCAATTTCCTTAAAAAATCTATCCTCAATTTCCTTATAATTCTCTTTAATATCCTCTAATTCTTTCTTTGTATCTAAATCGAAACAGGGTTCTTCAACCCAAATCCTATATTTTTCTAAAGTTTTAGCTTCCATATTTCTCCCCCCAAGAGGTTACATAAGAGAACCTCGGTATATAACCGAAGTTTTTACATTATAGTACTAAATACCTGTATATTCTATGAATTACTTCAAAATTCCTTCTTTTTACAAATTTTATATTTTCTAAATATTGGACCCAGATATATTTTGTAGATTTTATATTCATAGCTACCCAAAGATGTGATAAAGAAAACTGGTGCCAACCAAAATACAAGCTATAAATTATATCAAAAATAGCTCGGATTTAGTTTTTGAAGTGGACAACTTTATTGCCAAATGTATCCCTAGAAAGTATAAAATCAAATTTTTGCTCATTAATAAGTATGTCAACTTTAACTTTAGAAATAATCTGGTGCTAGAATATAAATAGTACAAGTTGAAAGTGGAAAATTCCAAAAATAAAGTTATAATGAAATTAGTGAAAGATGGAGGAATAGACATGAGTAAACAGTATACAAAAGAATTTAAAGAGGATGCAGCTAGGTACTATTTAGAGCATAAAGACTTAGGATTAATGGTTTGTGCAAAGAATTTGGGGGTAAGTAGAACAGCATTATCAGCTTGGGTAAAAGAATCAAAGTCAAATAATGGTGAGGTGCCTACGAGAGGATCTGGTAATTACCAAAGTGATGAAGCTAAAGAAAATGCAAGACTACGTAAAGAGTTAAGAGATGCGCAGGATGCATTAGAAATACTAAAAAAGGCAATCAGCATTCTGGGAAACTAACAGAGGCTCTCTTTATAGAAACATCCCAAAAGGAAGATGAATTAAATGAAGAGGGAAAACGCCGGCTTAATGTTAGCGGAGTGCTTAAAATACTAGGCGTTTCTAGGAGTGGTTATAATTCCTTTAAGAGAAGGGTTCCTTCTGATATGAATAAAAGAAAAGAATATATAAAGGTTCAAATTAAGCAAATACATGATGAGTCTTATCAGAACTATGGAGCTCCTAAAATAACACAGCGATTACAACAAAATGGAGAAACCATATCAGAAAAAACAGTAGGTAATTATATGAGAGAAATGGGAATAAAAGCCCAATATGTAAAGCCTTATACGGTTACAACAATAGATTCGAATTTTAGTGAGGAACTTACTAATATATTGAATAAGGAATTTAACCCATCCGAACCAAACGCAGTATGGTGTTCTGATATTACATATATTTGGACCTATGAAGGGTTTGTATATTTAACTAGTATAATGGACCTGTATTCAAGAAAAATAATATCTTGGGTGCTTAGTACTACCCTAGAAGCAAAATGGGTAATAGAAGCAATTAATAAAGCCAAGGCATCACGGAATATAAGTAAACCATTAGTTATGCATTCAGATCGCGGGGTGCAATATACATGTACAGCATATCAAAAATCTACAGAAAAATTTATAAATAGTTATTCTAGGAAAGCTAATCCATGGGATAATGCATGTATAGAATCATTCCATGCATTAATTAAAAGAGAGTGGATAAATAGATTCAAGATATTAGATTATAATCATGCATATCGATTGGTTTTTAACTATATAGAAGCATTTTATAATACAGTAAGAATACATAGCCATTGTGGATATTTATCTCCAAATCAGTATGAAGCTGAATATAACAAGGAGCTAAGCAAATTATACCAAGAAGCGAGTTGACATAATGTTGAATGATGAAAATATTAAGAAAATCCTAATTTAACTTGTACTTTTTCTTGACATAGTACCATGCATTGATTTTCAACTCATCAAACAACTTGTCTACATCGCATGGGAGAGTATCACCTTTAAACAGCACACCACCGAGAATAAAGTCGTTGGCAATGACTTCTTCTGCATTCACACCAACCTCTGTCAATCTAAACTTGCGGACGTTCCCGGTCTCATCATAATAGAAGCTGCACTTCTCATCAAATAATGGTAAGTCTGAAAACTCGCTAATCAAATTTCTATATTCATCAACATCCATGTTAATCACCTCCCACAATTCACCTATTAACAAATTATTCTGTAAATTTCCTTTGTATAGAAACGGACATCTCTGCAACTAAAATGTCCGTTCTCTTTCACTGCATATCTCGGTGTCAAAGTAATCATGTCTACCTGGTAATAATGTTTAGACGCTCCCTATCCCCACCACCCTATGTGGAGAGATAGTTTCTTGGCGATTTGGGAAGTGGCTCATAATAGTATGTCAGGATCCTCTTAATCTTCTCTCCCCGCAGCAACCTCAGCTAAAGATCCTACTTCTTTCTCAACTACCTTCACTAAATAAGATAAGAATTCATCTCTCAAATCACTTCTTCTAAGAGCTGTCTCAACAGTAGCTTCAAGGAATCCCTGCTTGTTTCCTACATCGTATCTTTTGCCTATAAAATCATAAGCGTACATGTCTTCTTTAAGAGCCAGCTCTTTCAAAGCATCCGTCAGCTGAATCTCTCCACCTTTACCAGGCTTTGTTTCAGCTAAGATATCAAAGATACCTGGATTGATGATATATCGTCCTAGGATTGCAACATTTGATGGTGCTTCATCTACAGCAGGCTTCTCAACTAGCCCCTTGACGGTGTAGACTCTATCCGAAACACGCTCTCCATCAACGATTCCGTATTTACACACGTCTTCATCCTTAACAGTTTGAACGCCTAACACACTCGTCTTATACCGATCATAAACTTCTATCATCTGCTTTAGACATGGTTTTTCCTCATTATATACAACATCATCGCCAAGCATAACAGCAAAAGGCTCGTTGCCAACAAAGGTCTTTGCACGGTAGATGGCATGTCCTAATCCCTTGGCTTCTTTCTGTCTTATATAGTGGATATCGACAAGATCAGTGATATCTCTAACTACTTTTAATAATTCTTCATTGGCTTTTTTCTCAAGTTCCAGTTCCAATTCAACATTTTTATCGAAGTGATCCTCGATTGCTCTTTTGCTTTTTCCTGTTATTATTAGGATCTCTTCAATTCCACTATCGATTGCTTCTTGTATAATATATTGAATTGTAGGTGTATCTACAATTGGTAACATTTCCTTTGGCATAGCCTTTGTAGCTGGTAAGAATCTCGTTCCAAGGCCAGCTGCTGGTATGACTGCTTTGCGTACTTTCATATTTGATTTGGACCTCCCCTTTTGATTAATTAGGGCTGTATTGATCGCCCTTCTATGTTTAAACAGCCCTAAACAGTGTTAGGGCTTAAAATATCTACTTCTCATATCCATCAGGATTACTCTTATGCCATCTCCAAGCATCTTCAATAATCTTCTCTAGTGAATCAAACTCAGGTTTCCATCCCAACACACTTTTTGCTTTTTCAGATGAAGCAATTAGTGTTGCTGGATCGCCAGCACGTCTTTCTTTCACTTCTGCCGGAATTGGATGGCCAGTTACTTTTCTTGTTGTCTCAATTACTTGTCTTACTGAGTAACCATTGCCATTTCCGAGGTTAAATATATCACTGTGATTTCCTTCTCTTAGATACTCAAGTGCTTTATAGTGAGCTGAAGCAAGGTCCATAACATGGATATAATCTCTTACGCATGTTCCATCTTCAGTCGGATAGTCATTTCCAAACATATAAATCTTATCACGCTTGCCTAACGGGACTTGAAGAATCAGTGGAATAAGGTGTGTCTCTGGATGATGATCTTCGCCTATTTCACCCGTCTCATAAGCTCCTGCAGCATTAAAATATCTAAGCGATACATACTTTGTGCCATAAGCCTGGTCAAACCACTTCATCATCTTTTCCATAGCGAGTTTCGTCTCACCATAGGTGTTAGTAGGGCTTGTCTCATCAGATTCTATGATTGGTATGTTCTTAGGCTCTCCATATGTTGCTGCTGTTGATGAGAATACAATCTTATTTACGTTGTTCTCTTTCATCACATCTAGAAGACATAGCATCCCATAAACATTGTTATGATAATATTCATATGGCTTTTCCATACTCTCTCCAACTAGAGAGTTTGCCGCAAAATGAATAACCGCTTCGATATTATGCCTTTTAAATACTTTATCTAATTGGTCTTTATCTCTAATGTCAATCTTATAAAGATGATCCACGTCTATAGAAGCTTCATGGCCACTTTGCATATTATCGACAACGATAATTTCTTCATTCTGTTTTTGAAAATATTTCACCGTATGGCTGCCTATGTAGCCAGCTCCTCCAGTTATTAGTATTGGCATATTGTTTGGTCACCTCCCCCACAAACTAATTTATTAATCTCTACTAAACAAATCTCTTGTGTAAACCTTGTCTACAACATCTTTAATCTCATCAGATAATCTGTTCGCTACAATAACATCAGAGATTTTCTTGAATTCATCAAAGTCTTTGATAACTCTTGAATTGTAGAACTCGTCTTCATGAAGTGCTGGTTCAAATACCACAACCTCAATACCTTTTGCTTTAATCCGCTTCATAACCCCCTGGATAGCAGACTGACGGAAATTATCAGAATCCATCTTCATAGTAAGTCTATAGATGCCTACAATCTTAGGTTGCCTTTTAATGATCATATCCGCAATATGGTCTTTTCTAGTTCTGTTGGCATCAACAATTGCCCCTATTATATTATTTGGAACGTCTTGGTAATTGGCTAATAATTGCTTTGTATCCTTAGGTAAGCAGTAACCACCATAGCCAAATGAAGGATTGTTGTAATGAGTACCTATACGTGGATCGAGTCCTACACCTTCGATAATCTGCTTAGTGTCCAGTCCTCTCACCTCTGAGTATGAGTCAAGCTCATTGAAGTATGCTACTCTAAGTGCAAGATAAGTGTTGGCAAAAAGTTTAATGGCTTCTGCCTCTGTCGGATCTGTATAAAGAATAGGAATGTCCTTCTTGATTGCGCCTTGAGCTAGCAGTTCAGCGAACACTTTAGCTCTTTCAGATTGCTCACCAACAACAATTCTAGAAGGATAAAGATTATCGTATAATGCTTTTCCTTCTCTTAGGAATTCTGGTGAGAAGATGATATTATCCGTGTCAAACTTTGCTTTTATTTCCTCAGTATATCCAACTGGCACTGTTGATTTAATAATCATTACAGCATCAGGATTAATGGCAAGTACATTAGCAATAACAGCTTCAACTGTTCTTGTGTTAAAGTAATTCTTCTCTGGATCATAGTTTGTTGGCGTAGAAATGATAATATACTCCGCATCCTTAAATGCTACAAAATTATCTGTAGTGGCTTTAAGGTTTAAACTTTTATTGGCAAGATAGTCTTCAATCTCAGCATCAATAATTGGAGACTTACGATTGTTAATCAAATCTACCTTCTCCTGGATAATATCCAGAGCGGTGACTTCATTGTGTTGTGCTAATAGAACAGCGTTTGATAATCCTACATAACCTGTTCCGGCTACTGTTATTTTCATTGACTGATTACCCCCTTGATTTATGTAAGTTCAATTAATCTAAGATCTCACAAATTCCGCTTCATCTTTGAATGTGATTATCATTATCATATAACCTGTTTCTCTACTTCATAATACTGTTCATACCACTCTACGAACTTCATTAGTCCATCCTCAATACTAGTAGACGGTTTAAAATCAATATCTCTTTCAAGATCTGACACATCTGCATAAGTTCTAAGAACATCTCCTGGCTGCATATCCATATATACTTTCTCAGCCTCTTTTCCAAGAGCTGATTCTAGCGCGTTGATAAATCTCATAAGCTTAACTGGGTTGTTGTTACCTATGTTATAGATTTTATAAGGCGCGAAGCTTGTACTTAAATCATCCTTGCTTTCATCCCAGTCTTTATTAGGAACAGGTGCTTTATCAATGAGTTTTACTATACCTTCTACAATATCATCAATGTAAGTGAAGTCTCTTTCCATCTTTCCATGATTAAAGACTTTAATAGGCTTGTCAGCTAAAATGTCCTTTGTGAATGAGAAGTAAGCCATGTCAGGTCTACCATATGGTCCATAAACTGTAAAGAATCTTAGTCCAGTTGTTGGAATACCATAAAGATGACTATAGGTATGCGCCATCAACTCATTTGACTTCTTCGTAGCTGCATACAGCGACACTGGATGATCTACATTGTGATTTGTAGAAAATGGTGCTACCTTATTACCACCATAGACAGAACTTGATGAAGCATAAAGTAGATGTTCTACAGGATAGTTCCTACAAGCCTCCAATATATTCATAAAACCAGTAAGATTTGAATCCACATAAGCATAGGGATTATCAATGGAGTAACGCACTCCTGCTTGAGCCGCTAAATTTATGACGTGAGTTGGCTGGTAAGTTTCGAATATGTTATCTACCGCTGCCTTGTCCTTTAAATCTACTTTATGAAAATTAAAGTTATTGTATTTTCCTAAAATCTCAAGCCTAGACTGCTTGAGGCTTGGATCATAATAGTCGTTCAAGTTGTCAACTCCTATTATCTGATAGGATTGATTTAGTAATTTTTTTGAAAGGTGAAACCCAATAAAGCCGGCTACACCTGTTATTAGTATTTTCATTTTAATCCTCCTCCATTTATCGATAAGTAAGAAAATTTTTTATATCAGTTTTCACTAATTTGAATCTCAAAAGCACCAAAATATAAACAATAATACATATTAGAATTGATACTAAGCTCCATGTTAAAGAGTCTGAAATTTGTATCAAATAATTACCAACAAAGAACATTATACTTGTTGATACTACGGAAGGCATTACATTGCTAAATGAATTCATTATTGGAAATTGTATGAATTTCTTCATTAAGATAAAATGAACGAGAGTACTTTGAAGTCTAATCCAAGATCTGATATAAACAAGTGTCCAAAATCCAAACTTCGAGCTAATTATACACGCAGGAATAAGTATTATCAAATGAAGTATTTGCGAAATAAATGATAGCTTGGGTTTGCCTTTAGATCTATAAACTTCACTGCAGAAGTAACTGAATACTATCACAATGGAACTAGTCAAAGCCCATGTACCAATAACATTACTTGCTTCAGCCCATTGACTTCCAAGTAGAATATTAGTAGCTAAATCACTATATAGAAATATACCAACCCCTAAAGGAAATACGATTATCGCTACAACTCTTTGAACTAAGAAAAATGTCTCATTAAATTTAGTCTTATCATCTTGCAGTCTAGATAATGTTGAAAAAAGTACTGGTACAATAGTAGCTGTAATTAATGCCATTATTGAATTTACCATTGTGGTAGAAGTTTTGTAGATTCCGAGGTAGTAATCGTTTAAAACACTCGCAATTATAAATGCATCTACCCAAGTAGTGAGCCAAATTGAAATTGATTCAACAATTGACCAAATAGTAAAAGTAAACATATTTTTTAATATATTGAAATTATAAAATAATTTTGGTTTCCACTCGGATTTGATTGTCAAAACAATAGCACTTATAAAATGCATAATTAAAGTCCCGCATATTATTGACCAATAGCTTTTACCCATTAGAGCTAATGGTATAGTTACGAATATTGGTATGATTATTGATATTACTCTTACAATAAATAGAATTCTGAAGTCAAAGTTCCTTCTAAACAAAGCCATCTGTATGCTCGAAAACGAAGTAATTGGAAGCTGGGCGCATGCTACAATTATTGCTGCCCCTATACCTGAGACTCCTAAGATTGAAGCTAATTCATTATTGAATAAAGAAATAATTCCCCATAGTAATATTGAAAGAATTATATTAGTGTAAAATGCAACATTTGAGTTTTTATATAGTTCATCTTTACTATTAAAATTATGTTGCACAAGAAATCTTTGAAAACCGGTATCAATAAAAACATCAGCAAAACTGGTTATCATTGTAATGGTTGCAATAACACCAAATATTTCTGGTGACATAATTCTAGCTAAAATCATATTGGTCAATGGGCTAACTAATTTTGCTACTATTTCTGAAGCTGTTGACCATTTAGCTGCTGTTATAGCAACTTTTGTATAATCTCCATTTGAAATTTTCATTAAGTATCCCTCATTCTGATATTTTTTAACTTTAACAATCAATAAAGACTAATATAACTGCCGAGTAAATAGTCATAAGATGAAGGAGTAAAATATTCAAAACCTGAACCTGGATAAAATGTCAGTTCTCCGAATAACACTTTTCCATTAACTTCATAAAAGTCTACTCTAACAAATTTCATACCTTTTGATAAGGTTCTTGCCAATGCTATCATTCTATCAAGATTCTCTGGTTTAGAAACCTCGTCATTACTACTTGGATAATAGCGCTCAAAAGGTAGCTTATTCCAATCAAAATCATAAAAATCAACATTTAAACCTTTTTCGCTGCCTCTATTTAAACCTAAAAATAATAGTTTGGGTTCCCCGTCAAAACACATAAATTTATAGTCAATTAGCCCGTAACTTGAATTAGATTCAATATACTCCTCACATAATATAACAGGATTAATATTCTTATATGGCCATTCCCTATGAATCCAAAAATACTCTTTTTTTAGCCATCCATCTACCATTTTCTTTAGTGAAGAATAATCAATATTTTTTTTATTTTCACAAATGAATATATCTCCAGAGGTGTGATTTGGTTTTAAAACAAATTTGTCTGGCAGAACATTGAAATCAATCTCTTCAAATTTTTTATAGACACCTAATAGTGGAATTAAATATTCACTTCCAATCCTATTCGAAATATATTCCCTAACTAAATATTTATCTACTAAGCTTGTATAAAATTCTTTTCTGTCGTTGATTTTAAGCCATTGTAGTTTTTCATTAAATGTTTGTGGATTATTAAGATTAAGCTTTGAATTCATCAGTGTTCTATATTTTAATCCAAGATAAATTTTATCCGGGACAATTCTGAGCAATTTTGAATTTAATATATATATCCATAATAACTTCGGATTTTTGATAAACTTATCAATTTTATTCACTATCCGCCCCCACCTTTACTTGTTTTCATTACTTATAACCTTTTTTATATATTCGTCCCACTCTATATAGATATTTGAAATGTTGTTTGTAGTTTTCACTTTAGTGGCTTCAGTAGCAAGTTTCGTCGAAAAATCTTTGTTTCCTAGAATCTTCCTCATCGCGCAAATAAGTTGATCAACATCATTTACAGCTATAAGTATTCCATTTACATTATTCTTTATTAAATCTGCCGAGCCACCTATAGGACAATCAGTTGATATACATGGTATTCCTAATGCCATTGCTTCCATTAGAGCATTAGACATTCCTTCGTAATTAGAAGGCAAAACAAATAACGATGCTCCAATAATTTGCTCATGCAGGTTTTTTACTCTGCCTTTAAGTGTAACAATGTTTTGAAGACTCTTATTATTTATATATTCTTGCAGTTCAGTTCTTAATGAACCATCACCATAGATGTCCAAAGAAAAATCTGGGAAATCGTCTTTTATTATTTCAAAAGCATCTATTAGCATTTTTTGATTTTTTTGTGGTTCTAACCTACCTACGCATACTATTGTATTTTTCTTTTCAATATGAAAGTTATCTATAAGGTCTATAAAAACAGGATTCGGTATTACAGTACTTCTGTTTTGTATATTTTTTGAAAAATATTTTTTTGCATCATTTGTTTGAAAAACAAACCCACTAGCTAATGGATATATAAATTTCCTTAAGAGCCTATAGTACCATTGCTCCGGATCTTGGTTTGGGTCATTCCGCTCAGAAATAATTATTGTTTTATTATGAAGTAAATTCCCTAAGAGGGCATAAATGTTAGTTGTGGTAAGAAAAGATATCAGCAAGTCGGGATTCGTATCTAAAATCGCCCTTCTCATATTTATTATCATTGAAAAAAAAGTAAATAATTTGTTTGAAGTATTAGTTTTGTAAGAAACAACGTCAATACCTTTTTGGAGTTCGTAATCAGATTGCCCTTCATCAAAAACAATAATTTTCACAACATTGCCATTTTCACTTAGTTTATTTGCTAGATTGACCAGAACTCTTTCAGCACCCCCTCCACATAAACCATATATCATAAGAGTTATATTCATTGTTCTTACTACCTTCCTTTCTCTTAGTTATCCTATTATTACCATTTAAAAAACGTACTGTAAGGTACATGCCCTTGCCCTGAGAGCATTAGCGAGTTAACAAAAACATATAACCCGATTCCGATAATTAGCACTTTTAACATTATGCTATGAGATCTATTTTTTGCAATCATCGATAATAGAAGTACTTCACATACCATAGCATACAAACCTATTCTCCCAACATAAGTAACTGCATAACCAACCATAGTCAACGAAGTTCCTATCAATGTTAGAAAAATGAAAAATCTAATCAATTCCTTATCGTTTGATTTACTAATATTGACTTTTAGTACATAAATGCTATACAAAATGACAATTAATCTTATTATAAAAAAGAATCCAATCTGTATATTTTCTAAAGTGAAATTTTGAAAGTAATAATGATATTTAGCTTCAAATTCACTGAGTAACCCTATTTGCAATGATATATAATAAGTAATGACCGAAAAAATAAATGTTGAAAAAACATAGATTATTTTCTTTTTTAATACTGTCTTTTTTACAACAATATCATATAGTGGTACAAAAGTAAGACTTATGATTGCTGAAAAATGAATCGATGTTGCTAGTATGACAGTGAAAATATACTTGTTTCTACAATTATTTATCAAATAATTTAATCCATAAAGTACTAAAGCTACAGCTATCCATTGCCTCATAATATTGAATGACTCAAAATAATAAATTGTATAATATAAAAAAACAGATATCGAAAAATTTATATATGTTCTGAAATTCCAAAGCGCAAGTATAACTAAAGAATTTATTAAGAATGAAATAATTAGAATAACAATATGAGGATCATTAAAAATATTGACTAAACTTTTTATTAATAATTGGAATCCAAAATCGTAATAATTATAGAATAACTCACCAGAATAATTTAGTTTCGCACTTTCGATTGCTCTAATATAAACCCATGTATCATTACCAACGGTACTATCTCTTAATCCCGAAAGTGCACTTAACAATACAATTACTAACAAGAGGAAGATTCGTTTCGACCTTCTACCCTTTATATGCATAGCTAAATACGAGTTAATCAATACCATACTAAGCATAAAAACGTATAAAAGTGTTGTCAATGGAAACTCAGTTATATAGCTCAAAATATGCCCTCCTCTACGTTCTCATTTAATTCAATTTGGATTAATAAATTTATAAATGTTCTTGTTAAATTTAAATAGTACTACCTTTAATTTGTTTTTTAATGTCCTTGGTTTTCTATTTAGAAAGTTAACATCATACGACTCTGTTTTATCATATAAATTTCCAATATTTATTGCATGCAAATAAAGCATCGATAAATAGTCATAAAAATAAACTCTGAATTCATAATCATCTACATCGCGAGCAATTCCCTCCAAATAATGACATGTCTTTATTATATGTAAACCATTTCTTGACTTATCTTTCTTCATCGTAATTGATTCATTTCGTATCACATAATTATAAAAGAATTCATTGATAACTCTCACAGATTTTGCCTTCAAAAACACTCTAGGTGTCCATTGCTCATCTTCGTGAAGTAGGCCTTCCTCAAAGAATAATGAATTATCAATTAGGAAGTCTTTTTTATATAAGTTCAGCCAAACTGCCATTTTCATGTTTTTATTTTTCAGCTCAAGTTTAAAATATTCTAGTCCTTGATATTCTTTGTCAAAAAAATTCTTAGAGGGTGACATCAAATCGACGTCAGTATCAACTATTTTTTTTGCACCAAACGTAATAATGTCATACTGCTTTTCATTAATTAGATTTATAAGTTTTTCACAAGTATCTAGATCAATGTAATCGTCAGAATCAACAAACAGTATATACTGACCTTCTGATGCTTTGATTCCTTCATTTCTAGCGTCAGATAGTCCTCCGTTTTCTTTATGAATTACTCGAATTCTTGAATCCTGTTTTGCATATGAGTCACACATTTTAGGACAGTCATCAGGACTACCATCATCAACTAATATTATTTCAATATCTCTATTTGTTTGATTAATTAAGCTGATAACACATCTATCTAATAAGTCTTGCACTTTATAAATTGGAACCACAATAGATATTCTTGGAATATGACTATTCATAATTTACCTCCAAATAATAAGTATCTGGTTTTTCAGGGTCAAATGGCTCATTGGCCCACATAATTGTTACCATATCTGAATCTCCAAGATTCTCAATGTTGTGGGTATAACCTGTTGGTATATCAACGACTTCCATTTTGTCACCACTTACGAAGTACTCCAGCACTACATCTGAATCTATTTTTCTAAATCGAATAACGCCCTTACCGCTAACTACTAAAAACTTCTCATTTTTAGTATGGTGCCAATGATTCCCTTTTGTAATTCCAGGTTTTGAAATATTAACTGAAACCTGGCCACGATCAGGTGTTTTTATGAACTCTGTAAAAGATCCTCTCTGATCCACATTCATCTTTAAGTCATAACTAAACTTGTCTTCAGGCAAATAGCTTAAGTATGTACTGTAGAGCTTCTTGACAAATGCATCCGACATGTTTGGAACTGACCTATCTTCTCTGCACTTCTTGAATGAATTAATCAAATCTACTATTTCACCAAGAGTAATAGTATGTATCACAGCCACTTCACAGAATAAATCTACTTTGTTTTCTTTTCCTTCTAACGCATTAATTAGTTCGTTAATCACATCATCTATATATATAAGATTCATTACTACGCTTGGATTGTTCACGTTAATAGGTAAGTCATGAGCAACATTATAACAGAAAGTAGCTACGGCACTGTTATAATTAGGTCTGCACCATTTACCGAACACATTAGGAAATCTATAAACAAGAACTTTGGCGCCTGTTTCTTCACCATAAGAAAGCAGAAGGTCTTCCCCTGCCTTCTTACTTTCACCATAAGGATTGTTCAACTCAGCTTGAATGGACGATGAAATCATCACTGGGCAGGTGTTATTATGTTTCTTAAGAGAACCTAATAGATCGGAGGTGAAACCAAAGTTACCTTCCATAAACTCAGATTGTTCTTTTGGTCGATTTACCCCTGCAAGATGAAAAACAAAGTCAGCTTCTTTACAGAACTCATCAAGTAAAGAAGGATCTGTATCTCTGTCATGCTCGAAAATGACATCGTACTTCTTATTTCTCAGTTCCGCTATTAAGTTTTTACCTATAAATCCTTTTGCCCCAGTGACTAAAATCCTCATTATCTAGCCTCCCAGTTACGTAATTCTTCTCTGATCTCCTCCAAAGACAGTAAACGTTCTTTTATCTCATCAACAGATAGAATTTTTGTGTTATTTGAGTTATATTCATCTGTCAGAGTAATCTTTGGTGAACCTTGTTCTAAATATTTCTCATAATTCAAATCTCTATTATCAGCTGGAACTCTGTAAAAATTAACCTTGTCAATAGCTTTAGCTGCCTCTTCTTTAGTCAATAACACTTCGTACATTTTCTCACCATGACGAGTGCCAATTACTTTTATTTCATTATCAACCTTAAACAAGTCTTTAAGTGCTTGAGCTAAATCTCCAATATAGCATGATGGAGATTTTTGAACCATAATATCACCAGTTTCAGCATTTTCAAAAGCATAAAGAACCAAATCTACAGCATCCTCTAAACTCATGATGAATCTTGTCATTTTAGGATCAGTAACAGTTATTGGTTGTCCAGCTTTAATTTGTTCAATAAACAACGGGATAACTGATCCTCTTGAAGCCATAACATTACCATATCTTGTGCCACAGATTAAGGTTCTATCGGGCGATATTGTTCTAGACTTTGCAATAAAGGTCTTCTCCATTAACGCTTTAGAAATTCCCATTGCATTTACTGGATAAGCAGCTTTATCGGTTGATAAACAAATTACCTTCCTTACACCCCCATCTATAGCAGCTGTTAATACATTGTCTGTTCCAATAACGTTAGTTTTAACAGCTTCAATTGGGAAAAATTCGCATGAAGGAACTTGTTTTAATGCTGCTGCATGAAAAATATAATCTACATTGTGCATAGCATTTCTTAAACTAGATACATCTCTAACATCTCCAATATAATATTTTATTTTATCATTCTGATAATATCTTCTCATATCATCCTGCTTTTTTTCATCTCTTGAAAATATTCTAATTTCTTTAATGTCTGTATGTAAAAATTTTTCTAAAACTACATTCCCAAAAGAGCCTGTTCCACCTGTTATTAATAATGTTTTATTGTTAAACATAACTATACCTTCTCTCTACTTAATAGTTCATGAAGAACATCTATTCCACTATTGTATTCTTCAGTTATTCTAGCTATTTTTTCATCACACTTCATATTGAAATCATTCCAATCAAGTCTTTTGTAATATTCGAAAATTGCATCTGTAAAGCCGTTTTCTAATGGATCTAGCATAATACCAATTCCATTAGATTCTACTTCTTGACCCATAAATGAGTCCTTGTTACACAACTGCGGAATATAAAAAGTTAGGCCGTCGTAGTATTTATTTCCCATTGCATACGTTGTTTTGGTGTCATTTTCGTATATATTGTGAAGTAAATCTGTTTCTGAAGCAAAGTTAACTCTTTCAATGGGTTTGTACTCACCATGAAAATAAATATTTGCTATTTCTTTTTCTTCTACATATCGTCTTAGTAATTGACCTGATTCTTGTTCTCTACCATGATAATGTAATTCAAATCTACAGTCATTTCCCAATTGGTCAATTATTTGTTTGTTTATCTCAACATGTCTTATGAATCCCCAAAATCGTATTCTAATTGGGTCATTCTCTCTAGGAGATTTTCTTCGAACATTTCTTTCATCATTAGAATGTAAGAGTAGATTATGGGAAATGTATATTTTGTCAGAATCAGGTAGATTTTTCACATACCCTTTAGAGCTAACAAAAGTCATTTTCGAATTGTTGACAAGTTGATGAATAATTTTCTTATAGAAGTTAATATTTTCATAAGTAAAATCTCTATAATCTAATATATATCTACCTTTAAATTTTCTTTTCAGAATATCTGATAATAATACTCCAGGCGTTGAATGTAGTACTATAATAAGATCAAAATCATGATTCTTTATTACTTTTTTAGCGTATTTTCTAAATTTTATAAAATATGGAATTTTTTTTATCATTCGCTCGCTATCTAGCATGCTTTCTTTAAAGCAATAAAATTTATCTACTGCTGGTAACTCTAAATCCGGCTTTGAATCTCTATCCCAGTAAAGTAAACTAGTATCGCAATTTGATTTTTGAAGTTGATTAATGTAGAAGTTCATATAAGGCATGTAAGCTATTTTCGTAAAACCAATAATAAGTACTTTCATTCTAATTCTCCTCAATCATTTGATGAAAGATATCTATAAATTTCTTAGTATTAACACTTCTTGAGTAATACTTTTCACCAAATTCATGTCCATTTTGAGCGAACGAATCACGTTTATCTTTATCTTCATATAAGCGAATTATTGCTTCAAACACACCATCAGAATCATTATTAGAAACTGAAATTCCAATTTCATTTTCATTAAAAATCTTATAATAATCTGAATTTTCATCAACTGAGTTCACAATAGCTCGATTACATGCCATCAAAAGCCCCGCTTTACTTGGAACAGAGTTTCCTATAATACCTCTTTTCAAAGGAATCAAACAAATAGAGCATGCACTGTACACATCAGAAACCATATGTTGTGGTTCAAGTGGAAAGAATACTATATTACTTAATCCTCTTTCTTTTGCCTCTTTGATGAAGCTTTCTTTATGACTACCTTGCCCAATCATATGAAATTCAATATTGTTGTAACTTTTTAATTTTTCTGCAACATTAAGTACCATTTTATAGTCAAAAACATAACCCATAGTTCCAGCGTATTGAACATAGAATTTTTTTCTACTTAGATCGTATTTATTGACGAATCTGTTTTCTGACCAAGCAACTTCATGAACCGATCTGTCATCAAACCAATTGACAATCTGGTAAATTTTCGCTTCTTTGACTCCTTGCTCAATAACTTTTCTTTTCATATCTTCAGAAATAACCGTTAAAACGTCACTAAAATTATAGGCTATCTTTTGAAGATTGTAAAAAAAACTAGCAATAAGTTTGTTCGTTAGGACACCACTATTTACCGCACTACCTGGCCACATATCTTGAACGCTATAAAGGATTGGATATTTCGTGAATAGTTTTAATAATAATATTGAAAACATAACTGTAGGGCATGATTGCACGAAAACCGCGTCAATATCCTTGACCTTTCTCCACTTTTTAAAAGCTCTGAAGTGATAAGTTACTTCTTCTATGTACCTCTTTATAAACGAACTCTTTTTTATTACTTTCCTGTCTAATGTAATTGCTTCAAAATTCGACTTGCCTATTAAATTATCTGGAATATCTCCATTAATTTTCTGCCTTCGACTCTGTATTAAAGTAATATGAAATTCATTTTCTAAGAGATCTTCTATTAAGGTTCCAACTAAATGATTAGAGGGACCTGGCGTATCAAATCCTTCAGTACATATGAATAGAATTTTCTTCATTGCATTCGCTCCCACTATCTTCTCCACAAATGATACATACTCCCATAGCTCACATACTTAAATCCTATAGCACTATAAAACTGAGCTGCTAATATGTTATTCACCTGTGTTCCAACTTTGATTTTTTTAATTCTTCTATCTATAACAAATGATTCCATAGTATGAATCAATGACTTTCCAACTTTTTGTCCTTGATACTTCTCGTCAACAGCAATGAGCTCAATTACACTGCTATCTTCATTAAAAGAAAAAAGTATATAACCCGCTACATTTCCATCTCTCTCTGATATTACAAAGTACTTGTTCTCTTGACCAAAAGCGCACTCAGTCCAGTGAAGATAGATGTTATCAGCTTGTTTTTGAGGAAGCCTTGGATCATTAAAGAACCTAGAGTAATTAAATGACTTCTTCGCTATATCAACAATCTGCTCATTCCTTGATAAGCTATTCACCACATAGGTTTTCTCATCTTGATAGTTTGGCTTATCTTCAAAGATTTTTATGAACTGAATGTTCATATCAGCCAGAAAAGCATTTGTTCTATTGCCTATCCAGTGGTTATTCTCTTTTATGTTGTCAAGATTAGAGATGGTAACAAAGTCATAGTCTTTGCAAAACTCTATTATATCTTCTTGACCTCTCTCATCTACAATGCCACTTAGATTAACTCTAGCAGAGCTTACGCCAAAGTAATCTGTATCCCATTGTAGTGGTCTCAACTCATAATTTTTACTAGACATTAGCTTTCTCACCATTCTTGTCATCTGATTTTTGTTCTATAAAAACATCTTCTCTTTTAAGAACCAATATTACCGTTTTAAAGAATACCTTGATATCCATCAACATCGTCAAATGATCAATATAATAAATATCATTCTTGATTCTTTCTTTCCAAGGAATTGTATTTCTAAAGTATGCTTGGTTAAAACCCGTTACACCTGGTCTTATCTCAAGTTTTCTAGATTCATTTCCTTCATATAGCTCCATATGCTCTGGTAAATCTGGTCTAGGACCGATAATACTCATATCCCCTTTAAGGATGTTAAGAAACTGAGGCGTTTCGTCAATACTTGTCTTTCTAATGAACTTACCTATCTTTGTAAGCCTTGGATCGTCCTCTGCATTAAATGTGGAACCATCTTCATTTCTAATATCAGGAGCATTCATTTTCATAGATCTAAATTTATACATTTTAAATATCTTTCCATCTTTGCCTAAGCGAGGTGCATTATAAAAAATTGACCCTTTGTCCTGAAAGTATATAATAGGACCAATAACCGCTAATAATATAAGCCAAAATGGTAACGCTATAATTGCTAATACTAAATCAAAGATTCTCTTAAAAAAATTGCGATACACACCTTCACCCCACTACTTAGTTTCATTTAATATATCTCTCAAACTCTCCACAACATACTCAATATCTTCATCAGTCAATAAAGTATGAAGCGGTAGTGTAATCTCATTCTTATACATGTCAAACGCATTCGGATAATCTTCCATTTTAAACCCTAAGTCTTTGTAGGCTGTATGCATTGGGAGTGGCTTGTAGTGAACATTAGTCGCTATTCCTTTTTCAGCCATCTTTATAATCACTTCATTCCTAAACGCTTCATCTTTTCCATTAAGTCTTAGCAAGTACAGATGACCGCAAGACTTATTATTCTCATCGTAATGAGTCATTGAAGTTACATCTAATCCCTTTAATAATTCATCATATTTCTCTATAATTTCTTTTCTTCTATCAAGTATTCCAGGATATCTTCTAAGCTGTGCCAGACCAAGAGATGCCATGATATCTGTCATATTACATTTATAGTAAGGAGCCACTATGTCATACTCCCATGCTCCAAGCTTAGTCTTTGCTAATGCATCCTTGGATTGTCCATGAATTGAAAGAAGCATATACTGTTTATAAATCTCTTCATTATCAATGCCATCTATATCTTTCCATGTAACAGCTCCACCTTCAGCAGTTGTAAGGTTCTTAACTGCATGAAAAGAGAAAGATGTAAAGTCAGCAACCTCACCACTCATCTTCCCTTTATAAGTAGCTCCTATTGAATGAGCTGCATCAGCCAAAACAATAACTCTCCCAAACGCCCTTTGAAGATCATTTGAGGGATTAAATAGATGTTTCTTGCTTTCTACAACGTCAAAAATTTTATCGTAATCACACATTACACCTGCTATGTCTACAGGTATGATCGCTTTTGTTTTCTCTGTAATGGCATCACCAATCCCATAATAATCAATATGGAAAGAGTACTTTCCTGAGTCTACAAGAACGACTTTTGCTCCAACATGAGTGATAACACTAGCAGATGCAGAATAAGTGTAAGCGCAGGTAATGACTTCATCTCCTGGTCCAATATCAAGAAGTCTCAAAGTCATCTCCATGGCAGCTGTCGCTGAATTGAGAGCAACTGCTTTTGATGTATTGCAATACTCAGCAATTAGCTTTTCGAATAATTTGGTTTTAGGCCCTGTTGTAATCCAACCAGACTTTAATGTATCAAGTACTTCATTGATCTCTTCATCTGAAATATCTGGTGGTGAAAATGGAATGCTTCTCAATTCAGTCATCTTATTCGCCCTCTCTTAAATAGTTTTTTTGTGTTTTTCATCTATATAATGTATAGGTGCTTATGTGTACAGCACCTTAATTGCCTAATTTATGTAATTTGGTTGACCTTTTCAAATGTACATTTTTGCTTTTCTGTTGGAACTATTGATTTCACTGGGATAAGGCTTCTTTATCCTTTCACCATACTCACCTCGAAAACCCAGCTATCATTTATTGGAAATTATGCAGGATATAGCAGAAGCATTTTTCCCCTCTGCAACATCTTGTGTTTTACATTTTTCTCTCATCCTTACCTTATACTCATCTTCAATATTAGTTTGTGGAAAGGATAAATACTATATATTGCATAAAATTGTGTATTATTATATATCATTATGCTACATCTTGTGGTTTTGGTCCTTTCACCATACTCACGTCGAATCGAATTGTTAATAAGAAGAAATTGATTAAAAAGATTGCCATCTTCATAATCATCCACGTCATAACCATTCTCAAATAGGTAACTCTCAAACAATCTCTGTACTGTCATCCGATTAGCAGCACATACTCTTTTCTACTTTTACTACAACTCGTCTAGGATAATTCCAGCTAGCTGCTTTATTTAAAAATTCATCATATACTACAGCATAATCAAGTTTATTTTGAGCTGTAATTTCGTCTAATAAAGTAGTAGCATATCGAGATAGTTTATAGAGATTCTGATTTGCCTTTAGTCGAATTGCATACGACACCGAGTTAGTTTCAATTGCCTGAATAATTCAGGCACAGCAAAGCCGCTATCACCTCGTATATACAAGCTATTATCGGAATAATTAATTTCATATTCATCTAGTAAAGGCTGCATAAAATCAACAACACCATTGGATGTGTATACTGTACCATCTCGCAGTTGAGCTTTTAGAAGATCTCCAGTTAAACCGTCATAACAAAGTAATAGATGATAGCCATTGGCACTATAATGGAAGTTAAATCCTTTACCTTATTGGACTCCAAAGGTGTTGAGTAATGTAGAATCAAGGTCAAAGAGTACCTTTTCTGGCTTCTTGATCATATAAGCTATTTTTCTTAATTCCTTAGAAATTTCATTAAATTGAGTTAGAGTATCTGAGTCCATACGGTTAAAAAAACGTGACAAAGTAGGCTGTGAATCAAGACACTCTTTATCTAAAATGCTTTTGAATACCGGTTCATTAGATAATTCATCTGCGTCATTATCATTAAAATAACCTGCTAAGATTTGATAAATCATTTAATTAAGGTTTTCATCATCCTTATGAAAACGTGTAGCTTTATCTTTTGTTTTGAACATATTTTTAATTAGCTCATGAAACCCAAGTTTATGAGCAAATTCTTTAATTAAAAGTAGCCCAGAATCAGAGGATAAATCTCCACCATCAAAATTTATTTTGATTTTTCTATTGCTTTCTAATCTAAGTGTACTTAAACTAGACATAAAGGGTTCCTCCTCTGTTATTATTTTGGTTTAGTCACTTAAATTTTAACAAAGTTGGAACTCTTTTTCTATTGTTTTAGGTTCACTTTTCGAGTGAAAGAAATAATAATACAAAACCACTGTAAATACTTTGATTGAGGTCTGTTTGGCTAAGCGTCATGAATAAATTAAGGTTAAATGCTTATATTTTTTTATTATTATATCTTCACATAGTAAAGGTACTTCTATTAAAAGCATAATACTTACTCCGGTTCATAAATAATCACTTTTTTAAATAAAAAAACCTCATCAGAATTGCCCAAGTGATCAAAAAGTAGATACTGTGCCCCTGGCTCAATATCATCTTTAGTTCTAAAGGCAAATCTATAAATATTATCCTCTGAACTATTATTAATTCTCTCAGCAAGTTGAGTACTTGTACCATTTCTACTAAGAATTCTTGCTACAATAACATTGCTCTCTAGATTGCCTTCCAATATAAATTCCAGTACATAATTTGTAGCAGGCTCAAGTGAAAAGTTTTGTGAATGTATCAAACCTAGATCTGTCCCATTATTAGAAACAAATATGCCATTTTCTGAAGTCTTAGTCTCTAAGTTGGCATCTACGCTTTGCCATTTTCTCCAGCTATCTGTTAATCCATCGTTATCTAAGTCAATATCAAAATATGCTATAAACTCAGTGTTATTTAATATACTAAATAAATTAGGATTTTCTTTGTTTTCCACTAAATATCTAGCTTTATTTATATTACTTAATGTAGAGTCGGATAAGATTATTGGTGCATCTGCTCTTTCGTTAGTCTCTAAAATATCATCTATAACTGTTAGAGTGTTGTTATACATTTCAAACGCCTTTAATTCATCTCCTTCTTGTAGATAATAATCTCCCAAACTCATAAACGTTGTAGTCATATATTCATAGCCAAAAGTTCTCATTGGCTCTGTAGCCATAATTTTATTTGCATACTCTATCGCTTCATCAAATCTTCCTGTTTGCATATATAGACGTGATAATAACTCTAACGATTTAGAATTAGTAGGTTCAAATCTAGTAGCTCTAAGTAGACCTTCTTCAGCTTTATCAAATAAAAAATATTGCCCATTGCTTGAACCTAATGACATTAATATTTCGGCATAGATATTTTGTAAATTGACATTAAATCTATCTCTAACTACAGCAATTTCTAGCTTATTTATGCCCTTCTCAATATCTTTTGATTGTAAACTTTCAATTGCGCTCACTTCTAATTTATTAGCCCCGTAAAACGAAAAAGATAGGAATGTTAAAGGTAAAATTACTAACAGCCCTATAACTGTTGATATATTCCTATTTAACTTTATAAAGCTAAATTCCTTTAAGTCTTCATTAGCTAACAAACCAATAAGAACCCATAAATAAATCGGTATTGATAAGTAAGAGAAGTTGAAATCTAATGCGCTATGGGCTAACAAAGACAATATAGTTATAACTATAGTTGTATTTAGGTTGTTTTTTATCTTTATACTATTTATTAAGATAATCAAAATAACTAAAATTAGTGAAGAAATTACTAATATACCAAATGTACCAGTTTCAACTAATATTTCTGAATAATAATTATGTGCTTCAGTAGTAAAATACTGTTGAGTTTGATACATTGGATATAAACTTTTCCAAGCACCTCCACCTGCACCAAATATCGGATAGTCTCTGAAAATCTTAAAGCTATCCTTATAAAAGGCTACCCTAAGAGATGAACTTCTTTCATTAATATTAATTGAATTAAACCTGCTAATTAATGCTTCAGGTATATACTTATAACTAAGCTTTATTTCTTCAATTATGTTGTCTTCATTATCATATATGAATGCATCATAAAATGTTACTCTTGTATTTGGGTACATATTGGTTAATCTTATATTTAGGCGTTTTGTATCTTCTAGAGTGGCAAACGGAATATTTAACTCCCCATTATTAGTATCATCACCTAATATTTCATGCAACCTAAAACTTTCCCCGTCTTCATTTATGCTATCTAAATGTATTCTCCAGGGCCAATGTCCTTCCGCTTCACTATATCCATCTACATTAATTTTAAGTACATATTCATTATTCGGTACAATATTATTAATTGATCTAAGTACGCTGTTAGTTGTATTTTCTTCCACGTTAGTATTATCAAAAACCAGTGGCTCTGTCATATTAATTGCAACTACTGTAAAAGCTAGTGACACAGCCACAAGAATTCCGACGAAACCATAAATAAGCTTATATTGCTTATCTTTAAGCTTTTTAATAATCAAATTACAGCCATTGTACATCAAAGAAAATATAACTAATCCAAGTAAAACTGTAGCTATCGACTTAATATTTTTATCTATAACAGAGTTTGTTTGACTCATAAATGGTTGTAGAATGACTAGGTTAGAAATCCCCACAGTAATTAGATATAATAAAACTTTTATTCTATCTTCCCCTCTTATAACTAAGAAATATAGTAAAGCAAAGATAGGGAACAATAGCCATGCTGCTCTAGAGTAAGTAAAAATAAATGTAAGTAGCATTATATATCCACTAATGGCATACAAATTTTTCTTCCAAAGCTTTTCTTCTATTGATTGCATAGTTGCAGATAAAAAGAACAATGTCATCATAAAGGCAGCTAGGGTATTTGGGTATTGAAAAGTAGATGATATTCTGTTGCCAGTTAAAACAGCGTCTGTATAGTTAACATATCCTGCAATTGCTAAAAGACCAATTGTAGCTGTAACTACCCCACTACAAATAATTACATCAATAATAATATTTTTGTATTTCTTTTCATTCACATAGTCTTTTATCATTAAATATATAACGAAGAAGTTAATATATCTAAGAACATATCCAATTGCTACTCTAAGATTTGCCCATTTTAAAGTTGCAATAGGTAGTATATATGCAATTATTAATAGTACTCCTATAATATCAAAAGGGCTATCGATTTTTAACTTTTCGCCATTAAGTAATTTATTAGCTAAGTATATGCTGAATAATAAAAAAGATATAATATGTGTCATTAGAATCTCTTTTTCAAAGAATAGACCTTTAAAGAAGGGGGGATAAAAAATAACTATACAAAGCAAAGTAAAAATGATGAGTCCTTTACTCTTCGGAGTTACTTCTTCTCTTATTTTATTATTTTTACTAAGAACTCTTGTCTTCAAAACAAAACACTCCTAACTTGTCTAGTTCTAAATATTAATTTTTACAGGACTTGATGTTTTCCAATACTCTAGGAAAAATGCAATGAAAACCCCCATCATCAATCCTAAAATTCCCGCTACAGCTAAATTTAAAGCTTTATTTGGTCCGACTGGTGTAGTAGTTGGAAACGCCTTTGAAATAACAGTTATAGTGGCCTCACCAACTTGTGAGGATTCTGTAACTCTAAGTTCTTCATACTTTTTAATAAAAGCATCATACGTGTTTTGTGCAAAGTCAACTTTTTGATTTATTAATCTTTCATGGTATTTTTTGTCTTGTAGTTCTACTTGAAGTTCCTCTATTTGGTTTTGTAATAACCCAATATGTTTATCTAACTGAGTAATATTTGATTCAACTTCAGCAAGTTCGATTTTAAGCAGTGTTTCTGTTCTTTCTAAATGTATTTTTCCAGTACTCCCAAAACTTGTATCACCGTCAACTGAGGACTCCATAATTATAATTTGATTACCACCCTTGTTACTTTCAGAAACTACAACATTAATTCCTGATATTAAAGCTTCTTTCCTTATAACTAAATCAGTTAATCTCTGTTTATAATCTGTTATTTGTAATAATCTTGCATCTAACTCTAAACCTAGTTCTGAAACTCCTTTAGGTTCTGATAAAAATTCTTTTAGTTCTTCTAATGCAGCTTCTAACTTTTCTTTTTCAACTTCCATTTGATTTTCAATAAATAAGGATGATTTAGATGCATGCTCTTGTGCTTTAGAGGATACAAAGTTTATAAAATTTTCGCCAACTTTATTTACTATTTGTGCTGCTTTCTCAGGGTCATTGTGTTTCATCTTAATCGATATTAGATTTGTATCCTTAATCGTTTCTAGGGTAATATTCCTAGACAAACTTTCAATATCATACTCATCTTCTAACCCCAGTAGCTGTATGGTTTCTCTTAATACCCTTGGGGCTTTGATTTGTTGTCGATAAGTTTCAAGCGTCATTGATGGATACTGAGATAGTGAATCTAATATCTTGTTGATATTTGAGTTGTCTACACTATTTGCCTGTAATCTATCACTAAAGTTTGATGCCATAAGAACCATTTTCGTTTCATATACTGGTTCTAGAATAAAAAAGCTCATAATAAATGACACTAGTACGCAAACAACTGTGCTTCCAATAATTATGCCTTTCCTTCTTATTAATATTTCTATTAGTTCTCTGATGCTAATTTCTTCCATAATAAAAACCTCCAATTAAATTGTGTCAATTTTATGTAATTTAGTATATAAACAACAAAATTTTTGCTCCCCTTATA
Organism: Serpentinicella alkaliphila; assembly: GCF_018141405.1. Taxonomy (NCBI): domain Bacteria; kingdom Bacillati; phylum Bacillota; class Clostridia; order Peptostreptococcales; family Natronincolaceae; genus Serpentinicella; species Serpentinicella alkaliphila. The sequence goes on from NZ_CP058648.1 coordinate 817,254, forward strand.
TATATTTTATAATAGTCATAAGAATTGAGCAACACCTGATCCAGATAATATATTTCTAATTAATAGCAATAAAAGACCCCTTGAATAAAATAAAGAGGTCTTGTTAAAGTAACATTATTTTATTAATCAATTAATAATACTCTGTCTGCAGTAAACTTATTAAACTTCTCATCTCCTATAACAAAAACCTGATCAGCAACTCGTAATGTATATATTGAAATTGGCACCTGTGCCAAAGAAGATGTAATCCTAGTATTATTTGTATAGTAAACTGTTTTAAATACAATTTTATTAGTACTACGATCTAAATATTCCAAAACAAAATACTTTGATCCGATATCAATACTACTTACTGTTCCATTTATTTGAGTTCTGTTTAAATCATCCCTAGATTCAATCGCTATAATCTCATCGTTCTCTAATACTATCTCTATAATCTGATCTAACCTCAAATCATATAAGTCTTTCTCTATGTTGTTAACTTTAACATAAACAGAACTATCAATATTATATGTTTCTGATTTATTATCGTTTAGTATAGTAATTGAACTAGAGTCTTTAAGTATATTTATTGCTTCTATTCTACCAACATTTCTTGTAATAACGCTAGTTGCTTGAATATTTACTGCTTTTTCATACTCGGTTGACAATGTTATAACATCCCCTACCTTTAGATTGGTAACTAAGTTTGATCCGCCATTCCTCCTAACTCTTACATCTGGCTTAGCTTCTATAGTTATACTCTCGCCACTAATATTAAGTGTTATTAATGGTTTTTGCAACGATTCAACTCGTTTTTGTAATATGCCTTGATACGTTTTAATTTTAGATGTTGCTACTATTTCGTCAATATCCTGCCCACTCACTTTCAACTTAATCATATCCCCTGATTTTAATTGATTAAGTGACACGTTAGCCCCATCTAGTTGTACTTTAGTTCTATGATAAGCCTTTAATGTTTGTGTATTATTAGTAGCACCATTTCTTAATACTACTAAATCAAATCCTACATTTGGTGTTACTGCATTAAATATACCTTCTATATCTGGAATAAAACTAGTAGTAGTTTCAATCTTTACTAACTTATATTCATCTGTGAAGGTAACATTAGCTTGTTGTTTTAATGGTAGTTGATTAAATATTGATTTCTTTCCATTAACAAAGATCTCCACGTCTGTATTTCTCTGAAATAATTTAGTTTCGTTTCCATCAAACTTTATAAGTATACTATTATTGTCAATAAATTCTATTACTCCACTCTTCATAGTTAATTTTTTTTCAGTTATAACATTTCTATTATCACTATTGATACCATTATTTAGATTATTTTTGTGGGAGTTGTCCACTAAATAGTCGAAACTTTTAGAAAGCATTGATGCTATTTCAGCTCTCGATATAGTATTATTTGGGTTAAACCTTCCGTAACCGTCACCGTTTGAGTTTAGAATCCCTTTATTGAGAAGAAAATCAATATATTTTACATTTGATGCACGAATCAATTCAGTGTCGATATAAGGTAATGCTATTACTTTACTATATTCTTTACCCTTATTTAATGCCCTGGATAGATAAATCGAGACCTCTTCTCTAGTTGCATTTGTTTGAGTCCCCTGACTAAAGAATCTATTTAACTCTTCATAATTTATAATTTCTGCATCTAGTGCATATGCAAGGGCATTTTTAGCCCAAGGGGCATATACGTCAACACGCAATGCATCCAAAATGTATTTCTGACGTTCTACTACTCTGTCGATATTTTCTACATTGTCAAATCTATTGACTAAATTATATATCATTACTATCATTTGAACTTTACTAACAGAATCATTTGGCTTAAACGTAGCATTAGGGAATCCCCCTATAATGTTATTTTGTGAAAGTTTATTTATATGATTATGTGCCCAATGATTAATGCTCACATCAGTAAAAGATTGTCCAAAAACAAATTGAATTGTAAATGAAAAAATAACTACTGTAACTATTAATATCTTATTTTTGCTTAAGTTTTTATAAATCACAAGAATCAATCCTCTTTTCCATTATTTTCATATATATACTTTTTCGGCAAAAAATCTTTAATTCCTTCATTTTTCTACGTATTTTTTCAATTTTTCATTTCATATTAAAATTATAATTTTTATTCCCTATTATAGCCTTCTAAATAGATGGTGTTAATAACAAGCACCAATTTTTGTGCATAAAAAGATGAGACAATCACAAAACTCTGATAAAATATAATAAATCTAAATCACATTTTATAGGAGTATTGTCAAATTGTCTCATAATAATTTCAAACTATCATTTGAGTAATTTATCTATTGACCATTATGCCTTTTTGTATATACTCATAAACTCTATATGCCTTATAATATTCATCTTTTGCGTTTTCAAGGTCTATTTCCTTTGTTTCATAGTCAATTTTTCTATTGTCTACTTCTACAATACTCATAAGTCCTATCGTATATCTCAGTTGAGATAACTCATATAGTCTTTTCGCTGTATTATAACTTTGTTCAGCAAGTTTTATTTCATTCTCTTTTTGAATCAAATCATTATATGATAACTTATAACTCATTTCAATGCTATTTTTAAGGTCCTCTAGCCTATATTTTGCTTCTCTTAAATCTACTTGTGGGTTATAACTTTTATTTGTGCCATCTGGATATCTATCATTTACATTAATTAAGTGTTCTTCTCTCCGTTGAATTTCTTTTTCTGCAATTTGAATGCTTCTTCCAGATAAGGCATTTTTTAATCCCTCTGTGTAATTAGTGTATTTAATCCCACTATAACTAACTGGTTCTAATATCAGTTCTATACCTTCACTGACACCAAGTATTTTCTTATAGTTATTTATTACAACTTCTTGCTGTAATTTAAGCTGCTTTAACTGACTAGCTACATGATTAAATCTTAGAAAGGTATCTTCTAGATTTAGCAAACTAGATAGTCCTAAACTTTGTTTGAGGCGCTCTATCTCAAGCACTTGTTTTGTTATTTCATAGTTCTTTTCTAGTTTTATTATATTTCTATTCAGTATTAATAATCCTATATATTGGTTTTCTATACTGTAATCAAATTTATGGCCTTCCAGCACTTCATTGTCAATCAACATCTGTTGACTTATTCTAGATTGTTCTAAGCTATCAAGTAATTGATTCGTTGAACTTCCTAAAGTAGTAGTAGATGAAAGCAAAGCTTCAACTTGTGATAATTGATCCCGTATATTTTCTTTTTGCAACGATGTAAGACTCTCATCCTCTAGTTTACTGATTAAGTTTAACCTAGTATTCTCTAACTCAATTGCTTGAGTTAGATGATATGCACTATTATTCAATGATGTTAATAAATTACCTATATTATTAGCCATTTTGTCTTTATTTAACTCAGTGTACTTAATACTCGCATTATTTTTTCTAGCCATTTCTAATGCATTTTCTATTGTAATTGTTTTTACAACTTTACCATTAGCAAAACCTATAAAAGAACCACTAGAAAATATAATGGAAAGAATTAGTACTGTGACTATAGAAATTTTTCTTAATCTAATCATATTTCAAATTTTACCTCCCAAAATTGTTATTTATACCATTTTATTATAATTTTTTTTTCATATAATTACAACTAATAAAACTTAAGTTTTATCGCCTATTTGGCTATGCTACCATAATATTTATAATTTACATTTATGTAATAGATTAATAAGTGAAACAAAACCGGGTCTTTGACAGTTGAATAATAAAAAAAATCGCTAAAGCTTTGAAAAGGCTTTATTTTTTTGTAAATTTTCTCAAATATTCCTTTCGTATTTTATCGTATTGTGTTATAATATAGATAACTGGGGGTGTTATTATGAGATTATCACTTTCTAAATCTAAAAATGCTACTTCACTTTATGTGATAAAGGATATAATTGAAAAAAATAAGCGTACTACTAAAATTGTTGAAAAACTAGGTACATATGATGAGCTTCTTAACAAATTAAACGGGGAAGACCCTATTGAATGGGCTAAGAAATATATCGATGAACTTAATAAAAAAGAAAAAGAAGAAAATAGTACAATCATGGTTCAATACTCGCCTACAAAACTTATTGGTAAAGATAAGCAACAGTCTTTTAATGGAGGCTATCTATTTCTTCAAAAGATTTATCATGATCTAGGAATTCACAAAATCTGTAAAGAGATTTCCAATCGCCATAAATTCACACTTTTAATCTTGACTCCATACTATCTAGACTTTTATATGGTAGGATTATCTTTCCTGGTTCTAAGCTTTCCACCTATAACCTATCTACTAGATTTTTAGAAAAACCTGATTTTGATATTCAACATATTTATAGAGCACTTGAAGTTATTTCTAAGGAAACTGATTATATTCAATCGGAGCTTTATAATAATAGTTATAAACTTTCTAAGCGTAATTCAGGAATTCTTTATTATGACTGTACGAATTACTTCTTTGAGATTGAGCAAGAGCAAGGCTTAAAACAGTATGGGTATTCAAAGGAACACAAACCTAATCCTATCGTACAAATGGGTCTTTTTATGGATGGGGATGGTATTCCACTAGCATTTAGCATTACTAAAGGTAATACTAATGAACAGCTCACTTTAAAGCCTTTAGAACAGAAGATACTTAATGATTTCAAACTCTCAAAGTTTGTCGTATGCACAGATGTTGGACTAGCGTCAAATGACAATAGGAAATTTAATGATCAAGGTGGACGTGCTTTTATAACCACTCAGTCAATCAAAAAACTTAAAAAACATCTTAAAGAATGGGCACTTTCTAGCGAAGGATGGAGTTTAAGTGGTAGTAGTAAGGTTTTCGATATCTCTGATATTGAAGAAGACAATTTTGCAGATATTACTTTTTATAAAGAGCGATGGATTAAAGAAAATGGTTTGGAACAAAAGCTAATTGTAACTTATTCAATTAAATATAGAGACTATCAAAGAAAAATTCGAAATAAACAAATTGAGCGTGCTGTTAAGGTAATAGAAAACAATCCATCAAAACTCAACAAGTGTAATCAGAACGATTACAAAAGATTTATAGGAAAAACAAGCGTTACATCAGATGGTGAGGTGGCAGAAAAGGACCTCTATCGACTGGATTCAGATATTATATCAAAAGAAGAGGCATATGATGGTTTTTATGCTGTATGCACAAATTTAGAAGATGAAGCTTCTGAAATTATTAAAGTTAATCATAAACGTTGGGAGATTGAAGAATGCTTTAGAATTATGAAAAGTGAATTTAAGGCAAGACCAGTGTACTTAACAAGAGATGATCGTATAGAAGCACACTTTACAACTTGTTTCTTGGCAATGGTGCTTTATAGATATCTTGAAAAACACTTAGATAACAAGTTCACCTGTACTGAAATCATACGAGAGTTAAGGGGTATGAATTTTTATGAAATCCTTGGCGATGGCTATATTCCAACTTACACACGCACAGATTTTACAGATGCACTTCATGAGGCTTTTGGCTTCAGAACGGATTATCAAATAATAAAAAACACACATATGAAAAATATTTTTAAAGATACGAAAAGATAAAAAAATTACGCACTTTTTGGACAAATATATAAAGCTTGTAACCTACTATTTATAACAGGTTACAAGCTTTTTTTCTTTATTAACTGTCAAAGATGGGATTATAATTTTTTTTTCATATAATTACAACTAATAAAACTTAAGTTTTATCGCCTATTTGGCTATGCTACCATAATATTTATAATTTACATTTATGTAATAGATTAATAAGTGAAACAAAACCTACTAATTTCCTTTAAAAATAAATCACGATAAACTAATACCAAAATGAATTTTAGTAGTTAAATAGAATTTTTTAAAGAAGCTTATATTCTTCTAAAAACAAATGTAGTCTTCAAACCTATACCAATAGAAACTTATTGCTAATACATTAAGTATCAACACTAAAAAAGTTGACTATGTCTACAGAGAGTGTTTAATTTTATTATATGGTTTTAGCTTTATTTCTTCAGTCCCTGATAGAAGAACTTATTTTATTAGACTTGCCTGGGTATACTTATTTGTCATTATAATGGATGGGATTAGGCGTAGGTTCAGTGATTTTAGCACCCTCCAATTTCTCCTTCATTACATATAGTACAATTTATTTTTTAATATCTAATGTTATTGAAATTTTTTCCTTGTGTTTTACTACTTTACTTGTGTAAACTCACATTAAACTCGAGTAGCAATAATATCTTTCTGTATGATTTTCTTATAAAACAACTTAGGATATTCATATTATTCTAAGACATTTCCTTTTATTAGTCAAAATTTTTAAATTTTCTTCACCAACACTAATTCACAAAAACCCCAAAAACCATAAAAATAAACCGATGGGTTATCCATCGGTTTATTTCACTATTTAATCTTATTGATTGAAGCTAACCCAAGCTACTCCTGAGTTATCAGCTTTCATTCCGTAGTCTACTTCTGCTCCCATAGCTTCAGCTAAAGCTCTGAAAGGAAGAACCGTTCTACCTGAAACAACTTGTGGTGCAACATCAGATGTAACTGTTGTTGTTTTACCATCTGCTACAACTGTTAACGTAGTTGCTCCTATAGTCATTGTAACTACTTTATCTTCTCTTGTTAATGTTACTGTGTCAGTTAATCCTTGAGCATTTTGAGTAAATGATACTTCTGCTCCTAAAGCTTCAGCAATAAATCTTACTGGAACAAAAGTTCTGCCATTTTGGATAAATGGTGCTACATCTAATGTTTGAACTTTACCATCTACAACTGAAGCCGCGTTATCAATTGTAAGAACTACACTTTTTGCTCCTGGTACTTCTTTAACTACTGGAGTTGCTCCGAAGTGAACTTCTATTTTGTCAGAAACAACATATGTTGTAGTCGCAGCTGGATCAAGCGCAGTTGGAGTATTTACTACTGCAGTTATTACAACTTGAATTTCAGCATGACCTTCTTTGTTTGATGCTATTGTGATATCTGATTTACCTGTTCTTCTCATATCAGTAAGGAGTGTTGATTTTTCTCTAGTCTCAACTATTGAACCATTAGGTTTTTTGATAACAAAGAACTCTGGTGTTACTGAAGCTAATTGTTGTCCTAATGCAATAGGATTTCCGTTAGCATCTAATACTTGTGCTACTAAAGTAATGTCTTTGTCAACAATAGCACTATCTTTAACTTCTAATTTTAATCCACTTGGCTCTACTCCTGCTTCAATAACAGCAGTTGCAGTAAGTGTGTTTTCTTTATCAATAGCAGTAACTGTTACTTTTCCTGTGTGTTTATCATTAGTTGTAGCAGTAAATGCACCAGTAGTAGCTAATGAACCTTTTCTAACATCACTTAAAACGAATTGCATTTCATTTGTTTTGTCAGCGTCACTTAAAGTTACACTTACTCCTGCAGCATCAAATCTTTTTACTATTGGAGTACTTGTTGTAGCTCCTAACGGAACTGCACTTTCTCTATAAGAGATTGTTACTTTAACTACATCACCTTGTTTTTTAACTGTGAAAGGTATATCAATGAATCTACCTGTAGTATCAACATATGCTTTAACTACATAGTCGCCTTCTTTGTTTAATCTGCTGCCAGCTATAGTTAATTCTAAGTTTCCGCTAGCATTTGTAGTAAACTTATAATCAGAAAGGTTTGCAGATTCATAGATTCTGTTTGCAAGATTTGAACCGCTTGGCTTAGTAACTGTTTCTACTCTGAAATTTCCTAAAGTAGCATTAGCAGCAACTGCAGCAGCTGTTGTATCTGTTAGAAGTGATGCGTTTACTTTGTTTCCATTTGCATCTCTTAAAGCAAATTCTAATTTATACTCATGATCTTTAGCAGTCACTTCGTTTCCGCCAGATACTAAATCTAAAGTATATACTCCTGTTGCTCCAAAGTTTACATGAACTGTTTTGTTTTGGTTGCCTGCAGAAGCTCTTACAGTGTATCCGCCTGGAATTAAACTTGATACTCTTACAGTAACACGTCCAGCTGCGTCAGTTGTTGCTGTTGTTTTGTTTAATCTAGCAGCTGTTCTGTTTGTGCTAAATGAAACTTCCTGTCCAACTACAGGAACGTTGCCTGATCTTAATCTAAAAGTTAACTCATAGTACTCAATTCCATTAGCTTTTTTACCAGTGTATGGAGATGCTTGAGTCCCTGCTCCTGTTAAACCTGTGCTTACATCAGTTAAAGCATCTAAAGTTCCTGCAGTAGCAGTTAAGTCAAATACTTGAACGATTCCTAATTGTGCAGCACTTAATGTTCCAGAACCATTTAAGTAATTTCTAACGTCATTAACTAATGTTGCTGGAGTTGCAGCTTGGTTTGAAAGTGCAACAGCAACTTTAAAGTTACCAGCCGCAGTAGATCTAACATTAAATTCTACTTTATTCTCACCAGCAGTATAAACCGCAGAACTTACAGTGTCTACTCCTATTCTAGATGATACTACAACAAAATTACTTACAGGGTTTGCTACTCCGAAGTTATCTTCGTTCCCATTTGCTTCGAAAGCAAATGCTGTAATTTTAGCAGCATCTGAACCATCAGCAGTAATGCTTGTTTTGTCAATGCTTGCTACTGTAGTGTACATGCTTGGCTCAGCAAAAGCCATCATCGGTATCATTGATAATACCATTGCTAATACCAATAAAATTGATATTTTTCTTTTCACTAAAAAAACCTCCTTTAATTTGTGTATTAATGTTTTTTCTAGGGTAAGTATGTAGTTTTTTACTGTTATTACCCTTTTAAAGCTTGCTATATATAATCAATCTATTAGCAGGTTTTAAAAGGACAACAACTGATAATCCTACTTCTCGATTATAACCAAATCTGCCTAATGAGTCAACATTCTTTCCAATTTTGTAATAATAATGTAACAAATTAATTGGCATGTTTCAAATGTTTTCTCTATTTGTATTATACATAAATGGATGTATAAATACCATTACAGAAATGTTACAAATGATTACGATGTCATTACTTTGTCCAAGTTTTAACTATCACCATAATGTATATTCTACGGATCGTATAAAATTCCTTCTTTTATAGTTATATTTTAAAAATCTTTTTAGATCTAATAATATAAGCTTTATTTAGTAACAATAGTAAAGATAGTAACAATAGTAAAGAGAGATGTTTATTTAATATATGTGTTATTGAAGCAGTTGTTCTAAATGGAGGAGTTAAGTTGGGCTTTTTACAGATTATGCGACCTAAACAATGGACTAAAAACTTAATTATATATGCTGGGTTAGTGTTTTCAAATCACCTTTTAGACATAAACCTTATAATTATTACAACTATAGGCTTCTTTCTCTTTTGTCTATTTTCAAGTTGTGTGTACATTATTAATGATATTTTAGATAGGGAAAAAGATGCTGTTCATCATAAGAAAAAGTATAGGCCAATACCATCTGGTAAGATTACTGTTTCGCAGGCCTTTGTTTTTGGTGTGATTTTGTTTATTTTTTCTTTTGGTTGTGCACTTTTATTAAATCCGACTTTTGCCCTAGTAGGATTTATATATTTCCTACTAATTACCCTATATTCTTTTGTATTAAAGCATTTAGTGATTATAGATGTTATGACTATTGCAATGGGTTTTATACTACGTGCAGTTGCTGGAACCGTATTAATTGGTGTTAGAATATCACCATGGCTTTTGTCCTGTACTTTACTTCTTTCTATGTTTCTAGCTCTAAATAAAAGAAGGAGTGAGTTATTAGCTGTTGATGTAGATAAAGTAAATACAAGAAAAATACTTAAGGAGTATTCCCCCGAGCTAGTTAGGGATATGATTAATATTGTTACAGCCTCAACTGTAATGGCCTATGCTTTATATACCTTCACATCTGAACATACTACCTATATGATGGTTACCATACCTTTTGTTATTTATGGAGTATTTAGATATCAATATATATTACATAAAAAAGGGAAGAAAGGCCTAGGTGAGAGTCCTGAGTTAATACTACTAAAGGATTTACCTTTAGTTTTAAATATCTTTCTATGGGTTTTAACTTGTATAGTTATTTTGTATATTTTTGATTGATATTTTGGTTGATAATTTTGATTTGTTTTTTTATTGATTATTTAGTTCGGTGTTTTAAGTAATCTTTTATGTAGGAGAATTCTATGGAGCAGAAAAATATAGATTTTAAAAGACTAAAGAAAAGTATGTTTATATCTGTAATAATCGCTATGCTATTGTTTGCAGGTTTATCTATATATTCAGATATTAATCAACTTCGAAGAGTGTTTGTTACTTTCAATTATAGGTATATCCCTATTATTTTACTTTTGGCTCCTCTAAACTATTTGCTGCGCTTTGTAAAATGGTCATATTACTTAAAGCTAATAGGTGTAAATATAACTATTAAAGATAACTTCCTTATATTTATTAGTGGTTTATCTATGACTATTACTCCTGGTAAAATTGGTGAGTTTTTTAAATCCTATCTTTTAAAGGAAAAAGCTAATTTACCAATAAGTAGTTCTGCCCCATTAGTTATGGTAGAAAGAATTACAGATGGTTTTAGTATGCTTATACTTGCTAGTTTAGGGATTCTTTCATATAAACATGGTTTAGAAGTGTTTCTTTTTGTTCTAGTTTGTATGGTAGCTTTTATTGTAATAATACAGTTTTCATCTATTGTTTACTTTTTCTTAGACTTATTACATAGAATACCTATATTAAAAAGGTTTAAATCTGACTTTGAAAACTTCTATAGGCATGCTCATATGTTACTTAAACCGAAACCTTTAAGCTATGCTATATCTATAGGAGTAGTATCTTGGTTTTTTGAAGGTCTAGTTATCTACTTTACTATAAAAGCTATGGGTTTGACTTTTACGCTATTAGCCTCTATATTTGTTGTTTCCTTTTCCTCTATAGTTGGTGCTATTTCTATGATGCCTGGAGGACTTTTGGCAGCTGAAGGAAGTATTTTAGGACTATTAATTATGATGGATCTCCCCAGGGATGTAGCCGTAGCCACTACATTAATTACAAGATTCTCTACCCTATGGCTAGGGGTCCTTATAGGTTTTATTGGACTTATTATATTACAAAGAAGTTTTGATAATAAAAACTAAAGGTTGAAGTCCTTTAGTTTTTGTTTTTTATTTTTTTATTTTTTTTGATTTTTGTGTGTTATATTTAGCCCCTTAGTTTCTCTATAAATAGAACACTAGATGCTACCATTAAAAATAGTAGTGGAAAGTTATATCTAGCTTGTCCTTCAAATACAAAGTAGACTGCTATAAAGAATAACATATTGAGTATTGGAATTGATACAGAACTGTTAATATATCTTTCTCTTTTAAAGAAGGAAAGAATTATAGGTTTAATGTTAATAATTATATATCCAAAGGTTAAAGTGCTTAATATATGGATAATAGAATCTGTTACAGATCTAAAAAATCTCATATTTCTTTCGTACTCTGTTAATCTATTTTCTGGTTGTCTTTCTCTTAACTCATTCATTGTCCATGCATCTATATCCCAGACTCCGCCATAAAAGGTTGTATGGAGTCTAATTATGCCTAACTTCGCATATTGTATTGGATTTGCTTTAATCCACTTTATAGCTTCACTTTGTAATAAGGGGTCTAATTCATGGGCCAGTTTTTCACTTCTTGCCCCATATTGTAATATTTCATTAACTCTTTCTCTTGTTTCCACTGACATAGCAGCATCTGGAATAGGCATCCATCCCCCATGAGTATTATTTGCATTGTTATTTAAAAAGAAAACGTAACCACCGTTATATGAAACGGGAATAAATCTTCCAAATCTTTTATAGTTTCTATAAGTCCAAGGTGCTATTGTAATAGTCATTACTAAGGTTAAAATTACAAGTTTGAAAAGAGGTTCCTTAAATTGTTTATGCTTTAGCCAATAGGATGTTGTAGCTACAACTGGATACGCTAAAAATATAGGCTTTGTTAAAGCTGCAACTCCTATAGCTATACCTAACATTGGATATCTAAATTTATTATCAAAGTTATATAATTGAAGAAATATAATTAAGGCTAAATTAAATGCTGCAAATACCTCTGTTCCAACTACATTGTTATATGCTATATAGTTTGGTAATAAGGCTAGTATAGTGTACCCTATAAAAATTGTTCTTTTGTTATTTGTTAGTTTCTTAAGTATAAAGTAGAACAGTATTAGTGTAAGGGTTGATAGCATAAGGTTAAAAAGTTTAGCAATTAGTATACTATTACTTCCTACTATTCGAAACACATAACCTAAAGCATATGGATAAGCCATCCCTTGAAAAGCAATGGGTTCTCCTAAATAAGTGTGTCCTAAACCTAAATATATATTTGTAGCAATATCGTGATAGGTTTCAAAGTCAAAAACTTGTCTAGTAGGTATATTAATAATCCACCATAATCTAATAAAAATGGCTATTAGTGTGGTTAAAGTTAAATAAACTACTTCTTTTGTATTTCCTATAAATTTCTGCATATGAAGTACCTCTCTCTAATTGAATTTTTTTGAAATATTACCCCAAAATGCAAATAACGGGGAAAGCTAATGCTTCCCACCGTTATTGTTATTGTATGTTATTTAGTTTTTATTATTAGATTTATTTTAGTTTTTTGTTTTTAAGATTTCGTTTCTATTATTTATTTTCCTTAGCTGCCCTTATAAAATCCTTAAATAAAGGATGTGGTCTAGTTGGTCTTGATTTAAACTCTGGATGGAATTGTCCAGCTACAAACCATGGATGATCCTTTAGCTCAATTATTTCAACTAATTTTTCATCCGGTGAAATACCACCAATTATTAAACCAGCCTCTGTTAATTGGTCCTTATACTCGTTATTAAACTCATAACGATGTCTATGTCTTTCATAAATTAATTCTTCACCATAAATTTCTTTTGACTTAGTGTCATCATATATTTTACATGGGTAAAGACCTAGTCTCATAGTTCCACCCTTATTCTCTATATCCTTTTGATCTGGCATAAGATCAATTACAGGGTATTGAGTTTCTGGATTAAGCTCTGAGCTGTTAGCACCTTTTAATCCTACTACGTTTCTTGCAAACTCAATTACAGCTAATTGCATACCAAGGCAAATACCAAACAACGGCACTCTATTTTCTCTAGCAAAGCGTATTGCTTCAATTTTTCCTTCTATTCCTCTATCTCCAAATCCACCTGGAACTAAAATTCCATCCGCATCCTTAAGAAGCTCCACAACATTTTCCTTATTTACATCATCTGCTTTTACCCAGTCAATGTCTATCTTAACATCATTATGGATACCTGCATGAATTAAAGCTTCCATAACTGATAAATAAGCATCTCTTAGCTCTACATATTTACCTACTAGGGCAATTTTTACTGAATCCTTTAGGTTTCTATGTCTAGTTACTATACTTTCCCATTGAGATAAATCATAGTCCCCTGCCTCTAAATGAAGTTTATTTAGTACTAATTTATCCAAGCCCTCTTCTTTTAGAAGTAATGGCACTGCATATAAACTGTCTGTATCAATATTTTGAACAACATGTCCAGGTTCTAAGTCACAGAAACTTGTTATTTTATCCTTCATTTCCTGTGAAATAGGTTTTTCAGTACGACATACAACAACATCCGGTTGTATACCGATGCTTCTTAATTCTTTAACACTGTGTTGAGTAGGCTTTGTCTTTAACTCTCCAGCTTTACCTAAGAAAGGAACTAAAGTAACATGGATATACATTACATTTTCTCTTCCAGCATCGTACTTAATTTGTCTAATAGCCTCTAAGAAAGGTAAGCTCTCTATATCTCCAACCGTACCACCAATTTCAGTAATAACTACATCGAAATGACCTTCTTTACCAACTCTATAGATTCTGTCTTTAATCTCGTTAGTAATATGAGGAATAACTTGAACTGTTCCTCCTAGATAGTCACCTCTTCTTTCCTTGCTTAGTACACTCCAATAAACCTTACCTGAGGTTACGCTATTGGCTTTACTTAAGTTAATATCAATAAATCTCTCATAATGTCCTAAGTCTAAATCCGCCTCTGCACCATCATCTGTTACGAATACTTCTCCATGTTGGTAAGGACTCATTGTTCCTGGGTCAATATTAATATACGGGTCAAATTTTTGAATAGATACCTTTAGTCCTCTACTTTTTAAAAGCTGGCCTAGAGATGCAGCAGTTATCCCTTTCCCTAAGGAAGATACAACTCCTCCAGTAATAAATATATATTTGGTGGTCATAGCTTAAAACATCCTTTCTAATTATTCCTCTTAAGTATATTTAGTATATGAAATTTATAATAATTGCGATAGTTTTTTAATTTAGCATAACCTTAATAAACTATTCATAAACCTCTTTTTTAATCGACTTAAAAATTAGTTAGGCCGCCTGTTAATTTGGGCGACCTAACTTTACGACTTTAATATTATATCACTAGAGATTTACGTTTTCAATATTATTTTGTGATGGTTTTCTTTTTATCACCCTTTTTATTTTTTCCTTAAGATCATCAAATAATGTATATAGAATTGGAATTAATACCATTGTTAGTAAAGTTGAAAAAGTCAGACCACCAATTACTACTACAGCCAATGGTGCTTGAGTTTCTGCACCTTCTCCTAAGCCTAGGGCTAGTGGAAATAAAGCCAATACCGTAGTTAATGTCGTCATAGAGATTGGTCTAAAACGAACAGCTACTGCATCTACAACCGCCTCTTCCCTATTCATTCCTGCTTTTCTTAGCTGATTTATATAGTCTACTAATACAATGGCATTATTTACTACTATACCTGCTAACATTATCATACCGATAAATGCTGGTACAGATAAGGCTTTTTGTGTAATAAATAGGGATAAGAATGCTCCTGTAAATGCAAATGGTACTGAAAACATAATTGTAAATGGATGAATTAATGATTCAAATTGTGAAGCTAGAATCATATATACTAATAATACTGATAGAATTAATGCTAATCCTAAGCCCCCAAAGGCCTCTGCCATTTCCTGTTGCTCCCCACCAAAGCTATAACTATATCCCGGTGGTAAGTTATATTCTTCTACGGCCTTTTGCATATCGTTAGTAACGGATCTTAAATCTCTTCCTTCTAATCTAGAGAAGATGGTCAGCGTTCTAACCTGGTTTTCCCTATAGATTTGTGATGGTGAATTTCCATACTCTATAGTTGCAATCTGTCCTAAGGGAACAGATCCACCCATTCTTGTAGGAATTAAAATTTGAAGCATATTTGGTATTGACTCTTTTACAGTTTGATCCATTTGAATTCTTACGTCCACTTCTTTGCCTGATAGCTTTATAGTAGTAGCCTTAACCCCGTCTAAAGACGCCTTTAGACTATTATTAATGTCGTAAGCTGTAATGCCATAATATATAGCTACTTCACGGTTAATAACTACTCTAGCCTCTGGTTCACCGTCCTCTGTATCCGTAGATAAGTCTGCTGTACCAGGTACCTGTTTGAATATTTCTAAGAAATCATTACTAATATGTCTTAAAACTTCAATGTCATCCCCACGAACTTCTATTTCAATAGGATATCCCCCACCACTCATATTCATTGATGAGGTCTCTTGTATAGATATATCTACCCCTGTAATATGGACTGTCTTATCCCTAAGCTCTTCAACAATTTCTTTTGTTGAACGTACTCTGTCCTTTTGTGAAACCAGTGTCCCAGTAACTGTAGCCCTATTATCATTGGTTCTACTAAACTCTTCTCCTGCTCCTATTTGAGTTAATACTCTATCTAGCTCTGGAACTTCAGATATAATGGTCTCGATTTCCTTAACAACTCCATCGAGTTTTGCTAAACTAGTACCAAAGGGCGCATCTATAGAGACTCTAAAAGTCCCCTCATCCATAGCTGGGAAAAATTCTCCACCTACCATGCCTACTAGTACTAAAGATGAAACAAATATTGCTATAGCAATTATTACTGTTATTGCTCTATGTTTAATTGCTTTTTTTAATATATTTGTATACCCTTTGATTAAAAATTCTATTAATTTAGTAAATAAATCTAAAAGTCTAGTTATAGGGCCTCTTCTCTTTTTAATATTTAAGTCTTTTTCTATTCTTAAAATCTTTGAAGAAAGCATAGGTACAACTGTTAATGCCATAACTAACGAGGCTAGTAACGAGAATGTTACAGCAAAGGCTAATTGCTTAAATATAATTGAAGTGAAGCCTTCAACGAACACAATCGGTAAAAATACTGCAATAGTAGTAGCAGTAGATGCTGTTACTGCCATAGAAACTTCCTTTGCCCCTAAAATTGCAGATTCAATTCTAGACTTTCCTTCTTCCCTATGGCGATAAATATTTTCTAGAACTACAATGGCATTATCAACTAACATACCTATACCCAGGGCTAGCCCCCCTAAAGAAATAAGGTTTATAGTTATGTTACCGAAAAACATTAATGCAAAGGTAGCTATAATAGAAACCGGTATGGCTATTCCTACAATAATTGTAGATCTTAAGTTTCTTAAGAAAAGGAATAGAACTAATATAGCTAAAAGTGATCCCATAATAGCATTTAATGTTACGTTTCTTATAGAATCATTAATAAACTCAGCCAAGTCTAAAGCTACAATTATATTTAAATCAGGATATTCATTTTGTAGCTTTGTAATCTCTGCGTTAACTCTTTGGGCAACCCTTACAGTATTTGCAACTGACTGCTTTGTAACAGAAAGTGTAATATTATCGCTACCATTTAACCTTGAGATTGTTTTTCCTTCCTTATATCCTAAGCTTACTTCTGCTATATCTTGAAGCCTTAATACCTCCCCTGTAGGAGTAGAAATAGGCATATTTTTAAAGTCCTCTAAGGAACGGAATTCACCAAAGACCCTAACTAAAAGCTCCTGGTCCCCTTTATTTACCCTACCTCCAGGTAAATTAAGGTTTTCACCTCTAATTAATCCCTGTACTTGACTTAGGGTTAAACCATATCCCTTTAATCTAGACTGGTTTAAACCAATTTTAACTTCCTGCTCAATACCTCCAAAACTACTTACAGATGCTACTCCATCAATTCTTTCTAGTCTTGAAGAAAGCTCATTTTCAACAGTTTGTTGCATCTGAGCAAAATCCATATTACCAGAAACACTTATTTGCATTATTGGAAAGGCATTAGGGTCAATTTTAAGTACCATTGGACTTGATGACCCATCCGGTAAAAATCCTTTAATTAAGTCCACCTTTTCCCTTATTTCTAGTGATGCCATATCCATATTTGTTCCGTATTCCAATTGAACAACTACTAGAGAGTTTCCTTCTCTACTATAGGAGAAAATATCCTTTAAATTTCCAACAGTAGATAGAGTCTGCTCTAAAGGTATAGTTATTAAGGATTCTATTTCCTCTGGAGCTGCCCCACTATAATCTACACTAACAATTGCAACCGGCACTTCAATCTCTGGATATAAGTCAACGGGCAGCCTTGTAATAGACACAACCCCTAATAGAATAGCTATTAGCATAAACATGAAGGTCGTTACAGGACGGCGAACTGAAATCTCTGAAAGCCTCATTATTTATTACCCCCATTAACAACATTTATTAACTGACCATCCTCTAAAAAGTTTTGTCCGCTGCTTACTATTTCCTCACCCTCATTTAATCCTTCTAAAATTTCTACCTTTTTACCGTCATCTAATCCTGTTTTAACTTCCTTTATAGAAACTCTATCATCATTTAAAGCAAATACTATTGTTTTTCCCTCTTTAATAACTACAGCGTCGGAGGGTATAGCAATAACCTCACTTCTTCTCTCTGTTTCAATAATAACCTCTGCGAACATACCACCTTTAATTAAGCCATCTTCATTGTTTAGCTCAATTTTAACAGGATATGTTAAAGAGTTTGGTGCAGTTGTAGGTGAGAAATTACTAATTCTTCCCTCTAGTATCTCATTAGTTGCAGAAGGAATTTTTACATTTACTACGCCCCCTGGTTTTAAAGTATTTACTAAATACTCCGAAACAGTTGCTTCTATAATAACCTTATCTATATTTGCCATCGTTATAGAAGGCATAGCATTTGATGCCATCTCCCCTGGCTTTACGTTAATTGATGTAATATATCCATCAATTGGAGCTTTAATCACCATATCAGCTAATGAAGAGCTGGCAATTTCCAAGGAAACCCTAGCCTGCTCAGCTTGAGCCTCTAAAATGTCTAAGTTAACAGTAGATGCCTGTAGTTCTGCCTGCTCTAACTGTTGTTTAGCAATTGCCCCTGCCTCATATAGTTGTTGCATTCTCTCTAGATTTAACATAGCATTGTCTAATTGCTTTTTAGAGCTTCTTAAATTAGCTTCCATCAGCTTATATGCAGCTTCAGCCTGCTTCACCTGATTTAAAATATCCTTAGCATCTAAGGCAAATAGTTCTTGACCTTTTTTAACCTTATCCCCTAATTGAACATATACTACATCTACTTTTCCTGGAATCTTCGGTACTATAGTTGCCTCTTGAAATGGTGTTACCCTAGCCGTAAGTATAGTTGATAGTGTAATATCCTCTTTGATTACTTCTATAGACTCAACACTTACAACCTTTTCAGTCTGAATTGATTGTACTTCATTACTTTCTTTGCTACATCCAACTAGCATTAACATAGTTGTAATAATGCAGATTATGCTTACGATTTTACTTTTCAATTAATTTTCCCTCCATTTATTCCTTAATAGATATAACTTTCCATTTAATATAATTTTTAGCACAATATCTATGCTACTACTTATTTTTTCCATTTTCAACCCATTTAGTAAAAATAGTAAAACGTTTTAATAAAAAATTATTATTGATACTTAGAGAGCATTAACTATTTTTTAAACTTTTATAACCCTTTAATGTAGACTAGCTTTTCATATAACGTATAAAGAGGCCCCTTAGGCCCCTCTATACTGGTTTTTTTAGTGTGAGTAGTTCAAAATTCTTTCTCTATAGTCATATCTTAACTCATGTTGAAGGTAATCTACAAAATCAACTAATAGCTCTGCGGCCTCTGCCTTGGTTAACCACTTGTTTGGTTGTAAGTACCCATCATTTGTATCTCTTAGTATGCCTAATTCTCTAGCTACATAAACTGAATCCTTTGCCCAAATTGGAATTTGGTCATCATCTCTAAATCCAGTAAAATATCTTTGAATAGGTGCTAAGTGTTCAAAGCCTAAGGCCTTAACTATTACTGTTATTGCTTGAGCCTTTGTTAAATACTGATTAGGTAAAAACTGATTAGTTCCGGCCCCTTGCATTATACCCTTTTTAAAGGCCGCCTCTATATATTTACTATTAGGGTCAGTTTCTCTTACATCAATAAAGGTTCTTGGCTTTTCCTGTACTGCTGTAGATCTTTGTCTTACATTTGTCTGTTCCTTTTCTAACAGATCTAATATAGTTACCATAGACCTTGCAAAGTCCCCTCTGCTCATAGGAAGAGTTGGTCCAAAACTTTGACTATTTGGATTTAAAGCACCTAAGCTTGCTAAAAATAGTATATCTCTTTCATTAGTATTGCCTAATATATCTGTCATAGCAGGTATAAATAGCATTTGATTAACAGGATTAGTATTTAAGCTTAAGCTATTAACACCTGTATTTCGTTGACTTAATATTTCTCCAGCATCATTAAATCTAGGTAAGTCATAGCTATACTTTAATACATTTTCCTGCTGCTCTACTAACATATATGCTCCCTTAAAGCTACTTTGAGTAGGAATATTTGGTTCATAGCTATAGTCCTTAGTTGTATTATGGGATGTTAGTATTTCAGCAGTCCCCTGCCAACTAACTCTATTTTGTGCTCCATTACCCCCAGGTAATGTTCTATTATAGCTTATATAGTGCTGAATCCTTTGGGTTTCTGTGGCCCCCCAATGCTGCTCATATCCGTAAGTGTCCCCTACGGTTGTCACTTCAACAGTACCCTGATTCTTATTTATAGTATATACCCTTCTACCATCCCAGCTACCTTTAAAATATTCAACTCCTGGTTTTTTATGCATAATAGTTGATTTACTCCACTGATTTGTTTTTTCAGTAGACTCATACTTCACTCCATTAGCAGTTATAGTTTCCCTAAATCTATTTAAGGAATAGGTTTCTGTACGTTGATCACTACCATTACTATTAATAGATTTTCCGTAGGTTACATTTCTAGTCAATGTAACGGTCTTATCTGCATTAGATAAATTTCTAAAGGTAATAGATATGCTATTGGCACTATTACTAATATTTACTACTCCCTCCACAACTACAGGTTCACCGGTTATAAAGATAACTTCTCTATAGAGCATCTCGTTTTTAATGCCACCATCATATCCTGGTATCTCTAATGCGTAGGTGGATGTTGTTAAGGTCATGATTAATGCTAATACTAAAAGTAATATTCTTTTTTTCATGTTTTTCCATCCTTTCTACTGCTCTATTATAAGAACATATGCTTCATCGCCGGAAGAGGTGTTTTTAACTTTAACCAGATAAGTTTGTGCACCTTTTTTAATTCTGTAAAAACTATCTCTATCTACTGGTTTGTCGTTTACTATAATAGTTGCCCTTGTTAGATCTACAACTTCAGTAGCTCTCACTGGCTCCCATCTGCTATTTAGATTGTTCCAATGCTTAACATCCCTTAAAGTTATTTGTTCCTGATCTAAATTAATGGATTCTACATTTCCTATAGCACTATGATCAAATCTTACATTACTTGAACTACTAATTGAAGGGGTAATATTTATTGCTAGTACTTCAGAGTATGGTTCACCACCATAGTTACTTTCCCTAACAATAAAGTATGCAGTCTTATCTCTATAGTAGCCTTGTTCTAATCTGTCTCTTAATTCTGAATCCCATACTCTATTTGGATCAATAAATCTAGAGTCTAGGAATGCTTTAGTTGGAACTTCTAATTTAAGTTGGCTATCAAATATATAAGTGTCATCTGTTAAAGTCACTCTTTGTCTATTAGGTACTTGAGACCATTGATTGTTAAGTAATTGAAGATAATTAAAGCTATATGCCAATCTTCCTATAGTTACAGAATAATCGTAAATATCCTCAATTTTACCTCTGTAAATTTTAATTTGAGTTTCATCTGTTCTAGGGTCTAGTAGCCCTTCTCCCTCAATTGCTATAAAGGCACTATTTCTTACACCTCTTAGTAAATCTGCTACAACATAAACCGTTTGATTTAAGTCAAGATTTAAAACATCTACTAATCTATTGTTTTTAACAACTATAGTTCCCTGATGGAAGTTTACTCTGTTGTTATCAACAACCATCTGATTCGTGCCAAACTGAATACTAGAAATTTTACTTTCATGATTTACAGTTGATCCTTGCTTTAAAAGCATCTTAGCTACTCTAGGAACCCCAAAGCTGTTTTCAACTGCCACATATACCTCTGTGCCAATGGCCCTTTCTAAATCCCTCAGGGTAACTTTTCTATTACCATCGAATATAGTATTATCTTCAGCCCTTAAGGTTAGTTTTTGATTTGAATGTCTATTCCAGCTTGAATTTCTATAGAAACTTACATCCTTAAGGATAATTTCATTTCTTCTAGGATTAACCCCTTCTATTACCGCCCTATAGACAGTTTCAATATGTCTCTCATTGTCTTCAACTCTAATAGTTGCTATTTCAGGGCTATATATATCATCAAAGGAAAGAATAACCCTATCCCCTGTTTTAATTTCGAAAAGCTGAGCCTTACCATTTCCTCTTAAAATACCAGTGAAGCTAGTTATTATATATTTTTCTCTTCCATCACTAGTCTTTATTTCAATATCGTCCTTACTAATGAATAAAACATCTCCAACCTTTGTCTTACTTCCAGGACTTATATATCCATGCTTCGAAGGATCTTCATCTAAATATCCGTTAACCCTTCTAACTCTATTTCCTACAACTATCGCCTGTATTTCCTGTCCAAACAATAAATCCTTTAAGGAAACAGGTTTATCATTAATAAAAAATACTGTATTAGCTTGCACCTCTAAAATATGTTTTCTGTTACTAAAATCTGTAACTATAAGCTGGTTATTTACATTATCAACAAAGTCAATAAAGCCTTCTACCTTTTTTTCTTGCTCTGCACCAACTTGAACAAAAATTATTTCATTCTTTTCATTAATGTAATAGGTTATATAATCTCCATTTTGAAGGGTACTCCAAAGACCTAATCTATTATTCCTTTGTGCGACTATATCCTTTGATGGTGGCTCTACAGATATATGATTTTGTGAACCATCAGTGTTATAAATAGTTAATAAGCCTCTTGTACTCCCAGATTGTTGTAACTCCTCGGAATTAACAACCTCTCCTCGTTTAACTGTAATACCTCTTTTTTCAAATAGCTCATCCTTAATGTTTGATATTACTTGAGCCATTTGCCCTCTAGTAAATTGTCCTCTAGGAGAAAATCTATTATTTCCTACTCCAGTCATAATATTTTTCTGTAAAATAGCCTCAATATAAGGTATGTTTGCAGTTTCTATTTCTCTCCAATCCGATAATCCATAAACCTTTACAATATTTTCTCCATAAACAGGCTCTAACTCCAAGGCTCTAGCTACCCATATAGCTAATTGCTCTCTTGTAGCAGGTCTATTCCAAGTTGCTCCTAGCTGAGTTAATTCTCTTACCTGATTTTCTATGCTTCCAAGCTCCGTATTATTTAAATCCATATTTAAATATCTGTCCATTTGGTTTTGAACTTGATTCTCTAGCACCTCGGCTCTGCTTGCAGATAAATTTAATATTTTATTGATTTCATCCTGAGTAACTATATTTTCCTGAGTAGCTACTTGAATATGCCCCTTAGCCCAATCATCTGCAGCACTTAAAATAATTAAATCTCTAACTCTAGGCATAGCTTGGCTTTCTCCATACTTTTGTGCCTCTTCCTCTAACCCTAAACCATTCACTAAAATAGTTAATGCTTGGGCATAGGTTAAAGGTTGGTCCGGCCCAAATCTTCTATTCCCAATTCCTCTTACTAAGCCTAAGGCAGAGGCCTGCTGTATGGCAGGCTCTGACCAATGGCCTCTAATATCTTGGAAATTAATAGTGTTTAGTAGCTCCGAAGCATGCCCTATTCCTTCATAGCTTTGGAAAGTCAATTGATTTTCGTTACTATAAACTGAAAGTATACTTCCTTGTAAAAATATAATCAAAATTAATAATATGCTGAGTATTTTTTTGTTAGTTTTCATGGAGAAATCGCTCCTATCCTTAAAATACGGTACCTATCTGTTAGCAACTAACATATATCTTCCTCTTTCCGTAATCCCTGCTGTTACCTGTCTATTAACTGGTATAAACTCATTTCTTGATGTATTATATTTCCCGAAAAATATTTTACTTCCATCTACCCTAGGGTACGCCCTGCTATCAAATCTTAACCCTAAGGTTGCATCCCTAAGTACTGGATTAATAGCTGTAATATTTCTACCAACCTGTAGCTCAAAGGTTAAATCATATGAACTAGATGCCTGCAGCTGTGTTCTTTGAACTGCCGTTGAAACAGCATTACTATTTGCAGGTTCAAAATTAACTCTTACAAAGGCATCATCCATTGAACTTCTAGGGACAGAAATAACTTCTCTAGTATATAAATCCCTAGGTCTAAATTTAAATGTAGCCTCTGAATCTCTTATAGTTATATCTCCAGGATAATTTTCAATAATAGATAACGGTATTGCTACTGTAAACTTATTCTGCTCCTTATATTTACTTAAGGTAAAATCAATAAGTCTAGGGAATTCCTGGGTTCCTACAGTTCTAACTGCTCTTCCGTCTATAAGCTCTTCTTTACCATTTCTATTTTGTTGCTGCTGCTGTTTCTCTAGTTCCTCTTGCTTTTCCCTTAGCTTATGGTCCTGATTTTCATTTAACGTTCTTGCTGAAGCATCTGCCAGTTCAACTGCCGCACCATAGGAATTTAATGCTCTAACTCTAAAGTTATACATTGTCCCCGGCTGTAACCCTCTTATTAGGAATTCCGCTTCTTTCGTTACCCCAACAAAAGAGTATTGATTGTCTGACTGTCTCTTTGCATATATTTCGTATCTATCTGATGCGTTTAATATTTCTGGATTCGACTTAGACCACATTAATTTCATTGTCGATTCAAACCCTGGTATAGCCTCTAATACTAATGGTTTATCTGGAACTGGGATTTCATATTTAAAGTTATTATACGGATCCGATATTCCCCCATCAGGATTTATAACAATAACGTTTGTTGCCTCTAATTCCTTATCAGTTACATTAAATTTAACAATTATAGTGTTATTATCTTTTACAGTAATTGAAGCTGGCTCAATTCCACCTACAACTGCTACATTAATATTGTCACCACTACTATTTACCCCAGATATACCTTTGCCTCTAACTTCCATTCCTGCCTTAACATCGTTTTCGGCTATAACCTGACCACCTACTACTACTTTTGCACCTGACATAAACGAATTTCCTGTTATTTGAACTTCTGTTTTATTATCATTTCTAAATATCTTATCAGGTGTTATATTTGTAATTACAGGTTTGCTTATATAGGTGAACTTTCCAGCATTTGATAACTCACCATCAGGATTTTCTAACCGCACATCAACTTGTCCTGTATTTGTACTTGCAGGAACTCTAACAAATATAGTTTTATAGTCAATATACTCAATATTGTTATTGCTTTCACTAAACTCTACTCTTGCCCCACCAAATAGAACACTTAATGTGTTTCCATCAAAGCCATCCATAGTCCTTCTAAAGTCCTGTCCTTCAATTTTTACTCTAGTCCCACCTGAGGCTGGACCTTTGTCAGGAGTAATTTTATCAATCCTCGGAGCAGATTCTCCCTTTATAAATTCTATATATATTGGTGGTGTTGCTTGATCTGACGTTGCCACTCCACCATCTTCATTAAGAGCAATTAGTCGGTGCAATGTACCTACGTTAGATTCCGGTACGGCTGGCATAGTAAAGCTAAGTTTTGTATTACTATCAAATTTAAGATTTGGATGATTTACAGTTGTTAAATTTGAAACTTGAACTCTCGCCCCTTGTCTAAAATCAGTTCCTTCAATTTCTATCACATTTCCACCCTTGTGGTTGACTTTAACAACTTTGATATTGCCTATATAACCATTTCTTTGTTGAACTTCAGGTTCCCTACCATCTCTTAAGATATTAGTAATAGTAGGTCTGCTGTCAGGGTTTCTGTAATCAAAGCTAGATTTAGCCTGTCCACTATCCGGGTTAATTACGTATAGGTCTACTTTACCGACCGTATGATAGAATGGTATTCTTGCTGTAATCTGTCTCTCACTTCTTAAAATTGTATCTGGTGAGTATCCACCATCTACAATTAATCTATTATCTACTATTCTGAATTGAATTAATTCTTCATATGGGTAAGCCTCATTATCGCTAGTTTGTAAATCTCTAGTATTAATGAAAACTGGCTCAGGCCCAACCCCTGTAAAGGTGCGTCTATAGTCCTTCCCCCTATCTCTAATAGATACGGTTAAAGCTTCGTTACTCGACGTATAGGTAACTGTTACTCCACCAGCTAGGCTTACAGTGGTTCCACCATATATTACTCCTGAATTTTCTTCTTCTCTCTTTACATCTTTATTTGTTCTATTGGCAAACTTAACTAAAGGCATTATTTTAACAGCTGAGTTTCCTGAAGGATTGAGTATTGTAATTTCCCCTTGTTCAAATCCAGTCCCCTCTATTTCAATTAAATCTCCGCCTATTCTATTACCTGTACCTGGCAAAACACTTCTTATTGTAGGAGTTGAAGCTCTGTATGTATATTTTATTTTATTTGACATGCCTGCATCATTATTTATTACAAATACATCTACAACACCTGTGCCGGTCGGCACCTTAACCTGCATATACCCTGGCGAATAATGTTCTATCTGAGCCTTATTTGTCCCAAAATATACTTCTGGTAAAATTTCACCGTTCTCATAAACCCTAAAATCACTACCAAAAATCTCTACGATATTACCACCATTTACAGGTCCAGTAGTAGGTGAAATTCTTGTTATTGTTGGATTACTAGTTGGAACTACGTATGTATATCCTCTTATAGCCTTACTGTCAACAATTATCGGTTCACTATATGAAATATTAAAGGATCCCCCATTTGGGTTTACTAAAACTATAGGGACAGTAATTCTATCTAATCCCATATTTTTTATGTTGTCTGGATGCGGAGGTACTACTACTGTTAGTTCCCGGCCATTAGGTGACACTGTAACGTTATTGTTAGGTACCCTTTGTCCACCAATAAACACCTTAATCTTATCATTTTCGTATTCCTCAAACCGACTTGGCTTTCCATCAATTGGTGTAGGGTCATTATATATAGTTATAATGTTCCCACCCTTATCAGGTCCCTGATTAGGAACTATATCACTTACCCTAGGAATTACTATTGGATCTCCATAGTAACGGAAAGCATTTTTTAAGGTTTGCCTTTTTGTATCAGGATTTATTATTGTAACATCATAAGTTCCATCCACAGGTAATTTAGGTATAGTAAACAGTAATGTTCTGCTATCTACAAATTGGACTCTGTTTCCAGTAATATAATCAAATCCGTCAGCTTTTCTTTCAATCAAATATGGAGTATATGCCGTAAATGTAATACTTCCAATGGTCATTCTACCTCTATTTGGAAAACTAATAGGAAATACATTCCCACTTAAGATTGCCCTAAATCCTCCGTCTACATATTCAACCTTATAGTTATTACCTAAGCCATCTTCGATAGCAAACTCGTTACTAGCATTTCTAGTCAAAGTGTAGAACTTTTTACTAGTTTCATCAAATAAAACAGCATTATTAAAGCTTTCTCCAAGCTCGATCTCTTTTATATCATTACGCCATTCGAATATATTTTCCTTTACATTTCTAAAAACCAATGGTGCGATTTCATATCCATGTACGAAAGGCGTCATTCTAATATAATTACCTACCATATTGTAATCATTTATGTCTCTTCCATCTAGTAGCACTCTAGTACCAATTAAACGATAAATCTCAGCTCCACCTAAGGTCGTAATATTCTCTGTAACAACAGTTGGGTCTGGCTTCAGAAAACTTTCTCCCTTTGCAGTAACAATTGTGCCTATAGTTCCCTCAGTTGGGTTTATTAGTGTTAGTTTTGGAGAAGTATATGTAGTTGTATAAATGAAAGGATAAGTCCCTATACCCCCATTAGGATTAACTACCTGTAACTGTGTTGTTGCTGCTCTAGACCCTTTAGGTGCCTTAAAGGTAATTCTAGTATTATCTCCTGAAATAGTTACTCCAGTAACCTCTTTATTTTCTATAAATACCTTTGCCCCGGATCTTAGGTTGCTTCCAGTTACTACGATATCATCCCCACCTTCTATTGCTACAAAGTTAGGATGTACATTTTGAATAACAGGAAAATCATTTTGTGAAATATTTTTAAACTCTACAACATCATCAAATCTTCTTGGATCTGAAGGTGAATTACTTTTTCTTATAGGGTTGGTAATTATAATATGTCTGTGTTCCGGCTTAGATATTTTAAATCCATTAGGCCCAGTTCTAAACTTAAGTAAAATAGTATTACCTATTTCGTTATTTTCAGTTCCATTAACTAAAACCCCATCGTTTAATATCTCATAACCTATCAAATTAGGATGGTCCATTCGTATTTCTTCTCCACCTATATTAATTATAGGCATATTTACCTTTTCATCCTGACCAACTAAATACCTAGTAACTAAAAATTTACTGCCTATAATTGCTAAATGTAATTCATCAATTGAGCTGTTAATATAATGTAGGGTGTCTGTACCTGGCCCTTGAATTGGGATAATCTTTGGGGTTACAGATGTGACTGTTGGTATTTCAGTTGCAGGTAAAAACCTAAATGCATTTGGCCTTATAATTTCTCTAAACATTACTCCATTAAATACTGGAGTTCCTTTAGAAATTATCTTTGTCTCCATCCTAACTATAACGTCTCGTTCTTCGACTTGAGTTAAGGCCTCAGATATAGTCTCTACTCTTATTCTTTGTATTCCATTATCATCTTCCATATCAACTTCTAACACGGGTAATGCATTACCTATATATATTTCAAATTCTCGTATAACCTCGACACGGTATTTTAAATTATCTTGATCTCCTAGAGTCAAATCTCCTTCACCATAATTAATGGATAGCTTTCCATTTTCTATGGATATCATATCTTTATTCCACTGATTATCTGGTTTGAAACCAGAAATATTATGTTTTGATAAGTAGTAACCATATATATCAACCTTTGTAGGTGTCATAGACGGTGTGGAGCTAGGGGTAACACTTGATATTGTTGGCTTTTCCTGAATTGTAATAACTCTAAATTGCTGATCTGGCATTACATATCTAACATTTATATCCCCCACATTTGTGAAAACAATATGGTACGGCCCCACCAGTACGTTAGGTACTTTAGCAGTTATGACAGTTTCTCCACTAACAGTAGCAGATTGTGTA
This sequence comes from Serpentinicella alkaliphila, assembly GCF_018141405.1. Lineage (NCBI taxonomy): Bacteria > Bacillati > Bacillota > Clostridia > Peptostreptococcales > Natronincolaceae > Serpentinicella > Serpentinicella alkaliphila. The sequence goes on from NZ_CP058648.1 coordinate 845,837, forward strand.
ACACTCACATTTGTAGCTTTATTTTGTTGAGTAAAGGTTGGATTATTTAAATCCCTAATAAAATAAATATCATAGTTTGCTAGATCATTTCTCGTAAACCTTATTTCACTACCAGGCTCCCCCATAGTAGGAAACATTTTTATTCCGTCTAAATCTAATTTACCAACTACCCTTACAGCCCTTTTATATTCAAATATATTTTGTAATGTATAGTTCTTTGCTCCAGTAACTTGTTTATTATGTGTAACAACAATATCCTGCTCTCCTTGGTGAAACCCACCGGAACCTACACTTGAAAGACTAACTTGGTTTAAAACACTCCCATTAACGTTTGCAGGTACTCCCCCTACGGTTACAGTATATCCTGTGCCAGCAATTGCATTAAGTCCAGTTCCGTTTGCAATTATTGGGTCCCCTTGATTTACTGGTGTAACAACAGAAGTTATTTGTGGCAGACTCCCCTCATTTATACCGTCAAAATCAATAGTTATAAGATCTCCATCAGAGTTATTTCCAGTTACCCTGGCCATTGCTATATTCCACTCTGGAGGTATTGTAGCTTGAATAATATCTGGTTCAAATATTTGAATATTTGTAACATTTTGAAATGTATTGTTAACAAGCATAACAGTCAACTTCTTATTTGTAAGTCCTATCATTTCATCATCTCTAATAATAATAGTCTTCTGAGACTTAAGAAGATTAACATAGGTATTTGTTATTGTAACGGAATTGTTGGGTGACGCCTCCGCCTTTAAAAATAATCCACTAGGGAATAGGTTTAAAAGTAAAACAAATACTATAAAACAACTTAAATGCCTTTTAATGCTTTTTGCCATAATCAGTCCCCCACTCTTTATCAAATATGTTAAATAATTAATAAAAACTCACAATTATTCCACTCAAGAAATATATCGACAAATTTACCAATTATATTCACATGTATATATTGGTAAATTACTTACATTATACCACAGCATTTGCACACACTTTGTTTCTTAACGTAAATGTAAACAAAATGAAATATGTCGAAAAAAATGTAAAAAAAATAGCCCTAAGGGCTAAAGAATTATTAAATATTATTTATTTTGACTTTTCTATCCATCTGTTAACCGTTAAATACAGCTCTTTCATATCTAGGGGTTTCTTCAAATAATCATCCATTCCTGCTTCTATACATCTTTCCCTATCACCATTTAAAGCATATGCAGTCATTGCAATAATAGGGGTATACCTTCCAATGAATTTTTCAAACTCCCTTATTATTTCAGTAGCTTGATATCCGTTTAGTACGGGCATCTGAATATCCATAAGTATTAAGTCAAAGCTATTAGATCTATAGGCATCTACAGCTTCTTTTCCATTTTTAACAATAACTATATTCCAAGCATTTTGCTTTGCAAACCTTTCCATTACAATTCTGCTTCCCTGGTCATTTTCAACAACTAAAATATTAAAACTTCCATTCTTTAATTTTATGTTTTTGCTTATATGATCTGATTTATTCATATTTGTATTTGTAACTTCTAACAGGCAAGTAAACTTGAAATTACTTCCCTCACCCACAACACTACTTACCCATATTTCACCCTTCATTTTTTCAATTAACCCTCTGGTTATAGATAGTCCTAGGCCAGTACCCCCATGAACTCTTGTTATCGAACTATCCGCTTGATTAAAGCTATCAAAAATTTGTTCTAACTTATCCTCAGGAATACCTCTGCCAGTGTCTTTTATCGAAAAACCTAGAAGTAGTGAATTTTCATTAATTTCTTCTATTAAGGATACGGATATGCTAATTTCACCATTAGTAGTAAACTTAACCGCATTTCCTATAATATTATATAATACCTGTCTTAATCTAAAGGCATCCCCTAGCAAAACTATCGGTATTCTTTCATCAACAAATAGATTGAAGGTATTATCCTTATTTTGAAGAGAGGGCATAAACATAGTTTTTACTTCATAAATAATTTCACGAATGTTTAGCTCCTTTTTTTCCAATTCTAAATGTCCAGACTCAATTTTAGAATAATCGAGAATATCATTTACTACCTTCAAAAGTACATCAGAAGAAGTTTTACATATTCTAATAAATTCTAACTGCTCTTCATTTAATTCTGTTAATTGAAGGAGTTGGAGCATACCCATAATTCCATTTAAGGGTGTTCTAATTTCATGGGACATATTTGCTAAAAATTTACTTTTGGCTATATTGGCTGCCTCTGCCTGCTCCTTTGCCTTTACTATTTCTAACTCTTTATTTCTTCGTTCAGTAATCAGTTCTGAGTATACGATAATACCGCCTATTGATTTATCAGGTTTATACCATGGCCTACATTCCCATTTAGTCCAATCAAAAGTACCGTCTTCATGTACATAAGGGTCATCATCACCAGTTAATATTTTTCCGCTTATTGCTCTTTGACAAACAGCCTGCCATTTTTTCGGTATTCTAGGGAATCCTTCATGCAAATGTTTACCAATAATATTTTTTTCTAACCTAAAATCATCCAAATACTTCTCGCTTACATAAATATACTTTAAATCTAAATCATGTATAGCCACTGCACATCTATTATGTTCTATTACATAATTCATAAGGTTATAAGAATTTTGTAGTGCAATTTCCATTTCTTTTTTCTGAGTAATATCTGTATGAGTACCATACATTTGTAATGGACTTCCATCTGAGGACCAGTTAACAACCTTTCCCCTTGAATGTATCCATCTAAAGCTCCCATCTTTGTGTTTAGCTCTAAATTCAGTTTCATAGTTTTCCTTTTCTTTAGAAAAAACCATTTTTAATTGTTCCGTTGCTCTTTCTATATCCTCCGGATGTATAATACTTCTCCAGTAGTTTGTATTTACTGGGCGTGTTATTTCTTCTAGGGTATATCCTATTATCTGTGCCCATACTTCGTTTATAATAGTTTCATCTTTTTCTACATCCCATTCCCATGTCCCCACATTTGTAGCTTCAATTATTTGACTAAGTCTTTCTTGACTTTCCTTGAGTTCTTTTTCTGCTTTAATACGAGCGATCAGTATAGAATATTGTTTAGAATATAGCTCTACTAAACTTTCCTTAGTAAACTTTTTTCCATTTTCCATAATAAGAATGAAATCCCCTACCATCACATCATTTTGCATAAGTTTTATTACTATGGTTTCACCAATATTAAAGATTCTCTCGAGTAGTTTAAAAACTTTCTCTGGTATTAAATCCTCAGTTATTTTACTAAGGGAATCAAATTTTGTTACTCTTTCATTCTTAATTTTCTCTATTAGCGACTCATTGTGTAGCCACTTTTTGCCTATTAGGTTATATCCTAATATATTCTTAAGCTTGCTTTCGAATCTATATGTTCCTGTAACAGCAACCGTTGTAAATGAACTATCACCTTGGTCGTATAAATTTATCATTGCATACTTCGCACCACTTATTTGCAAAATATCCTCTGCAGCCTTATTGTAATCTAAATCATTTCCATAATATTTTAGATAGTCCTCAGCAATATTGACCATTTTTTCTAAGGCAATTCTTTCATTAGCCTTATCTGTAATATCTCTAGCAGCAGCATAAATATATTTACCGTATGGGTAAGAGCGCCATTCAATATATTTATATGAGCCATCCTTACATCTATATCTATTAACAAAGTTTAAAACATGCTCATGTTTTTCTAATTTTAATAATACGCTTAAGGTTGCTTCCATATCCTCTGGATGAATAAATTCAAAAAAATTACTATTTTCTAGCTCATAAGTAGAATAACCTAATACTTCTTCCCATGCTTTATTAACCTTAAGGAAATTCCCCTTTATATCTGCTATACATAAGAGGTCTAAATTTAGCTCAAAAAACTTTTCTAGTTCATCAATTCTATTGAGGAATTCTCCCTTCTCCGCATTGCATGTAACTCCATTATCCTTCTCAGATATTATTGTGATGAAATAATATTTCTCAGGAGAAAAGACCTTTATTTTGTAAGTCCCTTTTAATAACTCCATATAGTTAACTACTTCTAGCTCTATACCATTTAAGGCTACATCTCCAAATATTCTGATTAAACTTACATCATATTTATTCTTTAGAAGTGATAACTCTAATGCACTCTTTCCTAAAATATCCTCTTTCTTCAGAGATGTTAATTGTTCAAAAGCAGAGTTTATATTAAGCACTTCATAATCATAGGGTATATTATCTTTGTCACATATAATTTTAAAACAGCCACAGGCTAAAGGTAATTTTTCAACTATTTGTTTATACCAATAGTGATTCAAGTTTTTTTCCTCCTAAAAAACAATTCGTTAACTGGTCATACCAATTGTTAATATTTTACTATATTTTTATTTAAATGCAATAGATAAATTAAAAATACTTTTGTAATAATTAAACAGGCAGTCCGAAGACTGCCCTTAAACTCCTTACTATAGTTAATATTTAATCCATCCACACATATACTTTTTCCTTAAGCTCCTCAATATTTAGTGGTTTTGATATGAAATCATTCATACCTGCATCCATGCACCTCATTTTGTCCTCCTCTAATGTCCAGGCAGATACCCCAATAATTGGAGTCTTAATACCCGCTTCTCTTATTTTTTTAGTTGCTTCGATTCCATCCAAAAGTGGCATTTGTATATCCATTAAAATTAAATTAAATCTTTGACCCTTCAAAATATAAAGTGCCTCTTCTCCATTTTCTACAGCCACATATTCTATTTTTAAAAAGGTTAGTATTTTTTCTATTAGATATCTATTAGTTCCATCGTCTTCAGCAATAAGCACTTTTCTTTGTTCATATATATTTGAGTTATTTATTTCCCTATGGTCTATATCTTTAGCTTGTTCAGAGCTTAAGTTTTTGCTTTTAAGTTTCACTATAAATGTAAATGAAAAGCAACTGCCGGCACCTTCAATACTTTCAACCGACATGTTGCCACCCATAAGTTCGACTAACTTTTTCGAAATAGCTAATCCTAAGCCAGTACCTTCGTATTTTTTCCCATAGGGTTCCTCCACTTGATAAAATCTATTAAATAAAAGACCTAGCTTGTCCTTTGGTATCCCAATTCCCGTATCCCTAACATCAACTTTTATATAGGTATCATGTTCATTTAGTCCTTGTCCTTCAACATACACCGTTACTTTTCCTTCGTTAGTAAATTTAATGGCATTTGTTATTAGGTTTGATAAAATCTGTCTAACCCTTAAAGAGTCCCCATAAACTATTTCTGGGGTTGTTGAGTCAATTTCTAATAGAAGCTCTATACCCTTCTCCTTAGCCATATTTTTATATAGTTCAACCACTTCACTTATATGCTCTGTTAAATTAAATGAACTATTTTCTATCGTTACTTTTCCAGCTTCAATTTTGGAATAGTCTAATATATCATCAATAATTCTTAAAAGAGAGTAAGTGGACTTTTGAACTATTTCTAGATTTTCTCTTTGTTCACTATTTAGATCAGTGGCCAGTGTCAATTGTGTCATACCTAAAATTCCATTCATAGGCGTTCTAATTTCATGGCTCATATTAGCTAAAAATTGACTTTTAGCTATGTTAGCCGCTTCCGCATCTGCTTTTGCTTTAATAAGCTTCTTTTCGTAGCTATGCTGATGGCTAATTATTTCCGAAATATATTTGATAGATATAGCAATTATTATTAACGTTGTTAAATAAATAGCAGCTTTAATCCAAGTCATTATCTTTATAACTCTGCCATATATTTTATCAGCAGAGTAGTCAATACCTAAAACTCCAACGATCTCTCCCCTAGAGTTTATAATAGGGATATTTGCTGTCATGACCCAACCCCAATCATCTGCTAATAATATATTGGTGTAGCTAGCAATACCTAGTTTTAACGCATCATTATACTTCTGATTTAACTCTTTATTGTAGTCATTATTTTCTACAGTTCCATAGGGTGAAAAAAATTCACTATCCATAGGATAGCCATCTACAACATAGATGTTATTCCCATCCTTAATATCAGATTCCGTATAAACATAAAGGAAACCTAGCTCCTCTCTTACATCATTTAAATACACACGAAGCTCCTCATAGTATTCATTATTAATCCCTTCGTATACGATTCCTTCAAATCTATCCCCATCGATATTAAGGTTTACTACTTTCCCGGTTTTTAGTAGCTTTTCTCCTAATAATTCCTTTACGTAATTTTTAGTAATTATGGAAAGTGCGATGTTAATTATTATTGCTAAACTAAGTAATAGGGCAATACTCAATAATATTAATTTTGACCGTCTACTATTTATTTTCATCCAATGTTTTCCCCTAACATTTTAATGTTTATGTAGCTCATATCTATTTCTTAATCATAACATATAACTCAACTACTATTTTAACAAAATAAAATAATGAAATTAACAAATTTTTCCGATATAATTATATTAATGAAAGGAGATGTGTTATATGAGAGAAAATAAAATAAGAATTTACATACTCGCATTATTATTTGTTTTTATTTTTTCTTCCTTAAGCTTTGGACAAAGCTATAGTAGAACAATAACCGCATGGTTTAATGGTATCAAAATGAATGTTGATGGAAGGATTATAGAAAGTCCTAGGGAACCATTTTTCTACAATAATACTCTATATGTTCCTATTGATGACCTAAGCGATGCTTTACTGTTTAGCTCCTCATATAGCGAAGACAATAAAACTCTTAAAATTGATACAAATAGAATCCCTTATGGTAGTATGGCTCAATATTCCGGGGCTTTACAACAAAGAGGAATTAAGATAGACCAGCTTAATAAAGAAATAGAAGAGCTAGAAAAGAAGCTAAAAGCTACTGAAAAAGAGTTAGATAGGTATAAATATGGTTATAGGGATTATAGGTATTCATATTATGATTATCCTTATGATTATTATCCTTATATATACACAACTTCGGAAATGCAAAGATATCTACGTGACTATTATAGTTATTTTAATGATTTTCCAAACACTATATCTCTAAGTTCTCTAGGTAACAATAATTATAGGCTAACAATTGTTATACATAGCCATAACCGATCTCTCTCCAGTGTTAGCTCTAGCTCTGTTGAAAATTGGCTAAGGGATATGCATTATTCAATTCGAGACTTACTAAATAATAACGCTAGAATAGAGGGCTATATTTTAGACTATAATTATCACTCTGGAAATAGAAATTTTTCGGATTTTGAGACTATAAATAACCAATTATATTTTTACTATAACTAATAAAAGCACTCATATGAGTGCTTTTAGCCTTTATACTCCACTAATTTTTTATTAACTAATAGCTTAAAATAATCCTGTTTAATAATTGGGATTAGATTAAGCTTCGTAGTAGGCCTCAATATAACATTTAATCCTCTAAAAAGCTCTTCCTGACTTATTAACAGATAAATATTTGACATTGTTATTTTACTTGGTATTTCTTTGTTTTTATCTATAAAAGATAAAATGAAGCTTTGAAATTCCTCTATCATATTATTTGGATGGGCCGTATGCGAACCAATAATTACTCCCTTTTCTACATCAGCAATTAACAGTATTGCTGGATAATATGGGTTTTCCCCACCATCTGGTATAAAACTATAGAAAAAATCAATCTCCCATGACTTATTGGTTACACTTGAAATACTCTTTAACCTATTTAGATCGAAATCATTATAAAGCTTAGGAATTACTCTATCCTTATGTAAATCCGCTAGAATATCTTCATATATATCAACTACTACCTCTTTGAAATTATTATTACTATCATATTCCCTTACATAGCATTTATTCTTCTTTACTAGGCCAGTCTTATCCTTATTAATTTTTAAATAAAGACAACAATCCTTCACTGCTTTTATAGCATCAGTCATTAAAAATAGTTCCTCTGTTGTTAAGCCTCTAGGAACAAAACCCGGCTCTAAATATTCAAATTTTGGCCATTGGTTTTTACCCCTGAATATAACTTCTGATAGCTTAATTAGTTCATAATCATCCTTAGAAATAGCCTTCCTATCTTCAAAGGTTAGTCTTATGCATTTTTTAATATATATTTTTTCTTCCTCTAAATCATATCTTTTACTTACTAATTTGAAATAGCTTTCTATACCATGAGCACCCTCATACAGTTCAATCCCATAGGCTTCCTTATTCTTGCCTAATACAGAACAGAATAGTATACCTTTCTGGTTAGGAAGTTTAATTCCAAACACCTCATTTTCTTCTATCCATTCCGATGGCTTAATTTTATTTAATCCTTTAGCTGCTTCAAATAGTTCTATAGCCTCTTCCTTAGTAAATTCCCTTGTTTTCACTAAGTACACCCCTTTAATTTAAGTTTCTAATGACACTAGTTCATATCTTACCACAATTTTAAAAAAACCGCCAATCAATTGGCGGTTTTCCATATTTTCGTTACCATAACTGTCATATCATCATGAGGCTCATTTCCTGTGAATTGTAAGGCTTTCTTTAAAATTTCATCTGCCAAAAATTGAGGGTTCCTTGTATCACAATTACTTAGTAGATTTATAAACCATTCTTCCCCTTCTCCCTTATTTACCTCTAAAATACCATCAGATACCATTACAACAAAGTCTCCATCATCCACCTTTTTACTAGATAGCTCTATATCAATATCCTGAACTATTCCCACTGGTAGAGTAGAGGATATAATTCTCTCAATTGATCCATCTTTTCTTTTAATAAATGATGGTGCAGTCCCAATTTTTATAAAATCTATATTCCCTTTATGTAAATCTACTAAGGCTAAATCAACCGTAGAAAACATTTCTTTTGAAGACTTCAAAATTAACATAGAGTTAATTGTCTTTATAGTCATTTCTTTATCAAAGCCGGCTTCCATCATCTTTTCAAGCATAGTTATAGTTGCACTTGATTGCCTATACGCCTTCTCTCCGGTTCCCATACCATCGCTTATAGCCATCATATATTGATTGTCTCCAATATTAATGTATGAGTAACTATCCCCTGAAAATCTATTTCCCCCTTTACTTATTTCAGCAACTTTAGTTGTAGCCTCAAAAACATTAGCCTCAACTAATGTAAATCTGCATCCAGCCTTATCCTCCACTTGGCAGCCTTTAGATTTTCTAACTAAATTAGTTCCTAAGGCTTTAGAAATTACCGGAATATATCTTTCAGTACAGCTCTCCCTATTAAAGCAGGGCTTTTTCTCTAAAATAATTTCTAATGTACCACTTTCACTATTTGTTACCATTAGTTTTTTAACAGCCAACCCAGCCTGGTCTAAGGCTACATACAGAGTATCTTCCAACTCCGTATCAAAGGTTATATTTTCATTTATACGATTAGCTAAAGCACTTAAAGTTTGGGACACTCCTTTTAGCTGCTCTCCAACAAGCTTTCGTCCTTCCCCCATCCTTTTTTTCCAGGTAATATTAAGGTGGTTTAGCTCATAAAGATGGACCATCTTTTGTATAATACTATTTGGCCTAATACACTGTTTTTGCATTTCCTTCGGTAAAGATGAAAATTCTATAAATCCCTGGGTTTCTATCATTACTAGTAAATCTCTCATCCTTTGAAATGTACTATTAAAGTTTCTATCCCAACAATTTCTTTTCATCCCACAGGTAGAGCAGGAGTGATTTGCGACCTCTTCTATTAATCTCGATAATTCCTCTTGGTTAAAACCCTCTTCCTCATCAATAATTTCTTCAAAGGTTGCAGAAAGTTCGTTATATGTCATTGCAAAGCTATGTATTCTATCATGTAGTAAATCTTTTATTCTTTCACTATAGGTTCTGTCAGAGTAGAGCTTTCCAGCCACTGGATTGCAAAATCTTGATATATACTCCATCCACCCCATGGGTATAAATAGAAATAGTACAAATGCTACAAATATTTCTCTCAGTTGGATGAACACTTCATAATATCCATTAATATAGAATGTTAATATTACATTACCTAGTATAAATCCAATGGCAGAGCCTATTTTACCTAGTTCCTTAAAGGTACCGGATAGTAGTCCTGAAAATCCGTAAATTCCAATTATAACTGGTGGGATCTTACCAAATGTCATACTAGAAATTAAACCTAAAATTATACCCACAGAAGCCCCTACAGCTGCTCCACCGTTATAAGCGAATAGCATAGTAATTAGTATGCCAGCCACATTTTTAATAGAAATACCAACTATACTTACTTCATTGATGCCTGCTAAACATAGGGCAGTAATAATTGCTGAACAAATTATTTCCTCTGTTGATAATATTTTTCTATTTGTTTTTTGAAGAGAAATAGGTATAGCGTAGTTCGATATTACGACTGTAACAAAAATTACAGTACCCTCGAAACAGGTCATTAATAAATCATATATATAAAATGTTTTAAACAAGGCAAATATGGTCATTACAGTAATGTGCGTTAGTGCACTTAAAAAAGCCAGCTTCATTACTTTCGTTTTTCGCATATCAAATACATGATACAACAATAAATATATAATGCCAATAGATATAGCATATGGTATGCTATGATTTATCCCTCTAACTGAAACTATGCCCAGTAGTGCCAAGGGACCTGCTAATGCAAGGCTTTTATCTTTAAATAATAGGGTAGCATAAAACCCTATTCCAAAAGGGTTAAGGTTTTGTAATAATGCTACTCTACTCATTAGAAAAGCTACTGAATGCAAAAGAAGAAGATTCTTGTTTTTAATAAAAATAAATTGCCTATTCTCTTTTTTTGGCTCCTGCCGTTCCTTGAATGTTAATACCGTTGATCTGCTCGGCATTTTAATCCCCCCTATTAAATTGTTGTAAAGAGTGTAAGGCTATTTTATCAAGGTAGCTTAGATTTTTTTGTCATAGATAGGGGACAACTATTTAAAAATTTTTGACAAATATACAGGTTTATTAGACAATAACATGCAAATATATACCTACTTACTAATATATTTTATTAATTTAGAAAGTTTTATATAAAAATACCTATGTTTTTTGACGACTAATGCTACTCTTTGATGAACGTTTTTAATCATAATTATGTTTAAAAAACATATATACTATTTTTATAATTTAAAATAAATAATACAAAAAATAATAAAACCGGGAATTATATATCCCGGCTTGAATTTACATATTACTAAACATTCTTTTTATTAGCATGACCATTACTTCTACGGCCACCGCCACCACTAGCTTTATTTTTATTTCTTATAACTTGCATCTTTTCTTCGCTATCCTTCATAAATCTGCTCATTTTGTCTTCAAAAGAACCACCATGACTGTTGTTGCCTAGGCTTCCCCAATCAACTTCTGTCGGCTTAGTCGACTTCTTTTTAGGTAGAGCTGCCTGTCTAATGGATAGACTTATTTTACCGTCAGGATTAATTGAAAGTACTTTTACTTTCACCTTTTGCTTATCTTGTAAGTACTCTCTAATGTTTTTTACGTAATCATCTGCAACCTCTGAGATGTGAACTAAACCAGTTTTACCTTCTCCTAGTTCAACAAAAGCTCCAAAGTTTGTTATTCCTGACACAGTGCCTTCGACTATAACTCCTACTTCTAATGGCATAAAGCTACAATTCTCCTCCTTGATCGATTATTCATCGAAAATTATATATTTATGTTAATGATTCACAATACTTGTATTATACCATACCCCTTATTAAAGGTACATACTCTTTTTGTATATTCTTTATCGGGGAGATATGTCTTTAATAACTATTTCACCTTCTCCAATCATATTTAATTGTTCCCTAGCTACCTTCTCTATATATTCATCACTTTCACCTAATTCTAATATTCCATTTAATCTATCTAGCTCTTTTTGGGCCTTCTCAATTTCTTCAACAAAAATCTTCTTTCTTGCTTCCAAAGTAGTTATTTCATTTTGCTGTTGATATAGTGTATATCCAAAATAGGAGACTAAAAAGGCAATAGCAAAAACTGTTATAAACTTTTTACGTTTTCTTCTTTTGTTATTAGCCAATTTTAATTCCTCCTAATATTAAGTATGTGGGTTATTTTTTAGTGAAATATACTTTAATATTTTTCTTCGTATTAACAAAAGCCCTTTTCGGCAACCCTATAATTCTCTTTGACTTATAGTATACAGGCTTTGTTCTTTTTTTACAATAAGAATAAGGTCCCTCTAATAGACATAATCCTACACGAAAAGGATATTTTATTAACTGCCACAAATCCAAAATAAATCTTCTAGTCAATTGTACAATATATATAATGGTTCTAGTAACCAAGGCACTCAGTATATGATAGTACATAAATGCTCCTAGTATAAAGCCTAAAAAGTTATAGAATCTTATTATTCCATCATTGCTAATAATTAAAACATAAAATGCGACTAAAGAAATAATTACCCAAAAAATTAAATCCTGAAGTAAGGTTGCAATTTTTTTCGGATTAAAGATTAGTCTCACTATTTTATAAAGATCATATATAAATCCTATTAAAATTCCGCCATATACTGATGCTAATAAAATGTATGCCTCTTGCGAAAGACTATACATCTGCATGTCCCCACCACCTTATATAATAATAAAATGCCAACTAAAAATAGCCTTTTAACTATTATATGAGGGGAAAGAAATTATGTTACAAAAACAATTATTTATTTACTTGCTTTTAAAAATAAACAAAAAAATGCTATGGACATTTACTCCATAGCTATTTAAACATTTTTCCTAATAAACCAGAACCCTGACTTTAGAAGATATTATGCCCATTAAATTTAATAGGAATCTCTGAGGATTGCTAATGAAGCGGTTTTCAGAGATCTTTTTATTTGTAAAATTTTAATATATTTTGTCCTGTTATTTCCTATTATTTTCTTTCCATTTATACTTAAAAATGGTATAATAGGAATATAAATAATTATTCAGGGGGAACAGGTTATGTACGTTGCAATAACAGGTTCAGGAAAGGCTCGTGTAATTCAATTTAGAGAAGATACTCGCATTCCGGGAACTAATCGCAAGAAAACTCATGTTGTAAAAACTATTGGCAACTATGAACGTATGCTTGCAGAAGATCCAGATATTATTGCAAAATTAAAAGCCGAAGCAAATTTGAAATTACTAAGGCAAAGAAAACTTCTACTGCACCTTTAGCTCTTGAAGTACCCGTTATGGATATTTTGTCTCCTACTGATGTTGTTCCTTCCTATAACTTCGGTCATGCACTAATCAACCAACTATGGAGTAATATGGCCCTTGATAACTTCTTTGAAGTTAGTTCTGGAAAGCGCAATGCAAAGACTGTGGCCCAAGCACTTTATTATTTAATTGCTCATCGCCTGCGCACACCCATCAAGCATTAATCTAGCGGCTTCAGAGCAAAAACGTTATCTTTGGAGTACCAATTCTGGGAAACGATATATTTTATGATGTTTTAGACGTTCTTGCCGACCAAAAAGAATTTGTGGTAGCCCATTTAGCAGACTTTTTCAAAAGAAAACGAACCGAAAAGAGTCTGAAGCTTACTATGATGTAACGACATATTCCTTCGAAAGTACCAAATGGGGCGAACTTAGAATGTTTGGATTTTCAAAAGATCATAAAAATAATGAAGTTCAAGTAGTAATGGGGCTTTTGATGGATAATAACGGCATTCCAATAACATTTGAGCTTTTTCCAGGGAACACAATGGACCAAAATACTTTAGTACAATCTGTTGAAAAACTAAAAAGTTATATGGGTTAGAGAAGATTACCGTGGTAGCAGATAGAGGACTTAATAGTGGAAGTAACTTAGAATACCTTATCAAAGGTGGACAAGACTTTGTAATTAGTTATACTTTGAAACGTTCTAAAGAACGATTCAAAGAAATGGTTTGGGATGAAAGTAACTGGAATAACACTACAGATCCAATGAGTGGTGAAATCATATATCGCAGTAAGGTTGTTAATCAAAATATAGAAGTTAAAGTTCCTCTAAAAGAAGATGAAATTTCAGAAATTGGCAAACGGGGTAGGCCTAAAAATATAGAATTGAAGAAATACCAGTAAAGATTCATCTGACATGGTCGTCTAAACGCGCTAAAAAAGATAACCAAGATAGAGAAAGAATGCTTGAAAAATTAAAAAAGAAATTGGATAAGCCATACCAATTAAAAGCGGCTCAAGAAGAGGATGTAATCAATATCTTGAAATGGAATTAGATACAGAGGGCTGGAAATTAGATGAAAATAAAATAAATGAAGCATCACGCTATGATGGTTATTATGCAATAATAACAAACAACCTAGAGTTAAGTACAGAAGAAGTAATGAAAATATACGGGGACTTTGGAAAATAGAAGAAAGCTTTCGTATATTAAAGACAGACCTAAGAGCTCGTCCAGTATTCGTGTGGAGTGATAATCATATTAAAGGGCATTTTACAATGTGCTTTCTATGTTTATGTATTTTACGATATATGCAATACCTTTTATCAAGTGAACAAGGTAGGCAGGTGTCAGTGGCTGAAATTATGGAAGCGATAAGAGAACCACTAGTCTTGGTTCAAGGCAAGTTTCCAAAAGTTGTTGTCACACCTACACGAATTTCTCAATCTTATCTTGTCTTAGCTGAGATACTAAAATTATCTACACTAAAAAGTAATATGACATTAACGAAGTTCAGAGCTTGCACAAAACTTGATTTATCAGTAAATCTTAAATAATAGGACAAGTATAAAGCGGTATAAATGTTTATATATTAACGTTTATACCGTTTTATTCGCCTCTAAGTTCTAAACTCAGGAACTATTATATGAGGGGAAAGAAATTATGTTACAAAAACAATTATTTATTTACTTGCTTTTAAAAATAAACAAAAAAATGCTATGGACATTTACTCCATAGCTATTTAAACATTTTTCCTAATAAACCAGAACTTTTTGCAGAAAAGCTTTCTCTGTCACTATATACTAGAGAATATACTCTTCCAGTTATAGTAACATTCCCGTCATCTAAGTTAAGCTTTTTAACATCAAGCTCCTGTCCTTTTATTGTGAGTATCCCTCCGGATGTAACCATGACTATTATTTCACTGTTAAAGCTCTCAACACTTTCTACTCCGGATAAATTAATCTTCTCTCGATTATCTAGGGCCAAACTATGTTTAAGTTGTCTTTCTACTTTACGTTCCTCCAAAATAACACCTCCCTATCACCACATTTTATGAACGGAAGGTGTTAAATAGAACCACAGTTTATTCCCAAAGCTTGACTATTTCAATATCTTTAAAGTAATGCTTTACAATTTCTTCGGCACTTCTACCATCTTGAGCCATCTGGAATGCACCCCACTGACTCATGCCTACACCATGACCATATCCAACGCCTTTAAAAGTTACTTGGTCACCTTCTACATTAACTGACTCTAATTTCATGGATTTCAGCTTAGTACTATCTAAAGCAAGTCTAAAGGATGGTGCAGAAACTTCTGCATTTCCTATACGTAATCTTGTTGCTCTACCGGAAGGACCTGTTTCAAGTATCTCTATATCATTAAAATCTCCTGGTTCTTGACCAGCATTTCTTACGGCCTCAACTACTTCAGCCTTAGTGAAGGTTGCAGTCCAATTAGAATCTTCCTCTGGGGCTTCTGGAGAATCCGGAGACTCAACTACTTGTATATATGGGGGTTCTTCACCTTCGTGTTCAATTCCTTCTTTTGCCGTTGCAGTTTGCCAGCCAGCATGGGCATGGAACCAAGCCTTAACATATTTGCCATCATATACTGCTACTTGACCTCTAGTCTCTTGAACCGCCTGCTTTATTAAATCATTGATTTCCTCCGCATTCCAAGCTTGTGCCTCTTGAATATCAGTAGATACATGGGCCCCTTCGTATTTGGACTGACCCTTTTCTGTTACAAATTCCATAACAAAGGTTCTTGCTAATATAGCCTGAGCCTTTAAAGCTTCCAAAGGAAAATTGTTTCTCATTTCACCGGCTAAAACTCCGTTTAAATATTCCTCAAAAGCCATTTCCTTTATTTCACCAGTTTCTACTAAGTATACATTAACCCTTGGCTCTTGTCCCTCTCCCTGACTTATACCCTCAGGTATTGGGGGTTTCTCTACTGCTTGTCTTTCCCCCTCTGGTCTTGGACTCGGTCTACAGCCAGTTAAAATAAGGAAAGTAATTAGTAGTAATATAAAAAACTTATTAAATTTATATTTGTGCATGGAAATCCTCCTTTTTCTAGATTTGTTAATATTATTTGACAAAAAGGATTTCCTATACAGTATAATCAATCTAAAATTTTAAACATTTCCTTAGCCTCATCTTTTTTAACATGCTCCGTTATACTTAATATTTCTGCCTTTACACTTTTATCCCCAAATCGGATTTCTATTATATCCCCTACCTTAACCTCTGTTCCAGGTTTTGCTACTTTGTCATTAATGAAAACTCTCTCACTTTCACAAGCTTCCTTAGCTATTGTTCTTCTTTTAATTAATCGTGATACTTTTAAATATTTATCTAAACGCATTTACCTCTCTCCTTATACTATAAAACAATAAAAATCAGGACACCAGGCCTGATTCTTATTAAATATAAGTGTATTAGTCATTTATTTTTTCTTTTAAAGTTTTTCCTGCTTTAAATACAGGTGCTTTTGATGCAGGGATTTCGATTACTTGCTCTGGGTTTCTTGGATTTCTTCCTTGTCTTGGTTTTCTTTCTCTTACTTCAAAAGTTCCGAATCCTACTAATTGTACTTTTTCTCCTACTTCTAAAGCCCCTTCAACGCTTTCCATAAAAGCGTTTAATGCTGCTTCCGCATCTTTTTTTGTTAATCCGCTTTTCTCAGCCATCTTTGATACTAAGTCCGCTTTGTTCATAAGTAAAATACCTCCTTAAAATTAGAATACGTATAGTCATATTCTCTGTAGATTTGTAAATTCCTTCTTTTCAAGCAATTTTATTTTTAATATTGCCAAATTCTCTTCAATATTATTCATATTATAGTATTTTCTTAAAAAAATGTCAATATATGCATTAAGTTTAAGCCTTTTTCATCAATTTAATCTTAGTTAATAGACTAATAATTTTTTCACCCTTAGGTAAAACATCTAAATCTTCTTTTGTAATTGTACTTGTTCTTAGTAGCATTATGCCGTAAGTTGCTGCCCCTATACCTATTGCTATTATAGTTGAGAGAGAATTGCCTAGAAAAGGAACTAGCTGCCTATATACTACTATTACTATAATTCCCATCGTAACCCCTGATAATACAGGTTTTAAGAAAAAGTCTTTTATTCCAAAGGTTACACCGGTTGCTTTTTTAACAGATAATAGATTTAACATGTATGCAATAAAATACGCAAAGACAGTCCCAACCGCTGCACCCTTAACATTTATATGTGGTATTCCAGTTAAAACATAGGTTATTACTAATTTAAAGCCGGCTCCAATAAACAGGTTGACTACCGGCACATGGGGCTTGCCTAGACCTTGAAGAACCCCTGTTAAGGACTGTATTTGTGTTAAAAATACAACCGCGAAGGATAGAAATAATAAAACCTGTCCAGGATTTCCTGGCTCATCTGGGAACAATAAAGTCATTATAGGTGTTGCTAAGGTAGCTAAGCCAATTGCAGCAGGCAGTCCGACTAATAGTGACAGTTTTACTGCTGATTGTGCATTGTCATTAATAGTGTCTAAATCCTTTCTCTCCGCAGCCTCTGCTACGACAGGCACCACACTAATGGCTATTGCCACTGTTATTACCTGTGGTAAATTAATTAGTGTATTTGCCATCCCTGAAAGCTGTCCAAATAGTCTTGTAGCTTCACTGGCAGTAAATCCTATATCCTGCAATCTTCTTAAAACTATAAATGTATCTAGCATATTAATTAAGGGCATTACTGCTGCACCTAGAGATATTGGTATAGAAATTTTTAAAATGTTTCTAATTATTTCCTTAGTCGTTTGCTCCTCAAATTGACTATGTTCTACACCGACTGGTACTAAACTCCCTTTACTTCTCTTATAGATATAAGCTATGGCTAGTAGTCCTGCAGCCCCTCCTACTGCAGCTCCAAAGGAAGCCCCTGCAGCAGCAAACCTTATATCCAGTCTTTTTAACAAATAAAGGGCTAAGGCAATTCCTATAACTACCCGTACAAACTGTTCTACTACTTGGGATATTGCTGTTGGAGTCATATTTTTTGTACCTTGGAAATACCCTCTAAAGGACGCAAGCAGACATAGAAAAAACAATGCTGGTGCCATTGCTAGTACGGCATAATAAGCATTGGGACTTTTAAAAACATTATCTACTAGGTACCTAGTCATTACAGCTATAATAAGGGATCCCACAATACCTAGGCCAAGTAACAAATAGAAAGAAGTCTTAAATATTTTATGGGCACCTTTATAATCTTGGCTTGCCCTTTTCTCTGATACTAATTTAGAAATGGCCGTTGGGAGTCCAGCTACTGTAAACGCCATTAAAAAGTTAAATACTGTGTATCCTACTTGATAATATCCGATTCCTTCTCCACCAAGATATCTACCTAGGGGTATTCTAAAGAACGCTCCCATAATTTTAATAATAATACCAGCGGCACCTAAAATAAATGCCCCTTTAAGAAAATTATCCTTTTTCATTCAATACTGCCTCCACTTCATTAAACTACAATCCTGCTCCATTATATCAAAATACTTTTAAAAAAAATAGCCCCGAAAGACTCGGAGCCATATCTAAGCTATTGTTCCATTTGTTTTGATAAGAATGAAGCGGCTGTGGCTGCTATTTTCTTTTCAACTTCACCCATAGTAGTCCCTTTTTCCTTAGAACATATTATAACTGCCCCAATAGGGTCTCCATGTGTAACAATGGGTGCTATTACTTGAGCTGAATATTTGTTTTCATCGCTTTCGTCCGATGTTAATGTAACTATTTTATCACCTTTATTAAGTACACTTACTTCTCTTTCTTCCATTAGCCTTTCTAATTGTTTACTAACCCTTTTATCAATATATTCTTTTTTTGAATTACCTGCTACTGCAATAATAGTATCTCTATCTGTTATAATTGCAAGATTCCCTAATGACTCATAAAGCGACTCAACATATTCAGTGGCAAATTCGCTTAGTTCCCCAATTGGAGAATATTTTTTTAGTATAACTTCTCCTTCTCGGTCAGTGAAAATTTCAAGAGGGTCACCTTCTCTTATTCTTAAAGTTCTTCTAATCTCTTTAGGAATAACAACTCGCCCTAAATCATCAATACGTCTAACAATTCCTGTTGCTTTCACTATGTTTCCCTCCTACATAAAGTAAAATTTTAGTGTAATCATAGTATTTTACCAAGGGTTATTTTTTATTCATTGAGAAAATTTTTAGTTATTGGAATAATTTTAAAAAAAGTAACGAAGGTCAAAGCCTTCGCTACTTTTATAGTTTCTCACTTTTAATTATTTTTGAATTCTCTTGAAGCTCCTGTAGATGTTTTTCAAAGGCTATAGATCTTAATTCATCCATAATATATTGTTTTTCTTCTTCAAATGGAATTTCATCTACAATTCTATCTTCTAATAGCACCAAATGATATCCAAATCTTGATTGAATAATATCACTTAGTTGTCCAACTTCCAGCTTAAATACTGGCTCTTCAAATTCAGGTACCATACGTCCTCTACTAAAGTAGTCTAAATCTCCACCAACTTCTTTAGTACCATCTTCACCATATTGTTTAGCTAAAGCTGCAAAGTCTTCGCCATTTTTTAATCTTTCTAAAAGCTCTTTAGCTAATTCCTCATCACTTATTAGAATGTGTCTTGCCCTAACTTGTTCATTTTTATACAATTCTATATTAGTTTCATAATGTTCTCTTGCGTCTTCTTCACTTACTTCAATGCTATAAAAATATTCATTTGCATAAAACTCAGTAATTAAGCTTTTTCGTATAATTACATTTTTAATAAAATCTTCATCTAAGCCATTTTCCTGAAGTACTTGTAGAAAATCTTCATCCTCACCTAACATCGATAAGAACGTTTCATAACTACTCATTACTTCTTCTTCAGTTATTTCAACATTTTTCTTAACAGCCTGTTGTATTACTAATTCATCCATAATCATTTGATCTAGCACATTCTGTTTTAATAGATCAAGAAGAGTAACCCCATCTACTACTTCATTTAAAATGCCTGGTCCTAGTTGTGCCTCGTAGCTCAGTTTTTGCAATGCAACCATTTTATTAAACTCATCTATAGAAATAACAGTATTATTTACAACTGCAATAGCCCCATCTGGAAGCTTAGCTGAAGCCTTTTCTGAAGTACAGGCTGCTAGAACAGTTATCATAACCATAATAATTGCCATAGCCAAAGCAAATTTTCTTTTGATTGTATTCACTTTTTCCCCTCCTTACTATTTTTAAACCTTACTCACCATTATACCTAACCTTACTACCTTTGCATACCACTAATTTTTTCTATAATGTCTTTTAATTCCTGTAGAATCACATAATGGTCTAATGTTTTAATCGTATATACAAAATATGGTTGTTCCGTAGCGTGGAAGGTCAGTCTAAACTTATACTTATTTAAAACCTCTGATATATATTCTAAAGGTACCTTACTTAAATCTTTAAAGCTAATAGTTATATCCTTATCCTTTTGAGATATAGTTTGAACCCTAATACTCTGAGCAGTAGCCTTAATATATGATATTAGTAGAAGATTTCTTGCACTTGAAGGAATTTCACCAAATCTATCCTCAATCTCCTCTTCTATATCATACATATCCTGTAGACTTCTAATTAGGGCTATCTTCTTATATATTTCAATCTTATGGTTCTGATTTTTAATATATTTAGCTGAAATATATGCATCTACATTTATTTCAATAACTGTATCCTCATATCGTTCAATTTTTTCACCCTTAAGCTCCGCCATAGTTTCTTCCAGTAGCTTAACATATAAGTCATAGCCTATAGCTGCCATATGTCCATGCTGCTCTCCCCCTAAAAGATTTCCAGAACCCCTTATTTCTAAATCTCTCATTGCAATTTTAAAGCCTGATCCAAACTCAGTAAATTCCTTTATCGCCTTTAACCTTTTTTCTGCAGTCTCAGATAAAATTTTATCCTTTTCAAAAAGTAAATAGGCATAGCTTTGACGGTTTGATCTACCTACCCTACCCCTTAACTGATAAAGTTGCGAAAGACCTAGCCTATCTGCATCATGTATAACTATTGTATTTACATTAGGAATATCTAATCCCGTCTCAATTATAGTTGTGCTAACTAAAACATCATATTCCCCATGGTAAAAATCTAACATAAGCTTTTCAAGCTCTCTTTCACTCATTTGACCATGACCAACTGCAACTTTTAATTGAGGTATTAAATCCATTAGGTGACTAGCCACCCTATGTATTCCTTGCACTCTATTAAATACATAAAAAACCTGTCCACCTCTATTTACTTCTCTAGTTATAGCATCTATTATTAATGCCTCATTATATGGAGAAACATAGGTTTGAACCGGATATCTTTCCTCTGGAGGATCTTCAATAACACTCATATCCCTAATACCTACTAAGGACATGTGCAATGTTCTTGGTATTGGAGTTGCGGTTAAGGTTAAAACATCAATAGATTGCTTCAGCTGCTTTAATACTTCCTTATGCTTTACTCCAAATCTCTGCTCCTCATCTACAATTAATAGACCTAAATTTTTGAACTTCAAATCCTTAGATAATATACGATGGGTACCAATAATTATATCTACTTGGTTTTCCTTTGCATCCTCTAAAATTTGCTTCTGCTGAGTAGGGGTTTTAAATCTACTTAACATTTCTACCCTAACAGGAAATTCACTAAATCTTTGTCTAAAGTTGTTGTAGTGCTGCTGAGCTAAAATTGTTGTTGGAACCAAAAATGCTACCTGTTTTCCATCCATTACACATTTAAATGCAGCCCTTATGGCAACCTCTGTTTTTCCATATCCTACGTCACCACAAAGTAGCCTATCCATAGGTCTATCGGATTCCATGTCCCGTTTTACATCCTCTATAGATTTAAGTTGGTCCGGTGTTTCCTCATAAGGAAACATATATTCAAATTGCCTTTGCCAATCCGTATCCTCGGAAAAGGCATAGCCTTTCATCTTTTGTCTCTGGGCATATAGCTTTAAAAGGTCTTCGGCCATATCTACAATAGCCTTTTTAACTTTAACCTTTGTTTTAGCCCATTCTGTTCCTCCTAACTTATTAAGCTTAGGGGCCTTCTCCTCAGAGCCAATATATTTTTGAATCAAATCCATTTGATCCGTAGGGACATAGAGATTGTCCTGGCCTGCATAACTTATCTTTAAATAATCCTTCTTAACTCCCTCAACCCTTAATTGATCAATTCCTTCATATTTTCCAATTCCGTGGCCTTCATGTACTACATAGTCTCCTACCTTTAAATCTATAAATGACTTTATAGGCGAGGTATTTTTAATCTTCTTTGCCTGTTTTTTACGTTTATGAACTCCAAATATCTCATAATCTGTGAATACTATAAATTTTTGTTCTACATATTCAAAGCCCTTATTAATATTTCCTAGCACTATATTTACTACATTAGGATCTATTTCTTCATCATTTACAATATATTTTGCTCTAATACCCGCAGCCCTAACTTCCTCTAATATGCTTAAAGCACGCTCCTTAGTGCCTAAAAGTATAACTATACTATATTTTCTTTTAACTAGTTGACCTAGCTCCTCAGTAAATATATCAATTTTCCCGTGAAACATTTGAGTAGGTCTAGTTAAAATCTGAAATATTCTTTTATATGCAATAGGCATGTTTTGAGGCAATAAACTAAGAAGTACTAGTGAGTGTTTTTCATAGCTCTCTAAAATATCCTCATAAGAGAATAGCACTTCCCCTTGCTTTGGTAGTACTTCACCAATCTCCAGTAAATTTTTAAAGTTCTCTCTAAAATTTTCAATACTATCATTAGCTATTTGCTTTAAACGATTAGGTTCATCTAACAGAACTGTAGCGTCATGATTCATATAATGTAATAAATTACTGCCCTTAGAATCTACATAGGGATAAAAAATCTCCATTCCCTTAAAACTAGCTGAATTTTCAATTTTTTCAATGTAATATTTTATTTTCTTTTCTAAATTTTCTTTCTTCTCTGGGGTTAAGCCCTTCACTCTTTTTGCTAGCTCTTTATTAATCTCTTCAATTATTTTTGTCTTATCCTTAGGTTCTATTATGGATTGAGACATAGGATAAACTTTTGCATCAGAAGCCTTGCTTATGGATTTTTGAGTACCTACCTCAAAAAATCTAATAGAATCTATTTCATCATCAAATAACTCTATTCTTATTGGGTTTTCTTCAGTTGAGGGATATATATCAACAATTCCTCCGCGCACACTAAACTGCCCTCTAGTTTCCACCATCTCAGAAGGCTCATATCCTTGAATAACGAAGGTTTCTAAAATCTCGTCCAAATTAATTTTATCCCCTACCTTAAAACTTAACTGATATTTATTATATAGTCCAGGTTGAGGTAGTTTTAATAAAAGAGCATCTATTGTTGTAACTACTACATAGGGCTCCTTACTTAACAATTTTTCTATAGTTTTTATTCTTTCCTCATTACTATCCTCAGTAATTGTTTCGATGTTATAGAACATCAAATCTTTTTTAGGGAAAAATAAAACATTGTCTTTAAAATAATACTTTAAATCCTCATAAATCTGCCTAGCTTCCATCTCCGTATAAGTTATAATACAAATTTGTTTTTTTATATCTTCAAATAAGCCATAGGCTAGGTGTGCCTTTTGGCCCTCCAGCAAACCTTGTATTACAATGGGCCCGCCTTTACTTTCAATTCCTCTAATTAGAGTTTCGTAAAAGCCCGCCTGCCTTATAGGATTTAATAGTACATTTTGTTGAAACATAAACACCATCCGTTCAGACTATAGTTTCTCCATTATAAACCAATTCCAAGCACTATGAAAAATCCATGCAACTAAAAGGCTTAAAATTAGTGTATTAGTTCTTTCAAAAACTACATAAGTAACCCCTCCAAAAAAACTATGGCTAATAAGGCTAGCTAGTGCTGCCCATTTGCCAATTTTTTTAGATGAGAATATTAAATCATATACACCTTCAATTATTCCAAATATAAAATGTACTCCAATAATAGAGCTTTTAAACATAACTGCAAAGGTGGTTTTTGACATTTCTTCAATAAAGGGTATAAGGGCAATTAATGCCCTCTCTCCTAACCCTTTTAACATTATTTTATTTAATATATAAGAAAACAACCCGGATAATATTCCTGCAAAAATAATATTTGTCATTTAGTTTTGCTCCTAGCATCAAGTAAGTTTTATTACTTACATTTTGCATATTATCCGTTATATTTATTCATTGCTCTGTCTATTCCTTCTGTAACAATTGATTCTATTGCCTCGGCTGACTTCTCAATAGCCTCTTTAATTGCCACTTCTTCAGAAGTTGAAAATCTACTCAATACAAAATCCGCAAGATTTTGTTTTTCTGGACGTCCAATCCCTATACGAACCCTAGGAAATTCATCTTTTTGAAGATTATAGATTATTGATTTCATTCCATTATGAGTCCCTGCACTGCCCTGTTTTCTTATTCGAAGTTTTCCAACCTCTAAATCAATATCATCGTATACTACTACTACTTTCTCTATTGGAACCTTATAGTAGTTTACAATATCCATCACACTTTCTCCACTTAAGTTCATATAGGTTTGAGGCTTACCAAGTAGAACCTTTTCTGAGCCTATTCTACCTTCCCCATATAAGGCCTTATGCTTTAATTTATTTACTGAAATATTAAACTTATGCCCAAGTAAATCTATAGTATGAAATCCAACATTATGTCTAGTTCCTTCATATTTATTTCCTGGATTTCCAAGTCCAACAATGACAAACATTTATTCACCTTGTATAATGAAAACATAGGGGAAGTCATTATACATTTTCCTTTCTAGATTATTTTCTATATAATCTTTATAGGCGCTGTGGATTAGTTTGTTCACCTACGGCAGCTGTCCCTATACAGCCGACTGTTTCTTTTGAGGCTATAACCACAGCTCTATGTTCATTTGTTAATTAGTTAGATAACGCTTTGACGTTTTATATATAGCAAGGATACATTTAACATAGGGTTTGTGGAAACATAGCGTACTATATTTAAGGAGTTGATTACTATGTTATTTGTGGGCATTGATGTTGCCAAAGCTAAACACGATTCTTTGTATCTTAGACTCTGATGGTGTTATTCATACTAATTCTTTACGTATTTCTAATTCTAAGGAAGGTTTTGATACCCTATATTCTTCTATCCTTTCTGCTCTTGGCCAAGAGTATTAACAACGTAAAAATAGGACTTGAATCAACAGGTCATTACAAAGACAAATATCA
The DNA here is from genome assembly GCF_018141405.1 of Serpentinicella alkaliphila. Lineage (NCBI taxonomy): Bacteria > Bacillati > Bacillota > Clostridia > Peptostreptococcales > Natronincolaceae > Serpentinicella > Serpentinicella alkaliphila. Next base: position 871,260 of record NZ_CP058648.1, read on the forward strand.
CAAATTATCTGTATTCCAAAGGCTTTCAGGTCACCATCCTAAATCCATTGGCTACTAATCTTTTCCGTAAGGCTCAAACCCTTAGGAAAACTAAAACAGATAAGACCGACGCTAAGGTCATTGCAACTATGCTCTTTACTGATGAATCTAAATCCTATTCACCAGTATCATATCAGATTCAGGAGCTAAAGTCACTAACAAGACACCGTCATAGAATGGTTAGTTACCGTTCTAGACTTAAACTTTCAGTTAGTCGCTTAATAGATATCATTTTTCCTGAATTGCCAAGCTTATTTTGGTCTATACACCAAAGTTCGGCTATGCATTATTAATTGAATTACCAACCCCCGATAGTATTTACAACTGCAATCTGACAAAGTTGACAAACCTAATAAGAATGACCTCTAAAGGTAAATATAGCAAAGAGAAAGCAATTGCTTTAAAAGAGCTTGCTATCAAATCTATTGGGTCAAGCAATCGCTCTGACCTTCGAATTACAACAAACTATTCGCCTCATACAATCTGTACAAACAGAAATAGATGCATTAGATAATCAAATTAAATTAGTCGTACAAGAACTCAATACCCCACTCATTACTATTCCTGGCATTGGATATACTCTATTTTGCCATTATATTAGTGAAATTGGTCATATTGATCGTTTCTCCAACCCAGCTAAACTTCTTGCATTTGCAGGTATGGATCCTTCTACTTACCAATCTGGGACTTACAATGCATCTAAAACTCCAATGGTTAAGAGAGGCTCTACATACCTTAGGTGGGCTATTATGCAAGCATCTAGACTTGTTGCTATGCGCGATAAAGTCTTTAGTGATTATATGGTCAAAAAGCGTTCTGAAGGCAAACACTTCAATGTTGCCAGATGCCATGTCGGTAAAAAGTTAATTAGGGTAATTTACTACCTCCTAAAAAACAATACTGCATTTGTTCCACAAGTCTAATTTAATCTATTTTTTTCAGAGCAACTGAGTTGCTCTGTTTGTCATGCATTTTTTTGTAATAGATGTCTTTAAAATTATTTTCTTCATGACTTCTTTAAATACGAAATTTTTCTTGACTTCATATAGTTAGTCTCATTAATCCTTACTCAAAAATTTCACTAACAGATGCATTTTTATATATTCTTCTTATAGCCTCAGCAAATAAATTATCCACTGACATTATTTTTATTTTATCTATTTTCTTCTCCGGTGGAAGTTGAATTGTATCTGTTGTAATTAATTCCTTTATAGCAGAGTTTTGAATTCTTTCGATTGCTGGTCCAGAAAGTACCGGGTGAGTACAGCATGCGTAAACATCCTTAGCTCCAAATTTCTTTAAGGCATCAGCAGCTTGAGTTATAGTACCTGCTGTATCAATCATATCGTCAATTAGAATAACATTTTTATCTTTAACATCACCAATGATATTCATTACCTCAGAAACATTGGCTTTTGGTCTTCTTTTATCAATTATTGCGATAGGTGCATCTAAATGATTAGCAAAGTTTCTTGCTCTCGTTACACTGCCAAGATCCGGAGAAACTACTACAATATCTTCTAAATTTTTATTTTGGAAATATTTAGCTAATATTGGCACCCCTAATAAATGGTCTACTGGTATGTTGAAATAACCTTGTATTTGAGCAGCGTGTAAATCCATTACTAATATTCTATCTGCTCCAGCAGTAGTTAATAAATCTGCAACTAATTTCGCGGTAATTGGATCTCTTGCCTTTGCTTTTCTGTCTTGTCTAGCGTATCCATAATATGGTAAAACCGCTGTTATTCTTCCAGCAGAAGCCCTTTTAAATGCATCTATAATAATTAAAAGTTCCATTAAGTGCTCATTTACTGGGGTATGTGTCGGTTGAATAATAAATACATCTGTACCCCTAACTGTTTCGTTAATATTTACAAATACTTCACCATCACTAAATCTTCCTATCAAAGAATCACCTAGTGGAATTCCTAAAGCTTTAGCTATATTTTCAGCTAAAGGAATGTTTGCATTACCAGAAAAAACTTTAATTTCACTACCACTTGTATTCATTTGTTATTGCCTCCCTCTATTTTTTCGCTCAACCCATCCTTCGATTGTAGTCTGCTTACTTCTTTCTACGGCTAAACTACCCTGAGGAACATTCTTAGTTATTGTAGATCCACTGGCTACATAGGCTGATTCTTCTATTGTTACTGGAGCAACTAAATTAGCGTTGCTTCCTACAAATGCATTATCTTTTACAACTGTCTTATGCTTGTTTTTACCATCATAGTTTACAAATACAACTCCACAGCCGATATTTACATTTTTCCCTACCTCTCCATCTCCTATATATGCTAGGTGAGAAGCCTTTGAATCATCATCAATTGTGGAATTTTTTACTTCTACAAAGTCTCCAATCTTAACTCTCTTTCCTATTTTACTATTAGGTCTTAAATAAGCGTATGGTCCAATAGTAGTGTCCTCATCAACAGTACTATCTAAAATTGTAGAGCTTTGTATTTCTACCCCATTACCAATTTGTGAGTTGTGTATTTTAGTATTATAACCTATTACACAGTCTTCACCAATAACAGTTTCTCCACTTAAAAATACATTCGGATATACTATCGTATCCTGGCCTATTTTAACTCCCTTATCAATATAGGTGTTTTTAGGATCAATAAGTGTTACTCCATTAGTCATATGTTTCTCATTAATTCTTTTTCGCATAATAGCCTCAACTTCAGCTAACTGAACTCTAGAGTTAACTGCCATTATATCTTCAAAATCATCAATTTTATATACTCCGACCTTTTCACCAGCTTCTTTAATAATTGCTAATGTGTCTGGCAGGTAATATTCTCTTTGAGCATTATCATTTTTAAGTAGCGGTAAAGCCTTCTTTAAAGCACTGGCATCAAAACAGTAAGTACCTGAATTAACTTCTGCAACAAGCTTTTGCTCACTATTTGCATCCTTTTCCTCAACTATTTTAGCTAATTCGTTACTTTCTGTTCTTATAATTCTGCCGTAACCGTAGGGGTTATGTAAGCTAGTGGACATAACAGTAGCTTTTGCGTTGCTAGTTTCATGGAAATGAATTAACTCTTTAATTGTATCCTCTGATACTAATGGCCCATCTCCACATAAAATTAAAACAGTGCCCTCATTATTTATTTCATCATATGCCATCTTTAATGCATGCCCTGTACCAAGTTGTTCTTTCTGTAAAACTGTTTTAATTTTGGGGTCTAAAGTTTTTCTAACCTCATCTGCCCCATGTCCTACTATAACTATACATTCATCTACATTTGATGCAAAGGCAGAATCAATTACATGGTTTAACATCGTATCTCCGCAAACCTTATGTAAAACCTTCGGTAATTTAGATTTCATTCTCGTTCCGGCCCCAGCAGCTAGTATTATAGCTTGCATTTTCATTAACTTCACCGCCTATTAAATTCTTCTATCTTTTTTGCCATTATTAGTTTATACTATTTTTCAAAAATAATAAACCCTTTTAAACATAAAAAAGAAGCCTAGTAAAAAGGCTTCCGCTAAACGACCTATGCATTTACGACTTCGCTTTCTGGTTGACTGTTCATTCTTTCATAGGCATCAAAAATAGCTTCTTGAATTTTGTTACGAGTTTCTGATTTAATTGGGTGAGCTATATCTCTAAAGTCTCCCTCTCCCATCTTTCTGCTTGGCATTGCTATAAACAAACCACTTTGCCCTTCAATTATCTTGATGTCATGAACTACAAATTCATCATCAAAAGTTACTGATACAATAGCTTTCATCTTGCCATCAACAGTCACCTTTCTGATTCTAACGTCAGTTACGTGCATACGTCTTTCACCACCTTCCTCTGTCCGTCCATATGGTTTTTTTTGATGCTAAATAAATTGTAAAATTTTCCTTATATCTATCTATTCTGCATAAATCTTCAATTTCCTTCTTGAAATCTATAAATTTTCAGAATTATTTTAGTATTTTACGTTTTTTATGTTATATTTGGATTTGGATAAATATTAATCTTATTATCCTCAGTCATGCCCTCTTCAAAGATCAACAAAGGAACATAATTATCAACCATTTTGTTTTCTGGAGTTTTTGTGGCTACTAATACTCCCACCCCTTCAACCTCTGTGTCGAACTCATGCATCATATCAATAATCCCCTTTACAGTTCCGCCGCCCCTCATATAATCATCTATAATGATTACTCTCGAACCTGGTTTTATTGCTCTCCTAGAAAGTGACATTCTTTGTATCACACCTGTTGTTGCAGATATATAGCTTATACTCACCATAGAACCTTCCATAACCTCACTATTAATCCTAACTATAACAAGAGGTAAATTCATTGCTTTAGCTGTCATTAAGGCCAAAGGAATCCCACGGGTTTCTACAGTAACAATATAATCTACCTTACTATAATCAAATTGACTAGCAAATATTTCTCCGACTTTTTGCATAATTGATGGGAAGAATATAACATCCATCATATATAAAAACCCACCAGGTAAAATTCTATTTTTTTCTATAAGCTTTTCACAAACTTCATTTAATACTTCTCTATTTTGATCAGGTGTAGAAAAGGGAACATATTTTACTCCTCCCGCTGCACCTGCTACTGTTTCTACCTTTCCTAAACCTAGCTTAGCCATAGCCTGTCTAACCATAACTATGTCTTCACTCATTGTAGATTTAGCCGCATTGAATCTATCTGTAAAATAATTTAACGTAAAAAGTTTATTTGGATAATCAGATAAAATTTTAACCATAGCGGCTATTCTTTCGTTTCTTTTAAATTTGCTCATTACTCCGTCCTCCAAGTCTAGATGTGATATACGGTCCATCCATATATTAACATAATCTCATATATAACCTTATTTTATTCTCTTTTCATAATAAATACAAGAAAAAATACGAATAAACCCTGACTTTTCCAATTAAATTTTTGTGAAGTCATGAATATTAATTGTTTATACCTTTATATGAAAAAATATTTAATAGAAAACTATAACTTGTGTGCTATAATATTGTTGTCGTATTCATATAAATGTAAAGTATGGAAACAATAAAATATATTAGGATTTAAATATTAGGGGAGTGACTTTGTTGAATAACTTTGACATTAATGATTATAAAATAAAGCATATTCATTTAATCGGTATAGGTGGTATTAGTATGAGTGCTATTGCTGAGGTTTTATTAAACCAAGGCTATGCTATTTCTGGTTCAGACCTTTCGGATTCTAAACTATTAAACCGATTACGTGAAAAAGGGGCAGAAATATCTATAGGCCATTCTGCACAAAATATAAAAAACCCTGACCTAATAGTATATAGCGCTGCTATTAAGGAAAATAACCCTGAAAGAATTGAAGGCAAAAAATTAGGGATTACTGAAATCGATAGAGCAGAAATGCTGGGACAAATAATGAAAAAATACAATAAATCTATTGCGGTTTCAGGCAGTCATGGTAAGACAACAACTACCTCCTTAGTCTCCCTTTTAATGGAATACTCTTCATTAGATCCTACTATTTTGGTTGGCGGTGAGTTAGATGAAATTGGTGGTAATATAAAGATTGGCCAAAGCCAACACTTTATCACAGAGGCTTGTGAATATGTTGAAAGCTTCCTTAAATTTAATCCTTTTATCGCTATTATTCTAAATATTGATGAAGACCATTTAGACTATTTCAGGGACTTAGAGCACATAAAGTCATCCTTTAGAAAGTTTGCAGTAAGTATACCCAAAGAGGGCTTTCTAATTGCAAATTGGGATGATCAAAATGTTAGAGATATAAGTTCGGATTTAGCATGTAACATATTAACCTATTCTATTAATAAAGAAGGGGACTTTAAGGCTAAGGATATAGAATTTACTAAAGAAGGATTGCCTATTTTTTATATTGAGCATTTAAGTCAAACCTACGGACCATTTAAATTGAGTATTCCTGGAAAGCATAATGTATACAACGCTTTAGCAGCCATAACTACCCTAAGCGCTCTAGGTGTTGAAATTGATAGATTAAAAGAATATATTCCAAAATATAAAGGTATCCACCGAAGATTTGATCTTCTTGGAGAAGTAAAAGGTGCTAAAATTGTTGATGATTATGCACACCACCCAGCAGAAATTAAGGCAACCTTAGAAGCCGCAAGAAATTACCCACATAATAAACTGTGGTGTATATTCCAGCCCCATACATACACTAGAACAAAAACCTTGCTAGAAGATTTTGCTCAATCCTTTACTTTGGCAGACTACGTTATTATTACGGATATTTATGCAGCTAGAGAGCAGGATACTGGTGAAATTACAAGCCTAGACTTAGTAAATAAAATAAACGACTCCGCTAAAGTCTCATATATTTCGGGCTTTGATAATATTGCTCAATTTGTATATGAAAAATTAGAGACTGGAGACTTAGTACTAACAATGGGGGCAGGGGACATATATAAGGTTGGCCAAATGTTATTAGATAATAAAGCAAAGACAGAGTAAACTCTGTCTTTTTTGTATGTTATTCAGTTTCTGTTTCACCAGAATATATTTTTATTAAAAGGTCTTTAGTTTCAGTTGCATCGTGGAAAAAGTATGATGCTCCTCCTTGATATGAAGCCCCTCCTGGTAAGGTATGCATTTTAATATTACTAGTATCTATTCCAACTACACTAGAAGCCAATCTAGTAACCTCTTGTAATTCTACATCTGTTCTAACAAATCGAACTGCATTTGTTGCTAAAGAAGGTAAATTACCTAAAGTTAAGGCCTTTTTAATTGCTGCTTGAACAAATTCCTGTTGAGCCTTTATTCTACCCACATCACCCATTCTATCCATAGCACCACTTCCTGCATTTGGCTGGCGATATCTTAAAAATTTCACTGCATCATTACCCTTTAAAACATGATTACCCTTTTCAAAATGTATATGAAGCGGTGGCTTATCCCATGGGTCATCATATTTCATTAATTGAGGTATATATACTGGCACTCCTCCAATAGAATCAACAATTGATGCCACTCCCTTATAATCTAAGGTTACGTAGTAATCAACTGGAATTCCAAAGAACAAGTCACTAATTACTGCTTTAACTCCAGTAGCCCCGTGATCCCCATATGCAGAATTTATTTTCTTCTTAGCAGCCCCATTGAAACCAGCTCTAGGATAATAGGTATCCCTTGGTACCGATATCATATCTGCACTCTTAGACTTTGGATCAAAGGAGACAAATATTATTGTATCGCTTCTTGTTTCATCAAGACCTAACACAACCATATTAATTCTATTGTTTTTCCTTACTAACTTTTTAAGCTCTGGCTCATCAATATCTTCAAAGTTACTATCGTCCACATCCCTTATAACTGGAACATGCGCATTTGGATGATTATCCTTCATAAATGTATTAAATGCCCAAATAATACTTGAAAAAAGTAAAACAAAGCATATAAAAGATATACCAAACACCCGTAAAAATGTTTTCATCTTATCCCCACTTTTCTTTAGTCAGCCCTTATATTGTATGATTATATCAAATTAATGTCTAAAAATCTATTATTATGTCATAAGTTATATGGTATTGGTTAGTTTTACTAGTACTTACTACCAAACCCTAAAACTCTTACATACTCAATATATGGGTCTTCCGTTCCTTGTAATAAACTCTCTTCTTCCTTTAATAGAAGAATATAGTCTATTATTTCTTGAGTTATTTTTTCCCCTGGTGCAACTAAAGGTATTCCTGGGGGATAGGCCATTATAGACTCTCCACTTACTTCACCCACTGCCTCCTCTAGTTTTACAGTTTTCTTATTACTGTAATAAGCATCCCTTGGGGAAACAATAACATCTGGGTTTTTAAGAACACTGTTTTTTAATTTTACTTCCTCAGGTCTTCTATGATTTTCCGCAATATGCTTTAAGGCCTGTACTAACGCATTTATTGGTTCTTCCGTATCCCCAACACTTATTATAGCCATTATATTATAGTAGTCTGCCATTTCTACCTGTATATTATATTGATCAACTAATAGATCGTACACTTCAAACCCAGTCAATCCAATTTTAGCAACATTTACTGATAGCTTTGTTTCATCAAAGTCATAAATTCCTGGTGAACCAATTAATTCTTCACCGAAGGCATAGAGACCTGGAATTTGATTAATAGCTTTTCTTGCATCCCTAGCTAGCTTTAAAACATCATTTAATAATTGGAAACCCCTAGTTGCCAGTTGTTTTCTTGCAACGTCAACACTAGACATAAGTAAATATGAGGCACTTGTCGTTTGTGTTAAGTTTAGAGATTTTTTAACTGTAAACGGGTCAATAATACCCTGTCTTAAAAGCAGTAGTGAGCTTTGTGTTAAAGAGCCACCGGTTTTATGAGTACTAACAGCACTCATATCCGCTCCAGCTTCCATAGCACTTAAGGGGAAGTCCCTATGAAAAGCCATATGGGCCCCATGGGCTTCATCTACTAGAACTGCCATTCCATTTCTATGTGCAATTGAAACTACTTCTTTTAAATTGGTTGTCATTCCATAGTAAGTTGGGTTTATAACAAAAACTGCCTTTGCATCAGGATGTCTACCTATTGTTTTTTCTAAGCTTTCAATTGAAATTCCCATGGCAATTCCTAAGTCCTCATTAATTTCTGGTTGAATATATATTGGAATTGCACCACTTAAAATAATTCCCGATACAGCTGACTTATGTGCATTTCTCGGTAAAATTATCTTCTCCCCAGGCTTACAGGCACTCATTATCATGGCTTGCACTCCTGCGGTTGTTCCATTAACTAAAAAGAAAGCATTATCTGAACCGAAGGCATAGGCCGCTAATTCTTCAGCTTGCCTAATAACCCCAATTGGATTACAAATATTGTCTAAACATTTCATAGCGTTAACATCGACTTCCATTACATTTGGACCTACAAAATCCGTAAATTCCTTTAGACCTACTCCGTGTTTATGTCCTGGTACATCAAATGCAACTACATTCCTTTTATGATATTCCTTTAATGCAGTAAAAATTGGAGTTTCATTTTGGTTAATTCCTGCCATTTCCTTCACCACCTAAATAATTCTAAAAATAATCAATAGATATATTTAAAACTATTTTTCTATAAAAATCAATAGTTTATTTATGTTTTTTGAAAAAAACAATCTTAAACATAATGTCTAAGATTGCTTTACTACATTTTAATTTTAATTTGTAAATTCTTTTATTATTTCAACTACCATTTTTGCATCATTCACTAAGTCTTCTATAGTTATATGTTCTTCAAAGGTATGCGGATTTCTAGCACCAATACCTAGGTTAACTGCCTTAATTCCATATCCATTTAAAATATTAGTATCGCTTCCACCACCAGTAGATGTGGTATGGCCTTCTATACCAATATTTTTAAACACTTGCTTAAGCTTAACTACAATATCTTCATTCTCTGAAATCTTAAATGAAGGGTATTCTCTAGAAGTAATAACTTCCGCAACGCCCCCAAAATCCGATGCTGCCTTTTCAAACATTTCAGCCATATGCTTCGTTTGTTTATCAAGCTTAGCTTCATTTATACTTCTTGCTTCTGCACTAATAGAAACCTCTGCAGTTACGATATTAGTAGCCTCTCCACCATTTATAACTCCAATATTTGCTGTTGTTTCCTCATCTATTCTTAAAAGCTTCATATTATCAATTGCCCTAGCAGCAATCATAATTGCACTAATGCCTTTTTCAGGGTATAGACCAGCATGAGCACTTTTACCTTTAATTTTTACATTTATTCTATCTTGAGCTGGCCCCTGTATTATAATTTCACCTGGAGAACCGCTACTATCTAAAACAAAGGCATATTTTGCTTCAACTTGGTCTAAGTCTAAATTTTTTGCACCATTAAGTCCGCCCTCTTCCCAAATACTAAATACAACCTCTACATCTGTATGCTCTATATTGTTATCCTTAAGTAGTTTTATACCTTCTAAAATCGCTGCTATTCCTGCTCTATCGTCTGCACCTAATATTGTTGTACCATCGCTATATATTGCCCCATCCTTAATTTGTGGTTTTATACCTTCTCCTGGTTTAACTGTATCCATATGGCAACTAAACATAATTTTTTCCCCTGGTTTAGTACCCTTTAGTTTGCCAATTATATTCCCAGTCTGGCCCCCCATTTTCTCTCCAGCCTTATCAATAGAAACTTTCAAACCTAATCCCTCTAACTTCTCCTTTAAGTGCTTTGCAATTTCTCCTTCCTCTCCTGAATGACCTGCTATCTGAACTAGCTCCATAAACTCTTTAACTACTCTATCCTCATTAACCTTAACCATTATCCATATACCTCCATATGTATTTTAGTTTATTATATCCAAACATTAAAAAACTGATTAACAAAATCATTATACACTTTTTTTACCATAAAAAAAACAGACACTCGTTTAAGTGCCTGTAGTATTATTTTTATCTAGAACCTCACAAATACCCCTGGTCCGATTGGTAACCCCACCATAAACCATAGTACAAATAGTAAAACCCAACCAATCATAAATAATAGTGAGTATGGTACCATCATAGATATTAAGGTTCCTATTCCTGTTTTCTTATCATATTTTTGGGCAAATGCAACTATTACCGCAAAGTATGCCATAAGTGGTGTAATAATATTTGTTGTTGAGTCACCAATTCTGTAAGCTAACTGAGTAAACTCTGGTGTATACCCTAAATCCATTAGCATTGGTACAAATATTGGTGCCATAATAGCCCATTTTGCAGATGCACTTCCGATAAACAGGTTAATAAATCCTGAAACTAAAATAAATCCGATTAACATTCCAATACCAGTTAAACCTGAGGCTCTTAGAACATCTGCCCCTCTAACTGCTAAAATTGTACCTAAGTTTGTCCAGCTAAAATAACTTACAAACTGAGCCATTACAAAGGCTAGTACTAAATATCCACCCATAGTGGACATAGCCTTACCCATATGATTAGCTACATCTTTATCACTTTTAACGGTTCCAGCAGCAATACCAAAGGCAATACCTGGTATCAGGAATGATAAAGCTATAATTGGAACTAATCCACTCATAAACGGTGTAGTACCAAGAATTTTTCCAGCATCATCTCTTAAAATACCATTAGCTGGTACAACAAGAAAAGCTATTACAGCAACAAACGCAACTAATGAAATTAAAGCCCAAATTAACCCCTTTGATTCTTTGTTACTTATTCGTTCAATTTCAACTGTCTCATCCCCGTTATATGCACCTAAACGAGGCTCAACGATTTTTTCAGTAACAAATGTTCCTATTATCATAATTACAAATGTTGAAGCAATCATAAAATACCAGTTTGCTGTAGGGTCAACTATATATCCTGGAGAATACATATTTGCCGCTGACATAGTAATTCCACCTAGTAATGGATCTAAAGTACCAATAATTAAGTTAGCACTAAAACCCCCTGATACTCCAGCGAAAGCTGCAGCTAGTCCAGCAAGTGGATGTCTTTTAAAGCTTAAAAATACTAATGCACCTAGGGGAACTAATACTACGTATCCTGCGTCTGATGCAACGTTTGACATAATTCCCGCAAATACAACTACTAAAGTAATAAATCTCTTTGGTGTAACTAGTACTAGTTTTCTAAGGGAAGCTTGGATTAAGCCAGTACCTTCCGCTACCCCTACACCTAGCATCGCAACAAGTACAGTTCCTAAAGGTGGGAATCCTGTAAAGTTAGATACTGCTTCAGAGAATATCCTTCTAATACCTGCCACTGTCAAAAGACTAACAGCCTCTATTCTAACGTTTTCCGGTACTCCGTTTGTAATTCTTTCAAATTCTTCTGCTACCCCTGCTCTTGCAGCTATATCAGAAATAATAACTACTATTAATGCCAGCATAACAAATAGAGTTACCGGATGTGGTAGTTTATTTCCTACAAATTCTACTGCGTCAAGAAATCTATTAAATATACCTCTTTTTTTAGTTATAGCTTTTGTGCTCATAGTTCTTCCTCCTTACTCTAATAAATGTTAAATGATCTCGATATATACAGTCGTAATGAAAAGTATATATACATTATGTAAACTTGTCAAATGTTTGAAAAATCTAAATTTTGCGTTTATTTTTATAATTTTAGAAAAAACACACTTGTATTTTGTTTATATTTCAAAGGATTCTAACTCACAGGCAACACTAGCAAAAGATCATCACTCAACTATTTTTTCCACAAAATGGTTTCCGTTCAAATTACTTTTTTGTAAATGACACAAAAAAAGACTAGACACTTGTCTAGTCAAGGATACATGAATTTAGAAAAAGTATCCGTAGCCCCTTCTTCTACGTCTTCCTAAAAGATTTTGAATTATTAGTATAGTTATTAAATCTCTAAAAATACCTCTAGCTGTAAATTGTTGGGCATAGGGCTGTGTTATCTCTCTTCTATAAACTGTTTCAACCATCTCTTCTACTAGTCTTGGATCTACTCTAGGATACATTCTTGGATTTCCCCAAATATCGTATTGATCACAGATTTCTGTAACTCTAGGCTGTACTCTTCTATATACATCTGGGTACATTTCTGCTAAACCGCTATTATCATAGTACATATCCATATAACTTTCTGGCATGCCGTAGTATGGATACATTGGATACATCGGATGCATATTTATCCCTCCTTTTCGGTACATACTATTCACTAATCAAATTTTATGTTACTAGTTGTTATGAAATAAGTAAATTTCTTTAATTTTCTGACATATAATTAAACAACAAACATTCATTTTTAATTTTGTTAATAAATTGCCTGAACTTTTTGCTTATCCACAAATATTTAAGACATATATTCAATATTCACGGGGGATTTAAAATGATTATCGTTTTTCAAAATATCTTATATAACTTTTTTATATCTTTAGGGGTTATGTTAGGTGGATGTGTTTTTGGTGCCCTGGCCGCCACATTAAATGGCCACCCTCCACTTAAAGCTATGCTTGATTTATGTGACAAAATAAAGATATGGGCAGTAGTTGTAGCCCTTGGTGGTACTTTTACCTCTTTTCAGGTTTTTGACACGGGTATTTTTAATGGGGAGTTTAAAAGTATAATTAAGCAAGTAATTTATATTGTAAGCGCCCTGGGGGGAGCTCAATTGGCATATAAATTAATCTATTATTTTGAAGGTAGTGGCCGATTATGAAACCGATCTATTTAAAAATATATTCTATAACCTTGGGTTTTTTACTGGGCTTAGTTACAATGAACTTATTTCAAATTCATACTATTGACAGACTTTATAGAGTACAGACGAATTTAACAAATCAATTGCTAGACAAAGAAATTAAACTACAGAAATTTAATGAAAGTGCTAATGAAAAAAAAGTTTTTATAGTTAAAAACTTAGAGATAAACATTGATTACGAAGGTAACCCCCGTGTAATTGAAGATATTGAAACTACAATTAAATTCTATTTAAATGATTTAGTTGGTCGGGAGGTAAAAGAAGTGGATGGAGATATGATTTATAAAATTATTCATCAAAGAATTCTAGAAATCGATGAGAAGAAAATCACTTTAATATTGAAATACATTATTATCAACGAAACTATTTCTATTGGAATAAATGCTAGGTAACTAAATATATTTAAACTAAGTAAGATTATTTTATTAGGGGTGATCCATATGCGTATTTTGATTTTTAAAAAGCGTCATATTTATGTTGCTGTAATAATATTATTGATAGTCATTGTCTCTTTATTTGCTTTCCTCTTTAGACAAAAAGCCCGTCCTGCTCATACATACCCCGTTTTTAAGCAGGCTTTAATTTCACAATATTTCCCTTACACACTATATCTAAAAATGTAATTAAGCAGAGGCTTTAAATGCCTCTGCTTTTTTATTTAACACATTGTCTTTTCCATTGGCTCAACTACCAATCCTGTCATTGGGTCAATATGAAGCATCCAATATCCGATGCCTTCTTCATTTGTCTGCATACATGATTTCCAATAAACAAAGCCTGTATTCCCACCAAAAGGCTGCTCTTCTTTCATTTTTCTACCAGGTATTGCATAGACAAAATACTTGGCTTGCCTTTGTTCATCATAACATATACCAAATAAATAGTGCTGGTACATATATATTAGCCTGTAATAATCAGAAGGATAGTAGTGAGGATAATGATATTGATGAGGATTATTCATCATCTCTAAATATGCAATGAATGGCATATATGCCCTATAAATAGTCTGTTGGTTATGATATATTTGCCACCACTCGTATCCACTTAAATTTTTTTCAAAAGGATTTACTTTCGGATAAAGTTTCAAGGTCGATTCAATATAGTATTGAATATGATTTATTTGAGGGTGACTTTGAGCATTTATACTTTCCTGTTGATATTTTAAAACATCCTCAGAATCCTCTTCAAAGCTATATGAACTTGTTGGCTTCATAGATATATCTACCCTTTCCTTTGTATTTTCAGTGTTTACTATTTTACATTCTTGGTCAGGTTTATTTACATCCTTGTCAATTTTAAAATCTAATTTTATATCCATTGTTTCTTGTTTTGGTTTTTTTTCAAAAATTAGTTGTTGAGTTTCTTTTTTAGGTTCTTTGATAAAACTATTAGAACTTTCTTTTACTATAGGTTTATTGAATGCATTCTTCCAAGCTATTTTCTCCTTATGTACATAACCAACTAAAGGCGCAATAATATCTGCCTTATTTAGGGTTTTATCAACAAAAACAACAATAGCATCAAAATCATCTATTGGAGTTTTTGACCCTTTTACGTTTTCTGAGTTAAATTCAAATACTGCTTCACCAGTTCCTCTATCATCAACTTCAATTGGGCCTAACTCAATATTAATAGGTGCATTTATGTTATTTACTTTTAAAAGAAATATCCGATATCTTTCATTTTTTTCGTCTAGTTTTTTCATACTTTGGCAATGCACACTTAATACTGCTTTATCATTTTTTACTTCAACCTTAGCATATCCTTTAGGTGGATTCCCTTCTGCAAATCCATATCTATAATCCTCAGTATCTAATAGTACAAAATATCGTCGATATAGTCGTTTCATAATTTACCCCCTCTTACATTTTCTCTTTACCATAATATATGAGGGGTAATTTAAAATAATTTACGATTTTATTAGATTGCCCTTAATATAATTGCAAATTTGTGCAAATTCCTCTATTGAAAGGGCCTCTCCTCTAATGTTTTCATTGATATTATAATAATTTAGAGTTTCTCTTATTAATTCCTTATTTAATTTTAAGTTTCCTGTGCTTAAAGCATTTAATAGGGTTTTTCTTCTTTTACTAAAAGAATCTCTAATAATATTAAAAAACAATCTTTCATCATGTACTACAACCAAAGGAGTTTCTCTTACTTCAAGTTTTATCACGGTTGACTCTACCTTAGGCTGCGGAACAAAAACTGACGGTGGAACTTTAAATAGTATTTTAGGGTTACAATAATATTGAACTGCAATAGATAATGCTCCATAGTCTTTTGTATTTGGGGCTGCCTGCATTCTATCTGCAACCTCCTTTTGAATCATTACAACTAGAGATTCAATATTTATTTTTTCTTCTAAAAACTTCATTATAATAGGTGTCGTTACATAGTAAGGCAAGTTCGCTACAACTTTAGGCTTTTTATTTGGAAAATGTTCTTCAATTAGACTGTTTAAATCAACTTCTAGTATATCTTTATTTATAACCTGTACATTATCGTAGGAGCCTAAAGTCTTCTCTAATATTGGTAATAGACTTTTATCTATTTCAACTGCTAAAACCTTTTTAGCCCGTTCTGCTAAAAATTGTGTTAAACTTCCAATACCAGGCCCTACTTCTAACACATTGTCATTTTCTGTAATCCCTGCTCCATCTACTATCTTATTCAATATATTGCCATCAATTAGGAAGTTCTGTCCTAAACTTTTTGAAAACTTAAAACCATGTTCTTTAACAATTTCTTTTGTTCTGTTTATATTATATATATGTTCCATAGCAGTCCCTACTTTTCAATTTTATTTAGTGCTTCAATAAATTCTTCTCTTGTTACCCCAAAGTTATTCAATCTGCTTAGTAGCTGTTTAGCATTACAGTACCCTATACCTAATATTTTTCCTATCTCATTCCTTCTATATGCAGCCTGATCACTGCCTAACAATTTATTTTCTATAAGGTCTTTTTGTGTAAACTCTGTTCTTCTATCAACAATTTGACTTCTAGCGTTTTTTAATGCCTCAATTATACTTTCAGGGGATGCATTTTCTATTCCTATATCATCATCTTTAGTTGCCTCTTCCTTAGAAAGAAAAGCATGTTTACACCCCTCTACTCTAGAAGTTATGTATTTTCTAATTTTTTCACCAGCAAAATCTGGATCAGTAAATATTATTACGCCTCTTTTTTCCTGTGCCTTTTTTATTTGATTAATAACTGAAGGTCTAAGGGCAAATCCACCAGTAATAATAACCTCTGCGTCTACTGCTCTTTTTATAGCCGCTACGTCATCTTTTCCTTCAACTACTATTATTTCCTTTATCATCCAATCTCTCCTAACTTAAGAAAGGCCAGAGTTTACCCTGGCCCTTTTGTTTATTTAACTATTTTAATACATATACCTTAAGCTGTCTTCTTCCAAACTTTTTGGCATCCGCTAGATTCTCATAATAGATATCAATCTTATTTCCTTTAATTGAACTACCTGTATCTTCTGCGTATGCAATTCCATAGCTCACTTTTCCATCCATTGACTCTATATATAATCTAGAACCTAATGGAATAACTCTAGGGTCAACTGCTACAACTCCAGGTCTTACTTGCGTTCCACTTTTGGTTATGCCGTAGTAAGGATCTCCAGGTTTCTTTCCGGTGCACTCATACCCTGCTGTATATGCAGAAGCCTGCATTACATAGACATCTGAATATCTCCTAGTTTCACCCCTCGAAGTGACTACAAACCCTGAGGTACCCTTTTCAATAACCTCTTCTACTGCAACTATTTTGTCAGTTTCCTCTAAAATTACTCTTTTAGCTTCCAATCCATTCTCATATATCACTTCATATTTTTTCTCTTTCAATCCATTTGAACCTTCTTGTACTTTCCTAGTTTTCCCATGATCTAGCTCATCTGTAAATTTAGTTACTGTTTTATAGGGAACTTCATGGGTTTCATACACTATTTCTTTCCTAATACGAGTAATTTTGATGTCAGTACCTTCAGTTACAAGTGCTTCCAAAGACGGCTCTAAAATATCAAACTCGTTAATTTCTATGTTCTGACTAGCTAATATATGTTCAACTGTTTGTTCTACTGTAAATATACTACTTTCGATGTCACCGTCTATTAACTTCACTTCAAAGGCCTTACGGATGATAACTTCATCTCCGTCCTTTAATCTTGTGTTTAACTCCGGGGTTATATGATCATTTTCATTGATTTCTATTCCTTGCTTATCTAATAATGATTTTACATTGAAAGCAAAGGTTTTCACCTCCATTTGATGCCCGTTTTGGTTAATAATAATAGTTTTGTGCAATATCATTACCCCGAATACCAAAACTAACACAA
Source organism: Serpentinicella alkaliphila (assembly GCF_018141405.1). Classification (NCBI taxonomy): domain Bacteria; kingdom Bacillati; phylum Bacillota; class Clostridia; order Peptostreptococcales; family Natronincolaceae; genus Serpentinicella; species Serpentinicella alkaliphila. The sequence continues at coordinate 888,858 of NZ_CP058648.1, forward strand.
ATGAGATGATTGTCGTAATAAAGAACTTACTTTTCATAATTCTTACGTAAGCTTCCTTATTACTCCGAAATGTCTCCATAATTTTTCCTCCTACCATTTTTATTGAGATTGGAACTTTTATAAATTCTATTCCAACTCGGTAAAATTGTCAAGTTTTTGCCTTGTCTAACAATCTAGACTTGCATTTTTGATTATTACCAACATTTCATAAATATATACATTTCAATGCTTAGCTATAAAGATTGTACTACCCCTACTATAATGATATGCTTTTGTTACAAATTTGTAAAGTTTTTTGCTTCGACTAAGATTTCCCAGGAAATTAGTTTTATTTGAGGAAATATGTCTTATTATGAGTCATAATTTTTTTCCATTTATTGCTTACTCATATTGTTTTTTGTTATACTGTTTTTATATTTGTGTTGTTTAATTGTTTTAAGGGGAGATTGTATGTATAATAAAAAGAAGGCTTCAACAACGATATTTATTATTCTCTGTATAGGGCTTGTTTCTTGTAATTTTAGCTCTACTTCTTCAATAAATCAGGATTTACTTGCAATTATTAATAGTCTCCAAAAAGAATACATAGTATTAAATGATAATGAAACATTTCATGATTTATTTATTAGAGGACAGGCAAAATATAAAGTAGTTCGTGATTTTGAATTAATCAATGGTGTTGCAGATGAAATCCCGGTTTTAATGTATCATCACCTCCTTCTAAGCTCAGAAAATAACTTTAAGGGTAATAGTGCTATACTTGATGTTGAAACATTCTTCGAGCAGATGGAAATCTTATTTAAAAGTGGTTACACTACAGTAACTTTACTTGAGTTTGAAAAATGGCTAAGTGGAGAAATTGAGCTTCCTAAAAAATCCGTTTCCATAACCTTTGACGATGGTTATTTAAGTAATTATATTTATGCATATCCAATATTAAAAAATTTCAACTTTAAAGCATCCCAATTTTTAATTACAAATACAGCTAAAGAAGAAAGTGAACCTTTTGACCCAAATGTACTACAATACTTAACATGGGAAGATATTGTAAGTACTCTAGATGTTTTTGAATACTCTAACCATACCCACGATTTACATCATCTAGAAAATAATAAAGGCTTTATGATTTCAAAGCCAATAGACTATGTATATGAAGATACATTGGAGAATATGAGTTTAACTAACTGTAAATATTTTGCATATCCCTATGGACATTATAACGATGAAGTTTTAGATATATTAGAGTCTGTAGGTATAAAGATGGCTTTTACAGTTAAATCAGGTCCTGTTAAAAAAGGTGACTCTCCTTTAGAATTAAATAGGTATGGTATTTTTCCAAGTACTTCTATTTCAAAGTTTAATTATATGATTAATAACCAATGATTATGGTTATATAAGGGGAAGTCTCCCCTTATTTTTTTATTTTTATAATAAATATAGTTAATGAAGCATTAGATTATCTTCTTTTAAACTCACTTGATTATCAGAAAGTATCTGTTTTGTTCTATCTCCATCTTCAATGGCATTTAAATACACGATTTCTTCTGGTATTATTTTTATAACCTTTAAGTCTTCTCTATTAAAGTTCATCATGTTTGGATCAGGATAAAATTGCATAGCCTCATCAAATAGGTCATAGTTTTCTATGCTTGTAGTTGCAGTACCGAATATTTGCACTCCTTTAATTTTTCTATGTGTTATAAATTCAGTATTTACTAATAAGCAAACATTAGGATTTTCTTTGATTGCCTTAAACTTGTCTCCTCCAGCAGATAGGATAAATAACTCTAAATCTGCCCCTAAAAAATACTGTACAGGACTTACTCTAGGCTTCTGATTCATACAAGTTCCTAGGGCAGCATCCTTATGCTCCATTAAAAAATGTTCTATTTCTTCACTTAAAGCTTGGGATGACATTTCTTTTTTCATATAAATCCACCTCTTTAATTTAGTTATTATTATTCTATTATTTAGAATATGGAGTAGATTTATACGAAAAGGAAGGGATGCTTACGCATCCCCAATTCTAAATAGTCTTTTTGTATTGTCAGTTGTTGTTTTTGCAACATGTTCATAGGAAAGACCCTTTGCCTCAGCAATATGTTCTGCAACATATCTAACATAAGCAGGCTCATTTCTTTTACCCCTGTGCGGAACAGGTGTTAGGTAAGGACAATCTGTTTCAATTAATAGCCACTCTAGCGGTATAGCTTTCACTACTTCCTGTGTTTTTCTTGCATTACCAAAAGTAACAGGTCCAGCTATAGATATATAAATTCCTTTTTTCACATATTCCTTTGCTAGCTCTGCACTTCCAGAATAACAATGAAGCACACATCCTATATCCCAAACCTTATGTTCCATTAATATTTCAAAAACCTCTCCGTTTGCCTCACGGTCATGAATTATAATTGGCAGATTTACCTCTTTAGCCAACTCAATTTGTCTTTTAAACCACTTTCTCTGTTCATCTCTTGGGGATCGATCGTAATGAAAATCTAAGCCAATTTCTCCAATAGCCTTAACCTTTTTCTTTGCACTGAGCGCCTTTAATACCTCTATTGTATCTTCATCCATGTCTTTAACATCATGTGGATGAACCCCTACCGAGGCATATACCATATCATATTTTTCAGCTAAATTAACGGCTCTAATTGAAGATGCTAAGTCTGCCCCAGCATTCATAATATATGATAATCCATTTGCCTTTGCATCTCTTAATATTTTATCTCTATCTCTATCAAACTTTCTACTATCTAAATGTGCATGACTATCAAATAACATTAAAATATCTCTCCTAACTTATTAATGTACCCGTTGGCAATTCACTATATAAAGTTGCCAAAGATAGTTTATCATCATCAGCTCCAGCTAATATCATACCTTGTGACTCTACACCTCTTAGCTTTACAGGCTTTAAGTTAGCAACTAAAATTACTGTTTTTCCAACTAACTCTTCTAGCGTATAATGTTTAGCTATACCTGATACCACTTGTCTTTGCTCTTTTCCTACCTCCAGCTGAAGAACATATAGCTTATCAGCCTTAGGATGTTTTTCTGCCTTAAGTATTTTCGCTGTTCTTAATTCTACTTTAGCAAAATCATCAATTGTTATTTCTTCTTTTTTAGGTTCTATAACTTCTTGTACTTCCTCTTTTTGTACATCTTTATTTGTTGCATTTATATATGCTTCATTTTCCTTTTCTATTGCTTCTACTTCTTTATCTATTTCTAGCCTTTGGAATAGGATTTCACCCTTATTAACCTTAAGCTCAGAAGGAGTTTTATCAAATACTTTTGCCTCCTCCCAGTTCATGGACTCCAGTGAAAGATTTAATTGTTTCCATATCTTATCTGAAGTATGTTCCATAAATGGTTTAATTAGTATAGAAATAATTCTTATAGTATCAACTAAGTTGTACAGCACTTGATCTAATCTACCCTTATTTGCCTCTTCCTTTGCTAAAACCCATGGTGCTGTTTCATCAATATATTTATTTGTTCTTCTTATTACCTTCCAAATCTCTTCTAAGCCATCATGAAACTGAAGCTTATTAATTGCCGATTCTACTTTATCAGCAGCCTCTGTTGCAACTTTTTTAAGATCTTCATCTATGCTTTCAGAAATATTTGATTTAATAACCACTCCATCATTATACTTCTCTACCATTGCAATCGTTCTGCTTACAAGATTTCCTAAATCATTTGCTAAGTCTGAATTAAAACGGGACAAGAATATTCTATTAGTAAAGTTACCGTCCTGTCCGAAAGTAAATTCTCTTAATAGGAAATATTTTAATGCATCTATTCCATATCTTTCTATAAGCGGTTCTGGATAAACTATATTGCCTTTCGATTTTGACATTTTATCAGCACCAAATAAAATCCAACCGTGTCCATATACCATTTTAGGTAGTGGTTCCCCAAGGGCCATTAACATAGCCGGCCATATAATAGTATGGAATCTTACAATTTCTTTTCCCACTATATGCACATCCGCTGGCCAAAACTTTTTATATTGCTCATCATCGTCACTTCCATATCCTAATGCTGTAATATAGTTACTTACCGCATCAAACCACACATAAATAACATGCTTAGGGTCAAATGGTACAGGAATACCCCAATCAAAGCTTGTTCTAGATACACATAAATCTTCTAATCCAGGCTTTAAGAAGTTGTTAATCATTTCATTTTTTCTAGACTCAGGAAAACAGATTTCCGGATGATCTTCAAAATATTTAATTAGCCTATCTTGATATTTAGATAATTTAAAAAAGTATGCTTCTTCTTTTGCTAAATGGGCTGGTCTTCCACAATCCGGACAGCCTTTTTCTTCTTTTAATTGTGTTTCAGTCCAAAAAGATTCACAAGGCGTACAATACCATCCCTCATATTCACTTTTATAAATATCCCCTTGGTCATAAAGCTTTTGAAAAATTTTCTGAACACCTTTTTTATGTTTTTCATCCATAGTTCTATAAAAAACATCATAAGATATTTCCATTCTGTTCCATATCTTTTTAATGTCTTCTACTATTTCGTCAACATACTCCTTAGGATTTTTTCCATTTTTCAAAGCTGCCTCTTGTATCTTTTCACCATGCTCATCAGTTCCAGTTAAAAAAACAACATCATATCCAGTAAATCTTTTAAATTTAGCTAACACATCCGCTGCTACAGTCGTATACGTATGTCCGATATGTAATTTAGCGCTTGGATAATATATTGGTGTTGTAACATAATAATTTCCTTTTTTCACTATAATTCCTCCTTCTGAGTCAAAAGGGACGGTTATTTTTGACTCTTTTTGTTTATTTTTAAATACAAAAAAACCCACGTCCTATAAAATAGGGGCGAAGGTTAACTCACGGTACCACCCTAGTATGCTATTAATTAAATAATAGCCTCCATCGGTATTTAAACCTAGCAACATAACGGATGCAAACCGTTATGACTTAAGTGCCGAACCTCAGTCATAATGCTCAGGGGCCATGTTCAGAGGGTTACATCGTACCGGCTTTCACCTTATCCGGCTCTCTATAACGACTAGACCAACTTACTCTTCCCTTCTTCGCTCATTTCATTTATTAATTAATGTTTGTATTATACATTAAAATATATAAAAATATTCATATGATGTCAACTCTATACATAAAAATATATTTTTTCATCTACAAATTATTTAACTCTTTGTACTTTATTCCTATTAACGTTTAATATTTCTGCAATTCTTCTAATAGATAAACCATATTTATTTTTCAATAGTTCTATTAAGTTATTTCTTATTTCTTTATCAGTTTGAATATCACAAAATCTCTTTTGTTGCTCATTTAAATATTTTTCAACTAGATTTCTACCTTCTTTAGTTCTGGCTTGAGAATCCAAAAGGTTCAAAAAATCTCCTCTATCCTCTAAATCGATTGTAAAGGTTTTCAATTGTTTAATTGCATAATTAATATTATTAGAAAATAAGCTAAGTATTTCCTCACCATTTATTAAAGAAAAATCCTTATTTATATATGATTTCATACTACTCCAGTTATAATGCCATGATTTTTTTACTATGCCTGCTTCTACTGGATTATTGTGTACATACCTTATCAGCCTAATTAAGTACCCTTCGTTTTCTACATTTATACTTTTATATCTATCTTGAAAAACGTGTCCAATCTTATCATATTTTTTATTAAAATACATAGCATAGCTAACATTTATCTTCTTCATAATTCCTGGTAAAGTGTCGTTGTCTTCTTTTAATACTAGATGTACATGATTAGTCATTAAACAGTATGCAAAGATTGAATACTCTTTATTTTCACGTTTTGTCTTTAATATTTCTAAAAACTTAACCATATCATTCTCACACAAAAAAATATCATTTTTATTGTTCCCTCTTAACATTATATGATATATCCCTGTGCTGCTGGGGAACCTATTTTGCCTAGGCATATAATCACCCCTTTTGGTGAAATATACCATAACAACTTGCGTTAGTCAAAGGATTTAACACATAAATCTTTTTTTGAGTCAAAAAGAACCGTCCCTATTGACTCAGTAGGATTTTGCAGAAGAATACGGCTGCTAGTATTGCTGCTAGGTGTGCTACTAGGGCTGATGGGATAGTGTGTCTAGACTTTTTGATTCCTATAGTTCCATAATATACTGCCATTGTATAAAATATTGTTTCTGATGAACCCATCATTGTTGATGCAACTCTTCCTACAAAAGAGTCTGGGCCGTTGTGTACTAAAATATCCTGCAACACTGCTAGGGATCCGCTACCTGATATTGGTTTCATAAGTGCTAATGGAAGTATTTCTCCAGGGATGCCGAGTAATGATGTTATAGGCCTTAAGCCCCTGACTAAATAATATATAGCACCTGACCCTCTCATTAGCCCTATTGCGATAAATATAGCGATTAGATATGGCATAATTCTTATGGCTGTTTTAAAGCCCTCAGCTGCCCCTTCTACAAATGCATCATACATCGAAACACCTTTTACATACCCATGGACTAGAATTATTGTTATCATTATCGGAATAGCAAAAACAGAAGTATATGTTATGTACTTTGTCATCTTCTCCTCACCTCCAGAAGTTTACACACTACTACCCCAACTATCGTTGATACAGCCGTTGCTAAAATTGTAGTTGAAATTATTTCCGTTGGCATTAGGGAGCCCGTATCTGCCCTAACCTTTAAAACTGTTAATGGTATAAGCTGTATAGATGACATATTTATCACTAAAAACATGCACATAGCATTTGTTGCAACTGCTTTATTCTTATTTAAACCTTGTAATTCTTCCATTGCTTTTATTCCAAGAGCTGTGGCAGAGTTTCCTGCCCCAAACATGTTAGCTACCATATTCATCATAATTGCACTAATGGCAGGGTGATTTTGCGGAATATCAGGAAATAGTAATTTTGTAATAGGCTTCATTAAAGAAGCTAGATTATTTATTAAGCCTGACTTTTTAGCAATATTCATTAATCCTAACCAAAATGCCATTATACCCGTTAGGCCAATAGCAAATATTACTGCCTCTTGACTATCCTTAATAATTACCTGATTAATAATTTCTGTTTTGCCTGTAATTATTGCAACGACAATCCCAAAGGATATCATCAAAAACCAAATTAAGTTCATTAAATCCACCTCTTTTAAGCTAACTTTGTCTAAGCATTATATGAATATGGGCTTATCCTTTATGATTAATTTAAAATATCTTAAAAGTTTCCCTTTTGCGTAAATTTTGTTATAATAGACCATATTAATGGTGAGGATTGATCTTTATAGTACACAGCAAAGGAAGGGAATTAAATGAAAAACCTGGCTCTTTTAACTGATTTCTATCAATTGACAATGATGAACGGATATTTAAACAATAATATACATAAGGACACTGTTGTTTTTGATATGTTCTTTAGAAAAAATCCTTGTGATAATGGATTTACAATTATTGCAGGTATTGAGCAAATGATTGAATATATTGAAAATCTTAAATTTACTGAGGAGGATTTAGATTATATACAATCCTTAGGTTTTGATGATTTATTTATTAATGAATTAAGAAACTTTAAGTTTAGTGGTACAATTTATGGCGTAAAAGAAGGCTCAGTCATGTTCCCAGGTGAGCCAATTATAAGGGTCAAGGCTACTTGTTTTGAAGCTCAACTAATTGAAACTGCAATTCTAAATATCGTTAACTTTCAGTCTCTAATAGCGACAAAAGCATCACGTATATGTACTGCTGCAAAGGGTGATTCGGTTTTTGAGTTTGGCCTAAGGAGAGCTCAAGGTCCTGACGCTGGAATTTATGGTGCTAGGGCAGCGGTAATCGGAGGTTGCTCATCCACATCTAATGTTTTGGCAGGTAAAATGTTTGATATACCTGTTGTTGGTACACAGGCTCATAGCTGGATTCAAACATTTGATACTGAACTCGAAGCTTTTCGTGCCTATGCAAAAACCTATCCAGATAAGTGTATGTTGCTTGTTGACACATATGATACAATCCAAAGCGGTGTTCCAAATGCAATTACTGTATTTAATGAGCTAAGACAATTAGGATATGAGCCTAGAGGAATTAGAATTGATTCTGGAGATTTAGCATATTTATCTAAACGAGCTAGAAAAATGTTAGATGAAGCGGGGTTTCCTAATGCACTTATAGTGGCATCCAGTGATTTAGATGAAGATACGATTCATAGTCTAAAAATTCAAGGTGCAGTAATAAATGGATGGGGTGTTGGAACAAATCTAATAACTTCTAAAGATTGTCCAGCTCTTGGCGGTGTTTATAAATTGGCTGCTGTTGAAAAAAATAATGGCCTAATTCCAAAGATTAAAATTTCTGAAAATCCTGAGAAAATAACTAATCCTGGATATAAAAAGGTTGTACGTATATATGAAAAATGCTCAGGAAAGGCCCAAGCTGACTTGATAATGTTAGAAGATGAAATTATCGAAAGAAACAAACCTCTAACTATTTTTCATCCAGTATATACTTGGAAGAAAAAAGTGATTGCTAATTATGAAGTTAGAGAACTGTTGATACCAATATTCGAAGAGGGTATTCTAAAATATAAAAAACAAAGCATACAGGATATACAAAACTACGTAAAAGAAGAGATCTCCACCTTGTGGCCAGAATACTTAAGACTAAAAAAACCAGAGTTTTATAAAGTGGATTTATCTAAAAAGCTTTGGGATTTAAAACAAACTATGGTTAATCAATACAAAGAAAGTGGCGAAATTTGATCGCCACTTTCTTTTTTCTGTACCTAAGAGGTTAATGTAATTCTTAGTTTGCCTCCTTAGATATTATCTATTTTTAATAAAATTTAACTCTTTTTTCCTAGCATATTTTTTAAATATTTCAGTGCCCCTTCTTTTGATGCTGATATTTCTCCGAAAAACATTGCCTTTCTAATCTTTTCAAGAATTATTCCTACTTCTTTACCCTCTGGTATGTTTATAATATTCATTACTTCTTTACCGGAAATAATCTTAGATATATCTTCTACGTCCTTATACCTAGTTAAATAATTATTTGCAATATATTCAACATGTACTTTAAAAATACCCATCTCTTCTTCAGGATCTAACAATTTTCTTGTTGCCACAATGTCTGCCAACCCAATTAACAAAATATCTAAAGTTTCAGTGCCAGTCTCACAAAACATTTCATATAGGGATTTTCCACTAACATCATTACACTTGTATAAATTAAGAGGCCACATATGACTAAAAACATATTTACTCAGTATATGCTTCTCCTTATTGCTAAGCTTATAATCATCAGCATAGTTTTTAACTATGTCCGCACCAGTAATCTCATGTCCTCTAAATCTTACTCGTCCATCCTTATCAACGAATCGTGCTGATGGTTTACCAATATCATGAAATAGAGCCCCCAGCTTTAATAGTTGTAATCTTGTTCTTCTACCTGCTAATATCTCATTTGTGTGTTCCTCATAGGCTTTTTTAATATGTTCTTCGAAAAATGAGTTAGCATATATATAGCTTTCAATCATTTTTAATGTGTATATTGAATGTGTCCAACTATCAACTACATGATATTTGCACTCGCCCACACCTTTCATTGCTATGACTTCAGGAAATAATTTGTCTAATATCTTAATGTGTTTATCCATAAAGTTCAAATAGAAATATGATCTTTTCTCGGCTAATATTAAAAATAATTCATTTATTATTCTTTCCTTAGCTATTGTTGTGATTAGATGTCCTTTTCCCTTTAATTGCTCCAATGTATGTTCATCTACTTCAAACTCAAGTTGGGACATTAGTCTTACTGCCCTCATTATTCTAATAGGATCATCATCTAACGCCCTATCATTTACAAGTTGTATTATACCTCGATCTAAATCTAGTTTCCCATTGTGAGGATCTATAATTTCTCCTCTTTTCATTGGCAACCCTAGATGAGTTGGGTATGCCATAGCGTTAATTGTAAAATCTCTATATCCTAAGTCTTCTTCAATTGAATTACCTCTCATTTCACTAAAATCGAGGTTTATATTATATTCTTTCAAATGAATTCTGTAAGTTTTTCTTTGTTCATCCAGAATAAAATAGCTTCCATTTAGAGCCTTACCTATTTTTTCAATAGTTTCATGAGTATTGTTACAAATTACAAAATCTATATCCTCTATAGTTCTACCTAATATGAAGTTTCTGACTGTACCTCCGACAATATATGTATTCGCTTCAATAGTATTAATGGTTTCAATAATAAAGGTTAAATAATCCCTCATCTTATCAACTCCTAAAATCATTCTATATTGAAAATAATAAATAATTCTATACCCTTAAATCAATTATTTCATTAACTGTTGATATTCCAATATATTATAGTCTATGTCTTATGTTATTATTACTTTCTAACTTTAGTATATAGTATGTGTATTATTAAACCAAGTTAAAATATATTTTTAACAACCAAAATATTTTAGAGAGCTTATTGACTTTTTATGGAATATTTGGTACCATTTAAATGATGAATAATGTCGAAATTTGTAGATGTTTGTATGAGAATAGAAAGGGAGATGAAATTGAAGTCAACAGGGATTGTAAGAAAGGTCGATGAATTAGGTAGGGTTGTTCTTCCAATAGAATTAAGGCGTACACTTAATATTGCCGAAAAAGATGCACTAGAAATATATGTAGATGGGGAGACAGTTATTTTAAAAAAGTATGAGCCTGCATGTATATTTTGTGGCAATGCTAAGAATATTAATATATATAAAGGTAAAAATATCTGCACAGAATGTGTAACAGATATTAAAAAATAGATAAATTTATTGATACCTCCTTTATAAATCAATAGATTCCTTATAAACTTCCTTCTTAGGAAGTTTTTTCTTTTCCATAACTTTTTTTATAGCTTCCTTTTTATCAAAACCTAAATCAATATAATAAAGAAGACTTTCTTTTATGGACATATTTGCAAGTTCATCTTTATTTTCAATATTTTCTTCACTGCTACCCTGGCAAACTATAACAAATTCCCCTCTTGGTTCATGTTTTTCAAAATACTCTATAATATTTGTTATAGATCCTCTTAAAAATTGTTCATATTTTTTTGTTATTTCTCTGGCAACAGTAATTGCTCTATCCCCTAAGACGACTTCCATATCCTTTAATGTTTGTTTTATTCTATGGGGTGCCTCATAAAATATTAATGTCCTATCGTCATATTTAATTTTTTCTAACCGTTCTCTCCTTGTTTTCTTATGATGACCTAAAAATCCTTCGAATGCAAACCGCTCTGTACTAAGGCCGGATCCAACTAAAGCAACAATTGCTGCCGTTGAACCGGGCAGTATTACTGTTTCTATATTGTTTTCTATACACATTTTAATTAAAACTTCACCTGGATCTGAAATACCGGGCATTCCAGCATCTGAAACTAGAGCAACATTATTTCCATCCATTAATTTTTCTAAAATAACTAGTCCCTTAGTTTTTTCATTATGCTCATGATAACTAGATAAAGGTTTATTAATTTGAAGATGATTTAAGAGTTTCAATGTATGTCTTGTATCTTCAGCTATAATTAAGTCTACTTCAGACAAAACCCTTATTGTTCTCAATGTTATATCTTCTAAATTTCCTATAGGTGTTGGGCATATATATAGTTTCCCTGACACTAATCTTCATCTCCGATCTGTATACTTTCTTTTCCATATATTTCGTAGGTATGAGCTGTATATTTACCATTTTCATCATAGACATAAAAAGGGTCCATTAGTCTTAGCTCTGGATTTGCTGCCTTTCTACATTCAATTAATAAGAGGTTTGGTTTTTTCTTATAACTTGGATGAATGAACTGCATTCTTTTAGGTTCTAATTTATATTGTCTACATAAGGTTAGTATATCAACCAACCGTTCTGGTCTATGGACCATAAAAAACCTTCCCATATGTTTAACAAGCTTCGATGCAGTTTTTATCACATCCTCTAAAGTACATTTAATTTCATGTCTAGAAATGGCTTTTTTGTCATTTGTGTTTTTTAACCCATGGGGGTGCATATATGGGGGGTTAGATGTAACTATATCAAAATGATTAATTGGAAGGTAGTTTTCCACTCCAATTAAATCTTTATTGATAATTTCTATTCTATCCTGTAATTTGTTTAAAATTACACTCCTTTGAGCCATATCTGCAACTTCCTCTTGTATTTCTACTCCTGTAATGTGCGTTGCCTCTGATTTTCCTGCTATTAATAAGGGTATAATCCCCGTTCCTGTTCCTAGATCAACTACTTTGTCTCCTTTATTTAGCTGAACAAAATTAGCTAAAAGAACCGCATCTATACCAAAACAAAACCCTTGCGGGTTTTGTATAATTTTTAAATCCTTAACTTGTAAATCATCCAACCGTTCTCCACATTTAATAATATTTCTTATATCCAAATAAAAGGCCTCCTCAAACATTAATTCATCTCTAATAGTAGCTCTATTTCATCTAATAATTGATCCTCTTCAATATTATTTGTAACCATTTTCACTATATCCCCAGAACCATCGATGAAAAATGTAGTTGGAAAATTTCCAACGTAATAGGATTTGGTTACATCCCCAGCTTTGTCAATTAGAACATCATAGGATATATTCTTATCTTTAATATAATTTTTTACTGACTGCCCTTCCATGGTTTCGAAGGAAGTGGCATTAATAGCTAAAATTATTACATCTTGCTCTAAAAGGGGATATATATTTTGTAGTTTTTCCAACTGCTTAATTGAATCCTCATTCCAGCTTACCCAAAAATTTAAAATTATCGGACTACCTTTAAAGTCTCCCAATGCTACCTCTTTATCATCTATATTTAATAAAGAAAATTCCTTCGCCTTATCTAAGTTTATTTCTAAGCCCTCTTGTTTTTCTTCACCCTTTATATTTTTTGAATTATCAATCTGTTGAAGGGTTTCAGTATTTGTCTCTGAATTAGTCCTTGTGCAACCGAATAAAAGAGATGCTGTTAATACCAATGCAACTGTAATCATATAAAAGGATTTTAATTTTTTCATTCGTCATCCTCCAATGTGTTATTCCTCTAACTTCTTTAACTCCTCTTCTATATCTTTTCTAATTAATAATTGCTCTTTAAGACTTGGCTGCCCATCTTTAATCTTTGTAATTTCATTAAGGCTAAATAATTTCAATTCCTCAGTATTTTCATCTGAATTTTTAACTTTCACCTTTACCTGCTCTAGGAGTACATTCGTTTCTTCAACAATTCCCTCTCCATATGGAGTAATTACTGTTGAACCAATTCCAGGAAGTTTGTCTATAATCTGCTGATACATATCATGCTCATATTTTAAGCAACAGAATAAACGGGAACATATACCGGAGATTTTTAAAGGATTTAGTGATAAGTTTTGTTCCTTTGCCATCTTAATAGATACAGGTTCAAAGTCTCCTAGCCATGTTGAGCAACATAATGGTCTTCCACAAGGTCCTATTCCACCAAGCATTTTTGACTCATCTCTAACCCCTATTTGTCTTAACTCTATTCTAGTTTTAAAAATTGCAGCTAAATCTTTAACTAATTCTCTAAAATCAACTCTACCATCTGCCGTAAAGTAGAAAATAATTTTGTTATTATCGAAAGTGTACTCCACATCTGTTAGTTTCATATCTAATCCATGCTTAATAACTTTCTCTAAACATATATTAAAGGCGTCTTTTTCCTTTTCTTTATTTTCTTGATTTCTTACCTTGTCCTCTTCTGTTGCTACTCTAATAACCTTTTTTAAAGGCGCAACAATATCTTCTTCCGGAACATCCTTTGGCCCTACTACTACCTCTCCAAATTCCACGCCTCTAATAGTTTCAACTATTACAAAATCAGATTTCTTTATATCAATTTCATGAGGATCAAAATAATATATTTTCCCTGCTTTTTTAAAACGTATGCCTACGACTGTAACCATGTCCGCCCTCCTAATTTTCAATTACCATTATTTTAACAAATTCTAGTCAATTAATCCATATTTATAGCTCTGAACCTTATTATATATGCTTTTAGAAAACAATTGTTAATTATTATTAAATAAATCCTGCAAATTTAGAAGCATTGACTCTATGGCTAGTAAATAGTTTACATTACCTCTAATCTGTTGTTTTTTTTCTTCTAAAATCATAATTGCTTTTCTAAGTTTTGCAAATTCTATTATTTTATTCTGATTTTGTATTTTTATATATTGGTCATAATTTATAATTAAGCTATCTTCTTGAGTTTCTTTATATATTAGTATATCCCTATACCAGTATATAAATAGGTCAATGATTTCTTCTATGTCATCTTTTTCTGCATTAAAAAACTCAATCTCATTTAAAATATTCATTGTGTTTGTGGATAATAGTTTTTCCGCAATGTCTATTACTTTAAATCGTCTTCTTTTAAACTCCTCACTATAATATATATTTTTAGCCGTTTCTATTAGTCCATTTGAAAATGTCGCAGTAACCCTGGCTTCTTCCTGATTAATACCTAGCTTCTCAACTAGATAATTTGCAACTCTTTCCACCCCCTGGGGCCTTAGCTTAAGTAATTGACAACGGGAGATAATAGTAGGTAGTAAAGCTTTTAAATTGTTAGTAGTTATAATAATTGTTGAATGCCCCGGTGGCTCTTCTAAAGTTTTAAGCAGTGCATTTTGTGCCTGTACTGTCATTTTATCCCCATTTAAAATAACATAGACCTTTTTGTTACCCTCATAGGGCTTGATATGAATATTTTTCTGAATCTCTCTTATTTCTTCAATCTTAATACTCCCATCCTGCTCTATCAAATGAAATTCAGGATGATTATTATCTTTGAACTTTTTACAGCTAGTACAATTGTCAGAACCAATTGATTCTCGACTAGTATTTAAGCATAGAATGGCTTTGCTTAAAGAAATAGCAAACTGTTTTTTGCCAACACCTTTTAATCCATCAATTAAATAGGCATGAGAAATCTCACTGCTACGAATAATTTTCTTTAAGTTGTCTACGAGTCTTTCCTGTCCTATTATTTCTTCAAAGGCCATGTTTACGCCTCCAATAGCTCTTTAATTATTACCTCTATATCATTCTTTATATTTTCAACTGTATTATCCGCTTTAACTATTTTTATTCTATTAGGGAATTTTTTAGCTAATTCTTTATATTCCTCATAAACCTTTTTATGAAAATGTATTTCCTCTTGCTCTAGTCGATCACTTTGCCTAGAGGCTTTTATTCTTTCAACAGTTATTTCAGGGGGTATATCAAAAAATATAGTTAGATTTGGTTCTAAATAATTAGTAGCAAAGTCATTAATTGTCTTTATTATATTGTAACCTAGACCTCTCCCTGCCCCTTGGTATACTATGCTTGAGTCCACAAATCTATCACAAAGTACAACATTACCTCTTTCTATAGCAGGAATTATTACTTCCGATACATGTTGTGCTCTAGATGCAGCATACAGCAAGGCCTCTGTCATCCCGCACATTTCTTCATTTTCCCTATCTAAAATAATATTTCTTATTTTTTCTCCTATTCTTGTTCCACCAGGCTCTCTTGTTACAATAACATTGTAGCCTCTATTAATTAAATATTCCTTTATAAATGCTATTTGTGTAGTTTTACCGGCCCCATCGAGTCCTTCAATAGTAATAAATAACCCCTTCATGTCTTCACCCCAAATGTTTATTTAAATGACTTCAATATATTCAAACATTTTATCCTTTAATCCAACAATATTAATGCCTGTTTTTAATCCATGAAATAAATACTGAACTACTTCTTCTGTTATAACTTCCCCAGGAATTATAAGGGGAATCCCGGGAGGATAAGGAGTAATAAATTCTCCGCTTATATGCCCAATACTTCTTTTTACTTCTATTCTTCTTTTTTGGCTATATATAGCCTCTCTTGGTTTTAATTTTTGATATACTGTTGGATAGCTGTTTAAATAGCTTGACACCCTGACTTTTCCTGATTTCTGCTTGTCCAAATTATATAAAGCATTTAACAATTTATCAAAATCATTTTTATCATTTGCAATGGAAGCTATAGCTAGGGCTCCGTTTAAGTTTGATAATTCCATTTGAATGTTATACTTGTCTCTTAAATGAGTTTCTAGCCATATTCCACTAAATTCATTGTCCTTAGAGTAAAGAAATAGTTTTGTTGAATCGTGGCTAAATATATTATGTTGTCCTTTTAAATTAACAGTATATAAACCAATTGAGCTTATATCCAGCATAGATTTTTGAAAATCTTTTATATTTAAAAGAAGCCTGTTCATAAGAGCTGGTCCATAATTTTTATACATCATCACAGCAAACTCCAATGATGCCATTAAAATGTACGAAGGACTAGAGCTCTGGTGCATACGTAACATAAATTTTAGCTTATCTATATCTATTTTGTTCCCCTGTACATGCAGCATTGCCCCCTGTGTTAGTGCAGATAAGGTTTTATGCGTGCTTTGAACAACTACGTCAGCCCCACATTCTAGTGCTGTCATTGGTAAATCATCGCTTAACCCAAGGTGTGCCCCATGAGCCTCGTCCACTAAAAGTATTTTATCATATTTATGAGTGATTTCGGCTATTTTTTTTAAATCCGAAGCTACGCCTTCATATGTAGGATATGTAATTAGAATAGCCTTTGCATCCATATTAGATAAGATTTGTTTTTCAATTTCTTCAGGACATATTTCAAGGGGTATTCCGGTCTTTAAATCTATATTGGGATATACATAAATTGGGCTCAATTCCCCGAGTACACAGGCATGAATTACTGATTGGTGACAATTTCTATTTATTATAATTTTATCTCCGGGA
The DNA here is from genome assembly GCF_018141405.1 of Serpentinicella alkaliphila. Taxonomy (NCBI): domain Bacteria; kingdom Bacillati; phylum Bacillota; class Clostridia; order Peptostreptococcales; family Natronincolaceae; genus Serpentinicella; species Serpentinicella alkaliphila. Next base: position 905,718 of record NZ_CP058648.1, read on the forward strand.
GAAGTAACTGCCATAATCATACTGTATATTCCTGATGTGCTACCATTTATTAAATAAAAAGTTTCATTGCTCTTAAAAACTTCCTTTGCAATCTCTAAAGAATCTTTAATAATACCAGTTGGATAATGGAGGTTATCATTACCCGGAATCTCCGTAGTATCTATACTGCTAAGTTTATGGAATAAATGGTTGAAGTTTTTGAATATTTTACCATTTTTATGGCCTGGCACATGAAATGAGGCCACATTGCTTTCTTCTAATTTAATTAAATACTCTATTATAGGTAATTCCATATACTGCCCTCCCATAATTATTAAAAAAAATGTATAAAAATGAATTTTTATGTTAAATATATTTATGAGGCTTCCTATAAAATTAACAAGGTGGTGTATAATAAATGTACCCAAAAAAAATAAATACCTTAAAAGACCTTGTTAAAGTATATGGTCAAAGAAAATCTGACATTGAAATATCTAGGATGTTAGATATCCCTCTTGATCAAATTAAGCTCTCAAGTAAATACGCTACAACTAAAGATAAATAAGGGACTTTTTATAGTCCCTTAAATTTATGTTTATCAAATTTTAAATAATATTAGTTACAATTTCTTTTATCTTTTTCTTATATATTTCATATTTCAATTGATCCTGTGGTGTATCAACTATACTTAACTCACAACTTCGGCAAATAAACTTATGCATTAATACAATCCCTTTTTCATGATATTCATTGCAAATACAACACTCAAACTTCATTGAATACCCCCCTCAGCTTTTTATACCTAGAAGTATTACCTTTAATTATTATTTTATTCAGAGGCCACGTACAATGTTAATACTATTCTTAATTTATTTAATCTATTATCCTATAAAGCTAAGGTTATTTTACAACTCTTAATCTCGGAATTGGATAATCCTCAACATACTCCCTAGGTTGCTCTCTATGTCTAGCTACAGTCTCCTTTGTAGCAATATCATTAATAACATATTTTATTAAAATTAAGAATCCAAAAGCTATTGGTATAATAAGTAGGGTTAAAAATGCAATATTTATACTGAATTTAAACATGTTATCACATCCTTATAAATATATACGTGTAATAGAATTATAATATAAATTAAAATTCTACAAATATATACAAACTCCTACTTATACTTGCATAATTTTGCATTTTTTTAAAAAATAATTCTGTAGCACTATATTTTAAAGCCATTTATAAGAATTAGGATGTTTTATTGCTTACTACATGCTTTTTTATAAGCCTTTTGAATATACTTTTTTGGAGATGAATATAAAAGAACTAAGCAAATTAAAATTACTAGAATATATCCAAGTATTACTTTTAAAGAAAAAATATTATCAAGATTATCTCCTAATGACCCCAATATAATCGCTTTTGGTAAAATTCCAAGAACCGTTCCTATTAGCAAATGTACCAAATTAAGATTTACTATTCCCGCTGAAAAACTTACTGCATCGTAAGGAATTCCAGGAATTGCCCTCATTGTAAATATAGTCCCCATAACCCTGTTATTGTCAATGCTTTCAATTCTGTCATTAACCCAATTATTTGTAAACTTCGCAAAAAAACTCTTATACCTCCTAGCTAATAAGTAACAAATGCTAGTTGAGATAATCACTCCTATAATCGTATAAATGATTCCCATAAGAGTACCAAACATAATACCTCCAGCTATAAATAAGATAGGGGTAGGAATAAAAAAAATAGTTCTAAGACTACCAATAAGAATATATACCAATGCACTATATGGTTCATATCTATCTACAAATACTTGGATTGACTCAATATCAAAATTTGGATTATTAGACCATAAAAAAATATAAAGTACTATTATAACTGCTAGAGCTATGGTTGGTTTTAACCACTTTCCTATTAATTTATTATTCATTTTTTAATTCCTTTCTATTTTGATTACACTTATATTATATTATAAGTTATACAAAAGGGATTTTTATATGATATAATTATTTAATGTATTTATAAGTTTTACTATTTTTCAGGAGGTCCCGCATGAAACAATATATTTTTAAGCATTTTGTCTATATTGTTCTTATTTTAGTCGGTATTCTATTTTTATCATTAACATACCTACCCTCCGTTTTTTCTGTTACTTCTAATAGTGAAGTTGTTGAAGTTACTGTATCCACTGGTTCTTCATTACATGCTGTGGCAGAAGGCCTATATGATAGCGGAGTTATTAAGAGCAGATTATGGTTTAAGCACTTAGCAAAGAGTCAAAACCTTGATAGATCAATTAAACCCGGTACTTATTATATTTCCCCAAATATCTCTTTGAATCAATTACTTCACATTCTTCAAGAAGGTGAGATGGAGCAACCTATAATAGTTACAATTCCTGAGGGCTTTACGGTCTATCAAATTGCTGAGAGAATAGAAAGGGCAGGAATTGGAAGTAAAGAGGATTTTATAGAGTCTACAAAACGCCATTTTATAAACAGTAATCTTGATTTTGATACTAGTGAACTTTTTTATGAAATGGAAGGTTATCTATATCCAGATACCTATTATTTCTCTAAAAGACAAACTGTAGATGATATTGTGCTTCATATGACAAGTACAATGCAAAAGGTTTTTACTGAGGAATATTTAGAGCGTGCTAAAGAACTCAATTTAACACAACATGAGATATTGACTATTGCGTCTTTAATTGAAAAAGAAACCTATCATGATAGTGAAAGAGAATTAATTAGCGGTGTTATCTATAATAGACTTAAAATTAATAAGCTTCTTCAAATTGACGCAGCTATTATTTATGGTATTGGAAGAGGAGAAAAGCATATAAATAGAGTTCTTTACTCTCATTTAGAGGAACCTCATCCTTTTAACACTTATAGAAGGCTGGGTATTCCACCGGGGCCAATAGGTGCCCCGAGTAAAAAGTCAATTCATGCTGCCCTATATCCTTCAGAGCATGATTATCTATATTATGTTGTAGGACAAAATGGACATGCTTTCAGTAAAACCTATGCAGAACATCAAGTAAATGTAGCTAAATATAGACAAATGGTTAATAACAATTAAGGAGACCCTCAGGTCTCCTTATACATTTTTTATTTCTATTACCTCATATCCAGCATCATCAATTACTTCGTTCAAAATTGCATCTTCAATAGTTTCACTTAATAGTATAACAGCCTTTTTATTAGACAGATCAACTTCTACTTTCTCTACTCCATTTAGTTCCCTTAGAGCTTTTTCCACTCTATTAACACAATGTCCACAACTCATACCCTCAATTATTAATTGCTTTTTCACACTAGCTCCTCCTATTTCATAAGTTTTTTTACTATTTTCAACAAATCCTCCATAGCCTCATCGTTCCCTGACTGAATTTGTTCTTTTACACAATTTTTAAAATGACTTTCCATTAAAATTAATTCAATGGCTCCTAAGGCAGACCTAGATGCTTCTATTTGATTTATAACATCGTCACAATATGTTCCCTTTTCAACCATGTTTTTAATTCCTCTAATTTGTCCTTCTACTCTATTTAAACGATCTATAATTGATTTTTGAACTTTTAATGATTCCTCTGTAGGCTTTTTTTCCAATATTTTTCACCTCTCTCTCTATATATTATACTATACCCCCCTACTGTATTTCAAATGCATAAATATAATAAATAAAATTTGGTAAAACTATTGACAAAATCATTTTAAAGTCATATTATATTATTAATCTTATAAGTTTAGTATGTTTAGGTGGTGTTATATTTTGAAAATATCTACAAAAGGAAAGTATGGTCTAATTGCAATGATTGACTTAGCCTTAAACTCTAATGGAAGTTTTATACCTCTTAATGTCATCGCTGACAGACAAAATCTCTCAACTAATTATTTGGAGCAACTATTTTCACCTTTAAAAAAAGCTAAGCTTGTTAAAAGTGTAAAAGGCGCTCAAGGCGGGTATACATTAGGTGATAGTCCAGCAAATATTACTATAGGCTCTATTTTACGGGCTCTTGAAGGCAACTTATCTGTAATAAATAATCAGAATTTAGATAATACTATTGAGCAATGCCTAAATATACACTTATGGCAAAAATTAGACGCAAATGTCAATGAATTTATTGATAATATAACTTTAGAGCACTTAGTAAGCGATTATAAGAAAATGTTTGATGATTCAAGTTTTATGTTTTATATTTAACGACTTTTAATACATTAATAATAAATAGGAGTGGTCTTATGAATATTAAAAAGAATCTTACTGAATTAATTGGAAATACGCCCCTGCTTGAGCTAGAAGGTTTTGCAAAGGCTAATAACATTCCTACTACAATTATTGGAAAATTAGAATATTTTAATCCAGGGGGAAGTGTAAAAGACAGAATTGGATTTGCTATGATTAAAGATGCAGAAGAAAAAGGACTGATCAATAAAGATACAGTAATAATTGAACCTACTAGTGGAAATACTGGTATCGCTTTAGCCTTTGTGTCAGCCGCTAAAGGTTATAAGTTAATTTTGACAATGCCTGAGACAATGAGTATTGAAAGAAGAAATTTATTAAAAGCATTAGGCGCAGAACTAGTTTTAACACCTGGTCCATTAGGAATGAAAGGTGCTATTGAAAAAGCTAAAGAATTAGTAAGTGAGACAAAAAATGCATTTATGCCACAGCAATTTGAGAATCCAGCTAACCCAAGCATTCATAGAAATACAACAGCTGAAGAAATTTGGAGAGATACAGATGGTAAAGTAGATATATTTATTGCTGGAGTAGGTACAGGTGGGACAATAACTGGTGTAGGTGAAGTTTTAAAACAGAAAAACCCAAATATTAAAATTATCGCTGTAGAACCAACCGACTCTCCTGTATTATCTGGTGGTAATCCTGGACCTCATAAAATACAAGGTATTGGAGCAGGATTTGTACCGGCTATTCTAAACACAGGAATTATTGATGAAATAGTTAAAGTTAGTAATGATGATGCATTTGATGCTACAAGACGTATTGCTAGTAGTGAAGGTCTATTAGTTGGGATTTCTTCTGGTGCTGCTGCTTTTGCCGCAGAGCAGGTTGCTAAAAGACCAGAAAATAAAGGGAAAAACATTGTTGTACTCCTTCCTGATACGGGAGAAAGATATTTATCTACTACACTTTTTCAAGTTGAGTAACATTTGGCAAAATTTTAATTAAAATAATTTATTGACACTTCTGAAAATTTAAAGTAATATTAATTAACAAATAAATTAAATAATTTTCTCATCTAGAGAGGTGTAGGGACTGGCCCAATGAAACCTCGGCAACCTTCATAATTTCGTTTATGAAAGGTGCCAATTCCAGCGTTAAAAATAACGAGAGATGAGAGAGGCTTTTGAATCTTATATTTTTGGTGCAAATATATATTCAACCTCTTTCATCTATTCAAAAAAGATGATAGAGGTTGTTTTTATTTTCAGGTTTTCTGAAGTTAAAATATATATTTGTGAGGAGAGATAGAATGAGTGAGAAAAAATTAAAGTTTGACACTTTACAAATCCATGCAGGACAACAGGTAGACCCTACTACAGGTTCCAGAGCGGTGCCTATTTACCAAACTACCTCTTATGTTTTTAAAAATGCAGAGCATGCTGCCAATTTATTTTCTTTAAAAGAAGCCGGAAATATTTATACTCGCATTATGAATCCTACCAATGACGTACTAGAACAAAGAATAGCTGCTTTAGAAGGAGGAGTTGGGGCCCTAGCAGTTTCCTCTGGTCAGGCTGCAATTACTTACTCAATATTAAACATCGCGTCAGTTGGAGATGAAATTGTTTCAGCAAGTACATTATATGGCGGAACTTATAATTTATTTGCAATTACATTACCTAAATTAGGTATAAACACTAAATTCGTAAACCCTGATGATCCGGAGAACTTTAGAGGGGCTATAAACGAAAAAACAAAAGCAATTTATATTGAATCCATTGGGAACCCAGGTATTAACTTAATTGATATTGAAGCCGTTGCTAATATCGCACATGAAAACAATATTCCTTTAATTGTTGATAATACTTTTGGAACACCATATTTAATCCGCCCTATTGAATTTGGTGCAGATATAGTGGTTCACTCTGCAACTAAGTTTATCGGTGGTCATGGTACTTCTATAGGTGGTCTAATAATTGATGGTGGAAAATTTGATTGGGCAAAAAGTGGCAGATTCCCTGGATTTACAGAACCTGACATAAGCTATAATGGAATTCGTTATGCACATGACCTAGGCCCTTTAGCTTATATAATTAAGGCAAGAGTTCAGCTTTTGAGAGATACTGGCTCAGCAATAAGCCCATTTAACTCATTCCTATTGTTACAAGGTTTAGAAACTCTTTCTTTAAGAGTTGAGCGTCATATATACAATACAAAGAAAATTATTGAATTCTTACTTAAACACCCTAAAGTTTCTTGGGTTAACTACCCTAGCCTAGAGGATAATAAATATCATTCACTTGCTAAAAAGTATTTGCCTAAGGGGGCAGGATCCATATTCACTTTTGGTATAAAAGGTGGGGTTGAAGCAGGTAAAACATTTATAGATAGCTTAGAAATTTTCTCCTTACTAGCTAATGTTGCTGATGCAAAGTCTTTAGTTATTCACCCAGCAAGTACAACTCATGCACAGCTAAGCGAAGAAAATCAAAGAGCAGCTGGGGTTACCCCTGATATGATTAGACTTTCTGTTGGAATTGAAGATGTTGAGGATTTAATAAATGATCTAGACCAAGCATTAAATAAAGCTTAAAATTGCGTATCTTCTTATACTTGCTTAGAAAGGTGATGACAAATGGGAACTTTACAAGTTCAAGGGTCTCCAAGCTATTATGCCTGTGAATTGAATATTTTAGATAACCTCGAAGAGTTATTATTGAGGTATAGATTTAAAAGTGGTGTAGTACTTCATGGTGAAAAATCTTGGGCAGTTACAGAGCCATATTTTCCAAAATTTAAAGAAATTCCTCTTTTATTTGAAAGGTATAATGGTGAATGCTCTGAAAACGAGATTCAACGTTTAACTGAAAAATATATAAATAAGGGTTTTGATTTTATTGTTGGTATTGGTGGTGGTAAGGTTATTGACCTAGCAAAGGCAGTAGCATTTGAAATAAATAAGGATGTTATTCTAATTCCTACATTAGCTTCTACCTGCGCTGCTTGGACGCCTTTAAGTGTTATTTATAATGATTATGGGGAATATGTCAAATATACTATTTTTCCTAGAAATAATTTGATGGTACTAGTAGAACCAAGAATTCTACTAAACTCCCCTACGAATTACCTTAAAGCAGGTATTGGAGATACTCTAGCTAAACTATATGAATCCGTTGCATTAACAAAGCATATTGAGAGTCCTAGGCTTCCAATTCAACTTGCTTTAAAAACTGCCGAGGTTATTCAGGAAGTTCTTCTAAAATATAGTCAAAGAGCACTGTTTGACTTAGATAGAAGTTTTTTATCGGATGAATTATTAAAAGTATTCGAAACTATTATAGTTGCTGGTGGATTAGTGGGCGGTCTTGGTGATGAATACGGTAGGATTGCTGCAGCTCATTCCATACACAACGCATTAACTAAATTCACCGAAACACACTCTTTGCTTCATGGAGAAAAGGTTGCCTATGGTATATTGGCACAATTGTCTCTTGAAAATAAATTTGATGAAATAGAAAGACTAATTCCTTTTTTTAAAAATTTAGATCTTCCCTATAGTCTAAATATAATTGGGTTAGATGTTCATCGAGAAGAAGTACTAAATACTTTAGCTAAAGCAACTTTATCTCCTGGAGAATCGATTCACTTTATGAAAGGAAGCTTCTCAGAAGAAGATATTATAGGAGCTATTGTAAATCTAGAAAATTTTATACAACAAATTAATTAATTGCATTACATTATGAGAGGAAGATTAAAAATGAAAAAATTATTAATTGCTTTATTATCATTAACATTAATTATCGCTTTGACTGCTTGTGGAAAATCAGCCCCTACTACACAGGGCCCTACACCTTTAAGTGAAACATCTCTAGTTGTAGGAGTAACTGGAGGTCCACATGAGGAAATAATGGAGAAAGTAAAAGAGCTTGCTGCTAAAGAAGGTTTAAATATTGATGTTAAAGTATTTTCTGATTACGTAATTCCAAATATTGCATTAGCTGAAGGAGAGCTTGATATAAACAGCTTCCAACATAAGCCTTATTTAGATAATTTCAAAGGTGAACGTAATTTAGATTTAGTTGAAATTGCAAAAACTGTAATTTTCCCAATGGGTATTTACTCTGATAAATTAACTGATATTAGCCAATTAGCAGAAGGTTCAAAAGTAGCATTACCTAATGACCCAACAAATGGAGCAAGAGCATTAATTTTATTTGAATCTGCAAACTTAATTAAACTTGCAGAAGGTGTTGGTGCTCAAGCAACAGTTCAGGACATTGTTGAAAATCCTTTAAACTTAAAGTTTATTGAATTAGAGGCATCACAGCTTCCAAGACAATTAAGTGAAGTAAGTGCAGCTGCCATAAATGCAAACTATGCAATCGAGCATGGATTTGTTCCTACTGAAAACTCTATTTTCTTAGAATCAGGCGAGGCACCATGGGTTAATGTAATCGCTGTTAGAACTGAGAATAAAGACGATGCTGTGTTAAACAAGTTTATATCAATATATCAATCTGAAGAAGTTAGACAATTTATTGTAGATAGATTCCAAGGCTCTATCATTCCAGGGTGGTAAAATAGAAGAGGTGAATAAAATTGATTACTTTAAAAAATATATTTAAAACATATAAAACTAAAAATAGTTCATTAGTTGCAGTAAACGACGTCTCTTTAAATATATCAAAGGGAGAAATCTTTGGTATTATTGGTTATAGTGGTGCAGGTAAAAGTAGTTTAATCCGCTGTGTAAACCTATTAGAAAAGCCAGATAAAGGCCAGGTTATTGTGAATGGTCAAGATCTTACACTTCTCACAGAGAAGTCTTTAAGAGAAGCCAGAAAAAAAATCGGTATGATTTTTCAAGGATTCAATCTATTAAAAACCGCAACAGTATATGAGAATATCTCTCTTCCTCTTAAGTTAAGTGGTTTTTCTACATCGGAAATTGATCGTAGAGTTGATAATTATCTATCTATTGTAGGCCTAGAGGATAAAAAGTTTGCTTATCCAAACCAATTATCCGGTGGACAAAAGCAAAGAGTTGCTATTGCAAGGACCCTAGCCCACGAACCTGAAATAATACTAAGTGATGAGGCTACCAGTGCCCTAGATCCTGAAACAACAGAATCAATTTTAGAACTTCTACTAAAAATAAACAAAGAATTTGGTATTACTATTTTATTGATTACACACGAAATGTCAGTGATACAAAAAATCTGTGATAAGGTTGCTGTTATGGAAAATGGTAATATAGTGGAGCAAGGATGTGTATTAGATATCTACTCACATCCTAAACATCCAACAACAAAGAAATTCATTAATAGCTTATTTCCTAAACAAATATCGCCTTCTGTATTAGATTCATTAAAGAAAAGGGGACCAATTGTATCTTTATCATTTGTAGGCAGTTCTGCTGATAAGCCTTTATTAGCTACTTTACCTACGAAATTTAATGTTTTTCCTAATATTTTATCAGGGCATATTATTCAACTAAAAAAAGGTCCTTTTGGAAAAATTATAGTTTCGTTACAAGGTGATACAAGTAATATATCTGAATCTATAATTTATTTGAAAGATCAAGGTGTTATAGTGGAAGGAGATGAGCTTGAAAATGTACTCCAATTTAGTTAATTTCTTTGATAGGTGGGGTCCTGTTATTTTTAAAGCAACAGGTGAAACTCTGCAAATGGTTTTAATTACAATAACTATTTCATTAATTATTGGCTTGCCTTTAGGTGTTCTATTAATACTAACAAGGCCAGGTAAACAATATGAAAATAAATTTGTATATCTTACATTAAACTCGATTATAAATATGATTCGATCAGTACCATTTATTATTTTATTATTTTTCTTACTACCATTTACTAAATTTTTAGTTGGTACTTCCATAGGAGTAAAAGGCGTTCTAGTTCCTCTGGTTATATATACCTCCCCTTATGTAGCTAGATTAATGGAAAACGCCCTTCTTGAAGTAGACAGTGGTGTTATTGAAGCCTATACTTCTATGGGAATTAGCCCAAAGGATATTATTTGGCACGTTTTAATCAGAGAAGCAAGACCTTCAATTGTTTTAGGTATGACAATTGCAATTATAGGCTTAATAGGGGCCACAGCTATGGCTGGTCTAGTTGGTGCAGGAGGACTAGGTGACCTTGCTTATAGATATGGACATTTAAGATATCAAACTAGCGTTATGCGTTCTACAGTATTAATTCTAATATTACTTGTACAAAGTATTCAGACATTTGGAAATAGATTATCTGCAAAGCTAAAAAAAGATTAAAACTTCGGGATTTTCCCGAAGTTTTCTTATAGTAGATGTTCACTCTTACTTTTAATCTTTCTCCTCTTTATCCTATCCACTCCATCTGTTCTTATTATTATCATTAAGTAGATTTTTATTAAATCCCATTCTTTTAAACCATCTAGCAACTGAATTTGATAGGCTGAAATATTCTACCCTTTATGTTTATATAAAAATCGTGCCTTAATAAACTTAGCTAGAGTACTACTCTAGATTTTTTACTATAAGCTAAATGTGGATTCTTAGGTCCTTAAGAATATAGAACATCCATTGTTTCTCATGAAACATTTCGACACACCAGTTAAGGCTGGTGGATTCCTATGGAGTAAATTGTAGATATATGTGCTCCTAAAAATTGAAAGTAGATATGCTGTCGAACAACCATTCCGCAACCGTATGAAATAGAACTACTAATATCCCTTTAACCCTTCAATTAAATTAAGGTTGGGAAATTAAGGTTAGTTAGGAAATACTCCACAGACAGTAGATGCTTGATGTCCAAAGATAACCTATAGCATTGTAGTTAAGGTCTCCCTTTAAGAACTTTTAGCTTAAATTTCCTGTTTTCACCTTTTTTAGCGTTTAAGTTAATCTATCAATATAATTTTTTAATACTTGCCCATCATCAGCCTCACACTTAATAAGCTTAGTCTGTTCATTATTAAAATTTTTTAAATGAACCGTAAACATGTTATCATCATCATCTACTTCATATAAAATGCATCTGTAACCTTGATCATAATACTCTTTAAAATTTTTAATAACTGGGGAATCAAAGTTAATATTCATCTCTTCATACCCTCTCTTTTTAATAATTTGATATGCATATTCTAAGCAAGAGTATAAGCTAAGCTTATTGGTAATGCCAATTTATATATAGAATTATCATTATAAACCTTATTTATACATAAAAAGTATATAATTTTAAAATCACCATGTCTATTAAATAACATATTATTTAATAGAAAGGAGTGCTTTTATGAATTCTTCAAAATTTTATCAGCATATAAACAAAAGAGATATTTCAGTTGCATATCTAATACCAAGCCCTTTATATCCAGAAATAACGGGCGTTGTATTTTTTTATGATGTACCAGGTGGAACCGATGTGTATGTAGAAGTTGATGGGTTACCTAAATATCAGCCTGGGACGGATACTCAACCGCCAATAGGACCTCACGGTTTTCATATACACGAAGTAGGCCAGTGCACCATATTAGACCCAACTGACCCATTCCAAAGTGCTGGAGAGCATTGGAATCCTGATAACCAACCTCATGGTAATCACGCAGGTGACTTTCCTGTTTTATTCTCAAATAATGGATATTTTAGAATGAAGTTTTTTACCAATAGGTTCAAACCAAAGGATGTAATTGGAAAGTCTATTATTATACATCTTCACCCTGATGACTACAGATCACAGCCTACAGGGGAAGCAGGTAAAAGAATAGCCTGTGGTGTTATAGTTCCCCTCAAATAATAAAACGTGTGAATACATCACACGTTTTATTATACTATACACAATATATATTTTTATTTATAGGACTGTTTATGTATCGTTTCTAATACTTTCATAAATAGGTTCAAAGTTTTAACTCTTTCAATATCTTCACTTTTATTTGACTTTCTTTTATTCCTTTGAAGTCTAGTGTCTTTATATTCAGTTAAACTAATTACTTTTTTCTCATCCATAATCACACTTCCCTTATAGGAGTTTATATTATAGATATTCTACTTTTTTAATTAAATTCCTGCTGAAAAAATAAAATTTACCATTATGAAATGTGTTAAATTAAAAAAATCCCCTACAAAAGGTAGAGGACTTATTCATATTTAAAACCGCAACGACCTACTCTCCCAGGCGGCTGCCCGCCAAGTACCATCGGCGCTGAAGGGCTTAACTTCTGTGTTCGGTATGGGAACAGGTGTGACCCCTTCGCTATTGTCACGATTTATTGAGAGTGTTCTCTCAAAACTACAAGTGAGATTTTAAAGCTTTCATCTTTTTTGGTCAAGCCCTCGACCTATTAGTATCGGTCAGCTTAATGCATTACTGCACTTACACCTCCGACCTATCTACCAGATAGTCTCTCTGGGGTCTTACCCCTTTCGGGTGGGAAATCTTATCTTGAGGGGGGCTTCGTGCTTAGATGCCTTCAGCACTTATCCCTTCCGTACTTAGCTACCCAGCTGTGCTCCTGGCGGAACAACTGGTGCACCAGCGGTACGTCCATCCCGGTCCTCTCGTACTAAGGACAGCTCCTCTCAAATTTCCTGCGCCCGCGACGGATAGGGACCGAACTGTCTCACGACGTTCTGAACCCGGCTCGCGTACCACTTTAATGGGCGAACGGACCCAACCCTTGGGGACCTACTTGAGCCCCAGGATGTGATGAGCCGACATCGAGGTGCCAAACCTCCCCGTCGATGTGGACTCTTGGGGGAGATAAGCCTGTTATCCCCGGGGTAGCTTTTATCCGTTGAGCGATGGCCCTTCCACTCACTCACCGGATCACTAAGTCCGACTTTCGTCCTTGCTCGACCTGTTTGTCTCGCAATCAAGCTCCCTTCTGCCTTTACACTCTTCGCACGATTTCCGACCGTGCTGAGGGAACCTTTGAGCGCCTCCGTTACTCTTTAGGAGGCGACCGCCCCAGTCAAACTGCCCACCTGACAGTGTCCCAAAACCAGATCATGGCTCATGGTTAGAACTTCAATAATACAAGAGTGGTATCCCAACGTCGACTCCTCCAAGACTGGCGTCCTAGTATCTTAGTCTCCCACCTATTCTGTACATGTAGTATCAAAATCCAATGTCAAGTTGCAGTAAAGCTCCACGGGGTCTTTCCGTCCTGTCGCGGGTAACCAGCATCTTCACTGGTATTACAATTTCACCGGGTGCATTGTTGAGACAGCGTCCAAATCGTTACGCCTTTCGTGCGGGTCGGAACTTACCCGACAAGGAATTTCGCTACCTTAGGACCGTTATAGTTACGGCCGCCGTTTACTGGGGCTTAAGTTCTGTGCTTCGAGCTTAACCCTAACACTTCCCCTTAACCTTCCAGCACCGGGCAGGCGTCAGCCCCTATACGTCGTCTTTCGACTTAGCAGAGACCTATGTTTTTGCTAAACAGTCGCTTGGACCTATTCTCTGCGGCCGGGTTATGCTTACGGCGCGAAGCCTTCACACATCCCGGACGCCCTTCTCCCGAAGTTACGGGGTCATTTTGCCGAGTTCCTTAACAATGCTTCTCCCGTTCGTCTTAGGATTCTCTCCTCGCCTACCTGTGTCGGTTTGCGGTACGGGCACCTTAAATCTCGATAGAGGCTTTTCTCGACAGTTTGGATTCAGTCACTTCGCTACTTATTTTTCGCTCCCCATCACATCTCGGGATCTATGAAAAAGCGGATTTGCCTGCCTTTTCTCCCTACCTGCTTAGACGCACTCAACCAACGGTGCGCTTGACCTATCCTCCTGTGTCCCCCCTTCTCTCAAACGATTCTTGGTGGTACAGGAATTTCAACCTGTTGTCCATCACCTACGCCACTTGGCCTCGGCTTAGGTCCGACTTACCCTGAGCGGACGAACCTTCCTCAGGAAACCTTAGGCTTTCGACGGGCAGGATTCTCACCTGCCTCTCGCTACTCATGCCAACATTCTCACTTCTATGCAGTCCACTACTCCTTCCGGTATAGCTTCTACCCACATAGAACGCTCGCCTACCATGTATTTCTACATCCATAGCTTCGGTGATACGTTTGAGCCCCGGACATTTTCGGCGCAGGATCACTCGACCAGTGAGCTATTACGCACTCTTTAAATGTATGGTCGCTTCTAAGCCAACATCCTGGTTGTCTATGCAATCCCACATCCTTTTCCACTTAACGTATACTTTGGGACCTTAGCTGATGGTCTGGGCTCTTTCCCTCTTGACCACGGATCTTATCACTCGTAGTCTGACTCCCGATCTTAAGTTTACGGCATTCGGAGTTTGATAGACTTTGGTAACCGGTGAAGGCCTAGGTCATTCAGTGCTCTACCTCCGTAACTCATTTAATCGAGGCTAGCCCTAAAGCTATTTCGGCGAGAACCGGCTATCTCCGAGCTCGATTGGAATTTCACCTCTACCCACAGGTCATCCAGTGACTTTTCAACGTCAATTGGTTCGGACCTCCACGAAATTTTACTTCCGCTTCATCCTGCCCATGGGTAGGTCGCTCGGTTTCGGGTCTATGACATGCAACTTTCGCCCTATTAAGACTCGCTTTCGCTTCGGCTCCGGACCTTTAGTCCTTAACCTTGCTACATATCATAACTCGTTGGCCCGTTCTACAAAAAGTACGCGGTCACACTTTAACGTGCTCCCACGACTTGTAAGCAAAGGGTTTCAGGTTCTATTTCACTCCCCTCCCGGGGTTCTTTTCACCTTTCCCTCACGGTACTATGCGCTATCGGTCACCAGGTAGTATTTAGCCTTGGGGGTGGTCCCCTGCTTCCCACAGGGTTTCACGTGTCCCGTGGTACTCTGGATCATAGCTTAGAGTCTTCTCGTTTCGTATACGGGGCTTTTACCCTCTTTGGCCTGACTTTCCAGTCATCTTCTACTACGATACCTCTCCTTTTTTGCTATGTCCTCAACCCCGAAAGTAAACTTTCGGTTTGGGCTTATCCCTTTTCGCTCGCCACTACTTAGGGAATCGATTTTTCTTTCTACTCCTCAGGGTACTTAGATGTTTCAGTTCCCCTGGTATCCCCTCTACTAGCTATTTATTCACTAGCAGATACTTGAATATTACTTCAAGTGGGTTTCCCCATTCGGACATCTACGGATCTTTGCCTGCTTGCGGCTCCCGTAGCTTTTCATGACTTACCACGTCCTTCTTCGGCTCTTGGTCCAAGTCATCCTCCCTTTGCCCTTACTAGCTTGACCTTTAAAAGATGCTTGTAAATTTCTTTACTTAACTTTATTTCTCACTTTGCAGTTTTCAAAGAACACTTGTTCTTCCTGCCTTTTGGCCGGAATACTATATTACCATCTTTTTATCTTCATGTCAATTGGTACTTGATGGCATTTGTTTGTGGTGGAGACGAGGAGAGTCGAACTCCTGACCCCCTGCTTGCAAGGCAGGTGCTCTCCCAACTGAGCTACGCCCCCATGTTACAACTTCCCAAATTTTAATTTGGTGTAGTTTGTAATACTCGGCATTAGCCGAGCTTCATATTAAATTACTTCTTTTTGAAAAAACCTTCATCGAAGGTCTCTCAAAACTAAACAGTATAGAAGCTTTTCTCCTTAGAAAGGAGGTGATCCGACCGCACCTTCCGATACGGCTACCTTGTTACGACTTCACCCCAGTCATCGACTTCACCTTCGACACTCTCTCCATTTCTGGTTAAGTAGCGGCTTCGGGTGCTTCCGACTCCCATGGTGTGACGGGCGGTGTGTACAAGACCCGGGAACGCATTCACCGCGACATTCTGATTCGCGATTACTAGCAACTCCGACTTCATGTGGGCGAGTTTGACCCACAATCCGAACTGGACCGACTTTATGGGATTTGCTTAAGATCACTCTCTTGCCGCCCTTTGTATCGGCCATTGTAGCACGTGTGTAGCCCTGAACATAAGGGGCATGATGATTTGACGTCATCCCCACCTTCCTCCGAGTTATCCCCGGCAGTCTCTCTAGAGTGCCCACCCTAAGTCTTTGGCAACTAAAGATAAGGGTTGCGCTCGTTGCGGGACTTAACCCAACATCTCACGACACGAGTGACGACAACCATGCACCACCTGTCACTTCAGTCTCCGAAGAGAAGGAACCGGTTAAGGTTCTGTCTAAAGGATGTCAAGTCCAGGTAAGGTTCTTCGCGTTGCTTCGAATTAAACCACATGCTCCGCGCTTGTGCGGGTCCCCGTCAATTCCTTTGAGTTTCACTCTTGCGAGCGTACTCCCCAGGCGGAGTGCTTAATGCGTTAGCTCCGGCACTGAAGGTCTCCCTCCAACACCTAGCACTCATCGTTTACGGCGTGGACTACCAGGGTATCTAATCCTGTTTGCTCCCCACGCTTTCGTGCCTCGGCGTCAGTTACAGTCCAGAGAGTCGCCTTCGCCACTGGTGTTCCTCCTAATATCTACGCATTTCACCGCTACACTAGGAATTCCACTCTCCTCTCCTGCACTCAAGCCAAACAGTTTCAAAGGCTTACTACGGTTGAGCCGTAGCCTTTCACCCCTGACTTGTTTGGCCGCCTACGCACCCTTTACGCCCAGTGATTCCGGATAACGCTTGCCCCCTACGTATTACCGCGGCTGCTGGCACGTAGTTAGCCGGGGCTTCCTCCTAAGGGCACCGTCATTATCTTCCCTTAGGACAGAGCTTTACGACCCGAAGGCCTTCTTCGCTCACGCGGCGTTTTTGCATCAGGGTTTCCCCATTGTGCAATATTCCCCACTCCGCCTCCCGTAGGAGTCTGGACCGTGTCTCAGTTCCAGTGTGGCCGGTCACCCTCTCAGGTCGGCTACTGATCATCGTCTTGGTAAGCCATTACCTTACCAACTAACTAATCAGACGCGGGCCCATCCTATGCCGAAGTTCTTTGACCATTTAGGGATGCCCCTAATCGGCTTTATGCGGTATTAGCACTGGTTTCCCAATGTTATCCCCCTGCATAGGGTAGGTTGCCCACGCGTTACTCACCCGTCCGCCGCTAGGATTTGGAAGCAAGCTTCCTCCTCCTCGCTCGACTTGCATGTGTTAGGCACGCCGCCAGCGTTCATCCTGAGCCAGGATCAAACTCTTAATTAAAAATTTCTGGGTTGCATCTTTTTGATGCTTTTTTTCTTGCTGGCTTTCTATACTGTTTAGTTTTCAAAGACCTTTTTTTATCTGCCGCTTTTGGCGACTTATCTAATATATCATTTTTGACTTGTTATGTCAATTGTTTGTATATTGTTAATAAATGTCAGTTGCCTCTTTGCATTTCTTTTTTAGTAACATGGTGGGCCTTCAGGGACTCGAACCCCGGACCTGCCGGTTATGAGCCGGATGCTCTGACCAACTGAGCTAAAGGCCCTCACTAAAAAGTGGTCCGGGTGGAGAGATTCGAACTCCCGACCCCATGGTCCCAAACCATGTGCGCTACCAAACTGCGCTACACCCGGATCTTTATTGGCGGAGAGGGTGGGATTCGAACCCACGGCCCCTTTCGGAGTCACTGGTTTTCAAGACCAGCTCCTTAAACCGCTCGGACACCTCTCCTAAAATGGTGATCCATCCGCGACTCGAACGCGGGACACCCTGATTAAAAGTCAGGTGCTCTACCGACTGAGCTAATGGATCATGTTATGGAGCGGGTGAAGGGAATCGAACCCTCGCGGTCAGCTTGGAAGGCTGAAGTTCTACCACTGAACTACACCCGCATATCTATTTGGAGGCGGCACCCAGATTTGAACTGGGGAATAAAGGTTTTGCAGACCTCTGCCTTACCACTTGGCTATGCCGCCTTAAAAGTGGTGATCCATCCGCGACTCGAACGCGGGACACCCTGATTAAAAGTCAGGTGCTCTACCGACTGAGCTAATGGATCATTTATATGGCTGGGATACCAGGACTCGAACCTGGGGATGACGGAGTCAAAGTCCGTTGCCTTACCGACTTGGCTATATCCCAATATTTATTTAATGGGGTGGATGATGGGATTCGAACCCACGGATGCAGGAGCCACAATCCTGTGTCTTAACCACTTGACTACACCCACCATATCTATTTAAAAAAGACAAAGAAATGGAGCGGAAGACGGGACTCGAACCCGCGACCCTCGCCTTGGCAAGGCGATGCTCTACCACTGAGCCACTTCCGCTTAATTGGTGCGGGTGGAGGGACTTGAACCCCCACGGTCGCCCGCTAGATCCTAAGTCTAGTGCGTCTGCCAATTCCGCCACACCCGCATATATATAATTAAAATGGTGGAGGGAGAAGGATTCGAACCTTCGAAATCGTCGATAACAGATTTACAGTCTGCCCCCTTTGGCCACTCGGGAATCCCTCCATTTTTTATGGAGCTGGCAATAGGAATCGAACCTACAACCTGCTGATTACAAGTCAGCTGCTCTACCGTTGAGCCATGCCAGCATTAATATATTTACTAATTTAGTTTTAAATGGCGATCCGGAAGGGGCTCGAACCCTCGACCTCCAGCGTGACAGGCTGGCATTCTAACCAACTGAACTACCGGACCATTAATCAGTAAGAAATTTTTAAGCTAAGATAAAATCTTAGCTTTATATGGTGGGCGCAACAGGACTTGAACCTGTGACCCCCTGCTTGTAAGGCAGGTGCTCTCCCAGCTGAGCTATGCGCCCATATTTTGGTGACCCCTAGGGGAATCGAACCCCTGTTACCGCCGTGAAAGGGCGGTGTCTTGACCGCTTGACCAAGGGGCCTAGGTGGTGCCGAGGACCGGAATCGAACCGGTACGATCTTGAAGGACCGCAGGATTTTAAGTCCTGTGCGTCTGCCAGTTCCGCCACCTCGGCATATAAATGGCTCCAAAGAGAGGGCTCGAACCTCCAACCTACCGGTTAGACCGGTTGCTCCACCATTGAGCTACTTTGGAACATCTAAACCGCAACGACCTACTCTCCCAGGCGGTCGCCCGCCAAGTACCATCGGCTTATTTGAAGGGCTTAACTTCTGTGTTCGGTATGGGAACAGGTGTGACCCCTTCGCTATTGTCACGATTTATTGAGAGTGTTCTCTCAAAACTACAAGTGAGATTTTAAAGCTTTCATCTTTTTTGGTCAAGCCCTCGACCTATTAGTATCGGTCAGCTTAATGCATTACTGCACTTACACCTCCGACCTATCTACCAGATAGTCTCTCTGGGGTCTTACCCCTTTCGGGTGGGAAATCTTATCTTGAGGGGGGCTTCGTGCTTAGATGCCTTCAGCACTTATCCCTTCCGTACTTAGCTACCCAGCTGTGCTCCTGGCGGAACAACTGGTGCACCAGCGGTACGTCCATCCCGGTCCTCTCGTACTAAGGAAGGCTCCTCTCAAATTTCCTGCGCCCGCGACGGATAGGGGACCGAACTGTCTCACGACGTTCTGAACCCGGCTCGCGTACCACTTTAATGGGCGAACGGCCCAACCCTTGGGACCTACTTGACCCCAGGATGTGATGAGCCGACATCGAGGTGCCAAACCTCCCCGTCGATGTGGACTCTTGGGGGGGGAGATAAGCCTGTTATCCCCGGGGTAGCTTTTATCCGTTGAGCGATGGCCCTTCCACTCGGTCACCGGATCACTAAGTCCGACTTTCGTCCTTGCTCGACCTGTTTGTCTCGCAATCAAGCTCCCTTCTGCCTTTACACTCTTCGCACGATTTCCGACCGTCTTTGAGGGGAACCTTTGAGCGCCTCCGTTACTCTTTAGGAGGCGACCGCCCCAGTCAAACTGCCCACCTGACAGTGTCCCAAAACCAGATCATGGCTCATGGTTAGAACTTCAATAATACAAGAGTGGTATCCCAACGTCGACTCCTCCAAGACTGGCGTCCTAGTATCTTAGTCTCCCACCTATTCTGTACATGTAGTATCAAAATCCAATGTCAAGTTGCAGTAAAGCTCCACGGGGTCTTTCCGTCCTGTCGCGGGTAACCAGCATCTTCACTGGTATTACAATTTCACCGGGTGCATTGTTGAGACAGCGTCCAAATCGTTACGCCTTTCGTGCGGGTCGGAACTTACCCGACAAGGAATTTCGCTACCTTAGGACCGTTATAGTTACGGCCGCCGTTTACTGGGGCTTAAGTTCTGTGCTTCGAGCTTAACCCTAACACTTCCCCTTAACCTTCCAGCACCGGGCAGGCGTCAGCCCCTATACGTCGTCTTTCGACTTAGCAGAGACCTATGTTTTTGCTAAACAGTCGCTTGGACCTATTCTCTGCGGCCGGGTTATGCTTACGGCGCGAAGCCTTCACACATCCCGGCACCCCTTCTCCCGAAGTTACGGGGTCATTTTGCCGAGTTCCTTAACAATGCTTCTCCCGTTCGTCT
Organism: Serpentinicella alkaliphila; assembly: GCF_018141405.1. Lineage (NCBI taxonomy): Bacteria > Bacillati > Bacillota > Clostridia > Peptostreptococcales > Natronincolaceae > Serpentinicella > Serpentinicella alkaliphila. Next base: position 926,265 of record NZ_CP058648.1, read on the forward strand.
TAGGATTCTCTCCTCGCCTACCTGTGTCGGTTTGCGGTACGGGCACCTTAAATCTCGATAGAGGCTTTTCTCGACAGTTTGGATTCAGTCACTTCGCTACTTATTTTTCGCTCCCCATCACATCTCGGGATCTATGAAAAAGCGGATTTGCCTGCCTTTTCTCCCTACCTGCTTAGACGCACTCAACCAACGGTGCGCTTGACCTATCCTCCTGTGTCCCCCCTTCTCTCAAACGATTCTTGGTGGTACAGGAATTTCAACCTGTTGTCCATCACCTACGCCACTTGGCCTCGGCTTAGGTCCGACTTACCCTGAGCGGACGAACCTTCCTCAGGAAACCTTAGGCTTTCGACGGGCAGGATTCTCACCTGCCTCTCGCTACTCATGCCAACATTCTCACTTCTATGCAGTCCACTACTCCTTCCGGTATAGCTTCTACCCACATAGAACGCTCGCCTACCATGTATTTCTACATCCATAGCTTCGGTGATACGTTTGAGCCCCGGACATTTTCGGCGCAGGATCACTCGACCAGTGAGCTATTACGCACTCTTTAAATGTATGGTCGCTTCTAAGCCAACATCCTGGTTGTCTATGCAATCCCACATCCTTTTCCACTTAACGTATACTTTGGGACCTTAGCCGATGGTCTGGGCTCTTTCCCTCTTGACCACGGATCTTATCACTCGTAGTCTGACTCCCGATCTTAAGTTTACGGCATTCGGAGTTTGATAGACTTTGGTAACCGGTGAAGGCCTAGGTCATTCAGTGCTCTACCTCCGTAACTCATTTAATCGAGGCTAGCCCTAAAGCTATTTCGGCGAGAACCCGGCTATCTCCGAGCTCGATTGGAATTTCACCTCTACCCACAGGTCATCCAGTGACTTTTCAACGTCAATTGGTTCGGACCTCCACGAAATTTTACTTCCGCTTCATCCTGCCCATGGGTAGGTCGCTCGGTTTCGGGTCTATGACATGCAACTTTCGCCCTATTAAGACTCGCTTTCGCTTCGGCTCCGGACCTTTAGTCCTTAACCTTGCTACATATCATAACTCGTTGGCCCGTTCTACAAAAAGTACGCGGTCACACTTTAACGTGCTCCCACGACTTGTAAGCAAAGGGTTTCAGGTTCTATTTCACTCCCCTCCCGGGGTTCTTTTCACCTTTCCCTCACGGTACTATGCGCTATCGGTCACCAGGTAGTATTTAGCCTTGGGGGTGGTCCCCTGCTTCCCACAGGGTTTCACGTGTCCCGTGGTACTCTGGATCATAGCTTAGAGTCTTCTCGTTTCGTATACGGGGCTTTTACCCTCTTTGGCCTGACTTTCCAGTCATCTTCTACTACGATACCTCTCCTTTTTTGCTATGTCCTCAACCCCGAAAGTAAACTTTCGGTTTGGGCTTATCCTTTTCGCTCGCCACTACTTAGGGAATCGATTTTTCTTTCTACTCCTCAGGGTACTTAGATGTTTCAGTTCCCCTGGTATCCCCTCTACTAGCTATTTATTCACTAGCAGATACTTGAATATTACTTCAAGTGGGTTTCCCCATTCGGACATCTACGGATCTTTGCCTGCTTGCGGCTCCCGTAGCTTTTCATGACTTACCACGTCCTTCTTCGGCTCCTTAGTGCCAAGTCATCCTCCCTTTGCCCTTACTAGCTTGACCTTTAAAAGATGCTTGTAAATTTCTTTACTTAACTTTATTTCTCACTTTGCAGTTTTCAAAGAACACTTGTTCTTCCTGCCTTTTGGCCGGAATACTATATTACCATCTTTTTATCTTCATGTCAATTGGTACTTGATGGCATTTGTTTGTGGTGGAGACGAGGAGAGTCGAACTCCTGACCCCCTGCTTGCAAGGCAGGTGCTCTCCCAACTGAGCTACGCCCCCATGTTACAACTTCCCAAATTTTAATTTGGTGTAGTTTGTAATACTCAGCATTAGCTGAGCTTCATATTAAATTACTTCTTTTTGAAAAACCTTCATCGAAGGTCTCTCAAAACTAAACAGTATAGAAGCTTTTCTCCTTAGAAAGGAGGTGATCCAGCCGCACCTTCCGATACGGCTACCTTGTTACGACTTCACCCCAGTCATCGACTTCACCTTCGACAGCTCTCTCCATTTCTGGTTAAGTAGCTGGCTTCGGGTGCTTCCGACTCCCATGGTGTGACGGGCGGTGTGTACAAGACCCGGGAACGCATTCACCGCGACATTCTGATTCGCGATTACTAGCAACTCCGGCTTCATGTGGGCGAGTTTGACCCACAATCCGAACTGGACCGACTTTATGGGATTTGCTTAAGATCACTCTCTTCTTGCCGCCCTTTGTATCGGCCATTGTAGCACGTGTGTAGCCCTGAACATAAGGGGCATGATGATTTGACGTCATCCCCACCTTCCTCCGAGTTATCCCCGGCAGTCTCTCTAGAGTGCCCACCCTAAGTGCTGGCAACTAAAGATAAGGGTTGCGCTCGTTGCGGGACTTAACCCAACATCTCACGACACGAGTGACGACAACCATGCACCACCTGTCACTTCAGTCTCCGAAGAGAAGGAACCGGTTAAGGTTCTGTCTAAAGGATGTCAAGTCCAGGTAAGGTTCTTCGCGTTGCTTCGAATTAAACCACATGCTCCGTCGCTTGTGCGGGTCCCCGTCAATTCCTTTGAGTTTCACTCTTGCGAGCGTACTCCCCAGGCGGAGTGCTTAATGCGTTAGCTCCGGCACTGAAGGTCTCCCTCCAACACCTAGCACTCATCGTTTACGGCGTGGACTACCAGGGTATCTAATCCTGTTTGCTCCCCACGCTTTCGTGCCTCAGCGTCAGTTACAGTCCAGAGAGTCGCCTTCGCCACTGGTGTTCCTCCTAATATCTACGCATTTCACCGCTACACTAGGAATTCCACTCTCCTCTCCTGCACTCAAGCCAAACAGTTTCAAAGGCTTACTACGGTTGAGCCGTAGCCTTTCACCCTGACTTGTTTGGCCGCCTACGCACCCTTTACGCCCAGTGATTCCGGATAACGCTTGCCCCCTACGTATTACCGCGGCTGGCGGCACGTAGTTAGCCGGGGCTTCCTCCTAAGGCATCGTCATTATCTTCCCTTAGGACAGAGCTTTACGACCCGAAGGCCTTCTTCGCTCACGCGGCGTTGCCGCATCAGGGTTTCCCCCATTGTGCAATATTCCCCACTCCGCCTCCCGTAGGAGTCTGGACCGTGTCTCAGTTCCAGTGTGGCCGGTCACCCTCTCAGGTCGGCTACTGATCATCGTCTTGGTAAGCCATTACCTTACCAACTAACTAATCAGACGCGGGCCCATCCTATGCCGAAGTTCTTTGACCATTTAGAGATGCCCCTAATCGGCTTTATGCGGTATTAGCACTGGTTTCCCAATGTTATCCCCCTGCATAGGGTAGGTTGCCCACGCGTTACTCACCCGTCCGCCGCTAGGATTTGGAAGCAAGCTTCCTCCTCCTCGCTCGACTTGCATGTGTTAGGCACGCCGCCAGCGTTCATCCTGAGCCAGGATCAAACTCTTAATTAAAAATTTCTGGGTTGCATCTTTTTGATGCTTTTTTTCTTGCTGGCTTTCTATACTGTTTAGTTTTCAAAGACCTTTTTTTATCTATCGCTTTTAGCGACTTTTATATATTATCATGTTTTATCGTTTATGTCAATGTGTATTGTTAATCCTTTTATTTACATTTTCTTATCTATACCCTATAGCCCTTCACCAGAGCCAGAATTATATAGTACCATGTTTATCTAATCATGTCAATTATATAAATTTTGGTAATATATTTAATTCTTTAATGGTGCCCAGAGGCGGAATCGAACCACCGACACGGAGATTTTCAGTCTCCTGCTCTACCGACTGAGCTATCTGGGCATTTTATCGCAGTTTCGTATTTCAAATTTACTTACTCCCTTTGGTCATATAAATTTGATACTCATTGCGTTTGGCCTACCTCAATTTACATGATAAATCTGGTTAGGTCCTAATGGTGGGCTCAAGTGGACTCGAACCACCGACCTCACGCTTATCAGGCGTGCGCTCTAACCACCTGAGCTATGAGCCCTTACTTCACTACTGGTCCGGGTGGAGAGATTCGAACTCCCGACCCCATGGTCCCAAACCATGTGCGCTACCAAACTGCGCTACACCCGGATATTTATATTAATGGCGGAGAAGGCGGGATTCGAACCCGCGCGCCGCTTACACGACCTAACGGTTTAGCAAACCGTCCTCTTCAGCCTACTTGAGTACTTCTCCTTATTTAAAAATGGCGTGCCCACAGGGATTCGAACCCCGGACACACTGCTTAGAAGGCCGTTGCTCTATCCAGCTGAGCTATGGGCACATTTTTATTTTTATGGAGCGGGTGAAGGGAATCGAACCCTCGCGGTCAGCTTGGAAGGCTGAAGTTCTACCACTGAACTACACCCGCATATATGGAGCTGGCGATAGGAATCGAACCTACAACCTGCTGATTACAAGTCAGCTGCTCTACCGTTGAGCCACGCCAGCGTGTTTAATATTACTTCTTTTGTTTTTTTAATGGCGACCCGGAAGGGGCTCGAACCCTCGACCTCCAGCGTGACAGGCTGGCATTCTAACCAAACTGAACTACCGGGCCATTTATGGTAGCGGCAACAGGAGTCGAACCTGTGACCTTTCGGGTATGAACCGAACGCTCTAGCCAGCTGAGCTATGCCGCCATATTTTTGGTGAAAAAATCCCCTACAAAAGGTAGAGGACTTATTCATATTTAAAACCGCAACGACCTACTCTCCCAGGCGGCTGCCCGCCAAGTACCATCGGCGCTGAAGGGCTTAACTTCTGTGTTCGGTATGGGAACAGGTGTGACCCCTTCGCTATTGTCACGATTTATTGAGAGTGTTCTCTCAAAACTACAAGTGAGATTTTAAAGCTTTCATCTTTTTTGGTCAAGCCCTCGACCTATTAGTATCGGTCAGCTTAATGCATTACTGCACTTACACCTCCGACCTATCTACCAGATAGTCTCTCTGGGGTCTTACCCCTTTCGGGTGGGAAATCTTATCTTGAGGGGGCTTCGTGCTTAGATGCCTTCAGCACTTATCCCTTCCGTACTTAGCTACCCAGCTGTGCTCCTGGCGGAACAACTGGTGCACCAGCGGTACGTCCATCCCGGTCCTCTCGTACTAAGGACAGCTCCTCTCAAATTTCCTGCGCCCGCGACGGATAGGGACCGAACTGTCTCACGACGTTCTGAACCCGGCTCGCGTACCACTTTAATGGGCGAACGGCCCAACCCTTGGGACCTACTTGACCCCAGGATGTGATGAGCCGACATCGAGGTCCAAACCTCCCCGTCGATGTGGACTCTTGGGGGAGATAAGCCTGTTATCCCCGGGGTAGCTTTTATCCGTTGAGCGATGGCCCTTCCACTCGGTGCCGGATCACTAAGTCCGACTTTCGTCCTTGCTCGACCTGTTTGTCTCGCAATCAAGCTCCCTTCTGCCTTTACACTCTTCGCACGATTTCCGACCGTCTTGAGGGGAACCTTTGAGCGCCTCCGTTACTCTTTAGGAGGCGACCGCCCCAGTCAAACTGCCCACCTGACAGTGTCCCAAAACCAGATCATGGCTCATGGTTAGAACTTCAATAATACAAGAGTGGTATCCCAACGTCGACTCCTCCAAGACTGGCGTCCTAGTATCTTAGTCTCCCACCTATTCTGTACATGTAGTATCAAAATCCAATGTCAAGTTGCAGTAAAGCTCCACGGGGTCTTTCCGTCCTGTCGCGGGTAACCAAAGCATCTTCACTGGTATTACAATTTTCACCGGGTGCATTGTTGAGACTGGCGTCCAAATCGTTACGCCTTTCGTGCGGGTCGGAACTTACCCGACAAGGAATTTCGCTACCTTAGGACCGTTATAGTTACGGCCGCCGTTTACTGGGGCTTAAGTTCTGTGCTTCGAGCTTAACCCTAACACTTCCCCTTAACCTTCCAAAGACCGGGCAGGCGTCGGCCCTATACGTCGTCTTTCGACTTAGCAGAGACCTATGTTTTTGCTAAACAGTCGCTTGGACCTATTCTCTGCGGCCGGGTTATGCTTACGGCGCGAAGCCTTCACACATCCCTTAAGACCCCTTCTCCCGAAGTTACGGGGTCATTTTGCCGAGTTCCTTAACAATGCTTCTCCCGTTCGTCTTAGGATTCTCTCCTCGCCTACCTGTGTCGGTTTGCGGTACGGGCACCTTAAATCTCGATAGAGGCTTTTCTCGACAGTTTGGATTCAGTCACTTCGCTACTTATTTTTCGCTCCCCATCACATCTCGGGATCTATGAAAAAGCGGATTTGCCTGCCTTTTCTCCCTACCTGCTTAGACGCACTCAACCAACGGTGCGCTTGACCTATCCTCCTGTGTCCCCCCTTCTCTCAAACGATTCTTGGTGGTACAGGAATTTCAACCTGTTGTCCATCACCTACGCCACTTGGCCTCGGCTTAGGTCCGACTTACCCTGAGCGGACGAACCTTCCTCAGGAAACCTTAGGCTTTCGACGGGCAGGATTCTCACCTGCCTCTCGCTACTCATGCCAACATTCTCACTTCTATGCAGTCCACTACTCCTTCCGGTATAGCTTCTACCCACATAGAACGCTCGCCTACCATGTATTTCTACATCCATAGCTTCGGTGATACGTTTGAGCCCCGGACATTTTCGGCGCAGGATCACTCGACCAGTGAGCTATTACGCACTCTTTAAATGTATGGTGCTTCTAAGCCAACATCCTGGTTGTCTATGCAATCCCACATCCTTTTCCACTTAACGTATACTTTGGGACCTTAGCGATGGTCTGGGCTCTTTCCCTCTTGACCACGGATCTTATCACTCGTAGTCTGACTCCCGATCTTAAGTTTACGGCATTCGGAGTTTGATAGACTTTGGTAACCGGTGAAGGCCTAGGTCATTCAGTGCTCTACCTCCGTAACTCATTTAATCGAGGCTAGCCCTAAAGCTATTTCGGCGAGAACCGGCTATCTCCGAGCTCGATTGGAATTTCACCTCTACCCACAGGTCATCCAGTGACTTTTCAACGTCAATTGGTTCGGACCTCCACGAAATTTTACTTCCGCTTCATCCTGCCCATGGGTAGGTCGCTCGGTTTCGGGTCTATGACATGCAACTTTCGCCCTATTAAGACTCGCTTTCGCTTCGGCTCCGGACCTTTAGTCCTTAACCTTGCTACATATCATAACTCGTTGGCCCGTTCTACAAAAAGTACGCGGTCACACTTTAACGTGCTCCCACGACTTGTAAGCAAAGGGTTTCAGGTTCTATTTCACTCCCCTCCCGGGGTTCTTTTCACCTTTCCCTCACGGTACTATGCGCTATCGGTCACCAGGTAGTATTTAGCCTTGGGGGTGGTCCCCTGCTTCCCACAGGGTTTCACGTGTCCCGTGGTACTCTGGATCATAGCTTAGAGTCTTCTCGTTTCGTATACGGGGCTTTTACCCTCTTTGGCCTGACTTTCCAGTCATCTTCTACTACGATACCTCTCCTTTTTTGCTATGTCCTCAACCCCGAAAGTAAACTTTCGGTTTGGGCTTATCCCTTTTCGCTCGCCACTACTTAGGGAATCGATTTTTCTTTCTACTCCTCAGGGTACTTAGATGTTTCAGTTCCCCTGGTATCCCCTCTACTAGCTATTTATTCACTAGCAGATACTTGAATATTACTTCAAGTGGGTTTCCCCATTCGGACATCTACGGATCTTTGCCTGCTTGCGGCTCCCCGTAGCTTTTCGCAGCTTACCACGTCCTTCTTCGGCTCCTGGTGCCAAGTCATCCTCCCTTTGCCCTTACTAGCTTGACCTTTAAAAGATGCTTGTAAATTTCTTTACTTAACTTTATTTCTCACTTTGCAGTTTTCAAAGAACATGCTTTAATTACCCAAGTCTTGTATTTGGTGTAATTGAAGTACTCAAAGATTAGCCGAGCTTCATATTAAATTACTTCTTTTTGAAAAAACCTTCATCGAAGGTCTCTCAAAACTAAACAGTATAGAAGCTTTTCTCCTTAGAAAGGAGGTGATCCGACCGCACCTTCCGATACGGCTACCTTGTTACGACTTCACCCCAGTCATCGACTTCACCTTCGACTTGACTCTCTCCATTTCTGGTTAAGTAGCGGCTTCGGGTGCTTCCGACTCCCATGGTGTGACGGGCGGTGTGTACAAGACCCGGGAACGCATTCACCGCGACATTCTGATTCGCGATTACTAGCAACTCGACTTCATGTGGGCGAGTTTGACCCACAATCCGAACTGGGACGACTTTATGGGATTTGCTTAAGATCACTCTCTTGCTGCCCTTTGTATCGGCCATTGTAGCACGTGTGTAGCCCTGAACATAAGGGGCATGATGATTTGACGTCATCCCCACCTTCCTCCGAGTTATCCCCGGCAGTCTCTCTAGAGTGCCCACCCTAAGTGCTGGCAACTAAAGATAAGGGTTGCGCTCGTTGCGGGACTTAACCCAACATCTCACGACACGAGCTGACGACAACCATGCACCACCTGTCACTTCAGTCTCCGAAGAGAAGGAACCGGTTAAGGTTCTGTCTAAAGGATGTCAAGTCCAGGTAAGGTTCTTCGCGTTGCTTCGAATTAAACCACATGCTCCGCTGCTTGTGCGGGTCCCCGTCAATTCCTTTGAGTTTCACTCTTGCGAGCGTACTCCCCAGGCGGAGTGCTTAATGCGTTAGCTCCGGCACTGAAGGTCTCCCTCCAACACCTAGCACTCATCGTTTACGGCGTGGACTACCAGGGTATCTAATCCTGTTTGCTCCCCACGCTTTCGTGCCTCAGCGTCAGTTACAGTCCAGAGAGTCGCCTTCGCCACTGGTGTTCCTCCTAATATCTACGCATTTCACCGCTACACTAGGAATTCCACTCTCCTCTCCTGCACTCAAGCCAAACAGTTTCAAAGGCTTACTACGGTTGAGCCGTAGCCTTTCACCCCTGACTTGTTTGGCCGCCTACGCACCCTTTACGCCCAGTGATTCCGGATAACGCTTGCCCCCTACGTATTACCGCGGCTGCTGGCACGTAGTTAGCCGGGGCTTCCTCCTAAGGTACCGTCATTATCTTCCCTTAGGACAGAGCTTTACGACCCGAAGGCCTTCTTCGCTCACGCGGCGTTCTTTGCATCAGGGTTTCCCCATTGTGCAATATTCCCCACTCGCCTCCCGTAGGAGTCTGGACCGTGTCTCAGTTCCAGTGTGGCCGGTCACCCTCTCAGGTCGGCTACTGATCATCGTCTTGGTAAGCCATTACCTTACCAACTAACTAATCAGACGCGGGCCCATCCTATGCCGAAGTTCTTTGACCATTTAGGGATGCCCCTTCTCGGCTTTATGCGGTATTAGCACTGGTTTCCCAATGTTATCCCCCTGCATAGGGTAGGTTGCCCACGCGTTACTCACCCGTCCGCCGCTAGGATTTGGAAGCAAGCTTCCTCCTCCTCGCTCGACTTGCATGTGTTAGGCACGCCGCCAGCGTTCATCCTGAGCCAGGATCAAACTCTTAATTAAAAATTTCTGGGTTGCATCTTTTTGATGCTTTTTTTCTTGCTGGCTTTCTATACTGTTTAGTTTTCAAAGACCTTTTTTTATCTGCCGCTTTTGGCGACTTATCTAATATATCATTTTTGACTTGTTATGTCAATTAGTTTTCACTGGTAAATTGTTGTATCGCCTGTTTGTTGTTTTAATCTCATTTACTATTGAATAATGCCTTGTCAAATTGGCGACTTTTAATATCTTATCATTATTTATTTTCAATGTCAATACTTTTTTCTAGCTCTTTTTTAAATTTCTCTATTATTTTCTTTTCCATACGAGAAACTGTCATTTGAGATACATTTAGTTCTTTTGCAACTTGAATTTGTGTTTTATTATTATAAAACCTATCAATTAACACCTTTTTCTCAGCTTCATTTAGTTTTTCCATTGATTTCTTTATAAAGTCCTTATGCTCTATTAAATCAAATTGCTTGTCCTCTTCCCCTACCAAGTCTAATAATTGAACATCTTTATCTTCACCATCATTGTCGTATGTTACGTCTAATGATTTTGGAGTATATACATGACTCGCCTCCATGGCTTCTATAATTTCTTCCTCTGAGCATTTAAGGTATTCTGCTAAATCACTAATTGTAGGGTTTTTTTGTAGTTTCTGATTTAATTCATTTTTAGCTACATTTACTCTCTTTGATAACTCTTGTATCCTCCTTGGAACTCTAATAGCCCAGCCTTTATCTCTGAAATACTTTTTTATCTCGCCTATTATCGTTGGTGTTGCAAAGCTTGAAAACTCAAAACCTTTAGAAGTATCAAAGCGTTCAATTGCATATATTAATCCTAATGATGCTACTTGAAATATGTCATCAAACTCGATACCTTTGTTAATATATTTCTTAGAAAGAATTTCAGCAATATAGATATACCTGCCTACTAATTCATTTCTTAAATGAGTTTCCTTTGTTTTTGAATACTCAACAAAAAGCTCTTTTTCAGTTAAGCACAAATAGTATTTATTATCTTCATAATTTAAATTACTGGCTATACTTCTCATTAAAATCATCCCCTACGTATTTCGTCATTTTTATTACTGTACCTTTACCTTTATTTTGTAAAAATTCAACATTATCCATTAGGGATTTAATAATAAATACACCTAAACCCCCTTCTTTTAAATTATGTACATTTGGCTCTTCAATTTGATTCACAAGAAAACCCTTTCCTTTATCATATACTAATATATCTATCTTCTCTTCATAAACTAGAAATTCAACATCAAAATTACCCTCTTCCGCATTGGCCCCATGGGTAATCGCATTTGAACATGCTTCTGAAACTGCAACTTTTAAATCTTCAATTTTTTCAATATCAAATCCCATTCTCGATGCAATTGATGATAAGGTTAACCTTACAACACTTACATATTCTGGCTTGTTTGGTAAAGATAATTTTATTAAATCCTTTTGATTATTCATAACATATCTATCCTCCATTATTAACATCATCTTTATATACCTCACTCCTCAATATTAAAAACTTTATTAAGACCTGTAATAACAAGTAATTTTTTTATACTTGGCTTTGCATTCTTTATAACAATTTGCTTCTCAGCCTCACTAATATGCTTATATGCTCCTATCAATACACCTAGTCCTGTACTATCAATGTATTGAAGATTTTCACAGTCAATTTTGATACTCTCCTTTTTATCCTCTATTAATACTAATAATTCTCCCTTAAGCTTTTCTGCTGTATAAATATCAATTTCACCATGTAAGTAAACGACCCATTGTTTATTTGATTCATCAAACATACTTCTAATTTGTAATGACATAAACTTTTCACCCCTTTTTCATTTGTTTCAAACAACTTTTTTATAATTATACCAAAAAAATAAAGTTTTCACTACTTTTGCTAATTTTTTTCTAAATTATTTCTTTTTTATTAAAAATAAGGCGGCTAAAAATCACTAATCAAAAGTGTTACAAATACTTTTAAAAAGTTTTTTAGCCGCCTTAGTAAGTACAATTCCTGAGTTTATAGGTTCAAAAACTAAAAAGATAATAAAACACTTGAATTTCAGGTGTTTTTTTATTGGAAATTTTGGAAATAATCGTTGTGTACTTCGATGTACTGTGATATAATAAAAGAGGGTGATTTTATGTTTATTAGAGTGACTAAGAGTCCTACAGCTAAGTATAAAAAAGTATATCTTGTTGAAGGCTACCGTGACGAAAATGGTAAATCTAAACAAAGAATTATTAAATGCTATGGCAATCTTGAAGAATTAGAGGCTAATGATCCGGATATTCTACAAAAGCTAAAAGATTCTGCTAAATTGATAACTAAAAACCAAGTAAATCTAACATTGAACCTTAGTGATAGTAACGATGATATGGAAATTGATAAGAACTATGGCTACTTTTTTCTTGAAAGACTCTATAATGAGCTTAGTTTACCTCAGTTTTTAAATCACAAATGCGTAAAAGAAAGCATGTTTTTGACTTGAATGAAGTTTTTCAATTGCTTCTATATGGAAGAATTCTGAAACCTGCTAGTAAAAAATCAACATTTGAAAATAAAGATGAGTATTTCGAATCTTTTAAAGTAACTATAAATTCTATTTACGAGTCTCTCTCTCTAATGAAGGATATTAAAGAAGACCTACAACAACATCTTCATGAACAAGTTTCACAGATCCACGGTAGAGATACTTCACTTGTTTTCTTTGATGTAACTAACTATTACTTTGAATCAGACTTAGAAAATAATCTTAAAAAAGTTGGTATCTCTAAACAAAAAAGAACAACGCCAATCGTACAAATGAGTCTAGCAATTGATAGAGCAGGCCTACCTGTTGGGTATGATCTTTTTTCTGGTAATACCCATGATAGTACAATGCTTATTCCTGCCTTAAAGAATATGAAAAATAGATATGCTCTTGAGAGAGTAATTCTAACAGCAGACAAAGCTCTAAATAGTGGTAAAAACCTAGCTTTTCTTGTAGAAAACAATGATGGTTACATAGTTTCACAAAAGGTAAGAGGTGCCTCTAAGACATTTATAAAAGAAATTCTTAAAGATGAAGGCTACGTTTATAACTCTACTAAAACTTTTAAGATTAAATCTTTCTTCAGGGAAAGAAAAACTAATAACGAAAATGGTGAGGAAATTACACTCAAAGAAAAAGTTGTATCTTTCTGGGCTGCTGATTATGATGCTAGAGAAAAACACAAAAGAGAAAAATTAGAAGAAAAAATTCAAGAGTATCTTGAAAATCCTTCGAAATATAAAGCTTCTAATCGTTATGGTGTAAAAAAGTATTTAAAAGAAATAGAGATAGATACTTTTACAGGTGAAGTGGAAGATAAAAAAACGCTCTTAGAGTTTGAAGCTGCTAAGTACGAAAGAGATGTGGCCTTAGATGGGTATTATGCTCTTGTTACCAGTGAGCTTGAAATGCCTGATGAAGAAATAATTGAAAGGTATAGAGGTCTTTGGAAGATAGAAGAATCTTTTAAAGTTTTAAAGTCAGATTTAGAAGGTCGTCCTGTCTATGTTCGAAGAGAGGATAGAATAGAAGGACATTTTCTTATTTGTTTCGTAGCATTATTAATTTCGAGAATTTTAGAGAATAAACTCAAAAACAAATACTCTATTAAACGAATACAAGAGTCTCTTAGAAATGCGACGTGTAGATTTATTACCAATGGAATCTACTCACTTAATAAACAAGATGAAATTTATAGAGATATCGAAAAATTATTTGGTGTTTCTCTAAATTACAGAAATATAAGAATCGAGCAAATTCGTTCTTATAGGAAAGAAATAGTTCACAACATAAAAAAATAAAAACAAATCAGCTATGACCTAGTATTTTTAAGGTGTTTAGCTGATTTTTTGTTCTTGCAACCTATAAACTCAGGTTATACCAAAAAAATAAAGTTTTCACTACTTTTGCTAATTTTTTTCTAAATTATTTCTTTTTTATAAAAAAATCCCCTGACGGGGACTGTGTTTAAAAAGGAATACACTCATCATCTTCTTCTAGGTATGAGTGTTTTTCTTCTTTTTGTTCACCAAAATAATAAAAATCCTCATTACAATTAGGGCATACCATAATCGGCATACCTTTTCTATTTTTATTTTGTTCTTCGTCGTACTCTTCGTCACAGTAGGTATCCAAATCTGCAAACTCATCCACAATATCTGCGGGAGCCCACTCCAAATACTTACACTTCAAACAATGATATTTGTACAACTTTTCTTTGTAATGGCGCTCTACTAATGGGCTCATATAATATTTCCTCCATATCCCTAGATTCTCTTATATCATATATCACCCCATAGTCTTTATGCCATATTCTCCATAAAATTTTTCAGTGGTACATTTTACACATAAAAGTGGATTTCTTCCGAAATTCTCTATAATCCTCTCTTTCCAGGTCTTTTTCTTTTCAAAACTTTTTCTCTTATCCCTAAGCAATTTTTCTATAGACTTTTCCTTCATAAAATTATATAGATGCACTATATCCTTGGATATCTTATTTCTTCTCCTTGAATACAGTCCATATCTTCTTACTGTCTTGAATCCTTTAGGTACTATATGTTGTGTTATTTTTCCTATAAATTCTAACACATCCATAGTTATCTTTACTTTTTTTCCATCGTTATGATCTTCATACCAAAACGTAACCTTTTCTCCATCATATTCCTCTATTCTATATTCTGCTATATTTGCTCTAGCAAGATATCTTCCTATGTACTTTACTGCTTGTCTTGTATCATTCAGTTTTCTCTTTGCATTAACATAAAACCCATTTGGATATCTTTTATACATCTCACTTATTATTTTGCCTGGTTTCATAACTATTAAAATATTTCTTAATTATTTCTAGTAGCACCTTCTGCCATGCTTTCTTCAAAATGGATATGGTATATATTCAACACTCTTCCACCAATTATTATTTCTATCTATTGCTCCCTCTGTTACTAATGCATGTATATGTGGGTTCCATTTCAAATCTCTTCCAAAGGTGTGCACTACAGCTATTATACCTACTTCATAATCACATTTCCTATTATTTTTATACCAATATGAAATTACGTTGTATACTGCATCCTGCAATTCTTTTAATAATTCTCTCCTTGCATAAAAGAAGTTTCTCAGTTCCTTAGGCATTGTAAATACACTATGTCTATGCCCTACCCTTAACATGTTCTGTTCTTTGTCTTTTCGGCCCATTTTAGTGTATATACTCTTCCGCATTTATTGCAAAACTTGCTTTTACATGTAAATGGTACTTTCGTTACACTAAAACAATCCTCACATATATATTCGGCATATCCATTTTTAACATCGCTACAATTTATAGCCTTATTTACTAGATCATCTATATGTTCTCTCATAACCTTAGGAACTCTAGACCAGTATGTGTTTTTAAAGTCCTCATATCTATCTACCAATATCTCTTTAACTGTTATCTTTTTTCTATTCATATCTCAATCATACCATATGTTATCCACAGATTTTTAATTTTATAATTTCCTATAGAATTAAAAATAAGGCGGCTAAAAATCACTAATCAAAAGTGTTACAAATACTTTTAAAAAGTTTTTTAGCCGCCTTAGTAAGTACAATTATTTGTTATTCTATTACTTCGTCATGATTAGGTAATTGAGCCACTGTCACTATATTACTGTTTTCATCAACTTTCATCAGGGTAACTCCCTTAGTGTTTCTTCCTAGCTTAGAAATGTTTTTAACGTTTAGTCTTATAATAATCCCGTCGTTATTTACTAATAATATTTCATCATCAATATTAACTAATTTTGCTCCGACCAAGTTTCCGGTTTTATCTGAAACATTGTAAGTTTTAATACCCTTTCCACCTCTAGACTGTAGACGGTACTCACTTATATCTGTTCTCTTACCAAAACCTTTCTGACTCACTACAAATAAATCTTTGTCATCTTCTATAACTTCCATGGCCACAACATGATCCTCTGGAGACAAGGTTATACCTTTGACCCCCATTGCACTTCTTCCTACTTCTCTAACATCTTCTTCTTTAAATCGTATAGACATACCATTAGAAGTAATCATAATAATTTCTTGTTCTTCATTGCACAATCTAACGCTAATTAGTTCATCATCGTCTTTTATGTTAATAGCAATTAAACCAGTTCTTCTTGTAGTCTCAAATTGTTCTAAAGAAGTCTTTTTAACTAACCCATTCTTAGTTGCTAATAACAAAAACTTAGAAATTTTATCTTTACTTAGTGGTATCATAGCTGCAATTTTTTCGTTTGGTAGAAGTGGTAGTAAGTTAACGATCGCAGTTCCCTTTGCTTGTCTCTTAGCCTCTGTAATTTCATAGGCATTTAATTTATATACCCTTCCTAAGTTAGTGAAGAAAAGGATAGGATCTAAACTAGATGTAATAATTAAGTTCTCAACAAAATCCTCTTCCCTTGTAGTCATTCCAGAAATACCTTTTCCACCGCGTTTCTGACTCTTGTACGTATCTACCGGAAGTCTTTTAATATATCCAAAATGAGTTAATGTAATTGCAACATCCTCTTCATCAATCATATCTTCAATATTAATTTCACCTGGATCTAGAACTATTTCTGTTCTTCTTTCATCCGAGTATTTTTCTTTTATCTCTACTAATTCCTCTTTAATAATATTTAAAACTAATTGTTCATTATCAAGAATCTCTTTTAATTGTCTAATTATCTCTAAAGTTTCTTTTAAGTCTAACTCTACTTTTTCTCTTTCTAACCCTGTTAATCTCTGTAGACGCATATCTAAAATGGCTTGGGCTTGTCTTTCAGATAAATTAAATTTTTCCATTAACCCATCTTTTGCTTCTTGTCCATTTTTAGACCCTCTAATTAGAGATATTACTTGGTCTAAATGATCTAAGGCTATTTTTAGTCCTTCTAAGATATGGGCTCTTTCTTCAGCTTTATTCAGATCAAATTTCGTTCTTCTAACAATAATGTCTTTTTGATGCTCTATGTAATAATAGAGGATTTCTTTTAGATTTAAAACCTTAGGTTGTCCATCAACTAGGGCAATCATAATAATACTGAATGTATCTGATAATTGTGAGTGCTTATATAGTTTATTTAGTACAACATTTGAATTAGCATCTCTTTTTAGCTCTATTACTATACGCATACCAGTACGGTCACTTTCGTCCCGTAAATCTGATATTCCTTCAACCTTTTTATCTCTAACTAGCTCAGCAATTTTTTCAATTAGTCTAGCTTTATTAACTTGGTAAGGAATTTCTGTAACTATAATTTGCTGTTTTCCTTTTGAAGTTTCCTCTATGGTTGCTTTTGCTCTTACTTTGACTCTACCCCTACCGGTCTTATAGGCTTCAATCATTCCTTCTTTACCAGTTATAATAGCTCCTGTTGGAAAATCTGGGCCCTTTATAGATTCCATAATCATTTCTACATCTGCCTCAGGTTCATCTATTAAGGTAATTACTCCATCAATTACTTCACTTAAATTATGAGGTGGTATTGAAGTAGCCATCCCAACTGCTATACCATTAGAACCATTAACTAATAAATTAGGAAATTTACTTGGTAAAACTGCCGGTTCTTCTAATGTATCGTCAAAGTTTGGTATATAATCAACCGTTTCTTTTTGAATATCCCTAATCATTTCCATAGAAATTTTAGAAAGTCTTGCCTCAGTATAACGCATTGCAGCAGCGCTATCTCCGTCAACAGATCCAAAATTTCCATGCCCATCAACAAGCAAAGCTCTGGTTGAGAAATCCTGTGCCATTCTTACCATAGCATCGTAAACCGCCGTATCACCATGAGGGTGATACTTACCAAGTACGTCCCCAACTATACGGGCAGATTTTCTGTATGGCTTATCCGGCGTCATACCTAACTCACTCATTGAAAAAAGAATTCTCCTATGTACGGGCTTTAATCCATCCCTTACATCCGGTAAAGCCCTTCCTACTATAACACTCATTGCATAGTCTATATAGGATTTTTTCATCTCGTCTTCTATACCTATAGGGATAACCTTGTCTTTTTCTTCTATCATATTCAAATCCCCCTACTATACATCTAAATTTGTAACATATCTAGCATTTTGTTCAATAAACTCTCTTCTCGGTTCTACCTTGTCACCCATTAGTGTAGTGAATATTTCATCCGCAGCTAATGCATCATCTACAGTTACTTGAAGTAATGTTCTATGATCTGGATTCATTGTTGTCTCCCATAATTGCTCTGGATTCATTTCACCAAGACCTTTGTAACGTTGAAGAGTTACCCCGTTTTTACCTATTTCGTTAAGTTTTATATTTAGCTCTTTATCTGAATAAGTATAAAACTCTTCTCTTCCCTTTTTAATCTTATAAAGCGGTGGTTGTGCAACAAATATATGTCCTAACTCCACTAAAGGTTTCATATATCTAAAGAAGAATGTTAAAAGTAATGTTCTAATGTGAGCTCCATCCACGTCCGCATCGGTCATAATTACTATTTTATGATATCTTAACTTACCTATATCAAATTCAGCACCTATTCCGGTTCCAAAGGCAGTAATCATATTACCAATTTCATTATAGTTTAGTATCTTATCTAATCGAGCCTTCTCAACATTAAGAATTTTACCTCTTAATGGCAGGATAGCTTGGGTCCTTCTATCTCTTCCTTGCTTTGCACTACCTCCTGCGGAGTCCCCCTCAACTAAGTATATTTCACTTAGACTAGGATCTTTCTCTGAACAATCAGCTAATTTACCAGGTAATGTAGTATTTTCTAAAACACCTTTTCTTCTAGTTAATTCCCTAGCTTTTTTAGCAGCTTCCCTAGCCCGTTGCGCCTTCATTGCTTTTTCCATTATTAGTCTTGCTTCTGTAGGGTTTTCTTCTAAAAATGAATCTAAATATTCACTGGAAGCTGATTCAACAATACCTTTCATTTCGCTGTTTCCAAGTTTTGTTTTTGTTTGCCCTTCAAATTGTGGTTCAGGTAGCTTTACTGAAAGAATTACAGTTAAACCTTCTCTTACATCTTCACCAGAAAAATTCTGGTCCTTTTCTTTAAGGAAACCATTTTTTCTTGCATAGTCATTTAATATTCTTGTAAGGGCTGTCTTAAATCCACTTAAGTGTGTACCACCCTCATGAGTATTTATATTGTTTGCAAAACTAAAAATATTCTCTGTATATACATCCGTATACTGAAATGCTAACTCTACAGTATTTCCGTCCTTAACTTTTTCAAAATATATTATTTTATCATGAAGAGGCTCTCTATTTTTATTTAAGTGCTTAACAAATTCTCTAATTCCACCCTCATAAAAAAATGTACTATCCTTTTCCTGACCTTCTCTTTTATCAGAAAGTGTTATTTTAATTCCCTTATTTAAAAACGCTAATTCTCTTAGACGGTGCTCTAATGTTTCATACTTATATTCAACCTCTTCGAATATTAAATAATCAGGTTTAAATAGTACTGTTGTTCCAGTTCCATCAGAAGTACCTACTTCTTCTACTTCTGTTAAAGGATTACCCCTCTCATATCTTTGGCGATATAATTTTCCATCTCGTTTAATTTCAACTACTAATTTTTCTGATAATGCATTAACTACAGAAACCCCAACTCCATGAAGTCCCCCAGAAACTTTATATCCCCCACCACCAAATTTTCCTCCAGCATGAAGTACAGTTAATACTGTTTCTAAAGTAGATTTGCCTGTTTGAGGATGTATTTCAACAGGGATTCCCCTACCATTATCAGTAACTTTTATTGAATTGTCCTCATTAATAGTTACATGTATAGTATCACAGTAACCAGCCAAGGCTTCATCTATACTATTATCTACAACCTCATAAACCAGATGATGTAGTCCCCTAGGACCTGTACTACCTATATACATACCTGGTCTTTTTCTTACGGGTTCCAAACCCTCTAGAACTTGGATTTCTTCTGCACTATAATTACTTTGTACTTTATTTTCCATTACAAAAACCTCCTAATAACTCGAATACGCTCTTTTCTGTAGTGTTAGAGAAGAAATTGGTGAGAAGTAAACAATTAAACTGGAGCATTTACTATCTTTTTTTATTTCATTGTTTTTCCCTTTTATATTAACTATGACAAATGATCGGGTTTCCTCTTCTGTTATTTTAGATACGAAACCTTCATCATTACATGTTTTTAAAAATTTTTTAGTAGTCTTACTTTTAATTGAAAGCTTAATATCAAAAATCCCTACTATATCCCTTTTATTAACTACAACGTCTCCACCTAAGTGTACAAAATTTGTATAATACCCCTTCAAAGTTATGCCCCCTTCCATATTTTTCAGGAGATAATTTTGCTTAACTCTATTATTATACACTTATTTGAATTAATAAGAAAGATGGTGTTTATTTATTGTTGTAAACATTTCCATTTGCGATCCTATGTAATTTATAGTTATCATTCTTTAAATCAAAAGGATTGATTACTGTAGTTGTAATAAAAGTTTGTATATTTTTTAAATTATTCAATAAATATTTTTGCCTAAACTCATCTAATTCACTCATTACGTCATCAAGTAAAAGTATAGGGTATTCCCCTACTTCACCTCTAATCAACTCTATCTCAGATAGCTTTAGGGAAAGGACAGTTGTCCTTTGTTGGCCTTGAGATCCAAATTTTTTAACATCCATACCATTTATCGTAAATTTTATTTCATCCCTATGAGGGCCGCATAAAGTTATACCCCTATACTTCTCCTCGACATAAACCGAATCTATTTTTGCTAAAAATCTCTCTTTAATTTGTATAGAGTTCATATTTTCATTTATATTTATATTTGAATCATATTTAATTTCTAGATTTTCCTTTGATTCTGTAATTTTTCTATGCATTAGTTTTCCTAGGAGGCTTAGTTTTTTTATGAAATTTCTCCTATATATTATTATTTCTGTACCATAACTTGAAAGTTGCTCATTCCAAACCTGTAAATCTATAGGCTTTACTCCCTTATTTTTTAATAACTTATTTCTTTGAAGAAGTATTTTATTGTACTGATTCATTAGATAATAGTACTTAGGAGAAATTTGAGAAATATCATTATCTATAAATTTGCGCCTTTCACTTGGGCCTTCTTTAACTATTTTTAAGTCTTCGGGGGAAAAAAGTACTACATTTAAATTTCCTAGTAGTTCCCCATATTTATTTAAGGATACGTCATTGACTTTTATCCTCTTTTTTTCATCCTTTTGCAATATTAACTCAATTTTTATATCTCTATTCCTTTTTTTCACAAAGGTCTTAATAAGTGACTGGTTTTTATTTATATTAATAAGCTCCTGATCCTTGTTATTTCTAAAAGACTTTCCAAGTGCACATATGTATATAGCCTCTAATAAATTTGTTTTTCCCTGTGCATTTTCACCAACAAACAGATTTAGATTGGAATGAAATTTCAACTCTAATTCTTCATAATTACGATAGTTTAATAGCCGAATCCCCTCAATTATCATTTTGCACCCTCATTTTTTACACTATTTTAATCTTTACTCCATCTACCTCGACTATGTCACCTACTCTAATTTTTTTACCTCTTTGCTCTGTAACTTCGCCATTTACTATAACTTTTCCATCTAATATATAGTATTTAGCTTGTCCACCAGTAGAAACAACATCACTTAGTTTTAATAAGGAATCTAATTTTATATATTCATTTTCTATCTTAATCTCTTTTATCAATTTAATCACTCCTACTAACGTATTATAATTTAAGTTTTCCATTTTTTATTTTTTTACAATTAATTTTTTAATACAATATTAATAGCAAACCACTTAATTAACCCTAAGATAATAATATATAGCTATCAATTAATCCTCTATCTATTCTTAGCCATAAAAAGTGTCTCATAAAAACACCTTTGTAGAGTTTTTGCTACAAAGGTGCCATATAGTTAATTGTATAATTATTTAATTTATTCAGAAACTCTTACAGGTAAAATCAAATATTTATAGTTTATATCTTCCTCAGGTCTTATTAAACCAGGATTAATACTAGTCATGAAATCAATAAATAAAAACTCATCTTCAATAATTTTTAATACATCTAATAGATATTTTGAGTTAAATGCAATGTTTAAATCTTCACCCTCTGTTTCAATATCTATTTCCTCTTGTACTTTTCCTACTTCCGAATTGGATGTAATTATTAGCTTATCTCCAACAATATTTAATTTAATAGGATTATTTTTTCCCTCTCTTGAAATTAGTGCAGCCCTTTCAACACTATCTAGTAAAAGACTTGTACTAACTTTAATTCTAGTCTTATATTCCTTAGGAATAATTTGTTTGTAATTAATAAACTCCCCTTCTAAAAGCCTAGAAATAAGCTTTGTCTCTCCTAAAGTAAATAAGGCATGTTTGTCAGACAGAGTCATGTAAACTGTATCATCACTATCATCCATTATTCTACCTATTTCATTTAAAGTTTTAGCAGGAATTATAGCCTTATTATTATATCCTTCAGTAAGTTCTACTTTTTTTAGAGCTAATCTATATCCATCTAGTGCAACCATATTTAATTTATTATCAATAATTTCTACTAGAACCCCAGTAAATACTGGTTTCATTTCATCTTGTGACGTAGCAAAAGATGTTTGTCTAATCATATTTTTAAAAACCTGGTTATTTATTTCATAAGTAGCTCTCTGCTCTATTGTTGGTAATTCTGGAAATTCATCTGATGGATAATATAAAATGTTAAACTCACTATTTTGACACTTTATAATCATCTGTTGCTCTTTTAAAAGTATTTCAACTTCAGAATCAGGAAGTTTTCTAACTATTTCACTAAATAGTCTTGCATCTACAACAACAGTTCCTTCTTCTAGAATATTTGACTCAATAATATGTTCAATACCTATTTCTAAATCTGTAGCAATAAATTTTAAATGGTTACTAACGGCTTCAATATATATCCCTTTTAATATAGGTAATGTTGATTTTGAAGAAACAGCTTTTTGCACAATAGATATAGCATTTAAAAGTGATTTTTTTTGGCTTATAAAATGCATGTTGTGGATAATCCCCCTTATAAAAATATATAGTTTAAATAAGAAATAATAGTAGTAATAGTAGTAGGGCCTGTTAGTTTGTTAGTAAGTGGGTAATTAAGAGTAATCAGTTGCGTTACACGTGTTAATAAAATATGAATAACCTGGTGAAAGTTATCCACATATTAAATCAAGATAATATAAATTATAGTTATCAACAAGGTGTTAACACCCTCTGTGTATTATTATTCGTCCTTTAGACTGCTAATAATTTTTTCAATTTTTTCTTTTAAATAAGGGTCGTTTTTCATATCATTAGATATTTTTTCATGGGCATGTATAACTGTTGTATGATCTCTACCACCAAATTCTTCTCCAATTTTAGGTAAAGATAGATCTGTTAGCTCTCTAGTCAAATACATAGCGATTTGTCTTGGGAATGCAATGGATCTTGTCCTCTTTTTTGCATTAAAGTCTTCAATTTTAATATTAAACTTCTTAGAAACAATTTCCTTAATTAAAGGAACATTTATTTGTCTTTTCTTAGAAGAAAATATTTCTTTTAAAGCCTCTCTAGCAATATCAACGGTTATTTCTCCATTAGCCAATGAAGAATAGGCAACAATTCTTATTAAGGCTCCCTCAAGCTCACGAATATTTGCCTGTATTTTACTTGCTATAAAAGACATAACTTCATCAGGAACATCCATATTTTCCATTTGTGCCTTTTTACGTAAAATAGCAATTCTCGTTTCTATATCAGGGGGCTGAATATCAGTTATTAGGCCCCACTCAAATCTTGATCTTAATCTATCCTCTAAGGTTGGTATTTCCTTTGGAGGACGGTCACTTGAAATAATTATTTGTTTATTGGATTCATGCAAGGCATTAAAAGTATGGAAAAACTCTTCTTGAGTACTTTCCTTGCCAGCGATAAATTGGATATCATCTACTAATAGTACATCTACATTTCTATATCTATTTCTAAACTCTACGTTCCGGTCATCACGAATAGAGTTAATTAATTCGTTTGTAAAGGTTTCAGAAGAGACATAGGCTATTTTGGCATTAGCGTTATTTTGCATAATATAATGACCTATAGCGTTCATTAAATGAGTCTTTCCTAATCCTACACCACCATATATAAAAAGGGGATTGTAAGCTTTAGCTGGTTGCTCAGCAACAGCAACAGAAGCAGCATGGGCAAATCTATTACTATTTCCAATAACAAAGGTATCAAAGGTATATTTAGGGTTAAGATTTTTAGTTTGAATTTGTTCTCGAGCAGGCCTATTAACCTTTTCTTTATGCATAGCAGTTTCTTCATTAGGTATGATAATTTTTAGCTCATACTGTTTATGAGTAACCTGCTTAATTGCATTAGAAATAAGCGTAGAGTAACGCCCAGTAATAATATCGCGATTAAAATCGTTATGTACCTTTAATATAACAATGTTATCGTCAATAGAAATTGGTTCAATTGTCTTTATCCAAGTTGAAAAGCTGACCTCTGTTAATTCTGTTTTTACTAAACTTAGGGTCTTGTCCCAAATTTGGGATAGATTTTCGTTCATAAAACATGATCCCCCTTAATGCAAAATAAATTAATTTTTATAGTTATTAAAAAGTTATCCATAAAATAATCCACAATTACATAAAAAAAACATAAAAAAATAGTAATAATTTTTACTAACATGGTTATGCTTAACAATGTGGAAAAGTATAAAAAAGTTGGGATTATTTTTATTATATATGGACTTATACACAATATCAACAAAGATATTATTAACATAGAAAATAATGAAAAATAGTTAATTATATTTATTAGCCTATAAAATAATAATGTTATTCACATTTATATCCACAGATGTGAATAACTCTTAATAAAGTTAATAAATTTACAAACATTATCAACAGGCAAAAACATCATAACAAATCCATCGAAAGATTTCAACAAAAACCAACAAAATATCCACATTTTTTTATAATGTGAATATTATTTATCCACAACATGAAAAATCTTATTAATTGCTTTTTTCTTGACATGCCAAATGATTGTAGATATAATTTTATATGAAGTTTGCACATTTTTATAAAAATGGTTACTTACTTGATATATAGTAGTACTTGCCAGTACTTCGAAGGGGGTGTAATTTGTGAAAAGAACTTATCAGCCTAAAAAAAGACAAAGAAGCAAAGAGCATGGTTTTAGAAAAAGAATGAGCACTAAAAATGGAAGAAATGTTTTAAAAAGACGTAGATTAAAGGGCAGAAAGAGACTGACTGCGTAAAGGCCGCATATTGTGGCCTTTTTCTATAATTTTGTTTACTGGGGTATGGAGGAAAAATATGAAACCGGCCAATAGATTAAAAAAAAATAGTGATTTTAATGTAGTTTACTCGAAAAAAAAATCTATGGCTAATAAACTTCTAATTATATATATTACAGAAAATAGTTTAAATAATAATCGGGTAGGTTTTGTCGTCTCAAAAAAAGTAGGAAATAGTGTAATTAGAAGCAAAGTAAAAAGACTAATGAAGGAAAGTTATAGATTAAATGACTCAAGATTTAAAATAGCTTATGATATTGTTTTCATTGCTAGGGCTGACTGTAAAAACTCGACCTTTAAAGAAATTGAAAGTGCATTACTGCACTTAATGAAAAAAATGAAGTTGACTAAATAAATTAATGGAGAGCAGGAATTAAAATGTCTAGGCTAGCTATTGGTTTAATTCATATTTATCAAAAATGGGTTTCACCATTAAAAAAACCAAGCTGCATATTTTACCCAAGCTGTTCGAACTATAGTATAGAGGCCTATAAGCATTACGGTTTTTTTAAAGGAAGCTATTTAACTTTAAGAAGAATATTAAGGTGTCATCCATTCAATATTGGAGGTTATGACCCTTTAAAAATAAAAGACGAAAGTTAGTAGGGGGTTATTAAATTGACAGCATTAGCACAATTATTTGGAACTATACTAAGGGCAGTATATGATTTTACTGGTAACTACGGAGTTTCAATTATTATCTTTACAATAATAACTAAGTTAGTTATGTTGCCTTTAACAATTAAACAGACTAAATCAATGAAGCAAATGAATGAGATACAACCGAAAATTAAAGCTTTACAAGAAAAATATAAAAATGATAAAGAACAGTTAAGTAAAAAGACGATGGAACTGTATCAAGAATATAATGTAAATCCTTTTGCTGGATGTTTACCTTTATTAATTCAATTTCCAGTTATTATAGGTCTATTTACGGCTTTAAGAAATCCTGGAATATATGTTTTTGAATCTCAAGCTGCCTATGAAGCTATAAGTAAAAGTTTTTTATGGATACCTAATTTAGCGGAAATGGATCCGTGGATACTTCCAATTTTAGCTGCAGTTACAACATATTTAACAACTCTAACTACATCAAGTAATGATCAAAATGCAAAAACAATGTCATATATGATGCCTGTTATGATATTTGCATTCTCTAAAGGGTTAATAGGGCCACCTATGCCTGCAGGGGTTGTTTTATATTGGGCAATAAGTAACTTCTTGCAATATGTTCAACAAGTACTAATTACAAAACCTTTTGCTAATAAAGGGGGTAATGCATAATATGAAATTTATTGAGGTAGAGGGTAGAACCATAGAGGATGCTACAAATATAGGGTTAAAGCAACTTGGTAAAAAGAAAGATGAAGTGGATATTAAAATTCTAGAAATCCCTTCTAAAGGCTTTCTTGGAATTATAGGTTCAAAGCAGGCAAAAATTAAAATTACAGTAAAAGATAATCCTGAAAAGGATGTTGAACAGTTTTTAAGAAAAATGTTCAAAGCTATGGAGTTAGAGGTTCAAATAGTAACTGAATTAGCAGATGAAGTAATTAAGGTATATCTAGAAGGCCCAAATATGGGTGTTGTAATAGGAAGAAGAGGACAAACTCTTGATTCAATTCAGTACTTAGCTAGTTTAGTTGTTAATAAGGAAAGAGAAAAGTACTTGAAAGTCTTTATTGATACAGAGAACTATAGACAAAAAAGAGAAGAGACTTTAATTAAGCTTGCTAATAAAATTGTTTATAAGGTAAAGAAAACAAGAAAAAGTATTGCATTAGAGCCTATGAACCCATACGAAAGAAGAATTATACATGCGGCACTACAAGGTCATCCAGCAATACAGACCTATAGTGAAGGGGAAGAGCCTTTTAGAAAAGTTGTTATAGGACCAAAAAAATAACCCAGTTTAATACTGGGTTTTTATACGTTTCTAGGTACAAGAAATTAAACAATATTATTCACATATTAAATGTTATGT
The DNA here is from genome assembly GCF_018141405.1 of Serpentinicella alkaliphila. Lineage (NCBI taxonomy): Bacteria > Bacillati > Bacillota > Clostridia > Peptostreptococcales > Natronincolaceae > Serpentinicella > Serpentinicella alkaliphila. The sequence goes on from NZ_CP058648.1 coordinate 953,221, forward strand.
TTTAAAATAATAATATTATAATTATTTAAGCTTATATAAAAAGAGGGTGTAAAAATGTTTTTAAGTGATACTATAGCTGCTATTGCTACTGCTCCTGGAGAGGCTGGAATTGGTATTGTTAGAATAAGCGGAAATAAGGCAATAGATATTGCTAATAAAATATTTAAATCAAAAAAAGGAAAAAATTTAGTTGATTTTGATGAGAGAAGAGTTAATTATGGTTATATTTTAAACCCAGACACAAATGAAAAAGTTGACGAGGTATTAGCTGTATATATGAGATCTCCGTTTACATATACAACTGAGGATATTGTAGAAATCCACTGTCATGGTGGGTTTATACCAGTTAAAAAAATACTTGAATTAGTATTAAGAATGGGTGCAAGATCAGCGGAGCCCGGAGAATTTACAAAAAGGTCTTTTCTTAATGGAAGAATTGACTTGGCCCAGGCTGAAGCAGTTATGGATTTAATAAGTGCTAAAACTGATAAAGGGTTTGATGTTGCATTAGATCAATTAGAAGGTTCACTATCTAAAAAAGTTAAGGAAATAATTAAAAATTTAATGGATATTTTAGCTCATATAGAGGTTTCCATAGATTTTGCAGATGAAGAAGATGTAGATGAGGTTACGTTAGACATATTAATAAAGAGATCAAATGAGGTTAAAGATGAAATAAAGCTTCTACTAGAGACAGCTGATACGGGTAAAATTATTAGAGAAGGTCTTAATACAGTAATTATAGGTAAACCGAATGTAGGAAAATCCTCTCTATTAAATGCATTGTTAGGAGAATCTAGAGCAATCGTAACAGAAGTTCCTGGAACAACTAGAGATATAATTGAGGAGCAATTAAGCATTAAGGGTATACCGATAAAAATTATAGATACTGCTGGAATAAGAGAGACTGAAGATATTGTTGAGAAAATAGGAGTAGAAAGGTCTAAGCAGTTTTTCAATAAGGCAGAGCTAATTATTTTTATGCTTGATATTTCATCTGAATTAACAAAAGAGGATTTTGAAATTTTAGAGCTTATAAAAGTTAGAAAAGCACTGGTGATTATAAATAAAACTGACCTACCTTCTAAATTAGATGAGTCAGCAATTAGTCAATATATTGAAAATAAAAAGATAATTAAACTCTCTATTGCTGAGGAAAAGGGTATAGATGAGCTTGAAAATGCAATAGTAGATATGGTTTATAGTGGAGACGTACGGACTAAAGATAGGCTACTAGTAACTAATGTTAGACATAAAAATGCATTAGAAAGAGCATTAGATTCCATAGTGGAGGGATTAGAAGCAATGAATAAAAAGTTACCTATGGATTTTATTGAGGTTGACGTAAAAAATTGTTGGGAGGCCTTAGGTGAGATAACAGGAGAAACCGTAGCTGAAGATTTAATAGACCATATTTTCCAAAACTTCTGTATTGGAAAATAGCGTGATTCGAGGAGGATAAAGATGATTAGGTATGAAGCGGGCAAATATGATGTTGTTGTGGTTGGAGCTGGACATGCTGGCTGTGAAGCAGCCTTAGCAGCTGCAAGAATGGGTTATAGGACGGTTGTATTAACTATGTCATTAGATTCTGTAGCAATGATGGCATGTAATCCTTCTATAGGGGGCACAGGAAAAGGGCACTTAGTTAGGGAAATAGATGCTTTAGGTGGGCAAATGGCCCTAAATATAGATAAAGCATGTATCCAAAGTAGAATATTAAATACAGCTAAAGGTCCAGCAGTACACTCCTTAAGGGCACAGGCAGATAAAACAAAATATCATGAAGAAATGAAAAAAACTCTGGAGAATCAACAACATCTATTTCTTAAGCAGGGAGAAGTTGTTGATTTAATTGTAGAGGATAACACAGTAAAAGGCGTTGTTACAAGAAATGGTGGTATTTACTATGCACAGGCTGTTGTTTTAGCAACGGGTGTATATTTAGATAGTAGAGTATTTATTGGGGAATTAAATTATGAATCAGGACCTAATGGTTTATATAGTGCAAAATATCTTTCTGGTAGACTAACTGAATTAGGTTGTAGAATGAGAAGATTCAAAACCGGTACACCTGCTAGGGTACACAGTGATACTGTTGACTTTTCTAAAATGGAAATTCAACCAGGGGATGATGTTATTGACCCTTTTTCATTTATGAATGATGAGTTAAACATTGAACAATATCCATGTTGGTTAACTAGAACAACCCCAGAGACAAAACTTACTATAAAAGAGAACTTGAATCGTTCTGCAATGTATAGAGGGGATATTGAAAGTATTGGACCAAGATATTGTCCTTCTATAGAAGATAAAATCGTAAGATTTAGCGATAAACAAACCCATCAATTATTTTTAGAGCCAGAGGGATTAAATACTAAAGAAATGTATGTTCAAGGTATTTCAACAAGTCTAGCAGAAGAAGTACAAATTCAAATGTATAGAAGTATTATAGGATTAGAAAATGTAGAAATGATGAGACCTGCATACGCCATAGAATATGATTGTATCGATCCTCTTCAGTTAAAACCATCTTTAGAAACTAAACATATAAATAATTTATTTTGTGCAGGTCAATTTAATGGAACCTCCGGCTATGAGGAGGCAGCAGCTCAAGGTTTAATTGCTGGTATTAATGCAATCCAAAAAATTAGAGGTGAGGAGCCATTAATTTTAAGCCGTTCAGAGGCCTATATAGGGGTAGTAATAGATGACTTAGTTACAAAGGGAACAAATGAACCATATAGAATGATGACCTCTAGAGCGGAGTATAGATTAGTACTTAGACAAGATAATGCGGACTTAAGATTGACAGAAAAAGGCTATAATATTGGGTTAGTATCTGAAGAACGATATGAAAAATATCTAATGAAAAAACAGCAAATAGAATCTGAAATGGAGAGATTAAAGGCTACAAATGTTTCACCTGAAACTGCAAATCCTTTCTTAGAAAAAATAGGTAGTACTCCTATAAAAGGTGGTATTTCTCTACTTGATCTATTAAAAAGACCAGAGGTTACTTATGAAAATATGAAAGATATAGATATAAATAGACCTGAGGGATTGTTAAAAAGAGCAGTTAAACAATGTGAAATAACAATAAAGTATGAAGGCTACATTGACAAACAATTAAAGCAAATAGATAGTGTTAGAAAGCTTGAAAACAAAAAGCTTCCAGAGGATATGGACTATAGTAAAATAGAAGGACTTAGGATAGAAGCAAGGCAAAAACTTAATGATATAAAGCCATTATCTGTTGGACAGGCTTCCAGAATATCCGGTGTATCTCCGGCTGATGTATCCGTGCTTCTAGTATATTTAGAGCAAATGAGAAGAAGGAGAAAGGAAGAGGAGTAATATGGATTTAAATAATATGCTTAAAGAAGGTAGCGACCAATTAGGTGTTGATTTAGACCAAAAACAAATAGCACAGTTTATGAAGTATAAAGAGGTTTTGTTAGAGTGGAATCAAAAAATGAATTTAACTGCTATTGAGGATGATAAAGAAATAATAATAAAACATTTTTTAGATTCAATCTCCTGCGCTAAAAGTGAAGTTATTGGAAATAGTGGTAAGGTTATCGATGTTGGTACCGGTGCTGGCTTTCCAGGTATACCTTTAAAAATTATTTTCCCTAATATAGAGCTTACATTACTAGACTCTTTAAATAAAAGAATTGGATTTTTAAAAGAGGTCGGAAATCAATTAGGCATAAATGATATTGAATATGTCCATGGTAGAGCAGAGGATGTTGGTCAAAATAAAAACTATAGAGAAAAGTTTGATTTTGCTGTTGCAAGAGCTGTTGCTCCACTTAATATATTATTAGAATATTGCTTACCCTTTGTTAAAGTAGGGGGATATTTTATATGTCAAAAAGGAAGTAAGCTAATTGAAGAGATGGAAGAAAGTAGGGTAGCTCTTAAAGTATTAGGAGGGGAAGTTCTAAAACAAATAGAAGTACCCCTTCCTTTTAGTGATATTAGCCATAACATAGTTATAATAAGAAAAATAAAACAAACTTCGACAAAGTACCCTAGAAAAGCAGGAAAACCCTCAAAAGAGCCTATTAAATAGAACAAAAAATGGTGATTATTGTTGTACGAAAATTGCAAGTTAAAATAATTTAAAGCAGGAGATGGGGTTTTATTATAGAATTAATAAACTATATGTAAATCCTTTTAAAAGAAAAGAGGGATGGGTAAGATGAATTGTGTAGAAAGAAAAGTAATTGAATTAAATCTGGATGCTGTTATTCCAAATCCATATCAACCAAGAAAAATATTTTCACAATCAGGTTTAGAAGAATTATGTCAATCGATAAAAAAATATGGTATTCTCCAACCTATTAGCGTTAGACAAATGGGCGAAGGTAAATATGAGTTAATTGCGGGAGAAAGAAGACTAAAAGCTGCGAGAATGGCTCAGTTTGAAACAATACCCGCTATAATCCACGGAAACTTCAATGATAAAGATTCAGCAGTATTAGCAATAATTGAAAATTTACAAAGAGAAGATTTAAACTTTATTGAAGAGGCAGAGGGCTATGCTAATTTAATAGAAGATCATGGATTTACTCAACAGGAATTAGCAATTTATATAGGAAAAAATCAATCAACAATTGCTAATAAACTAAGAATATTAAGGCTAGATGCAGAAGTAAAAAAGTTATTAGTAGAAAATAATTTAACAGAAAGACATGCAAGGGCATTACTAAAGTTACCTGATGATGAGTTAAGATTAATAGCAATTAATAGGATTATTAAAAATGATTTAAATGTAAAAAAATCGGAAGAATTAATACAGGGTATGATTGAGGCTATTAGTAATGAGGAAGATAAGCCACAAAGAAACCAAAAGATTAAGAGTTTTATGAATTATAGAATTTATATAAATACTATAAAACAGGCCTATGAGGCTATAAAGGACAAACAAAATAATGCAGAGTTTAAGCAAGTAGACAAAGGTGAATTTATCGAATTAATAGTAAAAATCCCTAAACAATAAGCTACTAAAAAGATTACTAAATTAAGTAATCTTTTTTTATATCTTACCGGCTAGTGTGAGTATTCCAATAACAATAAATACTACTCCTGCTGAAGTTTGTAAATATGAAGCAGGTACATATCTTGTTAAATAGGATCCTGCTATAACACCAAGAAGAGAACTTAGAATTAATGCCATAGATGCTCCAACAAAAACAGGCCATAAAGTATTAGATTGAGTTGCTAGTAGCATTGTTTGCAGCTGTGTTTTATCACCAAGTTCTGCAATAAAGACAATTAAAAAAGTAGTAAATATTATTTTAACCATAGTTAACCCCCTTAAATGTGTAGAGATTTTAGGCAATACAAAAAAATTAACGCTTTTAAGTCTATTATATTCGAGTAAAATGATGATTATTAATAACAAATTTATAGAGGAAATATTCAAACTGTATAGAAATGTATATATAATAAATTAAACTTGTCCAATAGGGGGAATTAATGTGGGAAAGGTGGTAGCTATCTTTAATCAAAAGGGTGGCGTTGGTAAAACAACTACAAATGTTAATTTAAGTGCATGTATCGCTCAAAAAGGAAAAAAAATATGCGTTATAGATATAGACCCGCAAGGAAACACGACAAGTGGCTTTGGAATAGATAAAAGTACTATTGAAAATACAATTTATGATGTTATTATAAACGATTTAGATATACGTTCAGTAATTATAACTACAGAATTTGATCAACTTGATTTAATACCCTCAAGTCAACATTTAGCAGGGGCAGAAATAGAATTAGCCACCCAAGAAGGAGAAAGGGAGATTAAGCTAAAAAAAGCTATTAATCAAATAAAAGATGATTATGACTATATTTTCCTTGATTGCCCACCATCATTGGGCTTATTAACAATCAATTCTCTTGCTGCAGTAGATTCAGTTTTAATTCCTATTCAATGTGAGTATTATGCCCTTGAGGGAGTTAGTCAACTAATGAATACTATTCAGCTAGTTAAAAAAAGCTTAAACCCGAGCTTGGAAGTCCAAGGTGTTGTTTTAAGTATGTTTGATGGAAGAACTAACCTTTCAATACAGGTTGTAGATGAAGTTAAAAACTATTTTAAAGGTAAGGTATACACAACCATAATACCTAGAAACGTTAGACTGGCAGAAGCCCCAAGTCATGGACAACCAATTATTTATTATGATGAAAAATCAAAAGGGGCCGAGGCATATAAAGACTTGGCTGAAGAGTTTATTGATTTAGAGGAGGATGTGATTTAAATGGCTAAATTAAATAAAAAGAAGGGATTAGGCAGAGGTTTAGATGCACTAATTCCTCAGATTATACATATGAATGATGTAGAGGAAAAAATAAGTGATAATGTCGTCGAATTAATTAATATAAATAGCATATACCCAAATAAAAACCAACCAAGAAAAGATTTTGAAAAAGAGGCTTTACTTGAATTAGCAGAATCTATAAAAAAACATGGTATAATTCAACCGGTTATAGCATTAAAAAAAGACGATGGATATATGATTATCGCTGGAGAAAGGAGATGGAGAGCTGCTAGGGAGGCAAAACTTACAGAAATACCTTGTATTGTTAAAAACTATGATGAAAAGAAATTGATTGAGGTAGCATTAATTGAAAATATACAAAGAGAAGACCTAAATATAATCGAGGAAGCCTTAGCCTATAAGTATATTATTGATAAATATGAAATCAAACAAGATCAACTAGCAGAGGCATTAGGAAAAAGTCGTCCTCATGTTGCAAATACAATGAGACTTTTACAATTATACGGACCAGTACTAGATATGATAAGAGAAGGAAGAATAAGTGCGGGTCAGGGCAGAGCCTTATTAGCCATTAAAGATGAATCTAAACAGTATGAGCTTTCATTGAAAATTGAACAAGAGCAGCTTAATGTAAGACAGGTAGAATTGTTGGTCAAATCATTAGTTTCTCCAGAAGAAGCAAAAAAAGAGAAAGTAAAAAAAGAAAAAGACTTTCTAACTAAGGACATTGAAAATAGTTTAAAACAAATATTAGGAACTAAAGTAAATATAGTTAAGGGGAACAAAAGAGGGAAAATAGAAATTGAATACTATAGTGAAGAGGAGTTTGAAAGGATTTTAGAAGTATTACAATCCTCCCACTAATAGGTTCCCTGAAGGAAGGGGTATAGTTGATTTATTTTGATAACGCAGCCACTACTTTTCCAAAGCCTGAAATTGTTCACGAAACAGTTTTAAATCATTTAAAAAATTCTGCTGCAAATCCAGGAAGATCAGGACATAAAATGGCATTTGAAGCGGGAAAGGCCATATATGAAGTTAGAGAATTATTGTGCCAGCTATTTAATATTTCAAACCCAATGCAAATAGTATTTACGTCTAATGCTACAGATAGTTTAAACTTAGCAATAAAAGGACTACTTAAAGATGGGGATCATGTAATTACAACTAGTATGGAGCATAACTCTGTACTAAGACCAATTAAGGCCTTAGAAGGAAAAGGAGTTACTAATACTATTGTAGATTGTGATGAGTTTGGAGTATTAGATCCAAAAAAAATAAGAAAAGAAATTAGAAGTAATACGAAGCTAATTGTTTTAACTCATGCATCTAATGTAACTGGTACTATTATGCCTATTGAAGAGGTTGGGAAAATAGCTAGGGAGAATAATATTTATTTTTTAGTTGATGCGGCCCAAACCGCAGGCATTTATCCAATAGATGTAGAGAAAATAGGAATTGATTTATTGGCACTACCGGCTCATAAAGGATTACTAGGGATTCAAGGATTGGGAGTACTCTATATTAGAGAAGGTATTGAAATTGATCATTTTAAAGAAGGTGGAACAGGTAGTAAGTCAGAGGAACTTATTCAGCCCTTGTTTATGCCTGATAGATATGAAAGTGGTACACCAAATACACCTGGTATAGTGGCCCTTGGTGCAGGAATCCAATTTATACTTAATGAAGGTATGGAAAAAATTCATAAGAGGGAAGAGTTTTTAACAGAATATTTCATTTCTAAGATAAAAGAAATACCTCAAATTAAAATATATGGAGCTCACCATATAGGTACACAGGCAGCTGTAGTTTCGATAAATATTGGAGATGAAGATTCATCAGAAATAGGTTGTTTACTTGATGAGTCATTTGATATAGGCGTAAGGTCAGGCCTCCATTGTGCACCTTTAGCTCATAAGACTATAGGTACCTTTGAACAGGGAACAATAAGATTTAGTTTTGGTTATTTTACTACTGAATATGAAATAGATAGGGCAGTAGAAGCTTTAAAAAGCATATGTGATTCTATAGAGGGGTAAAGCCCCTCTATTTTAATGGTTTACGATGTGTGTTTCAGAGATGTGGTTTGAAAGAAAACCTGCCACCTAGCTAATTGAAAGGCAAGTTGTAAGGCCTTATACTTAAAAGCAGAAAATAATAGATACTTAATATTTTAAAATGATATCATCTTTGTTGTTATATATACCTATAGCAATAATAATTATAAAATAATAATTTTTATTATTTTATAATTATTATTATTTAGTCAAAGTCTTTAATCTTTAATCTCAGCATATTATAATTCTAGTGTAGAATAGATTTTGGTGGTTTCTCAATAATATGGGTTCTGTGGGATGCCCAACTTTGTTTCTGAGCTGTTCGTTAGTCTTTTAAACGTTATAGAATTAAATTGTTAATGTAATTTTGACATTACATCAAAGGAATGTGGGGACAGTATGAAACAGATAATGCTACTATGTTCATATAAAATATTATTAATTAGTGCAAGCATTAAGTTTACCCAGAAATATGAATATAATTGCAAATCTAGAAACAAATATCAATAGACTCTAGCATTTTTACCCTTTACAATGTAATATAGAAACATAACGTTACTCTAAGAAGGTGGGGATTAAGTGGATGCATTAAATTTAATAGTAACAGAAAACGTAACAATCTTTATTTTAGCAAGCTTATTACTTAATTTAATACTTATATTTTTATTAGTAGGTAATTATGCTGCAACAGCAAGTTTGAAGGACAAGTATAAAAAACTAACAAAGGGTATGTCTGGTAAAAATATTGAAAGTATTTTATTAGAACATATGGAACGTATTGATAATGTTAGTAAAGAATTTGAAAACTATAATTCTAAGCTTAACATTTTAGATAATAAATTGAGTTTCGGAATTCAAAAAGTAGGATTTATTAGATATAACGCATTTTCAGACGTTGGAAGCGACTTAAGCTATTCAATTGCACTTTTAGATCAAAATGATAATGGATTTATTTTGACTGGAATTCATGGACGAGCCGAATCATATACTTATGCAAAGTCTGTTAAAAATGGAGTTTCTAATTACCATATTTCAACAGAAGAAGAGCAGGCATTAGAGAGAGCAAAGAATAATTATCTAGATGGAGTACAAGTAAAATCTGGAAGAGTTAATAAATAACTAGGTGGTGGCTCTATTGACCTATTTGTTCATTGTTAATCCCGTTGCAGGAAGAAATAATGGAAAGAAAGCTATTGCATTCATAAATCAAGTTATGGGCAATAGAGGGTTAAACTATAATATTATTGTTACTGAAAAGCCTGGTGATGCAAAACTATTGGCCGAAGAGGCTGCATTAACATCAGTTGATGTTATTGTTGCTGTCGGAGGTGATGGGACAGTTAACGAAGTTTTTAATGGAATGATAAATAGTAACAAAATATTAGGAATTGTCCCTGCGGGGACAGGAAATGATTTAGCAAGGGCTTTACATTTACCCCTTTCTATGGATAAGGCAGTAGAGTTTATCATTTCAGAAAACTACTTAAATGTTGATGTAGGTAAATTAAACGGTCAATTATTTTTAAATATAGCAAGTATAGGATTGGATGCTGTTATTGCAGAGGAAGCAAATAAAATAAAGAGGTTTATTTCAAGTAAGTATTCATATGTTTTAGCACTTCTCAAAGGTTTAATTATATTTAAAAGTAAAAAGATAAAAATAAGAATAGATGAAATAGAGATAGAAAAGGATGTAATGTTAGTGGCCATCTGTAACGCTATTTGCTATGGGGGTGGTATGAAGATAGCCCCTAATGCTAAAGTAAATGATGGTTTATTTGATATTTGTATAGTGAATAAAATGTCTAAACTAAAACTTTTATACCTATTTCCAACGATCTTTAAAGGAGAGCATATAAAATTTAAAGAGGTTGAAATTTTTAGAGGACAATTTGTAGAAATAAAATCTGAAGAAAATCTTAGTATAAATGTTGATGGAGAAGTTATAAATCATAATCCGATAGAGTTTAAAATTATTAATGAAGCTATTAAGGTTATTGGAAAACTAAGTGAATAAGTATAATTTACATACCTTCTAGTAATAATAGGCCTAGGAGGTGTTTTTTTTGAAAAGAGTTGCGTTACAAGAAGGTTTAAAAGATATAAAAAATGAATTGGAAGAACGGGGATATGAGGTTGTGGATTTTAATGATTCTAGACATGTAGATGCTGTTATTTATTTAAATAATAGTAATGGCTTTATGAATATTAATAACACACAAGGTGACAATAGTGGTGCAGTAATAATTAATGCTAGAAATAGAAGTATTGATGATTTAGTATATATTATTGAAACAAGGAGATATGAAAGATTATTTTAATTTACATTAAAAAAACAGGAAAACCCTGTTTTTATTTTTTTATTTCATTGAACACTGTAATGGAAGAACATCTTTTTATTTAAATTCCAGAGGGAGAATGTTATAGCATCACTGATTGTGTCTGCCATTTTTATGACTAAGCTCAGTCTAGTGCTCTGTAATACCATGTATTGCATGTAGCCTCCTATATTAACGATTCCAGTAATATGTAAGTCTCCTATGGATGGGAGCTGTTTATTAACTCCCGTTCCTGGTTTTAATGGGCCAAGTCCTATATTAATACAGCCTATTCTATCTACACTACCTAAGCAAGCGTCTATTGCTATTATAAAAGGAGATTCGCAGCTGCTTTTTATATTAGATATAGTTTCTTCTAGGTTTTTGGCATGAACAGGTTCATCTAAAGTTCCAAAAACATAGGTATTTGAGTATTTACTCAAAGAGCTTTTAATTTTATAGCCTATTAGTGGACCAAGGGAATCTCCGGTAGACCTATCAGTACCAATACATAAAAATACTAAGGATTTATATTGTTTATTATAATATGATTCTATGTATTGAGTCACTAAACTACTGAAATCATAATGGGGCATAGAATCATTAATACTTACAGAGTTAGAAGTTTTTGGGCAGACTAAGGACATATTAATTCCTCCTTACTAGTTTATTTGTTCAACTTAGTTTTACCTAAATTATATGCATTCATACGATATGTAATTAAAAAACCTTTATTTTAAAAATATGTATAACTATAAGTGGGATTTTAATATATTTATTTAGGGAGGAGGGGTAGAATGAAAAAACAGATGTCAGGAATAACTTTAGCAAGTATTTACATAGGAACAGTGATTGGAGCTGGGTTTGCTTCAGGACAAGAAATTATACAATTTTTTGTTAGATACGGGAAACTAAGTATATTAGGAATATTTGTAGCAACAATTTTATTTTGTATATTAGGAGTGAAATTGCTACAAATAGTGTATTCAAAAAAGATTAATAGGCTTGAGGACTTTCTATACTTATATTTCAAAAGAAAAACAATTATATTTATAAATATATGGTTAATAGGGCTATTATTTGTCACTTTCTTTATAATGTTAGCTGGCAGTGGAGCAATTTTTAAAGAGTATTTTCAAATAGACCAATTATATGGAATAATTTTTATGGCATTTATTTGTTTTATTGTTTTAATTACTGGTGTTAATGGAATTGCAAAGGCTAATATTTTATTAATCCCTTTCTTAATAATAATTATTTGTTATATCGGAATTTATGTTGTATACAATAATACTTTTATTTTTAGTCAGTTGGCACCAGATAATATATTCAAAATTAGTGAATTTAGTTTAGATTTAAATAGCCTTATCTGGTTAGGTTCCGCTATACTATATGTAGCATTTAATAGTATTAGTGTAATTGTTGTATTTTCATCTTTAAGGTCATTAATAGTTGAAAAAAAATGTGCAGTTTATGGCGGTGTTTTAGGGGGAGTAGGATTAGGTTTAATGGCACTTTTGATAAACTTAAGCCTTTTAATCTTATACAACGATATTGTTGGACTCGAAGTACCAATGATTGCGATTGCCAGCACTGTAGGATATGTTTCTAAGAGACTATATAGTGTAGTTCTGTTAGTAGCAATGTTTACAACTGCAATAGCAAACGGATATGGCTGTGTTTTAAGAATAAGTAATTTATTAAAAATAAATGAGAAGATTACAAGTTTACTAGTTTGTTGTATTTCAGTACCTATGGCAGCATTGGGGTTTAAGAGATTAGTTACATTTTTTTACCCTATATTTGGATATATAGGAGTATTATTTCTGGCAGCTTTAATAATAAAGGGTAAGAAGATGAATTAAAGGAATACAAAGGATTTTTAAGCCCAGTGTTGAATATATATTTTATATTTTATATTTTACTATTTTAATTTGTTTCATATGAAACAGGAGGAAGTTTGATGAACAAAAGACAAAGATTAATTATTTTTATGGGAATAGCTTTAATTCTAATTATAATATTTGGAGTTATAGATAGAGGCAGTATAAAAGCATCATATTTTAAAGGGGAATTCGAAATAAGCATAATCGAAGAAAAGGTAAATCCATTTAAAAGCGAAATTAATAGAAAGTTCAAAGATGGCATTATTCAATTTACTGAAGGGGAACTAAGTTTTAATAATTACTTAGGTCAAAATATATGGAAGGTACAACTAGATGTTAGAAATCCACAAATAAATACTAGTATTGAAAGTATTTATATTTTTGACGAAAATATAAATCAATTAATTAAAATCGATAGTAATGGCAAGGTTGTATATAGATATACCTTAGAAGGGAAAATGAAAAGCTTTAATGTAGGCCAAAAATACGATATTGTTTTGATTTATGAAGAGTTAAATAACAAATCAAAGGTTGTAAATATAGTTGAAAAGAATGGAAGGAAAAGAAGTAGTATAGGTATACCTGAGGGGCATGTTTTAAATATGACACTTTCGGTGGAACATGACCTTTTAGCCTTAGGGGTATTGGACACAAGTAAAGAAGAAATAGCTAGCCATGTTTTACACTATAACTTAAGGGGAAATCTTTTAAACTCTACTAGCCTAGGAAATATAGTTATATATAATATGTTTTTTGATAGAGAAGGTAAGCTTATAGTAATAAGTGATAAAAATATAACTGCCTTATTAAAGGAAAAAGCTAAATGGTCAGTAGACTTGCATTTGGTTAAGCTAATTAAAGAAATGGATAGCAGCTCTGTAGCTATATATGGACTTCAAAATCCTAATAAAGGCTTTATGAAAAAGGATGATAATATTTTAATTATAGAGAACCATGGTAAAATTATAGAAACTGAAAATATATCTGAACAAATAGTTGGTATAGACAGCTTTGATCAGGAGTTAGTTGTATATTCCAAAAGAACAGTATATATTTTGGATAGCAATGGGAATATTGTTTTTAAGCAAAAATACAATAAAGATATAAATGAAGTGTATTTATTTGAAAAAGGGCATTTAATTGTAGTTACTAAAGAGAATATATATTTTAATAAACTCCAAAAGAAATAGAGGGATATATTATGGCATGGTTAGATCTATTAATAATTGTTCTGATTGTTTTAAGTGTAATTATTGGTTACAAAAGAGGATTAATTTTAACTTTATTTAGTATTGGGAGCTATATTGTAGCCTTTATGTTTTCTAGAAGATATTATGCTAATCTTACTAATTGGATAAAAAATCAGTTTTTTATTACTAATAAAGTAAATGATTTAATAGGGTCACATGTTGAATTAAAAGTGCCAGAGACAAATATAGTCCCTTCTATTGAAGGAAATGCCCAAGGAATAGCAAATTTTATAAATCAAGATTCTATAAAAATGCCTGAGTTTATACAAAAGATATTAGTTAATAATCTAGAGGTACAAACAATTGCACAACAGACAGTAGAGGGAATTAGAAACCAAATTATAGACACCATTGCAACTTTGTTTTTAAATGTTATCAGTATCGTAGTTCTATTCTTTCTAATAAAATGGACAATTATCATTTTAGGGTTAGCAATTAATAAAGTTTTTGAGTTGCCAGTATTAGGTGCATTTAATCAGATGCTAGGTGGAGTTCTTGGAGGCATAAGAGGAATATTTTTAATTATAATTATGTTATTTATTTTAATTCCGATATCTATATCAAGTCCACAGGGGATAATCTCAATATCTATAGAGGAGTCATATCTTGTACAGTTTTTTCTAAATAACCTTGTTGGGTATCTACTTATAGGGATAGGGGCCATTATATTTTAACTAAAAAATTAAATAATATGATATAATATTATAACGTTCAAAACAATTTAGAATAGGTGATAATAGTGGGATATAAAGCTTTATATAGAAAATGGAGACCTAAAGTCTTTGAAGATGTGATAGGACAAGAACATATAGTTAAAACCCTAAAAAATCAAATATTAACTCAAAATATAGCACATGCATACCTTTTCTCAGGGACTAGGGGGACAGGGAAAACATCTACAGCTAAAATATTTGCTAGAGCTGTAAATTGTCTAAATCAATTAGATGCAAATCCGTGTAATGAATGTGAAGTTTGTAAAGACATATTAAACGAAAGTATTATGGATGTAATAGAAATAGATGCTGCATCTAATAACGGGGTAGATAATATACGTGAAATTCGAGAAAATGTTAAATATCCACCTTCTAAAGGAAAGTATAAGGTTTATATAATTGATGAGGTACATATGCTAAGTACTGGTGCATTTAATGCCTTATTAAAAACTTTGGAAGAGCCACCAGCTCATGTTATATTTATTTTAGCTACTACAGAGATACAGAAGCTGCCCGCGACTATATTATCTCGTTGTCAGAAGTTTGATTTTAAGCCAGTTAAAACAAAGGACATGATAGAATTACTTAATAAAATTTGTAATTCTATGGATATAACTAGTGAGGAAGAGGCTCTAAGATTAATTGCTTTACATGCAGAGGGAGCTTTAAGAGATGCATTAAGTCTACTTGAACAATGTATATCCTTTGGCCAACATACATTAAATTATGAGGAAGTACTAGATGTTATTGGTGCTGTAAACCATAATGTTCTTATCAATCTAACAAGTGAATTAATAAATAAAAGAACTAGTGAAGCTTTATATAGTTTAGATAAAATGGTATTAGAAGGTAAAGATATACATCAATTAATAAAAGATTTGATTCAACATTGTAGAAGCCTATTGTTAGCTAAATTAGAGGTAAAGATAGACGAAATGATACCCTTATCTTTGGAAACGATACAATTAATAATAGACCAAAGCAAAACAGTTGAGGAGAATTGGGTCATTGCAGCTATTCATAGTCTATCTGATATCGAATCTAAGATGAAATATGCTTCAAATCCTAGAATACTATTTGAAATAGGTTTAGTTAGTCTTTGTAATAGACAGTTCGAGAATAGCCAAGAGGGGCTATTAGAGAGAATACAGCATTTAGAATCACAGATTAGTAAAGGTATAGTTAACGATGTTATTGTAAATGAGAGGACTTATGAGAGCCTAAATGAAATAAAATATGAAATAAAAAAAGAAGATAAAAACGAAACAAAAAATGAAAAAAATGAAGAAGTAAAGTATATTAATAGAGACATTTCTACTGATAATAAAAAATTACAGGAAAGAATAGAGGCGGAATGGCCAGCTATAATTGATGTAATTAGAAAAGAGAAAAAGGCCACAGCTTCTTCATTAGCTTTACTTAAAGAAGGTATGCTAGCAGTTTTATCTAATAACCTTTTAGAGATATCTCTTAGTAAAGACATGGCAATGTTTAAAGAAAAGCTAGATAAAGATAAAGTAAAAAACTATATTAGCGGAGTTGTTGAAAGGCATATTGGACAACCAATGAAAATTGTCTTTGGTATTCAGGGTGAAAAAAGGGAAGAGAAGCAAGATGATGAAGAACTTGTTATTAAAAAGCTAAAATCAATTGTACCAGAAAGTATATTTGAAATTATAGAATAATGGATATGAATAAAATTTGTATGTTATAATAACAAATGAATAAAAATAGAAATAAATATAAGTGATTGAAATATAAGGAGGAATTAAAATGTCTAAAAGACCAGGTGGATTTGGTGGCGGAATGCCAAATATGAATAACATGATGAAGCAAGTTCAAAAGATGCAAAAACAAATGGAAGAAAAACAAGCAGAGCTAGAAAACAAAATAGTTGAAGCAAGTGCCGGTGGTGGTGCGGTATTAGTAAAAGTAAGTGGTAAAAAAGAATTAAAAAGCATAGAATTAAAACCAGATGTTGTAGATCCAGATGATATTGAAATGCTTCAGGATTTAATAATAGCAGCAGTAAACGAAGCATTAAGATCTGCAGATGAAATGGCTAATAGAGAAATGTCACAAATTACAGGTAATATGAACATTCCAGGCTTATTTTAATTGATGGAAAGGTGAGGGTAAAAATATGGAGTATTATTCTACGCCCATTGCAAAACTTATTGAGTCTTTTTCTAAACTTCCAGGCGTAGGAAGAAAAACAGCCCAGCGCCTAGCATTTCATGTTATTAGTATGAACATTGAAGATGTAAAAGATTTATCCGAGTCTATTTATAAAGCGAAGCAAAGTGTACGTTACTGCACTAAATGTTGTAATTTAACGGATAAAGACGTATGTAATATTTGTAGTGATAACAAAAGAAATCCCCAGACTATATGTGTTGTTCAGGATCCTAGAGATGTTGTTGCAATGGAAAGAACAAGAGAGTTTAAAGGTGTATACCACGTTTTACATGGAGCAATATCTCCTCTAGAAGGAGTAGGGCCTGAACAAATAAAAATAAAAGAGCTACTTATTAGAGTTAAGGATAATGATATAGAGGAAATAATATTAGCTACAAATCCTAATATTGAAGGTGAAGCAACTGCTATGTACATATCTAAAATTTTAAAGCCGATTGGAATAAAGGTAACTAGAATAGCTCACGGAATACCAATAGGTGGAGATTTAGAATACACTGATGAAATAACGTTAACAAAGGCTTTAGAAGGAAGAAGAGAAGTATAGAAGTTTACCTAATTGTCCAATAATAGTACTTTAACAATCAAAACAAGTTCTAAAAGCAGGAGATAGCATGGATTAAATTCCAAAAACCTCCTGCTTTTTTATAGAATAAGCACAAGAAAACCTCCGTTGTTTACTCCGAGGATGAATTGTAGATTAGAGTGTTCGGTATCTATTTAAGATAGCTTCACAACTTTGGTTATAGGTTTTGTCAGAATAAAGGATATTATAAAATCCATAGCCTATTGAAATAAAATTACATATAAGTTGAAAAATAAAGATTCCTGTTCCGTTATGCTGGTTATATTTAAAGCTTTTGGTGAATAAATTAGTTGGATTTATTTTCTAATAATATACATACAATGTATTAAAGTAATTACTTAGGACTAAACATTAAAAAACCTCAAGATAAATTAATAAAATAACAAGTATAAATTTTATAAATACTGACCAGAATCAGTATATACATATATTTGTTTAGGGGGTTTTTTAAGTGAGATTAGATAAAAATTTTTTAAGCATATCAAATCTAGCTAATATATTTGAAGGAATTCATACAAAAGTAACAGATTTGTACGAAGATGATCGGGTACCAGAAAATGAATTAGTTGATATTGTGAAGCGGGCCCATGATGAATGGAAGGAAGCAGAAAGACTTTTTCAAAATGTATCGGATCCAGACCTCGTTGACCATGCAATATTTAGAGTTGAAGCTGCTAAAGCGAGATACATTTATTTAGTAAAGAAAGCAAAAGAAGAGGGCGCAAGAGCAAATTTTTATTAATAAGTTATAATTTTCTAATATTAAATATATAATATTAAGGAGTAGTACATACTACTCCTAATAATATTTGTAAAATTAATAAATCTACAATCCATAGGGGGATTTATATGGGATTAGAATTATCGGTAATATTAGCATATGCAGTTGGTTTAATACTTCTGTATTTAATAGGATGGATTTTAGTTATTCCAATAAAAATAATAATTAGACTTATTTGGAATGGAATTATCGGGGGTATTATCCTATTTGTATTTAACATCATAGGAGGCTTTTTTAATATATCGATTGTAATTAATCCATTAACTGCTCTAATTGCTGGCTTTCTCGGAGTCCCAGGTGTGATTTTATTGATTATATTTAATTATATGGTATAATTATTCATATAAATATTATTAGGATCGTTATTAACGGTCCTTTTTTTAATCTAGCTTAAAATTATTTATTATTGGGGTGTCAAATAATGAAAATTGGTCTTAGGACTGTTAAAACTGGTATTGCAGTAAGTTTGAGTATGTTAATTTCAATTATTTTTAATGCGGGAAACCCCTTTTATGTAATAGTTGCAGCTATTATTGCAATGCAACCGACGGTATCAGATTCCTGGAAAATGGGTCTGAATAGAATATTAGGTACATTTGTAGGTGCAATTATAGGGGCTGCATTTGCATATACAATACCTGTAAATCCAGTTACTACAGGTATAGGTGTTATTGTACTAATATATATTTTGAACAGATTAAAATGGAGTGAGTCAATTGCTATCGGAACCGTAGTATTTATTGGTATATTTCTTAATGGAGGTACCAATCATTTAGAATATGCATTAGGTAGAATATTTGATACTACCATTGGTATAGGAGTAGCAGTTGCAGTAAACTACTTAATATATCCTCCGACATATGATCGTAAAATGATAAGCGAAATTAATGGTGCGTCAAAATTCATTTGGACTTATATATATAATATTTTTGAGGTTTATCTCGATCCCCAAGGAAATGACGTTGAAGGGTTAGATGATGAAATAAGGGGAATAGAATCAGTATTAAATGAGGCAAGAAAGTTCTTAGAATTACAAATAAAAGAAGAAAAGGTATTAATATATGGAAAGTATAAGTGTAATGACCTAGTGAGCTTTATAAACGGTGCCGAAGAGATATATCAAAATATATTAAATATTGATAGAATTTTTCAAACAGGCATTAAAACTGAAGTAATTAGCTTAATATATGAAGAATTTATGCAAATTAAAGATATAATAAAAGTACTTAAAGAAAAGGAAACATTAATTTTAGGCTCAGCTAGTGAAACAAATGAGGAACTATATGAACTACTTCAACAAGTAAATAAAGCAAAATCAGTTTTGAAATTTAGTGAAAAAATTAATGAATATCCTACTGATGATGTAGTTAAGATTTTAGTACTGTTATATAATTTAGAAGAAATCCTGAAAAAATTTAAGTTAATGAAAGGTTACTAAGGGGGAATGTATATGTTTGGGAACCAAAGAGATAATGTTGATATTGGAAAGAATTTAAAAATGATTGAATTTTTGAAGTGCGAATTACTTAATAGCGTTGCTCTTCTTTTTCAAACTTTAAGCAAGGGAGTAAAGGAAGGACAGGAATTAATTATAGAATGTTTAGCAAACATTATTTTAGTTACATACTCTCTAGGTAGAAGATTAGGTATAGATTATGACATAATTGATAAAAAGGTACAAGATAAGGCAAAACTATATATATTAGAAGAACACCCCTTAGAGTCGTGGTATCAGGATTTATCAGGTTTAAATAAACATATTAAAGGTTATCGCAAATAAATTTTAGGAGTGAATATTTTTTGAATCTCAATACAAAGAACAAACCATTAGTTGAAGCAGGTCTTATAGCCGCTATGGCGACTATTTTTGTACTAGTGACCATATTTATACCCGTACTAACTATATTAGTCTTTATATTGCCTGTAGCCTTTATTATATTGGGTATACGATATCCAATTAGATATACCGTGCTATCCTTAATAACTGTTTGTATAATTACAGGCTTTTTTACAGAGGTTGTTTACTCACTATTCTTATTTGTCATTTTTGGACCAATTGCTATTGTGATGAGTTATTTAATGAGTAAGAAACGAAATGAGTTCGAAGTAATAATAGCAGGAACAATTGCAGCATCAGTATCATGGTTTATAGCGATACATATTATAAGCATAGTGAGTGGAATAAATATATTAGATCAAATAGCTTATATTTTCAAAGAGTCTATTTATGCTCAATTGGACATGCTTAACCAAATGAATTTAAATAGCGAACTAAGAATCAATGAAGCAATTAATTACTTTATAAGTATATTTCCTGCTTTAATAATAATACAGTCAATGATAGTTTCAGTAATAAACTATTATTTATCAATTTCTGTTTTAAGAAGAACAAATCAATATGCAGGTACAACTCCAACTTTTAGTTCATTTAAGCTACCTAAACACATTATAATGGGATTTTTCTTATTAAGTGCACTAGCATACCTAAGTCAATACGTTCAAGGTATTTATTATGAGAATTTACTCCATAATATAACTGCATTATTTATGTTTTTACTGTTTTTACAAGGGATTTCTGTAGTTTTATACTTTATGGAAAAATCTAATTTAAATAAAGTTTTTAAGGTATTTATATTAGTTGTAGTTATTTTAATGCGTACATTTTTAACATTTGTTGCCTTAGCAGGATTTATAGATGCAATTTTTAACGTAAGAAAGTTTAATAAAGGGCAGTAATTGTTAAGGAGGTAAATAATGAATAGTAAAAAATTTTTTAAATTACTAGTTCCAGACACTCGTATATACTTAATAATTACAACTGTACTTACAGGTATAATTGCCTATTATAACCCCTATATAAGTATAATTGGTATTTTTTTATTGGCGTATTTAATTTACTATAATTTAAAGGTTACAAATATACGAAGAGAAGAATGGACTAGGTACATTGAGGATCTATCTGCGGATATAGACTCTGCAACTAAACAGGCAATTTTAAATTTACCTATGCCACTTACTATTGTAGAAATAGATGGTACTATAACTTGGTATAATCCAAAGTTTTTAGAGTTAGTACAAAAAAGTGATTTGCTTGAAAACAATATCGAAGAAATTATTAATAACTTTGATCTCAGAAAGGTAATTAGGCAAAAAAGTGAAGATAACCTAGTAATAAATAATAGAAGTTTTAAGGTATTACATAATGTTATAAAGTTACCAAAGGAACACTCCTCTAATTTTATAATTATGTTATATTGGATAGAAACTACTGATTTTGAAAATCTTAAAAAAACGATGAATCAAGAAAAAATTGTTGCTATTAACGTTCAAATAGATAATTTTGATGAGGTAATGCAAAATACGGAGGATGCATTTAGACCTTTGGTTATAGCAGAAATTGACCATCGAATTAACATTTGGGTAAATAAACTTAATGGAATTATACGTAAGCATGCCCAAGATAAATTTGTTGTTATTTTAGAAAACCGTTATTTAGAAAAGGCAGAGTCTAAAAAGTTTGAAATTTTAGATGAGATTAGAGAAATAAACATGGGAAATAAAATTCCTATTACATTAAGTATTGGAGTTGGTGCTCAGGGTACAAACCTCATTCAAACCTTTGAGTTTTCAAATACAGCTAGAGATATCGCCCTTGGTAGAGGAGGAGACCAAGCTGCAGTTAAAATGAATGATAAAATTAGCTTTTATGGCGGTAAAACAAAAACTGTAGAAAAGAGTACGAAGGTAAGGGCCAGAGTTATATCCCATGCATTAAAGCAATTGATTGAGCAATCAGAAAATGTATTAATAATGGGCCATAAATATGCTGATTTAGATGCCTTTGGATCATCATTAGGTATTTACCGTGCAGTAAAAAATAGGGGAAAGGAGGCACATATAATATTAAGTGAATCTAATCCTGCTATTGAAACACTTTTAAATAGAATATTATTAGAAGAAGAATATAAGCGAAATATAATTGGTTTTGACGAGGCTAATGCTAGAGTAAGGGATAACACTCTACTAGTTGTTGTTGATACTCATAGGCCGAGCTTTACAGAACATCCTAGTATTCTAAATAGAACTAATAAAATAGTTTTAATAGACCATCATAGAAGGGGAACTGAGTATATTCAAAATACCGTATTAAACTATCATGAAACCTATGCCTCTTCCACAAGTGAATTAGTTACAGAGCTTCTTTACTATATGGATGATAAAATAAATATTAAGCCTATTGAAGCAGAGGCTCTTATGGCAGGTATCGCAGTAGATACTAAGAATTTTACATTTAAAACAGGGGTGAGGACCTTTGAGGCAGCCTCTATGTTAAAAAGAGCTGGGGCAGATACTACTGCAGTGAAACAACTTTTCCAAGATGACTTCGAAACAGTACGATTAAAGTCTGAAGTAGTTAAAAATGCTAAAACTTACAAAGAAGTAATAGCTATTTCTTGCTTTGAAGAACAAACCCGCGGAGCACAGCTAATTGCAGCTCAGGCATCAGATGAGTTAATAGGCATAAGGGGAATTAGAGCATCTTTTGTACTAGGCAGAAAAAATGATAAAATAATAATAAGTGGTAGGTCTATGGGCGATATAAATGTACAAGTTATTCTTGAAAAATTAGGCGGTGGAGGACATCTTACGATCGCTGGGGCCCAACTGGAAGGTTTTACGTTAGAAGAGGCATTGAAAACACTTGAAAATACGATAGATGAATATTTTATTAATGAGGGGGAAGAAATATGAAAGTAATTTTATCAGCAGATGTAAAAGGTTTAGGAAAAAAAGGTGAACTTGTAAATGCAAGTGATGGATATGCTAGAAATTTTCTATTTCCTAAAAAATTAGCTGTAGAGGCAACAGATACAAATATGAAAAAGGTAGAATCAGAAAAGAAAGCTGTGTTGGCTAAAGAACAGTCTATGCTAGAAGAAGCTAAAGCACTGGCAGAAAAAATTGAAAAACTAACTGTAGAAATTAAAACTAAAGCTGGTGAGGGCGGAAGACTATTCGGTTCCGTAACCTCAAAAGAGGTAAGTGAAAAAGTAGAAGAAATATCAGGTATTAAAATTGATAAAAGAAAAATTGATATGCAAGAGCCAATTAAAGCCCTTGGTGTTAAAAATGTTGATGTCAAACTACATCCAAAAGTTACTGCAAAGCTAAAAGTTCAAGTTATCGAACAGTAGGCCTTTATTGGTTAAGGGAGAGAAGTATGAATATAGAAAATATGCTATATAAAGTGCCACCCCATAGTGTTGAGGCAGAGCAATCAGTACTAGGGTCTATGTTGTTAGATAAAGAGGCTATATTAACAGTTCTAGAGGTTTTAGATCCAGAAGATTTTTATAAAGAAGCACATATGGAGATTTATGAGAGCATTATAACTATTTTTAATAAAAATGAACCAGTAGATATAGTTACTTTGACTGATGAATTAAAAAAAAGGGGCACATTGGATGCTATAGGGGGGATACCCTATTTAACAAGCCTAGCGTCTAGTGTACCTATAACAGCCAATGTAAAGTATTATGCTGAAATAGTAGAGGAAAAATCTACTTTAAGAAGATTAATTAAGGCTTCAGAGGAAATTATTCAACTTGGATATAACTCTGAACTTGAAATTGCTGAAGTTATTGAAACTGCACAAAAGAATATATACGATATATCCCAAAATCGGCAACAAGAAGGTTTTACAGAGATAAAAGAGCTACTATCCAATACATTTGATAGAATTGAAGAATTATATGAAAATAAAAAAGGAATTACTGGTTTAACCACGGGGTTTATTGATCTAGATAGAAAGCTAGGGGGCCTACACGGCTCGGACCTTGTTCTAGTTGCTGCAAGACCTGCCATGGGTAAATCCGCCTTTGCTTTAAATTTAGCCCACAATGCTGCTTTAAAGGCTAATGCGTCGGTGGCAGTGTTTAGCTTAGAGATGTCAAAGGAACAGTTAGTTTTAAGGATTTTAGCTGCTGAATCGATGATTGATTTGAATAAACTACAAAATGGACATTTAAATGAAGAAGAGTGGACAAAGCTAGCTAGATCAATTGCTATGCTTTCAAAATCAAATATTTATTTTGATGACTCTGCTGGAATATCAGTAACAGAAATGAGATCTAAGTGTAGACGTTTAAAGATGGAAAAAGGTTTAGATTTAATTCTAATTGACTATTTACAGCTAATGCAAGGGGAAAGGCGAAGTGAAAATAGGCAACAGGAGATATCGAGTATTTCCCGTAATTTAAAAATTATGGCTAAGGAATTAGACTGTCCTGTAATAGCACTTTCCCAGTTATCCAGAGCCCCAGATGCAAGAGCTGATCATAGACCTATACTTTCAGACTTAAGGGAATCTGGTGCTATAGAGCAGGATGCGGATTTAGTTATGTTTTTATATAGGGACGAATACTATAACCAAGAAAGCGAAAAGAAAAATATAGCTGAGGTGTTGATATCTAAACATCGTCATGGAGAAACGGGCACTGTAGAATTAGTATGGTTGGGTAATTTTCAAAAATTTATGGATTATGATAAAAATAGAACATAACACATTTTTGTCGAACACCTGTGCATATATCTGTGGATAATGTGAATAATCTTAATTATATTACTAATAAAATTTTAGTTTATTTGAATACTATTAATAGTAATATAACTTTGGATAAATGGAACAGGAGGATAATAAAATGAAAATCACCGAAAACATGACTATAATGGAAGTAATGAACATGGATAGATCAGTGGCTTCAGTGTTTATGAAGTTTGGTTTACATTGTTTAGGTTGCCCAGGGGCAACTATGGAGAGTATTGCTGATGCAGGTAGAGTCCACGGAATAGATGTGGATAAGTTAGTTGCTGAACTTAATAAGTTTTTTGAAGAAAAATAAATATTGTGGGTATAAATCTAGGCAAAGGCCTAGCTTTCCTTTTTTGTTGACTATATATGAACTTTAGGATAAAATAGCAATGTAATATTCGGAGTTATACAAACATTTTGACTGAGAGGTGTATAGTATGAGTGCAACTATAATTGTAGGGGCTCAATGGGGTGACGAAGGAAAAGGAAAAGTTATAGATTTTTTAGCTGCTAAAGCAGATGTTGTAGTTAGATCACAGGGTGGAAATAATGCGGGACATACCGTAATTGTTGATAATAAAAAATATGCTTTTCATTTGATGCCATCAGGAGTTTTATACGAAGATAAAATAAACGTAGTGTCTAATGGGGTAGTTTTTGATCCAGAAGGATTTTTAAAAGAGTTAGAAATATTAGAAGCACAGGGTATAAAAACTGATAATATTTTAATTGATGAAAGAGTACACATAATATTTCCATACCACAAAAAAATTGATGCTTTAGAAGAGGCGGCTAGGGGAGATGATCCTATTGGTACAACGCAAAAGGGGATTGGTCCTTGCTACATGGACAAAGTAGAAAGATCAGGCATAAGATTAGGAGAAATGTTAGATCCTGATTTATTCAAGGAAAGATTATTTGTACAAGTTGAAAGAAAAAATAAAATTATTGAAAAGATATACAATAGTGAAGGCTTTGATAAAGAAGAAATATATAATAAATACTGTGGATATGCAGATAAACTAAGAAAATATGTTACAGATACAACTGTAGTTGTACATGAAGCTCTAGTAAATAATAAGGATGTTCTATTTGAAGGGGCTCAGGGAACTTTATTAGATATAGACCTAGGAACATATCCTTATGTTACTTCATCTCATCCAACTTCTGGAGGATTTTGTGTTGGTGCTGGAGTAGGTCCAAATATGATAGATAAGGTAGTGGGTGTTGTTAAAGCGTATACTACGAGAGTAGGTAAAGGCCCATTCCCTACAGAGCTAGATAATGAAATTGGAGATTTAATTAGAACAAAAGGTAATGAATTTGGGACTACTACTGGAAGACCAAGAAGATGTGGTTGGTTTGACGGAGTAATGCTTAAATATACAGCTAGAGTGAATGGGTTAACGTCAATCTCGTTAATGTTACTTGATGTACTGAGTGGTTTTGAAAAAATTAAAATATGTGTAGGTTATGACTTTAATGGTGAGAACCTTCAACATTTTCCTGCAAGTATAAGTAATTTAGGGAAATGCGTACCGATATATGAAGAGTTAGATGGTTGGAAAGAAGATATAACTGATATAACAAAATATGAAGATTTGCCAGAAAACGCAAAAAATTATATTAAGAGAATAGAATCATACGTAGGATTACCAATAAAAATTATATCAGTTGGACCTAAAAGAACCCAAACAATAGTAAGAGACTAAAAATAAGCACCTGCAAAGGTGCTTATTTTACTTCCCATCTTAAATCATGTCCGTAGAAATGGAGTATAGTAAATTTTGAAAATACTCTTGAAAATATTCTATCATCATAACGTTCTATTATTTCCTTAGGGGACAAGTTTGTAGATATGATGGTCTTTTTATTGGCTAATAAACGGCTATTAATTATATTAAACAGTTCACTATTAGTAAAAGAATTAGTCATTTCTGTACCTAGGTCATCGATTACTAGTAAATCAGCATCAAATATAAGGTTATATTTATCATTATTATTTGATTTCTCACCAAAACGTATGCTTTCAAGTATTTCAATTAGCTTAAATGCTGTTTGATATATAACCATTTTCCCTTTGTTTAAAAGGGCTTTTGATATACAGTTAATAAGAAAAGTTTTACCTAATCCTGTAGAACCATAGAATAATAAGTTTTCCTCATTTGCATTGTCAAAGTTAAAAACAAAACCTTCACTCACATTTAGAATATCCAACATATTTTCCCTTGGTGAAATAAGTCCTTCCTCATAAGGCTCATCTGAAAAAACATTTATATCAAATGTATGAAAATTTTCCTTTTCCAATATATTTGAAAGGTTTGACATAGAAAAGGCATAATTTATTAATTGTTGCTTGAAGCAACTACATTTAGAGCCATTACTTAAGTATCCCTTATCATGACATTGGGTACAGTCATATTCATCCTCTAAGTAGTTTAAAGGTATATTGTTTTCTGTTAAGAGTATAGCCTTTTCTTGTTTTAGCTTTTCTATCTTATTTTTCATATTTTCAATAATTTCATCGGGATTACCTTGACCCATTAAAATTGAACGGGAAAGTGAAATTCCTGTAAATCTAATTTCTTTATCTATTTCTTCAATTTTTGGGACTTTTTCATATACCTCTTTGATTCTAATCTCTTTTTTACGTCCATTGGCCATTCTTTTTCTTTCGTAATTATTAATAATATCCTTTACATGCTGTTCGAACATGCATTACTCACCGCCCAGATTATTATTTATTCCTTTGTTTATTCAAAACAAGCTTTTCTAATTCTTCAGCTGAATACTTGTCGCCCCTACTAGTAGCTAGATGAAACTTAGTTTTATTTTGTTTTATAGGGGATGTTGGTTTTGAAAGCTTAGATAAAGGAGCAGATTTGCTTGTATCCATTAATTCTTCGAGACTTTTAACATCCTGAATACCCTTTTTATGCCAGTCCTGTAAAATACCATTAATATAATTAATATTTGGGTTAGGAGTTTTGCTGGAATTTTCGCATGCCTTTAGAATCATTTCTAATGAAAATTTTAATTCTTCTACCCATCTATCCATTATTTTTTTCTCGGATTCAGAAGGCTCCCTGTAGGAAAAACCCATGGCCTTAAATACTCTATCATACAATCCATAGCGTTCACCTTGCTTGAGGAGATATTCTTGTAATTGTTCTAAACTTGCAATTCCATTATCGTACCAGTTTCTTATGACAGCTCCAACATACTTCACATTTTTATTGTTTTTCTTGTGTTTACAATAGCTATAGGCTTTAACTATT
Organism: Serpentinicella alkaliphila; assembly: GCF_018141405.1. Classification (NCBI taxonomy): domain Bacteria; kingdom Bacillati; phylum Bacillota; class Clostridia; order Peptostreptococcales; family Natronincolaceae; genus Serpentinicella; species Serpentinicella alkaliphila. The sequence continues at coordinate 981,165 of NZ_CP058648.1, forward strand.
AAAGGTGGATCGATATTAAAGTTTTGCATCCACTCTAATATTTGCATTTTTTCATTAGGAACTAATTGGCGCATTATTATTTGATTGATTTGATTGAACATATCCCTAACCTGTGGAATAAGGTTTGCATCGATAATATCCTTTGTAGAGCAGGTATATGGGCTTAAACTCGTTTCATCAGAGGGGGAATGAATTGTTTTATAGTTATTATCTATATATAGTTGCTTTAAATTTACAAATTCAACTGAGTAATTGTTCTCGTCTTGTTCATTAGGAATTTTTTTTACTATTTTTTTACTTTCCCAGAAATCCCAAGCCCCCAAAACATCAGAAAGAGGAATATTTAAGTTTTTAGCAATAGTAGTGTTATCAATGATATTTGCTTGTTCTTTATCACAGGCATATTTATAGGCTAGTAAATAAACCTTTACATGGGTCCCGTTAGCCATTGGCATATAAACATCGATAAAAATATTTTCAATTAGTGTATCCCCAAGATCTATATTTGTTGTACTTTTAAAAAAAGCCATTGATATCACTCCGTTTTAGGCAACTTTAATTAATTAATATCCATTATAGTGATATTTATTATATCATAAAAAGCTAGTGTGAGATGTCACTAATTATAAACATAATATTAGTAATTATCGAAATAAATCATAAATCTATAAAAATATAAATAATATTTTAATAGTACAAAAATACGTGAGGGGGAGAGATGAGTGATTAAAAGAAAGCTAAGATTATTGGCTATTGTAATGGTTGTTATGACCATAACTATAGGAATTCAATATGGTTGGGACTTGCATGTAGCCCAGCAAGTAATAAAATATGATAAGGAAATAGTGTTGGATAAGCCTGACTATAAAATAAATGTAGAATTTATTGAAGAAACTATGAGTTTAAACGCAACTCAGAAAGTTACTTATACAAATAATAGCACTGATACTTTAAATAATATATACTTTCATTTATATCCAAATGCATTTAGAACAGAAGATAAAGCGCCATTTGAAAAAAGTGAGATGGACAGAGCATACCCAAAAGGTTTTGATCCAGGATATATAAAGATTAATGAAGTAAAGGAAAGTAAGAAGGAAGCGGAGTATAAACTAATAGGAGATGAATTGACCTTATTAAGGGTGTCTTTGGCATCACCCTTAAAGCCTAAGGGTAAGGTAGAAATATATATCGATTTTAATGTAAAACTACCCTATAGCATGGGTAGAATGGGTTATGGAGAAAATACTGTGAATATTGCAAACTGGTTCCCTATAGTTTCTGTTTATGATAACTCTGGTTGGAATTTAGATCCCTATTACCCTATAGGAGATCCATTCTATAGTGATGCAAGTGAATTTGATGTCACTGCTATTTTTCCGAAGGAATATATTTTGGCAACAACGGGAAACGTAATTAGAAAGCATGAAAGAAGTAAAAAAAACACATATCAAGTAAAGGCCGACAATGTTAGAAATTTTGTAATGATAATTAGTAAAGACTTTGATGTAAAGGTAGGAAATGCTGATAATATTGAAGTCAAGTCATTCTCTATAGATGGGATTAAAGGAGACCTTGCTTTACAATATGGTTTAGATTCAATAGTAATTTTTAACGAATTATTCGGTAAATATCCCTATCAACAAATATCAATAGTTGCCACAGACTTTTTTATTGGTGGAATGGAATATCCTAATTTAGTAATGATAGGGAAGCACTTGTATGAGAGGGAAGAGGATTTTCCATTGGAATATGTAGTAGCCCATGAAATAGCCCACCAGTGGTGGTATGGAATAGTAGGGAACAACGAGGCTAAAGAACCTTGGTTGGATGAGGCTTTAACTGAGTACTCAACACTACTTTACTTCGAACAAAAATATGGAGCGCATATAAAAGAACAGGTCTATGAAAAAATAATTAAAAACCAATATGAAAATTATAAAGATTTGTATAAAGATACTCACGTAGATATTTTAAGGGGATTAGAAGATTTTAAAAGTTCATATGAATATAGTAGTATTGTATATAGTAGAGGTGCCATGTTTATTGATGAGTTAAGACAAACAATGGGAGAAGAGAATTTTAAAAAGGGCTTAAAGGAATATTACAATAGCTTTAGGTTTAAAAATACAACTACTGCTGATTTTTATAAAACATTTCAGAAAGAGTCTGATGTAGACCTAAGCCAGCTATTTAAACAATGGCTTAATTATACTCATGAATAATTTTGTGGAATTTAGACAAAATAATGGAAGTATATACATAATATTGTTGGAAAAAGGATGCAATTTACACTTGAACTTATGCAGTAATATGTATTATAATTAACAAGTAATGTTACAATTGTGTTACAGAAACTCCGAGAAAGTAAAGAAAATTTTACACATTATTAAAAAATCAAATGTGTGAAAGGGGATACGATATGGAGATAAAGAGAAACACTGAGAAGATAAAAGACTATGTAAAGAACTTAGAACAAAAAATAAAAGACAGATTGAAGAATCAAAATTTTGATATAAGTAAAATTAAGGCTTTAGAGACTATCAATAGATCGGAATTCGTACAAAAGATTAAACAAAGCAAGCATCGAAAAGCAATTACATATGGCGGTGCAGGGGCACTGGTCTTAACGTTAATTTTTTCATTTAATTTGGCTCTGAATGCATCTATGCTAGCCTACGAAATTTCAGTAGATGACAAAGTAATCGCTATTGTAAGAGATGAGGAACAATTTGTTAAGGCAGTAGAACTACTTAAGGAAGAGGTTTGGAATGAATACAATCAAGAATTTGCTCTTCCAGAAAACATTAATCATGAAATGATTAAGGCAAAGAACAGCAAACTTACTAAACCAGAAGTAATAGTTAAGAACTTAAAGGAACAATTGGATTTTAAAGTTAAGGCTGTGGCAATAGTAGTTAATGGACAAGAAGTTGCTATAGTGAACAATGAAAGAATAGCAGAGGCAGTTTTAGACGAAATCAAAGCACCTTATATTAAAGAAGATGGTGTTTATAAATCTGTTAATTTTACACAAAGCGTAGATATAAAAGAAGTAGCAGTAGACATCGCAAGTATAAGAGATAAGGGAGATGCTATTAGTTTTATTTTAAATGGTACTGATGAAGAGCAGGTACATGAAGTTCAATCGGGTGAAAATTCTTGGGTTATTGCTAAGAAATATAACATCTCAGTAGATGATATATTGAAGGCAAATCCTAACATAAGGGCAGACAAGCTTCAAATAGGACAAGAAATTAGTTTAGTAGTTCCAAAACCGTATATTACAGTTTTAACAAAAGAGTATGTGGAGTTAGTTGAGACTATACCTTTTGAGACAGAAACAGTTAAATCAGAATCTTTATACAAAGGTGATAAGAAGATAACTGTTCAAGGGGTTGAAGGAAAAAGAGAAGTAAAAGGATATATTGTTAGAGAAAATGGTGTTGAAATTAATAGAGAAGTTTTACAGCAAAATATTCTATCCCAACCAAAAACTAGAGTAGTAGCAGAGGGTACTAAGCCGAGACCAGCTACAGTAGCTTCAGGGTCCTTTGCAAATCCGACTAGGGGAAGATTAACTTCTCGTTTTGGTATGAGATATGGTTCGCAACATACTGGAATTGATATTGCAGCTCCTTCAGGAACATCTATTTCAGCAGCGGATGCAGGAAGAGTTTCATTTGCTGGATGGTCAGGATCATATGGAAATTTAATAATTGTTGATCATGAGAATGGGTATCAAACCTATTATGCCCATTGTAATTCACTTCTTGTGGGTGTAGGAACCAGAGTGTTTAAAGGACAGCAAATTGCAACTATAGGAAGTACTGGCAGAAGTACTGGACCACATCTTCACTTTGAAGTCAGAAGAAATGGTGTACCTATTAATCCATCCCAGTTTGTTAGATATTAGTTGAATATAAATAGCGGAGAAAATATTCTCCGCTATTTTTGAGTTGAAATTATGTGCAAATATATTGTAATTATATTTATAGTATTAATAGTAATGCAACTATAGCAATTACAAGAAACCATTCATTATTAAAAAGAATCTTTTTTCTCGGAACAGTTTTTTGTTCAGGTGCTTTCGGAGTAACTGGCTTTTTAGTATTGATATTTGCAAATATTTTATTCATATTTATTTGGCCATAGCCTTGAACATCCCTACTATATCCCGTACCTAAATTGTCTGCAGTTCTAATTAATAAATCCTTAATCTCACCAGGTGTTATATTCGGGTTACTCTCGTATAGAAGAGCACAACACCCTGAAACAAATGGAGTAGCCATGGATGTGCCTGAAAGGGTCTGATATTCATTGGTGCTATTTTTTAGGGAGGTTATATCAACCCCTGGTGCTAATATATCCGGCTTGTGAAGTTCATCAATTGTAGGTCCACGACTTGAGAAATCAGCTATAGGGCTTTTTGCTCCTTTTTTCGTATTACTAGCACCTACTACAATTGCATTAGGAGTTGTTGCAGGAGAGTTTATTGTAGAAGCTTTTGGACCACTATTGCCGGCAGCAGCACAAACAGTTAAGCCTAAGTTTATAGCTTTTTCTACGGCTCTACAAAGGGGATCATCTTTGTAAGAGGTTTTTGCTCTTGTTCCTAATGACATATTAATTATTTTAATATTGTATCTTTGTTGATTATCTATGGCCCATTGTATTCCAGCGATTACATCTGAAATATTACCAGAACCTTCTCCATCTAGAACTTTTATTCCTATAATATTTGCATCTGGAGCAATGCCCATATATTTACCAGAGGAGGAAAATCCATTACCAGCAACTATACCTGCAACGTGAGTACCATGGCCATCGTCATCATAGGGTGACGTCTTATTATTAACAAAGTCCTTAAACCCAACAATACGATTGTATGGACTTACTAAATCATGGTGAGGATAAACACCTGTATCGACAACAGCTATACCTATGCCTTTGCCAGTTAGACCTAAGCCGTTGGCATAATCAGCACCAATAGATACAGAAGCAACATCCATTAACTTAAAAACCTTCTCGTCTAAATAGACTTTGTTAATTGCCCTCTCCATAGATGCACTTTTAATTCCTGTAGTAGGAATATATGCTGACACACCATTTATTATTTCTAGTTTGCGTTTGATTTTACCCCCAAGTTTTGCAACACATTGCTCTAAATCTTCACATCCACAGGATTCAGTTGTAAGTATAACATTCATATAATCTTCATTTGAATATCTTAAATGATCTATTATTGAGTCATGGTATATATTTCTATAACCTATCATGTTTTGTCCCCCTTAATTATATTCACACTTATATATTACAGATTATGCAGTGGGTATAAAAAAGTGATTATATAAGGCAACAAAAGTATCCATAATTTGACGCATGCTCATTTATAGAAGTATATATATTCGTATGCTATAATAGATATAGCCTTCCATTAGAAAGGGCGTGATAAAATGCCATTACAAGGAAGAACTAAAAAAAATATTCTTATAGCAATTGTTTTATTTATTTTAACACTAGCAATCTATGTCCCATTAAAATATATTAGTGAGTATGGTGCAGTAGCAGCGTTTAGGCCTAGTATTAGAACAGTTGAGAGTGGTTTTGTTTCATATAAAACATCAAATTTTAGCCAAGTTGAGTCTAATAATTTCGTAGTTAAGTATGAAGATGTAGATGAAGAAGTAATGAATTTAGTAGTAAAAACTGCTGAAGATAAATATTCAAGATTAGTTGATATATTTAACTATAAATTTAATGATAAAATCGAAATCATAGTATATAATGATGTTAACAAAATGATGAGCACTACTATGTTAAGAGGAAATAGGGCTCCTATGGGAGTTTACTTTGGAAACAGTATTCATATATATAATCCTATTTACTGGATTAATGAAGACGAGGATATGCATAAGGTGTTTTATTATGAAGGACCTGTTCTTCATGAATTAGCGCACAAATTTACAGACCATATTGGAAGAGGCAATTTTCCTACGTGGTTTACAGAAGGAGTAAGTTTATATTTAGAGTATATGGTTGATGGCTATGAATGGGGAGTAGGCCTAGAGGTTGATGAACGAGTATACTCAATCGAGAATTTAACAAATAATTTCTATGCATTAGATGTGCACACTGCATATACTCAATCCTTTAGGTTTGTAAGAGGCTATGTAGAGAGAAATGGTATAGAATCATTGATAGAGCTTATTGATGAAATAGGAAAAGGGAATAAAGTAGATTTAAAGAATTTTAAGTCTTAAAAAATTATTGGGGTGATGTTTTGTGAGTCAAAAAATTCTAATTGTGGAAGATGAAAAACCAATTGCTGACATAATTAAGTTTAATCTTGAGAAAGAGGGATATTCTGTAGAAGTTGCTCACGATGGTGAGCAAGCCTTACATAAGGTAGCGCAGATGATACCAGATATAATACTTTTGGACGTAATGATACCTAAGATAGACGGATTTCAAGTATGTAGAAAAGTAAGAGAGAATTTCTTTATGCCGATACTGATGATTACAGCTAAAGAAGAAGAAGTAGACAAGGTTTTAGGATTAGAAATGGGTGCGGATGATTATATTACAAAACCTTTTGGCATGAGAGAGCTATTAGCTCGAGTTAAAGCAAACTTAAGAAGAACAAATACTTTGCTTCAACCTAAAAGTCAGAGCCTAATTAAAAATGGTCAGCTTTATATAGACCTAAATAAGTATGAAGTTAGAAAAGATGATGAAGTAATAGAATTAACATCAAGAGAGTTCGAACTTATGAAGTTTCTTGCGATTCAAATGGAGCAGGTTTTTTCAAGAGAACAGTTACTAAAAGAAGTTTGGGGTTATGAGTACTATGGTGATGTTAGAACCGTAGATGTAACTGTAAGAAGGTTAAGAGAAAAAATTGAGGATGATGCAAGTTATCCTAAGTATATACTAACTAAGAGAGGCGTAGGATATTACTTTAGGAGGACATAATTACATGATAAAAAGTATGAGAATTAAGCTTATAACCATTTACTTTTTACTTGTGTTTATTGCCATGAGCATTGTCAGTGTTTTTATAATACAACAGTTTGAGCAATATCATCTAGAAAGCGTTAGTGGAAATTTAATACAAATTGCAGGTAGTATTATAACAACTCTTCAGGACACAAATTGGCAACACAATAAAAAGGATACTCAAGAAAATATAGTTTTCTATGAAAAAATGGATATAGAGATTTATGTGATAGATAAGGACAATAACTTTACAATAATTTCAAGTACAAATATACCTTATTTAAATCAGAATGCAATGCACATTCTAGAGCCAGAGTTAATCTTAGCAGCGTTCAATGGGGACGAAAGAGAAAAGGACATCATATCACGAAGTGGTGAAACAACTAGCTCAAAAAATATTGTTTTCCCTTTATTTGATGAAAACAATATGATTGCAGGGGCAGTATATCTTAGAAAAAATCTAGAAAGCATTTATAAGACATTAGATCAATCTAAATATATATTAACGAGAGCAACTCTTTTAGCCTTATTTATAACAATATTATTAGGTTACCTTATAGCTAAAAGTATTACAGGCCCAATAAATGATGTAACAATAAAGGCAGAAAAAATGGCAAAGGGCGATTTCGACCAAATAGTTGAGGTTAAGTCAAATGATGAAATAGGGCAACTTGCTAGTATGTTTAACTTCTTGACAGCTAGACTTAAATCATCGATACAAGAGGTATCTAGTGAAAAAAACAAGCTTGATACGATTATTAATTATATGGCCGATGGATTAGTTGCCGCTACAGAAACTGGAGAAATAATACATACTAACCCTAGGGCTCTAGAGATATTAAAGTTAGACGAAGAAGCTGTTCATAGGAAGTCCTTCGATGAAATATTTAGAGAGCTAAATCCAAGGCTTACGTTAGATTACTTTAAAAAGGAATCCTGGTCTGGAAGTCAAATAATTGATATGGGTGATGGTATAAAAGTAAGAGCTAATTATGCACCATTCACAAATGAAACAAATACTTTAGCAGGAATAATCCTATTACTACAAGACGTGACTGAACACGAAAAATTGGAAAATATGCGTAAAGAATTTGTAGCTAATGTTTCTCATGAACTTAAAACACCACTGACTACAATTAAAAGCTACACAGAAACCATTTTAGATGGAACAATAGAGGATAAACAGCTTACGCAACAGTTTCTTAATGTTATAGACAGTGAAGTTGATAGAATGACTAGGTTAGTACGAGATCTATTGCAGTTATCAAATTTAGATTTTCAACAGTATAAATGGAATAAGAAGCAAGTATACATAGACGATATTATTGAAAAAGTCTTAATAAAGCTTGAATTATCTGCACATAATAAACAACAGATACTCAAATATGTAAAAGACTGTGAAAATATTAAAATTAACGGTGATGAAGATAAAATCGAACAAGTAATATCGAATATTATTACAAATGCAATCAAGTACACTAATGAAGAGGGACAAATTACAATTGAACTTCTTAAAGAAGGAGACTATGCTGTAATCTCCGTTGAAGACAATGGGATTGGGATACCTGCTAAGGATTTATCTAGAGTGTTTGAGCGTTTTTATAGGGTAGATAAGGCAAGGTCTAGGGAATTAGGAGGCACAGGACTAGGACTCTCCATAGCTAAACAAATTATTGATTCACATGAGGGGACAATAAAAATAGTGAGTGGTGAGGGTAGTGGAACAAAAGTTACAATTACTTTACCAGTTATAGAAGAGATGGCGGAAAGTTTTGTAGTATAAAGGAAAAAATGTGTAATTAACTTTTAAATATGTTGTAATATGTTTGTAACAATTATTATATATAATATACTTAAAGTTAGATTCTCCATAAAGGAGGGATAGTAATGCTAAAAAAATTCATGGTGTGTCTTTCTGTACTTTTTCTTTTAATAAGTCTAAGTGCTATCGCTCACGCAAACCCAGAAAACAAAATCGTAGAAGAACCTCAAACTTTTTTCAGACTTAATAATCTTACAAGAAATCTAACAACAAATGATCCTAATTTGTTTGTTTCTTTTAATGCTTCTGAAAAATCAACTGTAACTATTTCAGTTTTTCATAATACAAGTTTAGCAAATGATGAAGAAAAATTTGTATTGGTTGATGAACCTGTTATGGTAGAAGTAGGGACTATACAAAGAGGGTTCACTGAGTTGGTATTAAGAAAGGGAACTAATAAGATTGAGTTTAAGGTTGATTTTGAAAAGGGTGAAGAACTTATTGTAAACCGGGTTGTAGTAGTAAGAGACATTGAAGAAGTAAAAAAGCAACTTACTGATAGCGTTGTTAATCCTAGGGATGCAATTAAAAACATTTTTATCGCTACAGGCACTAACTCTAAGCCATAATACCTCGGAGTGATAGAAAATGAAAAGAGAAAAAGTAAAAACTATCATATTAGTAGTTTTGGTGACAATGTGCATTTTTCTGACACAGAAGATTTGGTTTATTTCTCCATTCACTATGCTACAATCCGAGGCGTCTAACCTAGGAGTAAATCAAGAACAAGTATTAGAAATTAGGAATGATGTTTTAAGGCCAATAAAATTTAATATTAACTTAGGCGGATATCATGTAAACCCAGGTTATACAGATGATATTTGGCATTTAAGTAAGGATTTTTTAGAGTCATACTTTTTAGGAGAACCTGAAGTTCTACCTACTACCATTGATAAGTATAATGAATTAAAAAATCTTAAAAGTATAGAGATTCATTTTGGCAAAAACATCCCTTCTGTACTTATTTCTTCAGTTTTTGGGTCTATAGACAATAGGATTGTTAGGAATGTAAAAGAAATAGAACAAATTTTAATACCTGCTACAGCTAATGGCGATATATACATATTAAATGGCACTAGTGTCTTTAAAGCTAGTCATAATAATTATAATAGCAGAACATTGAACCAATTATTTCAATATATTGAAGGACGGAGTTATAATAGATTCTATCCGTTATTTTTAGATATTGGAAACCCTGTATTGATGCCATTGAGCTTTAGTAATTCATTACCCAAAATGTATGTGGATAGTGAAATCAACATAGCTGACGATAGTATAGTAGTTGAACATGCGAAGACTTTTTTTGATAGAAACTTTGATTTTATTAAGACAATTAAGGAAACCAGTGGTTCAACAGTATTTATTTATGGTTATGGTGAAAAGAGCGTTAGAATAAATAACAGAGGAAGAATTGAGTACTCCGAAGATGTAGGAACCCCATCGAGTACAAATGTTATTAACGCATTAGATTCAGCTATTAACTTTGTATTAAATCACGGTACTTTTCCAGAGGATACATATCTAAAAGAAATTCGTCCAATTGAAAAAAACAGAGGCTATTATTTTGGTTTCTCATACAAAGTAAATGATAGACCTATTCATTTTGTAGATAGCAACTCAACTAATACTATTGAAGTTGAGGTTTATGGGGATAAAATAAAAAACTATAAGTCTTTTATAAGAAATCCAGTAGATTTACCAAACGTAGAAGTAACAAATCAGATGATGTTGCCTCATAAAATAATAGATGACAATTATGACAGGTTAAAAGAAGATTATTTAAATTCATTTACTAATCAGGATGTAGCTATTGATGAAATGATTTTGAATGAAATAATGAGTGTAGAACTTGTATATCTAGATACTTTAGATCAGGTAACAAATCAACTTATTATACCATGCTGGAGGGTTATAGTTAAAGATTCTGTATATTACTTTGATGCATATGATGGGATTCTTCGATATAAAACAGTTGCAAATTAATATGGTGGTGATAGGGTGGATTGGTCAAAAGCAAAGAATATTTTAATAATTGCCTTTATCATTACTAATCTGTTTCTGTTGTTTAATATAGAAAAGGATATAATGCGTCAAGAGAATTTTTTTACTATTACAAATAAATATGTAGAGGAAGTAAAGGCACATTTAAACGAAAATGGAATTAAGGTTAATACAGAAATACCACTAGAAACACAATCGTTGCCAGTTCTATTTGTAAAGTACAATACTTTTAATATCGAAGAAATAGGACCCAAGCTTTTAGGAGAATATACTGAAATTGATAATAATACATATGCATCAGAGTCTGGAATTGTAAATATTGTAGGCGGTAAAAAGATAACATACAAAAGAACTGAAAAATGTGAACCCATTTACTCTTTAGATGAAAACAAAGCAAAAACTATTAGTGAAGACTTCCTGTTGGAGCATAATCTTAATTTTAGTCAATTACATTTAAGTCAAATATATTTTGGTAAAGTTGTTGAATTTGGTGATAATCCCGTATATATTTTAGTTTATGAACAGCTATATAATAATCATTTTTTAGGTGAAAGCTATATTAATGTTTATGTGAACAAACATGGTATAATAGGATTTGAGGCAATGTTACTTGAGTATGACAAAACTTATCCTCAAAAAAGAAAGATAATACCAGCTACAGAAGCATTACTGAGAAAAATAAACGATATGGTGAATGATAATCCATATGATGATATTATAGTAAATAACATTGAGTTAGGTTACTATTTTGATCCAGAAAGTGTAAATGTAGCAGACTGGAGAGATATTGAATCAGGCACTGCTTTTCCAACATGGCGCATTACATTAAATAATGGAAAAACTTACTATGTAGAAGGCTATAAAAATTAAATCTTATGAAATTGCTGAAATGAGTGGATTACCGAATTGTGTAGTTCACTCATTTTTTTTAAGTTTTTAGCTATTTCGTTGTTTGCCACTTATCAAATTAAAATTAAAATGATATAATTAAAAAAAAATAACAATAATATTTAGTAACTATAAAATAGGATTCGTGTGTGTTACTATCTCTAAAATAAATGGTAGAAATATAGAACTTAAAGGGTGGTGAGTATCAGCAAAAGCTGATAAATAAATGGAAAAACTAATAATAAAGGGTGGACAAAAGTTAAAGGGTATAGTTGATATTAGCGGGTTTAAAAACGCTGCAGTTGCTCTGATTCCTGCAACTGTTTTAGCAGGAGAAACCTGCATTTTGGAGAATCTTCCAGATATAAGTGATGTAAAGTATTTAGCGGAGATGTTAAAAAGTCTAGGGGCTAAAGTAAATAAAATAGATGCTCATACATTAGAGATTAATACTACGAATATGAAAGAGTGTTATGCAGACTATGAAATGGCTAGACATCTTAGGGCATCATATTACTTTTTAGGGGCGGCTTTAGGCCGGTTTAAGAAAGCCCAGGTTTCATACCCTGGTGGTTGTTGTATTGGTAATAGACCTATAGATCAGCATATAAAAGGTTTTGAGGCTATGGGTGCAACTATTACAGTTGAGCACGGGATGATATCTGTTGAGGCAGATAAACTAGTGGGCGCTGAAATTTACATGGACGTTGTAAGTGTTGGGGCAACAATCAATATAATGCTGGCGGCGACAATGGCGGAGGGACAGACTGTTATTGAAAATGCAGCTAAGGAACCACACATAGTTGATGTGGCTAACTTTTTAAATTGTATGGGAGCGGATATAAGAGGGGCTGGAACAGACGTAATTAAAATCCGTGGAGTTAACAAGTTAAAGGGGTGTAGGCATTCTGTTATACCAGACCAGATAGAAGCAGGAACTTATATGATCGCAGCAGCAGCAACTAAGGGCGATGTAGTAATAAATAATGTCATACCAAAACACTTAGAAGCCATTACAGCAAAGCTAAGGGAAATGAATGTTGAAATTATAGAAAATGATGATAGTATAAGAGTTATAGGGACTAAACCATTAAAAAACATAAATGTTAAAACTTTAGTATACCCCGGGTTTCCAACAGATTTACAGCAACCGATGAGTAGTCTGCTATCAGTTGCAAAAGGCACTGGTATAATTACTGAAACGATTTTTGAAGGAAGATTTAAGCACGTTGATGAGCTAAAAAGAATGGGTGCAAATATTAAGGTTGAAGGAAGAGTTGCAGTAATTCAAGGTGTTAAAAAGTTAATGGGAGCATCTGTTGCGGCCACAGATTTAAGAGCAGGTGCAGCCCTTATAATAGCCGCTTTAATAGCGGAGGGAGAAACTGAAATAGAAAATATACACTATGTAGATAGGGGCTACGAGGGTATTATCGATAAATTGACAACTTTAGGGGCTGTAGCAAGGAGAGTAAAGTAACCAATGGATATATATTTTTGTAGTTTAGCTAGTGGTAGCAAAGGAAATTGCCATTATATATCTGATGGCGAGAGCTTTTTGCTTGTTGATGCTGGATTAAATGGTAAAAAAGTAGACAATAAGCTTTGTGAACTAGGGGTAGATCCTAGAAAGCTGTCAGGAATTATAATTAGTCATGAGCACAGAGATCATGTAAGTGGCGCAGGTGTTCTGTCTAGAAAATATGATATTCCTATATATGCAAATAGGGGTACATGGGAAGGCATGATGCCTATAATTTCAAAAGTAGATAAAAATAATATAAAAATTTTTAAAACGGATAGAACTTTCAAAATAGGGAATTTTATTATTCATCCCTATAGTATCTCTCATGATGCAAATGACCCTGTAGGATTTTCTATCGAAAACCAAGGGGTAAAAATTAGTATTACTACTGACTTAGGTTGTATAAATCAGGTAATACTAGAAAAAGTAAAGGGGTCTAATTTAGTAGTTTTGGAATCTAATCATGATGTGGACATGTTAAAAGTTGGGAAATATCCATACTTTTTAAAAAGAAGAATACTCTCAGACGAAGGACATCTCTCTAATGAAGCTGCTGGAGATGCAATACTTCAACTAATTAAACAGAATGTTAATTCTTTTTTGCTTGCTCATTTAAGTAAGGAGAATAATTTTCCAGAGCTGGCTTTACAAACTGTGAGGAATATAATGGAGGAGAATGATATTAGAGTAGGTAAGGATGTATTTATAGATATAATAGATGGAGAGAAAGGGAGCACACTATATACATTTGCGACTGGGTTATAGTTCTTATTAACTCGGAGGTGATAGTATGGAAAATAATTTTAATAGCCATGAACATAATGTTAGTAATAATAGTGAGGAAAATTCTTATTATGTAAGTAATAGGTATTATCATGGTCAAAAGAAGGAATCAAAAATTAAAATCATTACTATAGCTTTAGTTAGCGCTTTAGTAGGAAGCTTACTTTCCCTATCAACAGTATACTTTTTTCTACCAGAAATTCTTCAACAAAGAGGAGTGTTTTCTGGAAGCAATTTACAATCAATAGTTATAGAACCCCGTCATGATGTAACTATTTATACAGCTGTTGCACAAAAGGCTATGCCATCAGTTGTTGGTATAACAACAATAACTACTCAGACTGATAGGTTCTTTGGTACTAGACGTACTCCTTCTTTAGGGACAGGAGTTATAGTGGATGAACGTGGATATATTTTAACTAACTCTCATGTTGTTGGAGATGGGAATGCAGATGAGGTCTCAGTTCTTTTCTATGATGGGAGTAGACATAATGCAGAGGTTCTTTGGTTTGATAAGACATTAGATTTAGCAGTTATAAAAGTTGATGGATCTGGTTTTATATCTGCAGAGCTTGGAGATAGCGATGGCTTGGAAGTTGGCGAAATAGCTATTGCAATTGGAAATCCACTAGGGCTTAATTTTGAAAGAACATTAACCCAGGGAGTTATAAGTGGTTTAAATAGAAGTATTGCTACTCAGACACACACTATAGACAATTTGATTCAAACAGATGCTTCGATTAATCCAGGGAATAGCGGAGGTCCATTGCTTAATCATAAGGGACAAGTGATTGGAATAAACACTGCCAAAATTGGTGGGGGTGAAGGTTTGGGATTCGCTATACCTATAAACACTGCAAAACCAATTGTAGATCAATTTATTGAAAAAGGTGAATTCACAAGAGTATATCTTGGTATTCGCGGAGTAAATGTTAGTGAATTTGAAGCAATGACAGGTTCTAAGCTTCAAGCAGAAACTGGTATATATATATTTGAAATAATGGAAAATTCAATAGCTGAGAAACATGATCTTAGAGCTGGAGATGTTATTGTTGGGATTAATAGTAATAAAACTAATACAATGGGTGATTTGATTAGAGAGCTATATAAATATCGTCCTGGTGATGAAATCAAAGTTAATGTATTGAGGAATGGAAGAAGTGAAACTATTACTGTTAAATTTAACTAATATAGCATCCCAAACAGTCTGTTTGGGATGTTTCATGTGAAATACTATCGGAGTATGTATTATTAAGTTTTTTAATGCCGTGGGTATATTTTATAAAATCACATGCAAAACTACTAATAAATATTGGTTTTAGGAAAGAAGAGTGAGTATATGTACGTTACATGCAATAAGCATTTAGAGGAAGGCATAGAAGACTTTGTTGAAGTGTATGAACAACCACCAGATCTTTACGAATTAGAGAAAGTAAAGTTTACTGAATGGGTTGCTCCTAAAACCTGTGATTATTGCGACCGGGTACCCAAATATTTAGTAGTGTAGAGCTGAGATTATCTCAGCTTTTTTAAATTAATCGAAAGAAGGGATTATATTTGAATATAACAATTATTACTGTAGGTAAAATAAAGGAAAAGCATATTAAATTAGGTATAGATGAATATACAAAAAGGTTATCAAGATATTGTAAAATAAATCTTATAGAGGTAAGTGATGAAAAAGCACCAGAGAATTTAAGTGCCAATGAGATGGTTTTAATAAAAAATAAAGAGGGAGAAAGTATACAAAAACATATAAAAGACGGAATGTACGTAGTTGCATTAGCTATACAAGGAAAAATGCTTTCCTCGGAGGGATTAGCAATTAAAATTCAAGACTTAGGGTTAACTGGAAATAGTCATATTGCCTTTGTAATAGGTGGTTCATTAGGACTGTCAGACGATATATTAAATAAGGCTGATTTTAAGCTATCCTTTTCGCCCATGACCTTCCCACATCAGCTAATGAAACTTATTTTATTAGAGCAAATATACAGAGGGTTTAGGATAATAAAAGGTGAACCGTATCATAAGTAGGGACATACAGAATATTGTTCTTGTAATCGCTTCGTCGTAGCCATATATCAGATTATACTGACTACGAAAAGGAGGTATAAGATAATGTATATAGTGACCCTAGGTACTCTGCCACCCTTACAATACCCCATCATAGAGGACGCTTGGGAAAGCTATTACCTAGACGGTAGGCGAGGCTGTACTTGTTTATGTTCACGGGGGTGTCGCTGTAAGTCCTATGACCGTTTTGTGCGACAACTTAATACATTTGGCATAGTAAAGCTTCATGCAGCCACAGTAACATATCAATCAGATACACAGCAGAACAGCTGTAACCCTTGATTTAACTAGGTTGCAGCTGTTTGTATTTTAAGTTTTTATTGGTCGACTGCATATCCATCTAACCTCAACACAGCCTTAACCCCGTCATTATCGTAGCTATCAAGCCACAGCTCCAAGTTACTTACGGTTAATTTAGTAGCAAATTCGAGTTCAGCATTATCAAGAGGTATAAAATCTTCTGAGTGGCTTAATCCTGTGCACTTTGGACCAATTCTATGGTCAATAATTGGGCTGTATTCATAGGCCACCCAATCAGGCGGTAAATCCATAAATAGATTATCATAGAGGCAACCCAGTTCTATCTGGATTTGAACACCTGAGTTTATAGGTTGCAAGAACAAAAAATCAGCTAAACACCTTAAAAATACTAGGTCATAGCTGATTTGTTTTTATTTTTTTATGTTGTGAACTATTTCTTTCCTATAAGAACGAATTTGCTCGATTCTTATATTTCTGTAATTTAGAGAAACACCAAATAATTTTTCGATATCTCTATAAATTTCATCTTGTTTATTAAGTGAGTAGATTCCATTGGTAATAAATCTACACGTCGCATTTCTAAGAGACTCTTGTATTCGTTTAATAGAGTATTTGTTTTTGAGTTTATTCTCTAAAATTCTCGAAATTAATAATGCTACGAAACAAATAAGAAAATGTCCTTCTATTCTATCCTCTCTTCGAACATAGACAGGACGACCTTCTAAATCTGACTTTAAAACTTTAAAAGATTCTTCTATCTTCCAAAGACCTCTATACCTTTCAATTATTTCTTCATCAGGCATTTCAAGCTCACTGGTAACAAGAGCATAATACCCATCTAAGGCCACATCTCTTTCGTACTTAGACTTCAAACTCTAAGAGCGTTTTTTTATCTTCCACTTCACCTGTAAAAGTATCTATCTCTATTTCTTTTAAATACTTTTTTACACCATAACGATTAGAAGCTTTATATTTCGAAGGATTTTCAAGATACTCTTGAATTTTTTCTTCTAATTTTTTCTTTTGTGTTTTTCTCTAGCATCATAATCGCGGCCCAGAAAGATACAACTTTTTCTTTGAGTGTAATTTCCTCACCATTTTCGTTATTAGTTTTTCTTTCCCTGAAGAAAGATTTAATCTTAAAAGTTTTAGTAGAGTTATAAACGTAGCCTTCATCTTTAAGAATTTCTTTTATAAATGTCTTAGAGCAAGACCTCTTACCTTTTGTGAAACTATGTAACCATCATTGTTTTCTACAAGAAAAGCTAGGTTTTTACCACTATTTAGAGCTTTGTCTCTTTGTTAGAATTACTCTCTCAAGAGCATATCTATTTTTCATATTCTTTAAGGCAGGAATAAGCATTGTACTATCATGGGTATTACCAGAAAAAAGATCATACCCAACAGGTAGGCCTGCTCTATCAATTGCTAGACTCATTTGTACGATTGGCGTTGTTCTTTTTTGTTTAGAGATACCAACTTTTTAAGATTATTTTCTAAGTCTGATTCAAAGTAATAGTTAGTTACATCAAAGAAAACAAGTGAAGTATCTCTACCGTGGATCTGTGAAACTTGTTCATGAAGATGTTGTTGTAGGTCTTCTTTAATATCCTTCATTAGAGAGAGAGACTCGTAAATAGAATTTATAGTTACTTTAAAAGATTCGAAATACTCATCTTTATTTTCAAATGTTGATTTTTTACTAGCAGGTTTCAGAATTCTTCCATATAGAAGCAATTGAAAAACTTCATTCAAGTCAAAAACATGCTTTCTTTTACGCATTTGTGATTTAAAAACTGAGGTAAACTAAGCTCATTATAGAGTCTTTCAAGAAAAAAGTAGCCATAGTTCTTATCAATTTCCATATCATCGTTACTATCACTAAGGTTCAATGTTAGATTTACTTGGTTTTTAGTTATCAATTTAGCAGAATCTTTTAGCTTTTGTAGAATATCCGGATCATTAGCCTCTAATTCTTCAAGATTGCCATAGCATTTAATAATTCTTTGTTTAGATTTACCATTTTCGTCACGGTAGCCTTCAACAAGATATACTTTTTTATACTTAGCTGTAGGACTCTTAGTCACTCTAATAAACATAAAATCACCCTCTTTTATTATATCACAGTACATCGAAGTACACAACGATTATTTCCAAAATTTCCAATAAAAAAACACCTGAAATTCAAGTGTTTTATTATCTTTTTAGTTTTTGAACCTATAAACTCAGGGTATAAAATCTTCTGAGTGGCTTAATCCTGTGCACTTTGGACCAATTCTATGGTCAATAATTGGGCTGTATTCATAGGCCACCCAATCAGGCGGTAAATCCATAAATAGATTATCATAGAGGCAACCCAGTTCTATCTGGATTTGAACATTCTTACCAGTACACACCTTTCCGTCAATATAATCTATTAAATCGTGTAGGTCACAGGCAGCACTGACCACCTTGATGCCCTTATCGAGCAGACTATTGACAATTTCAACCAAATTCTCGCTGCATGGTATGGTAAGGCGTGTGCTGTTGCAGGAAAGGCAGGGTATGCGACTGGTACTATGGTATACATACCTACAATCACGGCATAACTGCATCTTTATTCTCCTCCTTTGACTTGTAAATGCTAATATATTTATATATGGTTTGACGACTCACATCACACAGACGAGCCAGTTCTGTAACATTAATCTCTTTATTTGTATACTTAGGATAATGCCTTAGAAAGCTGTTAGGAAGGTTCTCAATAGTAGTTGTGGGGCGGCCTACAACAATTCCTTTACTTGCGGCATTTGCCATTCCACTCCGAACTCTTTGACTAATGATGGACTTTTCCATTTCTGAAAATACCCCCCACATAAGCAGCATCCCCTGTGTCATAGGGTCTAGTTCAGAAGTACAGTCTACTACAAAAGTTCCTATAATGAGCTTTATCTGCTTAGCTCTCGCAGTTTCTATGATTTCACACAGCTGTTTAGTCGACCTAGTTAGCCTGCTGACCTCTGTGCAAGCTATGGTACTTCCGCACTCTACCACGCTTAGTAGCCTATTCCATTCGACTTTATGGTCTTTACTCCCTGACACATATTCCCAATAAATATTCTCGTTTTTGATGCCTAGCTTCCTTAGCTCTCTCCTTTGTCTGTCGATGTCTTGCTTAGTTTCATTTGTACTACATCTACAATAGCCAAAATCCATACCTATCATCCTCTCATGTTTATAGTCTTATGAACCGATTTGTCAACAAAACGGTGTAAATAATATCCTTGACACAATTGAGCTGTTTTTACTGCGTTTACGGGTTGTTTTAGTTCTGCGTTAAGTGTAAACGAAAAGAACTCTTTTCTTTGACACTACTATTAACTCTAAAGTAAACGGCCACGGATACTTTAGTCAAGCCTCTTTTCAAAGTTTTATTCGACGGTGGCGTGCTTCGTGGCTCATTAAAGATACTAGATAGATAGCTTGATATGGTATAGTAAATATCACGATATAGGTATATAATCTTGATGTTTGGTGTGTATTATGGTATTGTAGTTATGCTATAATGATGACGGAGGTTAGAAAAATGGAAGTAAGTTACAATAAGCTATGGAAGTTGTTAATTGATAAGAATTTAAAGCGCACTGACTTACGCAAGATAGCTGGAGTTAGCACAAATGTAATCGCTAAGTTAGGACGGAATGACTCTGTTTCAATGGAAACTCTGACAAAAATCTGTACGGCTCTACATTGTGACATCTCAGATATTGTTGGATTGGTTAATGATAAAGAAACGGAGGACAAGGTTGAATATGAGCAGAACAATTAAGTTTATAGATTTATTTGCTGGTATAGGTGGGATTCGTAAAGGCCTTGAACTGGCTTGTGCTGACTTAGGTATATCAGCTGAATGTGTTTTTACCTCTGAAATAAAACCATACGCTGTTGAGGTGCTGAAGCAGAACCACCCAGATGAAGTAATGCACGGTGATATTACACAAGTGCCTGCTAATGAAATTCCTGATTTTGATTTTTTATGTGCGGGATTTCCGTGTCAAGCGTTCTCAGCTGCTGGTAAACGCTTAGGATTTGAGGATACAAGGGGTACCCTATTCTTTGATGTAGCTCGTATTATCAAAGAGAAGAAACCTTTTGGTTTCATATTAGAAAATGTCGAAGGGTTAGTTAATCACGATAGAGAGAACCCAAAAGATAAGGTAGGCCGAACCTTAACGATTATTTTGGAACAGTTAGAAGATTTAGGATATATGGTAGCATGGAATGTTCTAAATGCTAAGCAGTTCGGTGTACCACAGGAGAGGAAGCGTATTTATATAGTAGGTACAAAGAAAGAAAAGCCTGACATAATGACATTTCCTCATAAAAAGAGTCATCTGAGAGATATATTAGAAACGGGATTACCCACCTCTAATAGTGAATTTGTTCAGCTTGTTTTGCGTCACTATCCTATAGAAGAACTCTATGGAAAGTCAATAAAAGATAAGCGTGGCGGTGAAAACAATATACATAGTTGGGATATTGAGTATAAAGGGCCTATTAGCCCAGCTCAGCGAGAATTGATGAATAAGATATTAACTGAACGCCGTAAAAAGAAATGGGCCGAGGAATATGGTATAGACTGGATGGACGGTATGCCACTGACCCTAGACCATATACGCACATTTTATAATGATGAAAATTTAGAAGATATGCTTACAGACCTTGTTGAGAAGGGTTATTTGAAGCTTGAACACCCTAAGAAGAAGGTTGGAAATATAAGAGTACAAGATACTACATTACCTAAGGGGTATAATATAGTCGCTGGTAAAATGTCTTATGAGATTAGTAAGATACTTGACCCTGATGGCATAGCACCAACACTTGTTGCAATGGATGTTCAGCATTTATTTGTACCTGATGGTAACGGCTTAAGAACTTTATCATTGCGTGAAGGATTACGACTTTTTGGCTATCCTGATGACTTTAAATTTGATACTACTATTGAGGACGGGTTTGACCTATTAGGAAATACAGTTGTCGTGCCCGTTATTAAGGAAGTTGCTTTGAGGGTATTAAAAATATATTGTGGGGGTAATAATTAATGAGGTGTACAGCACAAGAGATTTATAACAAACTGCTTAACGATGATAAAATATTGGATTTGAAAGGTCAGATTAAGTTCTACTTAGGTGATGTAGATATTATCGTGAGGCAGAAGGATGTTGTTGGGAACATTATACAAGAATGGTTACAAGGTTGGCTTGATAAACGAGGAATTGAATATGTTTTATCGGAAAATACACAAATGCCACCTGATTTTTACCTTAACCCTGACAATATGACAACAGGACTTTTAGAGGGCAAGGCCTTTAATCGTTCTGCAAGTCCGGGGTTTGACATTGCCGACTTTAGGATGTACGAGGAGGAAATTATAGACAAGCCTTATATGCTTGATGTTGACTATCTTATCTTTGGTTATGATATGAGCGATGAGGGTATAGTTACTATTAAAGACTTGTGGATTAAGAAGGTTTGGGAGATAACCAGATGTATGCAAAATTGGGCTCTAAATTTACAGGTTAAACAAGGCGTTGTACATAAGATACGCCCCGGTGTCTGGTATAGCACACAGCGTGTCTCATTCCCAATGTTCACTTGTTTGGAGGATTTTATTTCTGCAGTTGAAGAAACCGTATACCAGAACCCTAAAACTCATAACGAGGCCGCAAGCTGGAAGAACAGTTTTTTAGCAAGCTATAAAAGACATTATGGGATACAGCTAGTTATTCCACGCTGGAGTGATATTGTTGGAAAATATAGAAGTTAGGGCAACAGGCTAGTCACAAAAAATATTATAGAGCATCTCGAAATTATTCGGGGTGCTCTTTTTATGCTTTCAGCTGGTTCTATTCGTGGCAGTCGGCTTTCTTCTATTAATTATAAAAAATTATAGCTAAGTTCTATTCGCATAAGGTCTTAGGCCTGTCTGTGTATAGTAATAAATTACTAAACGAGGAGGTGCATCAAATGGAAACTTCTGAAAAGTGTCCAATGTGTGGCAAAGCTTATCATTCACCGGGTGGGCGTTCTTTAGGCATCACGGATGAACAGATAGTAGGTATACTTATCCATAGTAGAGCAGAGCAACCCAAACATACGATTAAGCACTACTGTGAGCTTGCAGATATTAGCCCTTATACATACCGTCTGGTGGCACGAATGACACTAAAGCAACTCAAAGACATCGAGCGTGTGCTTAGAATTAGTGAAGCATTAAACAATGAAAGGAGACAAGAAAATGAATAAATATGATGGAAACAACAGCAATAAAGTCAACAACCATAGAGATTTTAAGACAAGTAATAACGCTACTACTACTCAAGAGACGGCACAGCCAAGGAGTTTTCTAGCTGACCTATTCAAAGAACCTGAGGATAGTGACCCTATTGAGGCACAAGCAGCCAGAGATAGGCGCTTCGGGCGGACACCTTGTAATAACAACAACTCAGGCAGTTTCACAAAGTAGGTTTTGGTGGATAGATTAACCTCTAAAAACACTCACAACAATCGTTGTGGATGTTCTTATTTTTATAAGGATTATAGAAGCCCGTAGAGCCACCTGAACCCCTAGACATACAAATACACTTAACATTAATCACAAGCACATTGTAGGCGATTAGGGAGAGTTTAATAGCAAGAATACATTATATACTCTTGCTATTTTTATTTGCGAAAAAGTTGTTAAACCCGCATTGCACCTGATTTAGGGGCTTTATCCGACAGCACAATCGTTCTAGCTCCAAACTACAACAGCATAAGAATATTTTTTAGAATAAATGCTATGTTTTTGGGAAGAACTTCCCGTAATGACGGGTAGAGTGTACAAATATGTACTAAAGTGTACACCTATTGACACCCATAATACCTAGAGTTAGAATTAGTATAACAAATTAGAGCGGAGGTAAACCATTATGGATATACTATCTAGTAATGCAATGGTTAAAACAGCCACAGGTGAAGTTGTGGAGTGTAAAGTAATCTTAGCCCATGTAGCTGGAGGCCGACAGATACAGTACATTGGTACTGATGGAAAGGTAATCCGTACTGAAAAATTGAGTAGGTCACCCTATAAACATCAGGTAGACCCAGAGAAGTACAAAAAATAATCTAAAAGCACTATATAAAAAGGATGTGATTTAATGGCAACAGCATATGCACTTTACGACCTTTGTGGTAGGTCACTATCACAATCCGCAATCAATACCGTAATGAAAGCTCGTGCAGAAGGTAAAATTACCTTAGTATCGGTGGCAGAGCAAGACCCAAATAGGGAGCAGTACATATGCACCGAGAACGGGTTGTTATTTGAGGCGGTTACTGCTCCGAGGTATTTAGTGAATCTACTACTAGACCATAAAAAGGAGGTATAAAGGTTATGAGTAAAATACAAACAGGTGCTTGGCGTACAAGTGCTGGAGAGTACAAAGTCTTTATCCGAGGATGTGCACAACTGGAAGGTACAGCAGTAGAGGTGATTTCTCGTGCAGGTGACAGCTCGTACGCCGTTATTACAGGTACACACCGTAAAATTAGCGGAGGTTACTTATATAACTTCTATCGCACAGGTAAACCAGAGACGACACCATCAACTACCACTACTACTATCACTGTGGATACACCACAGACGAGAATTATATGCGCAGAGGTTAGCATTAACGAGCTTGATGCGGCCCTAGGACTTGACTAAACAGGATGCTCGGCGTTGCTGGGCATCCTGTTTTAACATCTAGAGGAATGGAGGTATCACAATGAAAACCAATTTCAGCTACTTTGAACCAGAGGAAGATGATGTTGAAGTAGTAGAAGTAGAAGAAGGTCAGTCTTTATCGGCGACAGATGCTTATATTGACTTTCTATTTCCAAAACTTCTGGTCGGGGAGAATATTGCCCTGTTCCGCAAGAGGAATAATAATAATTTTTACACCGAATTTTTTGAAAACAAAGAACACTTAAAACTTGTGCTGAATAACGGCTTAAAAGATTGTGATACCTACATATCTTTGTCAACCTGTGTAGCTGTTAATGGCAAGCTGACCAAATCAGCTGAAAATATGCACCGTAGGAGCTGCCTTGGTTTCGACTTTGATAAAAAGGACTTTAAAGGTCGGTTCAACACTATACAAGAATTTGTGAAACACTTCAAGGATACAACTGGCGGCCTGTATATACATTATGCTATAGATAGTGGTCACGGCTACCATATTTACATCGGTGTTGAGGAAACCACTGCTATAGCTCGAGTAACCTCAATAACCCGTAGGTATGCCGCCCTATGTGGTGCTGATAGAGTTAATATCAGTCAAGCTCAGTCGCTCCGTTTGCCCGGTACACTCAACCATAAAGATAGAGAGTTTCCTTTAGCCGTGAACATTGTGTTTCGTTACAAGGAAGAGGGCTTCCGCCGTTATACGCTGGATTATCTTGAGAGCCGACTCAAAAAGTTAGAGAAAGCTGCTGGTATAGGTAGGTCAGTAACTCGAAAGAAATCCATAACACGTAAGTTTAAAGGTATGTATCCTTGTGTAGCTACTATGCTAAATAATGGCGTACCCAAAGGTGAGAGAAACAAATGTTTAGCTCGCATAGTGAGCTATTTCCGTGATTGTGCTAAAGAAAACTATGATTCCGCATTAGAAGTAGTTCTACAATGGAACGGTAAATGTAATGAATTATGCGAAGAACACGAGCAGAAGTTAGAAGATGAGGTTACAAAAGATTTCAAAAGGCTATGGTATCCAAAAGAACCATATAACTTTTTAGGCTGTATATCCGATAATAACACCTTTTCTCCGATACTTGCAAAGTATTGTGATGAGGCCCAATGTTCAAAACACAGACGAGGTCCAACAAAGGACAGCAACCAGTTCTTTACTTTGGATAGCCGATATGTAACCGACAAATGCTTATGTAATCTTAAGGGTTACGCTTATGTAATTATAAAAGTTCTATTGGATAACAAAAATGCTTATAAGGTGAGCGAACTCGTAGAATTGACAGGCTACTCAGAGCAGACAGTAACACGCACGCTGAATTCGCTCTTAGAGCTGCAGTTAATTAATAAATCTACTGAGGGAGTAGTCAATACTTATAAAGCTAAGAACTATGCACCACCAAAGGAAAAAGAGTACATTACTTTACCTGTTAAACTATTTGATATGCTTGTAAACAAAGAAATCAGTGAGCAAGAGCTATTATTATACATAGCCATTAGGCGTAATGCGTATGCCTCAAAGAAATGTACTCAGGATGTACTTGGCAAGTTACTCGACCTTACTGAGAGGAGTATATCCAGAACAGCGAAGCAGATGGTGAGTCTTGGACTACTAGAAATTGAACCTAGAAAAACAGGTAATATCATTAAAAAAGGCGGTAAAACTATTGAGAAATCATTCAATTTTTATCGTTTTCCACTCGAGGAACAGAGCGACGAAGATGCGGATATTTAAGGGGTTTAAAAGCATACTCCTCCTAAAATGTCTGGTTATGAATTGGAATGATGTAAAGTGGTCAGATAGTGAAAATGGAAGACAGGCGGTCATGGTTGCGTTTCAGCCATTCAGGTTGAAGGTGTAAAGATTTTATGAGATATAGTTAAAATAGTTCTATTTCCTGTCATGTGTTGTATAAGCTTGTAGAATACTACAAGCCCGTGGGGAGGTTCTATGCTTCCCTCAAGACTGCGGGGCCTTTGATACTTGGATATACACAGCGAACCTTACAGCTATGTGGGGTAGCAGATACATAAGGGCTTTATCTGCTACGGAGTATAACACCTGTCATTACTATCTTGTACTGCATTGCTTTGTATGCTAATCTTAGATTATTTTACAGAGAGGTGAGGTATACATATGGATAAACAGGAGTTTTGGGATATAGTAGCAGAGATTAGCCGCAGGTACTATACATCTGGCGGTAGTTATGATTATCATGTCAATAAGTATTTTGGTGACAGGCTAGATGACAAGGCTATTTATTATAGCAATAATGCGGCCATTGTAATGTCCTACAAAGAGGCGTTAATCCAGTATGTGATGGTTAAGCAATCAATCAGCCATAATGCTGCTCTGACACACCTACTAAGTAGCGATACTTATAGGTGCTTAATACCGAGTTGTGTGCTTGACTGGCACAATATAGACGCTGTAATCGCAGATTATGACAATGACCAATGTAAGACAATATAGGGCTTTTAACCTCACCATATTTAAAACCTCATATAAAGCTCGCAGAGAGGTTTTATATGGCTTATAGCACCTTTCCCTAAAACCAATTCCAAAGACCCTTACAAACTTTAATAGGGCGAATTAATCATATTAAAAAGACAGGTACACCAGAGTATCTGTCTTTTTACTTTTCCACTTGTTCTCTTTTTGTCCAAAACTCCTTGACCCTAGCTTTAGCAGTAGCGACATATTGAGGATTAGCGTCTGAGCCATAGACCTTACGCCTCCCAGCTAACAGCGTTGCTATGATGTATGAAGCACTTCCCATACAGACATCCATGACCGTGTCACCCTCATTGCTAAACGCCTTTACAAGTTCAACATCTACACTTTGTTGATAAGGGTGTAGGCCGGTATCTTCTGCGACACGAGGAGGAGGTATGTGTAGGTCAGGAATATACGCAAGGTTTTTATCTGGTTCACCTTTAGTGTAGTGTAGGATGGCTTTCCATTTTGGGATTACCCTCCGACTATGTACTAATTGAGTGCCGTTGGGGGTCATATAAGCATGTGTCCAATTATATGTCAGATATTCCCCGAGAGCTTGCATAGCCTGAGGCAAGAGCAGTTGACCACATACCACAACCAAAGACCCCGTTGGTTTTAAGAGTTTAGCACTTATACGCCCAAGGTGTGGATACAGGTCAGCATACTCTGCCTTGTACATAAAATCGACTAAGATTAAATCTATGGATTCGGGTTTTATCTGGTCGTAGTCACTCTCATTGCGTAAATCAGCCACGAACAACTTCACAGCGTCCTCAGTTACCGTTATGCTTGGGTTCTTATTCAATTCCCGTTGTTCTTTCCTTAGAATTGTCAGAGCAAGCCGTGGGCTTTTCGTGACACCCTCTAGCTCTACCAACTTGTCTAGTACGCCCGGAGTTCTGAGGCATTTAAGGGTTCTATCAGATAACTTCTTCTTTTCTAAAATATCTTTGTGCCTTTGAACCCAAGGGTGCTGCGTCCAATCCTCAGTATTCACGGGCATAGAGTCCAACTTGGACTCTCCAAACAGTTCTAATCTATACTTAGCTATGCTTGTAGGACTACACCCTAAAAGCGTAGCTATCTTTTTATTTGAAAGACCTTGATTTCTTCTTAAAGTGCTTTTAATCAGCTCTTGTCTGTCTTTGCGGGATATTTGCTTTATCTGCTTAGCCATTACAGGTCACCTCCATTAACTATGCCTATGATATTTTACCATAGGCCGATGAAAATTTCTTCATATTTAAGTGCCTACGAGTCAAGCCCTTCATAAATCGACTATAAATACACGATTTATAGGGGGTTTATGATTATGACAAACAGCACTGATAGGAAAGCAAGGGAAGCAAAGAGGGATGAATTTATAAATATTATGATAGAACTGATAGAAAAGTATGGTGAAGAGGTTATTGCTAAGATAGAAAATGAGAATAAGGATACTGCAAAGACTGCGTAAGTAGTCTTTTTTTATGTTCAAATTCGGTTTGTCCTATTATTAAGCACGGTTTAATGATAGAATTGGTTATGAGGTGAAGATATGGAAGACAAACTGATAAAAAATGTTGTTATATATACAAGGGTATCGACAGAGGAACAAACTGAGGGGTTTTCTCTTCAAAACCAGCTTGATAGTCTTTTGACATACTGCAAGGCATTTGATTATAAAGTGGTTGGCACATACACCGATGCTGGTATTTCAGGCAAGAGTACCGAAAACAGGGCTCAATATCAAGATATGTTGTCATACATTGACTCTAATCCAACTGCTGTAGATGCTATACTTATCTGGAAACTCTCACGAATAAGTAGAAAACTCAATGATTTGACTCATTTAATGACATATCTTGAAAAGAAGGACATTGTTCTGATTAGTAAAGAAGACGGTATAAATACAGGTACAGCAACTGGGCGATTTATGGCTCAGATTGTAGGCGCAGTAAGTGAGATGGAACGTGATAACATTGTTTCAAATGCTCGTGCTGGAATGCTCAAAAGAGCTGAATTAGGACATTGGGGTGGCGGTATCATACTCGGGTATGATAATATTGACAAAAAACTTGTAAAGAATGATGATGAGGCTGAAATAGTTAAGACCATATTTGACCTATATGTAAATAAAGACTATGGCTATAGCCTTATTTGCAAGCATTTGAACACACGTAATATGAAAACTAAAAAGGGAAACACTTGGGCTGTTGCCACGGTTAGAACAGTTTTAGATAACCCTACATATGCTGGATATATCAAATGGGGTTTGCGTGAAAATTGGAGTAACAAAAGAAGAAAAGGGATTACTGATAAATTTACAATGGTGAAATCTGATATTCATGAACCTATCATATCAGAGGAGCTTTGGCAACAAACAAGAGCGAAGAGAGAAAAAGTAGGCAAAGCAAATCCGAAGGTTTGGAAAGGCGATTGGCTTTTATCTGGGCTACCAAAATGTCCTGCTTGTGGTGCAAGTATGGTTGCTCATAGGACAAAGAGAAAGAGCAAAAAGCATCCAGAAGGGATTATGTATAGGTACTACATTTGCTCACAATATAGTAACAAAGATACGAGTGTATGTCTTCCGAATTTGGTAGAGGCCGAAACCATTGAAAAATATACTGTTGATAAGCTTTTAGAGTTTGTTTCAAACCCAGACTTAATTAAAGCTATAGCAGAACAAGCCGAAAAGCGTCAAAGGCCTGATAATTCGGCTCTTCTAAAGGATATGGAGAGACTCCAAAAGTCACTTAAAGAACTTAAACATAAAGAAAGTTTATATTATTCCTATTTAGGTGACCTCAA
The DNA here is from genome assembly GCF_018141405.1 of Serpentinicella alkaliphila. Lineage (NCBI taxonomy): Bacteria > Bacillati > Bacillota > Clostridia > Peptostreptococcales > Natronincolaceae > Serpentinicella > Serpentinicella alkaliphila. The sequence continues at coordinate 1,010,563 of NZ_CP058648.1, forward strand.
CAAACTCGAGGTCCTCAAAGAAGATAAGATTATAGCAATGATTGGTGACTTGAACACTAAAATGGCTGATATAGAAGCTGAAATTGATGATGTAAATTACCAACTCAAAGCGGTTGAAAGAGAAACTCAAACCTTTGAGCAGATAGCTCTAGCACTTAAACACTTTAAGGTTTTATTTGAACTGGCAACATATGAAGAAAGGAAACGACTGATTCATTCAGTCATCAAAGAGATAAGAATAAAGAAGTCGGATAACTTCAAAGAGCGAGTGGTCGATAAAATCATTTTGGCATTTAGTGAAGCGGATGTTTTGGAATACCTAGATACTTCCGCTAAAAAAGAGAACTTAAAACCGTATGTCCCTAACTATGATACGGTGAACCGTACCATAAGTAACGGCGGTTTTATTGAATATTAGGAATTGCAATAGACGAGGCATATTTGCAGGTATAAACACAATGCAAAGGATTGATTTGATGTTTATATATGTGTTCCATTATCTAAGGGTCTAGATTATGTAGTGGTAGGTACTCATAATGGAGAAAAAGAATTATTTGATAAAATGTTGGAAGAAATAAGAACAAGTATAAGAGATAGCCATATTAATATATTATATCGACCAAAAACTTAATTATAAAAACATATAGTGCATTGGAATAAGAAGATAAAAGCTCTTAACCAATGCATTTATTGTTAAAACGATAAAAACTAAAACAAGAAATCAAAAACATTCATTAATTTCTTGACAAAAACTGTTTACAGATGTAAACTGAGCTTAGCGTTTACACATGTAAACAAAAGGAGGAAATAATCATGAAAAGAGCTCCAAATATAACAGATGCAGAGTGGGAAGTGATGAAGCTTATATGGAATAATAATCCTAGCACATCTGAACAAATAATAAGTGCTTTGTCTCCTAAGATGGGATGGTCAGCACAAACCATTAAGACGCTAATAAATAGATTGCTCAAAAAAGGGATAATAGATTTTGAAAAGGAAGGTCGTATTTATAAATACTATCCACTGGTTCCTAGAGAAGATTACATTAAAACTGAAAATAGATCCTTTCTTGAAAAAGTATATGATGGAGCCTTGAGCATGCTTGTTTCTAATTTTTTAGAGGAAGAATCCTTATCTGAGAATGAAATCGAAAAAATTCAGAAGATCCTTGAAAAGAAAAAACACGAAAACCAGCACAATAAAAAATAAAATTGTTGTAAGTATAATTATGAAAAAGAGAGGATACAGGAGATGGATATTTTAGAGATTGTTTTTTTGCATGTGCTATATTCATCGTTGACTACAAGCATTTTTATAATAGCATATTTTCTTGTTAAAAAGTCCTATTTCCAACGAATTGGACCACGATATCATCATACCTTATGGATGATACTGATTATCAGATTATTGATACCTATCAACATTGAAAGTTCTATTAGCATTTTAAATCTACTTCCACAGAATAATTTAGTAATCCTAGAAACCTATGTTGAAAAAAATCTTTCTAAAACACTTACTGCCGAGGAGAATGCTCTAGCTTATAGAACTTGGGATTTTGATAAAAATCAAGAGACAAATTATGAGCTTTATATTGAGGAAAAGCCCATATACGATTACTTATCAGAATATGATTCTGCAGAGCAGGGGGAAAGCATAATAGCTAAAGAGTCAAGTGGGGAGCTCATAAAAGTATCTGCTAGAATATGGTTGTTTGGAGTGTTGTTATTCACACTATTCTTTGGTAGCACCTTATTTATGTTTGAAGGCAAATACAAAATGTTAAGAATACATTCAACACCTGAGCTACAGTCTTTAGTAGAAGAAAGCAGAAGAAAATTGAATATAAGAAAGCCTATTCCAGTCTATTTAAGTGATTATATAGGAAGTCCATGTATTCGAGGAGTCTTTAATCCATGTATTTATCTGCCAACAGATATTTCTACTAAGACTGACCATACTGAACTTCAGTATATAATCCTGCATGAATCGGCTCATTACAAGAGAAAAGATTTAATTTATAATTTGATTACTTTTATTGCAGTCTTAATTCACTGGTTTAATCCTATCATATGGTTTGCAATTAAGTATATTAGGCATGATAGGGAGATTGCCTGTGATGCGTATGTGATGGAGATAATAGAAGAAGAAGAAATCATACCCTATGGGATGACCATTATTAATTCAGCTAAGGGATTTAGGAGCAATTATAATAAGATTTATTCAGTAAGCTTTTATGAAGCAAGCAGCTTACTGGAAAGGAGAATAAAAATGATAGAAAAGTTCAAAAAAGGATCCTTTAAAATATCTATAGTAGCTATTATTTTTTGCATAATCATAGGGGGAATGGTTCTGACTAACCCATCTGGTCTTGATAACACAAATCTTATAAGTACAAATATAGCTGTAAAGGATGATGCTACACAGGGATTAGAACAAGAGAATTTGTTGAGTAAGAAAAAGGAAGAAGAACCTAACTATAAAGATATTATTAAAGATATGCTTGTACTCATTGATCCTGGGCATGGGGGAGATGACTATGGGGCGGTTTATACCATCCCTAATTTTGGTGAGGTAAAGGAGAAGAATCTAAGCCTTGAAATATCACTTTTACTATATAATATGTTAAGAGAATCAGGAGTCAATGCTGAATTGACTCGTCAAGAGGATGCTGGAGTACCCTTGGAGAATAGAATAGAATTGGTGAACCAGCTTAATCCTTCTCTATTTGTAAGCATTCACAATAATTTTGGGGGAGCGTCTGAAAGTGATATGTTGGCTCTGCTGTACTCTTCAACAGATAGAGATACAAGCATAATAACAGGGGAAAGAGTGGCTCAAATTATACATAAAGAGCTGATTAATGCAACCAAGAATAAAACCAGTGAAATAACAGAAATACCTAATAGACTGAAATTTAGTGGTATTAAAATACCGGCAGTCATTATTGAACCAGCCTATATCGTAAACCCTTCTGATACCAAAAACATTTTGATAGAAGAATTTAGAAAGAAAGTTGCAGGCTCTTTACACGATGGTATTATAAAAGTTTTGAAAGAGATGGCTGTGGATGCACAAGAATTAATTAAGCAGAGTGAAGAAATAGGACCTGATGGCAAAGGGCAATGGCCAGTGCCAGGGTATAATAGAATTGCTACTCCCTATGGAGAAAGAATACATCCTATTTCAAAGGATAAAGTATTTTATACAGGAATACAGGTTCCAGCTCCTAGAGGAGAAAAGATTGTTGCTTTTAAAGATGGAAAGGTGGTTAAGTCCGAGGAATCAAAGGAGTATGGAAAAGTAATTAAGATTGACCATGGAAATGGCTTGGAGACGCTATATGCTAATGCATCACATCATAATGTATCTGTTGGAGATGAAGTAAAAGAAGGGCAAAAGATTGCAGAAATAGGTAGCACTGGGTATGCAACGGGAAATTATCTTCATTTTGAGGTGTGGGTTAATGGAAAACAAGTAAATCCTACTGATTATTTGAGGTAAATTAGAATCTAATATGATATTCTAAGCAGTTGATATCAAACTACTAAAAAATAATGGCCTCAAGTACTAGTGCTATTTTATAAATGAGGCAATTAAATAGCGATTAAATAGAGAGAAAAGATTATAGCGTTGTGAAAATGCCTAATAGGGGTGTTCACCTGATAGAAACATATGAGAATTAGAGATGATTTAACTAGCAAGCAGAGTTTGTGAATGCTATATAAAATTTAAGTAGTGAAAAAATGAAACCCGCAAATGTTACAACTGGGGTTATCTTAAAGGCTATAATGCATTTAAGAAGGAACAAGCTGACAGATGCTTCTGTATTAGATTTAGGTTCGGCTGTCCCTATAGATTATAACTTAGAAAAATATATAAAAACCGCCATTATACCCGTTACGGAGAACCGTACCATAAGTAATGGCGGTTTTCTCTGAAATTAACTATTATCGATACATAGTCAGATTTAAAATCAAACAGAGTATATTTGATATTAGGTTAATTATAATTAAGCAAGACATAACCGTACAAGGTAATATGATAACAGAGACAAGGCCCATGCAGTGGGACATTATTTTTATACATTGTTGAAAAATACAGAAGAAGCGACGAACAAAATAAGCGTTTCAAAAATCCAGAACAACACATCTTTGATAAATATAATCTTGTTCGTGTCATTAAAAATGTTACGGGTTATGACTTAAAGAAATTGATGGCCGTAGACGAGAAGTTTTTTACAAGATATTGGTCAAAAAGAAAGTTATGGAACTGGGAAAACAGAGTGGATCGCCGAATGGAAAAAAGGGCTGTCTCGCTAGAGTGTAACAAAATAGGAGAGTTGTTTGGACATCCCCTATTTGTCCCTGCACATGGGGCTCGTACTTATAGTTTATCGATTCTACAGATGTTGCCTAAAAATAACCCCTAGCTTTTGATTTGAAAAATTAGGGGTTATTTGAAATATAGAAACTAGTAAAGTGGGTGAAGCCTACTCTATAGGAATTACTATCTTTTCATTTTCATATATCTCGAAGATATAGGAATTCTCCAATATGATTACATATTCCTTATCTTCTGAAAGTTTGGAATATAAAAGTGTAGCTTCTATACGAGAGCCAACTTTTTTATTAGTAATAGTTGACTTTGGTTCAATGATGTCGCCAGTTTCATCATAGATTACAAACGTTGGTCCATTATCGGGTGAAACCAAATCAAATATAAAGGATATCAAGGAACCATCTTTAGAATCTTCAATTTTACTAATGGATATAGTGGTTCCAGAATCCCGAGTTAAGACAATAGGTAGTGTGTTAGGCTTTATCTTTGCAGAGATTTCTTTATTAGAATCACTAAAGATTCGCCTATATGGTATTAATGTTAGGGACGAGGGTGGGGTATCTACTGGATCACATTCAATAGAAGCCATATAATTTCCATTACTGTCGATATTGTAATCTATACCTATGAAAGGTATTTCTGTACCGTCCTGATTGTAAACTATAAAACCATCCCTTAAAGGATCATCTGGAAACTTAGGAGCAGGTAGTTCAGCTGAACCCAATAGGGAAATTCTTGTGCTAATAGGTGTAAATGCTGCCTTGTTAATTACCACTTTACCCTCTTGAAAATCTATTATTTCATTTAAATTAACAATCTTACTAGCGTTGTTTATAGATTCTTTGTTTAAATCTAAATGGAAAGTCCAATTACCATTAATATCATTAATCGTTTTAATTACATATTTCAAACCAAATTCAGCAGGAAGATTATTAGTATTTATCATATGATGTATAGACATATTATAGGTATGTTGATCTATGAATTCCCCATAACCAGACCCAGAGTTAAAAACTAATGTGTCATCCACAAATCCTTCTATAACTCCAACTGCAAGATCATTATATGAATCAGATTTCTCAAAGGCTGTATAATTCTTTACAGTCATACTTAATATAAGATTATTTTCATCTAAGATAGATTCATTTATAGTTACCGTAATACCTTTCGATTGTACAGAGGTATTATTAATAACAACATACTCCGAGAGATCCTTGCCTGAAGGGTAGAAGCTAAATAAGTGATATATATCATTCAGCCTATAACCATTTGCATAGGCTCCAGCAATAGATACAATGGTGAACACCAGTAGTAAAGATGCTACAGTCATGAATTTCTTCAAATAAAAAACTCTTTTATTCGGTAGCTTATTAACAAAATCATCTAATTTTTTAGAGGTACTATCTGGCATAATAAAATCTTCTTTTACTATCTTTTCTCTTAATTTATCATTCATTTTAAATATCCTCCTCAATACTCAAAATATCATAAAGCTTGTTCCTTGCGCGCGAAAGCCTTGATTTTACTGTTCCCTCTGGGATATTAAGAAGTTTTGATATAGACTTTATCGATAAATCTTCATAGTAATAAAGGACTGTGACAAGTCTTAGGTCATCATCTAGATTTAAAATTGCATTCTTTATATCTATATCATTACAAATCTCATTAGGAGTAGATGTGCAATTTGTTAAAGTATCTAGGGGGAGGTGTGTCTTTCTTTTAAGGACATTATAGCTTTCATTGATAACAATACGTATAAACCAAGACTTAAATAGATCGGCATCTTTTAATTTGATAATGCTTTTGTAGGCTTTAATAGCAGCTTCTTGTAGGGCATCCTCAATATCGCTATCTTTTTTGAGAATAGAGCGTGATACACGATAAGAAGTATTATAGTACTCCTTAAACAAAATAGAAAATGCTGATTTATTACCTTGAATAGCTTTTATAACAGTAAGGCTCGTAGCGGAACCTAATTGACATTGTTCTGTGAATTCCAAAATTTAACCTCCTTATTTTACCAATACTTACATTATAAACTAGTTTATAATTTCCATGGAATTATTTCACTGTACTACATATAAGACAGTTTCATATATGGGATTGGTTCACGATTATTTTAAAAATATCATCTATGATAATGCAGACAAACGTTTATGGATAGAAATAGTCATTGGAGAAGCTGGAGATGTTTTTGAATTTAAAGAGGGAATAGTACATTGTAACGGTGGTTTTTATAAATTCCTACCATACCATGTTTTCTAATGAGTCAAAAGGAACGGTTATTTTTGACTCTTTTACTATAAAAAAAAACCCCAATATAACGACACGGTGAACCCTATCACACAAATGATTGCGGTTTTTTGGTGATATAAACTTTCCATTGAATGTGCTTATAATACTAAATAATAATGACTAAACAATATTATGTATTGCAATAATTACTTAGTGGGAAATGCTAAAAATTGTAATATTAATAATCTATAAAATTTTGAGATTAGTGTATGAATATGTTATGATTATTTAAGAGAAATCCAACGATCGATATCTCACAAAAAAACCATATTAGATATGCTTTATGACTTGGATTATCTATAAGTGTTCTTATTTAAATAGATTAGTACAGTTATAGAAAAGTTAATTATAAAGATTTGGGGGCAGTATATGGAAATTAAAAGTGTAGGTAGTGTTTGTTCAGGAATTGAGGCAGATGGTTAGCCATATGGTGAAGAAGAAAAGAGTCTTCGACCTCTACGAAGATGGTCACCTGCCAAAAGAAATGTTGACTGAGCGGTTAAAGGAGATAGAAACTACCTTAGAGCAACTGGAAGAAAAAAACTTGATATTATGGATAAAATAAAAATAAATAGCTCAACTTCTTAGTAGTGCAGATAAAGACCAGCGAAAAATGTTCTTACAACTAATGGTAAATAAAATTACAGTGGGTGACAATAGAAAAGATTGATACAATTGAGATACATTTCAGTGAGACATTAAAAAACTTAATAAAACCTTCTTAGGGGAAGAATCTTCAGATGATGAAGACTCTTCCCTTTCTTTTGTTTTTGCTATTGCTATATAGATAGAAGGTAAACCCATTTCTCAATATTACTAAATTATGCTGAATAGAAATTAATAGATTGAAAATCTGAAGAATATCTATTCAATAATAGTAAAATATGTTAAAATACTGTTAGTGTGGAATAGGTACAGGCTATTTATGTAATTAGGCTGTTCTAGAGCTAAGAAATTTAAAAAACCTCAAAACCTTAAAAACTTAAAAAACATAAAAATGATAAAAACCTTAAAAAAACTTTAAAAATCAAACTCAAAAACCTCCAAAAACCTCAAAAAATCTAAAATAAAAATCTAAAAAAAAAACCTTAAAAAATCTAAAATCTAAAAAACCTCTCAAAAATCTAAAAAATAAAAAAACCTCAAAAATCAAATCTAATCAAATCTAATCAAATCTAAATATAACTTCAAAACAACCTAAAATAATCGCAAAATAAAATAAAATATTCTACTTAACTAAAACAACTTTTTTATTTACTGACCTCTAATCCACGCAAGAATGATTATATGAGGTGAGGAACTTTGAACACGGAGATTTTGATGGGTTTTATAGTAAATTTCGGAGTAGCAGCCGTTTATGATTTAAAACCGCTAATACAACGGTACGGAAGATAAGACAAGTGAATCGTAAAGGAATTGTTTTTATAGTTAAAGGTTAGATTGTTATGTTTTTATAGACATAAAGAATATAAAAGGAAAACAACATTGTCTAAATACTTTTTAAGGGGATTGTGGATAGAGTGAGGGCAGATAGATTACTTTCTATTATTCTTATATTATCAAAAAAAGCTATAGTTACAGGAAAAGAGCTTGCTAAACACTTTGATGTGTCAGTAAGAACAATATATAGAGACATCGATAAAATTTCCGAGGCTGGTATACCTGTTGCAGCAATTGGAGGTAAGTCTGGTGGATTTTATATAATGGAAAATTATAAGCTAGATGATCTATACTTCAATAAAGGAGAGCTACATACTTTAATGGAGGTGCTAAATAGCTTAAATATCGTTTTTGGGAATAACCATCAGTTTAATGACATCGTCCTTAAACTTCAGAGCATCTATGAAAATGAAAAGGATAAAAATAACAAACTAAATATAGATATGTCGCATTTTAGTATGGAGAGTGAATTAAAAGAGTTTTTATACATAATCAATCAAGGAATAGAAGAAAGTAGATTATTGGTGTTTAAATATATCAATAGGAATTTGGAACTTGCAGAGAGAAATGTGGAGCCTACTAGAATAGAATTCTCTTATGGTCAGTGGTATGTAACTGGATACTGCAGAAATAGAAGTGACTATAGGAAATTTAAGCTGGTGAGGATGAAGAACCTAAGCTTAGGTGACAGTTTTGTTAAAAGAGATATAATGGAGGAGAAACTAGACGAAATATTTCGTAGAAGCGATGAGACTAATAATGTAAATGTGAAGTTGAAATTTAGTAGCAAAATAGGGGAGCAGTTAACAGAATACTTTTTTAAGGATAACATAAAGAAAGACAGAGAAGGTTATTTTATTGTTGAGGAGCCTTTTCCATATGATGAGGGACTAATTAAGTTTATACTAGGTTTTGGATGTGAGTGTGAAGTAATAGAGCCCAATTATTTAAGAGAAGATACAAAAAAGTACTTAAAAAGAATATTAGAAAATTATAATGACTGACATAATGGTGTCAGTCATTATTTAGTATAATGAACTTGCTAATTGGAAGGAATTATGCCATATAACAAGATGATTATTAGATAGGGAGGAAGAAGAATTCTAAAGAAAGAATTATCACCAGATATTATAGAATATGTTTTTGAGCGAAAAAAAGGACTGCATTTTGGAGATAGAATAACAGCATTGCTCAACAAAGGCAAGGTAATACTTATAGACACAGGCCATAAGCATCAAGCCATGGAAGTTATTAAGGACTTACATTCAAATCATTTAGTAATATGGAAGCAGCTATTATAAGAATACCCTAGATAGGTGGACGCCGAGAGAAGAGCATAGATATTTTACTCCAACAGTTTGTGTTGAAGCACCTGTGAAGGTTCAGTTTGGAGGTCATGTAATTGAAATCATACCATACCCAGGACATTCAATATGCACTAGTATTGTTAAAATAAATGATGAGTATATACATGTAGCAGATGAATTAATGTTCTCTAATAAAGGAGAACCAATATTACCATGTATGACAAAAGAAGATGTAAGAAGGCAATGGGAGTCAATTATTCAATTGGAAAGGATATCTCAAATATACTTTTATACACATAATGGAAAATCCCTTATTAGAGTTAATGATAAGAAATTTGAAAATAGAAATATTCTATTTACTAGCTCAAAAATATATGCCTGAAATTGAAATGAAAATTGAATTTTTTCAGAATATGAAGAGAGGTGCTTTAAAATGATTTATACAGTAAGAGGACCAATTGATAAAACACAAATGGGTAGAACACTATCCCATGAGCATCTAGATTGGATATTTGATCAAAATTTTGCAAGCAGAATGTATTTTGGCAAACAGTATGATGAGGACTATAATCAGAAAATATTTGATAAAGTGTTACCAATAATAAGTGGATTAAGGGAGGCAGGATGTCAAACCATCGTGGAAGCTTCACCTCCTCTTGGAGGACAAAATTTAAAACTGTTATATGATCTGTCCTTCAAAACCAACATCAATATCATTGCCAGCACAGGAATAAACATCACTAAGTATGCATATCATATTTTCCCTGAAAAATTTGAAGAGCAACTAGCTAAAAAGTGGATTCAAGACTTTGAGGAAGGTCTAGATGTGATTGATAATGTATGCATAAAACCTGGACATATTAAATTGCTTCTTGAACGAGGCGGCGTTAATAATGTGGACAAGGCTATGCTCAAGGCTGCTGCTATAGCCTGTAAAGCCACTGGAATGTCGATACACTGTCATGTATTGGAGGCAGAGCATATGCCAAAAGTTATGAAGATCCTAGAGAAAATGGAAGTACCACCCCATAAATTTGTCTGGGCCCATGCAGATTATGAAAGTAATCGTGAAATGATTTTGGAAGTTGTTAAGAAGGGGTATTGGATTGGATTTGATACGATACAAGCAGGTAAATATGAAGAAAGAAAAGAACTTATTGATCATGCCCTAGAGCATAATTATAGCCATCAAGTGATACTATCCGAGGATTATGATTTTTATGCAGAGAGTAAAAAGAAAGATGGGATAGAAAGATATTGTGCCTTTTTCAATGTATTTGTACCATATTGTATAGAAAATGGTATCCCCCAAGATGTGATAGAAAGCATGATCGTGGACAATCCTGCACGATTCTACGATATTTAGAAATCTTATTTGCAACTGATACAAAGAAGCAATTGCATGTTTTGCCCCTTTCTTTAGGAGTGTTACAAGAATTATATATAACAAAAAACCGCTGTTACAACAATACGGTGAACCTTATTATAAATGATGTCGGGTTTAGGTAATGTATTAAAAGTTAAAAATACGTTATAGCTAAAAAATATTCACTAATATATTGCACAAACTTGAAAAAAACTGCAGGTACAGTTTGATGATAAGGAGAGTCCTATCATAGTAGTAAGCGTAAGCGAATTGGACTAAGATGGCCAATAAAGAAAGAACGTGTTAATTTAGCCCAAAATCTTTATTTGGGAATAAATAATCCCCTCTAGCATTGAGACTTTGTTATATAATCTTAATGCAAAGAGAGGATGTTAGTTATTGTTTATAAAGGATGCAATTTAAAGCAGCTTAATTACATCTTCTAACTCTTCAGATAAAGTTTTTGCAAGCTCAAAATTGGTATCTTTTAAAGCCAACTCTATACTCGTTTCAATTAATTTTTTCTTTTGTTCAACTTCTAAATAGTCCCTATCAAAATGATTAGCATATATCTTTCTTCTAAATTTCTTCATACTCATTTTTCTGAGAGTCATATTTTCAATTATCAGAACATAATCCATACAATTAGATATAAAATAGTAATCATGTGAAATGGTTAATATGGCGCCTTTATAGTTTTCTATGGCTTTTTCGAGAGCTATTTGTGAATATGTATCTAAATGACTTGTTGGTTCATCCAGAAGCAACATATTTGCTTTACTAACAGCAATTTTAGCTAATTGAAGCATATTTTTCTCACCACCAGATAAGTACTGGATTTTTTGATGAAGCATTTTTCTGTCAAAACCATAGTTTGAAATATAGGATATAACTGCTGTTGAATTTCTAAGACCGGCATCTAATAACTCTTCGAGTATTGTATTAGACTCATTTAGTGTTTCACCTTGATTCTGAGATAAATATGCCATTTCTATATTAGGATTAATTTCAATTGAATCATTGTTTTTAAAAATAGCCCTCAACAAAGTGGTTTTTCCTGTACCATTTGAACCGATGAGAGCTACTTTATCAGTAGATTTAATCTCGAAATTAACATTTTCTAACAGTACCTCTTCATCATAGACAACACTAAAATCATTAACTTTTAAAGCGATGGTTTCTTCGACCTCATTATCCGTATGAAAACTGATATTCGGCTGCTTAATATCAACGAAAGGTTCTTTAATACGTCTTGCTTCTAATCTTTCTTGAATTTTAACTCTAGCCTTTAGAGCCTTTCCCCTAGAAGCTTCAGAATTGTGAGTTGCAATAGACCTTAATTTATCGATCAACATAGCGTTTCTCTCAATTTCTTCTGTATCGGCCATAGCCAATTCTTGCAACTCAATTTTAGTTTGAAGTAATGAAAAATTATAATCGATAAATCTTCCATCAAACTCTTGGAGTTCCTTGTTTTCAAGGTGCAAAATTTTGTTAAAACAATGATTCAATAAATATCTGTTGTGGGTAATAATTAATAGAGTTCCTTTATGGGAATCAATTAGGTTTTTAAGAGAATCAATGTTTTCAAAGTCTAAGAATACATCTGGTTCATCCATAATTATTAAGTCTGGGATACTGAGCATTACCTTAATCACTTGTATAAGTTTGAATTCTCCACCACTAAGCTCAGATACCATTAGATCTTTATGCTTAGTTAGGTTTGCAAGATTCAGTTTTTTATTAATCATGCTTTCAAAATCATCCCCACCAATTGCATTAAATGCGTCTAAAGCAAGCTGGTATTTGTCTAGTAAAGCATCAATATCCGAAGATGTTTCCATTTGAGAACAAATGTATGTTATTTCATTTTGCAACTTGAAAAATTCTTCTCCTATAAATTCATAAACTGTAGTATCGTGTATTTTTTCTAGTTGTGAGAACTGACTTACATATCCAATTCTATACTGAGGATCTATTTCTAACTTGCCATCAAACATATATTTTTCTGGATCCATAAGTATATCTATTAATGTACTTTTTCCACTGCCGTTTGTTCCTATAAAAGCGCAATGTTGACCATCTTCTAGTGTAAATGAAATATTCTTATAGATATCTTTTTGCGGGAACGAGTAGGACAAGTTATCAACTTTTATCATATTATTACCTCTCTTTATCATTCAAAAAGAGCCTTCTAAAATAAGCTCTTTATTATATAATATTGCCAATAGAAATTCTTAAATTCAATATTATATAACAATGTAATTATTTTGACTTAAGTGGATAGTATAACACTTTCTTTCTCTAATTTCAATTATCTAATATAGAAATTTTAAGAAAATGAACATCATGACCACACATAGAGGAGGGTATGATTAAGGGCGTAGATATCCAAGGGGTATATATGCAATGGAAGTTTGACTTGTTAATTATACAGAAAACTTTAGTAAAAACCGCTGATACAAAGGTGCGGCGAGTCTTATCATAAATAACTGCTGGTTTGTTTTAAAAACTAAATATCTTAAAAATTCTTTCCTATTACTAGTTACTATCTTTCGATACATCTGTTTGTTATAATATACATAAAAATAAGAATGTACTGTGATACTAAAATAAAAATAGGCGCTTAACTAATTGGAGGTAGTAGCAACGGGGGGTGTTTACAAACACCAAGGTATATTCGAGTTTGCAACAAGTGAGTTTCACAGGATGCATTTATTTATTGGGCGCTTATTGGATTGAATTACCCAAAATGTTCCATATATAAATTTCAAAGGGCTTTATTAAGTTAATATTAGAAAAATCATTAAATCAAAATCATAAATTGAATAAATTTGGTGTTGAAGATAACTGCAAACTTTTATAATTTATAGGTGTTGGGGAGGAAAAAAATGACTGAATTATTAGCACCAGCAGGAAATATGGAAGCTTTAAAAGCTGCAATTTCTAATGGTTGTGATGCAATATACTTAGGAATGCAAAAATTTGGTGCACGTGCATACTCATCTAATTTTGATTTAGAATCGTTAAAAGAGGCTGTTACGTATGCGCACCTGAGAAATGTTAAAATCTATGTTACAATGAATACCATCGTTTTTGAAAACGAAGTTGAAGAGATGAAAGCCCAGATGCACGAATTAAATGAAATCGGTGTTGATGGCATAATCGTTCAGGATCTGGCTGCTTTCGATTATATAGTTAAAAACTTTCTTGATATGGAAGCACATTGTTCAACGCAAATGGGAATAGACGATTTAGACGGAACTTTATTATTTAAAGAACTTGGTGCTAAAAGAGTTGTTCTGTCCCGTGAGGTTGAGATTGAAAAAGTAAAAGAGATAAAAAGAATAGCTAAAATACCTTTAGAAATTTTTGTTCACGGTGCTTTATGTGTATCTTATTCTGGAAACTGTCTAATGTCTGGGTTAATCGGCTATCGGAGCGGAAATCGCGGAAGATGTGTTGGTTCATGCCGTAAGGAGTATGAATTAATTGATAAGACAACAGATACATCTTTAGGGAAAAACTATATTCTATCTACTAAGGACTTAAACACAATCGATTATATCAATGATTTAAAAGAAATTGATTCTTTAAAAATAGAAGGTCGAATGAAAGAGCCTGCGTATGTTGCTAATGTTGTATCAAGATATCGCATGGCATTAGATAATAAAATAACCGAAGAAGATAAAGAAAAACTGAACAAAACATTTAATAGAACATTTACTAAAGGATATCTGTTTTACGAGGATACGAAAGATATTACAAACATCTTAAGACCTAATAACTGTGGATATGAAATTGGTGAAATTAGCAAGGTACTTAAAGACATGTATGAAATAACACTGACACGTACTTTAAATCAAAACGATATAATCAGAATAAGTCATAACAATGAAGATGTTAATTTAACTGTTGTAAAACTGTACGATAAAGATGGCAATCTAATCAACAAAGCAGATGATATCTGCTATATAAAAATCAAAGAAAAGTTGTCTAAGGGTGATTCAGTATATATATCGAAGGATTATTTCTATTACAAAGTGTTAGAATCATCACTGGAAAAAGAATTTAAGCGTTTCAACCTAGACATTAGAGTGCATGCATATCCAGATTCAAAGCTTATCATAGATGCTGAGGGCTTAGGCTTTAATTATTTATATGAAAGCGAGGAAATATTAGGTGAAGCAATTAATAATCCAACAACAAAAGACCAGATAATAAAGCAATTTTCAAGATTAAATGATACTATATTCGAACTTAATCATATAGAGTTTGAGGAATGCAATGCATTTATTCCAGCTAAACAGTTAAATGCAGCAAGAAGAGATATTGTACAGGGATTATATGAATTAAAGCTTAACAGCAAAAAGAAAAGAACCAAGCCTTTGGAAGCTAAAGAAAAAATAAGCTTTACTCCTAAAAAACCATACCTTACTGCCACTGTAACGACTAAGGAACAGTATGATGCTTGCATGAGCTGTGGCATTAAGGAAATCTATTTTGAAAACGTTGTTAGAAGAAATCAGAATGATTATAAGGAAAAAGAAGGGCAGCTACTAATCGGAGGATATGGCGGAATTTATCACTACAGAGAAACTAATCCTTTTGTTACTGACTATTCTCTAAATGTTGTTAATGCAACTAGTTGCTATGAATTATATAAATTAAGTACAAAACGAGTCACTTTATCTTATGAATTGAATAAGAGACAAATTGAAGATTTAATTAATGCTTATTATGAAGAAAATGACGGGTATCCTGCACTAGAAATGATTGTATATGGTAAGGCTCCTTTGTTATTTACAAAATATTGTCCGCTGAAAAAAATGAATCAATGCGGTATTTGCAGAACGAAGACCTATGAGTTAAAAGATGAGCACGGAACGTTCCCTATTATTGCTCATGATGATTGTACAACGACTATCCTGAATGGGAAGACCCTTAATCTTTTAGATGAGCTACAAAACATCAAAGGAATCGAGGCATTCAGACTAAACTTCACAGTTGAATCAAAAGAGGAGGTTGTGAAAACCATTAATAAGGCCTTAGGCAAATTAAATGGCTCAATGAATAATGCTGTCTTTAATAAGGAAACAGACACAAGAGGACATTTTAATAAAGAGATTTTGTAGGGAAATCCCAGTTCAAATCTGGGTGTTGCCTCCATGAAAATTCTATAAGTCCTGCTTTATTTAGTGTTTGGAGTTAAGTAACGTGATATTAATTCTCATTCTGTTGATATAAAAAGCAAATGATAATTCTAAAAGGACAAGGGGACAGATAAAATTTCCCTGAAAAGTTGCAATTCTATCTATTATTTAGACTTGATAAAAAACCGTAGTTACAGCGATACTGTGAACCTTATCATAAGAGACTGCCGTTTCTTATAAGGTCAAGATATATATGTGCTTCTACCAGTTATTCATAAAAAAATAGAATGTTGAATTAAAGGTAATTTATAGGATAAATTTGATATAATTGCACATAAAAGGGTTGTCTATAAAAGGATAGAAATAAAATTACATTGCTATTGACTAAATTATACAGCAAGGTCATTTATTGAAGCAGTTAAAACATTTTTAAGTTATTTAATAAGGATCGACTACCATAGTTAATAGACACATTTTTTTGGTTTATTAGAGTACAATCAAATCAGAGTTGCTAAGGAAAGTGTTTATTTTGTATGATTACTTGAGCGCATAGAACATTCAAAAAAGACCTAGTTTCAAGAACGAGAACAGGTCTTTTTTTGTATGAATTCAGATAAGGATAATCCTAAATTGCTACATTTGTGAGCATTGATTACTGAATGGATTCAGCGATTTTGATTAGTTCATCTTTGGTAAATTCTCCTCTACTCGATAACCCATAGAGTACATTGTCCCTTTCCCAATCTATGCCTCTGTTATCAGATAGTATAGCCTTTACACCATTAATTTCTATTTGTTCCACCTTACTGTTAGTTGACAATGTATATGCTGTTTCCTTATCAGCATATCTTTGCTGCATATAAATGTACTTGCCTGTTTTACTGTTAGTAAAATATAAGTTGATATACTTAGTATTTTCTACAATGCCATCTTCATTTTTATAAAATTCCGCTCTGTCAAATTGATAGCCCTCTGGTAAATAGCTCGGAAGTATAACTTCAAAGCAGGTATATTTAGAAAGATCATGAGACTCTCGTATCACTAGTATGTTTTCGTTATCATTAGATTTGGTAACTGGTTCTCCATTTGCAAAAGCAATTATTTCTTGGCCCTGGGCAGTATATATTTTCCCTGTGTACGTTTCAGAAAATACTTTTATTTCATCTCCTTTTTCATCAAAGATTTTGCCCTTTAGATGATGTGGAATATTTAAAGTTGTGTTCTGAGGCTCGAATTGTACCACATTTATATGACCAAGGGTTATAGTTTTTATTATTTTTTCGAACACATTGTGTGCAAGGGATGGTTGGATTAAGGAAATACTTAAAACACATACCAATATCAAGCATGCTGATATAGCAATAATACGGTTAAATTTATTTGCTATTCTACAAGGAGATTGTACTCTATATGAGCGAATATTTTTTAAGGTTTGATTATATACTGACTCTTTATTACTATTTTTACTGAAATCATTGTCTATGAGAAGTTTACCTAACTCTAAAAGCTCTTTGTACTCTTGGGGTGATAATTCATCTTTATTCTCAATACCAGCTAAGTAAGCATCTAAATCAGTAGAAAGTTTATATTCCATACTCTTTTTATTCATATATTTTTTCCTCCGACACCATTTTTTGTTTTAACTTTTTTAGCGAACGATAAATAATGACTCCCACATTACTTTCAGTAATATTTAAAATTTTTGCAATTTCATTATTCTTTAGACATCCACCGAATTTAAGTGCTATGATATGTCTTTCTCTTCCATCTAAAGTATTAATAGCCTCCGAAAGTTTATCTTTGGTTTCTGTAAAGAGAACTACATCCTCAGGAGTTTTACTTTTAGATACCATTTGTTTTACCCCTTCAAAAGAAAAAATACTATACCTTTTTAAAGCTCTGAAATAATCATTTAAAACATTTCGAGCTATAGTAAAGAGCCATACTTCGAAGGAACCTTTTTTTTCCTCATACTTACTAAGGTTAAGTAATAATTTTTCAAAAACTTGACTTGTAAGATCTTCTGCTGTAGTCTGACAGGCAATTCGATAATACATATAGTTATAGATTCTTTTATAATAGGTTTCGAATATGTGAGTATATATTTCTTCTTTACATAAAGGGTTCTGATTAGTTCTTTCACTTAAGGGTTTGATTACGGTAAATTGTTGCATCACTTGAGTCACCTACAATCTTTGATATTTTACTTAGCTAAGTAATTTCATCTGTTAATACGTAAAAACCTCTATTTCATTACAGATACTTTCAATTTAAAAAGTAATTTCCTATAAGCTGGAGTTTTTGAAGTTCAATTATATACATTGTAGTGAGAGATAGCAACTGTTCTTTATATAAAAATGTAGAAGGAGGCTTTTCTATTTTTTTTAAGTTCTCTCAAAAGCTTATATAGAATTATCACTTAGACAAAATTACATTTCAGAGCTGTTGTCTTCATAAAAATTTGACGATCTATTTTATAGACACTTTTATATCTAGAGGTAACTTTTATGGTTATAAAGAATAAATTCTTAATTGTTTATTATAGAAGTTAGGATGAGAAACATGAGGTTAGTTAAACAGTCAGGAGTGAATATGAACATGATTATAAAAAAAATTTCAAATGACGCGAATTATAATGAAACTATGGTACCTTATGAAAAGAACAAAGAGGCAATACTTAAAACGACATTTGAAAGTATTAAGAAAACTATAGAAGGATCTAATTTTAAAACAAAAGAAGAAAAAGAAAGCTATGAAAAAAGAATAGGTGAAAAGGTTAAGTTAGGTGAAAAGCTTACTAAAGAGGAGATGAGTTATATACAAAGAACAAATCCCATTATGTATATGCGCATTAAAAGGATTCAGATGAATAGAGAAGCATTAGAGAATAAATTAAAGCGATGTAGGTCAAAAAAAGAAGTAGAACAGGCTTATAACGAAACCATATCCATGATTCATAAAAAGGATCCAGATAAGCAATTATTGATAAGTGCTTATAATAATGTGATGAAAGAATTTAAAAATAAAGGAGAATATAAAGCTCTGCCCCTAGACATAAAGGATAAAGAAAATAAGAAAAGTAAAAGCAGAAAGTGGAAACAGGGCAGCAATTTTGATATTAGTGTAAGAAGGGATATAATAACCACTTTTGATATAAGAGTTTAAAAATAATAAGAAACTGCTGCAACGAATAGAGAATAGCCTCAGATTGATTGTATGTGGTTTTTATTAATAGCGTAATCACCTTCAGCGTTTTACTTTTTATCACATATTGTTAAATCAAAGGAAAAAGAGAAAAGGTTATGGTTTGTAAATGGATGAATTTCGAGTAGTAAATACGTTAAATGTATTTTTAATGATTAATGATACATTCTTTATAGTGTCATCAAACTATGTATATCGAGTCTTATGAGACACAGTTTTCATAGTGGTGGTATGCTCTTTCCCTTATCCATTTTCTCACTTATTGTTCATACTGATTACCAAAAAAAGTGAATATTTTAAAATGAAGGAAGGTTTCTAAAGTGGGCAAATTTATTTCCTAAGGAAATAAAATTTAAACTGAAAACTTTATATAAGTAGAAAGAGGGGTTATTTTATTCGAAGCCTTTAGGATATATTGAACAAATTACTACGTTCAAGTATTTCCAATGGTTTAGATTTAAACTAAGACTAATTGATTTAATTCATTCTCCAAGGTATACTTATAACGATTGAACATGTTCAACAAAGGGGAATGATGAAGATGAGTATAGTAAATAGAAATGCTTTAAAAAAAATAGCAGTGATTATCATTTTTATATTAATAAGCACAACTATTGTTTTACTAGGGACCCAATACAAACAATTCTTAAAGATTAAGTCAGACCAGATTGATAAATTGAATGCAAACAGTATTGTAGTTGATACTAATCAGGGAACAATTGAATATTCAATCTCTGGTAAAGGAGACCCTGTTCTAATGATTCATGGTGCTGGAGGTGGTTATGATCAAGGGTTGATGCTAGCAGACGCGTTTTTGCCAAAAGATTGCATGGTGATTGCAGTGTCTAGATTCGGATATCTAAATACCCCATTGCCAGGAGGATCCACCACAGATTGCCAGGCGGGTCTTTACAGAGCCTTACTCGACGAACTGGATATAAACAAAGTTCATGTGGTAGCTGTATCTGATGGAGGACCATCTGCGCTAAAATTTAGCATAAATCACCCTGAACGAGTAAGATCACTTACAATGATTTGCGCAAAGAGTAAAACTCCACCCAAGCTGACAACTGTACAGTCAGTGGTTTTTGGAACAATATTTCATAATGATTTTCTTTTCTGGATAGTTACAGAGTATATCCAATCAGATTTGTTGAATGTTTTGGGTGTATCTAAAGAAGTTCAGGATAAAATGACAGAAGATGAAATTCGAATGGCTAAAGAATTCTTTGAAATAATGAATCCTATTTCTTTGAGAAAACAAGGGATATTCGATGCAAACATCCAATTTAAAGAATTATTACCTGAAGACTATCCAATCTGGGAGATAAAATCCCCGACATTAGTGATCCATGCTGAAGATGATACGTTACAACCGTTTTATTATGCTGAGTACACTCACGAAAAAATTCCAAACTCTACATTGCTCTCTTTTGAGGATGGTGGACATATGTTTTTCGGCCATCATGAAGAAATTACTAAAGCTATAAAGCATTTTTTCGTCAGTGCTTATTAAGGGGGGTATATATTGGAGATAAAAGCACAACTGATTCGATCGGTCATAGCACTAATTGATGATGGATTTGATGTTGAAGAGTTAACGATTAGGCAGATTGCATACGAAGCCCATGTATCCATTGGGTTGATTAATTATCATTTTGGTAGCAAATGGGCTTTAATTGTAGCAGCAATTTCTAGCATTATTGACGATGCTGCTACCGAGGCCTTTAAAACATTGTCAAAGCAAGATGATTCACCAAAGCAGCAATTGAGGATATTCTTAAAAGCAATGGCTATAGTGGTTTGTAAGTATCAAAAGTATACGAGTATACTTATTAAAGACGAGATATTAAGTAATCGCTTCAGTACACCAGAAACAATTGTAGATCTTTTAAAAAAAATTAAGCCTGATTTATCGGAGAAGGAAATTAAATATCTTGCTATTCAAGTTGTTGCACCTATTCAATATATCTTTCTGAAAGAAGGGGGATTAAGGAAATATTTAGGGCAAGAACATAATACTAATACTATTTTATTAGATGACTACGATGAAATAATGGAAAGTTTTCTAAAAGCATTAGGTATCTAGAAAACACTTTATCAATTATAAGGGGCCTGGAATAGGATATAGAAGGTCTGCTGCTTGGTCACCTTAAACAACTACTTTGTCACCTTAAACAACTATAAGATTAGGAATAACCTTTTATTGATCTTATTCTGTTGAGTGTGTAATAAGAAATGTTGGAAAAAGTGACTAAATCAAATATAAGGTGAAAATTGTAGGTATTCTAATCTTTTGAAATATAAAAATCTATAATATAATGCTGTAGAGAACGTGAGTAAAGAAACGAAGATTTACTATTTATGTTTTTGTACACCAAAGTAAATTATATTGGGATAAACATAAATAAGAGAGTAATAAATTATTAGATAGGAGGGGACTATCGCTTAGAGCCATGAACACCTATCAGTAACACCGGCACCTCAGGGAATGGCTCGTAGCGTAAGCGCTACGAGTCTATTGGCCGGTGAACAGCTAATACCCAGGCAAGTTAAATATGAGATATTAAAGTTTTAAGTTTTAAATTGCATATTTTACGTTAAAATCATAAGATGACTTATGTTGAAGTGCTCATGATCCTAACTGTTATAGAAAGTACTGATATATTCAAATATCAATTCATGGACATGCTTAAATACTTAACCACGAATTGGTTCAGCGATTTACGTGTAATAAGAGCAAGGAAGGATTCTATACGCTCAACTAAAATACTTCTTTTCTCACTTCCAAAATATTGTCTTAAAGAGTAGGTTTACGGAGGAAGTTATTTCTTACGTCCAAGTGTATTCCCTAAAATAACCATAAGAGCAATAGGTATTAAAATACCCCAAGGCATAGTCCATTTTAGAAATGGTGGTATTTCTTCACCAAAATATATATTAATAGCAGAAACTAGAGCTAAAACACTTAAGCCTATTCCCAGTATATTGAATATATTCTTTTCGTATATTTTTTTTTCTTCTTTGCTTAGCATAGTATAGCCTGCTATTAAAAACTCTCCTTTACCACATAACAATATGACAGAAAGAATTATTAATAATACTACTATTAACCATGCAATAAATTCATTAATCAAAAATTTTCCTCCTTAATTGATTTAATAGAAGTTTCATCTAATGTTTTTTACTGTTGTGTAACATAAACTACCACTTTTATTCCAAGTTAAGTAATATTAAACAAATCCTTCTTACCAACACCCTACCCCATATTGTGGTGTATTGTTGGCTCTAATGACTTTTTCCGGACAAGTTTTCCAAGTGGTGATTCTTTTAGAACCAAAGACTTCGGCTATAAGGAAACGTTAGTATTAGTTTCTATTATTTATCCAACAACAAAAAAATAGTTCCAGTGAAATAGCAATGAAAATAATGAAATTAATAAAACAATTGATATTAAATATAGGGCTTTAAATCCTCTTGAGATAGATGCCTTTCTTACTGATATAAAGGAAAGCACTGCCACTGTAATCGTTGCAATAAGCAATGGGAAATTTAACAAAATATGTGGTTTCATCTCTGCAAAAGTGCGAAAACTACTTATCATTATTTTATAAGTAGGAATTAAGTTATTAGTTAGAGTAACTAAACCAAGTAATACTAAAACTAAAAAGTACAAATTAAAGCGTTTATTTCCCTGATGGAATCCTTTGTTTTTGTCCTTTATTATTGTGATGATGAGGACAGCAGGTGCTATAATGAAGAATAATATGTTTACTAATAATATTATTAAACTACTAATCAAAAATGGCATTGTTCTTCCTGTAGGTAGCGGGGACAAATCCACTCCATTACCTACAAAAACATGTTTTACAGCATCATTTTCAATTTTAAATCGAATAACATGATACATATTCCTGAAAAAAGGTATGTTATCATCAATTAGTTCATAGTAGTATGGCTTGGTTTGAAGGTAAGTACCATTATATGGACCTATGTTCATCATTATTGTATTTTGATCAGTAGCCTTAACCGTGTATAGATTGAAATACTCTGTGAAGGCCACAAAGTTTCCTTCCTGTCGATCGACAGGTATATATCTACCAGTAACCTTTTTTGAAGAAGGAAGTTCTTCATTAGGAACCTTGATGTCAGAATAATCTTTTCCTAGTAATAAATCCTGCAATCCAAATAAAATATTCATCTCAAGGTAAGCATTCGTTAGTATTACAATTCCAAAACGTTCTTCTGGCACTACTGCAAATTGGCTTGAAAAAGCAGCGGTATTACCACCATGACCTAGTGTACGGTAATTTCCAACATACTCAAAAAAACCATGTGAAGTACCAACCATTTCTCCATTGATGTCATAGCTCGGTGATAGCATAGTTATTAGCGTGTTTGTATCTTTAAATAAGGGTGATTTTTCTCTGAAATCAGGAGTAAGGGCAATAGCATACCTAGCAAAGTCTTCTGCAGTGCCATTGATAGAACCTGCTGGAAGGTGGGAAACATATGACCAATTTCCAAGTTTAAATCCACCTTTCTGACTTGGTATGTACCCTTGAGCTTTTTTTTCTATAATTTTACTATTATCTCCAAGTGTTGGGTGAGATGAAGTATTATTCATTGATAGTACATTAAAAATATTTTCCCTTATATAAGCCTCAAAGGGTTGCTGGCTAATATTCTGCACTATATATCCAGCTAGGGATGTTGAATAATTGCTATATGCACTAGCCGTACCTACTTTATAGTACTGTTTGGGTTTATCTCGTAATAGTGCCTCTTCTAAAGAAACTAACTTATCTGGAGATAAAACAATTGTATTAAATGCATAATTTCCAAATCCAGCAGAATGATTCATAATATCTCTCATAGTTATAGTTTGATTGTAATTAAGCTTCTCAGCAAATTCTGGTAGAAGATATGTTTTAATATCTGCATCTAAATCTAATTTACCTGATTCAACTAATTGCATAACAGATGTCCATGTGAACAATTTGCTTGTAGATGCCCATTCGAAAACTGTAAGTTTTGGATCAACAGGAATCTGATTTTCTAAGTCAGCATATCCATAACCCTTTAGAAAAACTATTTCACCATTCTTTACAATGGCTATAGCAGCACCAGGTGTTGTTTTTCCAATATATTTTGACACATACTCATCAATCACCTTTTCCATTTTATTAAAAGGGATACCTGAAGGTGTTTTTTCTTCAAATAAATTTAAGTTCAGAGCAAAGACTGGTGTAAAAAGAGTACTAATAATCGTGTGAATTATAAAAAAGCTAATAAACAATAGTGACAAAAACTTTCTTTTCATTTTAATAATTTCCTCCCTTAATTAATGCTACAAAAGACTGACTAAAAGTCAGTAGTAGCAAATAAAATAATCCAACAGTAGAATTCTATTGGACAGTTTATAATTCAATGGTCTGAATATAATGTTAGATTAAGTAAATGTCTATATGCTCTTAAATATTCAGTAGCCTTTTCAAGACCAATCTCATGAAAAGATCTATTGTTAACTACAAATGTATAGCCAACCATTAAGAATGCAGATGTTTCATAGGGATATTTTACATTAAATAATCCTTCTCTATTTCCTTGAGTAATAATTTCAGCAAAAAACTCTGTCATAGTATATGACAATTTATGATTAATTTTATCCATCATAAAGGTATTTTCCGGTAAATGAATTGCTTCATGTAGAGAGTAGTCCTCTACATTTACTGCATTTTCTTCAATGATTGTGCTATTTAAAAATGCATTTACCTTTTCTTTAGCAGAAAGTTTATTATCATAAGTAATTAATCTGAATCGAGCAATAATGGGTTCTATGTGCTTTTCTACAATAGAAAATAATATATCTTCTTTTGATTTAAAATGATAATAGAGCAAACCTCTTGAAATACCTAGAGAGTTAATGATATCTTGAGTTGTTGTATCTAAATAGCCTTTCTTGTAAAATAAATTTTTTGCAGCTTCCATTATTTCGGCTTTACGAACTTCAGGATCTTTTATCTCTCTCATTTTACAACACCCTTTAAGAATAGACTTTAACTGACAAAGTGTCAGTTACCAATATAATATAGCACTCAACTGACGATTTGTCAATACACTTTAGTGAAAATTATATAAAGTATTTGAGGAGAGATTTTATGCTTAAAAAATAACAAATAAGTATTGACATTTTTTAGAAGGAGGTCTATCATATTCTTATAGACCGTCGGTCGACAGAAAGGGAGCTACTTATGAAAACAGTCAAGGATGGTGAAGTAAGAAAACGAGAAATTTTAATTGCAGCCCGAGGGTTATTCGTCAATAAAGGATACGATCAGACTTCTGTTAACGATATACTAAATATTGTAAATATTGCAAAAGGCACTTTTTACTATTATTTTGCTTCTAAAGAAGAAGTTCTGGAGGCAATTATTCTTGATATCGTTGAAGAAGGAGCAAGGAAGGCAGAGAAGATTATAAAGAATAAAGATATTCCTTTAGTAAACCGTATAATGATGGCCATAATGGCACAGGCCCCTGAATTTGAAGGAGCAGATGAAATTAAGGATGAATTGCATAAGGTTGAAAATGCAAAGCTGGAACAACTATATTTAAAGACGATGCTTAGACGTATGACTCCAATACTTCAGGAACCTGTTTTAGAAGGTATTGAACGAGGTATTTTTCAAATGGATTATCCGACAGAATGTATAGAATCTATTTTACTGTTGGGACATATGATGTTTGATTGTAATGTTTGCGAATGGAACATAGAAGAGTATCCTAGAAAAATACAGGCGTTCTTGAGTAATACCGAGAGAATGCTAGGAGCCAAAGATGGAGAACTTAAAGTCTTTTTACAGATGTTTGGACAGATGAGATAATACAAGAATAATTTTTTTTACCCATCAATCGACCATTGGTCGATGAAAAACTACGAATAGTAAGTAAAGTTAAATAGAGAAAAGTTTAAATAGATCAATAGGTTAAAGGAGGACAAAAATGTATCAAAGTGATGGAATACAAAACAGCACTATAATAAATCAAGATAAAGCTATGCAGAAGTTCAAGATACTGATTGTGGGTCAGATTATATCGAGTATAGGTAGTGGATTAACTAGCTTTGGGCTTGCTATCTATATATTTACGCTGACAAAATCTGTTATGGCTACAGGAATTTTTAGTATTTGTGCGTTTCTGCCTGCTATTCTGTTGTCACCAGTAGGGGGTGTTCTGGGGGATCGATATGATAGAAGGGTAATGATGATTCTCGGAGAATTATTATCTGGCTTAGGGTTAGTCATGTGTCTTGTTTCAGTTATGAGTACAAATCCTTCCCTTGTGCTAATTTGTATTGGTATAGGTGTTAGTTCAATATTTACAGCTTTGATGGAACCTGCATTTAAAGCAACGATTACGGATTTATTACCTGAAGAGGATTTTGCTAGGGCCAGTGGCATGGTTCAAATAGCGAATAGTACAAAGCTTATAATATCACCAGCTATTGCAGGACTATTGTTACGGATTACCACTGTAAGTGCCCTGATAGCTATCGATATTCTTACTTTCTTTACAACGGCATTTATTATCTTAACTATGAGGAAAGGGATGGTTTCAAAACCCAATGTAAATTCTAATTTAGGCTTTTGGGGAGAAATGAAAGAAGGGATTAATGCTATACAAGGTAAGCTGGGCATTGTATTTTTGATTGGAATTATGGGAATTGCAACGTTTTGCCTTGGGTTTGTACAGATTTTAAGTAAGCCACTTATTCTTGCTTTTGCAAGTGAAACAGAACTTGGGATTATTTCTACAGTTATTGCATTGGGAATGATGGTGGGTAGTTTTATAATTAGCTGCATGAAGAATTTAAAATCTTATGTGAGGTTGCTTTCTAGGGGATTGCTTGGCTCCGGACTCTTTATTGCAATGATTGGAATTAAGGAGAATATATTTCTAGTAGCAGTTTTCGGTTTTATGATGTTTTTATTTATGCCAGCTGTTCATACAGGAGCAGAGGTTCTCATTCGTAAAAATCTTAAAAATGAAGTGCAAGGGCGTGCTTTTGGATTGATAGGCTTTATTACTCAGATGGGCTATATTATTGCTTTTATACTGTCAGGGGCCCTTTCTGATTATATTTTTGAGCCTTTTATGCGGGGGGATAGTTTATTAGCAATTAAGATAGGAAGAGTGATTGGTGCCGGATCCGGAAGAGGAAACGCACTGCTCATATTGATCTCAGGTATGACTTTAGCAGTAGTGGGGGTTGTTGTTTCTGGTATAAAAAATATAAAAGAACTGGAAAGGGGATAAGTAAAGAATGAAAATATTACTGAATCTTGTTCAAAAGGATTTTAAGAAAAACAGGGTTATTACAGCTGTCTTGGCAATATTTCTAATCCTAGCCTTCCTCCTAATGGCGGGAGGATTAAGAACGACAGTTACAATAATATCCTCAATTAGTGGGTTAAATCAACTTGCTGCTCCGCCACAATACTTACAGATGCATAAGGGAGCCTATGACCAGGAGGCTTTTGAGAATTTTGTAAAAAACCATAATTACATTAAGGATTCTCTTGTGGTAAAGATGCTCAATATCAAGAATGAAAATATCATATATAAGGGTGAAACACTAGAAAAGTATCTTATGGATAATGGGTTTATTGTACAGAATGAAGGATTTGATTTCCTTCTTAATATGAATAATGAAATTGCAACTGTGCAAAAAGGTGAAATCGGGGTCCCGGTGTATTATGTAGAGGAGCTTGGTATTCAGGTCGGAGATGTTATTACATTAAAAAAAGGCGATTACCAAAAAAAATTGATTGTATCAACCTTTATTCGTGACGCACAGATGAACGCCGCACTTACATCGTCAAAGCGCTTTCTAGTTAATGATACAGATATTGAAGAACTAAGCTTGTATATGGGGGAGTGGGAGTATTGCTTTGAATTTCTGTTAGAGGAGGGTGCATCAGGGTCAACTTTGGAGAGGGATTATATGGAGGCAGGGATGCCTTCTAATGGAGTTGGGATAAGTGGGAGTCTTGTAACCATGCTCAATGCAATTTCTCATGGTTTAATAGCAGTTATTGTAATTGCAATTAGTATTTTGTTAATAATGATAGCTTTTTTGTGTTTATCATATATTATTCGAGCAACAATGGCAGAAGAGAGTTATACCATAGGAGAGCTGAAGGCAATAGGCTTTTCAGGAAAAGAAATAGAGAAATTATATCAGCTGAAGTACATAATACTTGTGCTTGTTGCAGCTTTAGTTGGCTATATAGGAGCTATTCCATTTTCAGATATATTTTCATCATCTGTAATAATGTACTATGGAGACGGGACTGTTGAATGGATACAATGGGTTTTTTCTCTAGTGGGGGTAACTCTTCTTAGCATATTTGTCATTCTAGGATGCCGCAGAATTATTCGTAAGAGTTCAAAGAGGACCGTTATGGAACTGATCCGTGGAGAAGAGAAGAGGAAAAAAGAAGGTCATTACTCTCTACCCCTAACAGGGCTTAAACATCCGAATTTTACAATAGCACTCGGTGAACTGCAATGTAAATGGATGGAATATACTCTCATATTTATGGTTTATGCTTTTTCATCATTTTTGATTCTACTACCGTTGAATATAACGAATACCATTAAAAACCCATCTTTTATGACCTATATGGGTGTTGGAGAAAGTGATATTCGGATTGATATCCAGTACAGCGAGGAGCTAGAGGAACAAAAAGTAGCAGTTGGTTCCTACTTAGATAAAGATGCTCAAGTTGATAAGTATGCAATTTATCGTTATGGTCATGTACAGATTAAAAATAGGGAGGGTGAATGGGAACGTATACGAGTAGAAAATGGAGACCAATCTATATTCCCATTGAAATATCTTAAAGGAAGCTCACCGGCTGACAGCAGAAAAATAGCACTTTCCTATTTAAGCGCTCTAGAATTAGGAAAAGAGGTTGGAGACTCCATAAAAGTAATCTGCCAGGGTGAAGAACTTTTGTTTACGGTAAGTGGAATTTATCAGGATATTACTTATGGGGGAAAAACAGCTAAAGCAGCTATTGATTTTGATAAAAATAACGTAGAAGTCTATATAGTTTATTTGGATGTCCAAGAGGGGGTTAATATACAAGAAAAGGCAAATGAATTAAGAAATAGGTTTAATGATATTAAAATAACTCCGGTCAGAGAGTTTGTTTCCCAGACATTAGGAGGTATTACAAATAACATGATACTAGTTGAACGGGCAGCTATTGTTATTTCCTTGTTGTTAATTTTACTGATTACCACCTTGATTTTAAAGCTTGTTATAGCCAGGGAACACAGTGCAATTGCAATAAAGAAGGCAATCGGTTTCTCAAATAAAGACATAAGAATACAGTTGGGGATGAGAATTCTTATGATCCAAATGGCTGCAATCCTTATCGGAACAATTATGGCAAACTTTTCAGGTGAGGCAATTTTTGGGTGGATGCTTTCTTCTATGGGTGCTTCAAAAATAAAAATTCTAGTTGAGCCGGTTTCCACATATTTGGTTTATCCGGCGATTCAGTTGATTATAGTATTATTAGCAGTGATAGTGAGTACCAAAGGAGTCAAAAACTATCATATTAGAAATCAAATTATAGAATAAGGAGGAAAGACATGATAAAAGTAGATAAGATTAGAAAATTATTTAAAAAAACATTGGTTTTGCATGATATATCTTTTGAGATTACGAGTGGAGATTTTGTTGCAATTATGGGCCCTTCAGGCTCTGGTAAGTCTACACTTCTTTATAGCATAAGTGGAATGGATAGCATTAGTTCAGGTAGTGTATTGTTTGAAGGAATAAACATATCAGAAATGCAGGAGGATGAAATATCAAGGTTTCGACTGAGTAAAATGGGGATTGTTTTTCAAAATCCCCACATGTTAAGAAATCTATCTATCTTTGATAATATTATATTACCCGGCCTTGTAGCAAAAAAAGAATCTCCTGATAATATAAGAAAACGCGCAGCGGAATTAATGAAGCGTATGGATATTCATGAAATAGTGGATCGAGATATTAACGAAGTTTCTGGGGGGCAGCTGCAAAGGGCTTCTATTTGCCGGGCTATGATAAATAATCCTGAAATATTATTTCTAGATGAACCGACAGGAGCTCTCAATTCCAGTGCTACAGACCAGGTGTTAAAAATATTGGAAGATTTAAACGATGAAGGAATAACCATTATGACTGTAACCCATGACCCCCGTGTTGCCGCTAGAGCAAAGAAAGTGCTTTATATCAGGGATGGTCAGATAGCTGCCAGTAAGGAATTTGTTGAGGGTGCAGACCGCCTAAAGGAACTGGATAGATGGTTAAATGAGTTATTACTAGGAGGTGATAAATTTGTTCTCAATGAATAAATCTAGTTTTATTCCAATAGACACTCCAATATTGTTTCTTATGATATGCCTATTACTAACAATAGGGTTAGGGCTTATATGTATAAAAAAATTTAAAGGGTATAGAAAAAATATATTTAAATTTTGGTGTTTGTCATGGTTAATTATTACAATTATACTCTTTAGTATCGGGGGATTCGGGAGGTTTGTTGAAGTAAATACTATTAATACCAAAGGGTACACAGTAAAAGAGCTAACAGAGGATTTGGAGCAATTAGAAAAGTGTATTATAAAAGAAAATCCATTATATTTTGCAGATAAAGCTGAGCTAAAACAACTTTTTTCATCAGCCTACGGTGAAATTAAAGATGGAATGACAGAGTTAGAGTTTTATCGTTTAGTCAACCCAATTACTGTGGCTGTAAGGTGTGGGCATACCAACCTTTCTATTTCCGAGGCCTTAGTTAAAAATAGAGTCAAAACAGCAGCATTTTTTCCATTAAAGGTAACATTCGTTGATGATCAATTATACATGGTAGAAGGGGACTTGGAAAGGGGCATTAATGCAGGAGATAGAATCCTATCAATTAATGGCAGAACAGATGATGAAATTATTAGTATGCTAATTAAAAATGTTAGTGGAGATAGCCGAAATAATCAGAAGGCTAAATATATTATAAGCAAGCATTTTAATAACAAGTTCTATGATTTTGTAGATAACTCAGATAGCTTTACTGTGGAAATAGCTAATAATAAAGGCGAAATAAGAAAAGTTAACTTGAATTCAAAATATAGAGATGAATTTAATGAAACTGCTTGGAGTCTTCATTTCACAGAAATTCAAGACGGAAATTATTACGAAAGTATTATAAGAGATGAGTTTGCCATATTAAGTATTCGTTTCTTTTTTGAAGAAGAAGGAACTAAGTTTGAAGAGTATCTTAGTGAATTTTTTATAAGCCTGAAAGAAAAAAACATCTCTAAGTTAATAATAGATGTCAGAGGAAATTATGGTGGACCTCCTATTACAAAAACATTATTATCATATCTAGTATCTGAGAAAATAGAATATTTCGAGGGCAATTTGCCATTACTTCATAACATAGTTGGGTATGCAAAGCCTGTTTATCCTGCTAATATAAGGTTTGATGGGGATGTTGTAGTTTTGATAGACGGAGCAGTTTTTTCAACGACTGCACACTTTTGTGCATTAGTAAAACATCATAATTTAGGGACCCTTATAGGAAGTGAAACCGGTGGAACTTATGTATGCACTGACAGTTCAAAGGATAAGGTACTTAATAATACACGACTAAGGTTTCATTATTCAACCCTAACTTATAAGGTTGCAGTAGATGGAATGTCTGAAGATGAAGGAATTAAACCACATATTAGTATTTCTCCAAGCATAGAAGATATATTAAATGGTAGGGATGTTCAAATGGAAAAGGCATTACAATTTCTAAAGCTCAGTAATTGACTTTTAGTTTAAGTAATATTTTTCATATAGTTCTATAATTAAAACAGAAAAAAATTACCGTATGATAAGCTGATAAAAAAAACCGCCGTTTAATAGATACTAAAATTGTATACTATATAACAGCGGTTTTTTGTATTAGGTGTATTAGTTTTTTATTTTTGAAGCAGAAAATTGTGAAGAATGCTTCTTGTTTCTTCAGACAATGGTTGTGGACGTCTAGTTTCATCATTGATATGGACAATTACAGTTTCTGCAGTACCAGCAATTTCACCATTATAAAAAATCCCCTGAACCAAATGAATAGAGCTTTTACCAACATTTAAAATGGCAGTGCCTATATCAACTGCTCCTGGCCAATTTATTTCTGCTAAGAGATCAAGCGTAATATTGGCAATAACAAAAGATCCACCAGGGCTTGACATGGGTCTTTTAGGATTGTAGAAAAACTCTGCTCTTCCGGTTTCAAGAAAGGTAGTGAAAACCGCATTGTTTACATGACCTTGGCGATCCGTATCACGATATCTGATTTTGTCAAAGGTTTTGAGTGGAAAGTCATTGAGTGTAAGATTTTTTAAATTTATCTTGTTCATATGTAACTTTTGTATGATTAATCAAGAATTAACCATAATCTCCCTTCTATATAGTGTGTTTGTTTGTACAAAATATTATTGTATGAATTAAATTTTAGCAAACAATAATCAATACTACAAGAATTCTTAAAAAGATAATATTATAAATCTGTATTATCCGTAAATAGAAAAATAGTTATAGTTAGCATTCAAATATTTTAAGACACTTCCTTAATAAATTATGGAGAAATTAATAAATATAAATTGCGATAATTTATTTGTAGGCTAAAATGGGAGGATGGAGTATATTAACAGTAGATTATTAAAAAAATGCATAATATCAATTTGGGTAAGCTTTATAGTTTCTTTTACAATTTAATTACATAACCACACTGGAGATGATATATGCAATTTTAAATTGAATAGATATTAATTTCGACCTTAGATTGGTTATGATAATAATAAATATTGTTGTGGGACTGGCATTTTTAATTTCGAGATGGAATTACACACTAAAAGCTGTAAAGTAATATTTGAATTGCATGTACATATTAGAATCTGGAAATGGTTTTTTGCGATTATAATAACTCCTCTCTTTCTTTTAAGTGGAGGGGCATTCATTGTAATATTTATAGAAAGTCCGTTTTATTACATTGTATTATATTTACTATCAATGATAGTCAGCATCTATATAATTACAGAGCTATTGTTTGGTGAAAACTATATAGCTGAAAATGGGATTAAGTATGCAAACCAATATTATTTATGGAAAGAAATATTAAATTATAATTGTAAAGAACATAATGATTTAGTTCTAGAGCTCATAATAGAGTCAAAATTACTTTTCTTGAAACACACATACCCAGTAGATATTAATGTGTCGAGAAATTCTCTAGAGGAGATTAAAAAACTATTGGATGAAAAGAATAATAGTATAAGCGAGTAGTATTTGTAACATTTAAATAGGATTCAAGTATAATGTTAGGTGCGGAAAGTTAAATAGTTGATCCAAGGTAAATATGCCTAGTGTAATATTTTCAGAGCTTAGATTAAATAAAATAAGGTTATAGAAGTCCTTGTCATATATGTGTCGGGGATTTTTAAGTTTTATTGTGTTATGTGTTATATGTGGTTTGTCTCGCGTTAATAAAGTTAAACAAAGTTGGAAAACTTGCAGCTTTTAAAATTGGTAAACAGTGGAGAATATCTGAACAGGATTTAATAGCTTTTGTTGAGGAAAACAATATAGGAGTGAACAGGTATAAGCATGATGCAGTCGCTAGTATTGAGTACTCAATAACTGATCTGGCTAAAAGAAATAAGCAGAGGATAAATGTATCAACTGTTGTAGATATTAGCCAGCTAGGAAAGGAAGAGTATATAAGGATATCTAATACGCTTATTGCTATAACTAATTGTAATGAGCCAGAAAAAGGGAATTCAACAATTCAGGTCAAGTATGATGAGAGAGACAGAAGAGTAAGGGTAATCCTTTGGGGGAGTGTAGAGTATATAGAAGGAATGTTAAGTTCCATAACAATGCTTATAGATTCTAAATAGAATTAAATTTGATTAGTAACGAAATAGAATAGGAAAACAAGTCGTTTAAGTATAAAAAATTAAGAATACTAGGAGTGATCCTATGGATCAAGTGAAGAAAACAGAAGTTATGCAAGTGATATGATGGTAAAAATACCAGCTGGCGGGATTGTATTAAATGACGACCGAATAAAATCTAAATGGAGAGTAGAGATAAAACCATTTTTGATAGCTAAGTACACTGTAACTCAGGAGTTATATTATAACATAACACAAAAATCACCCTCTTCTTTTAGAGGAGACAAAAACCAGTTGAAAACGTTTCTTGGTATGATGCAGTTAATTTCTGTAATTCACTTTCTCTAAGTGAAGAACTTAAAGAATACTACATTGTAAATAGTGATGGAAGTATAATTTTTGATTCAGAGTCAAATGGGTATAGGCTTCCTACAGAGGCAGAGTGGGAGTATGCTTGTAGAGTAGGCTCTAAAGAAATTAGATACGGAGAAATAGACAAAATAGCTTGGTATATGGAAAATTCAGAGGGTAAAACCCACGAGGTAGGAAAAAAAGAAGAAAACTCATGTGGCCTAAAAGATATGTTAGGAAACGTTTGGGAGTGGTGTTGGGATTTATATGACGAAAAGGTATACGGCTCATATGGTATTTTTCGTGGAGGTGGATGGTCTGATTCAGAGCGAGGTTGTCTTGCTACAAATCGCCGCCGTAGTCAAATCCTACATTTTATATTAAGGATCTAGTTTTAGAATTGCAAAATCTATTATTGTAGATGAGTCAACAAGGAATAAATAGTAGAGAAAAAGCAAAAGGGGAGAAGTTATGCATATAACAACTATTAAAACTGGAAATACAAATGTTGCCGTTATTAGAAGTGAAGAGACAGTTATATATAATATTCAATCAGCCTTAAATTTAATTGCAACAATCAATTATGAAACAGTCAGTGATTTGATAGTTTTAAACAAAACAGCAATTGTAGAGGATTTTTTCGATTTAAAAACAAAACTGGCTGAAGAAATTCTACAGAAGTTTATAAATTATAGGGTAAAAGTAGCTATAGTAGGTGATTTTTCAATATATTCAAGTAAGAGTTTAATTGATTTTATTTATGAGAGTAATAATGGAAAAGATTTATTTTTCTTGAGAAATGAGCAAGAGGCTATAGATAAATTAGCTTACTTAGCTATACTATAAACCTTAAGAATACTATAGAAGGGGAAGATTAAATGGGTAGGATAATTCCTACCTTATTTAAATTAATTAAAGATTAATAAATTCAATAAAAAAAAAGAAATTCTATATTACCCGTTGACATTGACGCTGCGTAAAGGTGTACTATTATTTTAACAGGAGGTGAAAGCATGGAATACACAGTGCAAAAACTAGCTCAAATTGCAGGCATAAGTGCACGTACATTAAGGTATTATGATGAAATAGGAATTCTTAAGCCGGCAAGAATTAATTCATCAGGATATCGAATTTATGGAAAAAAAGAGGTTGATAGATTACAACAGATACTCTTCTATAAAGAGTTGGGCCTCAATTTGGAAAATATTCATGAAATTGTAACAAGTCCTGCTTTTGATGAGGTAAGTGCACTTAGAGATCATCGTGATAAGCTTCTAGTGAAAATAGAGGAGTTAAACTTATTAATAAGTAATGTGAATAAGACTATAGCGTCAAAAGAAGGGAGTATTAATATGAGTGATAAAGAAAAATTTGAGGGCTTTAAGAAGACACTTATTGATGATAATGAGTCAAAGTATGGTAGCGAAATTCGTAAAAAGTATGGAGATGCTGCAGTAGATAAATCATATAACAAGATTAAGAAAATGACTCAGGAAGAATATGAACAAGCAAATAAGTTAGCAGCGAAAGTATTAGAAACACTGAATGAAGCATTTAAAACTGGTGATCCATCAGGAGAATTAGCACAAAAAGCAGCAAACTTACACCGTCAATGGTTATGCTTTTATTGGAATGAGTATTCAAAAGAGGCCCATGCAGGTATAGGGCAAATGTATGTAGCTGATGAAAGATTCACCGCATATTATGATAAAGATCAGCCAGGTATTGCAGAATTTTTAAGAGATGCTATTTTGGTGTATACAGGATTAAAATAGTTATGAAAGACTTGATTTAATATAAATATTGATAAATATAAAAAAACCAGTCACTGCAATGCAATGACTGGTTTGATATTTTATGATAATCTCATTTTAAAATCTTGATAACCAAATTGATGGATTATATGACATTCCCCTTCTTTATCTTGAAGAGCGATAGCAGGTAAAGGCATTCCGTTAAAAGTAGTATTTTTAACCATTGAGTAAATAGCCATATCACCAAAAACTAATCTATCCCCAGGTTTTAAAGGCTCATCAAAAGAATAATCACCTATAACATCTCCCGCAAGACAAGTTTGACCACCAAGTCTATACGTAAATGGCTTTTCCCCAGATTCTCCAGAACCAAATAGAGGAGGACGATAAGGCATTTCTAATACATCAGGCATATGGCAGGATGCAGAAGTATCAAGTATAGCTATATCAATTTTGTTTTTGTGAGTATCTAATACAGTTGTAACAAGATATCCAGCATTTAGAGCAACAGCTTCACCTGGCTCTAAATATACTTTTAAACCATAGTTATCTTGCATTTTTTTAATACAGCTTTCAAGTAATTGAATATCATAATCTTCTCTAGTAATGTGGTGACCACCACCAAAGTTAATCCATTCCATTTTTGATAACCATGGTCCAAACTTTTCTTCCACTGCATTTAAAGTTCTCTCTAAATCATCAGAGTTTTGCTGACAAAGAGTGTGAAAATGTAAACCAGAAATGCCTTCTAATAAATCAGGGCGAAAATGTTCTATTGTTACACCAAAACGAGAACCTGGTGAACATGGATCATATATAGCATGCCCAACTTGTGTAGAGCATTCAGGATTAATACGTAAGCCCATCTTTTTACCAGCTTTTAATACTTTATCTTTAAATCTTTCTACCTGAGAAAATGAATTAAATATAATGTGATCACAAATAGATATAATCTCATCAATTTCATCGTCACGATATGCAGGGGCGAAAACATGGTTCTCTTTTCCCATTTCCTCATATCCAAGACGGGCTTCATATAAACCGCTGGCTGTTGTACCAGTTAAATACTCCCCAATAAGTGGGTACATTTTATACATTGAAAATGCCTTTTGGGCTAAAACAATCTTACATCCTGTACGATCCATGACTCCGCGCAAGATTTCCAGATTCCTTATAAGTAAAGCTTCATCTACTACATAGCATGGGGTTGGTAGTTCGTTAAATCTCATCTTAGTCTACAAGCTCCGGATTGAAGCTTTCTTTCCAAGGTAATCCCCATTTATTTAATGCGTCCATAAATGGATCTGGATCAAATTCTTCAATATTAAATACACCTTTTTTATTCCATGCTCCTGTCATTAGCATCATGGCACCAATCATTGCAGGAACTCCTGTTGTATATGCTACTGCCTGAGACCCCACCTCTTTGTAGCATGCTTCATGATCACAAACATTATAGACATAATAAGTTTTGTCTTGTCCATCTTTTTTTCCACGGAAAATACAACCAATATTAGTTTTACCTTTTGTACGTGGTCCAAGGGAAGAAGGATCTGGTAATACAGCTTTTAAAAACTGTAACGGTATAATTTGTTTTCCTTCGAATTCAATTGGTTCGATTGAAGTCATTCCAACATTTTCAAGACATTTTAAGTGTGTAAGATAGCTTTGTCCAAATGTCATAAAGAAACGAATACGTTTTAAGCCAGGTATGTTTACAGCAAGAGACTCAAGCTCTTCATGGTATAGTAAGTACATATCTTTTTCACCAATCTCAGGGAAGTTATATACTCTTTTAATTTCCATTGGCTGAGTTTCAATCCACTCACCATTTTCCCAATATCTTCCGTTAGCTGATACTTCACGAATATTAATTTCGGGGTTGAAGTTAGTAGCAAATGGATATCCATGATCTCCAGCATTACAATCAAGAATATCAATATATTCAATTTCATCAAAATAGTGTTTTAAAGCATAAGCAGAAAACACTCCAGTTACACCAGGGTCAAAACCGCTACCAAGAAGAGCTGTAATGCCAGCTTTTTCAAAACGCTCACGGTAATCCCATTGCCATTTATATTCGAATTTTGCTGTATCCTCTGGCTCATAGTTTGCTGTATCTAAGTAATTTGTTTTAGTTGCTAAACAAGCATCCATTATTGTTAAGTCTTGGTAAGGTAGAGCTAAATTCATAACGATATCTGGTTTTACTTCCTCAATTAAAGCTATTAATTCATCTACGTTATTTGCATCTACTTGAGCAGTTGTGATTTTTGTTTTTCCACCGTCAAGTTTAGTTTTTAAATCATCACATTTAGATTTTGTACGACTTGCTATACATATCTCTTCAAAGACTTCACTGTTTTGTACACATTTGTGAATGGCTACCTGTGCCACTCCGCCACAACCGATGATAAGTGCTTTTCCCATTTTTCATATCTCCTTATCAAATAAATTTTTTATAGGTTATTACTGTTAATAACCATTTACAATAAAAAAAGCAGGTGTGAAAACGCATAATCGCGCACAACACTTGCTTTTAGATATAATCATTCATATTAAAAATAAGTATAGAGTGGCTAATGGCCACATTTATACACTTACCATATAAGTCAATAGACCTTTAGGTAAAAAGCTTTTTAATATTCAAATATATCTTAGTATCATCAGAGTCTATATAGCAAATAATTACTTTTACTACTCTTATTGACCGTTTCACAAGTTGATGTGCATATGCACTGGTTGTAAAGTAACCAACTTATAAAATTTGAGCTTTTAACTCAATCAATAAAGCAACTAAAGTTGCCAATCGGCATTTGACCCGGCTGTCCGTATGGCCTTAACCTCTTAGGGAAGTGGTCATAATTATCTGCGTGGAAAGACTCAGATAGATATATTGAATAGTAGCTTTCCAACTAACGCTTCTTTATTTTAACAGTATATAGTAGAAATAGCAATAGGAAATTTTATAATTATCGCAAATTTCGACTGCAGACTTAAAAAGCAAGCGTTAATGCGCATTTAAAAGGGTTTAAGAGTAAATATTTTAATCAAGATTAACAGATATACTAGTAATGTAAGATATATTCTGAAAAAGCCATTAGCTATTTCTTTAATTTCCATAGTATGTAAGTTTCTAAAAGATTCTATACATTAGTTTAATAGTCTAATTCAAAATAGATTAAATTTCTAGCTACGTTTAATAAAAGTCTGTTGAAGCACTAATAATTAATACATATGGAGCAGCCAAGTAGAAAAGTCAGACTTATTGTTTTCTAGATAAATATATCATATAATAATACCTGTGCTAAAATTACTAAGAACATTTGTGCTTAAGAATAGTATGTAATTATTAACTAAGTACTTAAGACAAATGACCAATAGGAGGAATTTACATGAAAAAAATAAAATTTAAATCAATAGCATCTATTTTAGGGGTTATACTGTCTATTACTTTGCTTATGACTGCATGTAGTAGCAACAAAACAAATGAAGCACCACAGGGTAACAACTTTGAGGAAAATCCTAAAATTCAAATAGAGATGCAAGATGGAAGTACAATGGTACTAGAACTATACCCAGAATATGCTCCAGAAACTGTTCAAAACTTTGTAAACTTAGTGGAGTCTGAGTTTTATAATGGATTGACATTTCACAGAATTATTGAAGGTTTCATGATTCAAGGTGGAGATCCTAATGGAGATGGGACAGGTGGATCAGGGAAAAATATACGAGGTGAATTCGCTGAAAACGGATTTTCTCAAAACACTTTAAGTCATACAAGAGGGGTTATTTCTATGGCCCGTAGTAAGGAACCTAATTCTGCAAGTAGCCAGTTTTTTATTATGCACGGAGATGAAGAGTTTCTAGATGGTAAATATGCTGCTTTTGGTAAGCTAATAGAGGGAGAAGAGACTTTAGACAAAATTGCAGGGACTCCAGTAAAACCAAACATATATTCAGGGGAAGTTTCTACACCTGAAGAGAATATTGTAATTAATAAAATAACAGTACTAGAATAGTTAAGATGAATTGAGCGTCTATGGATAGATGCTCAATTTTTTTTGTTATTAATGTTTACATCCTAAGCAATCTATTAATAGGTATAATAAAAGATTTAGAACAAATCATAATGTTAAATATAAAGACTGGAACTGGAGGGATGTTTGTATGAAGGAATTAAAAGATATGGTTTATTGGGTTGGAGCAAAGGACTGGGAAGTAAGACATTTTCACGGTTTTGAGTTATCTACCCATAGGGGTTCTACATATAATGCTTACTTAATTAAGGATGAAAAAACTGTGCTGATAGATACGGTATGGGAGCCACTTACAGAAGCATTTTTACAAAGATTAAAAGAGGTTACAGATATAAGTAAAATAGATTATATAGTGATAAATCATGCAGAGCCTGACCATTCTGGAGCATTGCCAGGTATAATGGAATACTGCCCAAATGCGACTATTTATGCATCGAGAAATGGAAAGGGAAGTATAGAAAGACACTACCATAAGCAATGGGATATTAATATTGTAAAAACAGGGGATAAAATTAATATTGGTGAAAACAATTTAATATTTGTTGAAGCATCAATGCTACATTGGCCGGATAGTATGTTTACATATTTAACAGGTAAAAACATCTTATTTTCAAATGATGCTTTTGGACAACATTTTGCTTCTTCTGAAATATTTGATGATGAAGTAGATGAAACAGAGGTTTATCAAGAATCTATAAAGTATTTTGCTAACATACTAACACCCTTTAGTAAACTAGTTATGCAAAAAATAGATGAGCTGAAATCCTTTAACTTGCCTATAGAAATGATAGCACCAAGCCATGGAATAATATGGAGAAAACACCCTGTGAGGATTGTTGAAAAATACTACGAGTGGGCGAGTGGAAAGTCAGAAAACAGTGTAGTTATTTTTTATAACTCTATGTGGGGAGCGACAAAAAAAATGGCGGAGTACATAGGGAAAGGTTTGGACGAGGTAGGCATAAGTTATAAAATATATAATACAGCTACAACAGATAAAAATGATTTGCTCACTGAAATATTCAAGTCAAAAGGAATTATATGTGGGTCATCAACTGTTAACAATGGAATACTTAGCTCTTTAGCCCCAGTACTAGAAGAAATGATTGGACTTAAATTTATTAGTAAAGTGGGAGCTACCTTTGGTAGCTATGGTTGGAGTGGAGAATCAACAAAGGTACTAGAGGAGTTATTAACAAAAGCAAAGGTTAAAATTATTCAAGACAGTTTCAAGGTTAAATATGTACCAAATAAGGACGAGTTAGAAGAATGCATTGATTTTGGGAAGAGCTTTGGCAAGAAGTTGCAGGAAAACTAAGCAAGGGTACAAAATAAAGTATATAGAGCTATCATTAAAAGAGGTGATTCTAATGAGCATTCAGGGGTTTTATTTGCTTCCTCATCCTCCAATTATAGTTCCAGAGGTTGGAAAGGGAGCAGAGGAAAAGATTAAAAATACTAGGGAAAGTTTAAATGATATAGCTGCAGATATCAGTATGAAAGGGCCTAGTACAATTATATTAATTACACCACATGGCCCAATGTTTCAAGATGCTATTGCCCTTGCATCAGAGGATGAGATTAATGGGGATTTAAAGAATTTTGGAGCACCAGAAGTAAAAATGACAATACAATTAAGTAGAGAACTCACAAAGAAGATAATATGAATTAACAAATAAAAGAAAATAAATAAAACACTTAAAGCACTTGACTTTTCAGGTGTTTTTTTATGTTTTTTCAATAAAATTATTGTTGTGAGCTGTAGTTAGTTATTGGTATAATAGAAGAGGGTGCCATTTTATGTATATAAGACTAAGTAAAGGTAATACTTCAAAGTTCACAAAAGTATATCTTGTTGAAGGTTATCGAGATGAAAATGGTAAGTCAAAACAACGAATAGTTAAGTCATATGGTAATCTTGAGGAGTTAGAAGCAAAAGATCCAAATATACTTCAAAAGTTAAAAGACGAAGCAAAAAATATGACCAAAAACCAGGTGAATATTACTCTTAATCTTAATAGTTCCAATGATGATATGGAAGTAGACCAAAACTATGGTTACTTCTTTTTAGAAAGACTTTATGAAGATCTAGAAATATCTAACTTCTTTAAAAATAAGATGAATAATAAAAAATATGTTTTTGACGTGGATCAAGTTTTCAAACTTCTTCTTTATAGTAGGATACTAAATCCAGCTAGTAAAAAGGCGACAGTTGAGAATCGAAATCAATTCTTTGAACCCTTTGATGTGACTTTAGATTCTGTCTATGAAACTCTATCATTGATGAAGGAGATTAAGGGCGATCTACAGCTACATCTTCATAGAAAGATTACCGAAACCCAAGGAAGAGATACCTCGCTCATTTTCTTCGATGTAACCAATTATTATTTCGAGACAGAAATTGAAAATGAGTTAAAAAAGGTTGGTGTTTCAAAAGAGAAAAAAAGAACACACATTGTTCAAATGAGTCTAGCTATCGATCAAGAAGGACTGCCTGTTGGCTATGAGCTTTTCTCTGGTAATACCCATGATAGTACAATGTTGATTCCATCTATGATTGATATGAAAGAGCGATATAAAATGGGTAGAGTTATATTAACAGCTGATAAAGCGCTCAATAGTGGTAAAAATCTCGCATTTCTTGTTAGCAATGGTGATGGTTACATAGTTTCACAAAAGGTAAGAGGCTCATCTAAAGCATTCATAAATAAGATATTAGAAGATGATGGCTATGTCTATAACGACTCGAAAACATTTAAAATCAAATCTTTTCTAAGAGAAAGAAGTACAAAAGATGAAAATGGAAATGATGTCTTGCTAAAAGAAAAAGTAGTTGCTTTCTGGTCACAAGATTTTGACTCAAGAGAAAAACATAAAAGAGAGTTATTAGAAGATAAAATTAACGAGTACCTTACTAATCCTTCAAAATACAAAGCTTCAAATCGACATGGGATAAAAAAATATTTGAAAGAAATTGAAGTTGATACAATAACCGGTGAAGTAGAAGATAAAAAAACAATTTTAAAATTTGAACAGGATAAATATGAAAGGGATGTAGCCTTAGATGGCTATTATGCCCTAGTAACAAGTGAAATAGACATGCCTGATTCGGATATTATTGAGAGGTATAGGGGGCTTTGGAGGATTGAAGACTCATTTAGAGTTTTGAAATCGGACCTAGAAGGCCGTCCTGTTTATGTTAGAAGAGAAGATCGCATAGAAGGACACTTTCTATTATGCTTTGTAGCCCTTCTAATGACAAGACTTCTAGAGAATAAACTATGCAATAAGTATTCGATTAGAAAAATACAAGAGGCTTTAAAAAATGCTACTTGCAGAAAAATCACCAGTGGAATCTATTCATTAAACAAACAAGATG
The DNA here is from genome assembly GCF_018141405.1 of Serpentinicella alkaliphila. Classification (NCBI taxonomy): domain Bacteria; kingdom Bacillati; phylum Bacillota; class Clostridia; order Peptostreptococcales; family Natronincolaceae; genus Serpentinicella; species Serpentinicella alkaliphila. Next base: position 1,054,193 of record NZ_CP058648.1, read on the forward strand.
ATGTGTTTAGAACCTTAGAAAATGCTTATGATGTATCTCTTAATTATAAAAACGTCAGGATAGAGCAGATTCGTTTATACCGAAAGGAAATAGTTCACAACGTCAAAAACTAATAAATAAACAGTTCAAACCTAGTTGTTTAAAGGGGTTTGAACTGTTTGTTTTTATCTTAACCTCTAAACTCGGGTATAAGCTTGTATATATTACTTATGCTGCCTTAAACGATATTGATTTATATAAATTAGGTATACAAATTAATAGGGCAGTAGAAGGGATCGCTGAAGAGGTGGTTATTACAGCTAGTGGGAAGTTATCACATAGGCTTAAAGAAGATGGACCCTACGGATATGATATTTCTGGTGAAATATTTGACTAGCAGTTTCTTCATTTTTTACAAAAGGGAGATGTTGAGGGGGTACTAGCTATTTCTGACGAAACTATTTGTAATGCAGCGGAATGTGGAAGAAGATCTGTACTTATATTACTTGGTGCCTTAGAAGGCAAGCAGTTTAACGGAGAACTTCTAAGCTATGAAAGCACTTTTGGAGTAGGCTATGGAGTAATGAAGTTTAATGTATTATCTGAGAAGAACCGCTACTAGACAAGCTGGAAAAACAACGGTATGACGCATTCGAGAAAAGAATAAATCAGAGGCACCCTTATGTTAGACTAGCTAGGGAGAGTCTAACTACATATATTAACAAAGGGCTCTTAGACCGTGAAGAATAATACCATCTTGAATATTTGAATTTGTTCCTATATAAAAAGGGAATCCCTCATCTGCCCTAATTGAAGCACTAGGGGCAATAAATACATTTTCATTTATTACAACAGCCCCTATTATGCTTGAAAATGGACTCGAAAAACTACTGGGATGAATAATTGGATAATATGCGTAAGGAGTAAAGGAAGTTATAGGGCTCGGGCCTATAAAGACTGTATAAATATTTGAAGGATTGCACCTACAGTAAGAATACTTCTGCTGTAATAGCTCGGTCTCATGTTTTTTATTCATTTAAAGGCACCTCATAAGAGTAATTTGCTACATGATATGCAACAGTAAAAATAAAAGTACCTTAAATAAGGAACATCCATTAGAAGATAGAAAGTGATTTAAAAAAATAGTGAATAATACTCGTAAATAGCATAAGGCGATATATTTGGAAGTGTTACAAAATAATTTAAAAAAAATATTTACATTATATAAAAAACATGGTAATATTACTGATAAGTGTTATCACATAACAAAAACAATCACTACAATTAATTTATCATTTAAAATTGATTATGAATGACAGTTGTTTGATAGGGGTTGTTATAAAAGGATAATCAAAATAAAAAGACAACCAAGGAGGATTTTTTAATGAAGAAAAAAATTGTATCAGGTTTATTGGTAGCAGTAATGTTAGCAACTGGTGTAGCATATGCGTCAGGAAAGAAAGTTGAGGCATCTGTTTCATCAATTAAGTATTTCTTTAACGGGGTAGAGAAGGCACCTGTAGGATCACACATACTTATTCACGATAATACAACTTATGTACCACTAAGATTCGTAGCAGAGACATTAGGAGCAAATGTAGAATATGATAAAAATACTAATTCTGTATATATTACTGATAAGTCTCAACCACAGGCTCAAGCCCAAGTACAAACTAAAGCACCAGCTACAGTATCATATGAGGATGGGATTTACAGAGGAACTTTTGATTATGAAGGGATACAACAAGTAGCAGTTCAATTTGAGCTTAAAAACAATGTAATCCAAAATATTAGATTTGCACATTTAGCGTATAAAGGTGTTGATTATAGAGCAGAGAAAGAAGATGCCAAAATAATAGGATTAAGAACACAACATGAAGACTTAATTAACTACCTAGTAGGTAAAGATATTAGGGTAAGCTTAAAAGACCTTTATGATCCAGGAAAAATTGTTACAAGTCAAGTAGATGCAATGACAGGAGCAACTTTAAGATCTGGTAAAATAATATCTGCAATTAGAGATAGTCTTAACAGAGGAGTATATAGCTACCCTAAAAAATAATTTAAATTAAATATGTACATAGCAAAAATAGTAGGTATAAAAGTGCCTACTATTTTTGTTGGTAAAATTTTAGCAAACTAAAAAAGTTAGCGTTATCAATGATATGCTAACTTTTAATAATAGTAACTAGTGATTAAGAGAATTTTTTACTGCATTTATAAAGCCATTTGATGAATGTGTTGCACCTGATACAGCATCTACTTCTAGCTCTTGAGAAGAAATGATAGTATTTGATAAAGTTTTAAAGGCTTTTTCCGCGATACTAGGAGTATCATCATGATATGTAACGTCAATTTTATTAATTTTTCCATTAACAACGCTCACTGTAACATCTATAGTATCCTCATACCCCATTGCAGAACCCTTATAGGTACCATCCTTATATTTATTTGTATTTACTATTGGTTGTTCCTTTTGTTCCTCTATGTTTACATTATTTTCAATCTTTATGTTATTATTACTATTTTGTGAAGTCCCGTTATTTTGATTATTTGGTATAGAATTTTCCTTAGTACTAACCTCTTTTTTTATAGATTCTTTAGTTGAAGGAGCAAGGGGCTGAGTAGCTTTTTCTTGGTTTTCTTCTTCAACTTCATTTATTTTTACATCCTCATTTAAATCACTTTCTTCTGTTTCTACATCATCTTCTAAATTAGTTTCTGATATTTCTATTTTTGTATTGGAGTCCTCTAGTTTTTTAGACGTATCCTTTTGAGTGTTGCAGCCTAGTAAAGTAATAGAAACTACTGTACATAGAGCAATAAATTTGATAAATGAACGCAAATGTAAATCCTCCTTTAATATAATGAATATTTCGATCAAATGACACTTGTTATCATTGTCTTGTATAAGATAATAAACTAATTACTTAATAATGTCAACTATTTAATATATCTGTTAAATATGCACGAATTAATCGAGAATAGAAGTTATTTTATAAAAATAAGATAATGATGGATATATTCTAAGTTATATAGAATAGTATATATAGTCTAGGAATTTAATGTAGCATTTAGCATTAAGAAAATTAACAATAATATGGTAATATAAAGATGTAGTAATAAAATGTACAATTAGTTTAAATGATGTTTAATATAAGTGGAATTAAGTAAAAGGAAAAGAAATAAGAGGTGAGGTATGGAAAAAATAAAAAAAGTAATTTATATATGTATGGGAGTAGTAGCTTTTTCATTAGGAGCAATTGGGGCATTTCTCCCAATACTTCCTACTACACCATTTTTATTGCTAGCATTATTTTGTTTTTCTAAGGGCTCTAAAAGATGTAATGATTGGTTTGTAAAAACGAAGCTCTATAAGAAATATTTAGAAGAGTTCGTGAATAATAGAGCTATGACTTTGAGACAAAAGGTTTACATATTATTGTTTGCGGACACAATGATTGCAATACCTTTGATAGTTATTAATAACTTATATGTCAGATTATTTTTAATTGTTCTTGTTTTATTTAAATATTATTACTTTATATATAGAATCAAAACTATTAAAGCTGAGGCCGATAGTGGGGAAGGAGGGCCATTGCAGGTGGATTTTTATGAGCAACAGAATAGATAAGGAAAAAGATATAATTAATTTAATGATAAGGCTATATTGTACTAGAAAACATGATAATAATGAAAATGAAATTTGCAATCAATGTAAGGGGCTTTTAGCTTATGCTATTATGCGCTTAAGTAATTGTAAATATGGAAATAGAAAAAGCTCATGCAGAAGGTGTAAGACACCATGTTATAGACCTGAAATGAAAATAAAGATAAAAGAAGTAATGAGATATTGTGGACCTAGGATAATAATATATAAACCCATGGAGTTTGTAAGACACCTTGTTAAATAAAGTAAGATAAGATATTAAATAATATAGTAAATAGATTAATGGTCATATTCCAAAAATATGACCATTTTCAAATAAAACATACTAATGAGGAGAAATGAAGTTTTCAAGTCTTTCTTCTATGAAACAAACAAGTTCTGATATATCTTTATTATCAACAGGAAGTTTCTCAAACCACACATCTTTACCTTCGTTCGTGAAATATAGAGCTTTCATTATTATTTCAGGACGATATTCAAAGTGAAGTATATCAAACTGTCCCCATTTACCACCCCAAATAAAATAGTTTTTTTCCATGATATCTACTATTTCTTGTGGGTAGCCCTTAAGTCGTTTTTCACCGGCGGCTCTAGATGCCCATTGCCAGTAGTCATCTTTATTACTAGCTAAATCTATTGCTAAACCAAAGGCATGAGGACTTAACCTATTAGTTTTAGAAATGTACCTATAATTATATGTACCCCCTAAGGGATATATATATGACCAAAGCAGAGGCTTTTCCTTTGCTAGGGCATTTAATTCTGTGATAGCAGCTTTAAGATAATCTGAAGCATTATTATTGCTATTAAAACGATGATAATTTAAGTTTATTTGTACACCCACAAGATTTTTTTCTATTAAGTGTTGTGTACCTCCATAAACTACATTTAATAGGGGATAGACTCTTATTCTTCCTGGATTATAGTCTTCTGGCATAAGCTTATTTATTGCCCCTATTACGTACCTTTGCTCCAACATATCTTTAATATCAGGGTTACTCAACTTCTGTTCGTGAGTTTTCTCTTTTCCATCGTCGTATAAGATCTTCTCACCAGATTTTAAAATGAGGTATACCTTACTAGAATCCACAACTTCTAAATCTATAATATACTCTGGATAGGCTAGCATAAGTGAAAAAATATCTTGCTTCAATGTCGTCTCATAATCGTAAGTAGAGTTGACGGATGTTTTTTCGGTTCTGCCAATAATATAGTGGACTGTCAGTACTGAAAAAACTCCAAATATAACTAAAAGAAAAAACGTATACTTTTTAAAGGTTTTCATAGTTCACCTACTTATTATTTTTATAAACTAATTCTTTTTAAAGTGCTGATATATTATTTTATGTGTTAGCTTTAGATAAATATTACCCTGGTTATAAAGTAGGCAATGTATTTATGTGTCTAAAGACTAAGAATTTTTAAAATAGATTAGTGAAAGTTATAGATTTAGAAGAAGTCGAAAAAAACCATAACTACTAAAAAAAGACTAGATAAACAATAGTTAGGCCCATGATGAGATTAGGAAAAGATAACTCAAATTAATTTGTAGGATATTTAATTATTTTAGAAGTGAGCATATTTTTGATTATCCTCACTTCTGATTAATTAATTTCGTAACTTAATATAGTTGTACATGAATTCGCACTAAAGGTTTTGGATAAATTTGCCAACAACTGAGTTGTTGCACAAAGTTCCTATAGGGCACTTAATATTTGCTCTGAGTTTATAGCCTGTGTATTGTTGAATCTGACGGGTTTCAAGACTGCTATGCATAATTGATACAGAACTACTGATAGAATCTAAAATATTTTTTATATTAACTACTACACTAGTCGTTTCTTTTGATAGTTTTCTAATCCTCTCTGCTACAACAGAAAAACCTTTTCCTTGGTCTCCAGCTTTTGCAGCTTCAATTGCAGCATTTAATCCCAAAAGATTAGTCTCATCAGATATTTCTTTAATATATCTTAAAATAGTATCGCTCTGGGACATTGCATTTATAGCATTTTTGTTTTTTCATCGTTTTTCAGATGAATTAGCAATACCAATGGCTGAGTTAGAAATTTCATTAACACTAGCAATAATTTCTTCAAAAGCAGCAGCAATATTTTCTGTAAGCTCTTTGTGAGTGTTTTGTCGTTTTAAGCTTCTACCAATGTTAATTGACCCAATGGCTTTTCTTTTAGAGTTCCTTAAAGGTACTGTAATAGATTTAAAAGGAATCCCGAATACTTCTTTTGGTATAATTTCTACTATTTTTCTATTTTCACAAATACATCTATACATAACATCACAAGATTGTAACGATGCACCTTCAATAGCACGTACATCTAGTTCAGTTCCTGGTAAATACTTTGAAAATGTTTTAGATCACCTATCCCAATTATACAATCCTCATCAAACAATTCTTGTAATAGTGGACTTATCTTAATAAAGTCATTTATTATCTTCTTATTCTTTTGCACAATCCCAACCCCTGTCTCGAATATTCGAATAATTTATAAAATATCCTGCATTAACAAATTATATTCAGAATTATTAACATTTCCAGGGCAATAATTATATTAAAGTATCTACCCTCTAATAAATCTCATAAAATAAAATCTTAAAAGCACAGATTCGATTACACAAAGATAATAAATTAATATTGTAAAAAAATATGTATTTAATCTAAGTTATATAAGAGTATTCTTATCGACAAAACCTGCCGAACACTTTGAATTTACGAGGTTTCAAACGACTATATATCTTTAAACAAGCATAATTTTAAAAACAATACCAATTATTGCACTAACTAAAGCATACAAATGAAAAAAAGAGAGACAGATTTACAAAACTCGGATTCACTCTGATTGTATCGGTTACAATCAGTTGAGAATAAAAGAAACAGTGAAACGTCCACTGTGTTGTAAGACTAGATGTAGACCTGCTACGGAGACTGTGATGAGGATGAGACTTACATAGTAGGTTCACCTCGAAGCAATAAAAGGGTAGCTAGAAAGTATAGCCTGTATGAGGACACTTGGGCTATATGAGCGGATTCTTTGTCCTATCCTTAAAGATGATACCTTATGAAACAACTGGGGTCTATCTGGAAACCTTCAAGCATGATAACTAATGAAGCAACTGCTGATGAAGGGAGAATACCTTCTTCGGTTACTTAGATATAGAAGTGATTGACTATGTTGTAGCCTCAATGGCTATATCATCATTATACAAGGAGGAATGGAAATGAAAAAGAAGAGCTTATCGATATTTTTTGCTTTGCTTATGGTTTTATGCATGAGTGTTGTAGCTATGGCAGGGACTACAACAATAAATGTTAATGTTAATCCGATTGAAATTTACAATACACAAGCTTTCCACAGATACATAATGTAACAGGAGCAGTAAGTATAATGGGAGTTTAGAATATGTAATGCTTTTTGCAAATAATGCTTTAAAGGCAAAAGTTAATACTATGGGTGGTAGTGGTTCTGCTTACTCATTTAGTTTTCCATGGGAAATTACAGAAGCTGGTACATACAACGTTATAGTGACAGCACTAACAAATGCAGGCGGTCCAGATGGAACTGCTGAATACGAAAAAAAAGTAGTCGAGGTGAGGTTAAGAAACAATTATTGTTGATTACCCTGCTGCACCAGCTGTAGCAACCGTATATTAAAGACTTTTAACAAGCCTATTATGATTGGAAAAGGCAAGAATGTTGTAAATGTCATCTCTGAAGTAGCAAAAGCTATGGGTCCAGGAGCTACTTTGAATAATGTTGAATAGGCTTTTTTAGTAGAAATAGGTGCATTGTAGTAATATTTAATGTATAATAATGTAATTTACTAAATTCTTGAATTATAGGGATGGTTCCTATGATTACCAATATTAATGAAATCGAGCTAGTATCATAAGGTGCTAGCTCTTTTACATGCCTAAACTAGTAAAGGGACGGGTACAAGCAATGAAAACATTTAAGAAAAATCGTGTTCCCCAAAGTAGCACCATAAACTAATGATACATAAAATAAAGTAAAAATGTACCTTTGGGGGAGTTAGCTATGATGAATTATTCAAATGGTTCTTTAGAAGACATGATTGCTACTGTTGAGGATAAAAAAGTATCTAGAAAAAATAACAGAAAAAATAGAATTAAAAGACCTATGAAGAAATGGTACCAATTGCCTTATGCTGGAGAGACAGAAAGACCAAAAGGGATTGATCCAGCCGCAGGGTCTTGGCCTTTATATTACATAAGAAGAAATAGAAAAGGGCAGTTTATTTCTTCTGATGGTAAGCTTATAAAATTTGATATTGAGAACCCGGACAATATTGACTTTTGCAAAGAATTAGCTTTAGTAAAAAAAACCTTAAGAAATGTTACAAAACATCAAAAGGTAATAGCCGATTATTGGGGAGATGGTCCAGCTACAAAGCAATGGACTCCAATAATAGATAGACTTGTAGACACATATAATTTAAGTCCAGCGCAGTCTGCTCGAGTGATAGCAGCTGTACAGGCGGGAATAAATGATGCATTTGTTGTTACCTGGTATTTTAAGTATTTGTGGGAAATACCTCGCCCAAATCAATTAGACCATAATTTACTCACTGTAATTTGTACACCAAAATTCCCTGCGTACCCTTCTGGTCATTCTGTAATTTCTGGTACAGCAGAAGTAATCTTAAGCTATTTTTTCCCTACAGAAGCTGAGAAACTTAAAGAGCTAGCCGAAGAAAACTCTATTTCACGTTTATACGGAGGAGTACATTTTTTAGCTGACATAAATGAAGGATTAAGGCTTGGAAGACAGATTGGAAGGATAATCGTAGATATTTTAAGGGGTCAGTTTGATAGTAATGGGAAATTAATTTATGAGCCAGTACTGAAGCCTTTGCATGCAGAGTTAAACCCACCACCATATGAGCAGGTTATTCCTTATACCCCAAGGGCTAGGTTATGTGATTTGCCACTTTTGCCTGAATAATGGAAGTAATAAAAACATATTAAAATATAGAGGGAAAAACAGGTATATGTTAAATATATACAATATTTACTAAAAAGTTTAGGAGAGGGTGTAGATTGAAGAAAATACTTGAAGGTTTTGATAGAGTAATTCCACGGGATATCTATTTAAGCACTAAGACTTTTATAAGTGACCAGGATTGGTGGGCACAATCAAAATAGTAGTATTGATAATAGTTCTGCATTAAATAGATTATTAGACAGGACCATTTATGTCCTTCAGAACTTTGGCAGGATCGTAGGAATAAGTCAAGGAGTTCAAGTTATAGCAATAGTTTTGCATTAGATCAGATGATTTTTGTGGCAGGGAATGGCGAAAATGGAGATACCATTTCATTTAATGATGCTAGAACTAGCACAACACATATTGATTTAGGTTGGGATTTTACAATTATCTGGGTTATGGATAGCACCAATACTAGTTTCCCTCATTTTAAAAGTATATATTCAGTAGTTCAAAGTGCTGGAATAGGAAGTGTCTTATAAAAGAATTCTAATATAGTAATAGTTAAAATCTCCTTTTTAGATAATAAATTTTAAGAAGGAGATTTTAACAATATTCAGTTAAGCTAATAAACCAAATAACCAATCTGTTATAGGTTGCATCTTATCTATCATAATTTCGAACGGACTTATTTCAAAAAATTGATATTTACTTTCAAGACTAGTTAATATAGCTAATGCTACAATAAAAAAATAAACAATTATTATTTTTTTACTGCTCTTTTCAATTCTTAAGAAATCAACTAATATTACTAGCCCTGTAACAACAGTAGTTATAATATTCATTAAATTCTCCCCCTATTTAAATTAAGTGCAGAGTGAATAATAGTACTGTTAACTGTAACATTAATAGTAGCAGATGAGAATGCATCATTCCAATTATCCTTAATTTCTTTAAATTCTTTAGGGTATTCTCTAAAAAAGTAGCCACTTAAATTAAAGTAGTCTACCCCATAACCTTTCTGGGCATTAACTATGGCCTTATTAATTTTATCTGCTAAGACTTTATTCAATTGCCTTTGAAGAATCTCTATATCTAACTCGTGAGGTAGGTCCTCCGTAGATACTCTTTCAGCTACATTACCCTTTACATTTAATTCAATATCAAATCTTATTTTACCATTTTCGTACTTTGGTTTAATGTCAGCTTTAGACTCTAGACCTTCAATAGTAATTTTATCGTTGTTCAGAGCATAATCAAAAACTATTAAACCATTTTTAAAGTTATTAGTCACTAGATTATACGCTTGACCCTCTTCATAGTCTAAGTAGCCAACTAATTTATCACTATCAAATATTGCTATTCTAGAAAGTATTAACTCGGGCTTCTCTAATTCTGTTGGTGGGGACACTATAGTAACAAGAGTAGTTACATAATTTATAAATGGGTTATTTACAGCTTCAACAGTCTCGTGCATATCTGCTACATATATTTTATTATTTGCTCCAAAGTTTTCAGCTATAATAGATAAACCTAGTGCCGGAACTATACCGACAAAATTTGGTGTATCATAAATTTTTTCAGGGGGGTCATTAGTTACTAATACAATCATTTCTAATCTTACTTCCATATCTTGTGCAAAAAAGCTTACAACCTCACCCAAGCCTTCCTTTGCAATTTTTTCATCAATAACTAAGGACTTAATATGGCCGATGTACAGACGTCTTTTAGCTATCTTACTCATATTTCTTAAAGCATCAAAAATTGTAAGGCCTTTGGATCCAATAGTGGTATAAATTTCCTTTCCAGTTACCCCTTCGGCTGCAATAGAACGTGGATTAGCTAACTGAGCAACAACAGAGTAAAGTCCAGCGTCAGTTTTTGAAATGCCGAGTCCAATAACAAAACCTAGGTTATTAATTTCCCTTCGGCTCCAACAGGAGGTTAAAGATGTAGTGAATAGCACAGTTGTAAGTATAATAAGAAATTTTTTCATAATGTTTTCCTTCTTTCTTATTTTGATGGAGGAGTAGGTTTTATATTTTTATCTTTTTTAACTATATTTTTCTTGACTATATGACCTGACCTTTCGGTAATCGACCATAGGGGCATTCTTAAAAACCAATCTTTCAATTCCTTAAGACTTAGGGGTGCAAAGGGCACCATAAAGGGCACGCCAAATGATCTGAGGGAAATTAAGTTAAGGGCTAGTATTAAAAGTCCAGTCATAATACCATAAATCCCAAGAATCCCTGCTAAGACAAGCATAAAAAACCTAGCAAGCCTTAAGCTTAATACAAAGTTAGTATAAGGGATAGTAAATGAAAAAATGGCCGTCATTGCTACAATAATTACTACTATTGAGGAAACTAGACCAGCTTCAACAGCAGCTTGGCCTATAATAAGGGCTCCAACGATACTTACGGCTTGACCTATATGGGTTGGAAGTCTAGTTCCTGCCTGCCTAAGGGCTTCAAATGCTACCTCCATAATTACTGCCTCAATAAAAGCAGGGTAAGGAACTCCTCCTCTAGCAGCAGCGATAGTAAGAGCAAGTTGAGTTGGAAGTACCTCTTGATGAAAAGTCGTTATAGCAACATATATAGATGGTAAAAAAGTTAGTAAAATAGCTCCAAAGTAACCTAATAAACGACAAAAGGAAGCAAAGTATTGATTTTGATAATAATCATCCATACTTATAAAAAAGTCTGAAATTATTGCAGGAACAATTATTACAAACGGGGTACCATCACATATTATTGCTATTCTGCCTTCAAGAAGAAGACTTTGAACCCTATCAGGCCTCTCCGAGTAAAATGTAGTATGAAATAGATTTATAGGATTGTCATTTATATACTCTTCTATGCTTGCTGAACTAACAAATCCATCAACATCTATTCTGTTTATCCTATCACACAATTCATCGACTATATTTAAGTCAGCTATATTACATAGGTACACAATTCTAATATCTGTTTGCGTCTGTCGTCCTACCTTAAAATTTTTAAAAATTAAGTTAGGGGATTTTATACGCCGTCTTAACATTAAACAATTAGTATTAATACTTTCTACGAAGCCTTGCTGAGGGCCTTTCACTACTTTTTCTGTTTGGGGTTCTGTGCTTTCTTTATTATCTGCCTTCAAAGTATTTACAGATACTACATAGGGTACTTTATCAATAAGTAATAAGCTATTGCCAATTACAAGTTCATTTATTGCTTCACTTAGATTTTTCTTAAAAGATAGTTTAGAGATAGAAAGTGATTGTTCAATTAAAGTATGTATTTTTGATTTTAAATAAATTCTATCTTCTGTAGTTCTTTGGGCAAGTTCATTTATAAGTGGGTCTAATACTGAAGATTGAAGGGATTTGTCATCTACCATTGACTCTATATAAATAACCACTGCTTTTGTATAAGGTTGTGTAGAAATATTAAAATATCTAAAGATCAAATCATCACTTTTTCCTAAACAAAATTTAATTAATTCTATATTTTTATTAAAGTCTTTATTAAACTCAATTGATTTTATATTGTTGTTATCATTTGTAGCATCACTACTATTATTTGATTTGAATAATTTTGATATAGTATTTTTTATGAAATTAAACATTATCTTTTAAAGCCCCCTCATGTATAATAATAAATATTTTGTACAATTATGGTTAAAATATGACAAGTAAATAAAAAAGGTGGAGAAGACTATGAATAATAATAATTTAACAATTATATCCTATAGACAGATTTTGTTTCTAACAATAGCTCAATTAGGCGGAGCTGCAATTCTGTACTTACCAGGTATGAAAGAGGCTGGACGAGATGTATGGATTTCTAATATTATTGCATCTGTTATGGCATATATAGTAATTTACTGTAATTACTTACCACTTTCTTTATGTCCAGGCGGCTCTATGACAAAAACATTAAATAAATATTGGGGTAAGATTTTTGGTGGGCTAGTTAATGTATACTATCTCTTATTCTTTTTTATTTTAAGTCTCCTTATTGTTTCTGATGTATATTATTTAGGAAAGATAACAATGCCTGAAACTCCAGGATACATTTTCATCATTTTTTTTCTTATTCCAACTATGTATGCTTTAAAGTTAGGCGTGGAGGTTTTTATAAGATTCATGGAATTTATATTGCCAATTTTAGTAGTAATATATATAATTTTATATTTACTAGTTATACCTAAATTAGACTATCAAAAAATATTACCTATTATGTCAGATGGCATAAAACCTGTATTTTCAGGTGCAATACCAAATTTAAATTTTCCATATGCTCAAGTACTACCAGTAGTCTTTTTTTATAAACATATTAAAGGGGATAGGAATGAACGTAAAAAATTTATAAAATATTCATTTTTAGGTATTCTAGGAGCTACCATACTGCTAAGTATAAGATCCTTAGCATCAACTACTGCTTTCGAGGAATTCACATTGAAAACCCTAACTTTTCCGCCTTTAAGTACAATTAGAATTATTCAGGTTGGAGATGTTATAGAGAGGTTAGATCCATTCTTTTATGCAATATTATATATAGCTACCTTTTTTAAATTTCTAATAACATTTTATGTGATATGCGAAATTATATCGGAGTTGTTTAATGTAGGGGAACCTAGGGACTTTGCTATTCCAGTGGCTGTATTGATAGGGGTATTTATGCCCTATGCAATTCATAAGTTTGATATTATATTACGAACAGTAGTACCATATTTTATTTTATCTATACCATTGTTTTTTCCGATACCCATTTTGTTATATGCAACAATCAAGTATAAAAATAAAAAAAATAAAAAAGAGACAGTTAATCAATAGATAACTGTCTCCACGATATTATATGTTTTCAATTTGCCAATCTATAGGTTTTTTGCCTATAGATAGTAGAAAATTATTGGCCCCCGAAAAAGGCTTACTTCCAAAGAAACCTCTATGGGCAGATAAAGGACTAGGGTGAACAGATTTAATAATATGGTGATTAGAGCTAGTAATGAGTTTTATTTTTGCTTGGGCATTGTTTCCCCATAGTATAAAAACTACTGGGTCTTCTCTCTCATTTAATAGACTCACAACCTTATCTGTAAAATACTCCCAACCCATATTTTTATGGGAGTTAGCTTGTCCTTCGACTACTGTTAATACAGTATTAAGAAGAAGAACACCTTGATCTGTCCATTTTTTCAGATAGCCGTTGTTCGGAATGTAGCAATCTAAGTCCGTAAGGAGCTCTTTATAGATATTTAGCAGTGACGGCGGAATTGAAACATTTGGAGTGACAGAGAAACTTAAACCATGGGCCTGATTAGGACCATGATAGGGGTCTTGACCAAGAATAACTACCTTAACATCTTTATATTGTGTATAGTGTAGGGCATTAAAAATATCATTCATATTTGGATAAATGGTTTTTGTTTTATACTCTTTCTTTAAAAAATCTCGCAAGCCCAAATAATATTCTTTATTAAATTCATTTTTCAATAGCAAATGCCAATCATTTTTTAATATTTGCATTAGATCACCTTTACTCAAGTGTAGCTATTTTTTATTTTTATAAATAGTTTTTGTAGGAAGATTATAATATACAAAGTAAAAGCCTAGAGCACTCATTAACCCAAGTACATAAGCAAAAACTGAATGCATGCTTTGCCATTTACCTTGTGCATATGTAAGTAATCCTAAACGAATAGCAATTAATTCTATACCTGTAGCTAATAAAGAGAGTAGTAATACAAGCAGTAGTTTATGAACTGGACGTTTAGGTAAGTATCTTACTAAAATTACACCTATAGTGAAAAAGGGTCCAAGCATTACAAACAAATCTAATTCACCTATAGGAATTAATATAAAACTCTCATGCCAGAACTTAGCATTGATAAAGAAATTTTCGAGTAATCCCCCAACTAGCATGGTCCATAATCCTATAGGCATCGCATATATAAATTGACGAAGTGAGCAGGTAAATATAATTAATGCCCATGTAAAAATTGCCAAGATTACCCAAGGGAGTCTATAATAATAAATAAGATTTAGCACTGTTCTAAAATTCAAAATGAACCTCCTAGTGTTATTTTATTTATTAGTATGTCAATTATGTTTGCAGAATATTTTAAAAAACTAAAATAATAGAGACTTAAAAGTCTCTTTAACTTTATTTTTTAAATTCTATTACCATCAATATATTTCCAGAAACCTCTCTTACAAGCAAATAAGATCGAAACATCTTTTCAATAGCATTTAAAAGTGCTAACTTAGATATGCTAGAATCGGCTTTTACCTCATAAATATCCGCATTAATAAGTTCCCAATTAAGTTTTTGTAGCTTTTTGCATTGAGAGCTATCAATAAGCTCTAAGGGAGTAGTTGCAAAAATATTCCCTGACATTATTTCATGAGCACCCCAAAACTTGTTATGAATTTCTAAAACACCACTATAGCTTAAGTCAGAGGTTCTTATCTCCGAAAATTTTTCGAGATAATCATCGTCATAATAGTTTTTAGTGGTAACTGGTTTATATAAAAACACTTCGTCGGAAATCTTGTCAATTTTTAAACCATGATAATTTAACTTTCCTTCAGATTTGCTATTGAATCCGCCAGATTTTATTACTTCTTGTTTATATAGAGATAGATTTTCAATTAATTTTTCAATTATTTCTACTTCTCTTTTAGGATTATTTAAAGATAATTTCTTAACAGTAGTTTTTATATTAGTTATTAAAGAGTTCATTTGCACCATCCTTGCGGAAAATTACATTTAAATAGACTAATTAAAGCGAATTAAAAGTTTTTCAAATACTGTTCTTCAATGAAATCTATATGTTCCTTCATACAAGCTTTAGCTTCTAAGGGCTGTTTATTCTTAATAGCCTCGTATATTCTGTAATGTTGTGATGAAACCAAATCTTTCTTTTCTACAGTTGTCGTAATTTTACCCCTTGCTTCTTGAACTGAAATATCAATTAGTCCAGAAGATAAATGTAAAATATTTAAAAGTAATAGGTTTTTAGAAGCTTTGGCTATAGAATAATGAAACCTTTGATCCGCAATTTCACTTCTCAGAGTATCATTAATTTTATCAGCCTCGATTAACTCTACAACTAGTGATCTTAACAGTTCAATTTCTTCATCTGTACATCGCTTTGCGGCCAAATAGGCTGCCTCTAATTCAATAATTCTTCTAAGCTCTATTATTTCTTGAGGGTTACTTTGTTGTAGAGTAAACAACAAAGTAAGTGGTTGAAATAAAAATTCTTCAAAGCTTTCTTTTATATAGCTACCTTCACCTTGTCTAACATGTATAAGCCCTATAATTTCTAAGGCCCTAAAGGCTTCCCTTACAGAAGCTCGACTCACTTGTAATTGTTCGGATAAATCTCTTTCAGAAGGAAGTTTTTGACCTCTTTTAAGTTCTCCACTAATAATCATTTGTTCTATTTGTTTAATTACTTGTTCGTATACTTTAGTAGTCTTTATTGGACTAAACATGACACACGCTCCTAAAAATTGATATAAAGGCCCAATTTCAGTAAATACACTATTGTTTTTATTATACTTTAAGATATAGTTCATTACAACGAGAAAAAAGTCCCTGTAGATTAAACTAAGGGACTGAAAACCATTATTTTGTGTAATTATCGAAATACCCTTGTACAAGTACTATAGGTGTACCTTTATCTCCGCTACCTGATGTTAAATCTGAAAGAGAACCAAGTAAGTCTGTAAGTCGTCTTGGTGTTGTTCCTTGAGCAACCATTGCTCCAGTAAGGTCACCCTCTTTATTTTTAATATATTCAGAAATAGCTTTCTTTAGCTCTTCTCCACGCAGGTTTGCGAAGTCATTATCAGCTAAATACTTTAATTTTACTTCATTTGGAGTACCTTCTAATCCAGATGTATAAGCTGGAGAAACAACAGGGTCAGCCAACTCCCATATTTTACCTACAGGATCTTTAAAAGCTCCATCTCCATAAATCATAACCTCAACAGCTTTACCAGTTAAGGCTTTAAGTTTTTCGTGTATTTCATCTACTACAGGCTGACAATTTCTTGGGAATAGCTTCACACTTTCCTCGGTAGATTTGTTTGATCCTAGTAAACCATATGATTCGTTAAATCCACTTCCATCTATTGAGGTAGAAAGAATATCATCTAAGCTATATACCTTTTCTCCACCATTAGCCTTTAATATTTTTTTAGTTCTAAATCTAGTATGGATATCGCAGGTTAAAACATTTTTAGTATAATTTAGTATAGTTTTAGGGTCATTAGAGAAAATGATTTCACATTCTACGCCATACCCTTCAACCAATGATTTGTAGTAATCTATATAATCAATACCTGTAAAAGTATGTTTAATATATCCAAAATTATCTCTAAATTGTTTTTCTGTAAGTGTATCTGTCCAAGGATTAATTCCTTTTTCATCAAGTAACTCAATATCAACTAAGTGATTACCAACTTCATCTGAAGGGTAGCTTAGCATTAAAACTATTTTTTTCGCACCCTTTGCTATACCTCTTAAACAAATTGCAAAGCGATTACGACTTAAAATCGGAAAAATAACGCCAAAAGTCTCTTCTGCAAATTTAGAACTAACATCCTTAGCTATAGCATCAATACTTGCATAGTTACCTTGTGCTCTTGCTACTATAGACTCTGTTACTGCAACAACGTCCTTATCATTTAATGAAAACCCTTCGGATTTTGATGCTTGTAATACACTATCAACAACAATCTCAGCGATATTATCACCTTTATGTATAATTGGTGCTCTTAAACCTCTTACAATAGTTCCAACTATTCTTTCCATTAGTATCTCTCCTAACACTTTATTATCATAGAGTTATTCTCTACTTGTACTATATATTATATTTATGATATAAGTAAAATAAATAGATGTAATATTACACATAAGGAGAAGTTATATGATTGGTAAATTAGATTTATATAAAGTATTTACTGAAGTTGTGAGAAATCAAAGCTTTTCTAAAGCTGCTAAGGAGCTATATATGACTCAACCAGCTGTAAGTCAAGGAATAAAGCAATTAGAAAAGGAACTGCAAATTAGACTTTTTACAAGAACAGCTAAAGGAGTTACATTAACTAATGAAGCACATATATTATTTGAGTATGTAAGCTCTGCTATTAACTTAATAAATGTTGGCGAAAAAAAGCTGTTGGAATCAAAAGACTTGATGACAGGAGAATTAAAAATAGGAGTAGGAGATACAATCTCTAAGTATTACTTATTGCCATATTTAGAAAAGTTTCACAATTTATCACCTAATATAAAGCTAAAAATAATGAATAGAACAACTATGGAATTAATTAATATGACCAAGTCAGGAGAGGTAGATTTAGCAATTTGCAATCTACCTATAAAAGATCCTGCTATTGAGGTAAAGAAGATTATAGATATACATGATATTTTTGTATGTGGAGACAAGTTTAAACATCTAACAAAGGAACCAATGAATATTGAAGTGCTACTGAAACATCCTTTAATTTTTCTAGAGCCCAAATCTAACTCAAGAAATTATGTAGAGAAATATTTGTTAACAAAGGGTATAAAAATAAAACCAGAAATAGAATTGGGATCTCATGATCTATTACTTGAATTTGCAAAAATAAATCTTGGAATAGCCTGTGTAGTTAAGGAATTTTCCCAAGAATATTTAAATACAGGTTTAGTTCATAAAATTCACTTAAATAAAAGTATTCCAAAGCGGGGGATGGGAGTATGTTATTTAAAGAGTGTATCATTGTCTCCGGCATCAAAAAGGTTTATTGAGATATTAGAAGAAAGCCATACTGCTTAAGTGGAAAATAACTAAACTAACATTTTAACATCCGACAGGGTGGATTTTTTTTATAAAAAATTGATGTAAATATAAAAATCAGGTTATGTCAATATGATCAAATAATAAGGTAAGCAGAAATATAGCAATGGTTATTAAAGACTTTGTGAGGTACAAAGTGTATTTAAAAAAGAATTAATCATAGTACAACTTAATTTTGGTATAAAATTCTAAAAAAAAGAAAAAAATAGGAATAAAATCCTAAATTTTAAATAAGATTTAATAAATATAACAGGAGACGAAGAAGTACGCTTAATAATTGGGCACTTTAAGGCGTATGGAGTGAGTGGTGCAACCGACCTGAGTTATTGTTGTAATATACAATAGTTTAGGTCGATTTTTTTAAAAGCAAAATGAGACAGGTCCTGTAACATCAATATATAAGAGGGATGCTCTTAAATTAAAATGATTTTTTTTTGTTAATAAAGTAACAGTTAGATAAAGGAGGGGTTTTCTTGTTAGAAATTAAAGAATACAGGAAAATATCTTTATTACAAGGATATCCAGAGTTCATTAAAATCACTTTTATTTTTAGATATTTAACTTTATTGATTACATCATTGTTCTACTTATTTGGAAGTGTGGAACACTCCTTTCTAAGAAAATGGATCATTATATTCTGCATAAGTTTATCTGCAATAGTACTTAATCTATTATACATAAAAAGTGAGCAATCTAAATATAATACGATAGTATTAATCCTAATTGAAACTATAGGAAATTCAGCAATACTCATTCCATCTGGAGGGTTAAATAGCCCATATGTATGGTATTCACTGAATACAATTTTAGTAGCTGCAGTGAAACTGGATTATAAGGTTTGTTGGTTAAATTTAGCTATATATTTATTTAATTCAACTTACATTACTAACTTATTAGTTAATGAACAAGTTAATTTGTTTGAAGCTTTTGTTAAAGAATCAAATCTAATACTAAGTTTTGTTTTAATTACAGGAGTTATATTACTTTTAGCCAAATATGCCCAAGAAAATGAAGAAAAAACTAATAATTTAAAGATAGCTAACAGTAAACTAATCTATGCAAACCATAGAATAAAAGAATCAATGAATCATATTATGGATTTATATAAATCTGTTGAGCTGTTTGCATCACAAGAAAATAGTAGAGATTTAATTAATATAATAACAGAGTATTGTAATAAAGTAATAAGAACTGAGACTGTAATATTTATGAGTCAAACCAAAGGTATTACGCCAATAACAATTAGGTCAGAAATGGAACAATTAGATAAAAAAATTGCAAATGAGTTGCAAAGCAAAAATATTTGCTTAGCTAACTGTGAGACTCTCGAACATATTATAAATGATAAAAGGTTTTTGTTTGTATCGGTGGGGAACAATTGCAAAAACTTTGGCGCTATCGGAATAGATTTGGATTCAAGTTTAAAAATAAATACAGAAGAAGAGGTAGTAGAGCAGTTAAAGTTAGTAGCAAATCTTAGCTCTATATTATTTGAGAAATTCGAGCTTCAGCAATTTGCAGAGGAGCTACTAATAAATAAAGAGCAAAATAGAATAGCTGATGAGATACATGATGGAACACTACAAAGATTATTTAGCACTTCATGTGGAATTTATGAAACGATTAAAAGACTTAAAAAAAGCAGTCTAATAGACATTGAAAGGGATTTAAATATTATTAGGAAATCACTTAATGAAACAATGAGAGAACTGAGAGAAACCGTATACGGGCTTAGTTGGAAGAAGAATGGAGAAAACAACTTTATTGCACAAATACTAAATTTTATAAATGATACTAAGGTATTAAACAATATAAATATAGAGTTTAGTCTAAATGGTTCAGATGAAATGCTTTCACTCAAGCAAAAGAAGGCACTATATAGAATAATTTGTGAAGGAACGAGTAATGCCATAAGGCATGCAAAAGCAACTAATATATACATAATTCTTACCTTAGATAGAGAGTATACTACTTTAGAGATTATAGATAATGGTGTAGGCTTTGACATAAAAAGAGTAGAGAGTGAGAATAAGATGGGATTAGGCATTGGAAATATAAGGAATTTGGTTAATACATTAAGAGGGGATATTTATTTTAACAGCTCAATCGGTGGAGGAACGATAATAGAAATTACGGTTTCAAATAATGAAAATCTTTTAGTTAAGGAGGAAGTCGGATGATTAATATACTAATTGTGGATGATCATCCCCTAGTTAGGAAGGGGCTAGTATCAATTTTATCACTTGAGGATGATATTAACGAAATCAAAGAAGCCGCTAACATTAAAGAGGCAACGAATTTACTTGAAACATATAACCCACAAATCACAATTCTAGATTTAAACTTAGGAAAAGAATACGGATTAGATTTGATTAGTAAAGCTAAGTCAAAAACTGATAGCAAATTTATTATTATAACCTCTTCTTATAAAAAGGAAGACTTTGAAAAAGCTCAAGAAATAGGAGTAGATGGATACATATTAAAGGATGCTTTTACAGAAGATATCATATACGCGTTAAGTATAGTTAAGAGGGGAAAAAAGTTTATTGATAATGAAATATTGCAACAGAGCATGAAAAATAATAAAAGAGAAAAAGAAAAATTAGACGAGTTAACTTCTAGAGAGATGGAAGTTCTAGAAGAGTTAGGTAAAGGGCAAAGCAATATTGAAATAGCACAAACACTTTATATCTCACCTTATACAGTAAAGAAGCATGTCAGTAGCATATTAAGCAAGCTAAATTTACATCACCGGACTGAGGCAGCACTTTATATTAATAGTTCATTAAAATTAAAGCGATCTACGATTATTTGATGCAAAAATTAGAGGAGGAGTTAAATTGGCAAGAAAAAAAAGAAAGGGAATTGGTATAGGAAAACAAATAATAATAGTTTCTTGTGTAATTGCACTGAATCTAGTAGGAATAAGTTATGCTCTATGGAATACAGGAACGATTATTGAATCAACTGTTTCTACTGGGTATATTAATCCTGTATTTACTACAGGGGGTAGAACCTATTCAGTAGGAACACTGGATTTACTAACGAATGAGATTGTTGAGTTGGAAATAGAAGTTGATCATGATGCTGGAACCGTGCCTCATAAATTTATAGGTTACGATGTATATTCATATCCAACGAATATAGATATTAGTTTTACAGGTAATGGTATAAAACTTACTGCTCCTGAAATTCCTGGAGAATACACCTATGAGGTAGTACTAAGGTATATTCAGTATAATGGCTTTGGTTGGGAGAAAGATTTAACGATAAAGGGCGGAATAAATGTAACGGAACCACTTCCAGTTTTGGGTACAGATACAGTTGGGATTGAAAAAATAGAATTTGATAGCGGACTACAAGAAAAGTGATATTAAAATAAATTGCTTTAATGAAGCTTATGAGGAAATGTAGTCGATGTTAATTATAAGAGATTCATATGTTAAGCGGGGGATATAAGTGGTAGTTTATAGTGTTTTGCAAGGCATTATACTTAAAAAAAAGTGGATAATATTGACTTCATTAGCAATAGCAATATATTTAGTAGAGAACTCACCGTTAGTCACGGTATTAGGGAGTTATAAATTTAATTATGTGATAAAGCCTATTTTATGGAGTGGGCTAATTATTCTTGTGTGGATGTTTCCACAGGTAAGATCTCAGACAAAGTTAAAGTATAGAGAAAATATAAATATGTGGGCGTTTAATTTCGCAGTTATGTTTATATTAATTTCAATTGTGGCAGGATTGTTTGACGGACTAGGAAAAAGCCCGTATAACCATTCTGTCTCAGGATTATTTTTTAATATCATATTTGTTGTACCTAAATTGGTGGCCCTAGAGGTTATAAGAAACTATATAGTAAATACAATATTAAAAGAAGAGAAGTTATATATTTTTATTATAATAGCCTCTATTATAACTATTGTAAGTTTTCAGTTAAGTAGAATTTTATCCTTAGAGGGATTAGATAGCAAAGTACAGTTTGTAGGACAGTACTTTGCACCAGAATTTTGTCATAATCTACTCGCTACCTATTTAGTTTTTATTGGAGGACTTATACCTTCTATTATTTACATGGGAATTTTGCAAGGTTTTCATTGGATGTCTCCAATATTACCAGATTTAAAATGGATAACTTCAGCCTTAATCGGCATACTAGTTCCAATGTTTTTTCTTATTACTATTCAGAGTATTCACCTTACACAGAGTAAAAAGCTAAAAAGAAGAGAAAAAACCCAGGAGAGCCCTATAAGTTGGATGACGACTAGTGTGTTATCTATAATGATTGTATGGTTTTCTTTAGGAGTATTTCCAATATATCCATCAGCAGTAGCTACAGGAAGTATGGAACCAATTATCTACCCTGGTGATGTGATTTTAGTGAAGCAGAATATTATAGTAAATGAACTTCAAGAAGGCGATGTAATACAGTTTCAAAGAGGCAATATTTTAATAACTCACAGAATTATTGATATAGAGGAGGATAGAGGGGCATTAGTAGGTTTTGTAACCAAAGGTGATAACAACTCTTCTGTAGACGTGGAAATTGTCAAGCCTGAATATGTAAGAGGCAAAATTGTAAAAGTTGTCCCTAAAGTAGGTTGGCCTACTTTGCTATTTAGGAGTAGAAAGAATGTAAATTTAGATGAAATTGTGTTCTAGAGGATATGTTGACAAACTATCCTCTATTTTTAATTTATATACCAACAATAAAAAGTTGTTATATAAATTGTAAGTCTAAATGAGTAAAGTATGGTTTGCATTTAAAAAAACTTGGTTCTCTAGAGGTAGTATAAATTCTACTTTTGTGGGATTTGAGCTAAAGAAATCAGGGCTATAATTAACATATAGCAAGTATATTAAAGATATAAATGCTACTTGCGAAATTACAAATCAAATTAAAAGGAGAGGAATTATTAATGAAAAAAACTAAATTTATTGCAATGGCATTAGTAGTTGCAGTTATGATGATGGGGGCAGGTTATGCATTCTGGACTGATCAACTAACAATCACGAGTACGGTATCAACTGGAGAGTTTAGGGTTGATTTTACCGGACAAGGGATGTTTGGAAAAGAGAGATATAAAGCAAATCCAAATGCATATGCAAGTTGGAGAGATGGACATTATATGGGTAAAGCAGATAATGTACAAGATCCTGGGACTTTCATTGTTAATAAGGTTGACGATAAATCATTAGAAGTAAAAATTAGTAATATGTATCCAGGTACTATGGTAAAGATTGCAGCTAAGGCCCAAAATAACGGAACAATACCAGCGGTAGTAAACAATGTTGAGATTGAAAATATTAATGTTAATGACAAATTAGCAAAAGTATTAGAATTTAGTGGTAAGGCAAAAATATTAAGAAATAATGGGTCAGTTGAAAGTATTGATGTTCCGAATTCAAGACTAGGTGGAGCTGATGGAAAAACTTCTCTAGAAGATGCATTAAATAGTGCACTTAAAGGTATAAGATTAGAACCAGGTGAGTCTGTGGAGTTTAGCACTGCGGGTGGAGGATCACATGCACTAACTATAGAACTACCTGTTTCAGTCAAAAATGAAGATGATGTTGAAAATGCAATAGCTAACTTCAAAATTATTATTAATTGGGAACAACATAACGCAAAATATTTCTAAGCTTTATTAATTAAGTTGGGGAGAAATCTCCAATTTTTTTATAAAAACCTGATCTTAATAAAAACTACCCCTATATAAGTAGTAAAAATATAAAGTTAGTATAACATTTTAAAGGAGATTAAATGCTTTTATAGAATTATTTGATCAAAAGGAGGGGTTTTGGTTGAAACGCAAAATAAGAAAAAAATATAGGATGAGTATAATATATGTATTGTTATTTTTAATTGGAATCACATTTGTTTCAACTTATAGAGGAATTAAATACCCTGGATTTGAAGAACACAAGAGTTCTGTTTATGAATATAAAAAACTTTCGAATATAAATTATGAAGTATTATTAAAACCTAACATTGTATATAATAACAGTAGTCTTCCAGAGGGACAGATTTATGTTACAGAGTTTGTAGATTATTTAGATGCACATTTTAGGTACGAATTTATGGGAGAAAAGAGTTCAGAAATAAAAGGAGAATATAAGATAATAGCTGAAGTTAAAGGATATACAATAGAAAACAAAGAAGAGAAAGATATCTGGACAAAGGAATATACACTTTTAAATAGCACAGAATTTAGTGAAATAGGTAAGAGAATATTAATAGAAGAGAAAGTATCAATTGATTTAGATAAATACAATGAATTTGTTAAACTAGTTACTTCTGAATCAAAAATTGGATTAAATAGTAAATTAATTGTATCAATGATTATTAATATGGATGTAACTACAGATCATGGAAAAGTTCAAGAAACCATAAATCCAACACTAGTAATTCCGCTTAATGTTGGTTATTTTAGTATTGATAATCTTGGAACAATTTATGATGTAGGCTCCATTGATGAAATTAAAAATGTTAAACTTCCAGTTGAAAAACAATTAATATTAACATATGTAATCATTTTAGTTATTTTTATTTCTGTTTTAATAAGTATGAAGTTTCTAACTACTAATGGTGATGAAGATGATAATGTTCTTAAAATTATCAAAATGATATTTAAACAACATGGTAATCGATTGGTTGCTATTACAAATGAATTAGATACTACTTACGAAAATATGTATAGTGTGAAAGGAATAGAGGATTTAGTTAAAATAGCCGATGAAGTAGAAAAACCTATTATATATAAATATAGAAACAACATTAAAGAGATTTTAGAGTTTTATGTTCTAGATAGTCCGTCAATTTATGTATTTGATTTGAATCAGGCACTAGAAGCAGATAATAGAGTTATTGTAGAGTCCAAATCAAATAGTTAAACTATAAATAAAATAGTAAAAAACAAAAGAAGTCAATAGATGCTAAAATGACTTCTTTTTTAGTATAAAAATAAATATATAGACGAGTATACTACTGATGGACTATTAAATTAAATCAAAAGTAGCACTAAAAGTAACCTTTTGAATGGAATAAATTGACGATAATTATATAAAATATAGTAAAGATAGGTAACTTGCTTTATGGAGGTGTTTAATATCAAGAATTTCTTTAAAAGAGTAGGGAGATTTTTAATTTTTACTATGGTAATGATTTTTATCACAAGTAGTCTAATGCAAACTTCATATTCAACTTTTTCACTAGGCAAACCTAATATAATGGTAACAATATTTAGCAATGGGACTATTGAAACTGAAGGCAATTTATTTGGAGAGGATTTATGGTATCCTGGTAAAGAAAAGAGTGGAGTTATACGCATTAATAATTATTATAAACCTATATATACCGATGACATTGGCTTTGAAATAAATCTAGAAAAGTATAACAGAATATATACTAAAGACAGTATATACAATGAGTTTAATAACAAAATGAGACTGACATTAAGTCGAGGGAAGTTAGATGCAATTTCAACTAAAATTATTGATAATGTTAGTTTGGAGCAATTAATAAAAGGATACAATTTTGAAGAAAGAAAGAGATTCATAATTGAAAAAAATGACTTTGTGGATTTAAAGTACACTTTAACTATGCATGAAGAGGCAGGTAATGAGTTGCAAAATATAACCGCAACAATATCGATGACGCTAAATGTTAATGAGAGAGCAGCTCATGAACAACCAATCAATGGAGGTAAGGGTAGTAATGGCGGTAATGCTAGTAATGGCGGTAATGGTAGTGATGGATGGGGAACTAATATTGAAAAACCCGTTGAAAAACCAATTCCTTGGGATATTAAAGATCACTGGGCTAAGAACTGTATATTGTGGTTAATTGAAAAAGGGATAATCACTGGTTATGAGGATGGGACGATAAGACCAAACAACTATATTACACGGGCAGAGACTGCTGCGTTACTAGCTAGGGCATTCAAACTAGAAACATCTGATAAGCTATATTCTGGGTATCTAGACCCAATCCCTTATTGGGCGAGGGGATATATACTAGCTTTAACAGAACAAGAAATCTTTATTGGTTCTCCTGCAAATGGAGGCAGGGTGTTTATGGCTAATGCCTTTATTACAAGAGAACAGACGGTTGCTGTATTTATAAGGGCTTTTAGTCTTTGCTTAGAGGAAGAAGTAGAGTTAGGTTTTATTGATAAAGACGAAATATCCGAATGGGCATTAGATTATGTTAAGGCTGGAGTTGGTAACAGAATCTTAAACGGATATCCAGATAATACTTTACGGCCTAAAAATAGTATTACAAGAGCTGAAGTATTCGCCATTTTATGCAGACTCTTAAAAATGAGTCAGGAAGTGGTAAATTAAATGAAGTTTCAAGTAGAAGTAATTCGCAAGCAGTATCAAAGAAGTTAATGCATGATCAGTAAACAATTAACTTAAAAGCGGTATGGGAAAAATCTCATACCGTTTTAGTTTGTTATTGCTATTTATAAATAAAAAGCCCGTGTAGGTATTATATGCGCTACGAATTTATTAACAAAAATAAATATATATGAATCATTTGAATAGATGTTTCTAATACCACTCTAGACGTGTTTAGATTCATTAACAGATGTTATTTCAAATAGTGCTTCTGTGTATATTTCAATTGAATGTAATCCTAATATTCTAGGCTTTGAATCAAAAGATAGCATTAATTGTAACTCAAGACATGCCAAAAGTAAAAATATCATCACTGCCCAAATAAATAATCAATGTAATTATTTTTACAATTAGTGGTCCCTCTAGCTGTAAGTGTAAATAAATACTTCCTCCTAGAAATAATAAAATATAGGATTACAATTACTTTTGACGCAAGATAGCTACCTTTAATGTTAACTTATTCGTTAATTTTAATTAAGTGAAAATTAATGGAAATAAAAATATAAAATGGTATATAATAAAAAGATAGGTAGAAATTGAATGAACTACCGTGTTTATTGGTAAAATATTAATAAGCTTTAGTTATAAGAGGAGGTACATATTTTGAAAAAAGTAGTATTTGAAACAGAAAAAGGGACAATAGTAGCGGAGTTATTTGAAAAGGATGCTCCGGGAACAGTTGCTAACTTTGAAAAATTAGTAAAAGAAGGTTTTTATAATGGGTTAACATTCCATAGAGTTATACCTAATTTCGTTATCCAAGGTGGATGTCCTTATGGAACTGGTACAGGTGGGCCAGGATACTCTATCAAATGCGAAGTTAAAGATAATCCTAATAAGCATTTAAGAGGTTCTCTATCAATGGCTCATGCCGGAAGAGATACTGGTGGAAGTCAGTTCTTTATTTGTCACAGTCCTCAACCACATTTAGATGGTGGGCATACAGTATTTGGTAAAGTAATTGAAGGTTTAGAAGTTGTTGATGATATAAGAGCCCAAGATAAAATGTTAAATGTAACAATAGTAGAAGAATAAAAAATAAAGGTCAATCACAAAGTGGTTGGCCTTAATTTATACACAATATAATAATAAGAATGGCTATATTGTGGATAAGATTACTTAAATTATTAAGTTTTCAACAAGTTGTTATGAAAAAACGAATTATAGATAGATATTATATGAAAAGTGGGTGGAGATTTGAGAATATTAGTTGATGCAGATGGATGTCCTGTTAAGGATATAATTTTAAAGGTAGCTAAGGAGCATAATGTTGAAACTATAATGATTAAAAATATTTGTCATGAGATTTATGATGATTATGCTACTATAATCACTGTAGACCAAGGAAAGGATATGGTTGATTTAGTTCTAATAAACAATACAAAATCTGGGGATATTATCGTTACACAGGACTATGGGGTAGCAGCTCTTGCTCTTGGAAAAAACGCAATGGCAATTAATCAAAATGGATGGGAATATACCAATGGGAATATAGATGGATTACTTATGCAAAGACATATTAACCAACAGATAAGAAGAAAAGAAAAAAGGTATACAAAGATTCCAAAAAGAAGTAAGGAAGATAATATAAACTTTGAAAAGGCTTTTAGAGAACTAATAAAACAGAATATTAGCAATAATTAATGCTATTGTTAAGGATCATTTCTTTATATATTCTATGTATTTATTAAAAATAATTTGGGAAACTTAAAAATACAATAGTTATGAAAGGAATGTTACATATGAGTTTTATGTGGGAATCTGTAATTTTAGTAATTGCAGGGATTATTTTGCTTAGAATATCAGGCTGTAAATCCATTTCACAGATGACCATAAGCCAAACGGTTGTAATGATATCAATAGGATCAATAATCATTCAACCAATTGTTGAAACGAGTGTTTGGAAAACAGTTGTTGCTGCTGTAATATTTATTACATTTCTAATTTTTGTAGAGCATATTCAGGTAAAATCAAATTTAATGGAAAATTTCCTAATGGGAAAAGCAAAGGTAGTAATACAGGAAGGAGGATTAGTTGTTGAAAATATGAAGAAGCTAAGATTTACAGTTGATCAACTAGAGATGAGATTAAGCCAACAGGGTATTTCTTCTAATATTACAGATGTAAAGGTGGCTACAATAGAAGCAAATGGCCAGTTAGGTTAAGAGTTAATGCAAGATAAAAAGCCTCTCACTGTTGGTGAGTTTAAGCAAATGATGGAAGGATTAATTTTGCAACTGCAAAATAATGGAACTCAAGCAAATATATTTACAGAGGTTACTTTAGATAGAGAAACTAAAGATAACAACGAAAGCTTCTTAGCATAAAACAAAAAGCCAGGGTTTCCTGGCTTTAAATTTTATGAACTCTTTTTCTCAAGATACTCATCATAAGTGATTTCCATATCTATTACACCTGTTGGAGTAACTTCAATAATTCTATTAGCTATTGTTTGAATAAATTGATGATCATGGGATGTAAATAATATATTACTTTTGAAATCTTTTAATCCGTTATTTAAAGCAGTGATAGATTCTAGATCTAAATGGTTAGTTGGCTGATCAAGAACAAGTACATTAGCGCTACTTAACATCATTCTAGAAAGCATGCATCTAACTTTTTCCCCTCCAGATAAAACATTAACTTTCTTAAGGGCTTCTTCCCCTGAGAAAAGCATTCTGCCTAAGAAACCTCTTAAGTAGCTTTCTGATTTTTCTTCAGAGTATTGAGCTAACCACTCAACTAGGTTTAAATCAACACCATTAAAAAATTCCGAGTTGTCTTTAGGAAAATAAGCTTTTGAAATAGTTACTCCCCATTTAAATGAACCACTATCTGGCTCCATTTCTCCCATTAAAATTTTAAATAGTGTAGTATTTACAATTTCGTTTTCGCTAACGAAGGCAATTTTATCACCTTTCCTAACTGTAAAGCTTACGTTATCTAAGATTTTTTCACCATCTATAGTTTTAGAAATACCTTCAACAAAAAGAATATCGTTTCCAACTTCTCTTTCAGGTTTAAAACCAACGAAAGGATATCTTCTAGTTGAGGGTTGAATGTCATCTATAGTAATTTTGTCTAAAAGCTTTTTACGAGAAGTAGCCTGCTTTGACTTAGAGGCATTTGCACTAAATCTAGCAATGAATTCTTGTAATTGTTTAATTTTTTCTTCCTTCTTCTTGTTTTGATCTTTCATCATTTGTTGTGCTAGTTGACTAGACTCGTACCAGAAGTCATAATTTCCTACAAATAATTGAATTTTACCAAAGTCTACATCTGCCATATGAGTACATACTTTATTTAAGAAATGTCTATCATGGGATACAACTATTACAGTTCCTTCGAACTCTATTAAAAATTCTTCTAGCCATGCAATAGATTTAATATCTAAATGGTTAGTAGGCTCGTCCAAAATTAATATACCAGGTTTGCCGAATAAAGCTTGGGCTAATAAAACCTTAACCTTCTCTGAACCTTGAAGTTCTGACATTTTTTTATAGTGTAATTCAGTTCCAATACCTAAGCCTTGTAGTAATGAAGATGCCTCTGATTCTGCTTCCCAACCATTAAGTTCAGCAAATTCACCTTCAAGTTCAGATGCTTTTATTCCATCCTCATCAGTGAAATCTTCTTTAGCATATAATGCATCTTTTTCTTTCATTATTTCATATAGTCTAGCATTTCCCATAATAACAGTTTCAAGCACTTCGTTATTATCATATTCGAAATGGTCCTGTTTTAAAACAGACATTCTCACTCCTGGAGCTATATGAACATCTCCTGAGTTAGCTTCCATTTCTCCAGATAATATTTTAAGAAATGTACTTTTTCCAGCTCCATTAGCACCGATAACCCCATAGCAATTTCCTGGAGTGAATTTTAGATTTACATCCTCAAAGAGCTTTTTATCTCCATATCTTAAACTTAGATTTGTAACATTTATCATTTTCTTACCTTCCTCTACTACTAAATTTTCAAATTGTTTCTATTATAACACATTTTAATTTTAAAAACATCCGTAAAATTGTGTATAATATATAATGGAACAAAAACACAAATGTAATACATGTTGAGGAGAATTTATATGAATTTAATTAGTTTAGAGAATATTTCTAAAAGTTATAGTGAAAAACAATTACTTAATAAAATAAATCTAGGTATTAATTCCGGCGATAAAATTGGGATAATAGGAATCAATGGCACAGGTAAAACTACTTTACTTAAAATAATTGCTGGGGTAGAACAGCCAGATGAAGGTAAAATAATGAAAGGGAATTCAGTAGTAATAGAATACCTTTCACAAAGTCCTGAGTTTGATCCAAATGACACCGTATTAGAACAGGTATTAAAGGGCAACTCACCAGAAATGAGGCTTTTGAGAGAATATAAACAAGTTAGTAATGATAAAAATGTTTCAAGTGATAGAATAATTAGCTTAACACAAAAAATGGATGCTTTAAATGCGTGGAATATAGAAAGTGAAGCTCAAACGGTTTTAACAAAACTAGGAATTACTGATTTTAACGCTAAAGTCGGTAACTTATCAGGTGGTCAAAAGAAAAGGATAGCCTTAGCAACCACATTAATTAGTCAATCTGATTTACTAATTTTAGATGAGCCAACCAACCATTTAGATAGTGACATGATTGAGTGGTTAGAGCAGTATTTAAATAAACGAAAAGGTGCTTTACTTATGATTACCCACGACAGATACTTTTTAGATAGAGTAGTGAACCGTATAGTTGAATTAGAAAGAGGAAATCTTTATGAGTACCAGGGTAACTATAGTGAGTTTCTAGTTAAAAAGCTAGAACGTCAAGAACTAGAGCAGGCTAATGAGAAAAAGAAAAAGGACCTTTTCAAAAGAGAATTAGCTTGGATGAGAAAGGGAGCAAAGGCTAGAACAACTAAGCAAAAAGCTAGAATCGATAGATTTGAAAAATTAAATGATGAACTTGAAAATGAAAGTTCTACAGATAGATTAGAAATTTCAGTAGGTAGTAGTAGACTTGGGAAAAAAGTAATTGAGATAGATAATATAAGTAAATCCTATGATGACAGAGTAATTATCAATAATTTTGAATATATTGTTCAAAAAGACGATAGAGTCGGAGTAGTAGGGCCTAATGGCAGCGGAAAAACTACTCTAATAAGTTTAATAACTGGTAAGATAAAGCCTGACAAGGGAGAAATTAGAGTTGGCGAAACCGTTAAGATTGGCCTGTTTTCTCAAGAAACAGACCATATGGATGAAAGTCAAAGGGTAATTGAGTATATTAAGGAAGTAGCTGAATTTGTTACCACTGCAGATGGAGATAAAATAACCGCATCACAAATGTTAGAAAGATTTTTGTTTCCAGGACCATTGCAATGGACCCCTATAGGGAAGCTTTCTGGTGGTGAAAGAAGAAGACTATACCTTTTAAAAGTGCTAATGGAAGCACCTAATGTTTTAGTACTTGATGAACCTACAAATGATTTAGATACAGAAACGTTAATGATATTGGAGGATTATTTAGAAGAGTTCCCTGGAGCAGTAATTACTGTATCCCATGATAGATATTTTTTAGACAAGGTTGTAGAGAAAATATTTTTTATTGATAAGGGCGGTAATATCATTCAAAACAATGGTAATTTTTCGGACTTTAAGGAAAAGTTTACTTTTGAAGAAGAACAACAAAGTCAAAAACATATTTTAAATATAGAAAAAAATCAAACTAGTAGTACAGATACAAGAAGAGAAAAATCAAAGGCGCTAAAATTTTCTTTTAATGAACAAAGAGAGCATGAGGAAATTGATGGAATAATTGCAGGCTTAGAAAGTCAAATTATGGATATAGAAGAACAAATTAATAAAGTATCTTCTAATCATGTACTTTTACAACAATTAATAACCGATAAGGAAACTAAAGAGAAACTATTAGAAGAAAAAATGGAAAGATGGATGTATTTAAACGATTTAGCAGATAAAATTCAAAAACAAAAAGGTTGAAGTCT
The DNA here is from genome assembly GCF_018141405.1 of Serpentinicella alkaliphila. Lineage (NCBI taxonomy): Bacteria > Bacillati > Bacillota > Clostridia > Peptostreptococcales > Natronincolaceae > Serpentinicella > Serpentinicella alkaliphila. The sequence goes on from NZ_CP058648.1 coordinate 1,087,052, forward strand.
AGGGTAATACCTAGGCTTATTTTTATGGTTATTTAGAGGACAAGCGTAAGATAATAATAAATATATAGGAAAAAGTGAATATTAATTTTAAGAATATTTAACATTAACTGATGAAATATGTAGACTCGACAGTCGAGACATCAGGTCTATTATTACCTATGCTATTGGTGATTACTTTTAATAGGAGGAAAACGAATTGTTCCAAATAAGGGATCTAACTTTTAAATATCCTAAGGCTATTGAAGAAACAATAAAAGGAATAACCTTTGAAATTAAAACTGGTGAGATATTTGGGCTATTAGGACCTAGTGGGGTAGGCAAATCTACAACACAGAAGATCCTAATCAAATTACTAAATAACTATAAAGGTGAAGTATTATATAAAAATAAACCTTTAGACAGATTTGGAAAGGAATTTTATGAGGAGGTAGGCGTTGGCTTTGAGATGCCAGTCCATTTTTCTAAACTTACAGCAGTGGAGAATTTAGAATTCTTTAAAAAATTATATAAAACTAGTGCAAATGTGGATGAGCTTTTAGAAAAGGTCGGACTTTATGATGATAGACATAAAAAAGCAGCTGAGTTTTCAAAGGGGATGAAATCAAGATTAAACTTTGTTAGGGCATTACTAAACAATCCCAAGGTATTGTTTTTAGACGAGCCAACTAATGGGCTAGACCCAAAAAATTCAAGAATAGTAAAAAATATAATTAGAGAGTTTAAAGAAAGTGGGGGGACGGTTTTACTGACGACTCACCTAATGAACGATGTAGATGAATTATGTGATCGGGTTGCTTTCATGGCAGATGGAAAAATTGTGGAGACAGACTCTCCTAAAAATTTAAAACTTAAATTCGGAAAAAGAATAGTTGAAGTAGAATATATTGGTGGTAACGGCATAGTTAAAGAAGAGTTTAGTTTAGATAGATTAAAAAACAATGGAGAGTTTTTAAATATAGTTAATACAAAAGATATAATAACCATTCATAGTAAGGAAACAACCTTAGATGATATATTTATTAAAGTAACGGGAGTGGGAGACTATGAGTAATTTTCAAGTATTGTTTTTAGGTGAATTACAGAGGATGAAAAAGTACAATATTTTTACTGGTAGCATTGTAATTTCACTGCTATGGGTAGCTATGCTACATTTTACTGAGGTACAAGATGTAGGCTTTATATTTCCGCTACTATTATTTATAGATGCAACTTCGATGGCTATATTACTAATAGGAGTAACAATGTTTTATGAGAAGCAAGAGAATGCATTGAAAACTTTAATGGTTTCTCCTATTAATAAGAGTGAATATATACTTGCAAAAACCTGTGCTAACATAATTACAAATTTAGAGGCGCTAGTTATACTATATATTTACGCCAGAATATTTAAAGAGATTAATTTAAACGTTTTATGGTTTGGAATTGCGGTCATTTTAGTCTCTTTTTTACATTCATTAATCGGTTTTTTATTTACTTATGCATCAAGAGATTTTACAGAACTTTTAATGGGGATGATGAAATATACATTTTTACTAATGATTCCACCATTATTAGAGCAAGTTGGTCTTATAAGAAACCAACTGTTTAGTAGACTACTATATATACTGCCCACAAAGGCATCTCTACTTATTTTAAATGCCCCAGTCTCAGGAATAGAAACTTGGGAAATATATTATTCTATTATATATACTATTTTCCTATCAGCTTTACTATATGTTCAAGTAGTTAAGAAATTTACTAACTTTGCAATTAAAGAAAGTGGGGTATAAGAATGTATATAAATTTTGTTAAAAGCGAACTCAAAAAGTGGTTTGGAGATTCCTTAATGAAATTCATGTTAATATACCCAATTATACTAGGCTTTATTGCAAGATTTATTGTACCTAAGATTGCTACTAGTAGTGGATTTACAGTTCAAGAGGCTGCTGACTTAATATTAGGTATACTGATTCTTTTAGTACCTCATATATTTGGAGCAATTATTGGATTCTCAATATTAGATGATAGGGATGATAATATATTTACTTCAATAAAGGTAACCCCTTTAAATATTATTAATTTTTTATTGTTTAAGGTGTTAACAGTTTTTATTCTATCATTTGTTGCATGTTTCTTTGTAATATGGTTTTCAAACATATGGACTTTAACATATTATGAAATTATAGTTTTAGCAATGCTAGCATCTTTGGGAGCCCCTATTTCAGGACTATTAATAAATGTTGTTGCGAAAAATAAAATTGAGGGGTTTGCTATAATGAAAGGGACCGGAATAATTTTAGTATTTCCAATAGTTTCATTGTTTTTTAGAGATGTTAGAGAATTATTTTTTTCCTTTGCCCCAGGCTTCTGGGTTGTTAAAGCATTAAGTTCAATGGTTACAGGCAAAGGTTTGCTATTTTTAACTTTCAGTCAGTATTATTTAATAGGGATAATCTATTTATTAATTTTAAATATTTTATTATTTAAACTGTTTATTCATAAAGTAAAAGTAGATTAAAACTGAATTACTTATATTAGTTATATAATTATAAATATTTAGAATAGAACTATGTGTTTATTCTCAAAAATGGAGGGGTATCCTATGAAAATAAGAATTCTTACTGTTGGTACAAGGGGAGACGTACAACCCTTTGTGGCACTAGGAGGTAGGCTAGTCCAATGTGGACATGAAGTAACTATATGTACGGCTGTGAATTTCAAAGAGTTTGTTGAGAGTAATGGAGTGTCTTTTTCACCAGTTAGAGTTGACTTTCTAGAGTTAACTCAATCAGAAAAAGGTAAGAAAATGATGGGTGGTAGTCCATTAGAAATATTTAAAAATATGAAAACTTTAATTTTTCCAATGATGGAAAGGATGTTAGAGGATTTATGGGAGGCCTCAAAAGATGCAGAGGTTTTGATCTATAGTCCAAAGGCATTTGGAGGGTATGATATTGCAGAAAAGCTTAAGATACCGGTATTTTTAGCTCATCCAATACCAATTATTGCTCCGACTACATTATTTACAAATCCAGCGCTCCCTTTCTCTATTAATAATGGATTTCTAAATAAAATTAGTTATAAAGCAAATTCTTTAATTATGGCTAGTTTCTTTAATATAATTAATAAATGGCGCAAAGAAACTTTAGGACTAAAAAACAAACGCACTCTATTTACTAATGACTTAGTGATAGATGGTAAACTCATACCAATTATTTACGGATGTAGTCCGACTGTAATCCCTTTTGATAATAACTGGGGGAGTAATGTGTCAATGGAAGGGTTTTGGTTTTTAGAAGATAAAGAATGGGAGCCACCAAAGGAGCTAGTAAGATTTTTAGAAAGGGGTATATCACCCATTGCAATAGGTTTTAGCAGTATGCCATTAAATAATCCCTTATCGGTTAAGCGTATGTTTGTTGAGGCGTTAGAAAGAACTGGACAAAGGGGAATTTTTATATCTGGATGGAGCGGAATTAAGGAAACTGAGAAAAATGATAACATTTTTGTCATAGACTCTATACCCCATTCATGGTTATTTCCTAAAACTAGAGGAATTATTCATCATGGAGGAGCTGGAACGACAGCTGCGGCATTACAGGCGGGTAAGCCAATGCTTATTTGTCCTTTTTCTGGGGATCAACCCTTTTGGGCAACACAAATGAAAAAAATAGGTGTAGCAACATTCCCATTAAAAGAAAACGATATGTCAGTTGAAACGTTTATCGATAGGATAAAAGAGCTACTTAATAATAAAAGGTTAAGGGATACAGCAGAAAGCATCGCAATTAAAATTAATAGTGAAAAAGGGATAGAAAAAACAATTAAATTTATACATGAAAAAATAGTTATGAGCAATAAATAAAAAATAGCTTCCTTCAAAAGAAAGCTATTTTTGATATATACATTATATTATTAAACTTCAACAATCCATCCTTCAGGTGCTTCTACATCTCCGAATTGTATACCATAAAGCGTATTATATAGCTTTTTAGTAACTGGGCCAACTTCCTTCTCACTATAGAATACGTGTAGATTATCTTTATAGTGAATACCACCAATAGGAGTAATAACTGCTGCAGTTCCACAAGCCCCTGCTTCTTTAAACTCATCTAAGTTATCAACTAATACATCTCTCTCTTCAACTTCCATACCCAAGTACTCTTTTGCTAAATGCATTAAAGAATACTTAGTAATGCTTGGTAGTATTGAAGGTGAGTTTGGAGTAACAAATTTGTTATCTTTAGTGATACCGAAGAAGTTTGCTGCGCCTACTTCTTCTATTTTAGTATGAGTTAAAGGATCTAAGTAAATACAATCAGCAAAACCTTTTTCTACAGCTAACTTATGAGGATAAAGACTAGCTGCATAGTTTCCACCAACTTTAACCCTTCCTGTACCAGTTGGTGCAGCTCTATCATAATCTGTTACTATAAAGTTTACAGGAGTTAAACCACTTTTAAAGTAAGACCCCACAGGAAGACAGAAAATACAGAATAAATATTCAGGAGCAGGTTTTACACCAATATTATGGCCAACACCAATTATAAATGGTCTAATATATAAAGTAGCGCCGGTACCATATGGTGGTACAAAATGCTCGTTTGCTTTTACCACTTGCTTAACAGCATCAATAAATTTTTCTTCTGGAATTTCAGGCATCAAAAGCCTTCTACAACTATCTTGCATTCTTTTCGCATTTTGATCTGGTCTAAACAACTGAATCTTGCCATCTTGTCTACGATATGCCTTTAATCCTTCGAAAGACTGTTGACCGTAATGGAGAGCGGTTGAGGCTTCACTTATTGAAAGCATATTATCTTCAACTAATGCACCTTCATCCCATTGACCATTTTGCCATTTCGATACATAACGAAAGTCCGTTTTCGTATAATTATAACTTAAATTTTTCCAATCTATATCTACCTTTGACATAAAATCCCCCCCTTAATAACTATGAATGTATTTAAACAATCATACTAGATAAATTAATTAATATTTTAACAGATTATTGAATTTGATTGAAGTATTATTTTTTAATTTTTCAAATAATTTAGTAATATTTATAAATTTGTTGCTATCTAGGTTTGCTGATAAACAATTGAGTATAGATATATCCGTATCTATTACTAGGTCTGACTCCAATACCGATATGAGTAAAGTTTGGATTCAATATGTTTTTTCTATGACCACTAGAATTCATTAATGCAGTATGAGCATTTTGAACATTGTTATTACCTGCTAAGTTTTCACCTGCGTGCAAGTATTTTATTCCGAATGAATCTAACATCTCAAAAGGACTTCCATAGGTCGGAGAATAATGACTAAAGTAGTTTTGGTCAACCATATCTTGAGATTTTATTCTAGCGACTCTAGTTAATTCTAAATCAACCTGTAAAGGCTGAAGATCATTCTGCTGCCTTGCTTGGTTAACTAAATCTACCATTTGTCTTTCCTGATCAGACAATTCTCTAATAGGTCCTTCAGCTGGTTGCTGTTGTTGAGGTTGTTGTCTGGCTGGGGTTTGTTGAATAGGAGGCTCTTCTGTTGTAGCAGGAGTTCTCCTAGTATCAGTTCTTTCTACTTCTGGAGCTTGAGGTGTTTGAGTTCCTGGAGTCTGGCCTCCTGGCGCTAATTCATCTTGGCCAATTCTAGTATCATCAGGTGTACCTGGGACGGTTCTTGTAGTTCCAGGGGCCTGCGGAGTAGGTACAAGTGCAATATCTCTTTGGTCTCGTGCTGGTTGCTCTTGTTCTTCAGCAGGTATTCCAACTACATCAGGATCTGTTTCTAAGTCAGGTGTTTGCTGATCAGGAGCAGGAGTAACAGTTTCATCCTCACGAATTACTGGCTGTGCTAAATTTGTTGGGATACAGCCAATTCGATTATTATCTAATTGGACAGCATACCAGTCCCCTACATGATCCAATACTCTAACAACATCATTTCTTTTTAGAGTACCAATTTTGTCAAACTGATTACCAAACCCAGATTTTACTTCTGCGTTATCTGAGGTGATTTTACAGTATTCAATACGTGCCATATCAAAGATAGATGATTGAGTAGTTTCTAATTGATCTCTTGGTATTGGACGTTCTTGTCCTCTGCAACCGGTAATAGCAAGAATTGCTATAATAGTAAGTATTAAAAATTTCCTTTTCATATAATACTATCCCTCCAAATTAATATTTAATAATAGTAATGAATAATTATATTATTTGCATCGATAGATAAAATACCAAAGTAAATAATGGTTTTTTGTAAATATAAAGGAAGATATAAAACACATTTATTTTGAATAAAAACTATACATGTAATACATACTTTTACCAATACAGTTTAGATCTGATGACTCTTATATAAGGTGTGATTTAAATATGAAAGATCAGGATTATATGTTCAAAAACTATAAAATACTTGGAAATACTTTTAAGGAGCAAAACCAATTACATAAAGCCTTAGATTTTTTCAATAAGGCATATAATTGTAGAGGTGGAGACAATGATAATGAATTATTGCTAGATATGGGCTTAATTTATGATGAACTGGAGGATTACACATCTGCTGAAAAAAAATATCTTGAGGTTATTGAAAATAACCCGGAGGATGCGAGAGGTTATTATAGTTTAGGTATGACTTATGATAATCAAAAAGACTATTTAAGAGCAATTAGCTATTACAAAAAAGCTATCGAGATTGATCCTCTATATGATAAAGCATACTTTTTTATTGCTAATGCTTATGATGAAATGGGTAATAAAAGAAAGGCTGTTGAATATTACAACAAAACTGCAGAGGTAAATCCTCTCTATTTTTGGGCTTATGTAAATTCTGGATGTATTTATGAGGAATTAGATGAAAATGAGAAAGCACTTATGATGATGGAGAGGGCATTGAGTATAGAGAGTAATAATTATAAGGCTTTATTTAATATGGGGGTAATACTAAACAAGCTGGGAAAAACTGAAGAGAGTATTAATTATTATAAGGAGGCAATAAATGTAAATCCGAATTTTGCATTTAGTTTTTTGAACTTAGCAATTATATTAAAAGAAAAGAAAGAATATGAAGAGGCTGTGAAAGTTTTAGATAAAGGAATAAGCTATAATGCCAATGTATCCGTTTTATACTATAATAGAGCTTGTATTTTAGTGCATCTAGATAAAATAGAGAATGCACTTGAGGATATTAAAATGGCACTTCTATTAAATCCTGGACTTAAGCAATACACTAAATTAGATGAAGAGTTAAAGGTGCTTGAGGGTATAGAGGAATTCACTGATTTATTTCACTAAAATAATTATTATTTAAGAAAGTTCAGTGATTTCTCCACATACCTCCATACCACAATTAGTTCCAAATCCTTCTTCTAACAAAATGCCATCGAAAGAATAAAGTCTGAAGAATACAGTTGAGGAAATACTTTCAATAATATCACGAGTCATTAAGCCATTTACAGGGGCTTTTAGCTTACCACCTATGTTTAGCTCTCCACATACCAAAAGTTTATACCTGAAATCTTTAAGGAGTATTTTTATTTTATTATTCTCCCAGTTTAATAATTCAATTTTAGCTCCAGTATGGGTAGCAAAGGTATAAAACTTCTTATTTACTTTTAAAAAGGAAATAAATCCAACAAAAGAAAAACTCATTAAAGGAATTCTAGCAATTGAAAACATTAAAGAAATAGGTTTTTCAACAAAGTGATTACATTGAATCCAAATCCATGATTTTGGGAAGGATTTTCCCCAATTTTTTTCAATATATCCATAGCCATCTGAAAAATTAACGTCATTAGAATTTACTTTTAAAGTTCCATTAATTTCGTGATGAATGTTGACTATACCATGATAGCACTCCATAAAAGGTATAAAGGAAAAGGGGCCCATAATACCTGGTGAAAAAAGTTTTTTAGGAAATTTAACTATATTTTCAAAGCTTAAACTTCCATTTACCTCAATATCCTTATTTTTTAGATTGAGTTCTATATATTCAGGGCTAAAATAATTTCTATCAATAATAACTTCAAACTTATCATTTGAATACTTATATTTGGAAATGTGATATGTAAAATAATAGCTTTCGTTATTTATACCATTTATTAATTGTATAAAACAATGTCCATCTCCATCTTTGTCTAATGAAATTCCAGGAATTATAGCCCATACATGATTATGACAACTGCTAATTAATTTAATATACCATCCTTCAAAATAGTTCTTTTTATGAAGATTTCCTTGGAATATTTCTGGGTTAAATAGCTTATATAAACTAGGCATTATAAATCTCCCTCTTTTTTTGTTTTTCTAATTACTCTCATCTTCAAAATCATCAATTATTAAGGTGTCTAATGGGTCTATAGCTGGGCCTTCTATTACCTCACCTCTATAGGTAAATCTAGAACCATGGCAAGGACAGTCCCATGATTTTTCTGCATCATTCCATTGAACCTCACAGCCTAAATGGGAACAAGTCGTATCTACAAAGTGTAGCTCTCCATTACTATCACGGAAAACTCCCACTCTTTTATCATGAATCTCTACAACCTTACCTTCACCCTCTTGAACTGAAATATTGTTAGCAGGAGACTGAAGTTTACCTAAGATAAAGTGTTTTGCTACATCTAAATTTTCTTTTAAATAGTTTCTTATAGAAGCACCTGGATTAAATCTTGTTGGATCATATACTTCTGACCAGGGGCTCTGCCCTTTTGTAATCAAGTCTTTTAATATTAATGCGGACACAGTACTATTAGTCATGCCCCACTTTCCGAAGCCTGTTGCGACAAATATATTGGGTGTTGTAGAAGTTAATTTACCAATATAGGGCACGTTATCTACAGTGGAGCAATCTTGAGCAGACCATTTATAGGGGATTGATTCAATATTGTAGATGCCCTCAACAAAAGTTTTTAGGTTATCGTAATGCTTAGAGGGAGCCTCTCCCTGTCCAGTCTTATGATGCTCACCACCAATTAAAACTAATTTCCCTTCTTCAAAGGGCTGAGATCTTAAGGAACGGGTTGGTTTCTCGGCACTAATATACATACCTTCTGGAAACTCTTCTTTTATTTTTACACCTAGAATATAGGATCTTTCTTGATATATTCTCGTAAAGTATAAACCTGGATTATCGTAAAACGGGTAGTGTGAAGCTACTATAACATATTTAGCTTTGACTTTATAATCTGAGTCAGTCATTATCTCCAAAGGAGTATCCTCTACTATATCAATGGCTTTAGTATTTTCAAAAATATAGCTACCTTGACCCGGAATTTGTTTTGCAAGACTTAATAAGTATTTACGAGGGTGAAATTGAGCCTGATTTTTAAACTCAATAGCCCCTTTTACCGTAAAGGGTAGGGGAATTTCCTCTCTATAAGTAGCTTCTATACCTAGGCTAATGGCTGCTTCTACCTCATCTTGAATTTTTTCAACATAATCTTCAGATCGTGTATATACGTAGGCTGATTGCCAGCTAAAATCACAGTCAATGTCGTTGTCACTAACTATAGTGGAAATAGTTTTGATAGCTTGCTCATTTGCATCTGCATATAATTTTGCCCTTTCTTCACCAAAAGTGCTAATTAAGTCAGCATATATTAAACCATGTTGAGAGGTTATTTTTGCTGTAGTATTCCCGGTTGTACCGAGTATTATTTTATCTGCTTCTAAAACTGCCACAGATAGGCCTTCTTGTTTAAGTAAATACGCAGTTGTAATTCCGACCATTCCACCGCCAACGATAGCAACATCTACTGTGATATTTTCGTTCAAGGATGGGTAATCCGTTTCTGGTGTAGAATCAATCCAATATGAGTTTGAATGCATATTGCAAATGTCTATATTATTCATGAATTAAAACCTCCAAAGTTAATTATTAGTTTATTAAATATATGATTGGCGAATTGAAATAAAAATATCCTATACTTTTTCAATATTTTAAATGGTTAGAGGATAATTATAAGGTTAAATAAGCTAGAGAAAGCTTACATAAATTGGACCTATGATTAAAAAAATTATTTTTGTATAATGTTGATAAACAATAAACCAATGAAAAATAAAGGGTAGGCTGATATGAAAATAACAAAAACTCAAAAATTGTATATATCAACATTTTGTATAATAATCGGCGCTATTATGCCAGTAACAGCTATTGTGAGAATGGAACCGTTACATATTGACGCTGTTAGTATTCTTAAATCCAGTATGGACTATAAGCATTACGAGACATCAATTAGTAGTATTAACTTAAGAAGGCCAGAGATCTTTGAGGTAGCTGAAAAAGAGGAGATAAAAATAGAGTCTAAACAAATAAATAATAGTATTAATACAACGGAAAACAGACCTAAAGAGCAAAACATAACAAATAGTCAGAAAGAGACAGTTATAGAAAGGGAAACTATCCCTAAAGTACAAAAGGAATTGAATTTGTCAGGCTATTTGAATTCTTACGTTTTAGATATAATAAAAACATATGGGAAAACACCGTATTTACTAAATAATGATTATGAGAACTACAATGGAGTAACCACTACGCTTTACTATCAAGACCAAGTCCTACTAAAAGCCCATCCAAGTGGAAATAGGGCTAGTCACTGCTCCGGAATTACATTTGAAGTCTTTTTTAAGGCAATGCAAAGAAGAAATCAGCAGCTTGGCATACCAAAGGACGACATTAATGGGATGAATTGGGACCAGATGTTTGATTTTATACTGCATTGGTACGCAGCTCAAGGTCCAAAACCACAAAGTAATATTACTGTTGCACTTGAAAAGTATGGACTAGGGGTAGGGATAAAAGATTTAGAGGATGCACGAGCAGGGGATTTTATTGATATAAGTAGAGAAAACAGTACAGGACATACTGGGGTATTTTTAAATTGGGTTAGAGAAGGAGATAAAGTTGTAGGAGTAAGGTATTGGTCTAGTCAAGGAACAACCCATGGAATATCAAATAATACAGAGTATTTTAATGTTCGAAGAGCAGATGGCAGAAAGTACGGTAATGTAATAATAAACAGGGTATATATAGGAAGAGTTTTACCAGTAGGTCAATATAAGAAATAATTCTTGTTTAAAATTCATATCATTACCTGGAAATGAAATAGATTTTTCCAAAAAATTTGCTTATTTTCCCTAAATAGTTTGACAAAGTATGAATAAGATGTTATATTTAATGTATAAAATGATAATCATTATCATTTGTACATAGATTTTGTTACATAAAGGGGAATGGGTATGAAGGCTTTATTAGTGGGAGCAGATAAATTAGGGAATATTCCAAATACATTAATGAACTACGGTGTGCAGGATTATATTCACTGGGACGGAAGAAAAAAGAAGATGAGAAGTTTGGATATTCCTGCAGAGGTAGGCATGGTAGTTGTCTTTTATGACTTTATAGAGCACAATATAACTAAAATTATAAAGGAAAAGGCTAAACAAAAAGATATTCCTTGTATATTTAGTAAAAGATCAATTAGTGATATAGCTGTTCAAATGGAAAAGTGTACTAACTGTAATCTGTGCAAGAACTAAACAAAAAAAGAAAAATCAGCATTAGCTGATTTTTTTAATGTTATTAAAATTTGTTGAAAAAGTCTTTAAAACTCTTATCTTCATCAGAACTTCCTGCACCAAAATAATTAACAGAAGGCATTATTTCTTTATATGTGATGTTATTAACACCTTTATTTTGTTTTTTTGAATTCTCATTAAATGTTTGTAGATTGATTTTGTGTAACTTTTCCATTGAATTTTCTTTATTTTTCAAACTAAGCACCTCCATAAAAGTAAAAATAATAAGTTTTTATAATTACTAATTATAGCACGGGAAAATACTATAATCAATATAATTATCTAAAAAATTGAAAAATTCTGAAAATTTTATTATTATACCTAATATGGTAGAATTAAACAGATATTATTTCAAATTTACTTGATGGGAATAGTGTATTCATAATATATGAGAACATAATAGGATTGCTTTCAGAAAATACAAAAAATGGGGCTGGGTGGTAGAAGTATGATTAAGTTGATCAGGGTTAGAAAATTATATAAAAGTACTGAGGCCGTAAAGGGAATTGATATGGAAATAAGGGAAGGGGAAATACTTGGTTTGCTTGGACCAAATGGGGCAGGAAAATCAACTACAATTTCTATTATATCAACCTTGTTCCCACCGACGGAGGGACAAGTCATCTTTGAGGGGCAGGATATAGTCAAAAATCCTAAAGCTATTAGAAGGTTATTGGGTATGGTACCTCAGGAGATAGCCTTATATCCTGAATTATCTGCTTATGAGAATCTTAAGTTTTTCGGAAAGTTATACGGGTTAAATGGGGCAGAGCTGGAATCGAAAATAGATGAAGTTTTAAATATTATAGGGATGAGTGAAAAGGCAAAAACTCCAGTTAAAACATATTCCGGGGGAATGAAAAGAAGGGTTAATATAGGCTGTGCTTTGCTTCATAATCCTAAAATATTAATAATGGATGAGCCGACAGTCGGAATAGATACTCAATCAAGAACTTATATTTTAGAGACTGTTAAAAAGCTCAATAGGGAAGGTATGACTATAGTTTATACAAGTCACTATATGGATGAAGTCGAGTACTTATGTGATAGAATATATATTATGGATGATGGACACATAATAGCTCAAGGTACAAAGGAAGAGTTAAAAGCAAGCATGACTAAGGAGAATACAATCATAATAAATTTTGAATATATTAATAATAATTTAGTTGATGCTATTAAAAGTATGCAGGATGTTAAGTCTTTAATAGTTGAAGGGGACACAATAAAGGTTACTTGTGAAAAAAACTCTAACTTACTCCAAAAAACTTTACTAATAGCTCAAGATTTAGACTGCGTAATTACATCTTTTTTTGTAAAGGAGCCTACGTTAGAAGACGTGTTCCTAAGTAAGACGGGAAGAACTTTGAGGGATTAAAGTTTAAAGTAAGAAAGATTAAATATTAATGTATATGAAACTTTTTTTGGGGGATTATTAACATAAAGATGAAATATTTTGACATACATTTATGGAAGTAATATAATATCAATAGCAAATACTAGCTTTTCGTTGCAGTGTGACGAAAGGTTTTTTTCATTAAAAAGGAGGTAAGAGCATGAAAGCAACATTGATAAGAGAAATCTTTAAGGATACTGCTTCTTATGAAAATCAACAAATAAAAGTACAAGGCTGGATTAGAACTGTAAGAGCATCTAAAGCTTTTGGTTTTATTGAATTAAATGACGGGAGTTTTTTCAAAAATGTTCAAGTTGTTTTTGAAGAGAATTTGAGTAACTTTAAAGAAATATCTAAATTATCTATTAGTACTGCAATTACAGTCGTAGGAGAATTAGTAATTACACCAAATTCAAAGCAACCCTTTGAAATTAAAGCTGTAGAGATAAATGTAGATGCCTTAGCTGATTTAGATTATCCTTTACAAAAGAAAAGACATTCATTTGAATTTTTAAGAGAAATTGCACATCTAAGACCTAGAAGCAATACATTTTCAGCAGTTTTTAGAGTACGTTCTATTGCTGCTTATGCTGTCCATAGGTTTTTCCAAGAAAAAGGTTTTGTATATGTACATACACCAATCATCACTACTAGTGACTGCGAGGGCGCTGGTGAAATGTTTAGGGTTTCAACGTTAGATTTTCATAATATGCCTTTAAACGAAGAAAAAAATATTGATTTTACAAAAGACTTCTTCGGAAAAGAGACAAGTTTGACAGTTAGCGGACAGTTAAATGTGGAAGCCTATGCAATGGCGTTTAGAAATGTTTATACCTTTGGACCAACCTTTAGAGCAGAGAATTCTAATACTGCAAGACATGCAGCTGAGTTTTGGATGATTGAACCAGAAATCTCCTTTGCTGATTTACAGGATGATATGGAATTAGCAGAAGAAATGCTAAAATATATTATTAATTATGTTTTAGAAAATGCACCTGATGAAATAGAGTTCTTTAATAACTTTGTTGATAAAGGTCTTAAAGAGCGTCTAAATCTTGTAGTGAATTCTGAATTTGGAAAAGTTACTTATACAGAGGCAATAGATATACTTAAAAACTCTGGCGAACAGTTTGAATACCCAGTTGAGTGGGGAAGTGATCTTCAAACAGAGCATGAAAGATATTTAACAGAGAAAGCATTTAAGAAGCCTTTATTTGTTACAGATTATCCAAAAGATATTAAAGCATTTTATATGAAATTAAATGATGACAATAAAACCGTTGCGGCTATGGACTTATTAGTTCCAGGTGTAGGTGAAATAATAGGTGGTAGTCAAAGAGAAGATAGATTAGACATATTAGAGGAAAGAATGACTGCCATGGGATTAAGTAAAGAAGACTATTGGTGGTATTTAGATCTAAGAAAATATGGAGGAGTTAAACATGCAGGCTTCGGACTTGGGTTTGAGAGAGCGATTATGTACATGACAGGAATTACTAATATAAGAGATGTAATATCTTATCCTAGAACCCCAAAAACTGCAGAGTTTTAACTTGATGGCTCAGTTTATTATAATGAACTGGGCTTTTAATTTTCTATAGTATAAAGACCTGCTTCTATAGGAGCATGAATAATTTACTAGAAAGCTAAAATGTGGTATAATGTCAAAGCGTATTTCTTTTATATTAAATGGGAATAGGGAGAGAAGTAAGAGATAAATGATTAGAGAAAAGGCTAATTTCATTAATAAAATAGCTGAAGAACAAAAGTTAAGTCGTGATGATACAGAAGTGATTCTATTTGGATACAATTTATTAGTTAACAGTATTCTCGGCTTTGTTTCAATCTTGGGAGTAGCCTATATTTTAGGCATATTTCTAACGGTTTTAGTAGCTACGATAACTGCAGCATTTTTTCGGGCTTTTACTGGGGGGGCACATGCAAACAGCCCTACTAAGTGTATCCTATTTGGAGCCTGCATTTTTAATTTACTAGGTTTAATAACTGTTCATTTAAACAATGCTATTTCAAATACAAATTACATAGGAACATTGTTTATTATGGTGATTAGCATTGCGGTCATTAGTTTTTACTTATATGCACCGGCAGATGCACCGGGAAAACCTATAACTGCCAAGGTACATAGAAAAAAATTGAAGACATTAGCATTTATTTCTCTTTTAATTTGGGGTATCTTTATGATGGTTTGCTTTAGGGGAGCGACCATGCCACAGCAGCTTGTTTTAGCCAGTTGCTTAGGTTTGATTTGGCAAAGTGTATCACTATGGCCAATAACTTATATGTTATTTGGGCACAAATAAAGTTTAGGGGGAATACCAATGAAAAAGAAATTAGTTTCTTTATTTGTAACTCTATTGACTTTTTTAGCTCTAACTAATGTGGCAGCAGCATCAACTATAACGTTTTATCAACCAGAATTACCAAACAAGTTTAAAAAATAATAATCAGTTTTAGGAGGAATATTGTGATTTTCTTAAGCAACTTTATACATGCATGGTTTTTTTGTCTTGCTCCCTTAAGTTTTTTAAACTATAGGCCTGAAAGAAGGCAACATTTGATTTTCACATTAATTTATGGCTGTTCAGTATATCTTTCTAGAAGAATATATGAATTTTTACCTGTACCATTTGGTACCCATACATTTATTTTAATATTAATTAGCATAATACTATTTACATACTTGTGTAAAATATCAGCTAAGCAGAGTATTATTATGACAGTAATTGTATTTATAGTATTAATACTTGCAGATGGTATGATCAGCTTACCGGTTATGAATTTACTAAATATAACGATGAAATCATATGAGGAAAACATTCTACACAGGGCGATAGCTTTAGGCTTAGGCATTGTTCCTTTAGTAACAATGGTTTTAGTAGGTAGACTTATTAACATGAAAAAGGTATTGTTAAGAGCTTAGTTAAGAATAAAATAGGATGTGAATGCTATTGAAAAAAATAACCAAATGGCTGAAAAGTTTTACTACATTAGAAGTTTATATATTAATATTGCTATCGCAAATATTTATTTCTCTTTTAGCAGTAATGCATTACTGTTATAGAGAACTTGGACTTTATGTAGATTACTATGAAACTATTCCTTCAAGTTACTTGGTTATTTCACTTTTATTATTAAGCGGTTCAATAGGAGGCCTAGGTCTTTATTGGTTTAAAGAGATGAATTCAATAGCTGAGCAGGAAAAGACATATGAACTTCAGGATATAAAACTACGTCAAATGCAAGAAGCTAATGATCTACTTAGCTCACAAAAGCACGATTTTTTAAACAGTCTACAAGTTATTTGGGGATTAGCGTTAATTAATGATCGGGATAAGGCCGTAAGTTATATTCAGAAACTTACCAATGATTTGAAAACTGATAAGATAGAAATTTCAGAAATTAATAAAGAGGAGCATCCATACTTATATACTCTATTAATAAATAAACTTCATAAATGTAAGGACTCAAATATTGATATGGAATTGAATTTATATGACTTACAACGTTTAAGTGCTATCAACCCCATAGATTTAGTGAACATCTTTGGAAATTTAATTGATAATGCAATTTACGAAGTAAAAAAACTACCAGTGGAATATAGGAAAATTTGTATCGATATATACGAGGAATATGAGGATATAAACATTGAAATTTTTAACAAAGGGCCCAAAATAGAGCGACATATTATGGATAAAATGTTTCAGAGGGGATTCACAACTAAGGGTGAGGAAGGCACAGGGATTGGTCTATATAATGTCAAAAATATTGTTGAGAAATACGGTGGATCTATAGAGGTTGTTAGCGATGAGGAATACGGTACAAACTTTATAATTAGATTCAAAAATGTAAACCTTATGTACACAGAAAGTAACTAAAGCGTTTACAAAAAGTCAATTGAATGAAAGTTGACTTTTTTTTATACACTTTTAGGAAATATTTAACGTGCTTAATTTTATAACTTTGTGTTATAATTATGTTGCATATTTAGTATCTAATTATATTAGATTACTGAACAAGTGTAAAACCTAATGATTTCAGTACTTATACGTATATAGCCCTATAATTGTAGACAACACAGGGATATCTAATATTAAAAAATAATTGCAATTTTCAAACTAAATCGTTTATAATGGGATGTATATGAAATGTTATTTATTTTGGCATTACATTAACGTGTAAGTACCAAGATTGTTTGTTCTGTCTAAATTTGAGATAGAAATATCCACTAATTTAAAAAATAAGGGGGAAATACACATGGCAAGAAAGATGAAGACTATGGATGGTAACTGCGCTGCAGCACACGTAGCTTACGCATTCACAGATGTAGCTGCTATCTATCCGATTACTCCGTCATCAAATATGGCAGAGTACGTTGATGAGTGGAGCTCTTATGGTCAAAAAAATATGTTTGGTCAAGAAGTTAAAGTAGTTGAGATGCAATCAGAGGCTGGAGCAGCTGGTGCAGTTCATGGTTCTTTAGCTGTTGGTGCTTTAACTACAACGTTTACTGCATCTCAAGGTTTACTATTAATGATTCCTAACATGTACAAAATTGCTGGGGAATTATTACCTGGAGTATTCCACGTAAGTGCTAGAGCATTAGCTGGACATGCTTTATCAATTTTCGGAGATCACTCTGACGTTATGGCTGCAAGACAAACTGGATGCGCTATGCTTGCATCTGGAAGTGTTCAAGAAGTTATGGACTTAGCTGGGGTTGCTCATTTAGCAACTATTAAAGGAAGAGTACCTTTCGTTCACTTCTTTGATGGATTCAGAACTTCTCACGAAGTACAAAAAATTGAAGTTATCGAATACGATGAGTTTGAAAAATTAGTTGATTGGGATGCTGTTAGAGCATTTAGAAATAATGCATTAAATCCAGAGCACCCAGTATTAAGAGGAACAGCTCAAAATCCAGATATCTTCTTCCAAGCTAAAGAAGCATCAAACAGATTCTACGATGCTTTACCAGATATCGTAAATGATTATATGCAAGAAATTAACAAGTTAAGAGGAACTGATTACAAACCATTTAACTACTATGGTGCACCAGATGCAGAAAACATCATCATTGCCATGGGTTCAGTTACAGATGCAATTGAAGAAACAATTGACTACTTAGCAAAAAAAGGAGAAAAAGTAGGGGTTCTTAAAGTTCACCTTTACAGACCATTCTCTGAAAAATACTTCTTTGATGTATTACCACAAACAGTAAAAAGAATTACTGTTTTAGATAGATGTAAAGAGCCAGGTTCTTTAGGAGAGCCATTATTAGAAGATATCAAAACTATGTTCTACGATAAAGATGTTAGACCAATGATTATTGGTGGTAGATTTGGATTAGGATCAAAAGATACTACTCCAGCTCAAATCAAAGCTGTTTATGATAACTTAAAAGCTGAGACTCCTAAAAAAGGATTCACAGTTGGTATCGTAGATGACGTAACTAACACTTCAATCGAAGTTACAGATAAAATTTCTGCAGCACCAGAAGGTACAATTAGATGTAAATTCTGGGGATTAGGTTCAGACGGAACTGTTGGAGCAAACAAAAGTGCTATCAAAATTATCGGAGATAACACTGATATGTATGCTCAAGCATATTTCTCATATGACTCTAAAAAATCTGGTGGGGTTACTATTTCTCACTTAAGATTTGGAAAACAACCAATTAAATCAACTTATTTAATTGATGAGGCTGACTTTATTGCCTGTCACAATCAATCATATGTTAACCAATATGATTTATTAAAAGGATTAAAACCAGGTGGTACTTTCTTACTAAACTGTATGTGGTCACAAGAAGAGTTAGATGCAAAGTTACCAGCTAAAATGAAAAAATACCTTGCAGATAACAACATCAACTTCTACACAATCAATGCTACTGATATCGCAGTAGAATTAGGATTAGGTGGAAAAATCAATATGATTATGGAAGCTTCTTTCTTTAAATTAGCTGACGTAATTGCATTAGAAGATGCTGTAAGACTTATGAAAGAGTCTATCGTAGATGACTACGGAATGAAAGGTTCAAAAGTTGTTGAAATGAACAACGCTGCTGTAGACCGTGGAATCGAATCTTTAGTAAAAGTTGACGTTCCTGCTACTTGGGGAAGTGTTGCTATTGAAGAAGCTGCTGCTACTGCAGAAGAGCCAGCATTTATCACTAACATCTTAAGACCAATGAATGCTCAAGCTGGAGATGCTCTACCAGTAAGTACTTTCGTTGGAGTAGAAGATGGTACATTCCCTCTTGAAACTTCAAGATACGAAAAAAGATGTATCGGAGTTACAGTACCAGAGTGGATTGCAGAAAATTGTATACAATGTAACCAATGTTCATTCGTATGTCCACATGCTGCAATTAGACCATTCTTATTAAATGAAGAAGAAATGAGCAAAGCACCAGAAGGATTTAACACCTTAAAACCTGTTGGTAAAGAGTTCGAAGGATTACAATATAGATTACAAGTTAGCCCACTTGACTGTACAGGTTGTGGAAACTGCGTTGACATCTGTCCATCTAAAAACAAAGCAATTGTTATGATGCCAGTTGAGCCACAAGTTGAAGCACAAAAAGAAAACTGGGATTTCGCAGTAACTATCGAGGATAAATCTTATTTAACAAATATTGAAACAGTTAAAGGAAGCCAATTTGCTCAACCATTATTTGAGTTCTCAGGAGCTTGTGCAGGTTGTGGAGAGACTCCTTATGTAAAACTTATTACTCAATTATTTGGAGATAGAATGGTAATTGGTAATGCAACTGGATGTTCTTCTATCTACGGAGGAAGTGCTCCATCAGTACCATACTGTACAAATAAAGAAGGCAAAGGTCCAGCTTGGGCAAACTCATTATTCGAAGACAATGCTGAATTCGGATATGGTATGTTCTTAGGAAACGCTCAAATTAGAGACAGAATTGCTAACTATATGAATCAAGCATTAGAAATGAATATATCTGCAGAGTTAAAAGAAGCTTTCCAAGCATGGTTAGCTGGTAAAGACGATGCAAAAGCTTCTAAAGCTGCAACAGCTACAATGTTACCTCTTCTTAAAAAAGAAGCTGCAGACAATAAAGTAGTTGCTGATATCTTAGATTTAAAAGACTTCTTCATTAAACAATCTACTTGGGTATTTGGTGGAGACGGTTGGGCATATGACATCGGATTCGGTGGTTTAGACCATGTTATCGCATCTGGTGAAGACGTAAACATTTTAGTTATGGATACTGAGGTTTACTCAAATACTGGAGGACAATCTTCTAAAGCATCTCCAACAGCTGCAATTGCTAAATTTGCTACTGCTGGTAAGAAAACTAAGAAGAAAGACCTAGGTATGATTGCAATGAGCTACGGATATGTTTATGTTGCTCAAATAGCTATGGGAGCTGACAAAAACCAAGCACTTAAAGCTATTAAAGAAGCAGAAGCTTATAACGGACCATCTGTAATTATTGCATACTCACCATGTATCGCTCATGGTATCCAAGCTGGTATGGGTAAAACTCAAGAGCAAGCTAGAAGAGCTGTTGAAACAGGATACTGGCATTTATACAGATACAATCCTGAGTTAAAAGATCAAGGTAAAAATCCATTTATCTTAGACTCAAAAGAGCCAACTGCATCATTCAGAGACTTCTTAATGAGTGAGGTACGTTACAAATCATTAACTAAGTCATTCCCTGAAATAGCTGAGAAGTTATTTGAGAAAAATGAGCAAGAAGCTAAAGAAAGATACGAAGGTTACAAAAGATTGGCACAATTATAATAATACTTGAATAATATATTAAGAGACGGAGAGTTTTCCGTCTCTTTTTTTCAATTAAATAACACTTAAGAGGGGCATAATATTTGCATTAGCAAATTTTAAGAGGTGATTTTAATGTTAGGACTAACCTTAGAGGGCGGTGGAGCCAGAGGATCATATCAAATTGGAGCATGGAAGGCATTCAGGGAAATAGGAATTGAGTTTGATGGAATTACTGGTACATCTGTGGGGGCCTTGAATGGTGCATTAATGGTACAGGATGACTATGATCTGGCCTATGAGCTATGGTACAATATGGAGCCCTACAGGATTCTTAATGTTGATGATAGAATTTATGAAGTACTAGATGATGATAGGATAAGCTCTAAGGAACTAAATATTATTTATAAGCAAATAGTAAAAGTTGTTAAAGGAATTGGTTTAGATAGTAAACCTCTTCAACTCCTTGTGAATAAATGTCTTAAGGAGGCCATTATACGTAACTCTCATATGGATTTTGGCTTTGTTACTGTATGTCTAACAGATTTAAAGCCCCTTAAATTATATAAAGAAAATGTACCAATAGGTAAAATGGGTGATTATTTACTTGCTTCTTCATGTTTACCTATATTTAGATCAAAGGAGTATGATGGAAAAAAATTTTTAGATGGGGCCTTCTATAATAATCTTCCTGTGGATATGTTGTATGAAAAAGGGTATAAAGAAGTTATAGCTCTAAGATTAAATAGTCAGGGTATAATTAAAAAGAACTGTTTTAAGGAATTAAATTTAACATTTATAAAGCCATACCAAGATTTGGGCAAGATATTAGATTTTTCTAGGGAACGGGCCCGTAGAAACCTCCAACTAGGATATTATGACACGTTAAAACACTTCAAGAATCTCAAAGGAAAAGAATATTATATTTTAGGAGACATTAGTGATGAAAAGGCATTTAAATTTTTTATGTCCCTAAGCAATGAAAGTATAATAATGCTTGGTAATTTATTTAATATACCTCAATATATGTCCTTAACAAGAGCCTTATTAGAGGGCATAATACCCAAGCTATTTAACCTTTTAGATTTAGACGAACAATCGAGGTATAGTGATCTATTTTTTGCTATACTGGAGCAAATGGCCTTAAGAAAGAAAATCAATCCTTTTCATATATATACAATTGATATGCTAGTTGAAAATATTGAAAGGTATAATAGTGGGGATAGAACAAAGCCAAAAAAATATAAATCTGAAATATTTCCAAATAAAAAAGTGTTAATAAAAAGGTCTGTAGATATTATTTTATTAAATGAACCGTACATTCATATATAATCGGGTGGTGGTATTAGTGAATGCTTTTAGCTCTTTTACATGGCTATTTACAATAGTTGTAATATTCGTAAGTATTTTAATTGTTCTAGATAATCGAAACTCCTCCAGAACAGTAGCTTGGTTATTAATATTAATTTTTGTGCCGGTTCTAGGACTATTCCTATATTTATATATTGGGCAAAATCATAGAAAGAAGAAAACTTTTAAAATTAAGCAGAAACAGGATTACAGAATATTAAAGAATTTATTAGGAGCGCAAGTATTCTTTCTAAAATATGTTGATTATCTTAACAGTGGAGATGGAAGTGTAAAAGAGAAGGTAATCCCATTACTTATAAATAATGCTGATTCTCCTATCACAACAAATAATGATGTAAAGATATTACTAAATGGTGATGAAACATTTAAGGAAATTATTAGAGCAATAAAGTGTGCAAAGCATCATATACATATGGAGTACTTTATAATAAAGGACAGTGATATTGGGAGAAGGATTCAAACGCATCTTATTAAGAAAGCTAAGGAAGGGGTAGAGGTTAGACTTATCTATGATGCAGTAGGATCATGGGAGCTTAACAAAGATTTCTTTAAACCGATGATAGAGGTTGGAATTAAAGTTAAGGCGTTTTTGCCTGTTACTCTTCCTTTCTTCGGTAGTCGTTTGAATTATAGGAATCACAGAAAAGTATTAGTAGTAGATGGTAAGATAGGTTTTTTAGGGGGTCTAAATGTAGGAGATGAATACTTAGGAAAAGAAAAAAAGTTTGGTTTTTGGAGAGACACACATCTAAAAATTACTGGAGAGGCCATATATGTCTTGCAAGTAATATTTCTTAGGGATTGGTTTTTCGTAAGTAAGGAAGAATTGGAAAGCAAAGAGTATTTTCCAAGTCAAGGTTATTGCGGGATAACACCAGTACAAATAACTGCTAGTGGACCGGATGTTTATTGGCAATCAATACACCAAGGTATTTTTACTGCTATAAGCTCTGCAAATAAGTGCATATATATAACTACACCATATTTAGTTCCAGACGAATCAATATTACTTGCCTTAAAAACCGCTGCATTAAGAGGCGTAGATGTTAGAGTTTTAATGCCTCATAAGCCGGATCATAGGACAGTTTTCTGTGCATCTAAATCATATTACATGGAATTACTAGAAACAGGAGTTAAAATATATCAGTATAAGAAAGGATTTATTCATAGTAAAACAATTGTCATAGATGATGATTTTACGACAATAGGTACAACTAATATAGATATTAGAAGTTTTCAACTAAATTTTGAGGTTAATGCTTTCGTTTATAATAGTGAAATTAGTGCTGAGATGAAAAAACACTATTTTGAAGATTTAAAGGATAGTACTGAAATAACATTAGAAGAATTAAGCAAGAGATCAGTTTTTGATAGAATGAAGGAATCTTTAGCAAGGTTATTCTCACCAATACTTTAATCGGTAATATAAGTAAAAGTGGACAAATGTCAGTTCAAATGTCCACTTTTTAAGTCTTATTTTAATAAAGATTTGGCTTTTTCTATTTGTCTTCTAACTTCGCTTCTAGCTGTACCACCGTAAGTAGATCGACGATCGACTGCAGATTCTGGAGTAAGAATATCGAAAATATCATTATCAAATATTTCATGATGATTTTTCCACTCTTCAATAGTTAAATTTTCTAAGTCTTTATTGTTTCTAATACAATATTGAACTAGGTTTCCAACGATATGATGAGTATCTCTAAAAGGTACTCCCTTTAGAACTAAGTATTCTGCTACGTCAGTAGCTAGTAAGAACCCCTTATTTAAATGTTTTTTCACTTCCTCTTCTTTAACTTGTATTTCCGAAATTAATGGAGTTAGAACATCTAAAATAATATTTACTGTTTCGATTGAATGAAAAACAGGACGTTTGTCCTCTTGGAGATCTCTATTATATGTTAAGGGTAATCCCTTCATATTAACCATCAAATCGTAAAGGCTACTCAAAATACCACTGGTTTTCCCACGGGCAATTTCTAAGGCATCAGGGTTTTTCTTGTTTGGCATCATACTAGAACCAGTACAAAATGCATCAGGAAGTTCTATAAAGTTGAACTCTGAAGTTCCCCAAATAATTAAATCTTCGCACAGTCGGCTAGTGTGTAAAGCAAAGGTAGATGCAGCAAATAGAAACTCTAATAAATAATCCCTATCTGAAACTGTGTCTAAACTGTTTTCAGTTATAAAGGCGAAGTTTAGTTCATTTTTTGTAAATTCTCTATCTATAGGCAAGGTAGAACCTGCTAAGGCTCCAGCGCCTAAAGGACTAAAGTTAGTAGTTTCATAGGCAGATGTAAACCTTTTTAAATCCCTATTGAATTTCCAAAAATATGCCATCCAATAATGGCCTAAAGAGATGGGTTGTGCATGCTGTAAGTGAGTAAAACCAGGAACAATGATATCTACATCAGCATTTGCCTTCTCAATTAATATCTTTAGTAGGGCCGTCATCTTTTCTTGAATAAGCAAAATTGCATCCTTCATAAATAGTCTGTAGTCCGTTGCAACTTGATCATTTCTTGATCTGCCTGTATGTATTTTAGCTCCTAGAGGACCTAATTTTTCAATTAAACGAGCCTCTATATTCATATGTACATCTTCTAAAGCGATTTTAGGTATTAAAGTACCATCATGTATTTCCTTTTCAATTTCATCGAAGGCACTTAATATTTGCTCTAATTCTTGGGTTGTTAAAATTCCGATATGTGTTAACATTTTTGCCTGAGCTTTGTTTCCGATAATATCATGTTTATAGAAACGCCAGTCCATATCTATAGATTGACTAAATTGTTGCATAATTTCCGCTGGAGAGCTAGCAAATCTTCCACTCCAAAGGGCTTTATTTTCATTTTGATTGTTCATAACTTAATATTTCCTCCTTAGCATAAGACATTTAAATTCATTGATTATTATATACAAATAGACTATATTACATAACTATAAAAGTCAACTGAATAAATATGCATAAATAATTAAAAATTTAACCTAGAGCTACTTTTCTAACCATACTCCTTATGTTAAAATAATGAGTAATTATTCAGCTTAATTTAAGGAGGTTTGTGATGGAACTTCATCAGTTGTTTTATATCCAAAGTCAATTAGACAAAAAAATTGCTGCCAATCATAATTTATATAAACAGGATTTAACTTCATCTAAAATATTGGCGCTTTTAGTTGAGTTAGGAGAGCTAGCAAATGAAACGAGATGTTTTAAGTTTTGGAGCTTAAAAGGTCCTTCTGAAAAGGAAAAGATTATTGAAGAATATGTAGATTGTTTACATTTTATTTTAAGTATTGGGCTTGATAATGGATTTGTATTTACAAATATTGAAGTTACACCGAAAGAAGGTAATTTAGTAGATCATTTTCAGTCTGTATTCTCTAAAACTATACAAATTAAAGAGGATTTAACAGATGAAAAATATTTGGCGTTGTTTACAGATTTTCTGTCCCTGAGTCATTCATTAGGATTTAGTTACGAAGATATTTTCAAATCTTATATGATGAAGAATGAAATTAACCATAAGCGACAAGCAGAGGGGTATTAAAAAATACAGCATTTGTATGCTGTATTTTTTAATATGATAATTTAATTCTTAAGAGGTGAAACCATATCTTTTATAAACTCTTTTATTTCTTCTAAATTACAATTAGATTCTTCAATTTTATTTACTAAGGCAGAGCCAACAATAATTCCATCCACATGGGTTTTTAGTTCATCAATAGTAGCTTTATTGGAGATTCCAAATCCAAGTGCTAAAGGAAGATCAGTATATTGACGTACACTATTTAAAAATGAGCTTAAGTCTTTATTAAAGTCCTTGCGAATTCCAGTTACCCCGAGGGAGGAGACACAATATACAAAGCCTTTACAGTCACTAACTATTTTTTCTATCCTATTATTAGAAGTAGGTGTTACTAAAGGTATGAGTGAGATATCTGTTTCTTTTATTAAACTTAAAAGCTCATCTCTTTCCTCGTAGGGTAGGTCTGGAATAATTAGGCCGTTAACATTTGCTTTTAGGCATTTTTCAATAAACCCAGAGGCTCCACTTGCTAGTATTGTATTAAAATAAACTAATATAACAATTGGAATATTTGTTTTCTTCCGTAGGTTTAATATTGAGTTAAAGACTTGATTTACTTTTGTACTATTTAGTATGGATTTTTGAGCTGCACTTTCTATAACTGGCCCATCAGCTAAGGGATCGGAAAAAGGTATTCCAATTTCTATTATGTCAGCACCTTCGTGCTCTAGAAGTAAAATAAGCTCTTCGGTTTTCTCTAGAGTAGGATGACCCGCAACAATAAAAGGTATAAAAGCTACTTTATTTAAGGACTTTAATTTTTTGAAAGTGTTTTCAATTATATTCATTTTGTTTTCCTCCTCCACTTTTTTATATATTCTCCAAAACTGTATGGACATCCTTATCACCACGGCCTGAAAGGTTAATAACTATAATATGAGATTTATGTTTTGTAGGGGCAAGTTTTAAGGCATATGCTAAGGCATGGGAGCTCTCTAAAGCAGGAATAACTCCTTCTGTTTTTGCCAAAAGGCCAAAGGCATTCAAAGCTTCCTCATCTGTAATAGAGTGGTACTTTACTCTTTTACTATCCCTTAAAAAAGCGTGCTCTGGCCCGATTCCTGGATAATCTAAACCTGCAGATATAGAATGGGCTGGAAGAATATGTCCTTCACTATCTTGAAGTAAATAGGTTTTCATTCCATGGAGTACTCCTATACTACCTTTAGTTAGAGTAGCTGCATGGTGCTCAGTATCTATGCCTAAGCCTGCAGCCTCAACACCAATCATTTCAACTTCAGTATCTTCAAGAAACGGGTAAAATAGACCCATAGCATTACTTCCACCACCTACACAGGCGATGAGGGTATTAGGAAGCCTATTTTCCTTCTCTAAAACCTGTTTTTTTGTCTCTTCTCCTATAATTTTTTGAAAGTTTCTAACCATAAGGGGATATGGATGAGGTCCCACAACAGAGCCAATAATATAAAAGGTATCATCCACTTTAGCAACCCACTCTCTAATGGCTTCATTAGTTGCGTCCTTTAAAGTTCTTGTACCAGAGGTAACTGAAACAACCTTTGCCCCTAATAGTTCCATACGGAATACATTAAGCTTTTGCCTACGTATATCCTCCTCGCCCATAAACACGGTACATTCCATACCAAATAAGGCTGCTGCGGTGGCAGTTGCAACTCCATGCTGGCCTGCTCCAGTCTCTGCTATAACTTTCTTCTTACCCATATATTTAGCTAATAGAATTTGACCAATAACGTTATTTATCTTATGAGCACCCGTATGGTTTAGATCTTCTCTCTTAAGATAGATTTTTGCACCACCTAATTTACGAGTTAATCTCTCTGCATAATAGAGGGAAGTTGGACGGCCAACATACTCTTTTAAATAATATATATATTCTTTTTTAAAGGACTCGGTAGTACTATAGGTTAAATATGCATTTTCTAATTCTTCAAGGGCATTCATTAAAGTTTCAGGTACATACTGTCCCCCAAAGTCACCAAATTTTCTATTTAATATCATTTGCCATCACCCTTCCTATAAATTTATCAATAAGTTGTTGATTTTTTGTATTATCTTTTTCAATTCCGGAGCTTACATCGATTACCTGGGGCTTAACTGTTTTTATAGCTGAACAAACATTATGTTCATTCAAACCACCTGCGAGAATTATATTATGGGTATTTGAAATACCTTTTACTAAATTCCAGTTAAAAGTCTCTCCTGTACCTCCTCTAGAGGTAGGTGAATAGGTATCCAAAAGAAAACCTATGGGTGATTTGTAACTATTTAAGACATTAACAGATTCCATTGATTTTACTGAAATACTTTTCCATAGGGGAGCTATAATGCATCTACAGTAATCTTCAGTCTCATTTCCATGGAGCTGGACTAAATCTAAACCGTATTTATCTACAATATAATTAATAGTCGATATAGATTCATTAACAAAGACCCCAACTGTCTTAATATCCTTTCTGAGACTATCCTTTAAACTAGCGAAGTGATTTGTTGAAATTTGTCTTTTACTTGGGGCAAATACAAAGCCCACATAATCTATAGGAAAATTATTTATAATATTTATTTCTTCTAAAGTACGAATTCCACAAAGCTTAATTTTAGGTACCATATGCCTCAATCAGCTCCTTAGCTTTATCTTTTATATTAGTTGCTTTCATAAAGCCTTCCCCGACTAAAATTGCATCAATATTTGTTTTTCTTAGAACCTGTACATCCTTAGAGTTACTTATACCACTTTCGCTAACAACTAATATGTTATTAGGAATATATTTTCTTAGCTCAAGAGTTCTATTAATATTTAATGAAAAGTCTTTTAAATTACGGTTATTTATACCTATAATTCTGGCCCTTGCATATAGTGCCTTTGCAATTTCATCTCTGTTATGAACTTCAATTATAGTGTCCAGTCCTAGGGAGTAGGCAAGACTATTAAAGTGCCTCAATTTATTCTCATCTAATATTGAAGCAATTAGTAGTATACAACTTGCCCCTAAATATTTAGATTCATATATTTGGTATGGATCAACTATAAACATGAGTTATGCAGTTCGTGTAAATAAATGTAAATAAGACTGATGTATCGTATATTATAATATACTAAAAAATATTTTTGTTTTATATGTCTTGAAATAGCAAAAAAGACTTGACTTTTTAAACCCGCCCCAATAATCAAAGTGAATGGTATTAATAGCCATTACTCTTGATGAATGGGTGATAAATATGACTCTTGGGAAACCGAAATATAGAAATTTACAACAAGGAAATGGGGGCGGAACGCCAGTTTTAAAAGCAATTTGGGATAAATTTGATTTTTCACTTCTGCTTACGCAATCGGGTATTGTAAAACGTAATGGTGTACCCACTTGGCTTATTGCTTTTGCTTATGTGGTAGGACTTATTGCTAATAAAAATTCTGTCTCACGTATTTCTGATTATGCTACTAAGGATAGCTTATTACAACCGATGTTTCGGAATCTTAAAATGGCTCAATATACCTTTAGCCGCTTTTTTACAACTGATTATAATTGGGGTTTATTTAGTTTTAAAAGAGTACAAAGACTACAACAAGAAGAAGAAACTGCATTTACTGAAGGAGATGTTATTGTACTTGATGATACAAAGGTGGCTCATGCCCATGGAAAGAAAATCCCTTTCCTTTGTTGGTTATATGATAGCTCCATTAAAATAAATATCTGGTGTATGAATATAGTTGCTACAACTGTTGTATTAAAGAACGGACTTAAATATCCATTGTTTTGGCGTATTTGGCGTAAGGTAGAAAATAGCGATGAAAAACAGACAAAAATAGATCTTTCAAAAGAAATGCTAATGGATATTCGCCGGATTTACACAGGGGTACTATGGGTTGCCATGGACCGCCGGTTTTTATGCAAAGACTTTTTAATTGGCTCACAGATCATCAATATGATTGGGTTACTAAGGCAAAACGTAATACAGCACTTTATCGAAAAGAAATTGAGAATATTACAGGCCGAGAACGCTTTATCCCTGTAAAGCCTTCAATGCTTATTAAAGAAGTTTTTTTCAAACTTCTTATTAGTGGTCTTAAAAGATAAAGTAAGTGCTATATCCATACCTAATATTTATATCAAGTTACCCTACCGTTTAGTTGGAAAGCAGGGTAAAGTAGTAACTAAGTATCGTTATACGCCTATTTAAAAGCAGTTGTAGCTACAAGACTCAAAGAAGATACTGAAATGATGAAGGATGAATTTGAGAAAAACAAAGAGGTTGCGGCTACATATCGTGGGGCTTACCTTTTGATTAGTAATAGGGTCGATAATCCTGAAGAAGCTTTAGATGCATATATTAAGCGTTGGAGCATTGAGGTTTTTTTTAGAACTGCAAAACAAGAACTGGGGTTGAATTCTTGCCACTCAACGTCGGAAAGTCATCATTACGCCCATATTGAGCTCATTTTTACAGCAGAAACTTTACTTGTCTATGCAAGATGGGAACTCAATAATAAAGGCGCTGAAGAAGGCTTCACCCACGGCGAAATGGTCCGAAACTTTTTCAACGCCACATACCGTATCGTTATAAAAGCACAGCAATGCTTTCAAACTATACAAGTACATTTTGACACAGAAGTTAGGCAATTTGCAAGACTTATTGATAAATTTTGGCCGAAGAATTTATTGTTAGGTTGGTTTACTGTGCAAAATTCCCAGTATATGGAGTCAATTGCATAACTCATGCTATAAAGTCTTTTCTAAGAAGAGGAAGCTGGGTCATAGCTGATATATCTTTTAAATAATTAGGACTTCCCTTAAAGAAGTGTTCTTCGGTTAATACTGAAATACAGTTAACGCTAGTTGAATAGTCCTTAACTATTTGTCTAATATTAAAGTGCTCACTTATAACTCCTTTAGAAGGAGAGGCCTGCTTAACTTCACCAATTATAGATAAGCCATCCTTTGAGATTGATTCATAAAAGCTATTAGGCTGATTAATATTAGATATACTAGCTAATAAAATTGGAAGTGGAAAACGTTGTTTTTGTATTTTAACAGTCTCTTTTTTCTTTTTAACAATCATATCTAAAATCATAATAATAACCTCGTTTCTTCAACATAATCTGTTAATTTCCTATAAGCTGCACCACTATCTAATAAATTAGAGGCTAAAGTAATGCCATCTCTAAAGTTATCAACCTTCCTTCCGATATAAAGGGCCGCAGCGCTATTAAGTAGCAAGATGTCACGCTTTGGGCCTTGTTCCCCTAAAAATATTGATTTTATGATCTTCCCATTTTCTCTTGCATCACCACCATTTAAATCCTCGTGTTTACAAAGAGTGAATCCGTAATCTTTAGGATTTAAATAGTAAGTAAATATTTTATTTTCTCTAAGCTCCGTTATTTTTGTATCAGTAGTTACAGTAATTTCATCGATACCATCCATACCATGCACGACTAATGCATGCTTTGTTCCAAGGTTTTTAAGAACGTGAGCTAAAGGCTCTGTTAGACTTTCTTCAAATACTCCTAGTACTTGGGCTTTCGCAGAGGCTGGATTAGACAAAGGTCCTAAAATGTTAAAAATAGTTCTAAATCCCAGTTCCTTTCGAGTCTCTGCCACATGCTTCATCGCAGAATGGAAATTTGGTGCAAATAGAAATCCTAAATTGTGATTTAAAATACAGTGCTCTACTTGAGTGGGGGATAGATAAATATTCGCTCCTAAGGCTTCTAAAACATCTGCGGATCCACTTTTGCTTGTAACAGAACGATTGCCATGCTTCACAACTGGTATGCCAGCGGATGCAGCTATAAAGGCTACGGCTGTTGAAATATTAAAAGTATTGCTATTATCACCACCTGTACCACAGGTATCAATTGTGTATAGATCATTTAAATCTATTGAAGAGCACTTTTTTCGTAAAACTTTAGCTCCACCGGTGATTTCTTCTATTGTTTCTCCCTTTAGTTTAAGAGCTGTTAAGAAGCTACTTATTAAGGTTGGGCTTACTAATCCGCTCATAATCTCATTTAAAGCTTCAGTCATCTCATACTCTGATAAGCTAATACCATGGACTAATTTATTTATTGAATCTTTAATCATGGAAGCACTCCCCTTTAACAAAGTTTTCAATAATTTTATTGCCACAGTCAGTTGTTATAGACTCAGGATGGAATTGAAGGCCGATTAAAGGGTATTCCTTATGCTGTATTGCCATTAGCTCACCATTAGTGGTAGATGATAATACTTCAAAGGAATCTGGTAATGTATTCTGATCCACCACTAAAGAGTGATATCTCGTAACTGTTAAAGGACTAATAATACCCCTAAAAATACTCTTACCCTTATGAGTAATGTAGCTAGTTTTACCATGATATAATTCCTTAGCATAAGTGATATTTGCCCCAAAGGCTGCTCCAATACACTGATGCCCTAAACAGACTCCAAGAATAGGTATATGTGGTGACAGTTCCTTTATAATCTCAATACAATTACCTGCCTCTTTAGGAGATTTAGGGCCAGGAGAAATAACTATTTTACTTGGGGATAAATTTAAAATATCCCTAGGTTTTAATTTGTCATTTCTAAACACCTTAACTTCATCATATACACCTAAATATTGATATAGATTATAGGTAAAAGAATCATAATTATCTATTAATAGAATCACAGAAATTCCTCCTCTTTAACAAAATTCAATTGCTTTAACTAAGGATTGTATTTTGTTTTTACATTCTTCATATTCATTTTCTGGGATGGAATCAGCAACTATTCCAGCACCAGCCTGTAGAAATACTTTGTTTTCCTTAATAACCATAGTACGTATAGCGATACACATATCTAAGTCACCATCAAAGCTAAAGTATCCAACGGCACCCCCATAGGGCCCTCGTTTTTCCTCTTCAAGTTCTTCTATAATTTCCATAGCACGTATTTTAGGAGCTCCAGAAAGGGTTCCGGCAGGTAAAAAATGAGATAGAATTGAAAAGCTATCTTCCGTTTCCTTTTTAATTCCTTCAACCGTTGAAACAATATGCATAACATGGGAATAATTATGGACATCCATAAAGTTTGTTACTTTAACAGAACCAATTTTAGAAATTCGCCCCATATCATTTCTCGCTAAATCTACTAACATGACGTGTTCTGCCCGCTCTTTATAATCATTCAAAAGTTCTTCTTTTAAATACTCATCCTCTTCCTTTGTTTTTCCTCTTTTTCTAGTACCTGCAATCGGACAAGTGTATACATTGTCACCTCGAACCTCAACTAGCATTTCAGGAGAACTACCAACTAACTGATAATCACCAAAATTAAAGTAAAACAAATAGGGGGATGGATTAATTTCTCTAAGCTGTCTGTATAAGGTAAAGGGCTTTTTATTAGTTTCTACACACCATCTTTGAGAAAGAACTACTTGAAAAATATCACCTTCTTTAATGTAATCTTTGGCTTTGTTTACTTTCTCAATAAACTCGTACTTAAAACTATCTAAATTTTCTATTACATTTAATGTAGGTGTTGTTTTATCTAGAGTAGATGAGGAATTTAATTGGGTAGAAAGCTCTTTCTCAATAGCTTTTAATCTTGAGAGCCCCCTATGCTTACCTAACTCTGAATTTTCCTCTAAAACAACTAGGTGTATTTGACTATGAAAGTGATCGTATACTATGACTTCCTTAACAACCATAAGATGAATATCTGGTAGCTTTAATGTATCCATATTAGTAGTAGGTAATTTTTCATGTTGCTTAACTATGTCATAAGCAATCATACCTACAGCTCCACCAATAAACGGAATATTTGACTTATTTTCGACTAAATAATTACTTAAGTAATTTTTAATTAGGTCTAAGCTATTTCCAGTGAGGTTCACTTCATTGCCTTCATTAAAAATTGATAGTTTTGTTCCACAACCTTTAATAATTGTTTTAGGATACTTGCTTATAAAGGAAAATCTCCCTCTTATAGGGTCCTTGCTTTCTAGAAGAAAGCCTGGGGCTTCCTTTACGTATCGTTCATATAAAGTAATTGGGGTATCCCTATCTCCCGATAGAGTTTTAATATAGGGTATAAGACATTGAGTTGTATCCATTTTAAATTCTCCCTTCACTTAAAAATATAAATAAAAAAGACCATTCCTATCCCATATATGGGACGAAATGGTCGTTAAATCGCGGTGCCACCCAATTTAGCAATTGCTATAGACCTTGGGATTGTCGTAAGAAAATAAAAAGCACTTCATCCCTTTTGGGACGAAATGCTGAATTTCGTTATGCCACCCAATGCTTATAAGCATTTGCTCACTTAATCAGATACAGAGTTTAAAACTCGATATCATACCTCTATAACGTGAGGACACGGCATCGGCTACTATAATTCACCTAGCATCTCATAGATCCATTCCTTCTATACCTTTGTACCGGACCTTTCACCAGACGCCGGCTCGCTAAAACAAATTTATAAAAGTACTACTTCTAATCATCGACTTATATATAATTTAATTTAGTATACAATATAAAAAAGAAGATGTAAATATACTTTTTTAAAAATTCACACTTTTCAGAAATTAACAAATAAAATTTTTAAAAAACATATTGTAAGAGTAGAAAACTTATGCTAAACTGTTCATGTGGCATAAACAAATGTCTATGATATGAAAAAGGATGAGGCCTAATGATAAATAAGGATGGAAATACATATTACATTGTAAATGCAAAGGCGTTACCAGATATATTTATAAAAACCATGGAAGTAAAGGAATTACTTAAAAGGGGAGAGGTTACAACTATACACGATGCGGTTGAGCAGGTGGGTATTAGTAGAGGGGCATACTATAAATATAAGGATTACATTTTTCCTTTTTATGAACTAAGTCAAGGCAAAATTATTACATTCGCATTAATATTAGAGCATGCTTCCGGAATACTATCCGAAGTCCTAAACCAAATTGCAAAGGCTGGAGGGAGTATACTAACTATAAATCAAAACATTCCTGCCCATGGAATAGCAAATGTAACGATTTCTTTAGAAACAAAGAATATGAATATGAATATTGAAGAATTAATTAATTCAATTAAAAAGCTTCAAGGTGTTAAAGAGGTCAATATATTAGGGAAAGAGTAATAACTTTTCCAAATATATTGATTTTTATATATTTTAAATTTGTATAATTAGGAGGAGCATTTAGATGAAGAAGGTAAAAGTAGCATTGTTAGGTTTTGGTACAGTTGGAACTGGTACATGGCAAATTATTAATGATAATAGGGAAGAGATTGTAAAGCATTGTGGCTATGAAATAGAGATTTCTAAAATCCTAGTACAGGATACTACTAAAAAAAGAAATATTGATATTCCTGAAGATGTTCTTACATCAAATTTTGATGATATAGTAAACGACGAGGAAATAGAAATGGTAGTAGAGTTAATGGGAGGCATAGATCAGGCAAAGGAATACATTTTAGAAGCTATAAAACGTAAAAAACATATAGTTACTGCCAATAAGGCCCTTATAGCAAACTTCGGTAAAGAAATAATTGAAGCTGCTGAACAAGAGGATGTGAAGTTCTTTTATGAAGCAAGTGTGTGCGGCGGTATTCCAATTATCCACTCAATAAAGGAAAGCTTAACTGGAAATAAAATTCAGGAAATTATCGGAATTGTAAATGGAACAACAAACTTTATTTTAACTAAAATGACTAAGGAAAAGGCTTCGTTCAAAGATGTTTTAAAGGAAGCTCAGGATTTAGGTTATGCAGAGGCGGACCCTACAGCTGATATAGAAGGATATGATGCGGCTCATAAATTAACTATTTTAGCATCTCTGGCATTTAATACTCCAGTGATCTTTGATGAAGTATATAGAGAAGGTATTTCTAGAATTGATAAAATTGATATTGAGTATGCAGAACAAATGGGATATATAATTAAGCTATTGGCAATTGCAAAGGAAAAAGAAGGGGAGCTAGAGCTAAGAGTTCATCCAACCTTTATCTCTAAATATCATCCATTGGCTTCAGTAAATGATTCTTTTAATGCAGTATTCTTAAAGGGGAATGCTGTAGGGGAGCTAATGTTTTATGGACGTGGGGCAGGAGATTTACCTACAGGAAGTGCAGTAGTTGGGGATATAGTATCTATTTTAAAAAATAGATATAATCCATATAGTCTGACGCAATTTAATAGTAATATGCCAAATAAAAAAGTTAAACATATGGATGATGTAACCTGTGAGTACTATGTGCGGTTAATGGTTGACGATCAACCAGGAGTTTTAGGTAAAATTGCTTCTTGTTTTGGTAAAAATGGAGTAAGTTTATCTTCAGTAATTCAAAAAGGTGAAAATGTTCGTCCAGTAGCCTTAGTGTTTGTTACTCATTACACTACGGAAGGTAATGTTCAAAAGGCAATGGAAGAAATAAGAAGGATGCCAGATGTAATTGAAGTGGCAAATATTATTCGTCTAGAAAATGGAAAAAAATAATTCATTATTAGCAAAGTAGGAAGACCGAGGAGGTTCGATAAGGTGTTTATTAAAGTAACAGTACCAGCAACAACTGCTAATATTGGTCCGGGCTTTGATTGTTTAGGAATTGCTCTTTCTCTGTATAATACTATTGAAGTAAAGGAAATAGAAGAGGGTATAAAAGTAGAGGTAGATGGTATCATTGAAAATGATCTAGAAGTTAATAAGGAAAATTTAGTTTATAAAAGTATGAACAGAATTTTTAAAGAGATAGGATATACACCTAAAGGTATTTATATAAGGCAAGTTAACAACATTCCGTTCTCTAGAGGCTTAGGCAGTAGTGCAGCCTGTATTGTTGGAGGACTATTAGCTGCTAATGAACTAGTAGGAAATCCATATTCCAAAGACCAGATTTTAAAAATGGCTGTGGAGATTGAAGGGCACCCTGATAATGTAGCACCAGCTTTATTTGGTGGGTTTGTTGTTTCTACTAGTAGAAATGAAAGGGTAAGCTATATAAAATCAACTTTAAATGAAAATTTAAAATTTTTAGTTGGAATACCTAAAGAGGGTTTAAGCACTAAAACCTCAAGGGAGGCCTTGCCAAATGAAGTAGTTTTTGAAGATGCAGTATTTAATACAGGAAATGCAGCCTTGTTAGTAGCTGCATTTATGTCTGGTGATTATAGTAAAATAAGTGAAGCTATTAGCGACCGATTACACCAACCCTATAGGTTAAAACTAATGGAATCTTTAGAAAAAATATTTATAGAAGCACATAATGAAAATTTAAAAAGTATATTTTTAAGCGGAGCAGGACCAACAATTATTGCACTTGATTGGAGTGACAATCAAGAAAAGGAAAAATTGTTTGCAGAAGTACTACAAACTGTTGATAAAAATTGGGAAATGTTAAAATTAACCGTAGATAATAAAGGAGCTATTGTAGAATTATAGAAATATATAGAATATATGTATTATAATATATTAGAAATATATAGAATATATGTATTATAATATATAATAATAATATATGAGTATATTTCAAGAGGTGATATTTATGGCAGATATTAGATTAAATAGGTTAGCAAAGCTACTAGTTGAATACTCCGCAGAAGTTAAAAAAGGTGATAAAGTGTATATACAAGCGGAGGATATAGCTATACCCTATATTGTTGAAGTTGCAAAAGAGGCTATTAAAAAAGGCGCAATAGTTGAGACGATTGTAAAAATTCCGGAAGTAACAGAGTGTCTATATAAGTATGGGGATGAAGAACAAATTAGTTCTCCGAGTAAAAGGTTAAAGCAAGTAGTAAATAATGCAGATGTTTATTTAACAGCCTGGGGTACAAAGAATACTAGATCAAATACGAATATAGACTCTAAAAAGATTCAGCAACTTGCCCGAGGGAATAAAGAAACTAGAGAGGAATTCTCAAGGAAAATTGGGACAGGTGAGATTAGATGGTGTGGCACTCAATTTCCAACCCATGGAGATGCTCAAGAGGCAGGTATGAGCCTCGCGGAATATGAGGACTTTGTATATGGGGCTGGATTATTGGATAAGGAAGATCCAATTTCAGAGTGGAAGCGTATAGAAGAAGAGCAGGAAAGATGGATTAAATATTTAGATACAAAACATGAGCTACATATCCGCTCTAAGGATACAGATATAAAGGTTAATATTTCAGGAAGAAAGTGGATAAATTGCTGTGGAAAAGAAAATTTTCCTGATGGTGAAATATTTACATCCCCAGTAGAGGATGGAGTTAACGGCCACATTACTTTTTCATTTCCTGGAATTTATGCAGGTAAAGAAATTGAAAATATATATTTAGAGGTTCAAAATGGAAAAGTTGTGAAGGCTACTGCTTCTAAAGGAGAGGATTTACTTCAAGCACTTTTAGATACGGATGAGGGAGCGAGATTCTTTGGGGAGGTAGCCATTGGAACAAATTATGGAATAAAAAAATTTACTAGAAATATGCTTTTTGATGAAAAAATAGGTGGTACTATACATATGGCCATAGGTGATTCTATGTTAGAGGCTAGAGGCAAAAACCGTTCAGCAATACATTGGGATATGTTATGTGATATGAGAGAGTCAGGAGAAATATATGCTGATGGACAACTGTTTTATAAAGATGGTAGGTTTATAGATAGTGTGCTTTAAGTAAAGGTAGTGGGTTTAATAGGCTCACTACTTTATTTATTTTAAGTTGTTTTGAATGCTTTATAAATGTTAACAATAATAGATAAGATAGGAAAAATATGTTAATATAATAGGGTGGAGATAATAGAGTAAGAGGGGATATTCAGTGATAAAACTAGCAGCATTATTAATTGGGGCATTAATAGCAATAATGATTCAAATGAATGGGACATTAGGAGAATTTACTAACGTATATTTTAGTTCATTTTTTACTCATGGCATTGGTGCTGTAGGCATTCTATTTTTATTAATATTTGTTAAGCAAAATAAAAATAAGGATATTAATTTGTCTAAATACTTTTATATAGGAGGGGCACTTGGAGCAGTAATTATTATTTTAAATAATTTAAGCTTTCAAGCTTTAGGAGTATCAATGACAGTAGCCCTTACACTTTTAGGACAAGTAACAGCTTCTATAGTTATTGATAATTGTGGTCTTCTTAACATGGAAAAGGTAAGCTTCAATAAAAAGAAGGTTGTAGGATTGTTTTTGATTATTATCGGAATCGTTGTAATGATGTTTTTTTAAGGAGTTGAAACCATGATTATATTGTACGGAATGATGGCAGTTTTAGCTGGGGCTATGGTAACGGTTTCATCTGCCTTAAATGCGCAGGTTGGGAGAAGACATGGAATTTATACAGCTGCCCTTATAAATAATTCCTTAGCAACAGTAATAACCGGTGTAATACTTTTGTTTCTATATAATGGGCTAGGAATCCAGGCAAATGTACTTTTAGAAATACCAACATGGGCTTTATTTGGTGGAGTTGCTGCAATTATTATAGTAGTAGGAAGCAATGTCATAATTCCACAGATGCCGATCATATACACATCACTACTAGTATTTATAGGACAATTTTCAATGGGATTAGTGATGGATATTTTAAATGGTAGGAGCTTGTCTGGAGGTAAACTATTTGGTTTTCTTTTAGTTTTAGGTGGGTTATTATATAACTTTTATATAGATAAAACAGGAAATAGATGACATATTTATTATTATAGTCTTAAGGACATATATCATATATAATAAGTTAAAGAAAGTAAAAGAAGCATTTAGCCGTGAAAATATATAAATAAAGGGATGGTTCATATGAAGATTACATGGGATAAACAATATTTAAAATATTCTTTGTATGCAGCACTTACAATTGCTTTGTCCATAATTATTTATCAAGTACTAGATAATGCTGGCCATCTGTTAAATAAAGGTGGGGAATATTTTAGATTTATACGTTCATTACTGAGACCGTTTATTATTGGTGGTTTTGTTGCTTATCTCTTAAATCCAGGAGTTAGATGGTTTGAAAAAAGAGTATATTCAAGAATTGAAAGTTTTAAAAATAGAAACAAATTAATTAGAGTAATTAGTATTCTAACAATTTACTTTATTTTTATCGGATTTATAACAATTATATCTTTAAAAGTAGCACCTCAAATTGCGCAAAACATTAGAGACATCTCTAGGCGCGTCCCAGAATATTTTAATTATACAAGTAACTTAATTACCCAGTGGATTAATGAACTTCAAGCTGAGAGTATATACAACTTTAGCCAACATGTAGAAAGAAATATTAGAGAAATATTTAATAAAACCAGTGAGATATTAGATTATGTCTTAAATAATGTTGTAATAAGTATAATGTCTATTACATCTGGAATTCTGAATTTTATATTGGCATTGATAATAGCATTTTATATGTTGATGGATAAGGAATCTTTTAAAGAGGGCGTTGAAAAATTATTAAGTGTAGTGATGTTGGACGAAAACGTAAAAAAGATTAAGGATTTTGGTAGAGAAGCAGATGAACTATTTGGAAAATTTATTGTTGGAAAGTCTATAGATTCATTTATTATAGGGTGTATGTGTTTAGTTGGATTAAGCTTAATGAATATAAGGTATGCTTTACTACTGGCAGTTATGGTTGGTATAACTAATATGATTCCATACTTTGGACCATTTATCGGAGGAGTGCCAGCTGTATTAGTAACTTTCTTCGACAGTCCAGTAAAGGCCCTATGGGTAATGCTATTTATTTTAGCACTGCAGCAATTCGATGGTTTGTTTTTAGGACCAAAGATATTAGGGGATAGTGTGGGATTAAGTCCATTTTGGATTATTTTTTCAATAGTTGTTGGTGGTGGAATCGCTGGAGTACTGGGTATGTTTTTAGGAGTACCTATGTTTGCAATAATAAGGTTATTAACTATTAGAATAATTGACAAGCAGTTAGATAAGAAAAAGAATAGAACAAAAAGGGAGTTAACCTAAAGGAAAGGTTTGTCCAATATATTTACACTGTAAATTTTTTATACACATCATTGCAAAGTAATTGTAATGATGGATTAGTTTGACGTAAAACTAAATTTCCGTTATTATAGTTTATAAGCCAGTTATTTAATAGTATTTGTCACTTAAGGATAGAGGAAAATAAGTGGCACATAACTTGCATATAAAATAATGGAGAGATTATGTTTTTAAATATCGAACTTAAACTTAATATTTAAAGTATATAAAAAATTGAAAGGTGGATGAATAATATGAGAGAAGTAGTTATTGTTAGTGCTGTTAGAACACCTGTTGGAAGTTTTAATGGAGCTTTAGCAGGAGTTTCAGCAGGAGAGCTAGGGGCTATAGCTATTAAAGAAGCTCTTATAAGAGCTGGAATTACAGGAGAACAAGTAGATGAAGTATATATGGGATGTATTCTTCAAGCTGGTTTAGGCCAAGGTGTAGCTAGACAAGCTTCTATCGGTGCAGGAATTCCTGTTGAAGTACCTGCTACATCAGTTAACATTCTTTGTGGATCAGGTCTAAGAACAGTTGGTATGGCTGCTCAAACTATTATTGCTGGGGATAACGATATAGTTGTTGCTGGTGGAACAGAAAGTATGAGTAACTCTCCATATCTTTTACCTAAAGCAAGATGGGGAATGAGAATGGGTCATGAAAAGGTAATTGATTCAATGATTATGGATGGATTAACTGATGCATTCCACAACTACCATATGGGTATCACTGCTGAAAATGTAGCTGAAAAATATGGAATTACAAGAGAAGAGCAAGATCAATTTGCTTTAGGAAGTCAAAATAAAGCAGAAGCAGCTCAAAGAGCTGGATTATTCGATAAAGAAATCGTACCTGTTACTATTCAAACTAGAAAAGGTGAAATAGTAGTTGATAAGGATGAATACATTAAATATGGTACTACTTTAGAAGGATTACAAAAACAAAAACCTGCATTCAAAAAAGATGGTACAGTAACTGCTGGTAATGCTTCTGGTATTAATGATGGAGCTGCAGCAATCGTTGTTATGAGTGCTGATAAAGCAAAGGAATTAGGACTTAAACCAATAGCTAAAATTGTTGCTTTTGCTAATGCTGGGGTAGATCCATCTATCATGGGTATTGGACCAATCCCTGCGACTCAAAAAGCTTTAGCTAGAGCTGGTTGGACTGTAGAAGATTTAGAGTTAATCGAGTCTAACGAAGCATTTGCTGCTCAATCATTAGCAGTAGTTAAAGGATTAAATCTAGATGCGACCAAAGTAAACGTTAAGGGTGGAGCTATTGCAATTGGACATCCAATCGGAGCAAGTGGAGCTAGAATTCTAGTAACATTACTTCATGCTATGGAAGAAAGAGATGCTAAAAAAGGTTTAGCTACTCTTTGCATCGGTGGCGGAATGGGAACATCTTTATTAGTTGAAAGATTATAATTAACTATATTAACTATATAAAAAGTGCCTATACATTTTAAAATGTATAGGACTTTTTGTTTTTTGCTATTAATTTAGGTAATACTATTTTTAAAAAGCAAACGAGGTTTTAATATGAATGACTATTTAACTATTTTGCTCAGAATATTTACTATATTGCCTTTACTATTAATTTTAACTATATATATAATGGGAAAAAGGTCCATAGGAGAGTTACCGGTTTTTGATTTTCTAATCATAATTATTCTTGGCTCTGTGGTAGGTGCAGATATTGCAGATCCTAACATTAATCATATGCCAACTGCTTTTGCTGTCGCAGTACTTGCAATATTTCAATTTATAATGAGTACCCTAATAATTAAGAAGCGTTGGTTTGGTAGGTTGGCATCCTTTGAGCCTACTTTAATAATTCAAGATGGGATTTTTTTAGTAAATAACATGAGAAGAATAAAATACAGTATAGACGAAGTATTAATGATGCTTAGGGAGAAGGATGTATTTGATTTTTCTATAGTACAATTTGGCATAATTGAATCTAATGGTAAGATAACGGTTTTAAAAAAACCAGAGGAAGTTCCATTGAAGCCATCGCATATGAATATACCAGGTAAATCAGAGGATTTACCAATTGTAATTGTGTTAGAGGGTAAGGTAGATAAAAACTCTATTAAATTAAATAATCTAACAGAAGAATGGGCTAAAGAAACGCTTAGGAGTAATGGCTATAACAATATAAAGGATATATTTATTGCTTCTTATACAAAGGAGAAAGGATTAGTTGTATCAACATATAATCAGAACCAAAATATTAGAACCATAGGG
Organism: Serpentinicella alkaliphila; assembly: GCF_018141405.1. Taxonomy (NCBI): domain Bacteria; kingdom Bacillati; phylum Bacillota; class Clostridia; order Peptostreptococcales; family Natronincolaceae; genus Serpentinicella; species Serpentinicella alkaliphila. The sequence goes on from NZ_CP058648.1 coordinate 1,129,922, forward strand.
CACTAATAGGTTGAAGCGAAATACATATTTTAATAATAAAAAGCAGACAATTTAATAAGCACCGGAATGTGCAATAATGAAAATAAGAGGTGAATTGGTGTGAGAGAAGTAGTAATAGTTAGTGCAGCAAGAACGCCTATAGGTAGCTTTGGTGGAGTATTTAAGGATGTAAGTGCAGCAGAATTAGGATCCGTTGCTATAAAGGCAGCTATCGAGAGAGCAAATATTAAGCCTGAGGATGTTGAAGAGGTATTCATGGGCTGTATAATTCAGGCTGGAAAAAAACAAAATGTGGCAAGACAGGCAGCTGCTAAGGCAGGAATCCCTTTTGAAACACCTTCCACGACTATAAATAAGCTTTGTGGATCTGGATTAAGAACCGTTTCCTTAGGGGCTCAAGCCATCCTTGCAGGAGATAATGATATTGTTGTGGCTGGGGGTACAGAAAGTATGTCGACAGCTCCGTATGTTATTGATGATATGAGATGGGGGGCTAAAATGGGTCATGGGCAAGTATATGATACTTTACTTAAAGACGCATTAACCTGTGCTTTTTATGACTATCATATGGGAGTTACTGCAGAAAACCTTGTTGAAAAATATAATATTTCTAAAGAGGAACAGGATAAATTTGCACAGGGAAGTCAAAATAAGGCTGAGTATGCACAAAAAAATGGACTTTTTGATAAGGAAATCATACCTGTTACAGTTAAAACTAGAAAAGGAGATATGGTAGTAGATAAAGATGAATACATTAAACACGGAGTGACTCTAGAATCTTTATTAAAATTAAAGCCTGTATTTAAAAAGGAAGGTACTGTTACTCCAGGTAATGCATCTGGTATTAACGATGGGGCTGCTGCGGTTGTTCTAATGAGTGCTGAAAAAGCAAAAGAGCTTGGCATTAAGCCACTGGCTAAAATAGTTGCATATGCCTCTGGCGGAGTAGATCCTTCGGTTATGGGATATGGGCCAGTACCTGCAACTGAAAAGGTATTCAAAAAGTCAGGGTGGAAAGTTGAAGACTTAGATTTAATTGAAGCTAACGAGGCTTTTGCAGCACAGGCTTTAGCTGTGGCAAAGGGTTTAAACTTCAATATGGATATAGTAAATGTTCATGGTGGTGCAATAGCTCTAGGACATCCAGTTGGAGCAAGTGGTGCAAGAATATTAGTAACTTTATTATACGCAATGGAGCATAGAAATGCTAAAAAAGGATTAGCAACTCTATGTATCGGCGGTGGTATGGGAGTTTCAGTATTAGTTGAAAGATTATAAGGATTGTAGTTAAAGTCTACCAATGTGTAGGCTTTATTACTTTTTTGCCAATAGTTCTCTGAATTGTTTTGTTTAAATGGACAGAAAATAAAGTAGGAAGGAGAAGATTTTAATGAAATTATGGATACCAGATAGAGTATATTTTGAACCAACAGCAAGGGATTCGGAAGTGGGAAAAAGGGTATTACAATTCTGTAAAGAAAATAGCATTCCTATCCTTCAAACTACATCCCATAACCAAGTGAGAGATTTACCAGGTAAGGATGAAAAGGCAAAATATGCAGCAGCTAAAAAAACTTTGATAGTTGGAACTAAAAGAAGTCTAAAGTTAGAAGTATGTAAACCCTCGGCCCACTATCAATTTTCTCTAATGACAAACTGTCCTGGAAGCTGTGAATACTGTTACTTGTTTTCAACACAGGGACAGAAACCATATGTACGCATATATGTAAATTTAGATGACATGTTTGATACTATAGAAAACTATATTGAAAAAAGACTTCCTAATGCCACAATGTTTGAGGCTGCTAGTACAGGGGATCCATTGGCTGTGGAGCATATAACTGGTACTTTAAAGGATACAATAGAGCATTTTGGTTCCCTACAAAAAGGCCGCCTTAGAGTAGTAACTAAATACTCAAATGTAGATAATATATTAAAGGCAAATCACAAGGGACATACAAGATTTAGATTTAGCATTAATACAAATTATATTAATAGTAATTTTGAGCATAATGTTGCCCCGTTAGAGGAGCGGTTTAAAGCGGCAGATGACATTTCTAGAGCAGGTTATCCCTTAGGCTTTATTATTGCGCCGATAATGATGCATGATAACTGGAAAGAGGAGTATAAAAACTTATTTGAACAATTATATGAAAGTATACCCCATAAAAGAAATGGACTGATAACATTCGAATTAATTCAACATAGATTCACTATGAGTGCAAAAAATGTTATTGAACAAAGATTTCCTAATACAAAATTAGAAATGAATCCTGAAAATAGAGCCAAGAAATGGGGTAAATATGGAAAGACTAAATATATTTATAAAAAAGAAGAAGCTAATGAAATTAAAGAATATATTGAGAAACTAATTAAAAAACACTTTGTCAATTCACATATTCAATATTTTACCTAATTATAACCTTCACTTAAAATTGATTTAATAATTGTATTTTAAAATTAAAATAAAGTAAAGATGTTGAGGTGTAGCTATGTCAAATAAAAAAATAATTATAATGACTGCTTCAGTAGGTCACGGACACAATAAAGTTGCTTTAGCTACCAAAGAAAGCTTGCTTAAAGAGAATAAAAATCTAGATATAAAAGTTGTAGACTTTGTTAAAGTAATCGAAAGCTTATTTGATCAGCTTATTTTAAATGCATACTTTAAAATAATTGATACTTTCCCTAGCTGGTATCATTATATTTATTCTATTACATCAAAAATGAGTAAGGATGGGAAAGTTAAAGATCTATTTGCCCATCGCTATAAGAAGAAAATTCTGAATATAATAGAGGATTTTAAACCTGATGCAATCATTTTTACTAATCCATTTATTCTAACAATTGTAGGATATTTAAAAAAGATAGGAAAAATAAATATTTATACAGCGGCGATAATTACAGACTATTCTGCCCATAATATTTGGTTAAACCCCTATATTAATAAATACTTTGTAGCTTCCAAAGAGTTAAGAAAAGAGTTAATTAATAAAGGTATATTTGAAGAAAAAATTATTGTTTCTGGGATTCCAATTCATAAAAAATTTTATGATGAGTGCAATATAGACCAAATAATTAGTAAATTAGATATAGAGAAAAAGCTACCTACTTTACTAGTAATGGGTGGAGGATTGGGTGTTGGAGCTATTGAAGAGGTATTAGATAATATTAACCTTATAAAAGAGTCTCTACAAATAATAGTTGTCACAGGAACAAATAAGGCTTTAAAGGAGAAACTAGAAAATAAATTAGATAAATATAGACATAAAATAAGAGTCTTAGGGTTTGTTGATAATATACATGAGCTTATGCATTGTTCGGATTTGCTTATTTCTAAGTCTGGTGGAGTAACTGTAACTGAAGCAATAACAAAAAAACTACCAATGCTAATTGTAGATCCTATTCCAGGGCAAGAACTAGAAAATGCAGATTATCTAACTAAGGCAGGCTTAGGCATTCTTATAAATGATATAAGAGAGGTAAGAGACAAAGTACAAGAGCTTCTGTTTGAAAATAACACTGTATATAAAGAAATCAAATCTAAATTAAATGATATTAACATTATTAATTCAAATGAAATTATAGCTAAAACCATATTAAATGATACGAAAACCTATAAAAGAACATCCGTCATCTAAGGATGTTCTTTTATTTAACAAAAACTTAACATTCCATTAATATTGGGATAATTTTGGTCAAATATAGTAATTGTGTATATTCATTTACATAATTAGGGGGCGGTATATCTTGAGGCTAAAAATTGGAACAAAATTAATGATTGTGTTTATTTTAATTACGTTAATACCAACTGTATTTTTAGGTACTTTTGCGTATAGAAGTACCTTTAACGCACTGGAAAATGGTGAAATCGAAAAGTTTAATATTTTGCTTGATGGAATTGTATCCAATACTAGGACAACATTAAAGGATACGGAGTTTTTATTAAAAAACCTTTCATCCAATACTTCGTTTACATCTATGCTAGAGAACTATAACGAAAACGGAAGGATAGATAACCCAGATCTTTTAAAAGAGACAAATAATATGTTAAGAAAAATTTACGTAGACTCTATGGGATACTATGAAAGTGTATTTATAGTTGCTAGGGACGGATCAACCGTAGCTGATAGCTTAGGAAGAACAGGCTATAGCTTAGGAGTAAATGATTTATCTTTTATTCAAAAATCTATTCAAAACAAATCCTTTCAAATTAGTGATATTTACTTCTCTAAATTAAGTCAAACTAATGTCGGTGTTCCAACCCTATCAATGGCGTACCCAATAATGCATCAAACGGGGCAGGTTTTAGGGGCTATAGCTATAACTCTTGATTTTAGTCAATTTGATAAGGTAGTAAAGAATACTAAAATAGGCCAGTCAGGTTATGGTTTTATGCTAAATAGTGTAGGTGAAATAATTAGCCACCCTGATGGAACTATTTTATTAAAGAAAGCCGAAGATCAAGTAACAACTACAGTATTAAATGATGTAAAGGATGAAGTTAAGGGGTATGGTCAGCTTAAGTTAGGAAATTCTTACTGGAGTTATTTCTATTATGCAGTTCCATCTACAGACTGGATTATTGCATTTACGTTGCCGGAAGAAGAGTATCTATATGTAGCCAATAGTATTGGTAAAAACACATTGTTAATTATAGGGATGTGTGTAGCGTTATCATTAGTGGCTGCGTTGTTATTTAATAAGCAGTTTACTAAAAATATAAAAGAATTAGTTTTAGTGTTAGATAATTTAGCTAGGGGAGACTATTCTACATATTCTCAATCTGAATCTAAGGATGAATTTGGCTATTTATCTGAGAGAGTAAACTATATGATTGATTCCCAAAGAGATATTTTACTGAAGTTAGTTTCAACATCATCCTCTTTACATGATGCAAAGACAAATATGGTTACAACTACTAAATCAGGAGAGGAGCAGATGGAAGAAATAGCTGCTACTGCACAACAATTTTTATCAACTGCAGAGGAAAATAAAATAGTTGTGAAAAAGATTGATGAATCCATAGAAAAGGTTATTTCTCAGGCACAAATGGTGGAAAATATAAGTCAAATGGCAGTAAGTGAAAGTCAAAGGGCCCATAACTCCATAGAAAGTGGACTCCTTGCTACGGAAACTGCATTAAATATGATGTTTCAAATAGATGATTCTATTGAAAATACAGCAAAGGATGTTTTAACTCTTGTAGAGGATTCAAAAAAAATTAATGAATTTCTCGAGTATATTAGAACTATTGCTAGAGGTACAAATCTATTGGCATTAAACGCTACAATTGAAGCCGCTAGAGCAGGTGAACATGGAAGAGGATTTGCTGTTGTGGCGGAAGAGGTTAGAAAGTTATCTCAGCAAAGTAATGAGGCAGCTGAAGAAGTTGCAAAAACAGTTAGTAATATACTTCGAAAGATTAATGAAGTAAATGAAAAGATAAAGATTACTCAACAAAATTCTATAGAAGGACGAAAGGCTTCTACTAATGTAAAGGAAAGCTTTAGGCATATAATAACATCAATAGATAAAGTATCTGAAATGATTAATAAAACCAGTGAATCCGTTAGAATCCAAGTAGAAGATACTCATAATGTTACAAAGGAAATGAGTAGTATAGAGGATATGATACAATATACCCTTTTAGGGGCTAGGCAAATTGCAGAAGGCACATCGAGTCAGGCTCATACGATGACTAATATCAATGATATTGCTAATGAACTTCAACAAATCTCTGTAGAATTGGGTGCTATAGCATCCCAGTTTAAACTAGGAGAAGTTTCGAATACTGAGGAGTGTGATAGCAAATTAGGTTTGTTAACAGATAGTTGTGAAAATGAGCAATATAATAATTATAATGAAGAAACTGAAAGTGGGTCAGCCATTGAAAATGATACTGAAATAAATATCGATGAAACTGAAGGTCTAATTGATAAGGACAGCAGCCAAAATGACCAATACATTAATTGCGTCGAAAATGAGAGCGGGTCAGATATTGAAGACATTTCTAAAGTAAATATTGGGGGAACTGAAGCACATACTGATGGGGAAGAAGACTTTACTCTTGGGGAAATGAGTAGAGTAATTGAAGAGAGTAAGATTATTCAAAGCAGTGATGAGGAAGAGGTAGTTGAAGAAATGTTATTTGACAGTGAAAATCCATTAAATAAAACTATCGCTTAACATAAACTTAACAATTCATTAACAGTGGCTTAACCAACATATAGGAGTTAAGCAATATAATTAGTTTGTAAACAAGTTTAAAAATAAGCAATCAAAAACTGAAAGGGGATCAATATGAAAAAAATAGCTTTAATTCTTGTAGTATTAATGGTAGCGTCATTAGCTCTAGTAGGATGTGGAGGAAAGCAACAAACTAACGAACAAACAAACAATAACCAAAACAGTGACATTGATTTTAGCAAACTAATTCAGGCTAGGGGTTCAGATACAATGGTTAACTTAGGGCAAATGTGGGCTGAGGAATTCATGGACAAATATCCAGAAGCTCAACTTGCTGTAACTGGTGGTGGATCTGGAACAGGAATCGCTGCTATGATTAACGGAACAATTGATATTGCTTTATCATCAAGATCAATTAAAGAAAAAGAAGTTGCTGATGCAAAAGCAAATGGAATTGAACCAGTAGAGTTTGTAACTGGTAGAGATGGTATTGCAATCGCAGTTAGCAAAGATAATCCAGTTCAAGAACTTTCAATGGATGATCTTAAGGCGATCTTTACAGGTGAGAAAACAAACTGGAAAGATTTCGGTGGAGAAGATGCACCAATAACACTTTACTCAAGAGAGTCTAACTCTGGAACATATGCATTCTTTAAAGAATTCGTTTTAAAAGATGAAGAGTACGCAACACACTCAAACTTAATGCCATCAACACAAGCTATTGTTGAAGCAATCAAACAAGACAAAAATGGTATCGGTTATATTGGATTAGCATATTTAAATGACCCAGCTATAGTAGGTGTTCCAGTTAAAAAAGATGAAGGGTCAACAGCTTACAAACCATCATTAGAGACAATTCAAGCAGGACAATACCCAGTAGCAAGACCATTATTCTTATACACTAATGGACAACCAGAGGGAGCAATCAAAGCATTTATGGATTTTGTAATGGGTGCTGAAGGACAAAAAATAGTACAAGAAATTGGATTTATTCCAGCAAAATAATTAACTCTAATATAGTGCTTTACAACATGATAGCGGGTAGTTGAAGAACTATCCGCCATGTCTTTTTTTCTATGGGGATAGATAAAAAGAGATAGGACAAATTTTTAGCTTTAAATTTTTATGTTAACTATTGCTCAATGGATTTATATAGATGAGAGGTGTGTTTTATGAAGGAAGCGGTTGGAAAAGTAGAAAGAGTAGAACACAGTAAGAATATAAAAAAGGGAATTAAAAATAGAGTAGGGGAATTTTTAATAGAAAATTTAATTTTTGTATTAGGAATCACTTCTGTACTAATAATAGCGTTAATTTTCATGTTTTTACTAAGAACAGGTCTACGTGTATTTTTAGACGTAAGTCCTAAGGAATTCTTTTTAGGTAAGTATTGGTTTCCTGTATCTAAAAATCCACAATATGGTATATTGCCAATTGTAGCGGGATCACTAATGGTTACACTGGGAGCTATCCTTATTTCCGTCCCCATAGGTGTAGGTAGTGCCATTTTCATTTCGGAAGTGGCACCACCGAAAACCAAGACGGCATTAAAGGTAATTATAGAGTTTTTATCTGCAATACCATCAGTTGTACTAGGCTTTTTGGGGATTGTAGTACTATCGAATTGGGTAAGAATCTCCTTTTCTTTAACTTCAGGATTTACGGTTCTTACGGGTTCAATTTTAGTTTCTTTAATGGCTATGCCAACTATTATTAGTATATCCGATGACGCAATAAGGTCTTTACCTGAAGAGTATAAAGAGGCATCTTTAGCACTGGGTGCGACTAAATGGGAAACAATAAGATATGTTTTAATACCTGCTGCATCCTCAGGTATTATTGCGGCTGTTATGCTTGGAATAGGAAGAGCAATTGGCGAAACGATGACTGTAATGATGGTAACGGGTAACGCAGCCCAAATTCCGAATTCATTTTTAGTGTCGGGAAGAACAATGACTGCAACTATTGCTGCAGAAATGGGTGATACGGTTAGAGGTGGCACTCACTATCATGCACTATTTGCAGTTGGTATTGTGTTGCTGTCTATGACTACAGTTATAAACTTAATCGCCGATTTTGTGCTTTCTAGAGCTAAGAGGGAGGCAAGATAATGGTTAATCAAAATAAAAAGAATATAGAACAGAAATTAGCATTTTCTATTTTAGGATTAGCAATGTTACTTGTTATAATTCCAACAGTGCTAATAATAGGATTTATTATATATAAGGGTATTGGCGCAATTAGTATTGAGTTTATTACGGCTATGCCTAGAAGAGGTATGACACAGGGAGGAATTTTCCCTGCCATAGTAGGTACCTTATACTTGGTATCAGGTACTTTAGCAGTGGCTCTTCCGTTAGGAATTGGGTCCGCAATATATCTTACGGAGTATGCAAAAAAAGGTAAGGTTTTAAAAATAGTTAGATTAGCAATTTTAAACCTAGCAGGTGTTCCATCTGTAGTCTATGGTTTATTTGGTTTAGGGCTATTCGTATTATTTTTACAGTTTGGGCAGTCCATTATAGCTGGGGCTTTAACACTAGCCTGCTTAATACTACCAGTAATAATTACAGCATCAGAGGAAGCCTTAAAAAGTGTACCCCAAAGCTATAGGGAGGCATCCTTAGCATTAGGGGCTACAAAGTGGCAAACTGTTAGAAGTGTTGTATTACCACATGCGATGCCTGGTATTTTAACAGGTGCTATATTAGGTATAGGTAGAGCTGCTGGGGAAACTGCACCTATATTATTAACGGTTGTTGCATTTTTCTTACCGAGACTTCCAAAATCAGTGCTTGATCAGGTTATGGCATTACCATACCATTTATATATAATATCCACACAGATTCCAAATATGCCAGAAGAAATAAAATATGGTACTGCATTAGTGCTACTTGGAATAGTATCAATATTCTTTATTATAGCTACAGTAATTAGAATTAAGTTTAAAATCTCTAAAAAGGCTTAAGTTAAATTAGGAGGGAAAAGATGAATAAAATATCCGTTAAAGACTTAAATTTATTTTACGGTGATTTTCAGGCACTTAAAAATATATCCTTAGACATTGAAGATAAAAAAGTAACTGCATTAATCGGTTCTTCAGGATGTGGAAAGTCAACTTTTTTAAGGACTTTAAATAGAATGAATGATTTAATTGATGGCGTAAAAATAGAAGGAAAAATAGCCTTAGAGGACGAAGATATATATGAGTCTGATATTGATGCGGTAGCTTTAAGAAGAAGAATAGGTATGGTTTTTCAAAAACCAAACCCATTTCCAAAATCAATATATGAAAATGTTGCATATGGGCCAAAAAGACATGGTATAAAAAATAAGAAGCAATTGGATGAGATAGTTGAGACTAGCTTACGTGAAGCGGCTCTTTGGGATGAAGTAAAAGATAGGTTAAATAAATCGGCTTTAGGTCTTTCGGGGGGACAACAGCAAAGACTTTGTATTGCTAGAGCACTTGCTATGAAGCCAGAGGTACTTCTAATGGATGAGCCAACATCTGCACTTGATCCAATTGCTACAGCTAAAATAGAAGATTTAATTTTTGAGCTTAAGAAAAACTATACTATAGTTATTGTAACTCATTCTATGCAACAGGCTGCAAGGATATCAGATGAAACTGCGTTCTTTCTAATGGGTGATCTTATTGAGTCTGGTAAAACTCAAAAAATATTTACCACACCTTTAGATAAGAGAACAGAGGATTATATTACAGGAAGGTTTGGATAAAACTAAGGGGGTATACTATGAGAAGTCAATTTAACAATCAATTAAAGGATTTAAATGTAAAGCTAATAAAAATGGGAGCTATGGTTCAAGAAATTATTGAAATGACAATAAAATCTCTAACAACTTTAGATCTAGATTTAGCCAAAGAAGTAGTTGTTTTTGATGATAAAATAGATGAATTAGAGTTAGAGATAGAGATGGAATGTATGAGACTATTAGCCCTTCAGCAACCAATGGCCAGAGATTTAAGAGTTATAGGGACGATTATGAAAATAATAACAGACTTAGAAAGAATGGGCGATAATGCTGTAAATATATCAAAAGAAACTTTAAAAATATGTGAAGATAAACTAATAAAGCCTTTAGTGGATATACCTCGAATGGCTAAGCTTTCTGAGGCTATGGTAATAAAATGCTTAGATGCATTTATGAAAGAGGATATAGAAATGGCTCTAGAAGTGGCTCAAGATGACGACGCCGTTGATGAAATATATGAAAGAATCTATTTTGAATTAATAGAAATGATGATTGAGGATCCGTCTATTATACAGCAGGCCACTAGATTACTATTTATAGGTAGATATCTAGAGAGAATTGCTGATCATGCAACAAATATTGGAGAAAGAATTATCTATATGGTTACTGGGGAGTTAAAGGAAATTAACTAATATAACAAATCAAACTATATATTGGAATTTCTTAGATAAAAAATATAAAAAAACCCGTTTTAAAAAACGGGTTTTTGTGATATTCTATTTTCAGGGAAAATACTTGGAGGTGGAATGAATATGGACAAAAAACAAATTGTAGCAATTATTTTAATGCCTTTATTAGCTATTGGTATCCTGTTTGGTGCTTCAGCACTAAATCCTGAGGCCCAGGCTGAGTTTTATGAAGGAGTTGGCAAAGGATATTATGGAGATATAAAGGTTAGAGTAGGAGTAGTAGAAGATAAAATCCACAGTATTGAAATAGTTGAAATTAGCGATACGCCTGGTTTTGGAGATAGTGCAGCTCAAACAGTAGCAGGAAGAATTATTGAAGCACAATCTACAGAAGTTGATATAGTATCTGGGGCGACTTTATCAAGTCGTGGAACAATAGAAGCGGTTAACAATGCTTTAGAAAATGTTGAAAAATAAATAATGTAAAAATAAATGGGAACCTTATAAAATAGGTTCTTTATTTTTTTATATATAATTTTGTAAAATAAACCAAATTATCGTATAATATTTTTCGGAGGTGTTTTTAAGAATGATTATAAAAAGTCAAAAAGACAATTCAAGAAACATTGTTGTTGATGCCCTGGTGTTAGGGATATACGAAGATGTTAAAAGTGTAAGAGAAGATTTACAAATACTAGATGAAAAAATTGGTAATGCTATACAAAGTTTAATTAGAGATGAAGAATTTAAAGGTAAAAATAGCGAGCTAACTGTTATACATACTTTAGGAAAAATACCTGCAAAAAAAATAATTTTAGTAGGATTAGGAAAAACAAAGGATTTCAATGATGACACAGTACGAAAAGTTGCTGCTACAGCAATAAGGGCTGCAAATAAATCTAAGTGTAAAACTGTTGCCTTTGATTTATTAAATGGTATAACAAACTTAGAGATTAAAAAATCATCCCAATGTATTTGTGAAGGTTCTTTACTTGGATTATATAGTTTTAATAAATATAAAACAAACAATGAAAATAAACAGGCATATGTAAATGAAATATATATACTTACAAATGAAGATAACAATAAAATAGAAGAGGGTATTTTAGTAGGCGAAGCCTTAGCTAAAGGTACTATTTTAGCAAGGGATTTAGTGAATGAGCCGGCAAACCATTTAACACCAACCGAAATGGCGAATATAGCTAATAAAGTTGCAAAGGATAATGGATTTGAAATTGAAATTTTAGAGAGAGAAGACTTAGATAGATTGGGCATGGGATGCTTCGTTGCAGTAACTCAAGGTACAGAGCAACCACCAAAACTTGTAGTATTAAAATATAATGGTGGTAAGAAGGATGATGAGGTATTGGCATTAGTAGGAAAAGGGTTAACCTTTGATTCTGGTGGAATATCTATAAAGCCGAGTGCAGGAATGGAAGAAATGAAAGGGGATATGGCAGGAGCAGCGGCTGTTCTTGGTGCTATGCACACTATTGGTAAGCTTAAGCCAAAGATTAATGTTATTGCAGTATTAGGTCTTTGTGAAAATATGCCTTCGGGTAGAGCTATAAAGCCAGGGGATGTAGTGACTTCCATGGCTGGTAAAACCGTAGAGATTATTAATACAGATGCTGAGGGAAGATTAGTATTAGCTGATTGCATGGGTTATGCTAAAAAATTAGGAGCTACAAAGATTGTTGATTTAGCAACTTTAACTGGAGCATGTTTAGTAGCCCTTGGAACAACTACAACAGCTTTAATTACTAATAATGAAGAATGGATGGGACAGTTAGTTAAGGCAGCCAATGAAGCTAATGAAATGGTTTGGCAATTACCTTCATACCCTGAATATGGCGAATTAATAAAGAGTAGCATTGCTGATTTAAAAAATACTGGTGGTAGATACGCAGGTACAATAACTGCAGGATTATTTATCGGAGAATTTGCTGGAGAAACACCATGGGTACATATGGATATTGCTGGAACTGCTTGGTCTGCTAAAGAAGCAGGCTATAGCGCAAAGGGCGGAACTGGAGTGGCAGTAAGAACACTTTATTACCTAGCAAGAAACTTAGAAAACTAAAATTTAATTATATAGCTTAAAAAACAAACAGTCTTCGTTAAGAAGGCTGTTTTGTCGTTTAAGAAGTAATAGAGAGAGTATAACAAAGTACTGAATTAGTTATATTAGATATGTGGGCATAGAAATGGAGGTTTATTTTTATGAATGATATTAAAGAAATGTATGATCTAGTTGTTAAGGCACATGAAAATTTGTACGATTACTGGTTAAAAAATATTCTATTTACTTGGCAGTGGTGGATAGGTGTCCTATTAACTATACTACCATGGGCTATATGGATAAAATATAGGAGAAAAGAAAGTACTACTAGATTACTATTTGCTGGTACTGTTACAATAATTATTACTTATTTTCTAGATCTTATAGGTACTATCTTGGGACTTTGGTATTATAAATGGAAGGTTATACCTTTAATACCTACATATATGCCCTGGGATTATACTTTATTTCCTGTTTCAATAATGTTTTTTTTGCAAGTTAAACCTAATGCAAGTAAGTATACTAAATCTTTTATATTTTCAATTATGAGTGTAGGGTTTGAAAAACTTTTTGTCTGGTTAGACTTTTATAAAGAAGTTAGATGGAGATCATTGTATTCCTTTCCAATATATATAGTTATATACTTGATTGTGGATTGCGTTGTGAGACAGAATTACTATAAAGAATTGAAAGAGTAAGCAATAATATTCCTACGAGGTGAGTTTTATGGACTATTTTCATTTTATAATTGCAATAGTTTCAGTTATTTTTTGTTATATATTTGGTGCTTGGCAGCATTGGGAAAAATACTATGCCACAATCTTATTCTTTATACTTGGAGATTTAATTTATAATATTGTTTTTTCAAAGAAGTTACTTTGGAAATATAATAGCAAAGCTTTGAATCACTCCTTAATAAATCTATTAGTGGCATTCACCGTATACCCATCTACGGTGCTAGTATATTTTGCTTTTTATCCTGACACCTTATTGTTTAGAGTGGTATATATACTTATTTGGACATTTGCTTATACTATTGTAGAGTATGTCGGTTTAAAACTAAAATATTTTGAGCATCAATATGGTTGGAACACAATCGCTACTATTATTTTTAATATGGGTATATTTATAATTCTTCCATTACATCAGATTAAACCGCCTTATGCTTGGACTATGTCTTTAGTAGGGTTGATATTTACTTTGAAATTATATGAAGTAAATGTTTTAAAGCTAGATTAGATAGTTAATTGCTCAATACCTATATTATTTTAAATTTCTAGAATTGCATTTCTTTTTAAATCTCTTCTTTGGCTTTCAAAATAGCCTCTTTCACTTGCTCTACTGAAGGTAATCTACCTGATATATAGATTTTGTTGTTTATTTTAAGAGTAGGTGGGGAAAGGATACCCTCGTTAAGTATAGATTGAATATCATTGATAACCTCAAAATCTACTTTTATTTGTAGCTCTTCTAAGGCTCGTATTAATATATTTTCAAGCTTTCCACCCTTGCAACAAACAACTTCAAATATTTTAATATTCATATTTAATCACCTCTTTTACTTTTATCTATATTATATCCATATAAATTATTATGTATATGCATAGGGATATAAAATTATGCACAATGGTTTGTAAAAGTTCATATTATATATTACGATAGGTGTTCCATAAAACAGTATTATTCAAAAGAGTAGGGGGTAGAGGGGTTGAATAATTCAGTAGAACTTTATATTAAAGTATATGATGTATTAAATAAAGAAGTTAAACAAATGGAACTAGAAGAGTTAATAAAGGAGTTAGTAGCAGCAACAATGCCACTAACTTTTCATATAGAAAGTTTAAAAAGCCAAGCTGTTATTATGCGAACAAATATTATGAGACAAATGAAAATATATGGGGGGAAAGGTGTAGGAAAAGGTATTGGGGCAGATATATCTACAGACTATTATCCTAATCTTATGCCGTTAGAATCCTATAATGAAGTATGGGGAAAAGATTATTTTAATAATTTAGAAATATTAAATAGGGTTACAGAGGAGACTGAAGCCCAAGTGATTTTTTTGCAAGATAAATTAATCGAAGCTAGATTTCATCCTGTTTGTGGCGGGTCTACAGAAAATAGTGAGAATGTAGATGGGAATATAGTTAATTATCTGCGAAAAGTATTATGTAATTACTGTAAAGAAGCAGTATATTATAAGGAGTATAAGGATATTACATTAGACGAGATAGAAAAAAAGCTTGGTGTCAGATTTATTAAAACATTACCTATTAAAAACATGGCTATCGAAGAAATGTTTGATAATATTACGAGGGATGAAGAGGGTAGAGTAGTGAAGTTAAGTATAGCTGGGAAAGAGTTTAGTGGAAAAGAAGTAATGGAACTGCTAGAACTAAACTCCACAAGATTTAGTTGGAGACCTGAAAAAATTAGATTTTATACACGAGGAAAAGGTGATGGTCTAGGTTTGTGTTTATACGGCTCAAACGAAATGGCCTGTAGAGGCAAGAAATACGATGAAATAATTAAATACTACTATACTGGAGTTAGTATAGAAAAAATTGAAAAAGTAAGCATAAATTGCCCTCTTAAAGGTAAAGATATAGTAATTGATCCAGGACATGGCGGAGATAATTGTAGTGATTATAGAAGTAGTACTGGACATAGAGAAAAAGATATTTGTTTAGACATATGCAACTTACTCAAGGAAAGTTTAGAAAGCTTAGGGGCTAAGGTCTATATGACAAGAAGTGAGGATGTAAATGTTCCCTTAAGTGAAAGAGCCTATTATGCTAACAAAATTCAGCCTCAGTTTTTTCTGACTATTCATCAAAACTATTATAGTGAACCGAGTATTTCTGGTGCTGAAATATATTATTATCGTGGAGATATCGAAGCAATGCTACTTGGTCAGAAAATAATGGAACAAATTAATAATAGAGTAGGTCTAATTAATAGAGGAGTAAGGCCTGCAGATTTTTATTTGTTAAGAGATGTTAAGGTAAGTTCATTGCATATAGAATTAGGCTACTTATCTAATGATAATGACTTAAAATTGTTAACTGATGATATGACTAAGAAGGATTTAGCTGAATCTATTGCAAAAGGGTTGTTGAGCTACTATCTATAGGTTTGAAAAAACTGTAGAATTGAGTCGGAAATATTTTTTTGTATAATTAAAATTACAATTGACAAGTTGTATTTTGTCAGTGTAAAATATAATGTTAAAACATTTGACAACCATTTCGAAATATGTTATGATTGTCTTGTGAAAGAATTGAAAGTGGGTGGTTGTTTGGCTGACAAGAGCACATTAAACGATATCAGAAAAAGTATCGAGGGTTACGTAGGATACAAGGTGACGTTAAAAGCAAACAAAGGCCGTAAAAGGGTTATGGTTCGTGAAGGAGTTATAGAAAACGCATATCCAAATATTTTCGTAGTTAAAATTGATGGTGAGTTCGATTCTATACGAAGAGTATCCTATAGTTATTCAGATGTATTGACAGAAACTGTACAATTAACAGTAAGCGATGACAATAAAAGTATAAAAGTTAGTTAATAAAAACCGCCAAAGGCGGTTTTTATTATATCTAAATGTTGATTTTGAAAAAAACTATTGGTATAATATTTATACATATTATTGCATAAATATAAGTAGTTAATAGGAGGTTTATTAATGCCAGTTAATTTAAAGGGAAGAAGCTTGCTAACATTAAAGGATTTTTCTCCTGCAGAAATTATGTATTTATTAGAATTATCAAAGGACTTAAAAATAAAGAAAAGAATGGGCTTGAAGGAAAAACTATTAGAGGGTAAAAATATAGTCCTATTATTTGAGAAAACATCTACTAGAACTAGATGTGCATTTGAAGTTGCCGCACTAGATGAAGGGGCTCACGTAACTTTTTTAGGATCCAATGATTCACAAATTGGAAAAAAGGAGTCTATTGAGGATACTGCAAAAGTTTTAGGCAGATATTATGACGGAATAGAGTTTAGAGGATATAAGCAGGAAACTGTTGAAGCATTAGCTAAACACTCTGGAGTACCTGTATGGAATGGGCTTACAGATTTATATCATCCAACTCAAATATTAGCAGATATGTTAACTATAATGGAGCATGTACATAAGCCTTTAAATAAGGTGAAGTTTACTTATGTAGGTGATGCTAGAAATAATATGGGTAACTCTCTACTAATAGGGGCTACGAAAATGGGAATGGATTTTAGAGCCGTAGCACCCAAGTCCTTATTCCCTTCAGAGGAACTAGTTAATGAAATGAAAGAGCAGGCAAAGGTTACTGGAGCTAAAATAACCCTGACTGAAGACGTAAACGAAGGAGTTAAGGATACGGATGTAATCTATACGGACGTATGGGTTTCTATGGGAGAGGAAAGTCAGTTTGAGGAAAGAATTAAGCTCTTAAGAAAATATCAGGTCGATTTGGATATGATAAAGGCAACTGAAAACCCTGGTGTAATTTTTATGCACTGCCTGCCGGCATTCCATGATTTAGAAACTTCCGTTGGACAAGAAATTTATGAAAAGTTTGGACTAAAGGAAATGGAAGTTACTGATGAAGTGTTCAGAAGTAAACATTCTGTTGTATTTGATGAGGCAGAAAATAGAATGCATACAATAAAGGCTGTTATGGTAGCTACATTATAAAAATAAAATAAAAATTTTGTACAAGAAAGAAGTGAAATTAAATTTTCACTTCTTTTTTTATGAAACAGGCATATATTTATATAGAAATTTTATAATTTCAAGAAATATTTTATAGCTTTCTAACATAAATATTTTTAAGACAAATATGATGTAGTAATAGCAAGATTCTATTTTAGAGGAGGGTATAACATGCCTGTAGAATTGGTAAAAGACATGTTTAAGGCAGAGCAACTTTTAGGTGAGAATATGGCTCAGGCGATTGTTGAAGGAGATATTATAGTTCCTGATTCAAAGCCTGATATTACAAGAATTTTAACAGTTGATGGCTCTATCTTTGTTAACAAAAAAGAAGCAAAGGATAATAACCTAGCGGTAGAGGGTACAATTTATTTTAAAATACTATACGCATCAGATAAAGGGGATGATCCACTCTATAATATGGATAGCGCAACGGAATTTAAGCAGACTATAGAAATCCCTGGTTTAACATCAAAAATGGAAAGTGATGTAGCAGTAGAAATAGAGCATGTTGATTATTCAATTAATAACGACAGAAAAATTGGTGTAAAGGCAGTAATAAATATTCTAGCTAGAGGTATTGAGGAAAAGGATATTGAAATAGCGAAAGATGTTGATGGAGTAGAGGATGTTGAGTTGTTAAAGAATACAATAAAGTATTCAACAGTGGTTGGTTCAAATTCTTCAAACACTTTAATTAAGGATGCCTTTGAATTAGATGAAGATATGGATCCTATAAAGGAAATATTGAATTGGAATGGAAAAGCTATAGCTAGAGAAGTGAAGGTGGCAGAAGGCAAGGTAATAGCTGCTGGGACTTTATTTATTGAACTTCTATACATAGCCGATGATGAAGAGTATACTCTTAATGTTCTAAAAAAAGAAATTCCATTTACACATTTTATAGAAATCCCTAAGGCTAATACTGATATGCAGTGTGCAATTAATATGAGCTTGGAAGAATTATCTACGGAATTGAAAGAAAACGTACAGGGAGTTAGAAAAATACTTGAGTTCGAAGGAATAGTAAAACTTCAAGCTAAAGTAAAAGATATTCTTGAAAAGGAATTTTTGGTTGATGCATATTCTCCAACTAAGTTTTTAAAAGTTGAAAAGACTAAGCTATCATATAATGAAGCAGTGGGAGTTAACAAAACTCAAATGCAGTTCAGAGACACTTTGCAAGTTCCTAAAACTAACCCACCAGTGATTAAAGTATTATCTGTACAAACAAAACCTATTTTGACAGACTACAATTTGTTAGGAAGTAAAGTGAATGTTGAAGGTATACTGGAAGCTGTAGTTCTTTATACGGCAGAGGATAACTTCCAACCAATTTATAGCTTTACTCAGGAGCTACCATTTAAGTATGCTATAGACATGGATAATGTAGATAGTGACGCTTCCGCTGAAGTTTCTTTAATCGTTCAAGAGGCTGAAAGTACATTAATAAATGGACAGCAAGTGGATCTTAAGGTAAATATATTAATAACCTGTGACTGCTATACTAGTAAGAGTGTAGAGGTTGTATCAGGTGTTGAAGAGCTAGATGAGATTAAAAACTTGAGCCAAAAACCGAGCTTAACAATATACTTCTATCAGAAGGGTGATTCCTTATGGAAGGTTGCAAAGAGGTATAATACAACAGTTAAGCAGCTTATGGAAACTAATAATATAGATAGCCCTGAGGATGTAAAGGCCGGGGATCATCTAATAATTGAGAAGACATATAGCTTTAAATTTTAAGTTTTCAGATTGAGTATTGAACAATAGAATATAAAGACCGCAGCCAAAAATACACTGCGGTCTTTTATAAATATTATTGATTTCTGATGGAATACTTTATGGTATTATAGTAAGTGGGGTAATAAATATGGGGTTGTAAGGGGAGAAGGTCATGAAATCTATTACTGTTAAATCAAGAGCAAAGATTAATTTATCCCTAGACGTTATTGGAAAAAGGCCTGATGGTTACCATGAGGTCCAAATGATAATGCAACAAGTTGATCTTTACGATGACATAAAAATAATTGAGAATAAAGATAAAAATAATATAGTGGTTACAAGTAACTGTGAGTTTATTCCTAAAAACAACACAAATATTGCCTATAAGGCTGCAGAATTAATAAAAGAGCAATTTAACATCTCTTATGGAATTAATATTCATATTCAAAAAAATATACCCGTAGCTGCAGGGCTAGCCGGTGGTAGTGCAAATGCTGCTGGAGTATTAAAAGGGTTAAATGAAATGTGGAAATTAGGACTTTCAACGGAAGAATTGATGGATATAGGTGTGAAAATAGGTGCTGATGTTCCTTTTTGTATTTTGGGAAGTGCTGCTTTAGCTGAGGGAATTGGAGAGAGACTAACTCCTCTAGAAGGACTTAAAAATACATGGGTTGTTTTAGCTAAACCATCAATTTCTGTTTCTACAGCAGAGGTATACAGAAATCTGGATTTGGATAAGATTACAAGGAGACCAGAAACATACAAGCTAATAGAAGCTATGAAGGAGCAGGATTTATATACATTATCTAAAGATATGGCCAATGTATTAGAAACAGTTACAGAAAGAAAGCATGCAGTAATAAGACAACTTAAAAGTAAAATGATGGAATACAATGCCCTAGGAAGCATGATGTCTGGCAGTGGGCCAACAGTCTTTGGTATCTTTAAAAACTATAAGAAGGCAAAGGCTGCCTATGATAATTTATTAGTAATAAATAAACAGACATATTTAACACAAACATATAATGAATAATCAAAAACAGAGGTAAATATGAACGCAGTTATTTTGGCTGGTGAAGATAATAATAAGAAAAGTGATATAGAGCATAAGGCAGGGATTCTAATTAATGGAATACCTATGATTAATTATGTTATAAATGCCCTAGAACAAAATTCGAGAATTAGTAGAATAATTGTAGTTGGAAATAAACAAAAGCTAAAAGATATAATTAAATCTAATATTGATATAATAGATGGTAATGGTTCAATGTTTGATAATTTTAAAACCGGTATAGATTACCTCAATACTAACGAGAAGGCACTCATAGTAACCTGTGATATCCCGTTAATAACCACTAATAATATAGATGACTTTTTAAATAAAGCTATAGAATCCAATGGAGATTTATGTTATCCAATAATACATAAAATAAATTGCGAAGAAAAATATTCTGATTTAAAAAGAACCCATGTAACTCTGAAGGAAGGTATATTTACGGGAGGAAACATAATTTTAGTTAATCCGACAATTACAAATAAAATTGAGGAAAAGGCCAGAGTACTTATAAAACATAGAAAGAACCCTATAGCTATGACATATAATTTAGGGGTAGGGTTTTTAGGTAAGCTACTTACAAAACAATTGTCAGTAATAGAATTGGAGAATCATTTATCAAAGTTATTGAATATTAGAGCTAAGGCTATTGTTACAAGCTTTCCTGAATTAGGATGCGATGTAGATCGGGAAGAGCATTTAGAAAAAATAAAAAAATATATAATATAGATAAAAATTGGACACTAAAATAGTATCCAATTTTTTTTATTTTAACAGATGTTTTAGTTGGATAATTTCTCTGCATATAAATATCCAAAATTGTAAAAATTATAGTTGACTATAAAGACGATATAAAGAGGTGTTTCTATGGATTTTTTAAATATGGTGTATGAAAGTATAAAGGGAGTATTTAATCTTGCAGTTTTGAGTTTAACAGTACTTATAGGGTTTTATTTAATTATAGTGGATAAACCTACTTTACTCAAAAAGAAGCTAAGAAGAGAGGCTATTTTGGCAAAAACCTTAGGCTATATTTATATATTCGGAGGTATTACGTTATACGCTGTATTTACATGGCTATAAAAGAGGAGGAGAAATACTATGAGCTTGTGGGAAAATTTATTTGGCAAAAAAACATCTGGTGAACCAGCTCCTGGGCCAGAAACTAAGTTAGAAAAGGATATAGATAAAAATTTAGAAATGTTTAAAGAAACATTAGTTGACTGTGATGATGTTATTTACAGGGAGGCTTCAGTCGGGAAAAAGGGTGATTTTAAAGTAGCATTAATTTACGTCGACGGTATGGCAAACAGGGATTTACTAAATAGAGATGTTCTTAAAAACTTAATGATAAGTTCAAGAATTGCAGAGCCAGATGAACGAACAATTAAAAACAAAGTACATGAATTAATTTTTGAGCAAAATATAACGACAACAGAGATTAAGGAGCTCGAGACATTAGAGCAGTGTATTACTAATATTTTAAGTGGAGAAACAATTCTACTATTAGATAAATCAGATAAACCCTTGGTAATTGCCTCTAGAGGTTTTGTTACTAGAGGTGTATCAGAGCCCTCAACAGAGGCAGTAGTTAGGGGACCTAGAGATGGTTTTGTAGAGACAGCTAGGATGAATACAGCTCTAATTCGAAGAAGAATTAGAGACCCAAAACTTAAAATAAAGGTAAGGCAAATAGGAAGAAGATCTAAAACTGACGTAAATATAATGTACATAGAAGATTTAGTAAATAGAAGGGCACTTGAGCTTGTTGAGGAAAGACTAAATACAATTGATATAGACGCAATTCTAGATAGTGGATTCGTTGAACAATTAATCGAAGACGATTGGAAATCCCCCTTTCCACAAATGCAAAATACTGAAAGACCAGACACAGCTGCAGCAGCACTATATGATGGTAGGATAGTTATAGTGGTTGACAACACCCCTTTTATTTTAGTTGTACCTACAACCTTTAATGCACTTTTGCAGGCTACTGAGGATTATTATGAGAGATGGACAATTGCCAGCGCAGTTAGAATATTAAGATATGTTGCAGTGTTTATAGCATTACTTGCTCCATCTCTATATGTTGCATTAACCTCCTATCATCCTCAAATGATACCGACACAGCTGGCTTTAGTCATAGGAGCAACAAGGGAGGGAGTTC
Source organism: Serpentinicella alkaliphila (assembly GCF_018141405.1). Taxonomy (NCBI): domain Bacteria; kingdom Bacillati; phylum Bacillota; class Clostridia; order Peptostreptococcales; family Natronincolaceae; genus Serpentinicella; species Serpentinicella alkaliphila. The sequence goes on from NZ_CP058648.1 coordinate 1,152,221, forward strand.
CTTTCCCGGCAATTGTTGAAGCGCTTATTATGGAGTTAACTATTGAGATTTTAAGGGAGGCGGGAGTTAGACTACCTGGGCCGATTGGCGCAACAATAGGTATTGTCGGAGGATTAGTAATTGGACAGGCAGCCGTAGAAGCTGGTTTAGTTGCCCCTTTAATGGTAATCACTGTAGCAGTTACAGCTATTTCATCATTTTCAATACCAAGCTATAATCTAGCTATTGGATTTAGACTAGTACGCTTCCTATTTATATTTGCAGCAGGATTTTTGGGGCTATACGGAGTAGTGCTCATATTTTTACTGGTATTAGTTCATCTATGCAGTCTAAAAAGCTTTGGAATACCATATATGTCTCCCTTTGTGAACTATGTAGATAATGTAGGGGATTTAAAGGATACTTTTGTACTGTTCCCGCTACCGGGCCTTAAAAGAAGAAGCTCTATAGCCTTTAGAAAAAATAAAGTTAGATTGGATGACAAAAGGCCAGAGCAATTCTATAGGGAGGAGGATAAATAATGTATAAAAATAACGATAAAATTTCGTTAGGTCAGCTTGTGCATATACTAATGCTTACAATAGTTGGGGTGGGGGTGTTAACTCTACCAAGTGCTATAACTGAAGAGCTAGGTGTAGACGGTGTTTTTGTTCTATTAATTGGAGGGGCTTTAGTTTTAGTAATAGCAAATCTAATAGGTAGGATTATGAAACTATTTCCTGGAAAGAGCTATACGGAAATATTATCAGCATGCTTTACTAAGCCAATAGCTTATATAATTATATTTTTATTTTTAATATACTCTCTAGTAATTAACGCCTTCGTAGTTAGGGTATTTGGTGAAGTGGTTAAAATGTATTTATTGATTAGAACACCTATTGAAGTAATAATATTTAGTATGCTCCTAATAACTGCATATTTAGCGAGAAAGGGAATAGAGCCACTAGGAAGGGCAGCAGAGCTACTTTTCCCATTAATTATGGTTCCTGCTGTCATCTTGTTTATACTCGCTGCTGCAGATGTTGATCCGACAAATTTTCTGCCAATTTTTCAAGCATCCCCTATAGATATAATCCGTGGAGTACCGACTGCACTCTTTGCCTTTGCAGCCTTTGAGTTTATGTTAATATTCGGAAAATTTCTAAGTAAAACTGATCAGGCACCAAAGGCTTTATCTATTGGAATGGGAATAGTTATAGCAGTATATGTATTGATTTTTGCTGTTGCCTTAGGGGTATTTGGAGAACCCCAATTAAAGCATTTAATTTGGCCTACATTGAGTTTGTTTAAAATTATAGAATTTCCAGGTCTGTTTATTGAAAATGTAGAATCCTTAGTTATGGTTATTTGGGTCTTTATCGTGTTTATGTCCATAGCACCTGTACATCTTGGAAAGACCGTACTTATAGGGGAGCTTTTAAATTTAAAGGAAAGAGATTTCTTTGCCCTACCCTTAGTTCCAATTCTATATTTGACAGCATTAATACCCGAGAGCGTAGCTGAAACATATAGATATATGGATATATTTTCAAAATATGCCATACCCTTTTTTGCTTTAATATTGCCAATTCTTATTTTCCTAGTAGGGAGTGTTAGAAAAGGTAAGGGAAAGGAGAGTGGGGGCCGTGCTTAAAAGGAAAGCGCTTATTTTAATAGTTATTACATCCCTTCTTTTATCAGTAGCCTTAACAGGCTGCTGGGATAAAATTGAAATAGATGAACGAGCTAATGTATTAACCTTAGGAATAGATATTAATGACCTTAATAGCGAAGATCCTATTTTAGTTACATTTGTTATGCCAAATCCAGCAGCTATTCGTGGGGAAAGTGATGAGGGTACTTTAACAATTTCATCCCCGGGTATGAGTGTGAACACTGTTATGATGCGTTTAGGGTTAAGGACTAGTAAAAGCCTATATTTAGGCCATCTAAGGGGTGTTTTAATTAGCGAAGAGGTGGCAAAACAGCCGATTATATTAAGGGAAATTTTCGATTTCTTAGAAAAGGATCCTCATATAAGTCGAAAAACTAGAATAGCAATAATTGAGGGCAGTGCAAAGGATGCTTTAGGAATATCACCAAATGTAGAACCGGATATTACTAAATATATTAAACAGGTTTTTGATAGAGCCCCTGAAACTAATAGAGCCCCTCTTCCAGATTTAAATAAAATATTTTACGACTTTCATAAAAATGCAAGCGGCATAATTACGAGATTTATTCCGGGAGAAACGGATATAAAAGCTGCTGGAGCAGCAATATTTAAAGACTATGAATTTTTAGGCTTTATAGGAGAAGAGGTTAATAGAGGTCTAATGTTTTTAAAGGATGAGGCAAATATTAGCGTTTATTCCGTTGAACACAAAGGCCATGCTATAGGCTTTGAGGTGACCGATACTAAGACAAGATATAGCTTAGTTAGAGATGGTAATGAATTTAAAATAATAGTAGATGTAACCTTAGAGGGAGATATTAGACAACATCTATTTAATCCGGAAACAGATGTCTTAGACACAGAATTAATAGAGGAGCTACAGGATTTATTTGCAGCAGAGGTAAAAGGGAATATGGAGCATACACTAAATGTTATACAAAATGAATATGGAGTAGATGTAATAGGCTTTGACGACTATTTATATAAATTCCATACTAGTTTTTGGAACGAAATACGAGATGAATATGAGAATATTTTCCCTCAAATGGAGGTTTTAATTAATGTAGATGCAAGCATAAGAAGGGTTGGTTTATCAAAATAGAATATATTAATTAGCCTGTATAAAATTTCCCCTAATTGTACATAATGAAAGTATAACAATCAAATGGACATATAGGGGGAATTTTAATGAATAAGCAAAAATTTAGTTACATAGTTATAGGGGTTGTATTATTAGCAATAGGTTTTAACTCTATAGGTAAAGAGACCTTTAGTTTGGAAAGAAGGGGACAAAATATAATACGTTTTCACGTCTTGGCAAATAGTGATTCCCCTGAAGACCAACAATTAAAAATAAAAGTAAGGGATAAGGTTATTGCTTATGTTTCAGATGTTTTAGAGGGATTAGAAAATGTTGATGAAACAAGAGAAGCATTAAAAAACAATATGGATAACATTCAGTCTATAGCAAGGCAAGAAGTAATTGATAACGGCTTTGATTTTAATGTAGCTGTTAATTTAGGAGAACATGTATTTCCTACAAAAAGATATGGCAATGTAATTTTTCCTGCTGGAAACTATGAGGCCCTAAGAGTAATTATTGGAGAAGGGTATGGACAAAACTGGTGGTGTGTAATGTTCCCACCCCTATGCTTTGTTGATGTTAAACATGGTTTAACGGATGAAAAGACAAAGCAATATTTAAAAGAAGCATTATCTGAGGAAGAGTACGATACTATATATACAAATAATGATAATCAACAATTTCCATTACAACTTAAATCTAAAGTATTTGAAGTTATTAAAGAATCTAGGGTTAAGTTAGATGAAAGACTGGCGTGGTTGTTCTAATATAAATGAATATAATACTAAAATATTAAGCCTATATCAATAACTAGTAAGTTAGATATAGGCTAATTATATGTAATATAATTAAAAATTCAGTATTGAACCGAAGTATATTGTATAATAGGACAAATAAGAGTAGAATATTAATGTAATAGGGAGGATGATAAATTTATGAAAAAGTTAAAGATAATGGTAATATTCGGTGGTAAATCTGGGGAGCATGATGTTTCGCTGATGTCATCCGCTTCTGTAATGAAGACTATGAATAAAGAAAAATATGAAATTATGCCTATAGGAATAACAAAAGATGGAAGATGGAAAAAGTACCTAGGAAATGTAGAGTATATTGACCCGAAAAATTGGTTAAATGAAACAGAAGATTATAATATAAATGAGTTGTTTTTAGACAAAGATAGTAGAGGAATAGATCTTGTGTTTCCAGTACTTCATGGACCATTTGGGGAAGACGGAACAATTCAAGGGCTATTAGAAATGGCTGATATTCCATATGTAGGTACAGGGGTATTATCATCAGCTCTAGCTATGGATAAGGTTGTTGCAAAGATGATGTTAAAGAGTGTAAATATACCTCAAGCAGAATTTGCTGTTGTATTTAGAAGTGATTTTATAAAGGATGAAAGTAAAGTTTTAGACGAATTAGAAAATAAATTTGGTTATCCTATGTTTGTTAAACCTGCAAATTTAGGATCTAGTGTGGGGATATCTAAGGCTAAAAATAGAGAGGGTCTTATCGCCGCAATAAAAGAAGCAGGCAGCTTTGATAGAAAAATTGTAGTAGAGGAATTTATTGATGGAAGAGAAATAGAATGCTCTGTATTAGGAAATGAAAATCCAAAGACATCATTACCAGCGGAAGTAGTTCCAGCTCAAGAGTTTTATAACTATGAAGATAAATACATAGATGGTAAAAGCGAATTAATTGTTCCTGCTAAACTTGAAGAAAATATGATAAATAGTGTTAGAGAGCTGGCAGTTGAGGTATATAAACTATATGACTGTAGGGGTTTATCTAGGGTAGATTTCTTCCTAGAAAGAAATACAAATAGATTATTAGTTAATGAAGTAAATACTATGCCTGGGTTTACAAGCATAAGTATGTACCCAAAAATGTGGGAGGCTACAGGCCTTGCTTATGGGGATTTAATTGATCAGCTTATTGAACTAGCCCTAGACTTTGCTAAAAATAAATAATATTTTTTAATTTTTGATAGTGGGATAAAGGATGTGTAAAATGAAAGAGACAAAAGTAATACGTGTGATTGGGAAACAGAAAAACGTAGATGGTGAGCAGAGTGAAATAGAGCTTACTACAGAGGGAGTCCTTTACGAAAAAAATAATCATATTTATATTGTATATGAGGAAACAGAGCTTTCAGGTATGGAAGGAACTACAACTACTTTAAAAATAGAATCCAATAAAAGGGTATCCATTAATCGTTTCGGTACAACGAAGAATCAGCTTATATTTGAAGAAGGCGAAAGCTATAAAACAGTGTATAATACTATGTATGGGAATTTTCCTATGGAAGTATTTACGAACTATTTATCTGTGAATTTGGATGAACAAAACAAGGGTGTTATTGAGATTCGTTATGATTTAAATGTGGCAGATAGTATGGAGCCCCTCATAAATAAACTAAAGATAGAGTTAATGTAATTAAGTAATATTATGAGATTAGTTAATATAATTAAGCTTGAAATATTAGAACAAATCGAAAATAATATTAAACGAATTTACTCAATTGATGAAATTCCCAAATTGGTTATTAAGCTAAGTGAAAATGAACAATTTGGGGATTTTACAACTACAACAGCCCTTCAAATTAAATCTAAAGTCAACAAGTCCCCGATGGTTATTGCTGAGGAGATATCAAGTTCTATTACCCTAACATCTGCCATATTGAAAAAAGTTGAAGTAGTCCCCCCTGGGTATATTAATCTATTTCTTCAGCCTAACTGGAAGATAAAGAACCTAGAGGAACTAATTAAATATGGAGTTGAGTTTAATAGTAGTGTAGAAATTCCCAAAACTAGTTTAGAGGATATAGATTATATTATTAAGCGCATTGATACTATTCAAATGATTCTTGCCAGAGAAAAATTCATACCAAACTATAACACTATTATTTGGGAGCAGCTTTATTTTGATGAAGAGAAGGAGCTCTTTAGTCTCTTTGTTAAGGTTATGTTTAATTACCAGAATTTTAATAAAAAGGATATGAATGTGTTATTAGAAGAGGTAATAAAGAAGTTCTATGCATATTATAGTAAACTACAATTTAGAAAGTTAGATGACATCAGACTAAATCTGGTATTAAACATATTTTTAGGTATTAAAAGCATATTGAAGTCATATAATTAAAGCTTTAACCTAACAAATATGTAGCTATCGTGTTAAGATCACCTGGGGGGACTCTATTAGAGTTACTATTAAATATTGATAAAACTGAAAAAAATTTAAAAGTTTTATCAAAATATATAAAAAGGAGGACGAAAAATGAAAATCAAATTGACATCTAAAATTTTACTTGGTTTAGTAGCCGGTATTATCGTAGGTCTTTTATTAGGGGGATCTCAAGATATTGCTACTAAGTATATTGCACCCTTTGGAACACTATTCTTAAATTTAATTAGAATGATAATCGTACCTTTAGTCCTTTCATCTTTAGTTGTTGGGGCGGCAAGTACTGGAGATGTAAGAAAGTTAGGTAGATTGGGTGGTAAAACTATTGCATTTTATTTAGTCACAACGGCTATTGCTGTTACTCTTGGACTTATTTTAGGAAATGTTATTAACCCGGGAGCAGGATTACAGATGCCTGTAGATGCGGCAGTTGAAGCTCGTACAGCTCCACCTCTGATGGAAACACTAATTGCAATTATTCCAACTAATCCTATCAAAGCTTTGGTTGATGGGGCTATGCTTCAAATTATAGCCTTCGCATTATTTTTAGGAGTCGGAATTACAACCGTAGGAGAAAAGGCTAAGCCTGTATTAAACTTCTTTGATGGTTTAGCTGAGACAATGTATAAAATTACGGCATTTATTATGAGTTTAGCTCCATATGGGGTATTTGCATTAATAGTACCTGTAGTAGCTAAAAATGGGCCTGCTGTTTTGGCTCCATTAGCAAAAGTTATTTTTGCGGTATATTTAGGTATCATATTACACTCAGTTATTGTTTATTCAAGTATAACTAAAATATTTGGAAAAATGAGTCCAGTTAAGTTCTTTAAAGGAATTGCACCAGCTGCAACTGTAGCATTTAGTACGGCAAGTAGTGCTGGTACTTTACCTGTAACAATTAAATCAGCTAAAGAAAATCTTGGAGTTTCAAATAGTGTTGCAAGCTTTGTATTACCATTAGGTGCTACAATAAATATGGATGGTACAGCTTTATATCAAGGGGTATGTGCACTGTTTGTTGCTCAAGTTTATGGATTAGAACTAAGCTTAGTTCAACAGTTAACTATAGTTATAACTGCAACATTAGCTTCAATCGGAACTGCTGGTGTACCTGGAGCAGGATTTATTATGCTTACAATGGTATTGACATCAGTAGGTTTACCACTAGAAGGTTCTGCTTTAATTGCTGGTATTGACAGAATATTAGATATGGGTAGAACAACAGTAAATGTTCTTGGTGATGCAGCAGTAGCTGTAGCGGTTGCTGCAACAGAAGGGGAATTAAGTCCTGTAGAGGAAAAGGAAGAGGTAACTGTATAAATAGTTATATATTATAGAAAATGTAAAGAAGGAAGTCTTGAAAAAGGCTTCCTTCTTACATTTTAGTTAAAATTGTCTTTATAACTAAAGTTTTTTCTTGAAGTAAATCAATGGTTTTAGAAACCTTTGTTTGATTTTTATCCATTATTAGCCTAATTACCGGTCGTGTAAAGAGACTATTGTTTACTTTTAATACTACACCCACACTACCATCGTTTAGCTCAACAATCGTATTAAGTGGATATGGGTTAATATGCTTAACAAAAGCCTTTGCTAATTGGGGGTCAAAAATGGTACCACCGCTAGCCATAATAAACTCAATAACCTCTGGAACAGGTAAGGGCTTTCTATGGGGTCTATCAGAAGTCATCGCATCGAAGGCATCTACCAATCCAATAATTTTAGAAAAAATATGGGTTTCTGTATGTTGAAGTCCTCTGGGGTATCCTTTGCCATTGTAGGTCTCATGGTGCTCAAGCACAGGAACTCTTACTAATGGGCTAATTTCTGTTGAAGTCTTCAAAAACTCATAACCGAGTAGTGGATGTTTTTTACTAACTCAAACTCTTTAACTGTAAGAGGTGTACTCTTATATAAAATTTCTTGAGGAATAAACATTAAGCCAATATCATGTAACGCTGCAGCTAAAGCAAGCATATCTAAATCTCGACGGTTTAAGCCAATGCTTGTTCCTAAAATCAACGATAGTATCATAACATTTATTGAATGTTCAAATATATAACCACCTACGGTCTTTAAATCCATTAGCTCAATAACTACATCCTTTTTAGTAAATAATTCATCCACTATGGCAGATATACTTGCCTTTGCTAGAGTAAGATCCTGTTCAAACTTTTGTTGCATATTATTATCCTTGCTTACAGCAATATGAGAGAGCTTTCTTATTTGGCTAATAGCTTTTTGTCTTATTTCCGGTGAAATAATATGATTAATTTCCGATTCAGTTAATTCATCCCGTACATAAACTCTGGTATGTCCTAACTGTATTAGTTTTTGGACTAGAGATTGCTTAAGTCGAACTCCTCTAGATAGTAATACTTTACTATTCTCATCAAATATGGGAGCAGCTAATCTATGGTCTTCTGTGACATGAGCTAGTTCTATTATACGCATTAAATCACCTAATTCCTGTATATTGAAGTATTTTTACTCTTATTACAATACCATAATTTTAAATAGAAATCTATATTTTGTAACACTCCTTAATCTATACTTATTAATACAAGTGTTTGTTAAAAAATTTTAATTATTAAAAAAAATTAACAAAAAACTAGTTGTATTTTATAAAAAAAGTGTATATAATACTTTATAATAAAAACAATAATAGATAACTGAAAATAAAAATTAAATATTATATAAATATGATGATGGGAAGAGTAAATACAGATTTCGATTTCAAAGCGAGTTAGGGTTGGTGAAAGCCTAATATTAGAGTTGTATTGAAGAACATCCCTGAGGAGCCAACCGAAATATTTTTATAGAGTAGACTTGGCCGGAGTTCCACCGTTAAAGGGAATAAGTATCGATTAATAATATAGTCTGTACTGATGAGATGATTGCATTTGTAGTCAAGTAAGGTGGTACCGCGGAAGATATCCCGTCCTTATACTTAATAGTATATGGGCGGGTTTTTTTATTAAATTAAACTTTTTATGCGCAGAAAAAGTTTATATATACACAAAATAATTGGAGGGATAATTTATGGAAAGGGTATTTATTAAAGAAATATTACAAAGTGAACCAGGAAAATCTGTAAAGCTAAAGGGCTGGGTTTATAAAATTCATAATTTAGGGAAGATTAGTTTCATAATACTAAGAGATAAAACAGGGCTTATTCAATTAGTTGTAGAAGCCAGTGATAGAGAAGGATTAAAATTAGAAATGCCTATTGAAGTAATAGGGGAAACTGTAGTAAATCCAAAGGCTATAAATGGAGTAGAGATTGCTGTACAAGAAATAGTAAAGATTGCAGATATTCATTATGATGTACTACCCTTTGCTATAAATATGGGTGAAATAGAGGCTAACTTGGAAAATCAATTAAATTTCAGAAGTATTAGCTTGAGAAACCCAAGAGTTAGGGCACCTTTTAAAATTCAAGAAGAAATTGTAGAGGCTTTTAGAACATTTCTAAAAAATGAATGCTTTACAGAAATTCACACTCCAAAAATAGTAGCATCTGGAACAGAGGGAGGGTCCGAAATGTTCTCGATAAACTATTTTAATAGAAGAGTATTTTTAGCCCAAAGCCCTCAGTTTTATAAGCAGATGATGGTTGGAGCAGGTTTCGAAAGGGTGTTTGAAGTGGGGCATGCCTATAGAGCTGAGCTTCATAACACATGGAGACATTTAAATGAATACGTCAGCTTAGATATTGAAATGGGCTTTATTGAAAGTGAAGAAGAAATAATGGACTTAGAAGAAAGATTTTTGATTTATCTATTTGATCACTTAAATGAAACATGTCAGAAAGAATTAGAGTTATTTAAAGTAGAGTTACCTAAAATAAATAAAATTCCAAGAATCCCGCTAAAGGAAATCCAAAGAATTCTTTTAGATGACTTTAATAAAAAGTCTCCCGAGGGAAATATCGATGCAGAGGGAGAAGTAATTATTTCTAAATATATTAAGGAAAAGTATAATAGTGAATTTTTATTTATAACTAAATATCCAGTAGCTAAAAGACCAGTATATACAATGCCTGATGCAGCAGATAAAACTTTAACTAGAAGCTTTGATTTAATTTATAAAGGTTTAGAAATAACAACTGGTGGTCAAAGGATTCATGATTATGAAATGTTAAAGCAAAATATGATAGATTTCAAATTAAACCCTGAAGATTTTAGCTTCTATTTAGATAGTTTTAAATATGGTATGCCGCCTCATGGGGGATTAGCCATAGGTCTAGAAAGGTTAACAATGAAGTTATTAGATCTTGAGAATATTCGACAGGCTACACTTTTACCTAGGGATATGAAAAGAGTAACACCTTAAAATAAGGAGGGAATCCTATGAAAATTAGTAAAGAAGAAGTGTTGTATATTGCAAAGTTAGCTAAATTAAAATTTACCGATGAGGAAGCGCTGGAATTAACAACAGAGTTTGAAGGGATATTAAAGCATTTTGATTCATTGAAGGAGTCGGATTATGAGTTGGGTGATACTTCAATTAATGAGGAATTAGTGCCTACTGAATTAAGGGAAGATAAGGTAGAAATATTTGAAGAAAATACAAAGCTATTTGCAAATGCTAAGGACAAAGAACGGGGATATATAAAGATACCAAAGGTAATAGAATAGGGGGTGTATTTATGAAAATTGATCAAATGACTATGGAAGATATAAGGAGTGGATTAGATACAAAAAAATTCACTGCTAAGGAATTGGTTCAAAGTGTATATAAAAAAATTAGTGAAGTTGAGGATCAAGTAGAGGCATATATTACTTTGAGTGAAGAGGAAGCATATAAGAAGGCAGAGGAAATTGATACAGCTATCGAACAAGGAGAAGTTCTAGGGCCTTTAGCTGGTATTCCTATTGCTATAAAAGATAATATTTGTACGGAAGGAATAAAAACAACCTGTGCATCCAAGATGTTAGAGGATTTTATCCCACCATATGACGCTACAGTTGTAAAGAAATTAAAGGATGCAGGGGCTATAATTATTGGTAAGACAAATATGGATGAATTTGCTATGGGCTCATCCACGGAAAACTCTGCATTTAAAGTAACAAAAAATCCTTGGAGATTAGATAGAGTTCCGGGGGGATCTTCAGGTGGTTCTGCAGCAGCCGTAGCTGCAGGTATGGCTTTTATGGCTTTAGGATCTGACACAGGTGGCTCAATAAGACAGCCCGCTGCATTTTGTGGAGTTGTTGGATTGAAGCCAACCTATGGATTAGTATCTAGATATGGATTAGTGGCATTTGCCTCTTCCCTCGATCAAATAGGTCCGATTACAAAAAGTGTTAAAGACTGTGCATTGACTTTAGATGTAATCCATGGTTTTGATCCAAAGGATGGTACTACTAAATCCGTAAAAAATGCTACCAGTTATTTAAATGAAATAGAGAAGGGAATAGAAGGACTAAGGATTGCTATACCTAGAGAGTTTTTCCCAAGTACTTTGGATAGTCAAATTACTAATGAAATAATGGAAAGTATGTTTATGTTAAAGGGATTAGGTGCAACAATTGATGAAATTTCCCTCCCTATTACAGAGGAAGGTCTTTCCGCTTATTATATAATTTCCTCCGCGGAGGCTAGTTCAAATTTAGGTAGATTTGATGGAATTAAATATGGTTACAGATCTGATGAATATGAGGATATTGAGGAGCTAGTTTTAAATGCTAGAACTGAAGGTTTCGGTAAGGAAACTAAGAGAAGGATAATGCTAGGAACATATACATTAACTTCAGGGTATTATGATGCCTACTACAATAGGGCTCAAAAAGTTAGAGAAAAAATAAAACAACAATTTAATGATATATTTAAAAAATATGATTTAATAATTAGTCCCACATCTCCAGTACTACCTTTTCCAATAGGAGAAAAAATAGGTAACCCACTAGATATGTATTTATCTGATATATATACTATAAGTGCCAATTTAACTGGACTGCCTGCTATTTCATTACCTTGCGGATTTTGCATGGAGGGCTTGCCAATTGGACTTCAAATTATTGGTGGTCCATTTAGTGAAAGTAAAATACTGAGAGCAGCATATGCACTAGAACAGGAACTAGGATTGGGAAACGGAGTTGCTGTAATTAAGGAGGCAAAAAGATGAAGTGGGAAACTGTAATTGGAATAGAGATTCATGCAGAACTAAAGACAAAATCAAAAATATTTTGTGGTTGTCCAACTGATTTCGGCGGAGATGTAAATAAACAGACCTGTCCCATATGTCTAGGCTTGCCAGGTTCATTACCCCGTCTAAATAAAGAGGTAGTAAATCTAGCTATTAAAGCTGGTTTAGCCTTAAACTGTAAAATTAATAATGTAAGTAAAATGGATAGAAAAAATTATTTCTATGCTGACTTACCTAAGGCTTACCAGATTTCCCAATATGATTATCCTGTCTGTACGGGTGGGTATGTAGATATTGACTTAGATGGAGAAAAGAAAAGAATTAGGATTAATAGAATTCATATTGAAGAGGATCCAGGGAAGTTGATTCATTTACAGGATGAGCCATTTACATTAGTAGATTATAATAGGTCTGGAGTTGCTTTAATAGAAATAGTAACAGAGGCTGATTTAAGATCACCATTAGAGGCTGTTCAATACGCTAAAACTATAAAATCTATATTAGAATACGAAAACATTTCCGACTGTCGGATGGAAGAGGGTTCCCTTAGATGTGACGCAAATATATCCATTCGAGAACATGGAGATGCAAGATTAAATACGAAGGTTGAACTTAAAAATATAAACTCTTTTAAGGAGCTCCAAAAGGCTTTGGAAAAAGAAGAGAGTAGACAAAGAGAGCTTTACGATTTTAATGAAAGCTACAAAGTTATTCAAGAAACAAGACGCTGGGATAGTTCTAAAGGAAGAACTATATCAATGAGAAAAAAAGAAGATGCCCATGACTATAGATATTTTGCGGAACCAGACATTCCTAAACTAGTAGTTGATGATGAAACTATAAGACAAATAGAAGAAACATTAACAGAATTACCTTCTGATAAAAAAGCCCGTTTTATTGAAGATTATAAACTAACAGAAAAAGAGGCGGAAATATTAGTAGGAGAAAAAAGCTTAGCTGACTATTTCGAAGAAGTCATTAAGTTTGGGCTTTCACCTAAACTAATAGCTAATTGGGTGTTAGGAGATTTGATGAAATTGTTAAAGGTACAGGATACTAATATTGGAAGTATCCCTATAAAAGCACAGGATATATCAGAGCTCCTTAAACTTATAGAGAAAGGCGATATAAGTGGTAAAATTGCTAAGGATGTATTAGAAGAGATGTTTAATACAGGAAAAGAGCCTACAATAATTATTGAAGAAAAGGGTCTAAAGCAAATTAGTCAAGGGAATGTTTTAGAAGTAATTGTAGACACGGTACTAGAAGGAAATATTAAATCCATAGAAGACTATAAGGCTGGAAAAGAGCAGGCTTTAACCTTTTTGATGGGGCAGGTAATGAAAGAAACAAAAGGTCAAGCAAATCCTGTAATGGCTAAAGAAATGTTACTAAATAAAATAAAAATTGTTTAAAGAAATAAAAAATACTAAGACTATTGGAATCGCTTTTATAGAAGAGTGTTTGAAACAAGTGAGCAAAATCAATGAGTGTAGCATATGGGAGTATATGGGAGTATATGTAAGGATAGGGCATGTTATAGTCTGTGAGACTCTGTCACTCCAAATAATGTAAATATAAGGGAAATGGCCGACTTTGACTTTGGGAAGGATTTTTAATAAAATTAACCCAAAGTTTTTTTTATTCACGTGAAATCTTTGCTGTCGACAGCCCAAAATATATAAATATGGAGGGTTATAATGACTAAAAAAATAGGGGTTTTTTTATTAGTAATAATGATGGTATTTTTAGTAGGATGTGTAGATAATGGAGGCGAAACAGCAGGAGAGTCAAAAGAACAGACTGATACTTTACATACAATTTTAGAAAAAGGAACAATGACCTTTGCAATGACTGGAGCTTATCCTCCATTCAACTATATTGACACAGATGGAAGTCTAATTGGTTTTGATATTGATATTGCCAATGCTATAGCTCAAAAATTAGGGGTAGAGGCTGAGCCTGTAACCGTATTATGGGATGGTATAATTGGTGGTTTAACAAGTAAACGCTTCGATATGATTATTGGTAGTATGGCAATAACTGAGGATAGGTTAGAGAAAGTGAATTTTACCGATCCTTATTATTACGATGGTGCCCAGTTTTTTGGTAGAAATGATTTAGGTGTTAAGGATATTTCAGAAATAGAAGATGCAGTTGTAGGTGTTGTAACTGGTACAACCTTTCAAAGTTTTTTAGAAGGTATGGAAAATATAAAAGACATTATGCAGTTTGAGAGCGACATAGATAATATGAGAGCAGTACAGCAGAATCGTACTCATGGACTTGTAACCGGCCTATTAGTTGGTTTGAATGGGATAGAAAAGTTTAACATATCACTGGACCCTATAGGAGAACCCCTATACATTGAGGCATGTGCTATAGCTATAAGAAAAGAAGATCCGATGCTATTAGAAGCAGTAAATAATGCTTTGCAAGAAATGAAAGATGATGGTACATATGCTCAAATAAGTGAAAAATGGTTTGGAGTTAATATTCTAGAAAACTAATAGATGAGTAAACTGTGTATTATTTGTGGGTAATAGTGTATATTACCCACTTTGTATTTGGAGGAGAGTGATAGTCTAATGAATCAAATAATAGCATTCATTAATGTAGTGATTGAGTTTGCACCTAGATTTTTTCCTGGAGTTATTATGACCTTACAACTTTCTTTTCTATCGATTGTATTAGGAACACTATTTGGTTTCTTTGCAACAATGCTAAAGATGACTAAGCTTAAGCCGCTGATGAAAATCACTGATATATATATAACGATAGTAAGGGGAACTCCTTTATTGTTACAGTTAATTTTTATTTTTTATGCTTTACCAGAGGCGGGAATTAATTTACCACGGTTTACTTCGGCCATAGTTGGGCTTGCATTCCATAATGGGGCATACATTAGTGAAATTTTTAGAGGGGCTGTTGAGTCAATAGATTCTGGCCAAAATGAAGCAGCTAGATCACTAGGGATGACAAAGTGGCAAGCAATGAGACGAGTTATTCTACCACAGGCATTTAAAAGGTCTGTACCAGCTTTAGGCAATCAATTTATAATAGCTGTTAAAGACTCTTCGTTGGCTAGTGTTATAACAATAACAGAGATCATAATGTTGACTAGACAATACACCGCCGCAACTTGGAATCCATGGCCTATGTTTTTTATTGCAGCAAGCTATTATTTAATAATTACTACAGTTTTATCTAAGGGCTTGTTAAGGATAGAAAATAGACTGAAAGTTTACGAGAGGTGAGATAAGTGATAAGAATAAAAAATTTACATAAGTATTATGGAGATTTTGAAGTGTTAAAAGGAATAGATATGGAAGTTAATGGCGGGCAAGTGGTTTGCATGATAGGCTCCAGTGGATCCGGTAAAAGTACATTGCTTCGTTGTATAAACTTTTTGGAAAGAAAAAATAAAGGTGAAATATGGATAGATGGTCAATTAGTCAGTAAGGCAAAGGAAATAAATGAGATTAGGCAAAAAGTTGGTATGGTTTTTCAAAGGTTTAATCTGTTTCCTCATATGACTACAATCGAAAATGTTATGGAAGGACCTATAACAGTTTTAGGTGCCAACAAATTAGACGCTAGAAGGATAGCTTTAGGTTTGCTTGATAAAGTTGGACTATTAGATAAGGCAGATGAATATCCAGCCATGTTATCAGGTGGTCAACAACAAAGAGTTGCTATAGCCAGGACTTTGGCAATGAATCCAAAGGTTGTATTATTTGACGAGCCTACGTCTGCGCTAGATCCAGAGCTAGTTGGTGAAGTTCTTACTGTTATGAGGGATTTAGCTAAAGAAGGAATGACTATGATTATAGTAACCCATGAAATGGGGTTTGCTAGAGAAGTATCAGATCATGTAATATTTTTAAATGAAGGAATTATAGCTGAACAGGGTTCACCAGAAGAAATATTCGAAAACCCTAAACATGAAAGACTGAAAGCCTTCTTAGGGCAAATAATAAACTAAGTATAAATACTCCTAAATTCTAGGGGTATTTTTGTCTAAAAATAACAAATTTGTTTGACGATTCAGTAGGTGTTAAATATAATTTAAGGTAATAAATAGGTTTTAATAAGTAATGTTGTAATTACGAATTATGGGGGCGTTTTTTTGAAAACAAAAGGATTAAAATTTAAGATTCTAGTGGTTTTTCTAAGTATCTCTCTAATACCCATAGTATTATTGTCTAGTATTTTAGTGATTAAATCACAAAATCTATTAATAAGTCAGATGGTAGACAGATCCTATGAAATTAGTAAAATCACATCTCAGGCAGTTGACGGTAATCGCTTTAAACAATTAAAAGACCCAGATGATATGGAATCGGAATATTTCAATGAACTTCTTACAGAGTTGCAGAAAATAAGGGATATTTCCGGTGCAAAGTATATTTATACTATTAGAAAAAACGAAGGGGGAAAATATGTTTCAGTTGTAGATGCTGACTACGAAGTAGATGGAGATATATTTATTGGGCAAGAAATCGACTACTTCACAACGGAAATGGATAATGTGTATAAAACAGGTAATTACTTTGTTAGTAATACCGTTGAAGTTAGTGACTACGGAGCACTTATATATGCCTACTATCCAATAAAAGATACAGGTGGTACTGTTATTGGTCTTGTTGGGGTGGATTATGATGTAGAACAGGGGTATAATGCCCTTATTCAATTTAGAAAATTTATTTTCATGCTAGTTACTCTGCTTATTATATGTGTATTTGTTTTAGGTATATGGACTTCGTATAAAATATTCAAGCCTATGGATAAGCTAGTTGAAATTTCAAACGAAATATCAAACCTAATTATTGTTCATGATATACCTGAAAACTTGAGGAATAGAAAGGATGAAATTGGACAGTTGTGTAATTCATTTCAACAAATGATTGAAAAATTAAGAGGGTTTGTAGAAAATATTATACAATTATCAGAAAAGGTTTCAACATTTTCTGATGATATGAGTCAAATTTCCAATCAAGTTGTACAAGCAACCGAACAGATAGCTATTTCTTCGTCGGATGTAGCTTTACATACTAAAGAACAAATAAGCCAAGTCTCTAATTCCGTTAGAGCTGTGGAAAAGAACTCAATTAGTATAGATAATTTGTCAGAAAATACAAAATCTATATCAAATATTAGTAATCAGGTTTTAATAAAATCTAATCTAGGTAAAGAGGAAATGAATAGGGTTGAAGTACAAATGAATAATATTGAGGCAAGTACAAATAATGTGCAAAACTCTTTAATAGAAATAACTAATAGCTCTATTAAGATGAATGAAATTATTTCTGCTATTAAAAGTATTGCAGAGCAAACTAACTTATTAGCCCTAAATGCCGCAATTGAGGCTGCTAGAGCCGGTGACCATGGTAGGGGGTTTGCAGTTGTTGCTGAGGAAGTTAGAAAATTAGCTGAAAATTCTCAAGATGCTGCTGAAGAAATAAGTAATCTTATTCTACTAAATAAACATAATATTGATGGTGCTAATTTAGTAATGATTAATAGTCTAGAAAATGTTAGGGAAGGAACTAAGGTCGTAGGAGGAGCAATAAAATCCTTTGACGAAATAAGATCTCAAATTGAGGAAATTAATGATCAAATTAGAGAGATATTACACAATATCAATCTTATGGAAATTCAAAGTGTTGAAGTCACAGAATCTACAAAGTTTATGAATGAAATTACACAAAAAATTTCCTTTGAAATAGAAAATGTTTCAGCTTCCACTGAAGAGCAGGTAGCATCTATGGAAGAGATAGCAAGTAGCAGTGAAACATTGAAAGAACAGGCCCATTTGCTTAAGGATGTAGTAAAAGAATTTAAAATATAAACATGAAAGAGTTTAGGGAAAAAATTCTCCTAAACTCTTTTTTAAACTATTTTTTAGTATTCGATAATAGCTTAGCTTTATTAGTACAGGCATTCATTGCATCAATTACTGCACTTCTAAATCCATTTTTCTCTAAGGAAAAAACCGCTTCAATTGTAGTTCCACCAGGAGAACAAACATTATCTTTTAAATCTCCAGGGTGCAGTCTTGTTTCGGATACCATTTTTGCAGCCCCTAAAACTGCTTGGGATGCATAAGTATATGCTTTAACACGAGACATTCCTTGTAGAACAGCACCGTCAGCTAATGACTCTATAAACATATAGACATAGGCAGGACTACTTCCGCTTATAGCTGGTATCATATCCATTAAACTTTCATCAATAATATCCACCTTACCTACACTTTCAAATAATTCAACAACTATATCAATCTCTTCTTTAGGGATAAACCTATTAGGAGTGATAGCTGTCATTCCTTCTAAAACTAAAACAGGGGTGTTTGGCATAGTGCGTACAATTTTTGTGTTAGCTTGGAAAAAGCTTTCTATAAATGCTATAGATATTCCTGCTGCTATAGAAATTAATATTTTATCACTAGTAACTATTGCTTTAATTTCATTCAAAACTACTGGATAAATGTTAGGCTTAACTGCCAAAAATATAATATCACAATGACTAACTAAATCTGAATTATTAGTACAAATATTAATATTAAATTTACTAGCTAAGTCTTGGCACTTTTGTGTATCTTTATCTGAAATATAAATGCTTTGTTTAATGTTTGGATTTTTGTAAGTAAGTCCGTTAATAAGTGCAAAGGCCATATTGCCAGATCCGATAAAACCAATTTTATAGCTCACTTAAACACCCTCTTTTTTATTTTTTAGTGTAGCACTTTAAATTGAAATTGACAATATTATAGTGGCTAAGTGAGCTATAATTATTCCACATAAAACATCAGTAGGATAGTGGACACCCAAATAAATTCTTGATACACCAACTAAGAAAGCTAAGGTTAAAAAAACGAGAGAGAATAATGGAAAGAATTTACCTAGAATTAATGCAGTAGTAAAGGCAGCGTTAGTGTGACCAGAAGGAAAAGAGTAGTTGCATTTAGGAACATTACTTAGGGCTAAATCCTTTAGAATTTTATATGGTCTAGGTCTATTAACTAGACGTTTTATAACTTGAACAATAACTTGATTTATCACTAGGTGTATTGCTATGGTTTTTCCAACTTGAAAAGATTTATTATTTAAGGACATTAAAAATAAGGGTAGAAGAATACTAAATACAGTTGACCCTAAATGAGTAATGTTTCTCATGAAAATATTTAAGTATCTATAATGGTTTTTGCTATTAATAAAACAGAATAGTTCCTTATCAGTTTCTAAAATAAGATTAGTTAAACTATACATACTAATTCACTTCCTCTTTTAATTAAATGTATTTATATAACTAATTGTATATGTTAATTATTAACAGGTTGTTAAGAGTACGTAAATTTATAGTTAGATGTTGGCCTATATAATGAATGTATCTTAAACTCATAATGGAGGTAGAAAATGAAAAATGAAATGAATAGGTATGACTGGAGATTTAATTTTGATAAGGACATAACCCGTGCTTATTATGAGAGATTGGATATATTATGTAGCTGCGCAACCTATCGTAACTACTATAAAAATATACAGGCAATTCCATTAGGACTTAGAAGATTTTTAGAGGAATTTGGAATTGATGTGGGAAAGCCCATAGAACAGTGGTCTGTTATTGTCAATAAAGATGAAAATATTGTTGAGAATGTTGTATATTATGCAATAAACGGTGTAGCTAACTCTTCTGATTGTTATGAAATTGATATTTAAAATGTTCAAATAGTTGTAATGCATCCAAGTCCTGAGGATATAGTACATTGTCCAGAGAACTCACCAAATACAGAAATTGAGGAGCCGTACTTTGTACTTCAAATACATAATCTATGGTTACCATGGATAGCTGAAGATGACATTAATGAATGTTATCCAAAACGAAGAACATTTAGGGAAAGAATAAAATCTCTTTTAAATAAATTTTTTTAGGAAAAAAGCAAGGCTAGCTCTAGGAATAATGAAGAATTTAGTATAAAAAATCATAAAAATTAACATTGACATAACATATTACTATTATTATTAAGCTATTATGTAAGTAAGTAAAAGATAAAATAGGGGTAGGGGTTGAGTTGGGGGTTATACTAATTATATAGATGAAGGAGAAGTAACTACTCAATGAATGATAAAACAGTAAAAAATGAATTCATAAATATTTTAAAAAACAGAGAAATTACACCAGTATATCAAGCAATTGTATGCTTGAAAACTGGTGAAGAATTAGGGTACGAGGCTTTAAGCAGGGGACCTAAAAATAGTGTTTTTAGTAATCCAGAACATTTATTTACTGCTGCTAAGGACTATAACATGGTTTGGGAATTGGATATGTTATGTAGGCAGGAGGCTATAAGAGGGGCTAGAGGCTTTTTAAATAAAAAGATTTTATTCCTTAATATTGACAGTAATATTATTAATGACTCAAAGTTTAAAAAAGGCTTTACTCGAGGATTATTGTCATCCTATGAAATCGAAACAGGCCAAATCGTCTTTGAAATAACAGAGCATACAGCTATTAGCGATTTTCAGAAATTTAATCACATATTAGACAATTATAGGGGACAGGGGTACAAAATAGCAATTGATGATGCAGGAAACGGTCATTCGGGACTTAGAGTAATGACTGAGACAAGACCAAATTACATAAAACTCGACATGGAACTCATACGGAATATAGATAAGGATATTATTAAGAAAGAATTGTTAAAAAGCTTTGTTAAATTTGCAGAGATTGCAGATATAAAACTTATAGCTGAAGGTATAGAAACAAAAGAAGAGCTAAGGGTTCTAATATCCATAGGTATTCATTACGGTCAAGGATTTTTATTGCAGAGGCCTCAACCATCAATTACTCCGATAGACAAAAACGAAGTGAAGTTAATCAAAGATTTAAATTTATTAATGCAAAAGATTTTCTCTAGAAAAGAAAGAATAACTATAGGTGATATTTCCAGGGCAGATGAAACAATTCTAGAAGACAGTGATTGTAATAAAGTTAATGAATTATTTGAAGGAAATAAAAAACTTCAGGCAGTCATAATTACTAACAATGAAAAAAGTGTCATAGGATTAGTTATGAGGAATAAGTTTTATTATAGAAAAGTAGAATCCAAAAATGTTCTAAACTTTCTTAGAAAGCCTGTTACAGAGGTTATGGACAGGGACCCATTAATTGTAGAGCAAAGATACAATATTGTGGATGTTTGTAGTATGGCGATTTCAAGAAAACAAGAAAAAATGTATGATTATGTTATTACAGTAAGAGAAGGGAAGTACTTTGGTGTAGTGCCAGTAGCTCATTTATTATATGTCTTAGTTGCAATAAACAACTTGAAATGCCCAGAAGCCTCTACGGGTTAATAAAAATATTATTCAGTAAAGGGGATGTCATAGGTGTTAAACGGATATAAAATGAGGGAATTAAGAAATATGAAAGGGTATACCACAAGAGAAGTATCTAAGTTAACACATATTTCCAAAAGCTATATTGAAGAATTAGAAAGGGGAACAAAAGCTAATCCATCTTTACACAAAGTAGTTTCAATAGCAAGAGTATTAGGGATTAAAGTAGACGAATTAACATGAGTTATGCAGTTCGTGTAAATAAATGTAAATAAGACTGATGTATCGTATATTATAATATACTAAAAAATATTTTTGTTTTATATGTCTTGAAATAGCAAAAAAGACTTGACTTTTTAAACCCGCCCCAATAATCAAAGTGAATGGTATTAATAGCCATTACTCTTGATGAATGGGTGATAAATATGACTCTTGGGAAACCGAAATATAGAAATTTACAACAAGGAAATGGGGGCGGAACGCCAGTTTTAAAAGCAATTTGGGATAAATTTGATTTTTCACTTCTGCTTACGCAATCGGGTATTGTAAAACGTAATGGTGTACCCACTTGGCTTATTGCTTTTGCTTATGTGGTAGGACTTATTGCTAATAAAAATTCTGTCTCACGTATTTCTGATTATGCTACTAAGGATAGCTTATTACAACCGATGTTTCGGAATCTTAAAATGGCTCAATATACCTTTAGCCGCTTTTTTACAACTGATTATAATTGGGGTTTATTTAGTTTTAAAAGAGTACAAAGACTACAACAAGAAGAAGAAACTGCATTTACTGAAGGAGATGTTATTGTACTTGATGATACAAAGGTGGCTCATGCCCATGGAAAGAAAATCCCTTTCCTTTGTTGGTTATATGATAGCTCCATTAAAATAAATATCTGGTGTATGAATATAGTTGCTACAACTGTTGTATTAAAGAACGGACTTAAATATCCATTGTTTTGGCGTATTTGGCGTAAGGTAGAAAATAGCGATGAAAAACAGACAAAAATAGATCTTTCAAAAGAAATGCTAATGGATATTCGCCGGATTTACACAGGGGTACTATGGGTTGCCATGGACCGCCGGTTTTTATGCAAAGACTTTTTAATTGGCTCACAGATCATCAATATGATTGGGTTACTAAGGCAAAACGTAATACAGCACTTTATCGAAAAGAAATTGAGAATATTACAGGCCGAGAACGCTTTATCCCTGTAAAGCCTTCAATGCTTATTAAAGAAGTTTTTTTCAAACTTCTTATTAGTATGCCAAAGATAAAGTAAGTGCTATATCCATACCTAATATTTATATCAAGTTACCCTACCGTTTAGTTGGAAAGCAGGGTAAAGTAGTAACTAAGTATCGTTATACGCCTATTGCAAAGCAGTTGTAGCTACAAGACTCAAAGAAGATACTGAAATGATGAAGGATGAATTTGAGAAAAACAAAGAGGTTGCAGCTACATATCGTGGGGCTTACCTTTTGATTAGTAATAGGGTCGATAATCCTGAAGAAGCTTTAGATGCATATATTAAGCGTTGGAGCATTGAGGTTTTTTTTAGAACTGCAAAACAAGAACTGGGGTTGAATTCTTGCCACTCAACGTCGGAAAGTCATCATTACGCCCATATTGAGCTCATTTTTACAGCAGAAACTTTACTTGTCTATGCAAGATGGGAACTCAATAATAAAGGCGCTGAAGAAGGCTTCACCCACGGCGAAATGGTCCGAAACTTTTTCAACGCCACATACCGTATCGTTATAAAAGCACAGCAATGCTTTCAAACTATACAAGTACATTTTGACACAGAAGTTAGGCAATTTGCAAGACTTATTGATAAATTTTGGCCGAAGAATTTATTGTTAGGTTGGTTTACTGTGCAAAATTCCCAGTATATGGAGTCAACTGCATAACTCATGGAATTAATAATATAATAGGATATACTTAGAAACTCCATTAAATATGGGGTTTATTTTTGTTTTTGAAGATTAGAGCTAGTAATTATTACTAGGTATAAAAATTGAGGATGCTGCCAATAATCTCAAAAAAATAGGAGGGACAACATATGAAAACTGCTGTTTTAAAACAGATAATATTAGTAACTGATGGACAATCAAACATTGGCGGAGATCCGGTTATAAGTGCAAAGCATGCATATAATAAGAACATTATAGTAAATACAATCGGAATACTAAATAGTGAGGACTCTAAAGATAATGCCTATGATGAAGTAATAAATATAGCTAAGGCTGGGGGTGGCCATTATGAGTACACCCATATAGACTACCTTTATCAAACTATGAAAAGTATGACAATAAGGACTGTTAATCAAACAATACAACAGGCTGTAAATAAACAACTGAAAGAAATACTTGGACAAGGCTTAGAGGAGATTGAGCCAAAATCGAGAGGAAAACTATTGAATTACATAGAGGAATATTCTAGTGAAATAGAAATTAGTTGTTGTATACTTATGGATTGTAGTGGAAGCATGAGTAAAAAATTAGACGAGGCAAGATATAGTGTCTTAGACTTAGTAGAGTCGTTAAGTAATAGAAAAGGAAATGCTAATGTAGCATTAATTGCTTTCCCAGGTAGAGGAACTGAGAGTTATGAGGTAGTTCATAATTTCAATGATGATATTAATAGTTTAAAAGCAAATCTTTATGAAACAAAGGCTAGCGGTGGGACACCTACGGCTCCTGCAATAGAAAAAGCCATCAGTTTAATTGAAGAGTTTTGTAATAATTCAAGTTTATTAGATAGGGGATATGGGGAGTTAGAAGAGTGTTACGGTTAAAATGTATTTTATAGGTAGAGTAGGTAGCTCTACCTTTATTTGTTTTAATTATTTGTAAAAAAGAGGTGTTTTGATGGGTATTATTGAATTACAAACCTATCAACAAATAAAAGGAAAATGGAAAGGTACCCAATATGAAGTAGTAAAAAAATTGGGTGAGGGGGGATTGGGAAAAGTCTATCTTGTAAAGAGGATAAAGACTAATCAATATTTTGCACTCAAAATAACTAAAGATAATATATCGATAAATCGAGAGTATAACTTAATAAATAAGTTTAAAAATATAGAGATGGTTATAAATGCACTAGAAATCGATGATTTAGAAATCGAAAATGAAATCTACTATTACATTTGCTTAGAATATATAGATGGCATGAATTTACAGGAATATGTTAAAAGAAGATTCCTTTCCGTGGATGCTATACTAGGTCTAGTATTAGTAATAGTTGAGGGGTTAAATAAAATCCATAGCTTAGGCTATGTTTTAGGAGATTTAAAGCTAGAAAATATTATGCTGGATAAAAGATTTAAACAATTAAGAATAATTGATTTAGGTGGAGTTGCTAAAAAAGGGGAGTTTATAAATGAATATACCCCTGGTTATGATAGATCTAAATGGAATTGTGGAAATAGGGTAGCTTCTGAATCCTATGATTTATTTATAGTTACAATGATAATTATTAGATTAATTATCCGAGAAGAATTTAATCCTCGGTTACAAAATATAAATGATATAATAAAAAAAATGAATTCAATTGATATATCAAAGGAACTAAAAGAATTTTTAATAGCTGGGTTAAAGGAAGAACAACAATCAAATTTCTTTGCAAAAGGATTAAGAAAAATATATAATAGGGAAAAGCTTAGTAAGAGGAACAATATGATAGAAAAATTAGATGCAAGAATTAATGTTATATTTTTATGTAGTGTTTCATTACTAATTACGACAACTATATTTATTTTATTAAAATTATGAAGTATTAATTTTTACAAAAATGTTTTTTTAAAGAGGGATGTACATATGATAAATAAGGTTAAGGAAACAATATTTAAAGAGGAACTAATACAATTAGGAGATAAAATTATAGTTGGAATATCAGGTGGACCAGATTCAGTTTGTTTATTACATTTACTTTGGTATTTACAAGAGGAATATAAAATAACTGTTTACGGAGCTCACTTAAACCATAACTTTAGAGGGATTGAATCTCAACTTGATGCCCACTATGTTTCAAAGCTATGTGAGGAGTTTAATATAATATGCTTTATTAAAAGCGTGGATGTAGCTCAAGTGGCATCAATAAAGGGGATTTCCTTTGAGGAGGCCGGAAGACTTCAAAGATACCAATTTTTTGAAGAAATATCTGAAAAAGTAGGAGCTAATAAAATTGCTGTTGCACATAATTTAAATGATCAAGCAGAAACTATATTGATGAGATTTTTAAGAGGAACAGGATTAGAAGGTTTGACAGCAATACCATATAATAGGGGGAAAATTATAAGACCACTACTTAATATTACTAGGGCCGAAATAGAAGAATATTGCTCAATTAACAATTTATCACCTAGAATAGATAAGACAAATTTAGAACCAATTTATCATAGAAATAAGATTAGACTTGAATTAATGCCATATTTAATGGAAAACTATAATCCAAACATTATAGATACTCTAGCAAGAACTTCAGAAATATTGAAAAAAGACAATTCATATATCGAAGCTAAAGCAAGAGAGATGTATAAGGAAATAAAATTAAGAGAAACAGAAAATAGAATAGAATTATCTATAGTAGGAATTAATAAATTACATGAGTCTTTGAAGGCAAGAGTGCTTAGATTTGCTACTGAAGACCTAGTAGGTAAAAAAGATGTACTTGAGTATAAGCACATAAATAGTGTATTAGAGTTATTGGAAAATGGGCAAACTGCTAAAAAAAGAACTTTGCCAATGGGTATAATAGTGAGGATTAGTTATGAAAGACTAATATTTTCCGTAATTAGTGATTTTGAATATGACAAAGATTTTATTTATGAACTACAAGTAAATAGTCTAGAATATATTGAAGAAATAGATCAAGAAATAAGAATAAGCTTAGTTGATAAACAAGAAATTAATGATATTAGTAGAGACAAATACATAAAATGTTTTGACTACGATAAAGTAAATAATAGGCTTAATATACGGAATCGAAGGGATGGGGACAGATTTTGGCCTTTAGGATTAACCGGTAGTAAAAAGTTAAAAGACTTTTTTATTGATTTAAAAATAGATAGGGAAGAAAGGGATTTAGTTCCACTACTTTGTGATGGGGATGAAATAATGTGGGTAGTCGGATACAGAATGAGTGAGGCATATAAAGTTAGCAGTGAAACTACCAGAGTATTAATGGTCGAATTTTGTAAAGAAGAGCCGATAAAGTAGTCTTAAAGTTGTTTTTAAATGGATAATATGGTAGAATATAATAATGTAATATACAACACAGAGTGTGAGAGGAGGACTTTTATTGAGGAAATTTTTCCGGGGCGCAAGTTTCTATATTCTTATCTTTATAGTTTTATTAATTGTAGTTCAACGTTTTTCAACACCACAACAAACAGTTGAGGATATAGGATTTTCCCAGTTATATAAAGAACTAGTTAATGGAAATGTCAAAGAAATACATGTAGTCGAAAGATCAATAGAAGGTACTGTTATTCGTAATAACGAGAAAGTATTTTTCACTTCTTTTATTCCCGAAGTATTTAGTGAAGAAAGATTTAGTGAGATCTTAGAAAATCAAATGCTAGAAGGCAATGGGTTGAAAGTTACAGGGGCACCACGACCAACAACTCCATGGTTTATAGAGCTTTTACCATCAATATTTATGGTTTTAATTTTCATAGTTTTTTGGTTTGTTTTTATGCAGCAGTCACAGGGCGGCGGAAACAGAGTAATGTCATTTGGTAAAAGTAGAGCTAAATTACATAAGGAAGATGAAAAGAAAAAAATAACCTTTGATGATGTTGCAGGACTAGATGAAGAAAAGGAAGAATTAGAAGAGTTAGTGGATTTTCTTAAAAGTCCGCGTAAATATATTGAACTTGGAGCCAGAATACCAAAGGGTATCCTAATGGTTGGGCCTCCGGGAACAGGTAAAACTTACTTAACTAAAGCTGTTGCAGGGGAGGCTGGAGTACCTTTCTTTAGTATAAGTGGTTCAGACTTCGTTGAAATGTTCGTAGGGGTTGGCGCATCAAGGGTTCGTGATTTGTTTGATCAGGCCAAGAAAAATTCCCCATGTATTATATTTATTGATGAAATTGATGCGGTTGGTCGAAGAAGAGGTGCTGGCTTAGGTGGTGGCCATGATGAAAGAGAACAAACCTTAAATCAGCTATTAGTTGAGATGGATGGTTTCGGATTAAATGAAGGAATTATTATTGTAGCTGCTACAAATAGACCGGATATTTTAGACCCAGCCCTTTTAAGACCAGGAAGATTTGATAGACAGATTACAGTTGGGGCACCTGATATAAAAGGTAGAGAAGCAATATTATTGGTGCATGCTAAAAATAAACCTTTGGCTGATGATGTAAATCTTAAAGTGCTTGCAAGAAGAACCCCAGGGTTTACACCTGCAGATATAGAAAATCTTATGAATGAGGCAGCATTGCTTACTGCTAGAAAAAGTGAAAAGAAAATAAGAATGCAAACAATTGAAGAAGCAATTACTAAGGTTATTGCTGGGGTAGAAAAGAAAAGTAAGGTAATTAGTGAAAAGGAAAGAAAGCTTACGGCATACCATGAAGCAGGTCATGCGGTTGTAGCTACTCTTTTACCTAACACCGCACCAGTTCATCAGGTTTCAATTATACCAAGGGGAAGAGCCGGCGGATTTACTATGATCTTACCAACTGAGGATAAATACTACGCAACTAAAACAGAGATGGAAGAGCATATAATTCATCTTTTAGGTGGAAGAGTTGCTGAAAAATTAGTTTTAGATGATATTAGTACTGGGGCGCAAAATGATTTGCAAAGGGTTGCTTCTGTAGCCAGAGGTATGGTAACAAAGTATGGAATGAGTGAAAAACTTGGACCAATGGCATTTGGTACTAATGATGATGACGAAGTATTCTTAGGTAGAGATATAACTTCAAAAAGAAACTATTCGGAAGAAGTGGCTGCCCAAATCGATCAGGAGATTAGAAAAATAGTCGATACAGCATATAATAGAGCCGAGACCCTTCTAAATGAGAATATGGATAAACTGCATACAATCGCTAAAGCACTGTTGAAACTAGAGACATTAGATGCAGATCAATACAAAAAAATATTTAATTACGACATAGTTGTAGAAGACAGTGAAACTGTTGAGGAGTTCGAGGCTAAATTAAAGAATATAGACCTAGATAAGAACGAAGACAACAACTCTAACAGTAACGAAGAATAAATTAAATAAATTTACTATTGATACCAACCTTTATACTTAATAAAGGTTGGTATCGTACTATAGAGATAAAATATTAAATAATTCTAGTTGAGACTAACTATATGAAGTCAAGAAAAATTTCGTATTTAAAGAAGTCATGAAGAAAATAATTTTAAAGACATCTATTACAAAAAAATGCATGACAAACAGAGCAACTCAGTTGCTCTGAAAAAAATAGATTAAATTAGACTTGTGGAACAAATGCAGTATTGTTTTTTAGGAGGTAGTAAATTACCCTAATTAACTTTTTACCGACATGGCATCTGGCAACATTGAAGTGTTTGCCTTCAGAACGCTTTTTGACCATATAATCACTAAAGACTTTATCGCGCATAGCAACAAGTCTAGATGCTTGCATAATAGCCCACCTAAGGTATGTAGAGCCTCTCTTAACCATTGGAGTTTTAGATGCATTGTAAGTCCCAGATTGGTAAGTAGAAGGATCCATACCTGCAAATGCAAGAAGTTTAGCTGGGTTGGAGAAACGATCAATATGACCAATTTCAGCTAATATAATGGCAGCTAGAGTATATCCAATGCCAGGAATAGTAATGAGTGGGGTATTGAGTTCTTGTACGACTAATTTAATTTGATTATCTAATGCATCTATTTCTGTTTGTACAGATTGTATGAGGCGAATAGTTTGTTGTAATTCGAAGGCTGTAGAGCGATTGCTTGACCCAATAGATTTGATAGCAAGCTCTTTTAAAGCAATTGCTTTCTCTTTGCTATATTTACCTTTAGAGGCTGTTCTTATTAGGTTTGTCAACTTTGTCAGATTGCAGTTGTAAATACTATCGGGGGTTGGTAATTCAATTAATAATGCATATTTGGAACTTTGGTGTATAGACCAAAATAAGCTTGGCAATTCAGGAAAAATGATATCTATTAAGCGACTAACTGAAAGTTTAAGTCTAGAACGGTAACTAACCATTCTATGACGGTGTCTTGTTAGTGACTTTAGCTCCTGAATCTGATATGATACTGGTGAATAGGATTTAGATTCATCAGTAAAGAGCATAGTTGCAATGACCTTAGCGTCGGTCTTATCTGTTTTAGTTTTCCTAAGGGTTTGAGCCTTACGGAAAAGATTAGTAGCCAATGGATTTAGGATGGTGACCTGAAAGCCTTTGGAATACAGATAATTTGTGATATTTGTGCTGTAATGACCTGTTGATTCAAGTCCTATTTTTACGTTGTTAATACTCTTGGAGCCAAGAGCAGAAAGGATAGAAGAATATAGGGTATCAAAACCTTCCTTAGAATTAGAAATACGTAAAGAATTAGTATGAATAACACCATCAGAGTCTAAGATACAGCAATCGTGTTTAGCTTTGGCAACATCAATGCCCACAAATAACATAGTAATCAACTCCTTAAATATAGTACGCTATGTTTCCACAAACCCTATGTTAAATGTATCCTTGCTATATATAAAACGTCAAAGCGTTATCTAACTAATTAACAAATGAACATAGAGCTGTGGTTATAGCCTCAAAAGAAACAGTCGGCTGTATAGGGACAGCTGCCGTAGGTGAACAAACTAATCCACAGCGCCTATAAAGATTATATAGAAAATAATCTAGAAAGGAAAATGTATAATGACTTCCCCTATGTTTTCATTATACAAGGTGAAGATATGAAGACTATAGATTGTAAGGAAATAGTGGATGCGGTGAAGAAGTTATGTATACAGATAAATATAAATATGCCTAATGATGTTAAAGAAGCTCTAGTTAATTCTATAAATGATGAGGATTCTATGATTGGAAGAAGGATATTAGAGGATATTTTACTAAATGGACAAATAGCCAGTAGAAAAGAAATTCCAATGTGTCAGGATACGGGAATGATAGTTGTATTTGTAGAAATAGGACAAGATGTAAAAATAATAAATGGAAGCCTTTCGGAAGCAATAAACGAGGGTGTGCGCCTAGGTTATAGAGAAGGGTTTTTGAGAAAGTCAGTTGTTAAGTGCCCTATAAGAAGGGGTAATACAGAGGATAATACACCGGCTGTTATCCACTTTGACATAGTACCGGGTAATAGTTTAAAAATACATTTGGGTGCCAAAGGTTTTGGCAGTGAAAATATGAGCGCTGTTAAAATGTTAAAACCCTCAGATGAAGTTAAAGGTATAAAAGATTTCGTAATTGAGACTATAAAAAACGCAGGTGGTAATCCCTGTCCACCGATAATCGTTGGGGTTGGAATCGGCGGCACCTTCGATAAGGTAACGATGTTAGCAAAAAAGGCACTTCTCAAAGATTTAGGACAAAGACATGAGGATTCATATATTGGGGATCTTGAACTTGAGTTATTAAAGGAAATAAACGAATTGGGTATAGGGCCTCAGGGCTTTGGTGGAAAAACTACTGCTCTAGATTTACATATAGAAACCTTTCCTACTCATATTGCAGGGCTACCTGTTGCAGTGAACATAAACTGTCATGCGTCCAGGCATGGTGAAATAATATTATAGTAATTTAAATAGATATCTATGGAGGAAAATATGGAAAACATAAAAATAGAAACCCCTTTAACGATTACAGATATAGATAAATTAACCGTTGGTCAAAAAGTTTTAATAAGTGGAGTAATATATACTGCAAGAGATCAGGCCCATAAAAGACTATATAATATGATAATAGAAGGAAAGGAGCTCCCCTTTGAGCTTAAAGACCAAATTATATATTATGTCGGACCTACTCCAGCTTCACCGGGAAGAGTTATAGGCTCCGCAGGACCTACGACTAGTGGTAGAATGGATGCGTATACACCCTTGATTTTAGAAAAGGGTTTAAAAGGTATGATTGGAAAAGGAAATAGAAATGAAGCTGTAATTAATGCTATAAAGTTAAATAAAGCAGTATATTTTGCTGCAATCGGTGGCGCAGGTGCTTTAATATCTGATTGTATAGTAGAGAGTGAAACTATAGCCTTTAAAGATTTAGGAACAGAGGCCATACATAAACTAGTTGTTAAGGACTTACCTACAATAGTCGCTATTGATAGTAAAGGAAATAATTTATATGAACTTGGAACTGAAAGTTATTTAAAAAAAGATAAATAATTAAACCTGTGGTTTTTCAATGTATTGACCCTATATTGGTATTTTTGCGCACTTGATTATTGTAAAAAATTTCTATATGTTTATATTATATAGTGTTTGGAAAAATATTAAGTTCTATAGTAATAAAATAAGAAATAGGGATTTGTACTTAGAGTGTTGTTTTCAATTGAGTAATTTCGAATGGTCTTGTAATACTAAATGTATGATAAGGAAATTAGGAGGGTAAGCATGAAAAACAATAAACTAGAGAACTTTCGTGGTTTAAAAGCAAAGATTTTATCTGCTGGTGATGAGAATATAGTTAAGGAATTGAGGAAAAAGTCAAAACTTACTGCCCGGGAAAGGATAAATATGTTGTTTGATTCTGGAACGTTTGTAGAGTTAGATGCTTTTGTTAAAAGTAGGCCATCTAGTATGGAAAAAACTGAGGCATTTAGCGAAGGTGTTATTACAGGCTATGGCTTAGTAGAAGGAAAACTAGTATATGCATATGCTCAAGATTATACTGTTTTAGCTGGGTCAGTTGGAGAGATGCATGGGAAAAAAATTGTTAGGGTCCAAGAAATGGCACTAAAAATGGGTGCACCAATCATTGGACTACAGGATTCTGGTGGAGCTAGAATACAAGAAGGAATTAATGCATTAGCTATATACGCAGAAATTTTACGTCTAAATACAATTTCCTCGGGGGTAATACCCCAAATTACAGCAATTATGGGCTTGAGTGCTGGTAGTGCAGCATATACCCCTGCCTTATCTGATTTTGTTTTTATGGTAAATGAAACAAGTCAGCTCTTTGTTAATGGACCTAATGCTATCGAAGGGGCTACATCTGAAAGATTATCAGCTCAAGATATTGGTGGAGCAATAATTCATAATGAAAGTAGTGGTACAGCACATTTTTTGGCCACTAATGACATGG
The DNA here is from genome assembly GCF_018141405.1 of Serpentinicella alkaliphila. Lineage (NCBI taxonomy): Bacteria > Bacillati > Bacillota > Clostridia > Peptostreptococcales > Natronincolaceae > Serpentinicella > Serpentinicella alkaliphila. The sequence goes on from NZ_CP058648.1 coordinate 1,184,913, forward strand.
AATGTATTGATATGATAAGGGAATTGATTACTATGATTCCTTCAAATAATATTGAAGGTGCACCTATTATAGAAACTAATGATGATATTAATAAAATTATCCCAGGTCTTGAAAATATAATTCCAGAAGCTTCTGATGCTGATTATGATATGAGAAATATAATCATGGCAATCTGTGATGATGGATATTTTATGGAAGTACATAAGTATTTTGCTCGAAATATTTTGACTGGGTTTATTCGTATTAATGGTCAAACTATTGGGGTAATTGGGAACCAACCTAATGTTTTAGACGGGTGCCTAGATATAAACTCCTCTGATAAGGGTGCGAGATTTGTTAGATTTTGTGATAGCTTTAATATTCCGTTATTAACTTTAGTAGATGTACCTGGATTTTTACCGGAAGCAAACCAAGAATATGGTGGGCTCATTAGACATGGTGGTAAACTTTTTTATGCATACGCTGAATCAACTGTTCCCAAGGTTACACTTGTAGTGAGGAGAGCATATGGTGGGGGATATATAGCCATGTGTAGTAAAAATTTAGGTGCGGATATTGTATTTGCGTGGCCTATGGCGGAAATTGCAGTTATGACACCTGCGGCTGCAGCAAATATAGTATTTAAAAGTGAAATTGCCAATGCCAAGAATCCTAAGGAAATGCGAGTAGAAAAAGTTTCGGAATATATTATGGAATATGCTACACCCTATAAAGCTGCTGAAATGGGATTTGTTGACGATATAATTGAACCATCGGCTACAAGACCTAGAGTTGCCGATGCATTAAACATGTTAATGAGTAAAAGTGATAGTAGGCCTTCAAAAAAACATGGGAATATACCATTGTAAAAACTTTAAAGAGGTGAATTTGTATGGACTTGATTGGAAAGTTAAAGAATTCTATTGATTCCCTTACTTTAGGGGAAAAGATACTTGGGGGCATAGGGGTTTCTCTATTTGGGATGGTAGTAGTATTTTTTATTTTAGTTTTAATTATGTTTGCAGTAAATCTTTTACAAAAATTTGCTGGAGAATCTAAGAAAGTTCCTTCAGAATCCGTTTCATTTGACGAAACTGGGATGAATTCTGAGGTTCAACAGGAAATACTTGAAGATTATGGAGAGTTGGTTGCTGTTATTACTGCTGCTATAGCTGCCAGTTTAAATACATCTACTCATAATATAGTAGTTAAAAATATTACAAGAAAGCAAGACACAACTCCAGCGTGGAGTAAGTTTAATCGCATGCAACAGTTAAGATAGTTAATGAATTATTCTTGATTTAATGAGGAGGAATTTTAAATGAGAAAATTTTATATAACTGTAAACGGTGTAAGTTATGAAGTAGAGGTTGAAGAAATTACAGAGGGAGTACAGCCCACTCCAAGAACAGTAACTGCTAGTCCAAATAATTCTGCTCAAGAACCAATGAAACCAACACAAAGTCAAACTTCAAGCGTATTAAAGGAGGTTCCTTCTGACGCGACTATTGTTGATGCTCCAATGCAGGGTAATGCATGGAAGGTGTTAGTAAAAGAAGGAGATAAGGTAAAAAAAGGGCAAGTACTCATTATCCTTGAAGCGATGAAAATGGAAAATGAAATTATGTCACCTATAGATGGAGTTATAGCCTCTGTTAATGTTGTGGAGGGTGCATCGGTTAATGGTGGAGATGTGCTAGTATCTATTAAATAATGGCACGTATAAACTAAGAAGGGAGATGCACAGATGATTGATGTTCTGTTTAGGTTTTTAGAAGGTACAGGATTTGCTCATATGACTTGGCAACATCTTGTTATGATAATAGTTGCATGTTTGCTTTTGTATTTAGCAGTAGCAAAAAAATTCGAACCTTTACTTCTTGTTCCGATAGCCTTTGGTATGCTATTAACGAATCTACCCTTAAGCGGCATTATGGATGAAGGTGGTCTTCTTTACTATTTTTATACATATGGATTGAAAACAGCTATATTTCCACCTCTAATATTTTTAGGTGTTGGGGCTATGACAGACTTTGGACCACTAATCGCTAATCCAAAAAGTATACTTCTTGGAGCGGCGGCACAGTTTGGGATTTTTATGACTTTTATTGGTGCATTAATGCTAGGTTTTGATGCTCAAGGTGCAGCTTCTATAGGGATTATTGGAGGGGCTGACGGTCCAACTGCCATATTCCTAACCTCTATTTTAAGACCGGATTTGTTAGGACCCATTGCAGTAGCCGCATATTCCTATATGGCCTTAGTGCCTGTAATACAACCACCAATTATGAGGGCATTAACTACGGAAGAAGAACGTAAAATAAAAATGAAGCAGCTAAGAACAGTATCCAAAAAAGAAAGAATTATTTTTCCTATTTTAGTTGCGGTTTTTGTGTCGTTAGTTTTACCTGCTGCAACGTCTTTAGTAGGTATGCTAATGCTCGGGAATTTATTAAAGGAAAGTGGTGTTACTGAGAGACTTTCTAAAACAGCACAAAATGAGCTAATAAACATAGTGACTATTTTATTAGGTATAAGTGTAGGTGGGACTGCAAGGGCGGATCAATTTTTAAATCTACAGACTCTTATGATTATAGGATTAGGTATTGTTGCATTCGGGTTTGGAACTGCTTCAGGTGTTATACTTGCAAAGATTATGAATAAGCTTATGGGTGGAAATGCAATAAATCCATTAATAGGCTCCGCTGGTGTGTCCGCAGTACCTATGGCAGCTAGAGTTTCTCAAGTAGAAGGGCAAAAGGCTGACCCAAGTAATTTCCTATTAATGCATGCCATGGGCCCAAATGTTGCGGGGGTAATAGGTTCAGCTATTGCAGCAGGAATATTATTGACTTTATTTGCTAATTAATATAATGTGGTATCATTGGGAGAGTAGAACACTCTCTTTTTAATTTCTAAAGAATGATGGTGATAATTTTGCGAAATGACATTATAGAAATACTTAATAATAGAAAAGGAGAGTTCATTTCTGGAGAAGAATTGAGCTACTTATTAAAAGTATCTCGTACTGCTATTTGGAAACATATTAATATATTAAGAAAAGAAGGCTATGAAATAGAATCTGTTCATAAAAAAGGGTACCGAATTGTTGAAAATTACAATAGTCTATTGCCAGGTGAATTAATTGGGAGATTGCAAACTCAAACTATAGGGAGAAACATAATTTATTTTGAAAGTATCGATTCGACTAACGATTATTGCAAACAAAAAGGAAATGATTTGTCCCATGGAACAGTTGTAATAAGTGAAGAACAGCTACTTGGAAGGGGTAGACTAGGAAGAGCCTGGGCATCACCAAAGGGTGAGGGTATTTGGATGTCTATTTTTCTAAAACCCCATATACCACCTTTGGAGGGGACAAAACTTACCCAAATTGCTGCAGCAGCAGTATGTAGTACAATTAGAAATGTTGTAGGTATAGACACCTTAATAAAATGGCCAAATGATATAGTTTTCAATGGTAAAAAACTATGCGGTATACTGACAGAGATGTCCGCAGAACTAAATGAAATTCATTATTTAATTGTAGGTGTTGGTATAAACGTGAATACACTGTATTTTTCTGAAGAAATAAGCGATGTTGCAACGTCAATAGCTGTTGAGATAGGTAAAACAGTGGATAGAAAAACTTTAGTAACTAATATATTAAAAGTATTTGAGGAGTTGTATGAAGACTTCATAATAAAAGGAAGCATAAAAAAAACTATTGCTATATGCAAGGAGTTTTCAGCTATATTAAATAAGAAGGTTAATATTATTAGGGGAAATAGTATAAAAGAAGGTTTAGTTATAGATATAACGGAAGAGGGAAATCTCCTAATGTTAATGGAAAATGGTGAGAAGGAAGTAATTCAATCTGGAGAGGTCTCTGTTAGAGGACTAAATGGGTACGTGTGATAAAAGTATTGCAATATAAATATGAACCTGCTACAATTATACGGTATATATACCAAACTAAACTTAAGAAGGTGAAATTTAATGATATTGGTTTTTGACGTTGGAAATAGCAATATTGTTTTAGGTTTATACGAGGGTAGAGAACTGCTTAATTGCTGGAGAATTTCAACAGATAAGGACAAGACTTCTGATGAATATAGCTTAATGATTCATCAACTCTTTCACTATAGCAATGTTGATATTAAGAAAGTTGAAGATGTAATAATATCATCAGTAGTGCCTAATATAATGTATTCGTTAGAACATGCAACTAGAAAATTATTTAACATAGATCCTTTAGTAGTTGGACCTGGGATTAAAACTGGTATTAACATTAAATATGATAACCCAAAACAAGTTGGGGCAGATAGAATAGTTAATGCTGTGGCGGCCTTTGAAAAATATGAGGGGCCTTTAATAATAGTAGATTTCGGGACTGCAACTACTTTCTGCGCTGTATCAAAAGAGGGCGTATACTTAGGGGGAACAATTTCTCCTGGTCTTAAAATATCCAGTGATGCACTTTTCCAAAGAGCAGCTAAGTTACCAAGAGTTGAATTAGTTAAACCAGGAAAAGTTATTTGTAAAAATACTGTAAACAGTATGCAAGCTGGCATAATTTATGGTTATGTTGGACTTGTAGAGTATATAATTAAAAAAATGAAATCAGAATTAAATACTAAAAATGCAACTGTTGTTGCCACAGGGGGATTAGCTACTCTGATTGCTAGTGAAACTGATATCATTAATGTAGTAGATAAATACTTAACTCTTGAGGGTCTGATAATTATTTACGAAAGAAATAAAGAAGAAGCAAATAGAAGATATATAGGACAAGATTAATTCTTGTTCTTTTTTTATATTTAAAAAGGAGTTAGAAAAAGGGTTTTAACTATAACTTAAAGAATAATACTATTAAGTAATAGTGAGTGAGGTGGGCGTTCTATGGTCAATGAAAATAAGGAAATATATAACTCTACACTTGAATCTTTAAAAAAACAAAATGAGGATTTAGAGTTATATAAAAATATCGTCAGTAATTTTTACTATTCTATGGTTGTAGTAGATAAAGAGGGGCGTATAATAATTCTTAATAAAGCCTATTGTAATTTTCTCGGAGTGAATGAGGATGAGGTTATAGGGAAGCATTGTACTGAAGTTATTGAAAATACAAGAATGCATATTGTAGCGAAAACTGGAAAACAAGAAATCGGTGATGTTCAGCATATTAAAGGAAATTATATGATAGCAGACCGTATTCCGATCTACAAGGATGGGGAAATAATTGGTGCTGTCGGGACAGTTATTTTTAAAGATGTTCTGGACCTTAACACTTATGTAAGTAGAATAAGTCGTATGGAGAAAGAATTTGATCTATTTAAAAAGGAACTAAAAAAGGCCCTAGGTAGTGACTATACCTTTCAGAGTATTGTTGGAGAAAGTGAAAGTATTAGAAAGGTAAAAGACCTATCAAGGAAAGTTGCTGCATCAAAGTCAAATGTATTATTGCTAGGGGAAAGCGGAACTGGAAAGGAATTGTTTGCCCATGCAATTCATAATGCCAGCTCTAGAGTAGATTATCCCTTAATAAAGATTAATTGTGCAGCAATACCACCAGACCTACTAGAATCAGAACTATTTGGCTATGAACCCGGTGCATTTACAGGTGCAAAAAAGGGTGGTAAACCAGGAAAGTTTGAATTGGCTGACAAAAGCACAATTTTTCTCGATGAAATAGGTGAGATGCCGTTAAATATGCAGGCTAAGCTATTAAGGGTAATTCAGGAGAAGGAAGTTGAAAGAATAGGTGGAATAACTAGTAAAAAAATTGATGTTAGAATAGTAGCAGCTACCAATCAAAACTTAGAGGAAATGGTAAAAAATAAAAAGTTTCGAGAGGATTTATACTATAGACTTAATGTTATTAGTATTAAAATACCTCCATTGAGAGAAAGAAAAGAGGATATTCCTGTAATTTCAAGGCAGCTTATTAAAAAGCTATCTAAGGAAATGGATCATTATGTATCCGCAATTAGTACAGAGGCAATGAATTGTTTAAAACTATACTCTTGGCCTGGTAATGTTAGAGAACTTCAAAATGTAATTGAAAGGGCATTTAATATTATGGATAAGGAAGCCATGATAATGCTCGAGCACCTTCCATACTACATAACTAAAAATAATAAAGCGGATACTCATGTAAAGGAAATGTCTTTAAAAGAAATATTAGATAATGTTGAAAAAGAAGAAATAAAAAAATGCTTAAAGAGAACAAAGGGAAATAAAATGAAAACAGCTAAAATTTTAGGAATAAGTAGGACAAGCTTATACGAAAAAATTGAGAAGTACGACATAGAAGTGTAAACAAATCTGTACAATGTTCATAAAATTTACAGTATGAGAATCTGAAACAAAAAAACGTGAAAACCAGATATTACAACTATTCCACTCAAGACACAGATAATAATAGATAAATATTAATAATTATTTTGAATAATATGTAAGAATAATTAACAAAATTAGATTATGAATTATAGTTATCTATTATTTATATAAAGTTTTGCATGTTCTTTTATACTTGTCCTTTAGTTTATTCAATAGTTTTCAATAAGGAGTACCTAATGTATAAGTATATTGGCATAGACTTTGCAGTATATTAGAACAACAAAGTATTTTTTATATAATACTGTGATTCAAATTCATACATAATATAAAAGAGATATAATAATATGTATGAATCTAAATTAAACTTGAGGGAGGGTTTTAATTTATGGCACCAAAATTTCTAACCGCAGCAGAAGCGGCTCAATTAATAACATCTGAGAGTACAGTGGCTACTGGAGGTTTCGCAGGTATAGGTATTCCAGAGGAACTGCATATAGCATTAGAAAAGAGATTTCTTGAAACAGGAGAACCAAGAAACTTAAAACTAGTTTATGCAGCTGGACAGGGAGATGGAAAAGAAAGAGGCTTGAATCATTATGGACATGAAGGATTACTAAGAGAAGTTGTTGGTGGTCACTGGGGCTTAGTTCCTAAGATGGGTAAACTTGCACTGGAAAATAAAGTTGCAGCATACAATCTTCCGCAAGGGGTTATTTCTCATCTATTTAGAGATATTGCTGCTGGTAAACCAGGGACTCTGACACATGTTGGTTTAAAAACATTTGCTGACCCTAGGGTAACAGGTGGTAAATTAAACGAAGCAGCTAAAGAAGACATAGTTCGAGTAATAGAAATCGACGGAAAAGAATACTTATTTTACAAGGCGTTTCCAATCCACTTTGCTCTACTTAGAGGAACTTATGCGGATGAATTAGGAAACGTAACAATGGAGAAAGAAGCACTATCAATAGAGGTTTTATCTATTGCACAAGCAGTTAAAAACTCAGGTGGGAAAGTTATAGTACAGGTAGAAAAAGTAGTTAAAGCGGGAACTTTAGATCCAAAACTAGTTAAAATACCTGGAATTTATGTGGACACAATAGTAGAAGTTCAAGATTTACACAACCATATGCAGACATTCTCAGAGCAATATAATGAGGCATACACAGGAAATATTAGTATTCCTATCAATAAAGTGAAGCCTTTAGAATTAGATGAAAGAAAGATTATCGCTCGTCGTGGAGCTATGGAGTTACCTGCAAATGCAATAGTTAACTTAGGTATCGGAGTTCCTGAGGGAGTTGCTATAGTAGCTAATGAAGAGGGTCAAGGACATCAAATGACATTAACAGTTGAGCCGGGGGCTATTGGTGGAGTTCCAGCTGGTGGATTAAGCTTTGGGGCTGCAACAAACCCACAAGCAATCATTGATCAACCATACCAATTTGATTTTTATGATGGTGGAGGACTTGATGTAGCATTTTTAGGTTTAGCTCAATGTGATGAACAAGGAAATATTAACGTAAGTAAATTTGGACCTAAAGTAGCAGGTGCAGGTGGATTCGTTAACATTACACAAAATGCTAAAAAAGTAATTTACTGTGGTGCTTTTACAGCAGGTGGCCTAGAAATTGAAGCTAAAGATGGAAAACTTAATATAATTCAAGAGGGTAAATCTAAGAAATTCATAAAAGAAGTTGAACATATTACATTTAGTGGAACTTATGCAAAAGAAAAAGGGCAACCAGTACTTTATATTACAGAAAGAGCAGTATTTGAGTTAACAGAAGCAGGTGTTACATTAATTGAGATTGCACCTGGGGTGGATTTAGAGAAAGACATTCTAGCTCTTATGGACTTTAAACCAGTAATTAGTGAAAATCTTAAGTTAATGGATGATAAGATTTTTAGACCCGAAAAAATGGGTTTAATTATAAAATAATTCAATATGAGAGGGAGATGAGTTTATGTTTGGAATTATTTTAGGTTTAGGCTTGCTTATGTTCTTAGCATATAAGGGAATGTCCATTATTTGGATTGCACCTATATGCGCAATGATAGTTGCTCTTACTGGAGGACTTGAATTATTACCAGCTTATACAGATACGTATATGACAGGCTTTGTTGGTTTTACTAAGTCTTGGTTCCCAGTATTTATGCTAGGTGCACTATTTGGAAAAGTTATGGACGATTCTGGGGCGGCTCGTTCAGTAGCTTATTGGGTAACAAAAGTAATCGGAACTAAATTTGCAATTGCAGCAGTAGTTGCTGGTTGTGCAATCTTAACTTATGGTGGGGTATCATTATTCGTAGTAGTATTTGCTATTTATCCTTTAGCAGTAGCATTATTTAGAGAGGCTAATATTACAAGAAAATTAATACCAGGAGCAATAGCCTTAGGTTCTTTCACATTTACAATGATAGCAATTCCAGGAACACCACAAATTCAAAACTTAATTCCAATGCAATACTTCGGAACAACTCCTTCAGCGGCACCAATTATGGGATTTGCCGGTGCACTTATTATGGCAGGTGGAGGCTTAGCTTGGTTAACTTATAGAGAGAAAAAATATACTGCAGCTGGTGAATTATTTACAGAGCCAGATACTAAATTAGATGAGCTTGACGTAGCTAATTTACCAAATCCTTTATTATCAGCTCTACCGTTAGTAGCAGTAATTGTTTTATTAAACTTTGCTAAATTCCATATCATCACATCCTTATCAGTAGGTATATTACTTGCAATAGCATTTAATTTCAATAGATTACCACAATTAATAAAAACTTTAAACACTGGTGCGGCAGGATCTGTTCAAGCGATTATTAATACTTCAGCAGCTGTAGGATTTGGGGCTGTTGTTAGAGCGGTACCAGGATTCGTAGCATTAACAGATTTTGTATTAGGAATTAAAGGAAATCCTCTAATCTCTGAGGCAGTAGCAGTTAATATCCTTGCAGGAGCAACAGGTTCAGCTTCTGGTGGTATGGGTATTGCACTAGCGGCATTAGGTGATAAATATGTTGAGTTAGCAGCTTCTTCTGGAATTCCTTTAGCAGCTTTCCACAGAGTAGCTTCTTTATCTTCAGGTGGTTTGGATACATTACCACATAATGGAGCGGTATTAACTTTATTAGCAGTTTGTTCTATGACACATAAAGACTCTTATAAAGATATCTTTATGGTAGCATGTGCGATTCCAATAGTTTCAGTTATAGCTGCAATCCTTCTATCAACTATGGGATTAGTATAATAAAGATTAGTTATAATAAACAATGGGGGCGATTATAACTCGCCCCTTTTTAAAATACTTTTTAGGAGGAATTCAATAATGAAAAAAATAGGAGTAATTGGCGCAGGAACTATGGGTGCAGATATAGCTTTAGTTTCGGCTCAATCAGGCTTTGACGTTGTTTTAAGAGATATTAGTGATGCTGCTTTGGAAAAAGCCATGGCAAGATTAGAGAAGAGTCTTCAAAAAAGTGTTGAAAAAGGAAAGATTAGTGCTGAAGATAAGTCTACTACATTAAATAAAATATTAGCATCGAGTAAGAATGAAGATATAGCTGATTGTGATGTTATTATCGAAGCAGCTATTGAAAACATGGAAATTAAGAAGAAAATATTTAAAGAGTTAGATGAAATTTGTAAGCCTGAAGCTATTCTTGCTACAAACACATCATCTCTATCTATAACAGAGGTTGCAAGTGCAACTAATAGAGCAGATAAAGTTATTGGAATGCATTTCTTTAATCCGGTTCCAATGATGAAATTAGTAGAAATCATTAAAGGTATTGTGACTTCTGAAGAAGTTAATACAGTAATTACTGATCTTACAGTTAAATTAGGTAAAACACCTGTTCATGTTGAAGAGGCTCCAGGGTTTGTTGTTAATAGAATATTAATTCCAATGATTAATGAGGCTGTTGGAATTTTGGCTGAAGGAGTTGCTTCAGTAGAGGATATTGATACAGCTATGAAACTTGGTGCAAACCACCCTATGGGTCCGTTAGCCCTTGCTGATTTAATAGGGAACGATATTAACTTAGCGATTATGGAAGTTTTATATAAAGAATTTGGTGACCCTAAATATAGACCTCATCCATTACTGAAAAAAATGGTTAGAGGCGGACTTCTAGGAAGAAAAACAGGAAAAGGCTTCTATCAATATTAAATAAATTAATTTAATATTCAACCTATGGTAACTGCTATTAGTAAATTCTTTCCATTGATAAATCTTTTATACTGTGGTGTACTACTAATAGCAGTTTTTGGATTTAATTTAAGAGGGGATGAATATAATGAATGAAATACCAAAGAAATTGCAATATTTTATTGAAATTGCACCATATCTAATTAAGCTTCACAGTAGTGATATAGCTATAGCTATAGTGGATAGAGAAAAATATGTTGGTTTCTTTCGTGGTAAGGAAATAGATTTTCCCGTAAGGCCTGGAGATAGGGTTAAAGAAGAGACTTTAGCATATAAATGTATGCAGCAAAATAAGTTGCTTTCAAATAAAGTAGGTAGAGAGGTGTTTGGATTTCCCTACATAGGTATTGCAACTCCAATTCATGAGGATAATAGAGTTGTTGGTGCAGTAGTTTTCTTAGAATCAATTAAGAAACAGGATGAATTTATGCAAATGGCAGAAGTATTATATACGGGTATTTCAGAATTACAAGCTGCTTCCCAACAAATTAGTGCAGAAGCAGAAAATCTGAGTTCAATAGGTAGTGGCTTAGGTGGACTTTCAAGACAGGCTTTAGACCATGCTAATAAAAGTAGTGATATTACATTAATAATAAAACAAATTGCTCAACAAACAAATCTCTTAGGTCTTAATGCCGCTATTGAGGCAGCCCGCTCCGGTGATGCTGGGCGAGGATTCAGTGTAGTTGCAGAGGAAATTCGAAAGCTTTCTACATCTACTAAGGAATCCGTTGAGAATATTGAGAAAATAGTTGAAGCAATAAAAATTACATATGGGGATATAGCTAAAAAAACTGAACAGATTGATATAACCTCAGATGAGCAGGTAAGCGCTATACAAGAGGTTAATGCTGCGATTCAATCCTTGTTTACTCTAGCTGAACAATTAAGAATGAAAGCTGAGAGTTTGAGTCAAAAAGATTAGTGAGACTTTTAATCGGTCTTTATTTATTTGAAACAACAAAAGCCAATAATACTGTTTATATATATTTGGAACTAAATGATAAGGCATATACCTTATCATTTTTTTTTATTAATAATTGTTACAGAAGGAGTATTTTGTGTATAATAAATAGAGTTTTAATTTTATGTTATAAGAAGGTGATTGTATGAAAATAGCAAACTTAAATATTGATACTAATGTATTTCTTGCACCTATGGCAGGGGTAACAGATTTACCCTTTAGACTATTGTGTAAAGAATTTGGCTGTGGAATGGTTTATACGGAAATGGTTAGTGCAAAGGGACTCTATTATAATGATAAGAAGACAGAGCAGTTATTAAAAATAGAAGAGGCTGAGAAACCTGTGGTTATTCAAATATTTGGCTCCGATCCAGATATAATGGCTCGGGCAGCCTATACCCTAAATAACAGGGAGAATATAATTTTAGATATAAATATGGGCTGCCCAACTCCTAAAATAGTTAAAAATAGTGACGGAAGTGCTTTAATGAAAAATCCCAAATTAGCAGGAGAAGTAGTAAAAGCGGTTGTAAAAGAATCTGTAAAGCCAGTTACAGTAAAAATCCGAAAGGGTTGGGATGCAGATAATGTTAATGCAGTGGAAGTGGCGAAGGTTTTAGAAGAAAACGGGGCTTCCGCCATAACTGTGCATGGAAGAACTAGAGAGCAATTTTATTCTGGTAAAGCGGACTGGGATATTATTGGACAGGTTAAAAAGGCAGTATCAATACCTGTAATAGGCAATGGTGACGTAGTTACTATTGAAGATGCGGTTCAAATATTAGGACAAACTAAATGTGACGGCATCATGATAGGTAGAGGGGCACAAGGTAACCCGTGGATATTTAAAAAAGTTAAAAATTATATGGAGAATGGAATAATAGAGGGACCTCCAAGTATTATCGAAATTATTAATACAATTTATAAGCATATGGATTTATGTATTGAGCACAAAGGTGAATACGTTGCTATACGAGAAATGAGAAAACATATTGCTTGGTATCTCAAAGGGCTTAAAAACTCAGCCCAAGTAAGAAACAACGTAAATAAGGCTTTGTCTATTGAAGAGATAAAAGGTTTATTGGAGGGTTTTCTAAATACAATTTAGAGAGAATATAGGGTGTAATTTTTGTCAACACTAGCAATAGTTCAAACAATTGGAGGATGAATTGATGAAACGAATTGTTAGTGTAAGTCTAGGTACTTCTAAAAGAGACTATAGTTATACTTTAAATATATTGGGTGAAAACTACCATATAGAGAGAATTGGCTCAAATGGTAGTTTTAATAATGCTATTAGATTAATTAAAGAATTAGATGGAAAAATCGATGCCTTCGGTATAGGAGGTATCGATTTGTTTTTGCAAACTGGAAGCAGAAAATACATTTTAAGGGATGCATTAAAGTTAAAAAAAGCAGCAAAAAATACTCCGTTATACGATGGCTCAAAATATAAATATACTTTTGAAAGAAATATTATATATAAGTTAATGGAAGATGGTGTAGTAGATTTTAAAAACAAGTCAATACTAGTTACATCTGCCTTAGATAGGTATGGAATGACAGAAGCATTAGAAAAATGTGGTGGGAAAATAATTATTGGAGATATGCTATTTGCATTGAATTGTAATATTCCAATATATTCATTAAGTACCTTAAATAAAATGGCTATGATATTACTTCCTATTGTCAGTCGCTTGCCTTTTAGAATGATATATCCTACTGGTGGGCGTCAATTTGAGAATAAAAATAGATTTAATAATTATTATATAAACGCAGAGATTATAGCTGGAGACTTTCATTATATAAAGAGATATATGCCGATGGATTTAAAAAATAAAATAATAATAACAAATACGGTTACGAAGGAGGATATTATTCAACTAAAAACAAGGGGAGTTAAACTACTAGTGACTACAACGCCGAAACTAGGTGAACGATCCTTTGGAACAAATGTTATGGAGGCACTTATAGAGACTATTATTAATAATAGCAAATTTGTTCATAAAAAAATCTCCTATGAAGATGTTTATAGAACTGTTGGACTTGAACCAAGAATAGAGCATTTTATTAAACTTTAAAAACATAAACATTCGAAAAATAATTGTTACATATTAAAAAAGTTGGACAAACTATAACAATAAAGGAATATATATTATAACTCTTTAGGGTTTTAATATAATAATTGGAAAAGGAAGGAGATTATATATGTTTGGAATTATTATAGGTTTAGCTTTATTGATGTTTTTAGCGTATAAAGGTATGTCAATAATTTGGGTTGCACCAATTTGTGCAGCAATAGTTGCTTTAACAGGTGGATTAGAGCTTTTACCATCGTATACAGACACCTATATGACCGGTTTTGTAAATTTTACTAAGTCGTGGTTTCCTGTATTTATGCTTGGAGCCATCTTCGGTAAAGTTATGGATGAGTCTGGAGCAGCCCGATCTGTTGCGTTTTGGATAACAAAGCTAATTGGAACTAAGTTTGCAATTGCTGCAGTTGTGGCTGCTTGTGGTATATTAACCTATGGAGGAGTTTCTCTATTTGTAGTTGTGTTTGCTATATACCCATTAGCTGTAGCGTTGTTTAGGGAAGCTAATATATCTAGGAAGCTTATTCCTGGCACCATAGCTCTAGGTTCATTTACATTTACTATGACAGCTCTTCCTGGAACTCCACAGATACAAAATCTAATACCTATGCAGTATTTTGGAACTACGCCAACAGCAGCTCCAATTATTGGAGTAGTAGGAGCAATAGTAATGGCTGGTGGTGGATTGTTGTGGATGAATTATAGTCAGAAAAAGCTAACTGCCGCAGGGGAACGCTTCGTTGAATTAGACAAAAAAATCGAAGAAGTAAATGAAGCATCATTACCTAATCCTTTATTATCTGCTCTACCTTTATTAACTGTTATTATATTGTTAAACTTATTTAAATTTAATATTATAACTTCTTTAATAGCCGGTACACTGGTAGGTATAGCCCTAGGCTTTAATAGACTACCGAAACTTATTGAAACAATCAATGCCGGTGCTGCAGGATCTGTTTTAGCTATTATTAATACTAGTGCGGCTGTTGGATTCGGTGCGGTAGTTAGAGCGGTACCAGGGTTTCAAGGTTTAGTTAATTTTGTATTGAGCATAGAAGGAAATCCACTAATATCTGAGGCAATAGCGGTAAATATTCTTGCAGGAGCAACAGGTTCAGCCTCTGGTGGAATGGGTATCGCGCTAGAAGCTCTAGGAGCTCAATATGTAGAACTTGCTGCCCAAACTGGCGTCCCTTTAGAGGCGTTTCATAGAATCGCATCTATGTCTAGTGGTGGTCTTGATACACTACCCCATAATGGAGCTGTATTAACGCTACTTGCTGTGTGTGCTATGACTCATAAGGATTCATATAAAGACATTTTTATGGTAGGTTGCTTTATTCCAATTATCGCTGTAGTTGTTGGGATAATTTTAGCCTCTATAGGTCTAATATAAGAGCTAGCAGGTTATTAGGGACGGGTGAATGCTCGTCCTTTTCAAATAGTAAAAGTTAAGTAGATGCTTTAAAATTCAATAATTATGTTATTTAACTTGACATTAGAAATATAGTAGAATATAATATCTACGAAGTAAAAGGCACTGAGCTTTCAGTGCTTTATTATAATTTAAGTAACGTAGTTAAAATTTCCAAATAGATTTTAGAATAAAATTTGTGTATAGACATATATTATGAACTAACATCATAGGTATAAATAATGTTTCTTTAAGGGGATTATTCATTATAACGGAGAAGGAGAGAATATAATGGTAGGTAGAGAAATTGTATTAACAATGAAAGGTTTAAAAAAGATTGAAGACGAATTAGAATATCTTAAGACAGTAAGAAGAAAAGAAGTGGCAGAAAGAATAAAGCAAGCTATTGCATTTGGTGATATAAGTGAAAATTCGGAGTATGATGAGGCTAAGAATGAGCAGGCTCAAGTAGAAGAAAGAATTATGAAGCTTGAGAATACTCTTAAAAAGGCTAAAGTAGTTGATGAAGACGATATAAATTTAGAAATAGTAAGTATTGGCACTAAAGTACAAGTTAAAGATCTAGAATTTGATGAAATAGTGGAGTATACAATAGTTGGTTCATCAGAGGCAGACCCTTATGAGCTAAAAATATCAAATGAATCTCCTGTAGGTAGATCACTTTTAGGAAAAAAAGTAGGAGATAAGGTTGAGATACAAATTCCTGATGGTGTTACTAAATACGAGGTATTAAAAATAGATATAGATCAATCTAATATGTAAGATTTGTATTTTGTTTTGTGAAAGGTGTGAACCAAAGATGAGCAATAATATTGTTAATGAAGATTTAAATGAGTTGTTACAAATTAGAAGAGATAAGCTAGAGCAGCTTAAAAATATGGGACAGGACCCTTTTAAAGTTGAAAAAGTTAATATATCCCATTATAGCGATGCTATAAAAAGTGATTTTGAACAGTTAGAAGGGCAAGTAGTTACAATTGCCGGTAGAATTATGGCTAAAAGAGGCCATGGTAAAGCTGGGTTTATTAATATTCAGGACAAAGATGGTTTAATTCAGGTATACGTAAGAGAAGATAGAATAGGTACTGAGTCATATGATTTATTTGTTACATATGATTTAGGAGATATTTTAGAAGTAACTGGAGATGTATTTAAAACACAAAAGGGAGAGATTTCTGTAAAGGCTACAGAAGTTAGACTACTAACTAAATCTCTTCAAATTTTACCTGAGAAATTCCATGGATTAAAGGATACTGATTTAAGATATAGACAAAGATATGTAGATTTAATTGTTAACCCAGAAGTTAAGAAGACTTTCTTAACTAGATCTAAGGCAATTAAATCTATTAGAGAGTTTTTAGATAACAGAGGATACATAGAGGTAGAGACTCCTATATTAGATACTATTGCTGGTGGGGCTAGCGCAAAGCCATTTATTACTCACCATAATACATTAGATATTGATATGTATCTAAGAATCGCTACGGAGTTACATTTAAAAAGACTGATTGTTGGTGGATTTGATAGAGTATATGAAATTGGTAGACTGTTTAGAAATGAAGGAATGTCAATTAAACATAATCCAGAATTCACAACTATAGAGCTGTATGAAGCCTACGCAGATTATAATGATATGATGGAAATTACAGAAAACCTAATTGCCTATGTAGCGGAAAAAGCATTAGGTACTACTAAAATAGAATATCAAGGTAAAGAAATAGATTTAACGCCACCATGGAATCGTATATCTATGATTGATGCCTGTAAAAAATATGCTGATGTAGATTTTAATGAAATAAAATCTGATGAGGAAGCATTTGAGGTAGCTAAAAAATTAGGAATCGAAGTTAAGAAGGGTATGAAAAAAGGCCATATAATAAATGAAGTATTTGAAGAATTTGTTGAGAAACACTTAGCTCAACCTACTTTTATTACAAATCATCCAGTAGAGGTATCTCCACTGGCAAAGAGAAATCCTGATAATCCTGAAATAACTAATAGATTTGAAGCCTTTGTTAATGGCTGGGAAATTGCAAATGCCTTTTCCGAGTTAAATGATCCGATAGATCAAAAAGAAAGATTTATGGAGCAACTTGCTCAAAGAGAAGCAGGGGACGATGAAGCTCACATGCTTGATGAAGATTTCATAAATGCCTTAGAAGTTGGATTACCGCCAACTGGGGGGTTAGGTATAGGAATTGATCGTTTAATGATGATATTAACTAATTCTCCATCAATAAGGGACGTTATTTTATTCCCTACGATGAAACCTATTGAAAAATAATATAAAATTGTAATTAATAGAAGTCGAAGTTTTGACTTCTATTTTTTGTATATTATTATTAATTAGTATAAAATAATCTATAATGAAGAAATTAATATTACGAGGTGGGTGTACTATATGAATAGCGTTGAAAGAAGAAATAAAATATTAGATGCACTTAAGGGTTCAGGTAAACCAATAAAAGGTAGCAGCCTAGCTAAGATATTTGATGTATCTAGGCAAGTAATTGTGCAGGATATAGCCCTTTTAAGAGCCCAGGGTGAAGATATAATGGCTACACCACAAGGATACATATTGCCAAAATTAGATAATATAAAAAAGCTAAGAAAAACAGTGGTATCTAAGCATCAAGGTTATGAGGCTATGAGAGAAGAGTTACAAATAATGATAGATTTCGGGGCTCGCATTTTGGATGTAATAGTTGAACATCCTATATATGGTGAGATAAAAGGAATACTTGATATTGGACATAAGCAAGAATTAGAAGAATTTCTAAAGAACATTTCAGATCAAAAAGCAGAACCACTATCAACCTTAACAGAAGGTGTACATATACATACTATTGAAATTTCAAGTGAAGAAAACTTTAATATGATGAAAAAAGTACTTCAAGAAAAAGGGTACTTGATTAATGATGATTGATGTGTTATATTTTTTATTAATAGGTGACAAGACACGTGTAAAAACACAAATAAATAAGCATAGAAAAGAGGACTAATAATGAAAGAAACTAGAAATCGTTTTTCTTTAAGAGAATATTTTACAAAAGCCCTTAATGGGATGGCCTTAGGATTATTTGCTTCTCTTATTATCGGACTAATATTAAAACAAATTGGTGAACAAATGGGTATACCTCAACTTGCAGCCTTCGGGCAAGTGGCACAGTTTTTAATGGGGCCGGCCATAGGGGCAGGGGTGGCATACTCAATTGGGGCCCCACCTTTAGCAATATTTGCATCGATTGTAACTGGAGCTATAGGGGCAAATTCTGTGTTTTTAGCAGATACGGGTGCCTATGCAATTAGAATTGGTGAGCCAGCAGGGGCTTTTGTAGCAGCCCTAATAGGTGCTGAAGCTGGAAAGCTTATTGCTAGAAGGACAAAAGTAGATATAGTGTTAGTGCCAATAATTACAATTATATTAGGAGGACTTGCAGGGGTATTTGTTGCTCCGTTTGTTGCAGCTCTAATGGCCTGGTTAGGAAGAAGAATTAACGATGCTACAGTATTGCATCCACTACCTATGGGAATAATAGTGGCTGTTGTAATGGGCATGGTATTAACACTTCCAATAAGTAGTGCTGCTCTAGCTATATCTCTAGGGTTAGATGGTCTTGCTGCTGGAGCTGCGGTTGCAGGCTGTGCAGCTCAAATGGTTGGTTTTGCAGTATCATCATACAGAGAAAATGGGGTAGGGGGCTTAATTGCACAGGGTCTTGGAACAAGTATGATTCAAGTTCCTAACATTATTAAAAACCCACTAATCTGGATTCCCCCAACTATAGCAAGTGCAATAGTTGGTCCCTTAGCCACAACTGTATTTGGAATGGAAAGTAATAGAGTGGGTGCTGGAATGGGAACTAGTGGTCTGGTAGGTCAATTTGGAACATACGCTAAAATGGTAACTGAAAATGGGAATTCACCAAATGAAGTCTTTATATTTATGGCAATATTACACTTTATTTTACCAGCAATAATAACACTATTAATTAGTGAGTGGATGAGAAGAAAACAGTGGATTAAGTATGGGGATTTAAAACTGAATCAATAGTTTGTAAAAAGTAACACTCAATAGTATAATGAAAAGGACTATTGGGTGTTTTATTATGCAGAATTATAATATTCTGGCAAACTAATAAGGGGGTTGATGGATTATGGGCAGGAAGAAGCTAATAGGTGTTATATTTTTTATAGGTATAGTATTCTCCATTGCATTCTTTTCTGAAATTCTAATGTTTATTACAGACTATCAATGGTTTAAGGACCTAGCATATGAACAGATTTTTCTATTGAAAATTACTACTCAGTTCAAGTTGGGTATACCACTTTTTATTATTTCATTAGTGTTCTATTATTTATATTTACAGTTAATAAAGAAGAACTATTATAAGAAAGTTCAATTGTATGATACTAGTATTAGTGAGAAAAGTCTAAATAGAATTTTATTAATACCTTCGGTTTTTTTAAGTTACATAACAAGTACTGCTATAGCAGGAAGTCTATGGCTTGATATTTTGACATTTATTAATGCACAAAGCTTTAATATTTCAGATCCGATTTTCAATAAAGATGTATCCTTTTATATGTTCAAGCTACCTTTGTTTGAAAAGTTATTAAATACAATAATAGGTATATTAGTTGCAATATTGTTTGTAACAATAATCTTTCATGTAATTTTGTATATTATAAGAAAGCCTACAATGTTTGAGAATGAGTCAATGCTTCGCTCGAACGAAATGTTTTTTAAAAACTTTGCTGACATAGGACTTAAGCAGATTGTTGTAATAGTTGTTATTTTCTTTATAATATTAGCTATAAAAAACTATTTTGGAGCATATAGCATACTGTATTCCACTAGAGGGGCTGTCTATGGTGCATCATATACAGATGTAAAAGTAGGGCTGTTATTTTATAGGCTGAGTATGGGTGTGGCTGGACTAGGTGCGATCATTATACCTATAGCATACAAAAAAAGAAAATATAAACTTGCTTTATTAGCGCCGATTAGTTTTGTTTTAATAGGCATACTAGGTGGAGTGGTGTCAACGGCGGTTCAAAGCTTTGTAGTTGACCCTAACGTGTTGCAAAGAGAACGTCCATTTATTGAAAACAATATACGTTTTACACAAAAAGCATATGGGTTAGATAATATTACGATCAAGGATTATGATGTTAACGAAAATCTAAATATTGATGACATTAATAATAATAATGAAACAATTAGAAATATTAGAATTAATGATTATAGGCCAACAATTGAATCATATAACCAATTACAAGCTATAAGACCTTATTATAGATTTTTAGATGTTGATATTGACAGATATACAGTAAATGGCAAATACACACAGGTTTTTTTAGCTCCAAGAGAGCTTGATATAAATCACGTTAGTGAGAATGCGAAAACCTGGATTAATTATCATTTAAAATATACTCACGGGTATGGGGTTGCTTTATCTCCGGTTAATCAAGTAACTGCTCAAGGTCAGCCAGAACTTTTGATTAGAAATATTCCGCCAGTTAGTACTTCAGATATAAATGTGGCTAGACCCGAAGTATATTTTGGTGAATTAACAAATCATTATATTGTTGTAAATACAAAAGAAAAGGAATTCGATTATCCTCTAGGAGAAGATAATGCTGAAACCCTATATGAAGGCACAGCAGGGGTCTCGCTAGGTGGTATTAATAGACTACTATATGCATTAAGGCATAGGAGTACAAAGCTATTTTTATCTACTAGTATTACGAGTGAAAGTAGAATTGTTTACCATAGAAATATAACTGAACGTGTTAGAAAAATAGCGCCATTCTTATACTATGATGAGGACCCGTATATAGTAATACATGAGGGAAGATTGTTTTGGATTATGGATGCATACACAATCGAAGGAAGATATCCTTACTCTAAGCCATATTTATCACAAAATAAAAACTATATTAGAAATTCAGTAAAAGTTGTAGTTGATGCATATAACGGTGATGTAGACTATTATATTTCTGATTATAGGGATCCTGTAGTTTTAACCTATAAGGGTGTTTTTCCTAATCTATTTAAAGATCTAGATCAAATGCCTGAGGGTCTAAGAAAACATATTAGGTATCCGCAGGACCTATTTGATATTCAAGCCAAGGTTTATGAGCTATATCATATGAATAATCCTACGGTGTTTTATACTGAAGAGGATTTGTGGAATATACCTCAGGAAAAATACTACGGGGCTCAGCAAAATGTTGAATCTCAATATATGATATTCAAGCTCCCTGGGAAGGAAAGAGAAGAGTTTGTTTTATCAATACCATATACACCAAATAAATTAAATAATATGACTGCCCTATTAATGGCTAGAAATGATATGGAAAACTATGGCGAGTTAATTTTATACAGATTACCAAAGGACAGAAATATATATGGACCAATGCAAATTGAAGCTAGAATTGATCAGGATCCAGTTATATCCCCTCAACTAACCCTATGGGGTGAAGGGGGCTCTACAGTTATTAGGGGTAATTTGCTAGTTATACCTATCGAAAATTCAATTTTATATGTAGAGCCACTGTATATAAAGGCTGCTAATACAAATAGCCCTCCAGAAATGAGGAAGGTCATTGTTGCTTTCGGTGATGAAATTGTTATGGAAGATTCTCTAACATTAGCATTAAATAGAATATTTGGTGAATCAACTAGAATAGATGAAAGTCCTAGGACTGATAATGAATTGGGAGAAGAGTTTGACATAGATACCTTAGCTTCACTAATTACCAGGGCAAATGATGCTTTCGAAAAAGCTAACGGAGCGTCAAGACAGGGGAATTGGGCTGAATATGGTAGACATATAAATGAGTTAGAAAGGTTATTAGAACAACTAAAAAGACTAAGTGAATAATAATAATATAAAAACCTTATTGGATAGCCATAGCTATCTAATAAGGTTTGCTTTTATATATTCATTACTTTATTGGAAGTTTTAACGTTCTTTAATTCCTCTAAGGACATGTGATCTAAATGCTGAGCTTTTTTTGCGAATTCTTGTCTTGTTATAATTCCTTTTTCAACCAATAGTTCTATAAGTGTGGCGATGGCAAGTGTATTTCTATAATCGATATTTTTTAAATCACTTAACTGGCCTAAGATATCTATTTCCTTCATTAGTATACCCCCTGTTTTTTAATTATTTAAATTATTACCATATAATGATTACATATACAAAAAAGAATAAAAAACAGAAAAAAGATAATAATAGATGTAAAATATAAGCATTAAGCTTAATTATTACAAATTAATATTGAAAGCAAAAGTAAACTATGGTAAAATACTTCTCGAAATAAGGTTTAAAGCGAAGAAGAGAACTAGTAAACAGAAGGCTTTTTTAGAGAGTCGGTGGTAGGTGAAAACCGGTATTGTTGACTGTTGAATCCATCTCGGAGTTGTTTTGCTAATTAACATTAGCAAAATCGGTTGCATCCGTTACGTGCATTGAGAGGATTTGTTTAGGCAAATCAATTAGGGTGGTATCGCGGAATTTTACTTTCCGTCCCTTTGTTAGGGATGGGAAGTTTTTTGTTTATACATATATATGAGGGAGGATATAATATGTTGGATATTAAAAGAATTAGACAGGATTTAGATAATATCAAATTAGCTATGGCAAGAAGGGGAGAACAGGATTTTAATTTAGATTATGTGGTAGAGTTAGATGAACAAAGAAGAAAAATATTACAACAAGTTGAGCAAATGAAAAGTGAACAAAATGTCGTATCTAAAGATATACCAAGGTTGAAAAAAGAGGGTAAAGATACTACTGAAATAATGGATAAGATGAAAGAGCTATCTAATGATATTAAAAAACTAGATAGTGAAGTAAAAGAGGTTGAAGAAAAATTAAATTATGCACTTCTTAGAATACCTAATGTGCCGAATCCGGAAGTTCCACAAGGTGAGACTGACGACGATAATGAAGAGGTTAGAAAATGGGGAGAGCCGAGAAAATTTGATTTTGAGTTAAAGGCCCATTGGGATATTGGACAGGATTTGGGTGTGTTGGACTTTGAATCGGCAGCAAAGGTGACTGGTTCTAGGTTTACAGTATATAAAGGTTTAGGGGCGAAGCTTGAAAGAGCGTTAATAAACTTTATGCTAGACTTACATACAGAGGAGCATGGTTATTTAGAAATATTACCGCCTTTCATGGTTAACAGAGATAGTATGACGGGTACGGGCCAATTACCTAAGTTTGAAGAGGATGCCTTCAAAGTGGCTCAAAGAGACTTCTTTTTAATTCCAACTGCTGAAGTGCCGGTTACAAATTTGCATAGAGAAGAAATATTAGACTCTAGTATATTACCATTACAGTATGTAGCATATACTCCATGTTTTAGATCAGAAGCAGGGTCTGCTGGTAGAGACACGAGAGGTTTGATTAGACAACATCAATTTAATAAGGTTGAGTTAGTTAAATTTACTAAGCCAGAAGATTCATACGAAGAATTAGAAAGGCTAACAAATAATGCGGAAAAAGTATTACAACTACTAAAACTACCATATAGAGTGGTAAAAATCTGTACTGGGGATTTAGGTTTTACTGCAGCCTTTAAATATGATATTGAAGTTTGGATGCCAAGTTACAACAAATATGTGGAAATATCTTCTTGTAGTAATTTTGAAGATTTCCAAGCAAGAAGAGCGAATATTAGATTTAGACCTGAAGAAAAAGGAAAGGTTGAGTTTGTACATACCCTTAATGGATCTGGTTTAGCGGTTGGAAGAACCTTGGCTGCAATTTTGGAAAACTATCAACAAGAGGATGGGACAGTAGTAATACCTGAGGCCTTAAGAGGTTATTTAAACGGTAAAGATATAATAAAATAAAGATATTTAAGGAAAGCAGGCAAAAGTATTGTCTGCTTTCTCTAATATATTTATATATTACTGAATAATTACTAGGTTAAATTGAAATGATAAGCTTAGGCATTTTTATCAAAATATAGAAATTGATTTTTTATATAAATCATGTTACACTATCATTTGTAACTAGAAAAACAATTTATGAAATTACAGATAATTATAGTTTCCTATACCTGTACTAGAAGGATTGGTCTTCTTAGTGCATAATTATTTGGAGGTTCCGGTGGAGGAAAAATATATGCAGTTGGCTTTAGATCAAGCACGTAAGGCCTATAATATAGGAGAAGTGCCTATTGGAGCCATTATTGTAAAAGATGATGTAGTAATTGGAAGTGGATATAATTTAAGGGAAAAAAACGGCGATGCATTAGCCCATGCAGAGCTAATTGCAATAAAACAGGCTTGTGAAGCTATTTCAGGATGGAGATTGACAGGCTGTGCTTTATATGTTACAATAGAACCCTGTCCTATGTGTGCAGGGGCAATTATACAAAGTAGGATTGATAAAGTAGTTTATGGTGCAATGGATCCTAAGGCTGGCGCTGGAGGGTCGATTCTAAATTTGCTACAGATGAATGAGCTAAATCATCAATCTCATGTTATAAAAGGTGTTTTGGAAGAAGAATGCTCTGCTTTAATGAAAAGCTTTTTCAGAGAACTGAGAGCTAAAAAGTAATGGAGAGATGTCCGAGTTGGCTAAGGGGCACGCCTGGAAAGCGTGTAAGACTGCAAGGTCCCGCGGGTTCGAGTCCCGCTCTCTCCGCCATTAAAAAAGTTTAAAGTTTGCTGTGCTAGACGGGGATGTAGCGGCGCCCTGTAACCCGCAAATCCGCTATAGCGGGGTTGAACTCCTCACGGAGGCTTGATGCCTGTAGTGCTGGCTTAAGTAAGTGATGATGAAAATTGGGTCCTACGCAATGGAAACTCATGAACCCCGCCAGGTCCGGAAGGAAGCAACGGTAAGTGATCATTTTCGTGTGCCGTGGGGTAGCCTGATTAGAGTTAACTGCTTAGGTAACGGCTATGGACACATGTCGAATTGAGGTGCACAGCATTATATATATTTAAATTCAAACATGAGAGATTATTCTCATGTTTTTTTGTTAATATTTTTAAAGTATGTTATGATTTAAGTAGTTACTATTTATTGATGTATTTCGTGCTATTATTTACGATAAGAGGTGAAGTATGGAGAGTGTGTTAGAAAGCTTAAGATTAATATTTTTTCATGATGTCGTCAGTAAACTGATTAGAATAATTGTTATATTAGCAGTTGCAAAAATTAGTATTAGGTTGATTAATCCTGTTTTAATACAGTTTTTTGAAAAACAAAAAACCTTAAAAATTAATACAGACATTAATCGTATTAATACTTTGAAGGGATTGGTATTAAGTCTAGTCAAATATGTAATATACTTTATTGCGTTTACAACTATAGCTAAACTTTTCGTGGACATAACTGGACTAGTAGCCACGGCTGGTATAGGTGGACTGGCTATAGGTTTTGGAGCTCAGAATCTTGTGAGAGATATAATTACTGGTTTCTTTATACTGTTTGAGGAGCAATTTAATGTAGGTTCATTAATACAATTAGATGGAATTGGTGGTATAGTTGAAGAAATGGCCTTGAGGGTTACTAAAATAAGAGATTTCAATGGTGATTTGCATATTATTCCGAATGGAGAAATAAAAAAAGTGACTAATAAAAGTAATGGTAAAATGAGAGCTTTAGTTGAAATATCAATTTCATATGAAGAAGATATTGATAATGCTATCGAAGTGTTAAGTGAGGCTTGTGAGAAGATTAAGGAAGAAAATCCTAATAGTATTCTTGAAGGTCCTACGGTGTTAGGGGTATCTAAATTAGGAGAATCTGAGGTGGGGATTACTATTATGGCTAAAACTGTACCAATGGAGCAGTGGGCTACTGAGAGGCTTATGAGGAAAACTTTCAAACAGGCTTTTGATAAGGCTGGTATTGAGATACCTTACCCAAGAAGAGTAATAATAAATAAGATGGAAGCATAACGGAAAGGACGGTGAAATCCGGTTTTATATCGGAGAAAGGTATGCCACTGGATTTAAAAGTAGGAGATATTTTGGAGTTAAAGAAACAACATCCTTGCGGAAATCACAAATTTGAAATAATTAGAACTGGTGCAGATTTTATAATTAAGTGTACTAAGTGTGAAAAACAGTTATGGATTGCAAGGGCGAATTTGGAAAGAAGAGTTAAAAAAATAATAACTAAAGAGTAATAAAAAATCGGCGAGTGGATAATATTCCACTCGCCTTTAAGTTAAGGGGGAGATTGGGATGAATAAAATGTTGTATTATGGGGGCTATCTAATAAATAGAATTACCATCTATCAGAAAATATATACACTAATTTTAAAAAATCTTTTTATAAAATGAAAATATTTTTAGAAGCAAATATTTAAGTTTAGTATTAGTAAAATAGTTAAAAATAATTAATGAATCTAAGGTTATGTAAAATTTAGTCTTGAAAAATAGTTTGTATTTAAAAATGAGTATCAGCTTTAATAGTTGTAATAGTACCATATTTGATTTATAATCAAAAACACAAAAATGGAATAATATTGTATGAGAATATAAAACTTGATCTGAAGGAAGATAAATATGAGGAATTGTTATGGGAACAAAAAAGAATATTTTATTAACCGAGAGCTAAGTTGGTTAGAATTTAATCATAGGGTTTTGGAGGAGGCGAAGGATAAAAGCAATCCTTTGTTTGAAAGATTAAAGTTTTTGTCAATCGTCAGCTCTAATCTTGATGAGTTCTTCATGATACGGGTAGCTTCATTGAAAGATCAAGTAAATGCTAATTATATTAAAACTGATTCCTCTGGGTTAACCCCAATGGAGCAATTAGATCTCATAGAAAATAGAGTTAGGCGGATGGTTTATGAGCAGTATAATACATATAATAGGTCTTTTATACCGCAGATGAAGAAAAATGGCGTTAGTTTAGTAGATAAAAATGATCTAACTAATGAGGAGAGAAAATACTTAGAGCAATATTTTATTGATGTTATTTTTCCTGTATTAACTCCGATGGCAGTAGACTCAAGTAGACCATTCCCAATAATATTAGGAAAAACATTAAATATTGCGATGAATATAAAGAATGATAAAAACATAAGTGATAGCGTATTTGCAATTGTACAAGTACCTTCTGTGTTGCCTAGATTAAAACAGCTCCCGGTAGAAAAAAGAGAAGAAAGAAGATATGTACTTCTAGAAGAGATTATAATAATGTTTGTGGAAAAACTATTTTTAGGCTATGATGTTGTATCTCCATTTTGCTTTAGAATTACTAGAAATGCAGATTTAACTATAGATGAAGAAGAGGCAGAGGATTTATTAAAGGAAATTGAAAAAACATTAAAGAAGCGAAAAACAGGAGCCGCCATTAGATTAGAAATTGATTCGAAAATGGATGATAAGCTTGTACAAATATTGAAGAAATCTATGGAAGTTCAAGAGGGTGAAATATACAAAATAAATGGACCCATAGACTTAACATTTCTAAATGCTTTTATGTTTTTTGATGGATATGATAACTTGAAATATCCTGTTCATAACCCTAGAACACCAGAGGATCTAATAGACAAAAATGACATATATGAAGTTATACAGAGAAAGGATATTATGTTATTTCATCCTTTTGAAAGTTTTCATCCTGTTGTTGAATTTATAAATAGAGCTGCTAATGATCCGAAGGTTTTAAGCATTAAGCAAACCCTATATAGGGTAAGTGGAGATTCCCCTATTATTAAATCCCTTAAGAAAGCAGCTGGAAGAGGCAAACAGGTGACGGTACTTGTTGAAGTAAAGGCACGATTCGATGAGGAGAACAATATTCAATGGGCTAAGCAACTAGAAAAGGCTGGCTGTCATGTTGTATATGGTTTGGTAGGATTAAAAACACATTGTAAAATAACCTTGGTTGTAAGGATGGAAAGTCATGGGGTGAAGAGATATGTACATTTAAGCACTGGTAATTACAACGATATTACTGCCAAATTTTATACTGATATAGGTGTATTTACATGTAGAGAAAGCTTTGGTGAAGATGCCACTTCTTTATTTAATATGTTAACTGGCTGTTCGGATGTGCCCAATATGAGAAGTTTTTGTTTAGCTCCGTATAATTTAAAGTCAACCATTTTGTCTTTAATTAAGAATGAAGCTGAAAATGCTAGACTTGGTAAAATGTCTAAAATAGTAATTAAGATGAATGCATTAGTTGATACGGATATTATTAAAGAATTGTATGATGCTTCCCTAGTAGGTGTACAGATTGAACTAATAATAAGAGGCATTTGCTGCTTAAAACCAGGGGTAGATGGCTTAAGTGAAAATATAAGGGTTAGAAGTATTGTTGGTAGATTTTTAGAGCATACAAGAGTCCTCTATTTCTATAATGATGGGGAAGAAAAGGTATATTTAACTAGTGCGGATTTAATGCCTAGAAATTTATATAGAAGAGTAGAATTGATGTTTGGAGTAGAAGATACTTCACTAAAATCAAGGTTGGTCAAGATGTTACATGTAATTTTGGCGGACAATGTAAAAGCACGATTGATGAATTCTGAAGGAATATATAAAAAGATTGATAGACGTGGAAAAAAGATTGTTAATTCTCAAAACTACTTTATCGAAAACGATTTATTAGAATGAAGGTGCAAACTGTGGTAAATAAAGTTGCTGTGATTGATCTGGGTTCAAATACAATTAGAATGCTAATAATGAAAATTTACAGGGATCGGTCATTTAAGATGATAGATGAAATTAAGGAAATGGTAAGACTGAGTGAGGGGATGGGTGATAAGAAAATTTTACAAAAAGAGCCCATGGAAAGGACTCTACACGTTCTGATGCTATTTAAAGCAATTATAGAAGCCCATGAAGTAGACGAAGTTATGGCTATTGCAACAGCTGCTGTTAGAAATGCAACTAATAAGGATGAGTTTTTAAAACGCATAAAAGTAGAATTAGATATGAATTTTGATGTTATTGCCGGGGAAAAAGAAGCCTATTATGGCTATTTGGGTGTCATTAATACAATTGATATTGAAAATTGCGTTATTGTTGATATTGGTGGGGGAAGCACTGAAATATCTCTGGTATTAGATAAAAGGTTTAAAGAATCCATAAGTCTTCCTTATGGATCTATTATATTAACTGAGCAATTTTTAGGAAAAGAGCAGGTAACTCAAGAGAAAATACAGACACTAGAGAACTTTATGATTAAGGTGTTGAGCGGAATAAAGTGGTTAAAGAGTGCCGTGGGGTTACCAATTATAGGTTTAGGCGGAACTATTAGAACTTTAGCTAAAGTAAATAAAAACAAAGTTGCTTTTCCGTTGAATAGTCTTCATAACTATCAACTAGATCACAAGGAAGTTTCTAGAGTGTATAAAGAAATTACAAGTAAGGACTTAGACGGAAGAATTAAACTGCCTGGAGTTAATAAGGAAAGGGCGGATATTATTATCGGAGGCCTAGTGCCTATTAAAGTAATAATGGAATATTTAAATTCTAACAACCTTGTAATTAGTGGTAATGGAGTTAGGGAAGGCATTTTTTATGAATATTATCTTAAACAGATTAAATGCAATAATATGAGGTTAGATGATGTTTTAGAGCATAGTGTAACTAACATTCTAAAGAACTACAACTTAAACCTACAGCATTGTTACCATGTTAGAAAACTAGCTCTAGAAATTTTTGATCAAACTCAGTCGATTCATAAATTTGACGAAGGATATAGAAAATTACTTTCTACTTCTTCTTTGCTTCATGATATAGGAAATTATATTGATTACTATAATCATCATCAACATGGATTTTATCTTACCTTAAACAGTAAAATAAATGGTATGGATAATAAGGAAAAGCTATTGTGTGCTTATTTAGTGGGCTTTCATCGGGATGCGGATTTTAAGGAGGATTGGAAAAAATATAATATGCTTATAAAAAAAGAGGATTATGACAATATTAAGAAACTAAGTATATTTTTAAAAATTGCAGAAAAACTTGATAGGAGTGAGTATGCTAGTGTAAAAAATATAGAGTGTGATATAACTAAAAAGGTGGTAATTATTAAGGTGATTACGGACAATAACC